>NC_016043.1:0-1638559 GCF_000226625.1 Taylorella asinigenitalis MCE3
GTGGTTAAGTGGATTAAGCCTCTTGAGCCTGTCGGTTTCTCAGACGATGATTCGACTATTATTCTAGCAGCTCCCACTCATCTTAAGATGAATTGGGTTCGAGATTTTTATGCGGATACTATTCGAGATGTAATTTTAGAGTTACTTAACGTTAAAGTTAAGGTCGAAATAGTACTTAACTCTCAATCGCAACAGTTACAACAGCACGAAGATATTCATGATAAATCTGAAACTACTTCAGTTGAAGTAGGCGGGAACATTGCCACCGAAAAGAGTGATTTTAAAGAATACCAAAGCGATCCTGACCAAACGATAGTTATGGAATTTGAGGAGGATGATTCGGATACTTCTGGAGCTAGTCCCTCTGCTCATTTTGAACAAACTAGAATTCAACCTGCTTTAAATACAGCCGACCGATATTCATACACGGGAGCAGTTTATGTCCCTGAAGAAATGCGGAAATTCTATGAGTCTACTAAATTGATACCACGATACACGTTCGATAATCTAGTGGTAGGGGACTCAAATCAACAGGCTTTTGTCACAGCTAAAAATGTAGTTAGGCATGTAGGTAGGCACGGCTATAACCCATTATTTATTTACGGTAAGACGGGCCTAGGCAAAACGCATCTAATGCATGCAATAGGAAATGAGCTTTTTTCTAGACAGAATATGAAAAATGTACTCTATATGCATGCAGAAACGTACTACACGGAAATCACTCAGAGGATGATTAAAGGTACCTGGATTGAGTATAGGGCACAAGATAGTAAGTACGTAAATCTTGACCTTTTGCTTATGGATGATGTGCAATTATTGGCACGGAAAGAGAGAACTCAGCAGGAGTTTTTCGTCCTATATGAAGCTCTAGTAAACATGGATAAACAAGTAGTCATTAGCTGTGATACTTTTCCAGACGATTTAAATCAAATCGAAGAGCGACTTATTTCACGTTTTAAAAATGGGATGGTTATTGAAATTGAACCTCCTGATATTGAACATAGGGTCTCTATTCTTCAACATAAAGCAAAGGACTGCCCAAATTTCGTATTAAGCAATGAAGTGGCTCTCTACATAGCAAACTATATTAAGAGTAATGTGAGGGAATTAGAGGGTGCTCTACAGAAAGTTATTGCCTACTGCGACTTTAAGAAAATTACGGAGCCTTCTGTAGAGATATGTAAGGATGCTCTAAGGGATGTTTTACGTCAAATTAACAGTAGGTTAACAGTTGAAAATATTCAGAGAATAGTTGCAGATTATTATAAAATAAGGATTTCAGATATATATTCTAAATCTCGTAAAGCCCCCTTAGTAAATGCAAGGCATGTTGCTATGTATTTGTCTAAGGAACTTACTAGAAAGAGTTATCCTGAATTAGGTCAGTCTTTTGGAGGTCGTGATCACTCAACAATCCATCACGCCGTCGAAAAGATTGCCTCTTCGCGTAAGGAAGATCGCGTTTTAAACCATGATATTAGAATTCTTGAACAAATTCTAAAAAGTTAATGGTCATTGGAATAATTAGAGGTAACTATGCAAGTTTTTTATCAAGGGACTGAGGCTATTAGAAAGCCGCTTGAAACTGTAGTTGGCATTGTCGAAAAAAGGGCATCATTGCCAATTCTAGCTCATGTTCTTATTCGTAAAAGTCCAGAATATCTTGACCTTGTGACTAGTGATATGTCCATTCAGATTACGACTAGATTAAATTTTGGAAGGGATTCTGAGGCTGATTCTGAAACAAATTCAAAACCAGAAATCTTAGATGGACTAGAAGAGTTTTCAGACGATAACAATATTCTAAAAATTGCAGTTCCAGCACATAAATTTATGAACATAGTTCGTGTTATGCCTACAGGGGCTATGATTGAAGCTAATTTATCGGAATCTAAAATTAACTTAACAGGGGCAGACAGCAGTTTTACTTTACAAACATTGCCAGGGGCTGACTATCCTGAAGCGGATTTTGATGTTGACTGGAAGTGCAACTTCTCTATTAAAGCCAAAGATCTTAAAAAGATTCTAAATCTAGTCTCATGTGCCATGGCTCAAAATGATATCAGATACTATCTAAATGGGATGTTGCTGGTTATAGAGCCTGGTAAATTACATGGTGTCGCTACCGATGGTCATAGATTATCTCATGCTGCTGAATCAGTGGAAGGGGTTACAGAGTCTTCTAAAGTCATAATTCCACGAAAAACTGTTGAACATTTATTGCGACTTTTGGAAGATAGTAATAGCGATGTTCGCATAAGTGTCTCTAGTAGGAGTATCCGCTTTGTGTTCGGGAATATTGAAATTATCTCCAAACAAGTGGAAGGTAAATTTCCTGACTTCGAAAAGGTTATTCCTAAGGGATATGGGACTCAGATTACTATTAAAAGATCTATTCTGAATGAGAATTTAAATAGAGCAAACATTCTGGTCAATGAAGATAAGCTTCACAGTATTAAGCTTCATTTCGCAAATGATTTATTAACAATCTCATCGAGCAATCTTGACCAAGAGGAATCCAAAATGGAGATTGGTGTTGTTTATAACGATAAACCAATTCAGATGGGATTCAATGCTCTATATCTTCTAGATGTACTAAACGTACTTAGTTCATACGAAAATGTAATTCTATCTATGAGTGGTGAGTCTAATTCATCATTATTAATTTCTGTTCCAGAAGATGATGAATTTAAATATGTTGTTATGCCATTAAGAATATAAATCTTTGGCATTTTAACTATTTCAATTAACAATAAGAATTAAATATATGACTGATACAAAGCTTAAACCATCTTACGACGCAAGTTCCATCAAGATGCTCAAAGGACTTGAGGCTGTTCGCAAACGCCCAGGTATGTACATTGGGGACACTTCTGATGGGACTGGCCTGCACCATATGGTGTTTGAAGTAGTAGATAACTCTATCGATGAAGCACTTGCAGGTTATTGCGATGACATAGTCGTAACTATCCACTCAGATAACTCTATTTCTGTTGCGGATAATGGTCGAGGAATACCTGTAGAGGTCCATAAGGACGATGAGTATGGAAGAAGTGCGGCTGAAATTGTAATGACTGAACTTCATGCTGGTGGAAAGTTTGATCAGAATTCATATAAAGTTTCTGGTGGCTTGCACGGTGTAGGCGTCTCCTGCGTAAATGCATTGTCAGAGTGGCTTCGTTTAACCATTCGTCGTAATGGTCAAGTGCATGAAATGACCTTTAATAGGGGAGTTAAAGTAGAGCCGCTTAAGGTTATAGGTCAAACTGAAAATAGAGGCACTAAAGTTCACTATCTTGCAGACTCAGAGATTTTCGGGAAGATTGAATACAGCTATGAGGTTTTCTCTAAAAGACTAAGAGAACTTTCTTTCCTAAATAATGGAGTAAAAATTCGTCTGGTTGATGAACTTCACGAAAAGGAAGAAAATTTTGAATTCTCAGGTGGAGTTTTAGGTTTTGTTTCCTACATAAACAAAAACAAGCAAGTTATTCATCCAAACATATTTCACGCAAATAAATCCTCATCTGCTGGAGGAGTTGAAGTTGAGGTGGATGTTGCTATGCAATGGACTGATAGCATGAATGAGCAGGTTCTATGCTATACAAACAACATTCCACAAAGTGACGGCGGTACTCATCTAACTGGTTTAAGAGCGGCTATTACTCGAGTATTCAATAAATATATAGAATCAACCGACCTTGCTAAAAAAGCTAAAGTTGAGCTTGTAGGCGAGGATATGCGTGAGGGATTAAGCTGTGTCCTTTCAGTAAAATTACCAGAGCCTAAATTCAGCAGTCAAACTAAAGATAAATTAGTTTCAAGTGAAGTTAGGGCTCCAGTAGAAGAAGTTGTAGCTGAAAATCTAGAAACATGGCTTCTAGAAAATCCTAATGATGCTCGCGATATATGCATAAAAATCATTGAGGCCGCAAGAGCTCGTGAAGCATCTCGAAAAGCTCGTGAATTAACAAAAAGAAAAGGAATTCTTGAAGGTGCAGGTCTACCAGGAAAACTTGCAGATTGTCAGGAGAAAGATCCAGCTAAATGTGAACTATATATCGTAGAGGGTGACTCTGCGGGAGGTTCAGCTAAGCAAGGAAGGAATAGAAAATTCCAAGCAATCCTACCTCTTCGCGGTAAGGTGCTTAATGTAGAAAAATCACGTGCCGATCGCATATTTGCCAGTGATGCCATTAAAACCTTGATTACTGCATTGGGGACAAGCGTCGATCAGGATTTTAATCTCGATAAATTAAGATATCATCGTATTATTATCATGACCGATGCGGACGTGGACGGAGCACATATTCGCACACTATTGCTTACACTTTTTTATCGCCAGATGCCTAAGCTTGTAGAGGAAGGTCACGTATACATTGCCCAACCACCTTTGTATAAAGTTCGTATCAAAGGAAGTAAGGTCGAGCGCTATCTAAAAGATGATGCCGAAGAAGCGGAATTTATGCAGGAATTAGCCTTAAAGGATGCAGGCATCGATTTAGGTAATCGAATAATCGAAGGGGATGAGCTTAAGGAGTACATTGCCACCTATATATCTGCAGATAAGGTTATTCGTAGGCTTAGCAGAATTATGGACGAGCCTGCTCTAAGAGCGATATCGCATGGCTTGGAACTGAAACTTGACACCGAACAAAATGCTATCGAAAGTGCAGAGGCACTTAAGGAGATTTTGTACGATGCAAGTAAACCTAAAACCGTTGAGATTTCCACTCAGTTCGATCAAGAGCTAAATAGGCACTATGTTGTTATTAACAGATGGATTCACGGAAATAAAGATACGACCATCATAAATCGCGATTTCCTTGCTAGTAATGACTATAAAACATTGCTTAATGCGGGTGAAACCTTCCGCGGCCTAATCACTGAAGGAGCTAAAGTTTTTAGAGGTGAAGCTGCTAAACGCTCTGAATTTGCGATTAAGGACATTAAGGAAGCCGTTGATTGGCTTTTCGAGCAGGCCTCTAAATCAGTCGATAAACAAAGATACAAAGGTCTTGGGGAGATGAATCCAGATCAACTCTGGGAGACTACTATGGACCCATCTGTGCGCCGCCTGCTTCAGGTTCAGATTGAGGATGCCATCTCTGCGGACCAGATTTTCGATATGCTTATGGGTGATAGAGTTGAGCCTCGTCGCGAATTTATCGAGGAAAATGCGATGCTTGTTAGCGACTTAGATATCTAATTCAAGCCTTTGCTGGCTTTCGAAGTATCGAATTTGACCATTTATAGGATCTTTGAATTCGATACTTTTGGCCAATAGTTGCAGTGGATTTGAGAAATCATTTTTATCCCTCTGTGGCAGTAAAACAGGGTAAAAATTATCATTTACGATTGGTAGCCCAAGCCCACACATATGTACCCTTAGCTGGTGCTTTTTTCCGCTGTGAGGATAAAGGCGATAGAGGGCATTGCCATTCTTCACGGATTTTACGAAATCTATATCGGTGTGACTATTTGGTGGGCGTGAAAAATTTTCTATCATTGTGAAATAGTCTATGCTTTTCTCGATATATGATTTACGGCTTAAAGGGAATGTCATATCCTCTTTCGCATTTGTGGCAATGCATTCGTAAACTTTCTCTATCTCTCGATTTTGAAAAAGTATTTGGTACTGACTCCTGTATTTTGCTTGCCTGCAAAACACAAGAACTCCTGCTGTTTCCCGATCAAGTCTGTGGATAGGATTAATTGAGATATCATTTAAGATTAGCCGCAATCGCACGAGTGCCGATTCGTAAAGATGATTTCCGCCAGGTATGCTTGCGAGCAGATGTGGTTTATCTACGACCACTATCAGCTCATCTTCGTAGAGAATTTCAAGTTTATGCGGATTTTGCGGCTCTTCCTCCACTTCTCGATAGTACCAAAGCCAAGAGTCGGCGGTATAGGGTGAATCTAATTTTGCAGGATTACCATTAGAGTCGACAAAATTGCCTCTTTCGAGTCGCATTTGTAGTATCGTAGGTGAAAGATGAGGAAATCTTTGAACGAGAAATTCCCATAGGTTAGGCCATTTTTCCCTCGGCAAATAGAGACGACTTGCGGTAATTCCGCCTCGGCTAGGAAGAGGGGATTGGAGCATATCCATAAGATAAAATAAGTAAACGAACAGTATTATAAATTATGCCTTCATCGACAAGCCGCACGCTTATTGCCACAGAAAATATAAGCAAAAATTTTTCACTCAAGAATTCTAATGTGCAGGCTCTTAAAAATATCTCTCTTCAAGTGCAACAAGGTGAAACGCTTGGTATAGTGGGCGAGTCAGGTAGCGGAAAATCCACGCTTGCATGCGTGATTATGGGCTTGCTTACCCCTGATAGTGGGACGATTTTGTATGAAGATATAGATTTATTGAATCCTTCGAGATCTCAACGTACATATATTGCTCAGAACATGCAGATGGTTTTTCAAAATCCTTATGCGAGTTTAAATCCGCGGATGAATGTTATGTCCATCTTATCGGAGCCTTTTGAGATTCATCATACTTATAAATCGCAAGAAGCTCGTAAAAGTAGAGTCTATGAGCTTCTTGAAGAAGTAGGTCTTAACCCGATATGGGCCACGAAATATCCTCACGAATTTTCTGGCGGCCAACGTCAGCGGATTGCTATCGCACGTGCTCTTGCCTTAAAGCCAAAATTTATCGTGTGCGACGAAGCGGTTTCAGCTCTCGATGTCTCGGTACAGACGCAGATAATTTTGCTTTTAAAGAGAATCCAAAAAGAGCATGGTCTTACGATGATATTTATATCGCATGATTTATCGGTTGTTCGCTTAATGTCAGATCGCGTGGGGGTGATGTATAAAGGTGAATTGCTTGAAATTGCCGATAGCGATGGGATCTATAAATGTCCGAAGACCGCATATACGCAAGAGCTTTTGAATGCTGTATTGCCTATCGACCCGTCTGTCGCACGCAAAAAAATCGAGGCCGCCGCATGAAGCCCCGCATGAAGCCTCGCACGATGAGTCGCAGGCCAAGCGTTGCATCCCTTTTCGCAAGGCTGCTCACGAGGAAGCCCGCATGAGAGAATACGTAATTAAGCGATGCCTGCTTATGGTGCTTACGATTCTTGCAATCGCTAGCATTACATTCGTTCTTATGCATTTGGTTCCTGGCTCGCCTTTTGATAGTGATCGCTCGCTCAATTCCGCAGTAGAACAGAATCTGAAGAAATTCTACCATTTAGATGAGCCACTTTATGTGCAGTACTTCGCCTATCTAAAATCGATATTCACATTAGATTTTGGCCCATCTATAAATCAGCCCGACACCGCAGTTTTAGAGCTGATTACGAGGGCATTTCCAGTGTCATTTGAGCTTGGAATATGGTCTATCATTGTGGCAATGCTCTCTGGTCTCACCCTCGGTGTCATTGCAGCAATCCATCATCAAGGTTGGATCGACAATCTCTCCATGGGATTTGCAGTCCTTGGTATCTCAATTCCCAATTTCGTGCTCGCTACTTGGCTTATTCAAGAATTCGCTGTTAATCTCGGTTGGTTCCCCGTAGCCACATGGAAAACCACCATGCACATGATTTTACCAATCATCGCCCTCGCAACCGCACCCATGGCCATTATCGCCCGACTCACTCGTGCCAGTATGCTTGAGACTCTGTCTCAGGATTATATTCGCACAGCCACAGCAAAGGGCATATCAAAAACGCAAGTTATTGTTCGTCATGCATTAAGAAACGCCCTTCTTCCCGTAGTTACGCTTCTAGGAACCCTTCTCGCATCTATACTCACAGGCACCTTTGTGATTGAGAAAATTTTTGCTATCCCTGGCATGGGAAAATATTTTATCGACTCTATTGCAAACCGCGATTATTCAGTCATCATGGGCGTGACTGTGTTTTATTCCTCCGTTCTTGTGATTATGCTCTTTTTAGTGGATATCGCTTATGGTTTTCTGGACCCTCGCATTTGTCTTAGCAAGAAGGATTCATAGATGAGCGAAGTATGGGAAAAACTTAAGTCCAATAAGCTTGCAATGTTCGGGCTTGCAATCCTTATTTTGCTTATTTCCTGTGCAATATTTGCACCCATGTTTTCGCCCTACGACGTAAGTGCTCAGTCTCTTAGCGAGCAGAATTTGCCTCCGTCTTCGGCTCATTGGTTTGGAACTGATGACCTAGGTCGCGACGTATTTGTGCGCACTTGGTATGGGGCCCGTATATCGCTTTTCGTAGGATTTATGGCCGCTCTTATAGACTTGTTTGTAGGAGTGACATATGGTGGATTCAGCGGCTTGAAAGGGGGTCGCACAGATACGATTATGATGCGTATAGTTGAGATTTTGTATGGTCTTCCTAATCTTCTGATAGTGATTTTATTGATGGTCGTTATGGGTTCTTCCCTATTTACGATTATCGTTGCGTTGACAGTGACGGGTTGGATTGGTATGGCTCGCTTAGTTCGCGGTCAGGTTTTACAACTTAAGAATTATGAATTTGTACAAGCATCAAGACTTCTTGGCGGTGGCAATGCCCACATAATCCGCAAACACTTAATTCCCAACGCTATCGGACCTATTATCGTGCAGATGACATTGACAGTACCAAGTGCTATTTTTGCTGAGGCGGCCTTAAGTTTTCTTGGTTTAGGGGTGCAAGCTCCTCACGCTTCATGGGGTGTTATGACTAATGATGCTTTAGGCGTTATTCTCTCTGGCGAATGGTGGCAGCTGTTCTTTCCCGCTTCATGTATATCCTTAACTATGTTTGGTTTTAATGTTCTCGGTGATGGTCTTCAAGATGCTATAGACCCTAGATTACAAGGCAAGAGGCGATAAATGCTTAAAGTTGAAAATCTATGGGTCACATTTGAAACTAAACATGCCTCAATACAAGCTGTAAGAGGAGTTAGTTTTGAGATTGCAAAGGGTGAGACGCTTGCGATTGTGGGGGAATCTGGTTGCGGTAAATCAGTTACTTGTCATGCAATAATGGGACTTAATCCGCCTAAATTTACAAAGACTTCTGAGAAGAGTGTTTTTTATGAGGGCGAGGACATTGCCAACTCAAGAAGGGGTATTCAAGGAAACAAAATTTCAATGATATTCCAAGATCCACTTACGGCTCTCAATCCAACTATGTGTGTCGGTGACCAATTAGTAGAAGGCATTAGGCATCATAAAAAAATTTCGAATTTTGAGGCAAAAAAACGTGCTCTGGACCTGATTGAGCGCGTGGGGCTTGATAGGGTCGAGGAGCGATTTAGGCAATACCCGCACGAGTTTTCAGGGGGTATGTTGCAGCGAATTGTGATTGCGATGGCTCTGATGTGTGACCCTGCTCTATTGATTGCAGATGAGCCGACAACGGCCCTAGATGTGACCATTCAACTTAAAATTTTGCGACTTATCAAGGGTCTTCAAAAGCAGCTAAATATGGGGCTTTTAATTGTTACTCATGATTTGGGTGTGGTGTCGGCGGTAGCTGATCGTATGCTTGTGATGTATGCGGGTCAGGTTGTGGAATCAGGTTTGGTTGAGGATATTTTGACTAAGCCACAGCACCCATATACGCAGGCTTTACTCGCATCGATGCCGTCGTTGGCTGAAAATGTTGAGCAGTTGCATGCTATCGAAGGGCAGCCGCCTGATTTAGCATTGCCACCTAAAGGATGTGCTTTTTATGAGCGTTGTCAGGTTTCTATATCTAAGTGCTTATCCGAGGAGCCTCCAAGCTACAAACTAGGGAATAACCTAGTTAAATGTTGGTTGAAAGATGAAAGAGTTGGGTGTAATGTAGATTAATCGGTTAGGAGTGATATATGAGATTCGGTTTTTCAAAATCTATTTTTCTGTGCATGGCCATTGCCACCACGCCATTATTAGCTAAAACAACCCTATATATGAACAATGTGGAGGAGCCTAGTTCTCTACATCCGGCTCAAGGTTTTAATTCTAATTCTTGGGAGCCATTGAATAATATTATGGAAGGGCTTGTTCGATTAGATAAAGATCATAAGGCGGCACCTGCAGTCGCAGAATCCTACACTATTTCTGAAGATGGGCTAACTTATACTTTTAAATTACGTCCTGATTTGAAATGGTCAAATGGGGACTCTCTTACGGCCCAAGATTTTGTTTTTGCCTGGACTCAGATGCTTGATCCTAAGACAGCATCACCAGCCGCTTTTTTGGCTTCAGATATAAAAGGGGCTCAGGCTTTTAATGAAGGTAAGGGCGGTGATTTAGGCATTAAGGCAATTGATGATCGAACTTTTGAAGTCAAGCTTGAAAAACCGAATGTTGCTTTTCTAAATATAATCACAAATCCTAGCTTTTTTCCTATTAATCAGAAGGTAGCTTCTGCAAATCCTAAATGGTTTACTGAGGCGGAAACTTTTGTAGGAAACGGTCCATTCATCTTAAAACAATGGAAGCATTCTCAAGGGATTGTTTTAGAAAAGAATCCACAATATTGGGATAAAGATGCTGTTAAGTTGGATGAAGTGGATATGGTCATGGTAAATGATGAAAACACTTCATATCAAATGTATAGAAGCGATGAATTGGATATGACCCCATCACCAATTCCAGCATCTATGTACGATAAATTAAAAGACAATAAGGAATTACAAAACCTTCCGACTGCTGGGGTGTATTTCTTCAGATTTAATGTAGGTATGGAGCCATTTAATAATAAAAATATACGCAAAGCTTTTGCAATGGCTATTAATCGTGATGAACTAGTTAAATATGTAGTAAAACAAGGTCGTAAAACGGCAGATGGTTTTGTATCACCTGGTTTTGTGGGGCCTAATTCAAAAGATTTTAGGGATGAGAGTGGCGACTTAATCCGCTTTGATGCTGCTGAAGCTAAAAAGCTTCTTGAAGCTGGTATGAAGGAACAAAATTACTCTAAGCTTCCAGAGGTAACTTTAAGTTTTGTAAATAATCCAAGCGATAAAAAAATTGCTGAAACTATACAAAATATGCTTAAACAAAATTTAGGAGTGGACATTAAACTTCAAAGTATGGAAAGCAAAGTGTTTTTCTCTAAACAGAGAGCTAGCGAATTGCAATTCTCAAGAAGCTCTTTTCTAAACGACTATGCGGATCCATATAATTCGCTTGAGAGTTTTCTTACAGGCTCTTCTATGAATAGAACAAAATGGTCAAATGAAAACTATGATCAATTAGTAAAAGGAGCTAGAAATGAAGTGGACCCTAATAAGCGTTGGAATATGCTTATAGAGGCAGAGAAAATATTGTTAGAGGAAGCACCGATAATTCCACTTTATTTTTATAACCAGATTTTTATGCAAAAGCCTAATGTGAAAGGGGTTTTAAGACATCCAGTAGGCTGGATTGATCTTAAAGGTGCTACCAAGGATTAGTAGGGGTGGAGTCGATAATTCCTAAATGATTTGCTACTGAACGCTCTATATATAATTGTCCAGGAGGCAAGCGATTTACTCTAGTGCCATTGATAACTAAGGTAGTGCTTCCTCCTCCATCAAGATTTAAAGCGATAGGGACATCAAGTTTTTCAAACTCTTTAGCTAATTCATATAAAGTGTAGCCTCGGTATTCAATTAATCTACCTTCTACTACGATAATATATAAGGTATTTCCGTCTTTACTTAATCCAATTGCAGTGCGAGGGTGATTAAATCTACCGTTTCTCATGCATTTTGAATTTTCATTATCGGTATCGCAGTAAAATTTTCCATTTTTTAAGGTCTGCCAACCACTAATTGCAAAATCCCACTCTTTCTTAGCTTTTGTTATTTTGTTGGAAGGTTCGATAAAACATTTTTTATCTTTGGTGCATGCCATAAAGCTATAAACTGCAGAGTCTTTATGAGGACCTATGAGCTGTCCTGAAGTTATATTTAGACCCATAGGAGCACGATTTTCGTCAAAAAAGGTGCCGTTAATGGCCACAGTAGTTTTGTTTTTTAAAGCAAAAGATGATGTAGTACCAGACTCATCCTTAGGGGTGCCTATAATTTGAATATCTGGGCATGATAAATCGACTGAAACTATATGCACATGCTTATCTTTTTTTGTGATGTAATCTACACATGGGCTAATAGTCTCAGCTTGTGCAAAACTATAAGAGAAAAAAAGAGTAAGGATGAAAACAATACTTTTAATCATGTATCTAAAAGTGTATTTATTTAACTTATGAGAGCCATTTTAATCGAAGGTGTCGCAGGAAGCGGCAAAACAACTCATATTACGAAATTGGTGAGGTCTTTAAATTCAACTACACCCGCACTATTGCTCACTTTCAGTAAAACTGGCCGTGATGTCATGAAAAGTTATTTAGATAAATTAAATATATCTTTTCATTATGTATTTACGATTGATAGTTATGCATTAAATTTATTAAATAGATTAGGTGCAAAAAAATATCTTTTAAATGAAGAGTACGTTATCAAGAATATTCTCCCAGATATTTATAAGAAAAGTGTAGACCAGTTGCATTACTCTGGCTATCTTCAAGGTAATGAGATTGATGTGCTCGCATCTAATTGGACAAGTCTCAAAGCTCTAATGCGTGATATGCAGTACTATAGAGCGGCTGCGGCTGAAATGTATGATGCATATCCAGAAGTTTTATATGACATATTAGGTGACCATATAACTCACGATGCTAGGATTGTGCGACAAGCTCTAATGAACTACGACTCTTTTAGAAGCTCATGGCTTCCCGATGATGAGAATTCATTAGTCGAGGATGGTGGTTTATTTGGATCAATTGAAAACTACTGGGATGTTGACTACGGATTTCGTATGTCATCCGACATAGTGCATGATTTACTTTTATTGCTTAAAGAAAATCCCTTAGATAGTATTGTCGGTAAATATCCGCTGATTGCTATAGATGAATACCACGATACAAATCCAAAACAATATGAACTAATAAAACTTCTTGCAGATAAAACACATAAGTTAGTTGCTGTTGGAGATCGATTTCAAAATATATTTGAATGGAGAGGCACGAATACAGATTTATTATTCGATAGTTTTTTAATGGACTTCGATTCCGATAGAGCCTATTTAAATCATAGTTATAGATACGGACAGACCCTCTCTAATTTAGTTTCCGATGTTATTACACGGCCTATAGTGTCTATGGAAGAGCATCAAACTGAAATTGAAAGATTCGATCCTAAACAACATGCCAAAGAAGATTATGTAGTGATTTCAAAGGACCATGTACAAAATAGCTTAGCCCAATTCTATTTATACACTCATACAAAAAGAAAACTAAACAAGCCGCTATTTTACTCAAGCTCAGTAGCAATGGTTTCGCTTTTATTTATACTGCGATACCCATTTAATATTCCGAATCGGCATTTTTTAGAGAAATTAATAACTAGTTACTTTCTTACTCTAATTAATTTGCCATTTTGTCATTTAAGTGAAGATAAAAAAGAAGAGATATACAAAAGCATTGCCTCCAAAGATATACCTTTTGCCAGTGTATTAAATCTCTTACAGTCTCATGTTAATTGTTATTTTTATGACTCTAATGTTTATGATCAACGGTTTATCAAGGGGTTTGTTAAGCTATTTGATGAGGATTTATTGGAACTCACCACATATGAGGTTATGTGTAAGTTCGAAAATAATACTCAATTTTATCGATTAGCTTCTAACCCATTGTTAGGAAATCAAATAGGTTGGGCTACATGGCAGGGCTTAAAAGAGGATGCGTTAGCAAAAGGATATTTATTTCGGGACTGGCTTTTACAATTAGAGCAAATGAAAAAAAGGTACTCACCTAAAGTTGGTTTGCAATTTTTAACGGTATCAGAAGCAAAAGGAAGAGAGTTTGACCAAATTTTGGTTTTTGGCGTAAATGAGCAATGTAATAAATTTAAGGGTGAATCTTCATCGTTGAGTAGGAATCAGTTTTACATTGCTACAACAAGGGTAAAAAAACAGCTTTATTTTATTGACTGTTCTGATGACTACATTTTCGATAAGAATCGTTATTTACAATTACATGAATCAAAGAATTTTTTATTTTCTAATGAGGGTTTAAGCGAAAGCGACAAAAATCCTGAAGCCCTAGAGGAATTTAGGGCTATCAAGGATAAATTAAAAGAATGTAGTACGGATAAGGATAGAAATCCAATCGCACATTTAATTAAGTAGCAACAAACGCTCTCTCAATAACAAAGTGCCCTGGTTTCGTAGTAGTTCCTTCTATAAAGTTGCGCTCTTCACACATTCTTTTAAGATCAGCAAGCATCGCTTGAGAACCACATATCATTACCCTATCTGTTTCAGGATTTAAGGGAGGCACACCTAAATCTCGGAACAATTTATCATTCTCTATGAGTGTAGTTAAGCGGCCAGTATTTCTAAATTCTTCTCGAGTTACAGTCGGATAATATTTAAGTTTCTCTCTGACCATTTCTCCCAAGAATTCGTGTTCAAGCAAATCTTTAGTGAACAAATCATAGTAAGCAAGCTCTTTAACTTCACGCACACCATGACACAAAATAACCTCATCAAAGCGTTCATAAGTTTCAGGATCGCGCGTGATACTTAAAAATGGAGCCAAACCAGTGCCAGTTGAGAGCAGATAGAGTCTTTTAGCTGGAAGTAGGTAATCTAATAAAAGTGTTCCAGTAGGTTTACGCCCTATGATAATTGTGTCCCCAGGCTGGACATGTTGCAATTTTGAAGTAAGTGGACCATCTTGAACTTTAATACTTAGGAATTCTAGAGTTTCCTCCCAATTTGGGCTGGCTATACTGTAGGCTCTAAGAAGTGGTTTACCGTCAACTTTAAGGCCAATCATTGTGAATTGACCACTTTTAAACCTAAAAGATGGGTCTCTAGTAGTGGTGAAACTAAATAATCTATCCGTCCAGTGATGAACTGAAAGAACTTTACCTTCCATGAAGGCGGAAGATGACATAATTATCCTCTCATAAATCTAACATATAATTATGCTATTTTATAATGAAGTCGCACTTCATGTTAGGAAACAAATATGAACACTAAGTTTCAGGATCAAGGCCACGCCCCTAGCCCTAAAAGATCAAGTAGCAGTGGATGGATTAAATTTTTAGTTATTCTTTTGATACTAATAGTTATAGGCTTATATCCTGTAGCTAGTTATCTTCAAGGACAAAAATCAGTTAAGACTATTGATGAGCAATTGGAGTATTTTAATAATCAACTTTCATCTCTAGGAGTTAAAGATTTTAAATTCATTAGGACTAATAAAGGAGATGGAATAAAAATCTTCTCCTCTGATTATGTTATTGCAGCTCTAAAGGGTGGTGAGAATTATCCTATATTTGATTTACATGCTGAACATGGTCCATTGCCATTTAGTGAATTAAAACAGGGTCATTTTTCGCCTATTAAAACTAAACAAGTTTTAACGCTTTCTAAAAACTCTAAGTTCTACTCAGACTTATCAACAGCTTTTCCTAAAAAAGATAAAGAGCCACTTAAAATTGAGTATATTCATGATTACAACGACTACATAAATGGCGAATTAAAAATAGAAGAGATTTTCGTTAACGTAAACGAAAAAGGCAAGATTAAGTTTTCTCCGATTACCGTTAAATACGAATCGGATGCTGATATGCACAATGTAAATTCGGTTTATTCTCAAAATAATGTGCTTGTTGATGTAGTCGATAAGAATGAGAGAGTTTATTTTGAGATGCATGAGCTAAAGGGGACAGCTAAGTTTCAACAAACTGAGCCGAATAATTGGGCATTCGAACATGTTACTAATATTGGAAAACAGAAAAATATTATTAACGATGTAGATATTGATATAGGAAAAGGCGATGGGAAATTAGTCGTTACTCGTGACCCTTTAAATACTAGGCTAGTTTCAAATCAATTGATTTCGTCCGTATCTATCTATGGTCGCCCTTTTGGATCCTATAGTACTGAAATTGATATAGATAATCTTCATACTACATCCTTAAAGCAACTTGGGTCTTTATTTGCTACTTTATTTAATGAAATGCTTGAATATGATGCTAAAAATCCTAAAGCATCACCTAAAGCTTTCAATGAACATTTTGAAAGACTTCTAACTAAAAAACATTTCCCTGAGTTTATGGCCATATCTTTAGGTTTAATCAATAACTCTCCTAAGATTAACTATTCAATTAATTTTGAAAATTCTACGGGAAGTATGAAAGTGGGCTATGGTATTGATGCTGTGCCACCTTCAGGTAAATTAGATATGAAGGACCCTGTTAACTTAATACTCCTTCTTAAACAAGCGTATTTGAAAGCTGATTTTCAAGGATATTGGCTAGAAAACACTCTTAAAGAGGCCGCTGAAGTTTGGGCGATGAAAAACAATAAACCTGGAGCATCTGAAGCCCATAAACAAGAGATAAAAGATATTGTCCACAGTTTACAAAGAGATTGGGTTGATAGTGGTATTATGTCAGGGACAGCCGACAAAGCAAGCATTAGTGTCTTTTTAAACCCAAATCAAAAAGATATTACAAAATCGCAAATTAATTTCAATGGGGATGCGATGTCGATACCTGCATTTATAAAAACATTTAAAGAATACGGAAGTAAATTTCAATTCTTGGTTGCTAAATCAAACTACTCTAAGAGATTGGAATCTATTTTTAAATCTTATGGGGAAATGAAAGCACCTAACACAGGGAAGTCTTTTAATTTACTTAAATAAATATGAGTAAAACTCTAATAATTGCTGAGAAGCCATCGGTCGCTACCGATTTATCAAAAGCACTAGGCTCCTTTAAAAAGGAGTCTGGTTATTATGAAAACGACCAATATGTAATATCCTCTAGTGTGGGTCACCTATTGACTCTACATAACCCAGATGATGCCGTACGCGGAAAATGGTCATTTGCTAATCTACCAGCTATTCCTAAAAGGAATTTCGAAATCGAACCTATTGATAAGAAATCAAAAGAAAGACTCACCTTACTGACTAAATTAATTAAGCGTTCTGATATCGAAAGTATTATTAATGCGTGCGATGCGGGTCGTGAAGGTGAGCTTATTTTCCGCTACATTATTCAATACTCTAAAACTAAAAAACCTATCAAAAGGCTTTGGCTTCAGTCCATGACTAAGCAGGCCATTCAAGAGGCTTTCAGCAATTTGCGTTCTGACCAGAGTATGAAACCACTTGAAGATTCGGCTCGTTCAAGAGCTGAAGCAGATTGGCTTATTGGGATTAATGGAACACGTGCTATGACCGCTTTCAACAGCAAGGGAGGCGGTTTTCACAAAACTCCTATAGGTAGAGTTCAGACTCCTACACTAGCTATTGTTTATGATAGGGATAAAAAAATCCGAGAGTATGAGCCTAAGGATTATTGGGAAGTTATAGGCACTTTTGTTGCTAGTGCTGGGGTTTATGAAGGGAAATGGTTTGACCCAAACTTTAAGAAAAATCCGAAAGATCCAGACGCACGCGAAAGTAGAATATGGGATGCAAACACAGCTAAGACCATAGTTTTGGCTTGCAAAGGAAAAGAAGGAACTGTTAGTGAGGAGATTAAAGAATTATCTCAGAACTCACCAATTTTATTTGATTTAACGGCTCTTCAACGCGAGGCAAATTCTAAGTTCGGTTTCTCAGCAAAAACAACTCTTGCAGTGGCTCAGGCACTTTACGAGAAACATAAATTAATTACTTATCCTCGTACCGACTCAAGATACTTACCTGAAGATTATCTATCTACAGTGAAGGATAATCTAAAGTCTATTACTTCGATGACTTCTTCACTTCATAAGGATCACCGAGAATTTGCTGAAAAAATATTAAAGAACGGTTGGGTTAAACCTAATAAGAGAATTTTTAACAATAGTAAAGTTTCAGATCACTTTGCTATTATTCCAACCACGGGTAATAGTGGAACTCTCAGTGAAGCAGAGGCTAAAGTATATGGCTTGATATGTAAGCGATTTATGGCTGTGTTTTTTCCACCAGCAATCTATAACGTCACAACTCGTATTACTGATGTTTTTAGCTATAAATTTAAAACAGAAGGAAAAATTCTTGTTTCTCCTGGATGGCTTGAGATATACGGTCGAGAGGAGATGGACGAGACATTGCCACAAATTAAGCCTAATGAAACTGTACTAACTGAAACCATTGAAAGCGTTCAAAATAAGACTAAACCGCCAGCTCATTTTAATGAAGCGACATTGCTTTCAGCTATGGAGGGTGCAGGAAAACTTATTGATTCGGACGAATTGCGTGAAGCCATGTCTGAGAGGGGCCTTGGTACTCCAGCTACACGAGCTAGTATTATTGAGGGGCTTATTACAGAGCAATATTTGCGTCGTGAGGGAAAAGATTTAATTACGACCACTAAAACTAAACAGCTTATGACACTCTTGCATGGGCTTTCAATAAATGAGCTTACATCACCCGAACTCACTGGTGAATGGGAATATAAATTGCGTCAGATAGAAGATGGAAATCTGGATCGTCAAAGTTTCATGCAGGAGATTGCAAAAAACACGCAAGTTATCGTTAAAAGAGCTAAAGAATACGAGCATGATACAGTCCCAGGGGATTATGCAACTCTTATGACACCATGTCCTGTATGTGGAGGTGTGATTAAAGAGAACTACCGTAGGTATGCTTGTACAAACTGCGATTTTTCTATAACTAAAAACCCAGGTTCAAGGCCATTTGAAACTTCGGAAGTTGAAGAATTTTTATCTAACAGAACTATTGGGCCTCTGTCTGGGTTTATCAGTAAGTTGGGACGACCATTTTCAGCCATTCTTAAACTCACAGACGATAATAAGCTTGAATTTGATTTCGGAAATGACGATTCTGAAGAGGGTGAAGAAATAGATTTGCAGGCCCTCACGCCTATAGGCAAGTGTCCTAAATGCTCATCCGATGTGTATGATACGGGCTTGAGCTATGCATGCGAAAATCAAATCAAGGATAAATCCTGCGACTTTAAATCAGGGAAAGTTATTCTTCAGCAGGAGATTCCCGTTGAGCAGATGCAAAAACTGCTTGTTGAGGGGCGTACTGATCTGATGGACAAATTCATTTCCAACAGAACTAAAAGAGCTTTTAAAGCCTACCTTGTATTAGAAAAAAATGGTAAGGTTGGATTTGAGTTTGAAAAGAAAACAAAAGCGGCTAATAAGACTGGCAAAAAATAATCCATGCAAAATCTGATACAAAAATATAATATTCCTGGTCCAAGGTATACCAGTTATCCTACTGTACCTTATTGGGACGATAGTACATTTTCACCTGAAGCGTATTTGGAATCTTTAAGTAGAAGTTTTAAAGAATCTAATACTAAAGAAGGTATTAGTATCTACATACATCTTCCATTCTGTGAGCAATTATGCACATTCTGTGCCTGTCATAAGCGAATCACTAAAAAACATTCTGTTGAAGAGCCCTATATAGAGGCTGTATTGAAGGAGTGGAAGCTTTATCTCGATTTATTTAAGGACGTGGTTAATGTAAAAGAGATTCATCTTGGGGGTGGCACTCCTACATTTTTTAAACCAGAAAATTTGCGTAAATTAATCGAGGGTTTGTTTGCGGATGGGCAGGCTAAAGTCGCACCAAATCACAGTTTTAGCTTTGAAGGTCATCCAAATAACACAACTGAAGATCATCTTAAAACTTTATATTATTTAGGATTTAGAAGAGCTAGTTTTGGTGTGCAAGACTACGATCCTATAGTTCAAAAAGCTATAAATCGTAAGCAGCTTTTCTCTGATGTGGAACATATTACAAATGCGGCTAGGGATATTGGATTTGATAGCATTAGCCATGATTTAGTGTTCGGATTGCCATTCCAGAATTGGGAGCGAATGGAATATACCATTCGCAAAACGATTGAGCTAAAACCAGATAGATTGGCGTTTTATAGTTATGCTCACGTACCTTGGATTAAGGGGGTTGGTCAGCGCGGTTTTGATGAGGGTGATTTACCTTCAGGAGAGGAAAAACGCAAACTATACGAAAATGGGAAGTTGCTACTACAAGAATTGGGATATGTTGAAGTAGGGATGGACCACTTTTCATTGCCAACAGATGAACTCTATCAATCTATGCTCAATAAAAAAATTCATCGCAATTTTATGGGCTATACATCCTCAAGTACGCAAGTGATGGTTGGTCTAGGAGCATCTTCAATAGGCGATTCTTGGTATGGTTTTGTTCAAAATATCAAAGAAGTTGAAGCGTATTATGAGGGGCTTGCAAAGGGTGGATTCCCTTTCTTGCGTGGGCATATTCTAAGTGATGAGGATCTCATTATTAGAAGACATATTTTGAATATTATGTGTTTGCTTGAAACAAGCTGGGAACAAGAGTCCATGCAATTCCCAGAGCTACCTCAGGTGCTAGTTAGATTAGAAGAAATGCAGTCTGACGGACTTTTAGAAATATATCCTAATGGTCTTAAAGTTACTGATGCTGGAAGAACTTATGTGAGAAATATCTGTATGGCTTTTGATTTACGCATGTTACGCAATCAGCCTGAGACACGCATATTTTCTATGACAGTTTAGGGACTGGGGCTTTTAGCATGGCTAAGGATATTCGCGAACAACTCACAGAGATAAAACCAGAGCAAAGTATAGAGCTTTTAAAAGAGTTGCATATTCTCACTCGCGACGGAAAAATAAATCAAGATAGTCGCAGAAAGCTTAAGCAAGTCTATCATTTGTATCAGTTTATATTGCCACTAATGCAAGATGTGGTGCTGCAGAATGATGGGAAATTGGTATTGGTGGATCATGGAGCAGGCAAGTCATATTTAGGATTTATTCTTTATGATTTGTTTATTAAGTCTATATCAGATGCTTTGGTTATTGGCATTGAATCACGCACTGAACTTGTTCAAAAATCTCGTGAGTTGTCGGATAAATTGGGTTTTTCCAATGGCATGAAATTCTTCAATATGCTTGTTGAAGAAGCTCTCACTAGTCCTAAAATTCCTTATAGAGTGGATATTGTGACGGCCCTGCATGCCTGTGATACTGCGACAGATGATGCATTGAAATTTGGTCTTACTAAAAAGGCGAAATACATTGTTTTGATTCCATGTTGTCAGGCGGAAGTCGCATCAGTATTACGACGCGATAAAGGTTCAGTCTTAGGAAAAACATCATTTTCAGAACTTTGGCGTCACCCTATACATACGAGAGAATTTGGATCGCATCTCACAAATGTGTTGCGTTGTTTGCAGCTTGAAGCCATGGGTTATCAAGTTACAGTGACGGAATTAGTGGGCTGGGAGCATTCGATGAAAAATGAACTTATTATCGCTAAAAATATTGGGCAATGTCGCAAAAGTTCTCGTGCACGTCAGATTGAAATTCTCGAGTCCTATCATTTAGGGGCACTTAAAGAGCGTTTTGCTTACGATATTTAGTCGCCCAAAGTTCACAAGCCTTAGCCCAAAAATCTTCCAAACTCATATCACTAATTTCTGTAGAATTGAATCGCTCAAAGCCTAAGATACCGAGGCAATAATTTAGATTCACAATCGGATTTGAGTTAGTGCTTTCAATAGCACTTGCATGATTTTGTTTGGATAATTTGCGGCCGTGCTCGTCGAGGATAAGAGGCACGTGCATGTACGAAGGCATTGCCACATTAAGATAATCCATAAGGGCCATCTGCCTGCAAGTCGAATCGAGCAAATCCATCCCGCGCACGATATCCGTGACACCTTGATCCATATCATCGACCACAACGACCATCTGGTACGCAAACAGGCCATCCGCTCTTTTAACGATAATATCGCCCACTTCGAGAAATGGGTTCTGCTGCACGTGGCCAGCCATGCGGTCCTCGAATGAATAGAGTTTGTCGGGCATTATTAGACGCCATGATCTCGGTGGCAATGACGTCCCCTCCCTACACTTTCCATCATATCGCCTATCAGCGGTTTCTCTCCGTGTGCAAGAGCAGCCATACACTAAATCACGAGCACGTAAATTCTCGAAAATCTCCCCGTATCGAGCGATGCGATTTGATTGATACACGACTGACCCATCCCAATGCATTCCATAAAACTCAAGCTGTTGCATAATTTGCGAATCGGCCCCTGACACAACTCTTGGCGTATCTATGTCCTCTATTCGCAAAAGCCACTGTCCATTATGAACGCGTGCGTCTAAATAGCTTGCAAGAGCAGCAAGTAAAGAGCCCAAGTGAAGCGGTCCACTTGGGCTGGGAGCGAAACGGCCTATATAACGGCCTGAATACTTAGTTGTATTGGATAACACTGTCAGCTGCTAGAAGCTCGTGAATTATCTGCTTATCGACTGGAAAATTTTGATTCCACATAACAAGCAAAGTTAAAACTTTCATATTTGAAATGGTGAGGAAATCAGGATTAATGGCCATGCAATAATTAATCACTACTTCTCTTAAATAAGGTGGCAATGCTCCCTGATAATCCATCGATTGTAAGTAGTGAACGCCTGCAACACCGATATGTCTAAACTCTCTATCAGTGAAAATACGTAAGCTTTGTGGATGATCGAAATCGGTGGCTTGCTCGCAGGTTTCTGTCAGAAGCATAAGCCAATCCATAGCATCATCTATCTCTTCCTCGCAGAAGCCTGCGTCTGAGAGTCGCTTATAAAGGATATCTACCGTAGGGCAGTTATCTGGCGTCTGATAATTCTCCATGATGTGCAATAATACATTGAACATACCAACCTCCAAAGCTTGCTCAGATAAATCTATTTTACAGTTCAATTTAAAAACTTCAAGATTTATTTGGCAAATATTCAGGCTTCAAATATTCTTTAATTTCATCATATGACAAAAAAACCCTCTGTGGTCCAAAAACATATGGCAATAATTCATATGGGTTGTAAGAAAAAATTATGCCATCATTATTGAATTCAAAATTTTCTGACAAAAAGAACTCGGTATTTCTTGCTATATCAGGGTCTATTTTGTTATTAGAACTATTTTTTAAAAAGTTCTTTCTGGCAATGGATTTCACAGTCTCAACTGCTTCAGGTTTAATAATATCTTTTATAGAGATAATTTTTTTCTTTTCAGTATCGTAATTAAATAATTTCTGATTAGAATTGCCGTGAGCCGCTCCAAGAATGTAGGAATCACTAACGGTTGAGTACATCATTACGTCTTTATGCTTACCTAAAAATGAAGTTTCTATGGAAACGTAACTATATCCATTGAAATCTTTGAACTTTTCATCCTCTTTTTTTAAAAAATCATAAATATCATTAACTAAAGCATCAATATTATCTGGATCATATTTGTATTGAATATCTTCCTTATCATCAAAATTGAAGGAATCAACGAGATCTACTATGTAATCGTTAATCGCCTGATTAACCACTGGATAGTCAGTATCAATGATATATATTTTTAATAATGGACATCTAGGTGCACAAGTATCCGATTCAGCTAATTCGTAAGGAGTGGTCAGAAGGGTAGAGACAAACTTATACCCTTCTGCATGAATAAAACTTGAAGTTAATGTAAGAGAGCTTAAAAGCAGAAGTTTTGAAAGTATATTCATGGAAGTCCCCTAGAATGATTTATACAAATCAATTCTAAGGGATAAATTAATTCATTTTGATTAATTCTTTCACTAACTTGATTGTGTCTTGATAAGAACCCGTCATACTTGGAGAAGTCAAGTATTTACCAGCTACGACAAATGTAGGAGTTGCATCGATATTGTAAGTTTTTTGTTTCTCAGAGGCTTGTTTTGTTTTCATAGAAACCCCAAAAGAATCAAAAGCTTTTAGAAATTCGTCCTTATTAACGCCTTTAGATTCAGCCCAAGATGCCATTTCTTCTTTATTAAAAAGTTTCATGCGATCTTTATGTAGAGCTGTATAAAACTCTGAATGTAAATCTAATTTCCCCAGCGCTTCAAGAGTATAGTATAGTTTTTGGAATGGTACCATAGCTTCATTAAAAGCAATAGGAACTAATACAAGCTTCACATTCTCTGGAAGTTCCTTTTTCAAATTTTCGACCATAGGGTTTATAGCTGCACAATGGCTGCAGGTATAAGAAAAGAATTCCAAAACTTCAGTTTTATTTGGAGTTTCTGATGGAATTGGTTTATCGAAAGTTTGATACTGTGCACTACTTTGAGCAAAAACTGTAGTTGAAAACAGTAATGCTAAAAGGGCGAAAAAATTAGATATATATTTTTTAATTTGCATAAAAATCTCGTTAACTTTTAACTATTCAATTTTAGGTGCTAAGAATAGAAAAAAAGCCCACTTGTATGGAATTGTAATTGATATAAGGACTTCAAATAGTTACTAAAATTATGGAAGTTGAGAAATACGTTTTCTCGCAGTGTCGTAATCCAATTTAGATGTGTAAGGGCCTACTCTAACTTTATAAAATTTAATACCTCGTTCTTTGATTGAAATAACCTTAGCTCCTTTCAGTCCCCGCATAAGAAGTTGTGCTCTATATCTATCTGCATCAGGCTTATCTAAAAATCTTCCCGTCACAATAAATTTTTTGAATGCAGGCTCAGCAGGTTCAGCTGGCTCAGTTTCTGCTTTGGGCTTAGAATCTTGTTCCTCAGAAACTCGAACTTTAATAGAATCTTTTTCGGTTTGTGAAGTTTCATCCGTCGCAACTTCAGTTTCATCCGCCGCCCCTTCAGTTTCATCCGCCGCAACTTCAGTCTCAGCCGTGTTACTCGCTTCTTTGTTTACTGGCTCAGCTGGTTCTGTTGATACAGCTTGTGTTGTCGAGGCATCTTGCGACTTAGACTCAGGAGCAGTGCTTGCCTCTTTTTCTTGTGGCAATGCTCCCTCGCTCTGCCCCTTATTTAATGCCAACATAGCCCCTAGGGCATCACTCGATTCCTCTTTTTTTGTCGGTTCGCTTTGCTTAGATTTTGTATTATCTTGGCTGGCCTGAGTTGGCTTGGTGACAGTTGGCTTGGTAGTGGAGGCTTGAGTAGATTTAGTGGTTTCGCTTTGGACAGTGGCAGTCTTCTGGCCGTCCGTTTTTATAGACTTAGAATTAAAAAAATATGTGGCAATGGCTGCGAATACCAGCCCCAAAGCCAATCCAAAAATCATCCACGCAAATCCAGAAGAGGATTTGCGGGAATTTTTAACTCTTTTAGTCTTTGTCCTAGCCATTTTACATATCAGTGGGAGCGGATACTCCCAATAAATCTAGACCATTTGATAATACTTGCTTTGTAGCATCAGCAAGAGCTAGTCTAGCTAATTTTAGTGATATATCATCCACGAAAACTTTTTCGGCACTATACCAAGAGTGAAAATCTCTTGCTAAATCGGTAAGCCAAAATGCAACTAAGTGTGGAGAAAGCTCTTTTATTGCAAGTTGAATTAAATCAGGAAGTTCAGATAGTCTTTTGAGAAGATTAAGTTCAGTCGAAGCAGTTAATAAACTTATATCCGCTTGATCAACTTGTTGAGCTAATTCACCACTATCCCTCAAAAGCTTACAAATTCTAGCATGAGCATATTGAATATAGAAAACAGGATTTTCTTCTTTTTTGCTTAGAGCTAAATCAATATCGAATGTAAATTCAGTATCTGCCTTCCTTTGAATGAGGAAAAACCGAGTGGCATCTTGTCCAACCCAATCTATCAAATCACGCATAGTCACATAAGATCCAGCACGTTTTGAAATTTTTACTTCCTCACCATTTCGCATAACGCGAACCATTTTGTGTAGGATATAGTTTGGATAATCTTTTGGAATCCCTAAGTTTAGACCTTGCAAACCTGCTCGAACACGTGCCACAGTGCCATGATGATCGCTTCCTTGAATATCGATTGCTTTTTGAAATCCTCTATCCCATTTTGTTTTATGGTAAGCAACATCTGGTAAAAAATAAGTATAGGACCCATCTGATTTACGCATTACGCGATCTTTATCGTCCCCAGTATCCAATTCCGTAGTGCGTAACCATAAAGCACCATCTTTCTCGAAAGTATGGCCGTTCTTAGCTAGTATGTTTACTACTTCATCTACTTTACCGTCTGTATATAGTGAACTTTCAAGATAGTACTTATCGAATTTAAGATTAAAAGCAAGCAAATCTAAATCCTGTTCACGCCTTAAATAAGCTACAGCAAATTTTCTAATATCCTCAATATTTTCAATATCTCCCGAAGCCGTAACTTCAATATCATCTGCTTTTACGGTTTTTTTATTTAAATAATCTGTGGCAATGTCCTTGATATACTCACCCCTATATCCATCAGCTGGAAACTCAGGATCATCTGGTGATATACCTTTCAGCCTAGCTTGTACACTGAAAGCTAAATTATTAATTTGGTTACCTGCATCGTTGTAATAGAACTCTCTGTGAACGTTATAACCAGCAGCTTCAAGCAGTCTACAAATACAATCCCCAAGAGCCGCCTGTCTTGCGTGACCTACGTGCAAAGGTCCCGTTGGATTTGCAGATACGAATTCAACCATAACCTTTTTATTGTTCTTTGGAAAATCTCCAAAAGTCTCTCTTTGAGTTTGTATATGGTGAATTATGTCCTGATGAACAGAGATATTAAATTTAAAATTTATAAATCCAGGACCTGCAATCTCAACACTATCCAATAGATTAGTAGTTGATGGATTTGAGCGAATCGTATCAACAATATCTTGTGCAACCTCTCTAGGATTTCTTTTTAAAGGTTTTGCTAATTGCATGGCAATGTTTGTAGATAGGTCGCCATGTTCTGGATTTTTTGGTCTCTCTAAATGAACTTTAGTGTCTGTTAGATCAAATAAATGTTTTATTGCTTGAGAAATAATCTCATTAAGATCATTTTGATGAGAAGGGAGCATGAATGAAATATTCGAAGTCTGTAAATCATTGAAATTTTATCATATAGCCGACCCCATAATAAATCTGCAATTTTCATAATTTAGTGCGAAATTCTAGAATAGAATAAAGCAATTCTATAGGAGATAATTATGTTGGTTACCTTTTCTTCAAAATCTAGCGGCGATGTTGTTATGCTTGAAAAACATGCTTTGCAAGTATTAAATGCAATTGGGCGTAATTACCCAGCATTGCCACCAGAGGGTGTAATAACTCACGAGCAATTAGATGAGAGTATTAAAAATCTTGAAGCGGCTGTAGCATCAATTTCGGATAATCCAGAGGAAGAACTCGTTAAAAATGAGGAAGAGGATGCGGAGCAGGCTGAAAAGAAACCTATAGATGAATTTGTAGGACTTGGTCAGAGGGCATTCCCGCTTCTTGATATGATGCGTAAGGCTTCAAAAGGAAACGCAGATGACCAAGTAGTTT
This sequence comes from Taylorella asinigenitalis MCE3, assembly GCF_000226625.1. NCBI lineage: Bacteria > Pseudomonadati > Pseudomonadota > Betaproteobacteria > Burkholderiales > Alcaligenaceae > Taylorella > Taylorella asinigenitalis. Next base: position 27,298 of record NC_016043.1, read on the forward strand.
GGAGATCAGCTAATTCTTGGTAGCTAATACAAAAAGGCTCCCATTAATAGGGAGCTTTTTATTTCTTTGTTAGAGCTTAGAATTAAGGTGACGGTTTATTGCACTTAAAACAGCTTTAAAAGATGCGGTCACTATATCTTTATTAATACCTACTCCAAATCCAGTCTGAGAATCACCAAGACGCAATTCTACATAGCAGACTGCATTAGTTGATTCACCAGAGCCCATCGCATGCTCGTGATAGTCCATAAATTGCAATGGTAAATTTAGGGCATCGATAAAGGCTGATAGTGCACCATTTCCCTCGCCATTGATTTTGCTTACTTGACCATCTTTAATTAATTCAGCCTCGATTTTAAAGCGTTGATTTCCAGAGTTATCAGAGAATGTTGAAATCTGATGGTGACCAAGAGTGTATGGATGTGTTTGATCAAGATACTCTTTATTAAAAATATCGAAAACAGCGTTGCCGTTTACTTCTTTGCCTGTTTCATCAGTAACTTTCTGAATCGCACGACTAAATTCAATTTGAAGTCTTCTCGGTAAATTAAACCCATGTTCGTTTTCAAGTAGATATGAAACGCCGCCTTTTCCTGACTGACTATTAACGCGAATTACCGCATCATAGCTGCGACCTAAATCCGCAGGATCAATTGGAAGATAAGGAACCTCCCACGGTTCATCTGGTTTTTGTTTGGCAAACCCTTTTTTGATTGCATCCTGATGCGACCCTGAGAATGCGGTGAACACTAAATCTCCAACATAAGGATGACGTGGATGCACTGGCAATTGATTGCAATACTCAACTGTATTTCTGACAGAATCGATATCAGAAAAATCAAGTCCAGGATGTATTCCTTGGGTATAGAGATTAAGTGCAAGTGTCACTAAATCAACGTTACCTGTACGTTCGCCACTTCCGAAAATACAACCTTCAACCCTATCAGCTCCAGCCATCACTGCAAGCTCAGCAGCAGCAACTGCAGTCCCACGGTCATTATGAGGATGAACTGAAACAATACAATTTTCACGATTTTTAACGTGAGTGCAGAAATATTCTATTTGGTCTGCATATATATTTGGAGTTGTCGATTCAATAGTTGCTGGGAGATTAAAAATTATCTTCTTCTCTGGCGATGCTCCCCACTCTTGTGCTACTAAATCACAAACTTCAACTGCAAATTCTGGTTCAGTAGTGCTAAAAACTTCAGGTGAATATTCAAGATACCACTTAGTCTCAGGATATTTAGCTATCGCCTCTTTAACCCAATTCACACCCTTGCAAGCCAATTCCTTAACTTGAGGTTTGTCCATATTAAAGACAATTTTTCGAAACGACGGGGCGGTCGCATTATAAAAATGAAGAATCGCCTGTTTGGCTCCAGCACAAGCTTCAACAGTTCTATCGATAAGATCCTGTCTGGCTTGCGTAAGCACGATAATACGTACATCATCTGGAATAAGATTTTCCGTAATCAGTTGACGCACAAAATCAAAGTCCGTTTGCGAAGCCGATGGAAAACCAACCTCAATCTCTTTTAATCCAATTTGAACTAAATGTTTAAAAAATCTCAGCTTCCTTTCAGCATTCATTGGCTCAATAAGAGATTGATTGCCGTCTCGCAGGTCCGTACTCATCCAAATAGGAGGCTTAGTAATAGACTTGCTCGGCCATGTGCGAGCGGAAAAATCATGATCAAATGGTTTGAAAGGTATATATTTTTTTGCTGGATTTTCTATCATAAGTTAATTATTTTTTTTTGGATTATTTATAAAGTTTACTTTAGGAATATTAGTTTGCGGAGTGGCAATAGGCACGTCTTCATTATTTTGTATTTGACTATGACCTAAAGTCGGCTCTACACGTGATTGTACAGCTTGATTAAATTGGGCAGCAGTTTGAGGGTGAGCAGCCACAAAACCATCTGAAACAGAAGGTATTTGAGTAGATGCTTGTTGTGGCTTAGCTTGAGCCTGAGCTGCAGTTCTAGAAATTTGAGCTTCCTGGCTCATTTGTCCCTGCGGTGTTGTTTGCTGTTGATATTGTGGTACGGCTTGGGCTTGTTGATTTTGATGCATCATTTGTGCATGATGAGCCTGTTGCATCGTTTGACCAGGAGTACTAATTTGTTGTCCTTGAGCTTGTGCAGGAGCCTTAGGCTGAGTTTGAGTAGGTGCTAGAGGTTTCACAGTTGGTTGTACCTGAGGTTGAGCTGATGCCTGAGCCTGAGCCTGAGCAGCAACTGGAGTAGGAGCTGGAGCAGCTTTGATCGCATCATTTGGCTTAGTTTGAGGCACTTGATTTGGTGCAACATCTTCTTGCTTGTTTAAATTCAAGTCAACATTACTAAGCACACGCTCAACTTTTTGTTTCTCTGCCATTAGACGATTTGTCTGAAGTAGATGATTTTTATCATTATTCAAATGTTCTGGGATTATTCCAAGAAGATTTGCCTCTTTTTCAACTACATTAAGTAATTCAACTCTATCAGCCTTTAATTGTTGCTTTGTTTCTCTAAGGTCTTTAATGGTGATTGGCTCTCTTTGGCTTTCCCAAACCCATGCTAATACTTTACGACCTTCTGGACTTAATTCGTGAATTAAATTATCAACGGCTTCGTAGTGAGGAATAATATCTCCAGCCCTACGAATGCTCCCGTTAATCCATGAAATAAGAGAGAGCAAAATAATTAAAGATATCAAGGCAATTAGGCCAATCCAGATATATTGACCATTTTGTTCAAGAAAAGTCACAACCTGATCGCTATATTGTGCTAGAGGTTTATAGTCAATAGTTTGAGAATACTTATAAAGTTCATAGGCACCCCAAGCCCAAAGACCTAGGATTAGAATAAATACAAAGAATCTAAGAAAATTTCTTCCTCTAGAAAGTTTACCTATTGTTCTGTTAATAACTGAAATATCATGTTTGTTTTTAGACATTTTGAGCCTCGGATGTATGCAGTGTTACCGTATTTTACTAAATATTTCATATATTAAAATTACAATAATAGAACCACATCTTTATGTAAAACTATGAAATTTAATAAATATTTATTGGCTGTAAGCGTATGCATTGCCACCCCAGCTATGGCTCAGAGTTCAATGGAAACTATCGAAAGTAACTGTTTAACGGGCGATGCAAAAAGTTGCTTGGTAGCTGGGTATGCAAATCTTAATGGTGTTAAAGCTGAAAAAAATGTAACAAAATCCGAAACATTATTTGAGCGTGGATGTACCTTGGGAGAATTAGAGGCTTGCCATGTAATTGCGACAAGATTTAATAAATCTGACTCTTATAAAAGACTTAGTGAATTGTGCAGTAAAGGACACGATGCTAGTTGTGCCTCTAAAGCATACTCAGAGCTAGAAGGACTTTCGACAAAGAAAAATGTGAAGAAAGGTATTCAAACGGCTCAAGCTTCCTGTGATAATTCAGGAAGTCAATCATGTACCATCCTGGCTTCTATATATTTTTTAGGCCTATATAGCCAGAAGATTGATAATGATAAGGGCGTTTCTTATCTAGAAAAATCATGTAAATTAAAAATGTACTCTTCCTGCAAGCAAGTAGCTAAGATCTATTCTGAAGGGCGATTGATTAAGCCAAATGCGGAGAAGGTTTTAGAGTCGCTTTCCACTATGTGCTCTCTTGGAGATAAAAAAAGCTGTTCCACTATTGAAACATATAGAGGCAAAACTCAATGAGAATGCGAATAATTATTATTGCTTTTTGTATTTAATTCTTTATAATAGACACAGATTAAATTTTTTAACTTTAGAAAAAATGTTTGTCTGTATCTGTAATGGTATTCGTGACGTTGACGTTAAGGAAGCTGTCTCACAAGGAGCCTCAACTCTAGAGGACTTACAAGCAACACTTGGTGTTGCTACTTGTTGCGGATGTTGTGCGTCTTGTGCAGAATCTTATATTCAAAAAGACGAAGAGACTCTTATCGTTGAGCCATCCTTAGTTTAATTTATTGTTTGTTTCAAAAGCCCCTCGAAGGTCGCTTCTCTATGGGGCGATTGTTAATGATAATAATTGAGATTTATCAAATAACCCAAAAAATTGTTATTTTTTTAAAACACCCCTAGAATTAATCTCATACTAATAATATTCAAAGGTGTTATATGAAAGCTCCAACCGATTCTAATAAATATTTAAACTCAGTCTTAAAGCTTCAATTAACCTCAATTAACCAATATTTTCTCCATGCCCGTATGCTTAAGAATTGGGGATATGAGCATTTAGGGCATAAAGATTATCACCAATCCATCGATCATATGAAGATGGCCGATTCTGTTATTGAAAGAATCTTTTTGCTTGAAGGTTTGCCTAATCTTCAAGATTTAGGAAAACTTCGCATCGGTGAATCTATACCTGAAATCATTCAGTGCAATCTTGATATTGAGTATGATTTAAGGAATTCTTTGGTAGCTGCGATTGCCCATCTAGAGTCCGTTGAGGATTTTGTATCTAGATCCCTTCTTGTAGATATACTAGAAGAAAATGAAGAGCAAATCGACTGGCTTGAAACTCAAAGAGATTTAATTACTGATATAGGCTTAGAAAATTATCTTCAATCTTCAATGGAAGAGACGGAATAGAATTTATCTTTCGCAGTCTCGTACTTTGCCCCATGCGTTATTCGCTGAACAGTAATTGTTTCTTACGCGTCTAACGCATTCACCCCTTTCGCCAAATCCTTTTTTTCTACATTCTGCTAGTTCCGCATGGAAACTAGCCTCCCAATTATTGCTATTACTAGGAGCAACAGGTACTGATACAGGATTATGAATAGGTGCGGGAAAATTTCCCTTAGCGTTACTTGCTGATTGATTAGCATAGATACTGTTTGGTGAATTTGGATCAATTAATGGTGCTAGAGGATCATTTTTTAGCTGGCTAAGCATTTGAGCCTCAGTTGATTTTTTAATTTTCCAATTAATCGAATAATTCTTTTCTGGGATCCCAATTAATCCATTCATAAGGGGTTGTGGCGGCTCTTTCATCACAGGTATACCATCAGGACCTAATACTGGTGATGGATCTTCTTCAGAAAGATTTTTTAAATTTGCTTGTGTTGGGGCATGGGCTATTAACCACTCTCCAGCTTGCAGACCAGCCAAAGTGGCTGCACCCGCCAATAGTAGCAAAGTAAAAAATAGTAAACGCCAAGACATTAATTAATTTCCTTTGTGGTAAACATTTGCTCCTTGCTCTCTCATTGTATGAAATTTTATGGCTGGATGTAATTCTTCCTGAACCCTAAGCTGTGCCAGTGAACTGAATAAAAATGCGGGTCCTTCTACAACGTCATATGCAATATGTTGTGCATTGTTGCGCATAAATTTCTGTAATGCATTTTCGTCATCAGAGGTAAACCATCGTGCCATTGTATAACGAGAAGGCATAAGTTGTGCATCAACTCCATATTCGGTTTTGAGTCTATGCAAAACAACTTCAAATTGCAACTGACCTACTGCCCCTAAGAGTAGGGCACCAGCCTCTGGACGAAATACTTGGATAGCACCTTCTTCACCTAGTTGAGTTAATCCTACACGAAGCTGTTTTGATTTAAGTGGATCTTTTACCTCTACAGCTTGAAACAGTTCAGGGGCAAAAAATGGGAGACCTGTAAATTGTAGAGATTCACCCTCTGTTAAAACATCCCCTAAATGTAATATTCCGTGGTTCGGTATGCCTATCACATCCCCAGCATAAGCTTCATCTAGTAATTCTCTTCTTTGAGATAGAAAGGAAACTACATTATTTGGTCTGATTTCTTTATTAGAACGAACATTTTTAAGACGCATGCCTCTTTCAAATCGACCAGAACATACGCGAACAAATGCCACTCTATCTCTATGAGCAGGATCCATATTTGCCTGTACTTTAAATACTACGCCTGTAAATTTAGGTTCTTCGGGTTCTACAGTTCTCTGTAATGTTTCCCTAGAGCCAGGCTTTGGAGCCCATTTAACTAAAGTATCTAAAACTTCTTGAACACCAAAATTATTTACAGCAGAGCCAAAAAATATCGGAGTATGTTTTGCTTCCAAGAATTGCTTGTGGTCAAAAGCAGGAGAGGCTTCCTTAATTAATTCAATTTCTTCTAAAGCTTTCTCGTAGTAACTACCAAATCTTTCTTTTAGAATAGGGTTATATAAGTCTTCAATAGTTTCCTCAGACTTATCTACTCTTTCAGTACCCGCTTTAAAAACTCTCATCCTATTGTTTTGAAGATCAAAAACGCCTGAAAAATGTTTTCCCATACCGATAGGCCATGAAAATGGAACCGCATCCATCCCAAGGTGCGACTCAATTTCTGCAAGCAAATCTAGAGGCTCCTTCACTTCTCGGTCAAGTTTGTTGATAAAAGTAATAATGGGAGTGTTTCTAGCTCGACAAACTTGGAGTAGTCTAATTGTTTGCGGCTCTATACCGTTTGCCGCATCAATAACCATTATTGCGGCATCAACAGCAGTTAGTACTCTGTATGTATCTTCAGAGAAATCTTGGTGACCTGGTGTGTCTAATAAATTTATTACACAGCCCTTATATTCCATTTGCATAACTGAAGATGCAACAGAAATACCACGTTGCTTTTCAATTTCCATCCAATCGGATGCAGCATGACGACTAGCTTTGCGAGCCTTAACACTGCCTGCAATTTGAATTGCTCCTGAAAATAAAAGGAGTTTTTCAGTAAGAGTGGTTTTTCCTGCATCAGGGTGGGAAATAATTGCAAAGGTTCTTCTACGTGAAACTTCTTGTGAAATATTTGACATTTTCTTATTAATTCTTCTAAGTATCGGTATTGTATAATGATTTACTTTAATTATGGGTGCTTAGGGGATATGTTATGAACCTATTTAGACGATTTTATAAATACCTAGCAATGGTTTTATTGCCACTAGCATTAACTGGCTGTGGTTATAACGAACTTGTATCCTTAGAGGAGGAAGTAGATAAAACTCTTTCTGATTTAAATGCACAGTTCGAACGTCGCCTAGGCTTAATAGATAACTTAGTTCAATCTAACTTACTACAAACTGAGGAGACTAGAAAACTCTTCACTGATGTTATAGAGGCTAGGGCATCTGCTACTAAACCTAATATCCATTTAGATAAAGATATGACTCAAGAACAAATGGATATGGTTGCTAGAAATCAAAGTGCTTTAGGTGCAACTATTTCTAGACTTTTAGTTAATATAGAACGTTACCCAAATATTAATTTTGATTCAGCGTTTAAGGATTTACGTGTTGCTATCGAAGGTACTGAAAACAGAATACAGGTAGCTAAAGAGAGATATAACGCTATTGCTAAACAATACAATACAAAAATCCGTCAATTCCCTACAATTATCACTGCTAAGATTATTGGTTTTAAACAAAAACCTTACTACAACGTTCCTGATGCTGATCAAATTAGAAGGCCAGGAAAAGTTAGTGATGCAGTCAGGGATATGAGATCTACTGGCGGTTCTAATACTGCACCAGCACCAGCTCCAGCTCAACCGTAGAAGAAATCAATGTTGCGTAGATTATTTTTGATTCTCTTTGTATTCCTAGGTTTTTTCAATCTAGGAGTGCAAGCTCAGCCACAAAATTCAGAGCACCCACCTTTAAAAGTTGATGAGTTTAAAAGGCTTGAAATACCTAAGCTCACAAATTATTTAGTTGATTATGCAGATGTGGTTCCTCAATCCTTAGAGGATTCTATCAATTTGGACCTTAAGAAGTTTCAAGATCAATCGGGATCACAAATCTTCATTCTGACAGTTCCTTCTACAAATCCTGAAGACATAGTTGAATATGGCGTAAGAGTTTTCGAGAATTGGAAGGCAGGCAGAGCTGAGTACGACGATGGGGTTCTATATCTTGTAGCTGTAAATGATAGAAAACACCGTCTTGAGATAGGAAAAGGTTTAGAAGGTAGGATTCCTGATGTAGTAGCTATTAGTATTCTCGATGATGTAGTTAAGCCTTATTTTGTTAAGAGCGACTATGCGGGCGGCATTAATGCAGCAGTAGGGTCTATAAAAAAACTTATATTGCAAGAAGAGCTTCCTAAGCCATCAAATAGTTCGACTACAGAGTCAGTAGATAGGCCTCTAGGCTTTTTTGGAATTTTTATTCCCTTAATTGTTGGCCTTCTTATAGGGGTAGTTTTCCACCCAACTATTGGCGGCATAGTTTCATATGCTTTGTCACCCGTAGGATTTATTGGTTCCATATTCATTGCGCTATTTGTATTTATGGTTGCTTCTGGATTCAGATCTATGGCAGACCCTTTAACCGCTTTGGGTAGTAAAAATGGCTCTAGGACTTCTCGTGGAAGACGAGGAAGTCATTGGGGTGGCTTTGGCGGAGGCGGAGGTGGCTTCGGCGGAGGTGGCTTCGGTGGAGGCGGCTTTGGTGGAGGCGGCGGCGGTAGTAGCGGCGGCGGAGGTGCAACTAGTGGCTGGTAATAAACTGATTAATTCTCTTGGAATAACGCAATTATCAGGCGTTCTAATTAAGCGCAAATATTTTAATGATCGTGCTGTGGCGGAGCTTGAATCATATATACGAGAGAGCGAAACGAAGCATAAAGCTGAACTGGTTGTGGCTATAGAAACATTGCCACCTTCAGGGCAGACTCTTAGCCAAGAAAGGGCATTAGAAGTGTTTGGAAGATTACGAGTTTGGGATACGCCTCTTAATTCTGGCGTACTGCTCTATATCAATCTCTCCGTTAGAACTATTGAGATTATTGCGGATAGAGGTATTGAAGTATCTAATGCTTCATGGCAGTCAGTATGCTCAGGGATATCTACTCATTTCGCACAAAAGCAATATATGATAGGCTTAAAAAAAGGTATAGAAGAAATTACTGAGCTATTAGCTGAAAATCATATGGAAGATATAGAAAATCCTGAGGAAAATCGCTTATCAAATAAACCGCATTTTTTATAGAATCTCAATAGTTTGTAATTCTTTACTTAATGCTTTTATGACTTCGCGTTTAGCCTCATTGGTTTTCGATCGGCCGCCTATAGAGGACCATTCAGGATGACCCCGAGCCGTAGAGATTTCTTCGGGCATAGCATTAATCCACATTTTTTTATATTCAGTAGGTAGAGCTATCGGTGTCATCGATGCATGCCCTCGCCTATCCAATGCCGCAATCAACAATAATCCCCTAACAGCCATAAGCCGTACTACATTATCATCCACACTGAGTTCCTGATATCCAAGATATTTAGCCTTTAGCCGATTGCCTACCTTAGCCGCTCCTCCAGCAACACTTCCTAAAATGCCGCCAAATAAAGCTGCCGTCCCTAGAGATAGACCAGCTGTAAGCACATCAAGAGCCATTCCAGTCATGGCCCCAGCTGCAAATCCCGACCCAACATGAATCCCAACATCTCTCAAAGCACTCGGTTCAAATAAATCACTACCCCATCTTTCGCCTTCAATAGGAATCATCTTCCTTGGGTAATCCTCCTCTGTAAAACGATAGTGCTTAAGTACATCTACATTAAATTTGTGTTCCCGCTCACGCACATTATTTTGCACAATTTCCCAATTTTCTCGAACACTCTCTTCATCCGTTTTACTTGGGACTTTATATGAAGCAACATCGATAAGCATTTCCGCAAGCAGTGTCAATGCCCCTTTTTTTCGACTTTTTCGCTGCTTATTTATCCTCTCGGCCAACTGCTTTAGCGGTTCATCATAATCTGATAACACGATCGCAAGCTTTTTGTAGAGCATTTCAACACCATCGATTGCGGGTGCAACAGTATCAAATTCAATGCTTAAATGAATATTATTTTCTGATAGTGCCTCTTTCCATTGCTCTAAATAATTGTTTTCACTGTGCATAAAATTTAAGATGGCAATGAGCGGGCGTCCGCACAAACTCATGATATATAGCTCATCTCGGTGCTTGCTCATTATGTGATCTCGTATATCGATTACGTACAATCCTGCAGTGCTTTCAGTTAATTGCTTTAAAACGCGTGCTTCTTGGGCGTATCGTCTCGTGCTTTCGGGGGACTTTAAAAATTTTCGGATTAATTCCAAGTTTGAAATCCGAGTATCTTCATATGATTGCAATTGCTCTAAGTAATCGCGTAAGCCCTCAGAATCCTCAAATCCAGGCGTATCAATAAGTGTTATTTCATGACCATTAAGTGGAATTACAGCAGCTTCAAGACCCTTTGATGTCCCAGGCATATCATCTACTTCTCCAAATGACTTATCCTCTAATAAAGTTCGCATAAGAGAGGTTTTGCCTGTATTAGTGTGCCCGACTACGGCAAGTTTTAGCTTAATACTCATAGAGTTTTCCACTTATTCAATTCGCTTTCATGCAAATAAATATTCTTCTCGCTGATTCCAAGTTCGATCAAAATATTTTTCCACACAAGAGCCCTATCGCTAATTTCAGTGCCATCAAAAGAATTTAGTAAAAATACAGAAATCTCTCCCGAATATTGAGAGAAATTCTTAATTTGATATTGAATACCTCTATCTGGGGTTTGCTTTCCATCTAGCACAATAAGCACTTTCTCAAGCGGGTGTTCGCTTATAGAATCAAGAAATTTTTGCTTCTTAGTGCGCCCATCCAATATACCTGCATCGCTTATGCCATCTTTTGGTGCAAATGGCGGCCACACCTCCCTAGGGGCTAAATCAATGCCAACAATAGCATATCTTCCAAGATTATGTTTAATTGTGTTTGTCGATACCCTTATGTTTTCTAATTCATAATTTCGATTGTGTTCATCTTTTGGTTTATATGTGTGAACAGCATTGAATTCAAGCCTTTTTGCTAAGGTGGCAATGCCCCCGCTTTCCATATCAATATGTGCTTTTCTCAATTTTCGTCTTAGCATACAAAAACTAAGTACGAATGCTATAAGCCTAATCAATATGCCCCATATTGTTAACTGGCCAATCAACCACCACGACCATGTCTCATGATCCGCAAATAGATTTGATATCGTATTCGAACTATTCAATATCATATCTCTAGAAGGCATGGCAAAGCCGAGCAATGATGGAATGTATCCCACAAATTCAACAAAATTTGCAAAGCTATCGGAACTCAAAATAGTGGTTTCCCAATTAAATGTATAGCTTCGAGTGGCCAATAGAATGATAATAAATATCGTTGTTATAGTTAGATTAATCAACCAAAACCCATGACTAACAGATGCAAATAGCCATCTTGTAGCTTTGGCTTTATTGATAGTGGTTAAAAATGAGTGAATACTTCTTACATAATTTGGACTTCTAGACACTTTCTCAGAGAGCCAAATCCAAATTCGCCCTAGTAGTGTGACATTAAGCTTTCCGAAAAATAGTGAAAACAGCCAGAATATAAATGAAATAAGATGTAAGCCTAATAAAGTTATAAATAGGCTTAAAACATTTATAGATGACCGAGAGGCACCGAGTGATCCATATGCCAGGCCAACCCCAGAAAATATTGCGATAAGGGCTAGAAGAATTAGCGCAATTTTAGCGAACATGGCCCATTTGTCCATGGATTGCGTGATTTTATCCCTATGAGCTAACTTTGTAGCTCGTTTAATAATTTTTTGATCTATAGAAATTTGCTCATTTCTAAGCGAATTAACTATTTGTTGATCCTCAAACGGACCTAGCTCGTCTTCAGTATTGGATATGGTCTCTACAAGCCATAAATCACGAAATCGCACAGTTAAAGTTAGTCCTTATAGTTAGGAAACCATTTGAACATACTTTCACGAGCTTTCTGTTTAACTTCTGGTGTGATATAGGAGGCAATGGTCACGAGTGCTCCTGCAATTACACTTAAATCATCTGTAAAACCTATGCCAGGCAAAAGATCAGGAATTGCATCAATAGGCAAGAATAAGTACGCAAGGGCACCATAAATAACCCTTTTTGCCCATTTAGGTGTTTTGGGACTGCGAAGTGCGTAAAAGAGAGTTAAACCTTTTTCTAATAAAGGTTTGCCTAAGCGAGAGCCGACTTTTTTAAATGAACTAGTAAGTTCAGCATCACTAGTTTCGTAATTATTTTTAGACTTATTTCTTGAGAACATAATTCCTCCAATTAAAAAGGCGTGTCTAGACACGCCTTAAAGAGAGACGTAAGTCTAGAATTAAGATTTTTTAGTAACTAGGCCAACAATGAATAAAATTACAAGAGCACCAATTACAGATCCAATGAAACTAACTGGTTCACCTATAGTGTAGAATCCTAATGCTTGACCAAGATAACCACCAACTACAGAACCAGCAATACCAAGTAAAGTAGTGAAAATGAAACCTAAGCCTTGGTTTCCTGGCATAATTGCTTTAGCAATAAGACCTACAACGAAACCAACAACGATTGTCCATAAAATACCCATAATGAAAACTCCTATATTTTGTTAGATAAGGGGTAATTTGAAGAGTTCAAGTTCTTCAATCAGGTAATTTTAACATTTAGCAATCAAAAGTAAATTTTTAATACAAACTTAGTATTGCAGTAAGTAAGAACGGGGTAATTAGAGTAAATGCTATTCCGATATATAGGCCTTGCAAAGTATAGTTAAGACCACAGGTCTTTCTTATAATTGGCAATGTAGTGTCCATGGCTGTCCCGCCTGCTGTTGCTATAGCTGAATCAGGATATCGATGACCTATAAAGAAAATGAAAAAAATACTAAGTATTTCACGAAACAAATCCGTAAGAAGCATGGTTGCACCGTAAATTTGTCCAATCTGTCCTGCAACCATAGTACCTGACAACGAAAACCATCCAAACCCTGAGGCATATAACAATCCATCTTTCCACGATAGCCCTAATAATAGTGCTGTTAGGAGTCCTCCCATTAGTCCTATGGCTGTTATGGTAATAGGCATCCAAAGAATGCGAGGTTTAAGTTGTCTGATTTTTAGAGGAGAAAAAGTTATATCGATTCCTATTAGGAAAAGCATAATATAAAGAAATACCATGGGCTGAGGCATCCATTGAGCTGGAATATCATTAGTAACTAAAGCTATAGATATAACAAGACCTGCAGCTACAGAAGCTAGAGCAAGTAGCACTTCTAAAATAATATGCGAAAGCTTAATATCTTCCCGATTATCCTTGCTTTGCGATGGCTTTTGTTTATAAATGATAGCCATTACGATGGCAATGCACACCGTTATAGAAAGTGCTAGTAAAAAAGCTGTGATCAGTATGTCTCTAGGGTTTGATAATCTTTCATAAACTAAACCGAATTCCCACCCTATCGTAAAAAGCAAAATCCACACTAATATACCTAGTTTTAAGACAGCTGATTTTGTGTATTTGCTAGGTACAGTGCGCCCTACAAATATTCCTAATGCTATAGCTAAAAATAGAGGGGAAATAGTTTGAATTAGGTTAATCATAAATTGCTTGATTTTAGGTATTTTACCTAATAAAAATAACTAGTAATTGTACTTTTTTTATTAAATAATATTCGAACTAAAGTAAAAGTTTTTTGTAGGAGACTCACTATGCGTTCACTTTTATTAACTGCAGGATTGGTGTTAGGGCTTGCCTCAGTAGCTCAAGCCAAAGACTTTACAGAACTCCGAATTGGTACCGAATCTGGATACGTTCCTTTTGAGTATAAAAACGAAAAGGGTGAGTTAATTGGTTTTGACATCGAAGTCGGAAATGCAATTTGCGAAAAACTAAAAGCAAAATGTACTTGGGTAGAACAACCTTTTGATGCATTAATTCCTGGTTTGCAAGCTCGTAAATTTGATATTATCCACGCTTCAATCACTCATAATGAAGCACGCGAAAAAGTTATCGATTTTACAGATGATGTATATGCGATTCCAACTCAGCTTATCGCTAAAAAAGGTTCTGGTATCGTAACTGAGGATGATTTGAAAGGTAAGCGTTTAGGTGCACTTCAAGGATCCGCACAAGAAGCTTATGCTCGCCGTGTTATATCTAAAAAAGACGTTAAGGTCGTATCTTACAAAGAGCAACCTCAAACTTTCATCGACTTAAAAGCTGGACGTATTGATGCAGCTATCGTAGAAAAACCAAACGCTAATAGCGCATTCATTGCCACACCAGAAGGTGCTGATTACGAATTTGTAGGTCAGCCTCTTGAGCATGAACTTCTAAATAACCGAATTAGTATTGGCTTACGTAAAGGCGATAAAGATCTTAAAGAAGCACTAGATAAAGCTATTGCTGAATTGCGTGCTGAAGGTAAAATCGCTGAAATTGCTAAAAAATATTTCAAAGAAGGCGAGCTTGATCTTCTAGATAAAAAATAAGCTCTTCATTAAAATGAAGTGCCCACTTGTTTTTATAATAAGTGGGTGCTTTTTTTAATTATTCGTAAGTATCGTTATGTTAGAAGGTTATGAAGGGCAAATACTACAGGGAACTATATCTACTATTGTTTTAGCTCTCTCGTCTTTGGTCGTTGCATTTATACTTGGAATGGCTACGGCTGTAGCAAAAGTATTTGGAAACCGTTTTTTTAAATTCTTAGCCACAATTTATACGACCTTAATACGAAGTGTCCCAGACCTAGTATTGATGTTGCTGATTTTCTTTGGCATTCAAATTCTTTTGAATTCTATTACTGACGCTCTAGGGGTAAATCAGATAAATTTAGATCCATTTGTGACTGGTGTGCTTACTATTGGTTTTGTATATGGGGCTTTCTTTGGGGAAACCTTCAGGGGAGCTTTTTTGGCTGTTCCGAAGGGTCAGTATGAGGCCGCTAAAGCTTATGGTTTATCTCAGCATCGAACCATGTGGCATATTATGTTTCCGCAGATGATGCGTTATGCATTGCCAGGGGTAGGAAATAATTGGCTGATTGTTCTTAAGGCCACGGCACTTGTTTCTATTTTGGGTCTTCAAGATCTAGTTTTAGTTACACAGGAAGCTGGACGTGCTACTCAAAAAATGTTCCTATTTATTTTTATAGCTGGGGCTATCTATCTACTTTTGACCACAATATCAAATGTATTTTTGTATTGGCTCGAACGCAGATACTCTGCAGGCATTAAAGAGGTGGATATCTAATGAGCTTTTTTGAAGATATTCTTACGGTAGCAAATGAATATTGGGAACCACTAATTTGGTGGGATGGCACCCAATATTCTGGGCTTGCTATTACACTTTGGACACTGTCTTTATCCATATTCCTGGCATTTATATTGGCATTGCCACTTTCGCTTATGAGGGTTTCCAAAAACCCTTGGATACGTGGGCCTATCTGGGTATTCACATATGTTTTTAGGGGCACACCACTTTATATTCAACTTCTTCTTATATATAGTGGTTTTATAAGTTTAGAATTTGTTAAAGAAACTCCTGTCTTGCATGACTTTTTCTTTAGTGGTTTTAATTGTGTAATTCTTGCCTTTACACTTAATACTCTAGCATACACGATTGAAATTTTTGCTGGATATATAAAATCCACTCCAAGTGGTGAAATCGAGGCGGGTCGTGCTTATGGTATGACTAAACCACAAATATATAAGCGAATCATATTGCCATCTGCGTTAAGGAGAGCATTGCCAGCTTATAGTAATGAGGTCATACTCATGCTTCACTCTACAACCATTGCCTTTACTGCTACTGTGCCTGATATTTTGAAGGTAGCACGTGATGCGATGAACGATACTTATTTAACCATGGCTTCTTATACAGTCGCAGCATTAATCTATATGGTTATATCGTTTGTGATTGTTTGGATTTTTAGATTAATTGAACGTCGTGCATTAGCCTTTTTGGCATACGACAAAGAGTAGGGATTATGTATAAATTAGACGTACAAGATATTCATAAATCATACGGCAATAATGAAGTATTAAAAGGCGTATCGCTCCAAGCTAAGGCAGGAGATGTTATAGCTATTATTGGATCTTCAGGTTCTGGTAAAAGTACATTTTTAAGGTGCATAAATTTTTTAGAATACCCTGACTCTGGAACAATTACTCTAATGGGTGAATCTCTTGGTATGCAAAAAGATTCTAAGGGTAAGACTCGTGTTACGGATGCTGGTCAGCTTCAAAGATTTAGAACTAAGCTTGCGATGGTGTTCCAACACTTTAATCTTTGGGCACATATGAATGTTTTGGATAATGTGACTGAAGCCCCTGTCCATGTGCTTGGATTAAGCAAGACGGAAGCTGTAGAAAGAGCTCGTAAATATTTACAAAAGGTGGGCTTGCCAGAAGACGTAGAGAAAAAATATCCATCTCAATTATCAGGCGGTCAGCAGCAGCGCGTAGCTATTGCACGAGCACTTGCGATGGAGCCTGAAGTTATGTTGTTTGATGAACCAACATCGGCCCTAGATCCTGAATTGGTTGGTGAGGTGCTTAAGGTTATGCAACAGCTAGCCGAAGAGGGCCGTACGATGATTGTGGTTACCCATGAGATGGGCTTTGCCAGAAACATTGCCACACAAGTGCTATTTTTGCACAAGGGTTTGGTAGAGGAAGCTGGTACACCAGATGAGGTATTTAATAATACTAAGAGCCCACGTCTTCAACAATTCTTATCGGGTAATCTTAAATAATAGATGTCCGTTTTATCAATTTTTATATTACTTCTTCTAGGGAGTTTTGGTGGCCTAATGGCGGGACTTCTAGGAGTGGGTGGGGGCATGGTTCTTGTCCCCTTTTTAACTTCTCTGTTCACCACTTTTGAATTTCTTCCTCAGCAGTATGTAGTGCACATATCCATTGCAACAGCTATGGCTACGATTATGTTTACTTCTTTATCAAGCATGCGTGCTCATCATAGGCGTGGGGGCGTGAGATGGGATATTTTCATAAAATTCGTGCCAGGGATTTTAATAGGTGGATTACTCTCAGGCGGTGTGATTTTTAAGATGATTGATATTGGATGGCTTGCTTTAGTTTTTGCTATTTTTGTGAGCTATTCTGCAATCAATATGTTTAGAAAGAAGTCTGAGGACTCTGTTACGCGAGAATTGCCAAACACTATATTTATTGCCTTAGTGGGTGTGGGTATTGGTTTGGTTTCAGGCATTGTTGGAGCGGGTGGCGGCTTTTTGACAGTACCGTTTCTCGTTTGGTGTAGTGTGCCCATGCGTAATGCTGTGGGTACTTCTGCGGCCTGTGGTTTCCCTATTGCTGTCTCAAATGTAATAGGGTATATATATGGAGGCATGGGTGAAATCGGTGTGCAGGATGGTCTGATTGGTTTTGTGTATTGGCCTGCCTTGCTAGCATTGATTTCAATGAGTGTTATTTTTGCTCCTATTGGGGCGCGATTAGCACATTCATTGCCAGTTAATACTTTACGTAAAGTATTTGCTGTTTTATTATTTTTTCTTGCCTTTTTAATGCTTAAGCGCTCGTTGCTTGAGTTTGGGTTTATATGATTTTTATAAGGAAGTTATATGAAAAATTTAAAATTTGCTTTAGTTACACTTGCTTTGACTGCGGGATGTGCATCTCAAGCTACAACAGAGAAAACTATGAAAGAAGTTCAAATGACACCAACAGAAGAGCTTCAAAAATATATCTATCTATGTGAAAATAGTAAAACAATGCAAGTGATTTACGTAAACACAGATAAGCAATCCTATGCTCTTATTACAGAGATGAACGAAATTATTCCTCTTGTAAATGTTCCAAGTGGATCAGGTGCTATTTATGAGGCTATGGGCACAAATTACGATTATCAATTGCTTACTAAGGGCGAGGAGGCTTCTCTTCAGTCAGGTAACAAAGCAATCCTTAAAGATTGTAAAATCTCAAATAAAGTTAAACTTTACAAGTAGGAAATCATGAGAGTTAACCGTCACGGTCCTGTCCAACACGTTTTAAATTTTATTTTTTTATATTTATTACTGTGTGTGATGGTTACCTTGGTCTTTGCGTTAACTCTCCTTTTTAAAAATAATTTTGATATCTCTTTTAATAACTTTATAAGAATTACAGCTTATACCCTGGGCTATATCGCTCCTGTAATGTCCGTTCCGGCTTTCTTAGTTTCTGTAGGATCCTTCTTTTTGCTTGAAAAAGGTGTGAGCAAAAAAGAGCTTATGGTTTGGAGTGCGATTGGGGGCGTACTAATAGCCGCATATGTACATTTGGGTGCATTCCTGCCAGGTCTTTGGTGGCTAGCAGGAATTGTAATGGGAGTGTTCTTTTATTTAGCTTTGATTAGATTGTCGCAAAATCGACCATCACCCCAAGACATATAGCTAAAAGCAACAATACATTAACAAAAATATTATCCTTGAATAGTTGAAAATTGCCCGAAGCGTCGTCTATTTTGAATCTTTGAATTTGGCCATAAAGCATAGCTGCAACTACAAATATAATTACGAAATATGCCCAATTCATATACAACAAGTATCCAGCTAAGGTCCAACTAAAGATAGAAAAAATAAAGAATCCGCTAATCCAAATTTTACCTTTATCGCCAAATAATCTAGCTGTTGATTTAAGACCTAACTTAGCATCAAACTCAATATCGCAATATGCATAAAATGTGTCATATGCTAAATGCCAAGACACAACACCTAAATACATTAAGAACGCCCCTAGTGGCAATGAATTTGTGACCTCCGACCAAGCCATAAGCATGCCCCAGTTAAATGATATCCCTAAAATAATCTGAGGCCAAAAAGTGAATCTTTTCCCTAGAGGATATATGATTACAAGAGGTACAAGTGCAAAGGCTAAAAGGATAGAGAATTTATTTAAAAATATTAGTAATAAGCAAGCAATAAGCATTTGTGCAATAAAAAACAATACAGCTTGCTTTAGGGAAATCTGTCCTGAGGTCAAAGGGCGAAATCTAGTTCGCTCTACATGTTTATCAAAATTTCTATCCCAAATATCGTTTATTGTGCATCCTGCACTTCTAAGCAAAAAGGTGCCTACTATAAATATAAGTGTGTTTTTTAAACTTGGTAAGCCATGTGTAGCTTGAACAAGTGCCATATAAGTAGTGATTACAGCGAACCAAGTGCCTGCTGGTCTATCGATTCGTGCTAATCTTGCATATGGGACCCATGATTTAGGCAAATATTTTGAGACCCAATCATCAATGAATATATCGCTTAAATCAGTATTCTTGAAGTTGTTATTTGAAGTTCCGTCCATTTAATTTTGGTAAAATCAGAAATTACTTTATTTTAAGCATATTCTTTGACAGGAGTGTATTTTGGCTAGCACTATAGAAGTAATTGCCACCATATTATTTGCTATAGCTATTATTCATACTTTTTCGGTTCCTTTCTTCGCGAAGCTTGCCCATAAAGGTGGACCACACGCTGGAATTTGGCACTTGTTTGCAGAAGTAGAAGCTGTATTTGGTATTTGGGCGACAGTATTAATTGTATTGATGATTGTTACAGATGGATTCCATGAGTCCATAGCCTATCTTGAATCTCGTAACTTTACTGAACCACTTTTTGTATTTGTTATTATGGTAGTGGCCGCTAGTAGGCCTATCGTTGTTCTTGTTAGAAATATTGTTAAATTTCTTGCTGAGTATCTTCCTGTCAGAACTGAAGTTGCAAGCTTTTTTATTACTCTTAGTCTAGTTCCTCTTTCAGGTTCCCTTATTACTGAGCCAGCTGCTATGACATTAGCGGCTTTTATGCTTAAAGAAGGTTTTTTTGCTCGTACAGGGAACACACGTTTTAAATATTTAGTAATTGGTACCTTATTCGTAAATATCTCTATAGGTGGTGTTCTTACGGCATATGCTGCTCCACCTGTGCTTATGGTAGCTGGATCTTTCGGTTGGGATACTAGCTTTATGCTTACTCATTTCGGATGGAAAGCTGTAATTGCTATCTTAATTAATACTAGTATCATTACATTCATCGCAAAAAAAGATATCATTCTTAACTCATCCTCAAGTATCAAAAATCATTATAGACACAGAATTTTAGATAAGGAAAAACCACTTCCAGAAATCCCTATTCCTGTGACTATTATTCATGTATTTTTCTTAGTTGCTGTAGTTTTAGCCTCTCACCATATAGTTGTTTTTATTGGTTTGCTGCTTTTGTTTATAGGTTTTTGTGATGCTTATAGTCGTTATCAAAGACCTTTGTTAATTCGTGAAGGTCTAATGGTTGGATTCTTCTTGGCAGGGCTAATTATTTTGGGTGGTTTACAAAAATGGTGGTTACAAGATGTGTTATCTGCATTGAGTCCATCTGAATTGTTCTGGGGTACAACATTCCTGACTGCTTTAACAGATAATGCAGCCTTAACTTACTTAGGTTCTCTAGTGGAAGGCACTTCTGACCTTTGGAGATATATGTTGGTTGCGGGTGCTGTGACTGGTGGTGGTTTGACTGTTATCGCTAATGCACCAAACCCAGCAGGCTTCTCTATATTAAGGCATCATTTCCCTAATAATGCCATCTCTCCTCAATATTTACTTCTAGCGGCTCTAGTACCTACACTTATAGCCGCTGGGATGTTCTTACTCCCATTTTAAATGGAGCGTTTTTTTATGACTCGTACTTGCTATGTCGGCAAAGTAAATACTGATTATTTAAATAAGACTGTAACTTTATACGGTTGGTGTCATCGTCGTCGTGATCATGGCGGCGTTATTTTCTTAGACTTGCGTGATCGTGAGGGTTTGGCTCAAATCGTTTTTGACCCCGATAATCAAGAGGCTTTTAAAATTGCGGAAACTATCCGTAATGAATACTGTATTAGGGTGACTGGTCTAGTTAGAAATCGCCCTGAAGGCACTGTGAATAAAGATCTTTATTCTGGTGAAATTGAAGTGTTGTGTAATGAAGTAGAAATTCTTAATGCTTCTGTCACTCCTCCTTTTCAATTAGATGATGAAAATCTATCTGAAACTATTCGTCTAACTCATAGAATTATAGATTTGCGTCGTCCTGTTATGCAAAATAATATGATGCTTCGTTATAGAGTGGCTATCGAATCTAGAAAATATTTAGATGAACTTGGATTTATAGATATTGAGACACCGATGCTCACACGCTCTACACCTGAGGGTGCACGTGATTATTTAGTGCCTTCTAGAGTGCATGATGGGCAGTTTTATGCATTGCCACAATCACCTCAATTATTTAAGCAAATGCTTATGGTTGCAGGATATGACAGATACTATCAAATCACTAAGTGTTTCCGTGATGAAGACTTACGCGCGGACCGTCAACCTGAATTTACCCAAATAGACTGCGAAACTTCTTTCCTTAATGAACTGGAAATTAGAGATATATTTGAAGGTATGATGCGTCATGTTTTTAAAGCGGTTAAAGGCATTGAGCTTGCAGACCCATTTCCAGTTATGAGTTGGTCAGAAGCCATGGGAAGATATGGATCTGATAAACCAGATCTTCGTATTTCCCTAGAATTTACCGAACTAACAGAACTGATGAAGAATGTTGAGTTTAAGGTGTTTCAATCAGCAGCCAATATGGAGGGCGGCAGAGTTGTTGCTATGAGAGTACCAGGAGGTGCTACTCTAAGCCGCAAAGAGATTGATGATTACACTCAATTTGTTGGAATTTATGGAGCTAAAGGTTTAGCTTACATTAAGGTAAACTCTGTGTCTTCTGGTCGTGAAGGGCTTCAATCCCCGATAGTAAAAAATATTGATGACTCTACTTTAAATGAGATTCTTACTAGAACTGGAGCCCAAGACGGCGACTTAATTTTCTTTGGTGCGGATAAAGCCAAAATCGTAAATGATTCTATGGGGGCATTAAGGGTTAAGTTGGGTCTTAGCGATTTTGCTAAACAACAGGGGCTTTTCAAAGCTGGTTGGCAGCCTTTATGGGTAGTTGATTTTCCTATGTTTGAATACGACGAAGAAGAAGGCCGTTACACAGCTGCTCATCATCCATTTACAAGTCCAAAAGATGGTCATGAGGATTTGCTTGAATCTGACCCATCTAAAGCTTATGCAAAAGCTTACGATATGGTTCTAAATGGCTGGGAAGTTGGAGGTGGATCTGTACGTATCCATAAAGAAGAAGTGCAAAGTAAAGTTTTTAGAGCACTAAAAATAGGGCCTGAAGAAGCTAGAGAAAAATTTGGATTCTTGTTGGATGCTCTTCAATATGGAGCTCCTCCTCACGGTGGTTTGGCTTTTGGGCTTGATAGATTGGTAACCTTGATGGCTGGAGCAGAATCAATCAGAGATGTTATTGCATTCCCTAAAACTCAAAGAGCACAGGACTTGCTTGTTCAAGCTCCTTCTCCCGTAGATGAAAAGCAATTAAGGGAACTGCATATAAGATTAAGAAATCCTGTAGTGACTCAGTAATCTTTACTATGAAATAAAGGGACCCTTTAGGTCCCTTTTTTATTAATATTGGATAATGTCGTATCCTCTTTTCTCCATACATTGATCCATTACGGTTTTTCTAGGATTTTGGCTAGTATTTCTACCAACTGATAGTGCACCAGCTAATCCTGAAGCAAGTCCAGCAGCTCCACCAGCAATAGTCCAATGATCACCGCTATAACCTTTACTGCCCCAATTATTTAAAAAGCCATCTAAAATAGCACCACCCATTGCACCTGAAATGGTAGAAGCAATAGCTAATAGTCCACCGACAATATCGATCCTAGAAGTATAGTTAACAGTCTGATCTGCTAAAGCACTGCAATCAGCCATATGTTGTTCAAGCAAGGCTTTATCCAAACCATAAGAATCAATAATTGGTCTGTATTGTTGACATGCAAAAGCAAATACAACAAAAAATAAAGCTAAAGTATGTTTTAATTGAGTAGTCATGATTTGAAACCGTTAGAAATATGAGCACTATTTATGATAAACAATTTTCACGCATTTTCAAGCCAGAATTGATATGTCTTTAAAATTAATAGGTTTTTTTGCCATTGTAATAATGATTTAATAATTATGGACCAGATTTTATACATAATTAGCGTATTTGCTGTACCAATTCTATTTGCTATTACCCTACATGAAGCTGCTCACGGTTATGTGGCTAATTTCTTCGGGGATAAGACTGCTTATATGTTAGGCAGAGTAAGTTTAAATCCAGTTAAACATATAGATCCAATAGGTACCGTAATATTGCCAGGGTTATTAGCTGCTTTAGGTGCTCCTATATTTGGTTGGGCCAAGCCTGTTCCAGTTAGATTTGGGGCTTTAAGAGATCCAAAAAAACATATGGTTTATGTGGCAGCAGCTGGTCCGATTGCAAACTTAATTATGGCTTTTTTGTGGGTCCTATGGTTTAAAATTCAAATTTCATTTGGCTTAAATTCTGGCGTTTTAAGAGATATGGCTATTGCTGGAGTTCAAATTAACTTGGTGCTTATGATTTTTAACTTAATTCCTATACCTCCTTTAGATGGTGGGAGAGTTTTAGTAGGTCTACTGCCTGATAGATTATCTTATAACATAGCAAAAATCGAACCTTATGGAATGTATATAGTATTATTATTGGTTATGGTTGGTGCATTTGGGTTTATATTGCCACCTATAATAAATCCACTTTTACGATTTTTGTTTTCCATTGTTGGTCTTTAGTTTATGACTAAAAAAATATTGATAGTTCGCTCTTCTTCACTAGGTGATATAGTTCACTTATTGCCAGCGATATCAGATATTCAAAAACACGTTAAAGATTTCACCATGGATTGGGTGGTTGAAGAGGCTTTTAGTGAAATACCTCTTTGGCATCCAGCCGTTAATGACATTATTGAAATAGCTCATAGAAGATGGCGTAAAGATTGGTTTGGATCGCGTTCTCGATCGGAGAGAAAAAAATTTATCAATAAACTTCAATCGACTAAGTATGACTTCATACTTGATATGCAGTCTCTCTTAAAATCTGCTTGGGTAGTATGGCTTGCTAAAGGTACTAAACACGGGTTGAATTGGAAGTCTGCGAAAGAGTCACCAGCATCATTGTTCTATAACATTAAACATAACATTGAGTATTGGCAAACTGCTGTCACTCGTCAAAGAATTCTTGCATCTAAAGTCTTTGGATATGAATTTGAGGGTGAGCCTGACTTTGGCCTTCAAGCTTTCACAAATAATGTTCAAGTTCAAAATTTTGCTGCTATTATGCCCTCAGCTTCAACAGATGAGAAACTTTGGGATGAATCTGCCTGGCATGCGGTTTTTAATCGATTAAATGAATATGGAATACCGATAAGGGTATTTTCAGGTAGTGTAAGAGAGACTGAAAGAGCTAGAGAATTAGTTAAAGATTTGCCAGATGCTGAGGTATTGCCACGTATGAATTTAACGGATGTAGCAAATACACTGGCCTCAAGTAAGGTAATGGTGGGTCTTGATAGCGGACTTACACATCTATCAGCGGCACTTGGTCGACCTACCATTGGAATTTATACATGTACCTCTCCAATACGAACTCCCGTAGTTGGATCTGGATACACAGCTAGTTTGGGTGATGTTGGTGTTCCACCTAGTCAAGCTATGGTTTTAAGCAAACTGGATGAAGCTCTAGGGAAGTAAGCTATGAGCAGGATGATATACAACGGTTTGTTAAGAATGTTTAAACCACTTATTTTTTCTTATATAATAAACAAAAAGAAAAAGCGTGGTAGCGATTTTGACATGCATCATCCTGAGAGGTTTGGTCTATACTCTACCTCCAAACCTAGAATCTATGCACCAGTATGGGTTCATGCAGTTAGTTTAGGGGAAACTAGAGCCTGTCAGCCTTTAGTAAGATTACTACTCGATAATGGCTTCCCTGTCTTACTTACGCATATGACTGATACTGGTAGAGCACAAGGTGCAAAATTATTTTCTGAGGACATAGCAAAGGGAAGTTTGGTTCAAGCCTGGATACCATATGATTTTCCAGAGGCTGTAGGGGGATTTTTTGGACACTGGAAGCCAAGATGTGGAATCTTGATAGAAAGGGAGGTCTGGCCTAATTTAGTTCACTATGCCAGTCAATTGAATATACCGATGGTATTAGTTAGTGCTAGATTTTCTGAAAAATCATCTAAATTAGTTAACTCTCTTGGCGGCGTTTTAAAAAATAGTTATAAGTCCTTAAAGCTTATACTTTCTCAGAGCTTTTTAGATAATCAGCATTTTGAAAGCATTGGTATAAATTCTCAAGTAACGGGAAATTTAAAATTTGATTTAAAAATTCCTCACGATCAAATAGATCTTGGTAAGCAAAAAAAGGTTTTATTAAAACGTCCTGTAGTTGTTATTGCGAGCACACGTGACGGTGAAGAACAAATGTTTATTAAAGACATAGTTCAGCTAAAAAAAGATAAACAAAATGAACAATTGCCGCTATATATTATTATTCCGAGACATCCAGAGAGATTTGCTGAGGTTGAACACCTCTTGAAAAAATCCCCTCTATCATTTAGTAGAAAGTCAGACAATCCATCTGAGCAAACTCTAAATGAAATTGACGTTCTGTTTGGCGACACGATGGGGGAATTATTCTATTACTATGGAATGGCTGATTGTTCAATAATTGCTGGAAGTTTTGGAGATTTTGGCGGTCAGAATCATATTGAAGCTTGTGCTGCTGGTGTACCAGTTATAGTTGGTCCTCATACACATAATTTTGAAAAATCTGTAAATGATGCAATTATTGAAGGAGTTGCACGCAGAGCTGAAAATACGCAACAAGCTTTGGTTTTAGCAAATTCTCTTATTTCACAACCTGAACAGTTAGAAATCATGGGGAAAACAGCAAAGCAGTGGCTTGCACTACATCAAGGCGTGAGTAAAAAAATCTTTAACTTAATTCTTCCATATATTTCCGATCGTAAGAAGAACTGAGGTCTCGATGAGCACGAGCTTATTGCCAAATCCAGAAATAATAATTTCTGATTTAAAACTTGCTCTCAAAGAATTTAAAAGTATCGAATGGAAAGAGCAAGTAGATTCCACTAATATTATTCTGCTTAGAGAGGCTAAGTCTTCAAATTCTCAGCTTCTTCGACCAGCTTTGATAGGAGCTCATTATCAATCATCTGGCAAAGGCAGGCAAGGAAAAAAATGGTCTAATTTAAAGGGCAATACACTGATGTTTTCTTGTGCGTATGACGTGATATTGCCACCAGATAAGATAGCAACGCTTGCACCTTTAGCGGGGATTGTGGCTTGTGAAGCTTTAAGAAAATCTATAGGTGGGCCAGGGTCAAACCTTCTTACTATGAAATGGCCTAACGATATTTACTACAAGGAAGCAAAACTATCGGGTTTGTTGGTAGAAGTTACTCGTCCTAGCACTGGTAAAATAGATTTTAATCACAACGTCATAGTAGTGGGCATGGGCATGAACCTAAACCATGCTAAAGAGTTAAGTAAGCAACTTGATCGGCCGATTGCTGACTGGATTTCTGTTATCAGAGATCTTCATCTTGATGCAACACAAATTAGTCATTCTATATCAGACTTGGTGTCCTTAATAGCACGCTCATGGATGAATGCTTTAGATATTTATAAGTCTGAAGGATTTGCTCGATTTAAAAAGATTCATGAAGATATGGACGCTTTGAGAGGGCAATTCATAGATGTGTATCAAGAAGGAAAATATGTGCTTACTGGAGAGAGCCTTGGTTTAAATGAAGAGGCTCAGTTATTAGTTAGGCTTTCAAATGATCAGATCATACCTCTGCTAAATGTTGACGTTTCTATTAAGAAATTAGGAACTAGTTAGATGGATAAAATTTGCATATTAATCGATAGCGGAAATTCTCGTATTAAGGCGAGAGCTTTTTGGCTAAATCATCCTGAGGCTGAAAAGAATTTAGATAAAGCCATAATTAATGAGATCACTATTTACAATCAAGAATATGCTAAGTTAGTTGGCTTTGTCGAAAGAATTACAAGAGATGGAAATATAGCGAAAGTATATGGCGTTACCGTTGCCACAGAAAATATTCGCACAGATTTAGAGAATGTGTTTAGGTCTTTTGACTTAGAGAAATCTAAAGATTTTAATCAAAAAGAGCCAATTGTATGGCTTGAGTCGGAAGAGAAAGCATTTTCAATTAAAAACCTATACGAAAATACTAAGCAACTAGGAGTAGATCGTTGGTTTGGTATTATTGGTGCACACTATCATTTAACACACCATTTGAAGGTCGATTCTAATGTAGCCCTTATTCATGTGAGTTTTGGGACGGCTACTACTGTTGATTGTATGCATAATGAGCAGCTGATTGGAGGGACAATATTGCCAGGGCTTCAGATGATGTTCGATAGTCTTTTTAGGGGAACGGCTCATCTGCCTAAAGTGGCTGTTAGTGCAAGTGATATTGTTAATTTTCCTTTAACCACTCATGCGGCTATACAAACAGGTGTTGTCTGTGCACAGGCTGGAGCTGTGTTTAGACAAATCCAAAAATTGTGGTTTCTTACAACTCAAGTTCCATATGTGTTTATTAGTGGTGGGGCTAAAGAAACTATCGTCGACGAAATTAATTCTATTTGCTCGCATTGGTCCACTGCTGCTGGCCTTGCACAAGTTGAATGCATCGAACTTGAAACTACAGTATTGGACGGGCTTCAATATTATGTTTCTAATAAGGGATAAATTTTATGGGTAAGATTTTATTGCTTATTGTTTTGAATGTATTAATGTTTATTTTTGGTATGGGATATTTTGGTTTTTCACCTAAAGATATCAGTTTCCAATCTAAACATACGCATGTTGAATTTAAACCTCTTCAAATTGAAATACTAAAAACTCAGCCTGTAGCAAATGAAAACACAAACACTACAAATTCCTAGTCCAATGGGCATTATTGATTGTGATATCGATTGGCCCTTAGAAATAAATCAAACCGATGTAACTGGATGGGCCTTATGTCTTCATCCGCATCCACTTCATGAAGGTTCAAAAACCAATAAAGTCACAACTACTCTTGCACGTGCTTGTTGTTCAAAGGGCATGGTTAGTTTTAGACCTAATTTTAGGGGTGTAGGTGATTCAGAAGGAGAGTTTGCGGATTCTGTTGGAGAAACGGAAGATATGAAGTTTTTAGTTGAATATATATTAAATCAATATCCTCAATTAAAAGATAAGCCTTGGGTGCTTGGTGGTTTTTCATTTGGTTCTGCAGTAGCAGCTCAACTATATCAAGAGATTAAGGACTCTGAAATTGAATTACCAAAATCATTAATACTGCTTGGGGTAGCTGTTTGGAAGTACGCAAAAAGGGAAATTGATTTGCCTAAAAATACTTTGCTTGTACATGGCTATGATGATGAAATCATACCTTTTGATGAGGCTGTGGATTGGTTAAAAAATTATGAGTTACCCCTCGTTACCATTCCAGATTGTGGACATTTTTTTCACGGTAAACTTATAATTGTTAAAAATTTGATTGATGATTTTTTAGGTTAACGAGGATTTATGGCTAGAAGAAAATCTCCAGTAAAACTTTTATTAATATTATTGATTCTTGTACT
Source organism: Taylorella asinigenitalis MCE3 (assembly GCF_000226625.1). Taxonomy (NCBI): domain Bacteria; kingdom Pseudomonadati; phylum Pseudomonadota; class Betaproteobacteria; order Burkholderiales; family Alcaligenaceae; genus Taylorella; species Taylorella asinigenitalis. The sequence continues at coordinate 55,735 of NC_016043.1, forward strand.
TGGGGTTTTTGCCATAACTACTTTTTTCGAAGGTAAATCTTCAAGTTCCGATGAATCAGATAGCAAGATTATTGCCACCCCAACTACTCCACTTAAATCTTCCATTAGAGATCACTCTGAAAGATCAAGCATAACTCCAACTAGTCCGTCAACTCCAGCATTGGCTGATATTGCTGGAATTCAGTCTCCTGAATTAAATGTGAAATCATGGCTTGTACTGGATATGGAAAGTGGTCAGATTATTGCTCAATTTAATCCTGATCTTAAAGTTGCACCAGCTTCTCTTACTAAGCTTATGACTTCAAGTTTAGTATTTGAAGCTCTTGAGGACAAACGATTAAATCTTGACCAAGAGGTCATCGTATCTGAAAAGGCATGGAAGACAGGTGGTTCTCGTATGTTTATAAACGTGAACGACAAAGTCACAATTTCTGAACTACTTCAAGGTATGGTTGTTCAATCGGGGAATGATGCATCTATTCAATTGGCTGAAGCCGTATCTGGAACCGTGGATACTTTTGTCACTGAGATGAATGAGAGTTTGCAGGCATTCCATATGCTTAATTCACATTTTGCAGATCCGACGGGATTGCCATCTCCAGATACATACACAACAGCTAGAGATCTATCTGTATTAGCTCAACACATAATAGTTGACTTCCCTCAGTACTATCATTACTTTAGTCAACCTGAATTTACTTACGGTAAGATTCGACAAACTAACACCAATGGTTTATTGGGAAAAATCGAAGGTCTTGATGGCTTAAAAACTGGTCATACTGACGAAGCTGGATACTGTCTTGTTACTTCAGTTAAAAGGGGTAATCGACGTATCCTAACAATATTAATGGGTGCGGAATCAATAAAGAAACGTGAGCAACTTAGTAAGCAACTTATAGACTGGGCATTTCAAAATTTCGTCAATGTTGAATATGCTAAAGCGAACGCACCATTTGTAGAGCATAAAATTCGTGACGCTAAAGGTGAAAAAGCTGTATTTCAATCTACTAAGCCAGTTGTGATTACGGTTCCTAGGGGTGAGGAAGCAAATATTCAAGTTTTATCTCAAATCAGCAGTGACCTAAAAGCACCATTAACCGCAGGACAAGCGTATTCTGAAGTTCAATTTGTTTTAAACGGTAAGTTTCTAAAAAATGAACAACTAGTTCTAGCTCATGATGTTGAAAGGGTCGGCTTCTTTAAGCGTTTACTAAATAGAGTAACTAGTATTTTTTAGTATTAATTTAAAAATAAGGGAAAGTAATATGAATATGCCTATGATACAAGGGGTTGATCGTGACTATCCAATCTATTTAAATGGAGAGATGGTTAATATCAGTGAAGCTAAGATTTCTGTTTTAGACAGGGGCTTTATTTTCGGTGATGGTATTTATGAAGTTGTTCCTGCATATAATCGCAAGCCTTTCCGCATGGAACATCACGTAGCAAGACTTATGAGAAGCTTGAAGAAAATCGGTTTAGATTCAGGAAAAGATGAGCAATTCTTTAAGGACTTATTTGCAAAATTAATCCAAGAGTCACCATGGGACTATAACTTTATTTATCTGCAAGTGACTCGTGGAGTAGCTGCCCGCACACATGCATTTCCAAATCCACCAGTTCCAGCTACTATTTTTGCAATGAGTATGCCATTTAATCCTCCATCTCAAAAAGTACGTGAAGAAGGAATTGCTGTGGTTAGCTTTGATGATAAGCGTTGGCTTCATTGCGACATTAAATCTATTTCATTGTTGGGAAATGTTCTAGCAAACCAACATGCAGTTGATAGCGGAGTTTATGAAGTAATTCAATTCCGTGATGGTTTATTAACTGAAGGTTCTTGCTCTAACTTTTGGATTGTAAAAGACGGTAAATTTATGGGGCCTTTGAAAGATAATCTTAAACTTGAAGGTATTCGATTTGGCTTATTTGAAGAGCTTGCACAGAAAGCTGGTGTACCATTTGAACTTAAGAAAATTACTAAAGAAGAGGTCTACGAAGCTGATGAAATCATGATTTCCTCTGCTTCTAAAGAGGTTACAGCTGTTACTACATTAGATGGCAAACCAGTAGGAGACGGCAAACCTGGTCCAATCTATAAGAAAATGCGTCAAGCACACGATGAAGTTTTAGCAGCTCTATGAGTTTAGAAAATGATTTAGGTCTTCGGGAAATTCCTCCCGAAGAATCTTTGATTGAGTATCCTAGCGATTTTCCCATTAAAGTTATGGCTGAAGCGGGTGAAACTGTACTCGATGAATTATTAGAATTGGTTTTCGGTCACGATAAAACTTTTCAAAGAGAAACCGTTGAGATTAGACCAAGCTCTAAAGGGACGTATGTCGGATATACGTTTACGGTTAGGGCCGTATCAAGGGAACAACTTGATAATATTTATAGAGATTTTCACGCCCATAAAAAAGTCAAAATGGTACTTTGATGCCTAATCTTGTTGAAACAAAGCTTGTTGTTAGAGAATTTGACTCGCCTCAGGATTACCTCAAAATCTTTAATGATATGAAATCATTTACGGAATCTCGTTCTGTGGATTCTGAAGATGAAATATGGTTTGTCGAGCATAACCCAGTCTATACCCTAGGTGTTGCAGGTGAATTAAAACATGTACTAAACCCACATCAAATTCCAGTAATAAGAACTAATAGAGGCGGACAAGTAACATATCATGGACCTGGTCAATTAGTTGTATACCCCCTTATTAATCTGCACAGAAAAAATCTTTTCGTTAAAGAATATGTCTCTCTTTTAGAAGAGAGTGTAATTCAAACGCTTTCTGAAATAGGTATTACAAATGCACAGAGAAATCCTGGAGCACCTGGCGTTTATATACCATCGGAAAATTCAAGCCTCTCTAAGATTGCGTCTTTAGGTATTAAAGTCTCTAGAGGCCATACATATCATGGATTAGCCTTAAATGTTGATATGGATCTATCACCTTTTTTAGGAATAAATCCCTGTGGATTTGAAAAATTAAAGGTAGTTGATGTGAAATCAATCCTAAATGTTGGCAATATTGATAAAATTAAGCAGATTTTATTGACTAAAATGAAGTTATTGCTTAAATTTGATTGCTAAAGCCAATTGTTACAAAAAAAGTGTAATAATCGAATTTTATAATTTCCCAAATTTACTAGGACTATATATGAATAAATTAGCTTTACCTGTAATGCTTTCTCTTGGTCTAACTGCTTGCGGTACTATGACTGAAGTTTCTCAAGATGGCATGGCTAAATCTGAAATTAAATGGCCGGATGTAACTGAGTTTATTGCTGGTTCTACACCACCAAAACATGCTGTACGTGAAATCAAAACAGGTTTAAATAAACAAGATATTTATCAACTTGTAGGTGCTCCACACTTCTCTGAAGGTTTTAATGTTGCTGAATGGGATTACTTGTTCCATACAGAAGATAAAGGCGTTAAAAAGTCATGCCAATTTAAGATTCTATTTGATAGTAATAAGGTTGCTAGAAGCTTCTATTGGAGACAACCTGAGTGTGCTGGATATTTCGCACAAACTAAATAGTTTTTATTTTATACCCCGAAGGAATCGGGGTATTTTTTTGGGAGATTATGATGATTTTGGGTCTGTCTGGATTATTGGCTTTATTTTTTATTTTAGATATCTTTACTGCTTTAGTTTTAATATATGTACTTTTCAAAATTACTATACCTTTTTTAACTGGTAGTATTGGATTTCATACAACTGAAACAGTACTAATTGGGTTAGTTACTCTAATTGCTATAGTAATTGTGGGATGGATTCTTTTCAAAAGAATAACAGCTTTTGTAGCTAAAACTAGAAGCCCTAACACACCAACTATGGTAGTAAAAACTTTATGTAGTGAATGGCTTGTAATCGCTATTACTTCTATTTTCTTTTACTTTTTAATATCCTCGTTTACTCGTGGATTTGGTGTGGGGCCAAGCGGATTTCTAGTTACCCTTCTTGAATTAGCATTTACTGCAATATTAGTTGTTCTTTGGATTTATTACTTTCAAACATCACAAAATGTTTTAAAAGTATTTGGAGCAAATGCAGATCCAAGTCCTAAGAATTTGCTTAAAGTTTCTAAAGAACACATAGCTTTATAATTGCTAATCCTATATAGCCCGTATATTTTGAAAACCACTTTAAGTAATTAAACAACTCAAAGTGGTTTTATCAAAATTAAAATTTCAATCCTCTATTTCGCAGGATATGAGAGTCGACTAATAAAATAGATAAAGGCTCTCGCCAATTTACAACTTAGTTATAATTTAGAATCTATAAAATAACGCAAAGTCCTTAAGATTGGCTATAACTAATGTCTATTCAAAATTCAGCTCCTGCAGATAAAGATCATTCGTACGACGCTACAAAAAAACAAAAGTCTTTCGATAAAACATCGAGAATTCCAATTAAAGTAGTGCCTGCTGAAAAAATAAAAAAACCTGAGTGGATTCGTGTAAAAGTTGCCCCTACTAACTCAAAATTTTCAGAGATTAAGGGCATTCTTCGCGAAAATAAAATGGTTACCGTCTGCGAAGAAGCCTCTTGTCCTAATATAGGTGAATGTTTTGGACGTGGTACTGCTACATTTATGATTATGGGCGATAAGTGTACACGACGTTGCCCGTTTTGTGATGTCGGACATGGTCGTCCAGATCCCTTGGACATTAATGAACCAAAAAACCTTGCTAAATCAGTGGCTCGCATGGGTTTAAGATATGTGGTGATTACTTCTGTAGACCGTGATGATTTACGCGATGGCGGTGCTCAACATTATGTAGATTGCATAAGTGAAATCAGAGAGCAATCTCCTAAAACTCAGATAGAAGTGTTGGTTCCAGATTTCAGAGGTCGTTTAGAGAGAGCATTAGAGATATTTGCAAAAGCATTGCCAGATGTGATGAATCATAATTTAGAAACGGTGCCACGTCTTTATAAACAATCTCGCCCAGGGGCCGACTATATGCACTCTTTGAAGCTTCTAAAAGATTTTAAAGCCATGTATCCAGGCGTCCCTACGAAATCTGGATTGATGGTAGGTTTAGGCGAAACAGATGAAGAAATTCTCCAAGTTATGAGAGATATGCGTGACCACGATATTGAGATGCTTACTATTGGGCAGTATTTGCAACCCTCGGATCACCATCTTCCTGTCCTAAGATATGTGACACCTAAAACTTTTGCTATGTTTGAAGAGGAGGCTAAGGCTATGGGATTCTCACATGCGGCCGTCGGTGCTTTGGTTCGCTCTTCATATCATGCTGATCAACAGGCTCATCAGGCGGGTTTGGAGTCCGTTTAAATGCGTGTTTTAGTTACGGGTGGTTGTGGCTTTATCGGCCATCACTTCGTGAAATTCGCACTCAACCATCCATCTAAGCAATATGAGTTTATTGAAAATATAGATAATCTCTCATATTCTGCGATTAATGATCCATTAGGTGATGAGTTTTTCCAAATGGATATATGCGAGCAAAAAACCATACTCAATCATTTGAGAACAAGAAGGATTGACACGGTGGTTCATTTTGCAGCCCATACGCACGTGGATAGATCCATTCAAGATGCACACCCTTTTTTGCAAAATAATGTGTACGGAACGCATGATTTATTGGACGTATGTAAGCAGCACATAGATGAAACAGGGCATAAACTTAGGTTTGTGTATATATCGACTGATGAAGTGTATGGTTCGCTAAACCCCATGGAAAAGCCGTCTCTTGAAACCGATGCAATCAAGCCTACAAATCCGTATTCCGCTTCTAAAGCTGCTGCTGAGCATTTTGTGCAAGCGTGGACGAAAACGTATTCATTGCCAGCTATTATTACGCGCTCCTGCAATAATTATGGCTCTGGACAGCATTGCGAAAAGCTAATTCCTAAAATAATAAATAATGCTTTGAATTGGAAGCCTATCCCTATATATGGCAATGGTCTCGCATCCCGCGAATGGCTTCATGTTCAAGATCATTGCGAAGCTATCCACGCTTTGCTCACTTCAGATATTGAATTTAGCGGCCAAATCTACAATATAACGAGTTCTGAATCTTTTACAAATATAGAAGTTGCTAACTTAATTTGCGAGCACATGGACCAGCTAGTTCCTCATAAAAATGGCTCTTATAAACAGCTTATTGAATTTGTGGACGATAGGCCTGGGCACGATATGCGGTATGCCATAAATTCGAATAAATTAAAGGCACAAACTGGTTGGACGGCGAAAAAATCGTTTCAAGATTCGATAGATGAATTAATTCAAAGTGAAAGAGAAAGGGCAGAAGCATTGCCACATAAAGCTCTTCCACAAGCCCGTCGCATAGAACACAAGTCGTTTCCAGATCAGCGAGGTAGCGTTAGTCCAAGAATTTTTTCATCTTACGATAAACAAGCGGGTGCTCACTTGGTCCAAGAGAATTTAACGCATTCATTCCAGGGAGTTATCAGAGGCTTACATTTTCAACGCAATAAACCTCAGGCGAAATTGATAGAGGTGCTAGATGGAGAAATTCTAGATGTTGTATTAGACATAAGACCGCATTCTCAATCATTTGGAAAATGCGAGTATTTTAATCTAAAGCAAGGTCAATCGATAATTGTGCCTGCTGGATATGCTCATGGATACTTAACTATAAGCAGTGAGTCTTATGTTATGTATAAGCTTTCTGAATTTTGGGATCCTCTTGATCAATACACAATCTTATATAACGATAAGGATCTTGGTATAAACTGGACAAAATATATGATGCCCAATGAATTTATACTCTCCCAAAATGATATAGAGGGTTTGACTTGGTCGGAATTTCTAAAGACTATATAACTTGCGAATCTTGTTTTGTTATAAATCGGTAGAGATTGATTATTGCAGCAATTATCGCTGCCACGACACTAAGAATAATCCCATAATAAGCACCCTCTTCAGAATTTATGGAGAAGGAGGTTGCAACTAAAGCTCCGCCAACACACTGTCCGAAGATCCTTGATGTAGCTTGCATGCCGCCCGCCGCACTTGCTCGATTTTGAGGTGCCGCTAAAAGCAAAGTCTTACCATTTGGGGTTTGTAAAAAGCCAAATCCAAGCCCTGAAATAAATAGAGCTAAAGCATACATATATTTCGCACTATCAGTTGGCAATAATGCGAACATAATCAAGCCACCAGTTAAAATCAAACTTCCTATACCAGCAAGCAATGCCGCAGGAAATCTTGCGCTTAATTTAGCCGATATTGGTCCCATAATAAATCCTGCCACTGGCCATGAACTAAATATTAGCCCCACAGTCTTAGTGTTGTATCCTAAAACATGTTCAAAATAAAACGGTGTTGCAACCATGCTTGCAGTTGAAGATATAAATGCAAAAGCCGAAACTAATGCAGCATCTCTAAAGGAAACTATCTTAAGCAAATCTACAGGCACCATTGGATGCTCCTGTGCCAATGAATGCTTATAAAGCGTAATCACACTTGCGAGTGAAACTACCAACAAAATTACACCTAATAAAGTATTGCTATATATGATATCAAGACCAGCTACTAGGCTTCCAAAAGTTATGGCATTGAGTAGGGCACTTTTATAATCGATAGCTTTTTTAACCCGAGGGAGACGAGGAAGAAAACGAGACAACAACAATCCTAGAATAATGATTGGAATGGAAAATCCATAAATCCAATGCCAGTCGGATATACCGATAATAAAAGCACCTAAAGACGGAGCAATTAGTGCGCACGCACCGATAACCATGCCATTAAAGGCGATGCCCATAGCAACTCTTTCTTTAGGATATATGTTTCGCAAAAGCCCACCAGTCAAGGACATAAGTATGGCCGCCCCAAATCCTTGAATAATGCGTGTACAAATAAGCATGGTTAGAGATTGTGAAAGCAAACTTCCGAAAGCTCCAATCCCGAAAACAACAAGCCCTACACGCAAAAGTCTCTTAAACCCAAATCTATCGGCAAGCGAACTGAAAGTAAATAAAGCGGAAATTAGGACGATATTGTATGCATTAATTACCCAGATGGATTCTTGCTGAGTTACACCGAAATCGCGTTGAATTGTAGGGAGGGCAATGTTTGTGATAATGCCGTCAATTACGCAGACTGCAATTACAGAGAATAGGCAAAATACGGCCCAATAGAGTTGTGGCTTTGGAAGACCATCATGTTTAGAGTCCATTTTATACCTCTTTTTTCTTCGTCGGTCGAGACCAACCAGATATGTGTTCTTGAGATTTTTTATTTAATACCAGTTGCTCAGCAGGCACATCCTTCATGACAGTTGTACCAGCCGCTACAGTTGCCCCTCTACCAATAGTGACAGGTGCAATAAGCTGCGTATCAGATCCAATAAATGCCTCGTCTTCAATGAAAGTTTGGAATTTATTTGCGCCATCATAATTGCAAGTAATCGTGCCCGCACCTACATTTACACGTTGGCCAATTGTTGCATCACCTAAATAACTTAGATGATTGGCCTTGCTATATGCCCCTAAAGTCGTCTTTTTAAGCTCAACAAAATTGCCTACATGACTGTGCTCTTCCAGAACTGCACCAGGTCTTAATCTAGCGTATGGTCCAATTACCGCATCATTTGCGACAATAGCTCCTTCGATATGTGAGTATGGCTCAATGCGCGTATTCGCTCCAATCTTCGCATTTTTTAGGTGGCAATACGCACCTATACGCACCCCTTTCCCTAATTCCACCTCACCTTCGAATATACATCCAACATCAATAAAAACATCGCTCTCAGCCTTCACCCGCCCACGCACAATAAATCGCTCAGGGTCGGCAATGCTCACGCCTTCCTCAAGCAGTGCTATTGCTTGATTCTTCTGATACTGAGTCTCTAGCTCAGCCAATTGTACGCGGCTATTTACCCCGGCCGTTTCATATTTATGCTCTGCCTGCGTCGCTGTGATGGCAATGCTATCGCGATTCGCAAATTTGATAATATCCGTCAGATAGTACTCGCCCTGTGCATTCTCATTTTTAATCTCAGAGAGCCAATCTTTTAATAGAGCAGTGGGTGCACAAATTATTCCCGTATTCACTTCCTTGATTTTTAATTCATCAGGGGCCGCATCCTTTTGCTCAACAATCGAATCAACCAATCCCGATGAATTCCTAATAATCCGCCCATAGCCTGTCGGGTCATCCAAATATTCAGTTAAAAGGCCAACACCATTTCCCGAAATATCAATTAGCCGTGCCAGTGTATCAGCAGAAATCAAAGGCACATCACCGTACAAAATTAGCGTTTTATTATCCTCATCGCTTGATGCATTCAAAAAAGGTACAGCTTGCAAAACCGCATGACCTGTGCCTTGTGGAGGATCTTGAAGAGCAAAATTTAGCCCTTCCATTTCAGAACACGATTGTTTTACTTTTTCCGCTTCATGACCTATAACTACGGTTGTTGTATCCGCTTGCAAAGCCGATGCAGTATCTAGAACATGCATAAGCATAGGTTTGCCTGCAATGTTATGTAAAACCTTGGGTAAATCAGATTTCATTCGCTTACCCTTACCTGCGGCCAAAATTACAACATTTAGTGTCATACTTCTCTCATCTATATCTGTTTGGCAATGCGCTCGATACTATCCAGCAAAACTATGCTCGCCTCAAGTGTCACTTCTTCATTGCTAATTTTTTCTATTATTTCTTCAATTGAAAAAGCTTCGATTTTCGTAACTTCCCCATCTTGATTCTCTAAATTTGTTCCCTCTGGAATTAAATAGTCGGCATTAAATACTTCCTCTATCTGATATCCCTCATCCAAAGGTCTATACATTGTTTGTATATAACGCAGAGGGATAATTAAAGGTGGTTTCTTTAAATCCAATCCAGCCTCTTCAATAGACTCTCTCTCTAAAGCCGTCTCGAGCGATTCATTTGCTGAAACTAAGCCCCCAACAAGAGTGTCCCATTTATTTGGGTCGGTCGCTTTGTTAGGTGCTCGCAAAGAAAGATAGATTTTTTTCTCCTGAGTCCATGCATTAACATGAACGGCCTTAGTCATAATGCCAAGTTCTCGAACTACAGCCCTCTCTACATGTGCGACTTCAGTCTCCGAGTCCCAAATTGTTAATTGTTCGTTTCTCCAATGCTTAGCATGCCCTTTATTTCTTAAATATTGGGCAAGTTGATTAAAATACTGACATTTATAGGCAAAAAATAATTCTGGATCAGCAAGCCCTAATAATTCTTTTTGCATATCAATATTAAAAGTGCCTGAAGTAAACTTTACATAGGCAAAGCCAATTAGGTCGTCTCTTACATTTGGATGCACAATACCAATTTTTCGACCGTTAAAAAATAAATCGTGCGAGCCATCAACTGGTGGACGACTAGCACGATTATAAAGAGTTTCTTTTAATTCTGATAAATCGGGAAGGTGCACAGTGTGAGGATATAAGGTTACAAAACCTTAAAATTATACATAATCCTCAAGGTGGGCACGCATCTTTTTAATAGCAGCATTTTCGATTTGACGAATTCTCTCAGCTGAAACATTGTATTGAGCGGCAAGGTCATGCAAAGTGGGTTTATCTTCGCTTAACCAACGGCTCTCAATGATATGACGAGACCTATCATCAAGCTTCTCTAATGCAGCTTTAAGCCCATGATCTTCAAGCTTATCTTGTTCTTGAGCAAGAATTACATTTTCAGGTTCGTAAGCCTCATCGTCCGCTAAATATTGAATAGGGCTATAGTCGTCATCATCCTCCATAAGAGTGTCCAAAGCAATGTCATGGCCTGACATGCGCTTCTCCATTTCTACAACATCTTCTGGACGGACATTTAGTTTTTTGGCAATGCCCTCGATATCATCGTTATCCAATGATCGACCCTCAGGACGCAGACTATTCAAGTTAAAGAAAAGTTTCCTTTGAGCTTTAGTAGTTGCAATTTTTACTAGTCGCCAATTGCGGATTACGAACTCGTGGATTTCAGCTTTAATCCAATGCAATGCAAAGGTAACTAAGCGAACTCCTCTAGAAATATCAAATCTTTTTACGGCTTTCATAAGCCCGATATTTCCCTCTTGAATCAAATCTGCATGAGATAAACCATATCCTAGATATTGACGTGCAACAGACACAACTAAACGCAAGTGTGAAAGCACCAAAGCTTGAGCCGCTTTGATATCACCCTTATCTTGTAGACGCTCAGCAAACTCTTTTTCTTGCTCAGCTGTTAACATAGGAATACGGTTAACTTCTTGGATATACTGTTCAATCGTCCCCAATGCACTCGGATGGATAAGGTCCATCGATTTGTGCGGTTGTAAGGCAAATGATTGATTTGTCATATATTTTCCTAAATATTTTTACTTTCGATGGATTAATTTTAGCACTCTTGAGGTGAGAGTGCTAATTTTTAATATCCTTTTTGTGCCCATATTTTCGGAAATTGTTTCATGAGGTTTTAAAATAAGCCCACACTAGGATATTCGTAGACTTATGCACTTAAAAATCATTCAATTTTGGGGATCATTGCCACTTACCTTTTTGCAAAAAATGGGCCGATTTCTAGGCTATCTCATCTATAAGATCTCATATAAGAAATACGGGGCAAGAATAGACGACCATGCGTCTACCGCAGGATATGTAAGTAGAGAGTTTCATAATGAGGCGGCTAGGGAAATTGGTGCCATGTTTGGAGAGATACCCTATATCTGGTTTAATTTCGAGAAAGCATTCAAAAGACTCACTTTAAAAAGTCCAGATGTTCTAGAAAAACTAAAACAAAATCCTAATCAAAGTTATTTATTCATTTGCCTTCATATGGGGTGTTTTGAGGTTGTTTCTAGATTTCTTTCCTTACATTTTCCTATAGTCGTAATGTATAGGCCAGCGAAGAAGAAATTTTTCGAACCAGTATTATCTAAAGTTAGAGAAACAGAGAACACAAAAGCTGTCCCAGCAAATTTTTCAGGTGTGAGGGAATTTATCAAGGCACTGCGTAGCGGAAAATCAGTAGGATTATTGCCAGATCAAGTGCCAGCGACATCTGACGGTGTGTGGGTAAAATTTTTTGGGAGAGATGCATATACGATAACATTGCCAGGGAAACTAGTTTCTCAAACAAAGGCAATACCTATTTTGATTTATGCAATACGTAAAGACGTAGGTCAGGGGTGGGATTTATATATGAAGGAAGGGCCTAAGTTAGATGGTCTCCCCGCAGAACAACAGGCTCAATTAATAAATAATGAGTTAGAAGAGGCTATCAGAAAAGCCCCTACACAGTATTTATGGAGCTATAACAGATTCCGTGAGCCGCCCTTTGCCCCTAATCCATCAAACGCATCATCCAAGAGCGATTCTTGATCGGAATTTCACGCAGCCTTAGAAGAATATCTTCGGCCTGATCACGTCTCACAGCCACAAAACTCACAAAATCAGCGACATGAATTTTGCCTATCTCCTCAAAAGGAATCTGCAAATGTTGAGTCATGGCCCCAATAATATCTGCTTTGCGAAGCTTGTCCTTTTTCCCGCCCTTAATAGAAATAGTTCGCATGGTGGCAATAAGCTCGCATTTTCTCGTGTTTTTAGGAACATCACGCCATTCGGACTTAAGCGGTATTTGAGTATTTATGCACTCAAATCGATAAAGTTCCTCTTCTGTGACAAGATTTAATGCAAGCCCTCTCATATCGCTTCGTCCCGTGCGGCCTATCCTATGTATATGTGTCGCAACATTAGGTGTAAGTTCCACATTTAAAACAGCACTCAGACCATCGATATCAAGCCCACGAGCAGCTACGTCTGTGGCTACTAAAACAGAAATCGATTGATTGCTAAATTGAAGCAAAACGTCCTCTCGTTCACGTTTTTCCATCTCGCCATGTAAAAATTTTGCAGAAATATTTTGCTGATTTAAATATGCACAAAATCTCTCACACTCAGCCCTAGTATTGCAAAATGCCAAAGTAGATGGAGGCTGAAAATGCTTTAGTATCTGCACACAATGTGCATACCTTTCAGATGAAGTCGTCTTAAAAAAAAGATGATCTAAATTTGTGGAGACCTTCTCTTCATCTGATAATTCGATATGTACTGGATTTCGCTGAAACCCTTCGCTCATTTTCATAATATGCTCTGGCAATGTTGCCGAGAATAACAAAATTTGTTTTCTTAAGGGTGTCGCTTTTGATATCTCTCCGATATCTTCTAAAAAACCCATATCCAGCATGCGATCACATTCATCAAGTACGAATACTTTGACTTTAGATAAGTCAAGATCCCCGCGCTGAATTAAATCGAGAATTCGCCCAGGAGTCCCCACAATAATATGGGCTCCATGTTTTAGAGACTCTATTTGCGGTCTTAGGGCAGAACCGCCGCATAGAGTTAATACTTTGATATTGTTTAATGCCCTAGCAAGTTTTCGGATTTCATCTGCAACTTGATCTGCAAGTTCTCTTGTTGGTGTTAGAACTAAACCCTGGCAAGCAAAAAATGCGGGATTTATTTTTTGCATAATTCCAAGACCAAAGGCAAGCGTTTTTCCGCTTCCAGTTTTAGCTTGAACTCGCACATCTTTACCCTCCAAAATATCAGGTAGGCTTTGAGCCTGAACTGGTCGCATTTTAGAGAAACCGAGAGAATTGAGATTAGAGATTTGGCTCTCTGATAAGGGGAGTTCGGAGAAGTTTTGCATGGCATAATTATACAATAGTGACTTGTATTTTTATCTCTAAAAATCTCTATGAAAATTGTATTTGCGGGAACTCCTGATTTTGCAAGAATAGCCTATGAAGCCATTATTGATGCTGGCTATGAAATTCCTCTTGTTATGACTCAACCCGATCGCCCAGCTGGTCGAGGTATGAAATTGCAGGCTAGTCCCGTAAAAGTTTCGGCCCTGGAACATGGTGCAAAAGTTATCCAACCAGTATCTTTAAGATTAACGCTAGGTAAGCTTGGTCCAGATGCTGTTATCGAAGCAGAAAACGCTAAAGCAGAATTAGAGGCACTTAGTCCCGATATCATAGTTGTCGCAGCTTATGGGCTGATATTGCCACAGTGGGTTTTAGAATTACCAAAGTTCGGGTGCATTAATATACATGCTAGTTTATTGCCACGGTGGCGTGGAGCGGCTCCTATTCAGCGTTCTATTGAAGCGGGGGATGAGCAAACTGGTATATCGATTATGAAGATGGATGCTGGTTTAGACACTGGAGATGTATTGTTGATGAAATCAATCCCTATCGATGGAATGAATGCTTCTGAATTGCATGATAAGTTGGCGGAACTCGGAGGCATTGCCATAGTAGAGGCTTTGGCGGATATTAAAGTACTTTTAGATGGTGCTCAAAAGCAAGAAGAAGACGGCGTGACTTATGCAGAGAAGATTCAAAAATCTGAGGCTCAGTTAGACTGGAATATGGGCACTATGCAATTAGAGAGAAATATTAGGGCATTCAATCCATTCCCTGGGGTTACCTTGACATTGCCAAATATAGATGGGGTTTTGAAGGTGTGGAAAGCTGATTTTACAAATTCAAAAAGACCTAGCGATGCGGTACCTGGACAAATTCTTAGGGTTGGTTCTGATGGGATTGATGTGGCTACGGCTGATGGTGTTATTCGCTTACTGGAACTTCAGAAACCTGGAGGAAAAAAGCAGGACGTGGCATCTTTTATAAATGGATGGCATTGGAATGAGTGATAGCAATGCTAGAAAGCAGATTGCATTATCGAGGCTGCTTATAGAAAGTGCTCGCTTGATTCGTGATGTGATGGAAGGCCATTCTACAAGCGAATTAATTCCAAAGGTCAATCCTGAAGTTCGTTCGGGTGTACATGCAATCAGTTTTTATGCTTTGCGTCACTATGGGAGAGCCAGAGGCATTGCCACCCAACTATTAGCGAAAAAGGCACCAAATGCACTTTTTGAGAGTTTGTTATGTATAAGTGTGAGTCTGCTATTTGCTGAGAATTTGGAGGAGGCAGACGAAGCTCCAATTTATAAGGAATTTGTAATTCTTAATGAGGCTGTGCGGGCTTGCTCTAAAATGTCTAAGACAAGTGCTTATAAGGGTTTGCTAAATGCATGTCTAAGAAATTTTTTAAGAAATAAAGATGCTTTGCAGGCGAATCTAAGTGAGTTTGAGATTCATTCATATCCAAAGTGGTGGTATGAAAAAATCCACGATTCATATCCTGAGAAATATGAGTCAATTTTAAGGAGCGATAAGATTTCGCCACCGCTTACACTTAGGGTTAATGAAAGAAAAACAGCTCAAACAGAGTATCAGGCGATGCTTGAAGACATTGGAGTGGAGAGCGAAGTTATAGGTGATGCAGGGCTGAGAGTGGCTGGAGTCGGGGACATTGCCACCCTTCCAGGATATAGTGAAGGTCTCTTTTCTGTGCAGGATTTAGGGGCTCAATATGCGGCATTTCAATTACCTCTGCAAAATGGGAATTATGTTCTAGACGCATGTGCTGCACCAGGCGGGAAGACGGCACATTTGCTTGAGAGATTTGATTTGGAATTGCTTGCGCTTGATATTGATAGTGATAGATTAGCAAAAGTGCAGGAGAATCTTTCGAGGCTTGATTTAATGGGACCCAATGTGCGTTTGCAAAAGGCTGATGCGAGTGTGTCTGATTGGTGGGATGGACGGATGTTTGATGCGATATTGGCAGATGTGCCATGTACGGGTTCGGGAGTTGTTCGTAGGCATCCTGATATAAAGTGGTTAAGAAAATCAGAAGATATAAGCAAAACTGTGCAATTACAACGTAAAATCTTAATTAACTTGTGGAAAATGTTGAAATCGGGCGGTCATTTGCTTTATGTGACTTGCTCTGTATTTCAAGAAGAGGGTGAGTTGCAAGCGGCGTATTTCACTTCTATACTTGATGGAGCTGAGAGATTGCCTGCGTTAGGGCATTTATTGCCACCCGAACAGGATGGATTTTTTTATGCACTATTTAAGAAAAATTAATTTTTCTAGGTCTATTAGTTGCTTCGCTTTATTTGTATTGATTGCGATTAGCGGCTTTGGACTCAATCGTGCATTCGCTCAAACAACTCTCAATCAATCATCTGGCACTTCTGAAGTCAAGGGATCGATTATTAACGAAACGCCTGCTACAACCGATTCCGCAGGAAATAATACTTCCGACGACACTGAATCAAGTGCGGAATTTACCGAAATTAAGCCTGTAAAAATCGACGGCTATAGTCTATCGCTTAGTACAAAAATTGATTTAAAACTCGATAATGAACTTAAGCAGGCATTAAGCAAAGGGCTGCCACTTTACTTTACGCTTGATGCACGCATATATCAAAAAAGAAGATATTGGCTCGATAAGATAGTCTCCGAACAATCCCTTACTTGGATGATTCACTACAACGTGCTATTGCGAGAGTGGAGAATTGAGCGCGGCCAGTATTATGCAAAAGGCTTCTCCTTGGAGGATGCGTTAAGTCTTATTACTACAAACGATGAATGGCTTATCTTGCTTAATGAACCCATGGATCCTGCAAAAACATATTATGGTGAAGTACGTCTTAGACTCGATACTTCATTGCTTTCAAGACCATTCCAAATTAGTGCATTTAGCGATACTAGTGCATGGTCATTTTCGTCATCATGGAAAAAATTCGAAATTCATCACTAAATAAGACTAAGAAATTCTTGCGCTATTTGCTGCGAGCTAGTTTATTGCTTGCAGTAGTTCTCAGTGCTGTGATGCTTTTCTTATTAATTCAGTCCACTAGCAATGAATCCCGTTTCGAGAACCGATTCGATATTCTTATGCTGTTTAATGCAACTCTCGCAATTGCTTTATTCGTGTGGTTGGTATCTTTATTAATAGGCATTATTAAACAGGTTAAGAAGAAAAGGTTTGGGGCAAGACTAACTTCTAAACTTATATTTTTCTTTGCCCTAATTGCCATCGTTCCAGGTGTCATTGTTTATTTCTTATCAACTCAGTATGTCTCAAGATATATTGAGTCCTGGTTTAACAATAAGGTAGATTCAGCATTATCATCTGGTGTTTATTTAGGTCAGTCATCTTTAGATGCGATGATTATTGATCAGTTAAGTAATGCCCGTGCTCTTTCTAACCGTCTTTACAATGTGCCTGAAGAGCAGCTATCGAGTTCTTTAAACTCATTGCGTGAAAATTATTATAGTTTCGATTTACTTGTTTTCTCTGCAGGCGGTAATCGAGTAATAGCTTTTTCTAGCTCTACTTTTGGTTCACTTTTACCAAAAATGCCTCCGAGCAATGTTTTAAATCAACTTAGAATAACTAGGCAGTATGCCTCTCCTGAGGAAACAGTTGTAGAAGATGAGTCAGGTGTGAAATCCACTCAATATATTTTGCGCGTAATTGTCCCAATTTTCTATGCAGAAAATCGTTTTGATGGAAATATATCTAATCTGCGTGAACCAAATTGGTTGCAGTTAACACGTGTAGTTCCAGCTAATATGTCTGAAAATTTGAAGGCTGTACAAACTGGATATCAAAACTATCAAGAGCTTAACCTTTCTCGTCAGGGAATTTTGAAACTGTTTTCAATCACGATGATCATGGCTCTTTTGCTTACAACTTTTGCTTCACTTGCGATTGTGTTGTGGCTGGCTAGAAGATTGGTAGACCCACTTTTAACACTAGCTGAAGGTACTCAAGCTGTTGCTGCAGGTGACTATCGTTCGATCCCAGAGACAAATCAAAGTGATGAACTTGGGCAATTGAGTAGGTCATTTAATCTTATGGTTGCTCAGTTGACAGAGGCTAGGTCTCAGGTTGATAGACATCGTAAAAGCATCGAGCAGTCAAACGACTTTTTGGAGGGTGTGCTAGCAGGATTAACAAATGGTGTAATCGTGTTGGACTCTGATTTTAGGATTACTCGTGTGAATAAAGGTGCTCAAAATATTTTGCATGAAGATTTAGATTTAATGATTGGTCAACCTATGCAAGATAATCTGAGTGAATTTGGTCGATTAGTTAAGTCCGCATTCGTATCTCATGCGGCAGTAGGTTCTTTGAGATCTTATTGGCAAGAACAAATTGAGTTGGATATTAACGACGATAAAGAAGATAAAAAAATCACTCTTTTACTTCGCGGTACTAAGTTGATGACCCCCAATGGTATGAATTATCTACTTGTATTTGACGATATTAGTGAAGTTATTTCTCTAAACCGTTCTGTGGCTTGGGGTGAAGTTGCTAGAAGACTTGCACACGAAATAAAAAATCCGCTTACTCCCATTTCTCTTTCAGCTGAGAGAATTAAATTCAAACTGATTGATAAACTTGATGAGGATGATGCGAAATTTTTGGATAGATTAACTACTACTATTGTCAATCAAGTTGTGTCATTAAAAACAATGGTTGATGATTTTCGTGAATATGCACGTACACCTCCAGCACAATTTGAAAAGGTAAATGTTGAGGATTTATTAGTTGATATAGCTCATTTATATGGGTGGTCAGCTGAAGGGTATTTATCGGATATTGATAATCCTGAGATAGGTGCAGTCGATATTTCAAGACAAATTAAACTTGAAATCGAACCTAACTTGCCATTGGTTCTAGCAGATGCAACGCAGCTTAGACAAGTGTTCAATAATCTATTATCCAATTCTCGGGATGCGATGGAGAATATGGAATTAAGTGGTACAGAACCAGGAGTCAGTATTAAAGCTTGCAGTGTTCAACTTGAAGACGGTGAGATTGGAGTAAAAGTTGAATTCCTTGATAGAGGTCCTGGATTCCCTGCTCAAATTCTTCAAAAAGCTTTTGAACCATATGTAACTACTAAAGCTCATGGTACTGGTTTAGGTCTGGCGATTGTTCGTAAAATAGTAGATGAGCATCAAGGTAAGATTGATATCGTGAACCGTCCTGAAGGCGGGGCTAAGATTTCAATACTACTAACGAGAATTGTCAAAAATTAATTTCACCTTGTTATAATCTTTTCGAATATTAAGAGTCTATTTCTACTTAAAAATATTTATCTAATGAGCAAGTAATTATGGCCAAAATCCTAGTTGTCGACGACGAGATCGGTATTCGCGAGCTACTACAAGAAATCCTTTATGAACAAGGTCACAGTGTAGATTTAGCCTCTAATGTTGCGGAAGCCCGAGAAGCTCGTTTAAAAGAACGTCCTGATTTAGTGCTACTTGATATTTGGATGCCTGATGCAGACGGAGTGAGTTTGCTCAAAGAGTGGAGTTCTCAGGGACTTCTTGATATGCCAGTTATTATGATGAGTGGTCATGCAACTTTAGATACAGCTATTGAAGCTACTCGTATTGGTGCGGCTGATTTTTTAGAAAAACCTATCACTCTAAACAAACTGATGACTACAGTTCGTCAAGTTCTTCAAAGACCAATTATTAGACCTGGTTCAGTTCCAGTTCGCAGAATGCAGTATGAGACTATTCCTCCTCAGGCTCAAGTCCATCAGCAAGCAACGCCTTATCATCCAGATGTTATTCAATCTGTGACTACAGCTCAGATGAATCACTCACAAATGCTTTCAACCCAAGCAGAAGACCCTACTAAGACAGGATATTTAGGACCATTGTCATTGAATAAACCTTTGCGAACAGTTAGAGATGAATTCGAGAGAATTTACTTTGAGTATCATCTAGAGCAAGAAAATCATAGTATGACTAGGGTTTCGGAACGCACTGGTTTGGAGCGTACGCACCTGTACAGAAAACTACGTCAGCTTGGCGTTGATTCTCGTAAGAATCGTAATAGCTAGATTTTTTCATGAAAATTTTAATAGTCGGTGCAGGCCGCGTCGGATCGAGCGTAGCACAGAATCTCGTATCCGAAAATAACGACATAACTGTTATAGACACAGATGCTAAACAATTAAGTTATCTTCAAGAAAGATACGATTTAAGAAGCGTTTTAGGTGATGCGTCAATTCCTGAAGTCCTAGAAAAAGCTAATATCACTGATACAGATTTAGTCGTGGCTTGTGCGGCTTCGGACCCAGTGAACCTTGTTGTATGTAAGCTTGCACGCGATATGTTTAATGTACCTCGGTGCATATCAAGAATTAGGGCTCCATACTACGATACTCATCGTGATGTGTTACGAGACCATTTTGGTATTGACACCATAATTAGCCCAGAAGCCAGTGTGACTCAGTTTCTCAAGGGATTGGTAGTATTTCCTGATGCGCTGCAAGTAGTAAATTTTGCACAAGATGACGTAAGCATTGCCATCATAAAATTAGGAAAAAGAAGCTCACTACTTGATTATCAAATCGATAAAAATCATTTGAATTTACCAAATGGACAGGGACGAATTCTCGAACTTATTCGCGATGGAGAGTCGCTTCCATTGGACCGATTATTTACTCTTAAAGCGGGTGATGAGCTTGCAGTTGCAGTGGATACTTCAGAATCAAGTACCATTATCAATACATTATCAAGAGATAGAAAATTTTCTCAATCTGTGATGATTGCAGGCGGTGGGAAAATTGGCTCTCGATTAGCTGAATCATTAGCTCTTCTTGGATTCAATGTTCGTGTTATCGAAAAAAATAGACAACGATGTGAGGAGTTGGCGGCGTCATTGCCAGAAGAGATTTTAGTTCTTAACGGAAATGCGACGGACGAGGCCTTGCTCGTATCTGAAAACATAAGCGAGATGGGTACATGGATTGCGATTACTGACGATGACGAGGAAAATATTATGTCATCTCTTCTCGCCAAACGTTTGGGTGCTCAAAAAGTTATCGCAATTATTACGCGTCAGATGTACGGAGAATTGATGGAGGGCAGTATGATTGATGTCGCTGTATCTCCTTCAGAGGCTATTATCGGGGCTCTTATGCACGAGGTGCGATTGGGTGCCATTGTTCGCGGCCATAGATTGCGTCGTGGTGAGGCAGAGGCAATCGAATTTAAGGTCATGGGCTCGAAAGAAACCTCATCGATTATCGGAAAACGTATGGATCAAATTCATATACCGAACTCAGTTAAGGTCGCTGCAATTATTCGAGAAGGTGAAGTCATAATCCCCAAAAATGACACAACAATCGAGTCAGGGGATCATGCGATTATTTATTCGAATAATCGGAAAGCAATGAAGCGAATCGAGAAAATATTCCAAGCTCCGCTTCTTTATGTTTAGGTCTTTAAGTGAAACGATTTTTATATATATCTCACGCACTTGGACTTACGATAATTTGTTGGTCTTTGACATTTATCATTCCTTATTTAGCATCTCTATATTTTGAAGATGGGTGGGATCGAAATTTCCTTTACGCCCTTCTAATATCCCTTGCTCTAGGGGGTGTGCTATTTGGTATAGGGTACCCATTTAAGCGTGAATTGCAGCTGCGAGACGGTTTGCTATTGGTGGTGCTGGTGTGGTTTGCATTTCCAGCTATAGGTACATTGCCATTTTTGATGCCGTTTCATGCGGAATCTGAATTTTCCCTAGATTTTACTAAGGCATATTTTGAAATTGTCTCAGCTATCACCACAACTGGCGGCACTGTTATAAGTGATGTAGGATCACTTCCTAAATCCATTAATCTTTGGCGGCATACCATTATGTGGTTTGGTGGTATGGGAATTCTCCTTTTAGCCGTAGCTATACTCCCGCTTTTAGGTGTAAGTGGCCATCAGGTTATGCGTACTGAGGCCTCAGGGCCTATGAAGGAAGAAAAACTAACTCCTCGCATCGCAGGTACAGCAAAAGTTTTATACGCAATCTATATAACGGCCTCAATGATTTGCTTTTTGCTTTATCGATTAAGTGGGTTGTCATGGTTTGATGCCTGGTGCCATGCAGGCTCAACCATGAGCTTAGGTGGATTTTCAACTCATACTGGTGGATTTGCTGAGATGGATAATCCTTATGCAGAGGCTGTTGCGTGTGTATTTATGTTATTTGCTGGCATTAACTTTGCTACGCATTATTCTGCAATTAGAACTCGAAATTTCAAAGCCTATGTGAATTGTCCTGAAGCGATACCATTTCTTGTAGTGACTCTTTTTAGTGCCGTGGTTATTAGTATATTTTTATATTTAGCTGCGTTTTATTTAGATATTGGTACTACTATAAGAAAAGGTTTTTTTAATACGATTTCTTTAGCTACAACTACTGGCTATGCAAACGCCGATTATTCATTGTGGCCCTTGGGTCTTTCCCTATGGATGCTCGTCTTAGGCACCTTTGCCTCATCTGCAGGTTCAACTGGCGGCGGTATGAAGATGATTCGTATGGTCATTTTTATAAAGCAATTTAAAAATGAAATCAGAAAAATTTTGCATCCTCACGGCGTGTTTCCAATCAGTATTCGAGGAAATAAAATTTCTAATCAAATCGTAATTTCGATTCTGCTCTTTTTTATTATTTATGGAATTTTGCTAGTCCTTTGCTCATCTTTGTTAGTAATAAGTGGATTAGACTTTAATACAGCATTTTCCTCATCCATAGCTACCTTAAGTAATATCGGTCCTGCACTAGGTCAATCTGGACCAATGGGTGATTACAGTGGATTTTCTAGTTTCGGTATATGGGTGGGTTCAATAGCTATGCTTGTGGGCAGGCTTGATATTTTTACTGTGATTCTCTTGACATCGCCTCATTTCTGGAAAAAATAGTTCCTACACACTATTTTTAAATCCTAATTGTCTCCATGCTTCGTAAACGGTTACAGATACCGCATTTGCTATATTTAAACTTC
This sequence comes from Taylorella asinigenitalis MCE3, assembly GCF_000226625.1. Taxonomy (NCBI): domain Bacteria; kingdom Pseudomonadati; phylum Pseudomonadota; class Betaproteobacteria; order Burkholderiales; family Alcaligenaceae; genus Taylorella; species Taylorella asinigenitalis. Next base: position 78,447 of record NC_016043.1, read on the forward strand.
TTGAATTAGCTTGCATTGGAATTCGCACGGCTTGTTCTAAACCAATTAGGTCCCATTCACGCTCCTTAAGACCTGCACTTTCTCGGCCAAAAATAAAAATATCACATTCGCGGAATTCTATATCGGTTAAATATTTTTTTCCTTTGGTGGAAATGGCAAAGCGTCTATCCTCTTTAACTCCAATCGCCTCAAATGCATCTTCAAGGGTGTCATGAATCTTTATATTTGCGTATTCGTGATAATCCAAACCTGCACGTTTGAGATGCTTATCGTCTAAATGAAATAGAAAAGGTCGGATAATGTGTAGGTTGCAACCAGTATTTGCACATAATCGGATAATATTGCCAACATTTGCTGGCATTTCAGGAGAAACTAAAACAATATTAAACATAATTAAAATAAACCTGGAATAGCGGCCCTTGCGATAACAACAGCCTGAACATTTTCAACACCCGCAGCTAGCAATGCTCGGGAAGCTGCGTGAATAGTACTGCCAGTAGTGAGCACATCATCTACAATAATTGCTTTTTTAAACTTAGCTCTATAGGCACAAAAATATTGTTGACTGCTAGATGCAAAGCGTTGTGCTTGGTCCAAGGCCTTTAAAACTTTGTTATCGTGATATCGGCAACGCATAATCGAAGCATCAATTTTACATAAATACTTTTTGCGAAGTGCTTGTGCAAATAGAGTCGCAGGATTATATCCGCGTTTACAAAGAGAGGGATTGCGGCTTGGGATAGGAATAAACACTGTATCTAAATCAGGTTTGAAATTAGGATTCATCTCAAAAAATAAACGAGCAAAATAATCCGCTAAATAATTTTCGCCATTATTTTTGAATCTTAAAATTAAGCTTTCATTTGGTGGAAAATAGTCAAAAATCGTCCATATAGCCTCAATATCTACATAATAATCTGAGCAGTTTGGACAATCCCCTTCCTGTGGCAATGCCAACAAACAATGCTCGCATCTATATGGATGGTTCCGCATACTGTAGACAATATCATCCTTACACCCTCTGCAAAAACTCTTGAATTTTGAGGGTTCTCCGCACATAGGGCAAACCGATGGTATCAATGAAAATAAGTTCATAACGAACTGTATAATTAATTTTTTCTTACTTCAATGCGAGGATAAAATTGTCCACCCCATCAAATGACCCATCGATCATAATTATTGATAGAGTGATTAAGCAGTTTGATAGGAGGGCCAATTCAAAGGACGCATTGTTCTTATACGACGAAGTATTCTCACGTATGTTTGAGAAATTCGACTACATTAAATCAGATCCTAAAACAATAATAGATTTAGGCTGTGCAGACGGTAGGCACTATATAAACTTTCGCCAAAGATTTAAGAATGCACAGTATATTGGAGTAGATGCATCCCCTCAACGCATCGCTCGTTGCCACGAGTTTTTAAGCTCACATCCATCACAGAAAAAACGTTTGTTTGGGTCGAAACCTGTAAGTGCAGAGTGCATGCTTGCCGATATGGCATTCACTGGATTAATGCCAGAGAGTGCTGATCTTATATTTTCGAATCTCACATTGCATTGCCACCCAAATCCGATGGCTGTTTTTAATGAGTGCAGGCGGCTTTTGCGAGTGGATGGCTTGCTATTGTTTTCTGTTTTTGGGCCGTCCACATTCAAGCAACTTAGAGATGCTATTAAGCTAGCAGGTCTAAAAAATGTACGCACGCATCCTTATATTGATATGCATGATTACGGCGATATGCTTATGGAATGCGGATTTGCAGACCCCGTGATGGATCAGGAGATACTGACCTTGACCTACAAAAGTAGCAAAAAATTATTAGATGATATCTATGCTTTTGGTGGCAATGCATGTGCATTGCCACAATCTGAAATCGCAACAAAATCGGGATATTTCAAATTGTGTGAGGCACTAGAACAGGCAAGGAATGCTGTGGGTCAGATTGAGCTCACAATCGAAATCGCATATGGTCATGCGTGGAAATTAGCTAGCTACAAAAAGGGGCAAGAGACTAGGGTTTCGCTTGAGAGTCTTCGTTCTTCTCTGATTAGGAAGTAGAATCGCCATTGCCTTTGGAATCGGGGTCAGAGGCGGATTTGGTTTCGCCTTTGCCTTCGAGGTCGGATTTGCCTTCGGAGCCGGATTCGTTCTTAGGCTTAGACTCAGACTTAGGATTTGAAGCACCTATCCCTTCGCCCTCGCCCTCATCCTCGGAATCAGACTGAAAAAGCGTGCTAATAATTGCATCCTGGTGTCGCTTGTTTCTGTCACGGGCTTCATAATCGATAAACAGCTCATCAAAGTCATCAGTTTTTCGTTCATTTTTACCCGAAAAGCTTGAAAGCCCAAGCAAAGCATTTTTGCCTAAGCGGGTCTGTCCACGGTATTTATCAAGCAATATCAGCTGCACATCCCAAGCTAATTCATATCCAATATAAAGCCTAACCCATTCTATAAGTTGCTTAGCGTTTTTTGTGCCTGGGAAAAAAGATTCAAATTTTTTGCGATCAATTGGCCCGATTTGGATACGGAACTTATGCTGCACATCTTTTACTTGAGCACCGATAATACAATTTTCCCCCAACGCGACTGTACCATTCAATGTTGAACGTTCACTTTTATCAATAAAGATCCATTGAGGGATATATTCCTTAATTCGAACAGGCACATCAAAATAGCGACGTAGAATTTGTATAAGCCCCTCTGGATTGCGAGTCTGTCTAAGTAAATGGCCTGCAAAATATAGCTTCGCACTATCAGGAATCGAGTCGTTAAGAATGGCTTTACGGTTTCCTAAACCAATAAAACTACCGACATATTTTTTGAAAGGCGAATTTGGTAGGTCCATGCCTACAGTGTTTTGAGCATCCGCCCAAGCTCTATAAAAAAGAGTGATTAAGCGATGATGGAAAATATCAGAGAATGCAGATAATGTCTTATCGCGATGATGGTAAATCCGCTCTTTTGCATATTCAGTGAGATGAAGCGGGAGAGGACCGTTTGGACCCCATAAACCAAAGCCTAAAATCGAAATGGTAGGAGGACGGCCGTTATCGTGAATATCCACTCGAGTTAAATTCGAAGGTGCAAATATCATCGACGGTTCCTGCCTCATGCGGAACGGCTCATGTGTAGGAGAAATATTTCTGCCGATTGGTTTGCGCAGCTGCAATTTCGCATCTAAATAGCGCATGACTTGGTAAAAGCTGTGATCATAAGGATACTCAGCTAAATTTAACCAATAGTCAGGTGGAAGTTTTGATACTCTCTTATTCATACTCTTGCTCGATAATTGGGCAATGATATCAGACTTTTGCTACAGTTTTTCGTCACACTCATATGCCAATTGTTACATTGTAATAAAACAATAAAGTTCGCATGTTAAATTTTCTTGAAATTTTTTCTCTAGTTCTATTTTAATTTCCTATGTCAGATATCAATCGTACCGACCTCTTCGGCAAGCTAAACACCTTGTTATATCGCTCGCTCGAAGGAGCTACTTCTTTTTGTAAACTCCGTGGCAATGCTTTTGTTGAGCTCGTCCACTGGCTTCATCAAATACTCCATGAGCATGACAGCGATTTACAGAAAATCATTCGTCATTTCGATTTAAGAGTCGAAACCGTAGAACGCGATGTCGTTGCCTCCCTAGATGAATTGCCTCGCGGAGCTAGCTCTGTTTCAGATCTCTCAGAGCATATCGATAGTGCAACTGAGCGTGCTTGGGTTTACGGTTCTCTTAAATATGGTGATGCACGTATTCGAAGCGGTTATTTGATTTTAGGTATTCTTAAAACTAATTCTTTGCGCTCTGTTCTTTATGGCATTAGTGCGGAATTCAAAAAAATAATTCCTGATGTTCTTGCAGAGAAACTTATCGATATCGTTAAAAATTCTGCTGAAGAGAAAGATTCAGTAGGTCTTGGTCAAACTTCTTCAGGAGCTCCAGCTTCGGCTTCACCCCAAAATAGCGGAAAATCCGCACTTGCTCAGTATGCAGTTGATTTAACAGCTAAAGCACGCAATAAAGAGATCGATCCAGTGTCAGGTCGTGATGAAGAGATTCGTCAAATTGTTGATATTCTTATGAGACGTCGCCAAAATAATCCACTTTTAACTGGTGAAGCGGGTGTAGGTAAAACGGCTGTTGTTGAGGGTTTTGCTCTTCGCTTGGCTAAAGGTGATGTTCCTGAAACTTTACGTGATGTAACTTTATATTTGCTTGATATTGGCTTATTGCAAGCTGGTGCAAGTATGAAAGGGGAGTTTGAATCACGTTTAAGATCAGTTATTGATGAGGTTCAATCAAGCGAAAAACCGATTGTTCTATTCATAGATGAAATTCACACATTAGTCGGTGCAGGCGGTGCTCAAGGAACTGGAGATGCAGCAAACTTGCTAAAACCTGCTCTTGCACGTGGTCAATTAAGAACTATCGGTGCGACTACTTGGGCTGAATATAAAAAATATATCGAAAAAGACCCTGCATTAACTCGTCGTTTCCAAACAGTTCAGGTTCATGAGCCATCTGAAGAGAAAGCACTTATCATGCTTCGTGGTATTTCTGAGCCATTAGAAAATCACCATAAAGTACTACTTTTGGATGAAGCTATTGAGGCGGCTGTAAGACTATCACATAGATATATTCCAGCAAGACAATTGCCAGATAAAGCTATTGCCCTACTTGATACTGCATGTGCACGCGTAGCAGTTAGTCAATATGCTGAACCAGCGGCTCTAGAAGATACAAGACGTACGATTGAGTATTTATCAACTGAACGTGAAATTGCACTACGTGAACAAAAATTAGGTCACGATAAGGCCGAACGTTTAGAAGAAATCGATAAAGAGCTAGATGTTCTTGAAGAGCGTCAAAAAGAACTTGATGCAAAATGGACTGAAGAAAAAGAATTGATTAAGAAAATTTTTGATCTTCGTAAAATTATTCAAGAAAACACTGACTTATCTCGCAAAAAAGCTAAAAGCATTCCAACAGAACCTGCTACTAAGCCTGAATCATCTGAAGATGCAGCTAAGACTCAAGGTGCTGAAGGTGCTGAGCCTTCGGACGATGCTAAAGATAAATCTGATGAAGCTAATCAGCAAACAGAGCAAATGGAAACACAAGCTTCAGAAGCACCAAAAGGCAAAAAACTATCAGAAAAAGAGCTTGATGAAGTACGTAAAGAACTTCGTGACGTACAACATCAACTTTTAGAAAAACAAGGCGAATATCCACTTATATTCCCATCAGTAGATGCAAATGCTGTTGCTTCTGTTGTTGCTGATTGGACAGGTATTCCTGTAGGCCGTATGGTTAAAAACGAAGCTAATTCTATCCTTACATTAGCCGATACACTTGAAAAACGCGTAATTGGCCAACGTCATGGTCTTGAGGCTATCGTTAAACGCATTCAAACATCTCGTGCCAAACTTACTGACCCTAATAAACCAGTTGGTGTATTCCTACTAACTGGTCCTTCTGGTGTAGGTAAAACTGAAACAGCTCTTGCACTTGCTGAATCTTTATATGGTGGTGAGCAAAACCTAATCATTATCAATATGTCAGAGTTCCAAGAAGCACATACAGTTTCAACTCTTAAAGGTGCTCCTCCAGGATATGTTGGTTATGGTGAGGGTGGTGTACTTACTGAAGCTGTACGTCGACGCCCTTACAGTGTTGTGCTTTTAGATGAAGTAGAGAAAGCCCATCCAGATGTTCATGAAATTTTCTTCCAAGTATTCGATAAAGGATTCATGGAAGACGGAGAAGGTCGTTATATCGACTTCAAAAATACAGTTATTATCCTAACCTCAAATGTTGGTACAGATAAAATTATGGATCTTTGCAAAGACCCTGATTTAATGCCTGATGTAGAGGGTTTAAATAACGCTTTGCGTGAGCCTTTGCTTAAAACATTCCCTGCAGCATTGTTAGGACGTTTAGTGGTCGTTCCATATTTCCCACTTTCAGATGAAATGTTAGGAAATATCGTTAAATTACAACTGCGTCGTATCGAGAAACGCCTTAAAGAAAATCACAATATTGATTTCAAGGTTACCGAGGATGCTATTAAGCAAATCGTTGCCCGTTGCACTCAAGTGGAATCGGGTGGTCGTATGGTGGATGCAATCTTAACTAATACAGTATTGCCAAACGTATCACACAAAATTCTTGAAGGAACAACTCAAGGCAAAACAATCACAACTCTTTCACTAGATGCGAAAGATGGTGAGTTTGTATATGACTACACAGAAGTTCCAAACAAATAATTCAGGGAATTTTGTTTAAAAAAACCGGTGTTTAAAGCACCGGTTTTTTTATTCCTTATTTAAACTATCTAAAAGAGCGAACAACTCTTCATCCTCGGAAATTGTAGGTTTCGCAGGGTTCTGCGATTCGTTAAGTGTGGACGGAGTGTCGTTTGAGAAAATATGATGCGTATATTGCTCCGTGCCATCAGAACGAACTTCACGCAATGGATCAAGCTCCATTTCAATAACTGATGAAGCCGAAATCCCTTCCATAGGGTCATGGGATTTATTATCCCCTTGCGTATGATAGGCAAAAGGGTGTTGCGTGTCATCATATTGATACTGTTGAGAATCCTCTTCATCTCTAAACAAATCGTTTAGATATCTACTATCAACTTGTTGCTGGCCCATATGCCCAAGATTTGGAGCACCACCGCCCATCCTAGGGTCATAATTTTGATCAGGCATAATCCCAGTCCTACCAGAACCACCTTGCTGTTGATAATACCCACCTTGTTGCGAATAATTTTGGTTCTGCCCATAAGCCCCCATACCCTGATTCGCCCTATTTTGATTTTGAGCTGGCTGCTTGAACATACTAAACGGATCGTCGCTTGTATCGCCGTCATCAAATAAATCATCAAGGCTCAAATCATCAAGCGATAGACTGTCCAAATTTCTAGATGCCGAATCAAAATCCTTCATTAATTCCTTAGGATCGATTTTCGCAGGTTCAGGAATTGGCTGTCCCGTATTTACAATCATATTTTGCGGTTGTTGCCCTTGAGCCATTGCAAAATTTGGGTCCATATATGTTTGATCTACTACAGGTGGTGGCATTTCAGCTTGCACTGGTGCTTGTGGCACTTGATTTTGTGGCAATGCCGCCGTCTCCACCCCACTCGGTATCAAATCATCCAATCCCAAAGGATCATCCGCATTCATCTCAGCCGCAACGACAGGTTCATTGATTTCTAATGGCTGAGCTTGCGGAGTTATAGGGGATTCTACAGTCGGTGCAACTTGAGTAGCTGCAACAACACTTATATCAGTTTCAGGCGGCATACCCGTAGAAACAACAGAATCCGTAGATTGCACTTGAGTTTCTGGCAACGCTTGTGCCTCCTGCACAGCATCAACTATCTCGACTTTATTTACAGGTTCTGCAGTTTCCTCACCTTTATCTGAAGCCGCCTCTATTGGTGCGTTTGGCTCAGGTGCTTGAACACTAACCTCTGGATTAGGAACTTCAACTCCTTCAGCAGGAATCAAACTGGTTTCTTCAACAGGGCTTGTAATAGGGGCACCTTGTTCCACTTGTGCAAGCACAGGAGGAGATTGTTCTACGTTTATATTTATGGGTTCTGGAGACTGGACCACAGGCTGAACTGGAACTTGTACAAATTCTTGAGGAGCTTGCACAGGTGTCTCATAAGCTTGAGCTTGAGCAACAAATTCCTGTTGTTGATAAGGATAAATAGGCACTTGTGGAGCACCGAATGATTGATTTTGGTACTGAGGTGCTTGAGGAGTTTGAGTGTTTAATTTAACTTGAGGAGGAACACCAGGTTTAGCCCCCATAGGCAATACTGTAGGCCCCGACTCTCTTCCTGAAGATATCCTTTCTCTTCTTCTGTTGCTTCCTCTAGATGGTGCATCAATGCCTACTTGCCCTGCACGGGCTCCCATAGGTAATACAGTAGGACCACTCATTCCAGAAGGTGCTCTTTCGCGCCTTCTACCACCAGATGATCTACCAGTTTCTTGAGTACCAGTCAACCCTCCTTGAAACTGTGGATTATTTGTATCTCCTAACCCTCCATAAGGAGACATCTGTGGTCTTAGCTGATTAGGAATATTCTGATTAAATTGATTAGGGTTTAAATTTTGTCCAGGCCCTGGGTAATTTTGCTGTTGAGGAAAACTCGGTTGCGGATATCTACCCTGTGTATTTTGACCTCTACCCATGGATGGCATCCCAGATGGCATATTTGGATAAGGCATACCTTGATTATTGGGATTAAATTGATGTTGAGGGTAGGGATTATTTACTTGAGATTGGCCAAACATAGGATTGTTGTGACCATAGCCCATATTATTTGGTGTTTGCTGTGGAAATGTTCCAGGATAGTAAGCACCACCCATGCCGCCCATCTGATTTTGATTTATAGGAGGGGTTTGTCTCGGATGAGAAATTCCTGTCCCACCCATAGGCATAACGGTTGAACCTCCAGTACCTTGAGTAACTCTTTCTCTTCTACGGTAATGACTATCCTGTTTTAAGTGAGGATTAGATGCAGGATAGGTAGTTTGAGGCTTCTTAATATTTCTATTATTTGACTCGGAACAGACACAGTTGTAATCAGCAATTTGAATTTGATCACCGCCGTGAAGCGAAACTTCCTGTCCTTTTACAACTGGAAGAAAATTTACTTCAATTTCTAAATCACCAATATTTTTTAGAGTAATTCCTTGTGGCATTACTCTAATAGCTACTTGTACAAGAGCAATAGAGTCAGTATCATCTTGTAAAATCACTGCATTATGTGGAGCTGTGCCTAAAGTGATACCTGGTGGAACTATATCAACTTCGGCGTAATTGTTACCCTGAAAGTTAATAGATAGTTTCATAGCCAAAATATAACCTCACTAATAAATTAAAAATCCTCAAATGTGACTAAGTATTTCCTAGTAACAGATGAGGATAATTGATTAATGTTAAAGAATTATTTTTTGTTTCTAGAATTATTTTAATTTGATTTCTTTGCCGGTTTTAGGATCAACAACGCGCAAGCTACCTTTAGGTTTTCCATCTGGTGTTGTGGCAATGTTTGCGTTTGCTTTCTCTTTAGCGAAAACAGGACCCCATGAAGGGTGACCAGCTTCTGCTGGCTCAAGTTCAAATTTAGGATCAATCTCTAAAATTCTATCGAATGTCTTAGTACAATCTCTAACTTTTTTAGATACACACTGAGAGAATGCTAAAAGTTTCATAGATTGAGTACGAAAAGGTACGCCCCCAGTTTGATATTCAGGTTTTTTAGTAACGTCTTCAATGATGGCGTCATAAGAGCCAGCCGTGAATTTTTTTCTTAGTTCATCAAGAAGAACTTGTTCAGAATCACTGTAAGGTGAAGGTGGTTCTTTAGGTTCGTTTGAAGCACATGCTGCCAATACTGTAGTTAAAAGAAGGCAATTCAAAAAGTATATATTTTTTTTCATATTTGACCCTAAAAGTTATTACCGTAACGATAATATAACAATCCTTGTTAATAATAATCAGTCATACATGGATTAATTAATCTTGCAAAACTGAGTAAATCTAGCATTAAATCAATGACTTACCCATCGATAAATGCATAAAATGATATTTTATATCGTTTTGTTTACCGTTATTTTACGTCAAGTTTTGTTACATGTTATTTTCAAAAATACAACATTTAGGAGTTTACGATGAAAAATTTGTTACGGATATTCTTAGTTTCTTTATTTGCCACTTTTGTTGTGGCATGTGCATCTACAGAGAAAAAACTAGCTGTGCCTTATGTTGTTGAATTATCTGCTGCAACTGATTCTAATCCTAGCAACGGAAGACCATCTCCTATCAAAATCGCTGTATACGAACTATCTAGTTCAGATGCATTTAATCAAGCCGACTTTTTTACTCTTCAACAAGATTATAGAAAAGTTTTAGGAGATCAAGTTTTAGGTGTTAAATCTGAAATTCTTTCTCCAGGTCAAACTAAAGAACTTAAATTTTCTGGAAATTTAAATAGTAAACATATTGGTGTGATTGGCTATTACAAAGATTTCAACTCAGCAAAATGGAAATTATTAGTTGATCTACCAGAAGCTAAAACTACAAATATTTATAAAGTATGGCAGCGTTCTCCAAAAAGTGCTCGCATTAGAATCGAAGCGGGTGCAAAAGAATTACGTGTATTGCCACCTGTAAAAAAATAATAGGCTTAACACATGAGCATAAGTAATAAAGTTATTTGGTCTGAGGGCATGTTTCTGCGCCCTCAGCATTTTCAACAACAAGATAGATACCTAGACTCTAAGCAAAGAGTTCTTCTTGAAGCTTCCCCAACCTACTATTGGGGCTTTTATCAATTAGAGATTGATCAAAATGCACTTAAAGAAAACAAGTTAGCTATTACTAAAGCTGCAGGTATTTTTAAAGACGGAACTCCATTCTCTTTAAACGGAAATGATGTTCCGATGCTTCCATTAGATTCTTTTGCACGTGAAGAGATGATTTATTTGGTTCTTCCATCTAAAGAGGCTTCTCGTCAAGAAGTTTCATATGAAGAAGGAAGTGATTTGCTCGCTAGATTTAGTGTTGTTGAAACTACTTTAAGTGACGTATCTGATATTACTTTAGGTGAGGCACCAGTTCAAATTGGTAAGCCTCAGTTTAAATTTATGCCTGATTCAGAAATTGACGGAAATTGGGTAAAACTTCCTGTAGTGCATTTTAAAGGTAAAAATAAACTTAATATTGTTGAAGTTGATACTGGGTTTATCCAACCGACAATAAATTGTGCTTTCGTAAATAATCCAATTACCGATCATTTATCAAGAGTTGTGGATTTACTAAACCTAAGATCTACAGAACTTTCAAAACGGTTTAACCCTAATAATAGAACTTCAGCTAGTACAACTTATGAGACTATTATTTTAGGTATTGTAAATAGAAACCTAATTCTATTTAAACATCTATATACACTTGAATATCTGCATCCAGAAGTATTTTTTAGATATTTATCTATGCTTGTGGCTGAGCTTGCTATGTTCCATCCAGATAGCATCTCTATCAATAAAATTCCTTCATATGACCATGATGCTTTAAAAGTGCCTCTAGAAAATTTGATGAGCCAAATCGGCGATGCACTTAATATCGTATTCGAAGATGCTTACGTTACTATCCCACTCGAAGACAAAGGTCATGGACTTAGTGTCGGGAAAGTTCCAGATAAAAATCTATTCGCAAAATCACAATTTGTACTTGCGGTCAAAGCCGATTTGCCAGGGGAGTCTGTACGCAAAACATTCCCTCAACAGGCGAAATTGGGACCTACAAACCGTATGCGAGATCTTGTACATCTACAACTACCTGGCATTACGCTTGAGCATATGGATCAAGTTCCGGCAGCATTGCCATATCATGCAGGATATATCTACTTTAATTTAGTTAAAGAAGGCGATATGTGGAATCAATTTGAAAAATCATCAACACTAGCCCTTCATCTAGCAGGAGATTATCCAGGCCTTGATATGCAATTCTGGGCTGTAAAAAACACTGATAAACGTAATTCTTAGTGAGTAATTAATGTCTTCTAGAGATTATGTTGATTCTAAGATGGGGCCGTGGGGTCAAATCCACCAGCAACGTTATGATGAATCAAACAAAATAAGACCCGATAATTTTGTAATTAGCGGTTCAAATCCACTTGTAGCAGCGGCTAATCCGCTGCTCACCCTATTGCCACAAATCCGCTTCTCTCAACATCACGATAACGTTGATATGTTGCGTGAGTTGCTCGTTGAGGAGGTTCGTCAATTTGAGGTTCGAGCTCAAGAAAAGGGTATTAGTAAAGAAACAATTCTTGGAGCTAGATATTGTCTATGTACAGCTATAGACGAGGCTTGTGCAATGGCTCCTTGGGGGCAGCAAGGCTTATGGTCTGGTAAAAGTTTGCTTGTCACCTACCATAATGAAACATGGGGTGGAGAAAAATTCTTCCAGCTTTTAAGAAAACTCTCTCAGAACCCAGAAAATCATATTGATCTTCTTGAACTTATGTATTTTTGTTTGATGTTAGGTTTTGAGGGGCGTTTCAGAGTTATTGAAAATGGCCGCTCTCAACTTGAGACCTTAAAACAAAGGCTTCTTCTTATTATTAAAAAAGTAAGGGGTTCATATCCAATTACTCTCTCTCCTAATTGGAAGGGTGACGAGATTATCAATAAGATTAAACGTTTACCAATTCCATTGTGGGTGGTTGCTATTTTTGGGTTTGCTCTTGCAGTATTATCGTACATTTTATTCTCTTGGTTGCTTGGCGGAAAATCAGATGAAGTTGCCTACGATATCGTTAAAATTAAACCACCAGCTATGCAAATTGCGGTTCCAGTTAGGGTTGTTCGTCAAGAAGCACCGAAGCGTTTAGCTCAGTTCCTAGAAGCTGAAATCCGCGAGAATTTAATGACTGTACGAGATGAATCAGACAGAAGTGTAGTTGAATTACGCGGTGACGAATTATTTGAATCTGGTTCAGCAGAAATTAAGAAAAAATTTGAAACTGTCGTTAACCGACTTGGTGATGCTTTAGACGAGACGGAAGGAAATATTCTGATTACGGGTCACACGGATAATAGACCTATCAAGACTATTAGATTCCCATCAAACTGGGACTTATCACAAGCTAGGGCAGACGCAGTTGCAAAAATTATTGAGTCTCGTTTGACCCAGAAAAATCGTATAAGAGCTGAAGGTAAGGCTGACACTATGCCAGTTAAACCGAATGATACAGCCGAAAATAGGGCTAGAAATCGTCGTGTTGAAATTACATTGTTAATTCCAGCTCAGACTAAGAAAGCTCGTCCAACAACCCCTTATATAGTCCCAACACCAGATGGTACTAAGACTATTAATCCTGATCAGTAAAAAGGGATAGTATGTTCAGCCTTATTAATTTATTTATAACTAGAGTTTTCAGTTTTCTATTCAGTAGAGCATTATGGTCATTCCTAGGGCTGGTTATTCTTTCTGCATTAATCTGGTTTTTGGGACCAGCTTTACGCGTAGGAGAGTTTGCACCGTTAGAGTCCCGAGATGTGAGGATGTACTTAATCATTGCCATCTTTGCGTTGTATTTTCTTAGATTATTCTGGAGAAAATATCGTGAGGGGCGTTTGAATGCAAAACTTTTGGGACAGCTCAAAAGCAATAAGCCTAAAGATACCGAAAAACTTACCGAAAAAGAACGCGAAGAAGTACGTGTTTTATCTGAACGGTTTAACGAAGCAATTACATTACTAAAACAATCACGATTTGAAAAAGGGAAGGACAAATCGTTTTCAGCTAGATTTTCTAAGCAATATTTATATCAATTGCCTTGGTATGTTTTTATTGGAGCACCAGGTTCAGGGAAAACTACTGCATTAGTAAATTCAGGTTTAAATTTCCCATTGGCTGAAAAATTCGGTCGTATGGCGCTCAAAGGTGTGGGTGGTACGAGAAACTGTGATTGGTGGTTTACTGATGAAGCGGTTCTACTTGATACTGCTGGAAGATACACAACTCAGGATAGTAATGCTGCTACTGATGAAGACGAGTGGAAGGGATTCTTAAAACTTCTTACTAAATATAGAGCTAGGCAGCCTATCAATGGCGTGATGCTTACTGTCAGTGTGTATGATTTGCTTGCATCAACTCAAGAAGAGCGTGCTAAACATGCTGTAGCCCTTAAAAAACGTTTGCAGGAACTAAGAGATGAATTGGGGACAGAGTTCCCTGTTTATATTTTGGTTACTAAGATGGACCAATTACACGGGTTTGAAGATTATTTCGATAATTTAAGTGTAGAAGAACATCAACAAGTTTGGGGATTTACATTTCCATACGAAGAGTCTCAAAAGGATGGTTTCGATTTTTATGAAGAATACGAGAAAGAATTCCAGGTTCTTCAAGAGCGTTTATTTGATGGGCTTCCAGACTTATTAATGAAAAATCGAAATCTGGAAAGTAGTTCCTTGGCGTATTTATTGCCACAGCAATTTGCAAACTTAAGAATTGTTTTAGGTACTTTCTTAACGGATGTATTTTCTTTTAGTCGCCTTGAATCGAAAATTGTCCCTCGTGGCGTTTATTTCACAAGCGGAACGCAAGGTGGTGTAAGTTTCGATAAGGTTAGTGAAGAACTTAAAGACTACCTTCAAATCGATGGTATTTCTCAACATAATAAAGCACCGATGTTAGAAGGCGGAAAGAGCTACTTCTTAACTGATCTACTTCAAAATTTGATTTTCAAGGAATCAGGTCTTGCGGGCGTAAACCTTAAATGGGAAAAACGCTATCGCCAGATTCAGTGGATTGGGTATGGCTTAGTTGGGTTACTACTTTTAGGTGCGTTAACTCTTTGGTTTAATAGCTATCGAAATAACTCACGATATCTTGATTTTGTAGAAGAGAAGCTGCCAGTTGTTCAAAATCATAGTAACAATATTAAGATCTCTGAAAGCGGCGATGTGTTTAGCATATTGCCATATTTGAGTCTTGTGAAAAAACTGCCTAACGGAGAGAATTTCTTAGTTGATGATGCTCCGTTCTCATATGGTTTTGGTCTATATCAAGGCGGAAAAGTTAAGTCTGCTTCTCGTTCTATATACGACGATGCTATTCATCAAGTATTTGCTCCACAAATTGCAAAACGCATAGAGAAACGATTAGCAACCATGAGCGATGCAAATATCGTTATTTATTATGAGGCGTTGCGTGCATATTTAATGATGTATGAACCTGAACATTACGATAAAGATTACTTTACTCAATGGGTTCTGCATGATGTTGTAGCTGATAAATCGGCTCAATTTAATAATGAGCAATTCCAGCTTTTAAGAGAACATATGGATTACCTCTTTGGTCAGGGTGCATTTGTATCACCATTTCCACTTAATGAAGAGTTAGTTCAAGAAGCACGAAATCGTATCGATTCACATGATTTGGCTCAACGTGCGTATCTTCGTGCTCGTGAAATCCTAAAACAAGATCCTAAAAACGATGTAACTTTGATGACTCTTGCGGGTAATCAAGCATCCACAGTATTTAGACGCAAAAGCGGTGATGCTTTAAATCGTGGCGTTAATAGAATCTTCTCATACGAAGGATATTGGAATATTTTTAATAAAAATATTGAAAAAATATCCATCCAATTAAGAGAAGATGACGAGTGGATATTGGGTATAGATAACACCACATTTGCCGATGGTAGTGCAAACAAACTTCTTAATGAGGTTAAAAAACTCTACTTTGTAGATTACATTCGTGAGTGGGATGCGTTTTTGGCTGACATCGAAGTTATTCCTCCTAAAAACTTAAGTCATGCAATTGAATTGTCCCGTAGTATGTCTTCTACCAACTCGCCTCTTACTAAATTCGTTAAAGGGGTAGCGGGTGATACAACCCTTTTGCGTGAAGACGTTAATTTCCAAAGAACTCTTGTAGATAGAGCTACTGAAAGTGCTTCAAGTATGGCTTCTTCATTGACATCTTTGATGGGTCCACTTGATACTGGTGATCTCATTAAAGGGAAAGAGGAACCTACCAAATTAGAGTCTATGGTGGATAATCACTTTATTGGTTATCACGAATTGGCTGTCAGTGCGGGAAATAACACACCTGCTCCAATCGAGGGGACGATTGATCTAATTGAAGAGTTATATAACTTTTTGACGGCGTCAGAAACAGCTTTGCGGACTAAGGTAACATTGCCATCGCAAGAAGTAATTTCAAAACTTCAAGCAGAGTCTGGACGTCTACCACCAGTTGTGGGCAGTATGCTTACATCAATCACAACAGAAGCTTCTAAAGCTATTAACTCTGGAGCTCAAGCGAATATCGGTGCGGATATTAATGCACAGATTGGTATGTCTTGCAGAAACTCTATCACTAACAGATATCCATTTAGATCTACCACTCGCGATGTTGCACCTAATGATTTTGCAAGGTTTTTCGCTCCAAATGGCTTAATGGATCAATTCTTTAATAAGAATTTAATCAATATGGTGGATATGTCTAAGCGTCCATGGCGATTTAAACCAGGGGTAGATGGCTCGAAAGGGAACATTGCCAAATACTTATCTTCTTTTGAGAAAGCTTCTGTAATTCGTGATGTTTATTTCGCAGGCGGCAAACCTGAACCTTCGTTTAAAGTTTCAATACGTCCTGTAGAGATGGATGCAAACATTACGCAAATGGTACTTAATATTGATGGTCAGACATTGACTTATGAGCATGGTCCTCAAGTAGGCAAATCTTTTGATTGGCCTGGTCAGGGAAGCAATCAAGTTTCAATTACTTTAAGCCCTCATGATGGAACTTCATCTCTTACAACTAACGGGCCGTGGGCTCTTAATCGACTGATAGATAATGCGAAGATTTCGCGTGGTCGTTCCCCTGAGGTTATTTTTGCTACATTCAACATAGGTGGTAGATCTGTGAAATTAGAAATCACTGCTAACTCCGCAAAAAGCCCATTTAGATTGGGCGAGATGCGAAGCTTCGTTTGCCCAGGAGTGAACTAGAATGGTGACCTCTGAAAATTTATCTCAAGTTTTGGGATGGTATGGAAAGATGCCAGCAAGTGGGGATTTCCTTTATCGAAAATTACCTACAGATATTATGGACTGGTGGCATAAATGGCTTGAGCAGGGTTTAATCTATAGTAAAACTAGGTTTGGAGCAGAAGAGTCGTATTTCCATGCTCCAATTTGGAATTTTGCTATTCCTGCATCTAATGGTTCAAAATACTTTCAATTAGGGGCCATTGCTCCTTCGAGAGATAGAGTGGGCCGTATTTTCCCTCTTTTAATATCTCTGTATCTTCCAGCAGATTTTTACAATGCTCAGTTACTTGATGGGGCTTCATCTTTTTATTGCAAAATAGGCGAAGCTTTAAGACAAGCTGTTTCATACGGTTGCCCAGCTAGTGATTTTGAACATATATTATCTTCCGCAGTGGGTACATTTTCTAGTATGCTTAGTAATTCAAAACAAGTAGCTGCTCCTAAGGTAAATTCTGAAGATATACTTTCTATATTGAATGATGGACATTCAGAGGATACCTTTGTGGATGATTATTCTGATGACAGTTATAATGTTTGGGATGGGCTAAGTGAATTTTTTAACCCAGAAGGTCTGAATAGCTATTGGTGGACTAGTAATATTACTGGTGCTCCATATAAAACTTATATTCATGGCGGTGTTCCAAATAACACTTTATTCAATGTATTATTTCTTCAGGCATAATAACCATGTACTTAAATATACAATTAACAAACGCTCTAAGATCTATTGGTGCAGATTGGGTTCCACTTAGTCAAACTGATTTATGGCATGGTCATATCCAAGCTGAGGATGCTCAGGATTTAGTTGAAGATTTGGCACATGAACTAAAGCCGCTGCATGAACAAAACCGATTTTATGGTGTCTGGACTTTAGATACAATTTTTGAGGATAGTAACGGGCATTTCCACATACTTCCAAACTTTAGTCTAGATATAGTTAAGTCACCAAGCTTACAACAATTGATTTCTCCGTTTTCGGCTTACGAATTAGTAACCGATAACTTCTTGTGGCCTCTTGGACCTCATACAGATGTTTACGGACTTGGTCAGGTAATCAGAACCTTGCTTATGAAGGTACTTCCATCACCTGCTATTAATCGTACTATGCAGGATCAGGAGCCTTTAAGTAACTATCAAGTTCAATATTTTACTCAATCACAATTGCAGGCTATCGACAAAGCTGGAGCTCTTGAAATTCCTGCTAGGTTTGCAAATTTAGATGAGTTTAGCTTAGCTATTGGTACTTCTGGTCAGAATTATTCAAATCAAGTAGAAGGAGTTGATCTTGGTTTGACTGACGAAACTAAGACAGATTCGGAATCAAATAAAGAGGGTGAGGCGGCGTTTACATTGCCAGCAGAATTTGATTTTGAAGATGATTCATCTAAAGAGGCTGATTCAGATGAGTTTAAGGCAGTCGAAGCTAAGGAAGACTTAGATCTTGATAGCGATAAATCATTGATAGATTCCGATAAGTCATCTAGCTCGTCTAAAAACGATTCTGTAAAAGGCTTTATTGGCGGATTGTTTAAGGGTAAGTCAGATAAACACAAAGATACATCAACTGAAGATGAACAAAATCGTTTAAAAGAAGAGCAAGAACGCAAAGAGCACGAGGAACGTGAAGCACGTGAGGCTGAAGAAAGACGCAAACGTGAAGCCGAAGAGCAAGAACGCAAAGAACGAGAAGAGCGTGAAGCCCGTGAAGCACGTGAGGCGGAAGAAAAACGTAAACGCGAAGAAGAGGAAGAGCGCAAAGCACGTGAGGCTCGATTGGCTCAGGAAGCTGAAGAACGCCGTTTGCGTGAAGATGAGGAGCGTAAGGCACGCGAACTACGCGAAGCTGAAGAAAAACGCAAACGTGAGGAAGAAGAGCGAAAAGCACGCGAGGCACGATTGGCTAAGGAGGCTGAAGAGCGTCGTTTGCGTGAAGCCGAGGAGCGTAAAGCACGCGAATTACGTGAAGCTGAAGAAAAACGCAAGCGTGAGGATGAAGAGCGAAAAGCTCGCGAGGCACGATTGGCTAAGGAGGCTGAAGAGCGTCGCTTGCGTGAAGCCGAGGAGCGTAAAGCACGCGAATTACGTGAAGCTGAAGAAAAACGCAAGCGAGATGAGGAACGTAAAGTTTCCTCAACAGCTGCAGGGGCTGCTCTTGGAGCAGCTGCGGGGTCTTCACTTGCTGCTGGATCTAAAGATGATGATCTTGATTCATTCCTTTCTGGGTTTGATAATCAAAATGCTAGACCACTAGAACCTATCAAATCCGTGCCAACTCCGAAAGAAACAACAGTACCAACTAAACCTGAAAAAGAGGATACGCCTGCTTCTTCAAAAGTAGGTGCGACAACTAAAGGAGCAACAGAATCTAAAGAAAAAGCTAAGGATAAAAAAGAAAGCAAATCCAAAGCTACTGCTGTTGCTGCGGCTAGTGCAAAAGATTCAAAAGCAAATCCTCCTGCTCCAGAAGAGCCTTTTGATAGCCTTGCATTTCAATCTGCAAATTCCAAAAAGAAAAAAGGGTCAATATTGCCACTTATTATTATTGCTGCCTTAATTCTTTTAGGTGTTGGGGGCTATATTTTATTCGGCATGGGAGATAAGGAAACTAAATCCCCTGAAGAGAAACCAACAATATCTCAGGTTCAAAAAGAAGAACCTAAGCCTGTAGTTACAGAAAGCAAGCAGGATGATCAACCTACAAGTGGTTCTGAATCTACATCTACTACAGAAGCCACAGAAGCCTCTGGTAATCAAGGCAATACATCAACTGAAGAAACTCCAGAGGATGCATTATCGGCTTTGTTTGCAGACACTGAACCTAGTAATACAACTAGTAATGAAACAGGTGCAACACCTACTAGCGATACAATAGATGCTACTCAAAGCGGTTCTGAGAGCACAGAGGGATCTACGGATACTACAAATACTGCATCAACTCCTGCAGCCCCAGAAACTACAGCTCCTGCTAGTGGTACAACTGAACCTACGACAAATGCTGATTCTGGTACTCAAGCAAGCACCGCAGATACCAATGTAGCGAATCAAACAACTGAGCCTGCAACGCAGCCTTCAGAGACTACGACGCCTACTGGTTCTCAACAAGATGTGACAGGCGATATGTCTAATCTTGTGGCTAATCCAGATCGTCAATCTGAAAGCGAAATTGCTGCACAGCAACTTGCTGAGGAAGAAAAACGTTTGGCGGAGGAGCAAGCTAGATTGAAAGCTCAGGAAGAGGAAGAAAAACGTAAGCAGGCTGAGGAAGCACAAAGACTTCGTGAGCAAGAGAAACGTGTTCAAGAAGCTACACGTCAAAAAATGGCTAAACGCGGTACGCTTTTATTCTCTATTACCCCTTGGGGCAATGTTTCCGTGAACGGCAAAAAATATGGTGCAAGCCCTCCTTTTAAATCGCTTAACGTATCGCCAGGAAAATATAAAATCACTATTACAAACGGTGATCTACCTCCTGCAGTGTTTAATGTTGATGTTCAAGAAGGTAAGACAACAACAATCCAACATGGATTCTAAAACAACAAGCCCTCTATTTTGTTACAAAATTAGAGGGCTTACATTTATTTGTAATTAATCTTTAATCTTTCATTGGTATTATTTCCCACATGATGAATTTTGATGAGTTATTTCCCTCATTCGATAACGATGATTGTGGGTTAAATCTTGAGTATGATTCAGATTTTTTGAATCTAGTTCAAGCCTCACAAGCTAAGCCTGAACAACAGTTCGGAGATGCCGTAATCGAAGCTCAACCCCCTGATTGGGCCAAAGTTGAAAAAATGGCATTGGAATTATGCAAGCGTTCATGTGATGTTCGTGTGTTGCAGGTTCTTACATATGCTTGGACTTTTCAACTTGGTCTAGTTGGTTATGCTCAGGGAGTTAACTTAGTTCATCAAGCTTTGGAGAAGTGTTGGGATGCCGTTAATCCTCCTCTTGTTGAAGAAGATGGTTATGAAGATCCAATGCCTCGCGTTAATGCAATCTCTGCATTAGGTGATGTATCTACTGTTGGTAGGGATATTCGTAATTCTAAGCTTCTTACCGAGAATTACGGGAATCTAACAGTTCGTGAAGCTGAAGCTATATTGGAAGGGAATACTGAAGGATTCCCAGGCGGTAAAAACAGATTATCTGAGATGTTGTCTCAAGCTAATCAAGCTGAAAATCCTATTGTACAGGCCATTCCAGTAGCTTTTAATGCCATGAAAGGCATTGAGGATTTAGTAGTTGAAAAGTTGGGCCATGAGTGGCGTCCAGATTTTCAAACTATTAAGTCTTTATTTGGTTCGTTTGTTCAACTAATTAATTCTGACATTAGTTCAAGCGATTCTGATTTAGATTCAGGCGATAGTTCATCTGAATCTTCTCGTGAATCGGATTCTTTAGTTGACTCGGGTTCTGATTCTACAGCTAAGTTTGCCTCTTGGCGTGAAGTTCAGATTAAAACTAGGGCGGATGCGATATTGGCGCTCGAAAAGGCTTGTGCTTATTTTGAAGTTCATGAGCCTAGTCATCCAGCGCCATTTATTATTCGTAGATTACAACAAGCGATACCTCTTAATTTCTTTGATATGCTTAAAAACCTTGCACCGTCAGGTTCTGAGCAGTTTGAACAAACCTGGATACCTCGCACTGAAGAGGAAACAAGTGGTTCATCGGATGAATATTAATCATCATTAAATTATTTAGCTTATTTTCGGAGATACTATGGGCTCAAGAAGCAAAAGTGGTCAAAAATTTATTGCACGCAACCGTGCACCACGCGTACAAATCGAGTATGACGTAGAGATTTACGGTGCTGAGCGTAAAATCCAACTTCCATTTGTTATGGCAGTTATGTCTGATTTGACTGGTAAATCAACTGTTGAGCAAGCCGATATTAATGAGCGTAAATTTAGTGAAATCGATGTAGATAATTTTGATGATCGCATGAAAGCTATCGCTCCTCGCGTTGATATTTCTGTTCCTAATACTCTTACAGGTGAAGGCAGAATGTATGTTGACTTAACTTTCAACAGTATGGACGACTTTAACCCAGCAAATATTGCAAGAAACGTTGAGCCATTAGCAAAATTATTAGAAGCTAGAACTGAGCTTTCTAATCTATTAACTTATATGGACGGTAAGTCTGGTGCAGAACAATTAATTAATAAAGTTCTTGAAAATCCAGCTTTACTTAAATCATTAGCAGCTGCGCCAAACAAATCTTCATCTGATGAAGCGCAACAAGATCAAGAGTAGGGGAACTTATGGCTACTGAAGCTTTAAAACAAGGTCAAGAGAAAGGTACTCTAGAGGTTGAAGGTTTATCTTCACTTCTTAAAAAAGAATTTAAACCTAAGACTGAAGAAGCACAAAGTGCAGTTGAAAGTGCCGTTAAAACTCTTGCAGAGCAAGCACTTTCTTCAGCTGTTACCATCTCTTCAGATTCATATATCACTATTCAAAATATTATTGCTGAGATTGATCGTAAATTATCTCAACAGATTAACGTTATTCTTCATAATGAAGAGTTCCAAAAATTAGAAGGTGCGTGGCGTGGTCTTCACTACTTAGTGTCTAACACAGAAACAGATGAATTATTAAAAATCCGTTTCATGCCAATCACTAAAAAAGAGCTTGGCCGTACACTTAAACGTCATAAAGGTACAGCTTGGGATCAAAGCCCTATTTTCAAACGTATTTATGAAGAAGAGTACGGTCAATTCGGTGGTGAACCAATAGGTTGTATCGTAGGTGACTATCATTTTGATCATAGTCCTCCTGATGTTGAATTGCTTGGTGAGATGGCTAAGATTGCTGCCGCTGCTCACTGCCCATTTATCTCTGGTGCAGACCCATCATTAATGCAGATGGATTCTTGGCAGGAACTTTCTAACCCACGTGATCTAAGCAAAATCTTTACAAATACTGAGTATGCTGCTTGGAGAAGTTTGCGTGAAACTGATGACGCACGTTACTTAGGTTTAACTTTACCTCGTTTCCTAGCTCGTCTGCCATACGGTGCTCGTACAAATCCAGTAGATGAGTTCGATTTTGAAGAAGATACTGAGGGAGCTAACCACAACAATTACACTTGGGCTAACTCTGCATATGCAATGGCTACAAATATTAACCGTTCATTCAAAGAGTATGGTTGGTGTACATCTATCCGTGGTGTAGAGTCAGGAGGTGCTGTAGAAGGCTTGCCTACTCATACTTTCCCAACAGATGATGGTGGCGTTGATATGAAATGCCCTACTGAAATTGCTATCAGTGACCGTCGTGAAGCCGAACTAGCTAAAAATGGATTTATGCCACTAGTTCACCGTAAGAATTCAGACTTTGCTGCATTTATTGGAGCTCAGTCATTACAAAAGCCTGCTGAATATGATGACCCAGATGCTACAGCAAATGCTCGTCTAGCAGCTCGTTTACCTTATTTATTTGCATGCTGCCGTTTCGCTCACTACTTAAAATGTATTGTCCGCGATAAAGTGGGTTCATTTACATCACGTAATGAGATGGAAGATTGGTTAAATACTTGGATTATGAATTATGTTGATGGAGATCCAGCTAACTCATCTCAAGAAACTAAAGCACGTAAACCACTTGCAGCTGCTGAAGTGCAAGTTGCGGAAATCGAAGATAATCCTGGCTATTATGCAGCTAAATTCTTCTTGCGTCCGCATTACCAGTTAGAGGGTTTAACCGTTTCATTAAGGTTAGTCTCTAAATTGCCATCTCTTAAAAAGGGTGGCTAATCCGTAGCTATAAGCAATTCTGTTTATAGTATTTTTTAACAATTGACCATTTATATAGGAGAGAAAAAATGGCTGTTGATATGTTTTTGAAAATTTCTAGCGTAGAAGGTGAATCTAAAGATTCTAAACATGCAAAATGGACTGACATCGAATCATTCGCTTGGGGTGCTACTCAACCTGGTTCTATGGCTACTGGCGGTGGCGGCGGTACTGGTAAAGCTAGCTTCAACGACCTTCATGTTATTTGCCGCATCGACCGTGCTGCACCTACAGTAATGAAACATTGTGCTACTGGTAAACACTTAGACAAAGTTGAAGTTTCTGTAAACAAAGCAGGTGGCGAACAAGTTGAATACTCTAAAATCACTTTAGAAGACGTTCTTGTTACTTCAGTTCAATACACTGGCGAAAAAGATGGCGACGCTATGATGGTTAGCTACTCTTTCCAAGGTGCTAAAGTTAAACAACAATACTGGGAGCAATCAGAAAAAGGTACTAAAGGTGCTGAATCTGTTGTTGGTTACGACATCAAACAAAATAAAGCTACTGCTTAATTTTTGTAAATCTATTTTAGATTTATCGCATGTCATGTGGGCTAATTCAGCGCAGGTTGGGTTAGCCCCTTTTAATACTCAAGGATCTTAATTATGAACACTGCTGGAATTTTTAAAACTAATTCAATTCAAGACATTATTGAACAAACTAAAGACAAAGTTCGTAAGAATCCTGGGAGTGCTGATTTGCGTGCAAATTTATTTCAGCTCTTATCCTTAAAGGGAGACTGGACTAAGGCTGTAGATAGCCTAAAACTAAGTGCTGAGATGAATTCGCAAGCTCAACCAGTAGCTATGTTATATGTAGCTGCGGTAAATGCTGAGGTTGATCGTCAGAATGTTTTTAAAGGAAATGGTAGACCATCAATTTTCGGTGACGCTGATGAGTGGATGGGTTATTTAATAACTTCTATTGAAGAGCAGGACCCTGCAAAATCTGAGGAATTGCTTGATCAGGCTATGGAATTAGCTCCTGAAGTATCAGGAACTATCACCACAAGAAATGGTGAAGAAATCAAGTTTGAGTGGCTTGCTGACGGTGATAGTAGATTAGGTCCAATGCTTGAATTTTTAAATAACGGTCAGTACGGATGGGTACCGTTTAACGAAATTCAATCCTTAAGAATAATTGAACCTTCTGGTATTTCGGATCTTATCTGGTCTCAAGCAGAACTTGTTTTAAGCAATGGTCGTTCTATTGTTGGAATGGTACCGAATCGCTATCCAGGCGATTATGCAAATCTTGAAGATTCTTTTAATTTAGGGCATAGAACCGAGTGGCAGCCTCTGTATGAAAATTCTGAATCAGAATTTTATAAAGGTGTCGGTCAAAAAACATATATGTCAGATGTTGGTGATCACCCAATTCTAGAAATTGAATCTATTAAATTTAATCCAGTTCAAGTTCAGGATTCAGAAGAAGCCTAATAACAAAATATGGTTACAGCTCATCAAAAAAGAAAAATAGAGGGCTTATCTAAAAGAAGTCATCAAGACTATAAAGATAAACTTCAGCCCGTTTTGCTTGATAAGCTTACAGACGAGCATCCAGAACGTAGAAAAGAACTTCGTGAAACTGCTACGGTTATTAATTACGAGCAGTTAAAAAAATCGGTTCTTAGAGATTTGAGTTGGCTGCTTAATACAGTTAATCTTGAGTCTATTGAGTCTCTTGATGGTTATGATCATGTTAAAAGCTCGACCATTAACTTTGGTGTGTTTCCTGTAGCTGGTCAAAAGATGTCTGAAATTAACCAGTTTGAGATTCAACAGCAAGTTAAGGCAGCCATTATTTATTTTGAGCCTAGAATACTTCCTAATGACCTTGATGTTATCTGCGAACTGGAAGAGTCTGACCTTGAACACTACAATGTATTGTCACTTATAATCAAAGGTAGACTTTGGTGTAACCCTCATCCTATGGAATTTTTCTTACGTACATCCGTAGATTTAGAGTCTGGACATATGGAAATAAAGGATGAAGGTAGGGGATCTGTATAATGGAAAACGATTTTATCGAGTACTATAATCGCGAACTAGCTTACATACGTGAGATGGGGCGTGAGTTCGCAGAACAGTACCCTAAAGTTGCTAGCCGTTTGGGTATGGAAGGTATACAAGTTGCCGATCCATATGTTGAACGCCTTATGGAAGGCTTTAGCTTTCTTACAGCTCGTATTCATAAAAAAATGGATGCTGAGTTTCCTCAGTTTACGCAAAATCTACTAGAAGTTTTATATCCACACTATATTTCGCCAACACCTGCTATAGGTATTATCGACTTTGATATAAATTCTAAGAAAGGTGATTTGGTTAAGGGATATACACTACCTAAAGGTACAGTTTTTAGAGCCCGTACTGGTGGCAAAGAATGTCGGTTCTCCACTGGACACGAGATAACCTTTCACCCTGTTGAAATTGAAGAGGCAGAGATTTCATCATCTATGAGCGATTTGCCTCCAAAATTGCTTAAGAATTTTAGAGGAAGTAAGCAGATTCGCTCTGCCCTTAGAATTCAGATTAAAGTAGTTGGTGGAAGTACGATTTCGGACCTTAAGAATTTCGATAAACTCACATTCTTTTTAAATGGTGAGGAAATCTATACCCACAAACTCCTTGAGATGCTCATGGCACATACTATTGGTATAGTTGCACATGACCATGAAAGACCTATTAGATGGACTAAATTTATCGATGTAAAAAATTTAAAACATGAAGGATTTGAAGCAAATCAGTCATTATTGCCATCAGACAGTAGGGTATTCCAAGGATATAGACAGTTACATGAATATTTTGCGTTTCCACAAAGGTATTTGTTTACAAGTTTAACTGGAGTGGAGAAAGCGATAGCATTGCCAGAGGAACTTAAGAAACAAAAAATTAAGGCATTTGAACTTACGTTTTTATTCGATAAAGCTGCTCATGAACTCGAGGGTGTGATTACTGCCGAGAATTTGCGTTTGCATAGTGTGCCTGTAATCAATCTATTTCCTATGCAAGCAAATAGAATTAATGTGACTCCAAATGCTCATGAGTTTCACGTTGTAGTAGACCGTGCGAAACCTCTGGACTACGAAATTTATTCTATAGACAAGGTTACCGTAAATGCTCCAGGCCAAAAAGAAGTTCAAGAATTTAGGCCCTTTTTTGATATCTATGGGGCAAATGGAGATTCTATAAATCAGTTTTATTCTTTGCGACGCGAAGTTAGGAAGCCTTCTTTAAATCAAAGTCAGGTAGCTAAGAGAACTGGCTATCGAGGAAGTGAAGTATTTATCTCAATCGTAGATGTAGGTAATCCTCCGTATAATGAGCAAGAGGTGTTTGGATTAAATATAGAGACTACATGTACAAATAGAGATTTGCCACATATATTCAGTAGTGGTGGGGATGTTGATTTTAGGTTCAATGTGTCGGTCCCTGTAGATAAAGTTCACTTTATTAAGAACCCATCTCGACCACGTGCACCGCTTGGACGTGAGGCCTATTCGTGGCGTCTGATTAATCATTTAAACCTTAACTACTTAAATCTACTGGACTCGGATGAGGAATCAGGTGCAGAAGCTGTTCGTGAGCTTTTGCATATTTATTCTGATCTTGGGGATCCTTTATTGGCTAGGCAGATACAGGGTATTCGTAGCATTAAACTTGAGCCTATTTATAGACGTATGCCAGTGAAAGGTGCTATTGTTTTCGGTAGAGGCGTTAGTATTAAAGTGCTTCTAGACGAAAATGAATTTGCAGGGATTAGTCCATATTTGTTTGGAGCAGTGCTAGAGCAGTTTTTCGCAAGGCACGTATCAATTAATATGCTTACAGAGTTAGAGCTATCAACCTTGCAATCCGGAATCATTGCCACATGGAAACCTAGACTAGGTGGACGGCCCACAGTCTAACTTATTGATTTAATATTAAATTTGTCCAATTGTCATATTTCTTGTACAATTAGCGAACAATCAAATATTTTATCGATTCAAGTGCCACAATCTTTAGATCAGAAAAAAGAAGTTTTCATCGATACATTGCTTCAAAAAAGCGATGAGCTTAATGCATTGCTTTCACGCGAGTCTCGTGGGCTCGATGGAGCATCGGGTGGATTTGGTCGCGGAACTATCTCTAAGTTTTTAGGCGGCGGTGTCTGTGAGGTGCAGCTTACCAGCGGTGACGTAGTTCAGGCTCAAAAAGCGGCGTTCTGTCATCATACATTAGCTATCGGGGATAAGGTTTTATTGGACCTTAATCTTGAAGATGGGCATTTTATTCTAGGTGTTTTGAAAGCTGTTCACGATCGCAAACTTACACTTGATTTTACGAATGTAGATACCATTAAATCTCATGAGTTGCAGTTTACTGGTCAGAGATTGCGTATTGAAGCTCATGATATGTGGCTTGCAGCTAACAATCATATTAATTTAAATACGAATAATGTTGAGATTGTTTCTGTGACATATGATTTGAAAGCTTCTGATGTGCGCAGTACTTCTAAGAATTTCGATATTAAGGCTCAGTCTACAAAACAAAGCTTCCAACAGTCGCGTAAAGTGGTGCAGGGTACTGATCGTGTTGACGCTCGCAGCATTCAATACACAGCAGATATTTCCGCTAATCTCAATAGTAAGAAGAATGTGACCTTGGGCACAGGCACGATTACGCTTGACGGTAAATTGACTGTTGTAAGTTAATGTTGAGGGGCGCATATGGTGCTGCCGCATATGTTGCTCGGCCCAAACGACCCAATCCCTAAAATGATACCTTTAAACCAGCCCTTACAGATCTCCCTGGCAATGGTGCTATAAATCTCAATATTGAGTTATGCGGCCTAGCTTCAGTGTTCGTCAAATTTCGCACATCAACAAACCACTCCGCTTCAAAATCCTTAGCAATATTATGAGAATAGCTCGCATATGCATCCACCATCGTATAGCCGCCTAATGACACTTCATTGCCAATAGTATTTCGGCCAAGTCGCTTCTGCTCTTTGTATCGAGTAATGCTTGTCGAAAGTTGCCAACCATCCTTTTTCCAATTCAAACTCGCACCATATCGAGAAGTTGGAAGATTGGGCATGACATTGCCATCTCTAGTGCTGCGTAAATATTCTTGTCTCTGCTTTGGAGTCAGTTTGCTGATATCCTTCACAGACCCCACCGCATATTGAGCCACAGGATGATTCTTCACAATGTCCGCAAACAGCCTCGTCTCAAGCTCCCCCGCATCTCCAAGGTCCCACAAATTCGTCCACTCGAGCTCAAGCCCCGAAATCTTCGTATCGCCCTGATGCCACTCACGCTTAGCCATATCACCGTCCTGATTTCCACCAGTGAACCCTGCGTAAATATAATCCCTAAAATAAGTTTTATAAGCCGTCGCCTTCAAGGAGCCGCCCAGCACATTAAGCTCCGCCCCCGCTTCCCAAGTCTCCGCCGTCTCTTTATTCAGCCTCGTATCGCCGCTCTCATTCACAAGATTCGCAAAATTTCGATTGTGTGCAAAAAGCTCGTTGACCTCAGGAGCCCTCTGCGAGCGGCTATATTGCACACGCAGACGCAATCTATTAATCGGCTTCATTGTCAATGCCGCCGTCGTGCTATGCAAATTAAACGTACGCGATCCATTTTTGCGAATATCATATGCGGTCGCGCTGTCCGTTTTCCCAATGGTCGCTGGATTGGCCGTATGATGCACACGCCCGTGACGATACCCTAGCTCCGCCTCCACCTTTTCGAATTGCAGTTTTTCGACTAAAAATACACCGAAGTTGCTCGTCTCTGTATCGGGCAAAAATTTATCGTCACCCCTCGCAGAGATATTGCGTTTTCGCATGTCCACGCCAAACGAGCCCTGCGACCACTCGCTTAAAGAATGATTGAGTTCTACGCGCATTTGGCGAGAATAGCTGTTGAGGCTGCTTGCGAAGACATTGCCAAGGTAAGAATTGTTGTGCGCATCAGTGAACGCTGCTTGCAATTTTATGTTGCTCAAATGCTTGGAGTGCGGCCTGTATAGCCCCTCGAACTGCCATCGATCTTGCTTCGATACAATATTAACTGGCAATGCCTCCGCCCCCTCCACCCGAGACACTAGAGTCGCAAATCCTGGCACGCCATACGCATTTTGATATCGGCTGTACGCAAGCCCAACATAGCCATCACGCCCGATATAGCTTGCTCCCACGGATATATTTTGATTTTCAAGATGGCTATTCGAAAGCACCCCTTTTTGCGTACGAACCTTATCGACAACATCGACCAATTTCTTACCCTTAGCCCCTGGTGGCAATTTTGCGTCGTAATCTGGATTTTTAGTGAAATAATATTTGTTGTAGTTATTGAGCTCAGTTTTGTACAAATCTCCAAGCCCAACCTCAAATCTATCAATATACTCTTTAGCCGCTTCAGGCCCTTGTTTCAACGCATTCAAATAATACCGATTTATATACTCAAACGACTTCGGCTCAAAATATTCCTCAACCATCAAACGCGTCTGACAGCGCCTTAAAATCTCATCCTCACGCCCGCCATTTTTATCGAGCAAGAAATCGCCGTCATAACAAATCGCTGCCTTAGAATTACCTGGAATCTTGTATTCATCAATATGATTATTCATTCCGTCAATATGCCACGCAATATTGCCAGCACGCCCATTTAGGGCAAAAGCCTGTAATCGCGTAGCATTGGGTCCGCCGCTAAATTCCGCCTTCCCTTGAATAGCTTTTTGTGGCAATGCATTCGGAATCAACGATGTATTTACATCTACGGCGCCACCGATAGCATTGCCACCGAAGAGGACGGAAGCGGAAGATTTGCGTACGGTAATCGCCTCCGCAAGAAACGGATTCACTGCCAATGGCATGGTCCCCGCAAACCCCGCCACATCAGAAACGCCCAGTCCATTTTCCGTAACGAACACGCGAGAACCAGTCAAGCTGCGAATCTGCGGCTGCCCATTGTTCGGTCCCATGCTGTTGTTTTGCACGCCGCTCACCTTTTCGATAGTCTGCCCAATCGAGACAGCACGCGAGCGTTTGATCTGGTCGGCCCCCACATCGTCGCCGTTAAGGAGAAATTCGCTATTACCAATTAGCTTTTCTGAGCTTGAGTCTGGCAATGACTCTTCGACTAAAACTGACTGTAACTGTGCTTCCTGAGCGGTTGTGCAAAGTGGCAATGCAAACGCAATACAGGACGCAAGGAGGGAGAACTTATGATTCATATTATTTCAGATAGTAAAAATGCTGTAAGAAAAATTTTCGAAAATTATAGTTTCTCTCCGTTACACAGTAAATAACAAACATGTAACAATTGGGGTGATTGTAGGGGCGAGGCTTGTTACATATTACTGAGTAGTTACAGGTGGGTGGGGTAGTGTATTTGGAAGGTGTTGCAGATTATGCTACTTAACATGCTTAAAATGCGGCAAGGCTCGACCTTTCAAATATTTAATTTGAGAATGAGTAAAAATAGTAGATGTAGATCTTTCCAGTAACATTTACCTTTCTGTGATTAGGGATTGTAAAGTGAAATGGAACTGACTTTGGATCAAAAAAATTGATGCATGCTAAAGTAACTCCAGATCAAACAAAATTTATAGTTAGATAGGGGTATGAGTGGATTTCTTATTAGAAACGGTTTATGCGGGATTTTATTTTTTTGTAGTCTATGATTGGATCTACTTCTTAACAGGTTACTTGTTTTTTCTTGTTATATTTTGGCGACCTATTATTTATTCCTTCAATAATAAAAAGAAACTTGAAGAGGAATTAGAATTTTCACGTGTTAGCGAGAATATTGAGTTCCCTAGTAAACCAACGAACAAAACTGATGAAGATATCACTGTACGTTCGATTTTTAAATTCTTTTTTCAACCTGAACCTGGTTCTAACCTATTAAATTTAAGTAATATTTTGTTGGTAACTGGAATAATTTTTGTAATACGTTTTCCGCTACAAATTCTATTGTCGGAAGTTAATCCCTATGTATTAAGTAAATTAGGGGTAGAGACTAATGCTCGATTGTTGGCAATAGAAGATAGTGGAACAATAGTAAATGAAAAAAGGTTAAAAGAATACACAATTCAGTTTGTGACAAAAGAAAATAAGATTGTGACCGTCAAACGTCTTGAGGCTTACTTGAATTCAGGAAGTACTATTTACTATCTTGAACATTATCCTAGAGTGGTAGCTGAGAAAAAATAATATTTGCATCGTATTTAGTTTAAGACAATTTCCCGTATTAGCAACGACAATTGTATAGTGCTCCTTCTATTAAATTAGAATAGTTTTTTCAGCTTATCGTTCATGCTTGATTAGGATAAGAAAATTCAACAATTTTCACAAATCGTGTTTTTGAGATTGCTCATAACATTTATCAGAACATAATAATGCTACATGACCAAAAAGAAAGCAAAAAGTATTCTTAGAAATAGATAAAAAACATAAAGGCATTATTTGTTATTCGCTCAAATCTTTTAATGAGGTCCCAACGACGACGACAGGAGTTGTGAGAGAACCTAACTATGAGAACAGAAAATTAGTAAATATAATTTTGAGTGTAAAAAAATTTTTCAACTATAGACTGCCCCATCTAATTTGGCGATCCTCTTCAATAGTTATTTGAATTCAAAATGACTGATAAAACAGACTTTAATTGAATCCTCATATTCTGCAATGATTCTATGTTAAGGGTATGAACCACAAAATAGTAAGTACTACAACCTTATTTTTGTTCAAGTAACTATAAGTTCATAATATTTATTTATATTTATAAAGTTATAAGAATTTTTCTACTATAAAGTATGGTATATAAAGGTCTAGATTGTTTTAAGCACTCTGATGATGGATTCTGGAGGGTTAAACTGAATAGTAATCTGGAAGTTTCTGTTCCTTCTTATACAAGGGTTATTCTTGGTGAGATTAAGAATGAGAGGCGATTTTTTTCATTTTACGAAGGGTTATATAAGAATCAGGAAGCTTCAATAAGTTTAAAAAATGGTGACCCTTTCATGGGAAGGATGCTTAATTATAGAGAGAATGTTAATTTGGTTTTAAATCTTAATGTTAGTGCTAGTAGCAAAGAAGAGAAACAAATTCATGGAATCCTTGTTACCCCAATAGGTAACTTGCATTGTAAATCTTGGGGTAAAGATAAAAGGAATAGTAGAGAAATTGTTCTTGAATCAATGTATAAGATAAAGTTTCCAGATTATCCTCATAAAAGTTTTGCTCCATATAATACTGAAACACATTTATATAAAGTATGGTTTGGTCTTGAATTACTAATAGGTAGTGAAAACATAACAGACCGCTATCTTCATTTTGGACAAACCTCTCATGGTTGTGTGTCATGTTCGGGTGGTGAATTATGGACAAGTTTATGTGAGCATCTTTTATTAAGCAGAGTTAGAAATAATTTTGATACTGTAGGATTTTTAAAGGTTAATTATAGATGAACTTAAAAAATAGCTTTATTTATATTTTATTTTGTGTGCTGATTACTATAAATCCATCTTTAGCTAACAATGATAGTAATAAAGTTAAAGATGAATTCATTAAAAGTGTCCTGAAGACTAGAGAAGCCTTTCCAAAAGATAAGATTAATAAATTATTTGAAGAAGGTAAAAAAAAGAAATGGGATTCAAGGGATGAGTTAGTGTATCGTCCAAGCCCACAAGGAAAAATTTTCTGTAGTGCTGTTCTTTTTTATCCAACTGCAGAATCTGCTTATGAGTGTGCATTCAGTGATTTTATTCCTTATTTGGCGTATAGATCCGAATCAAGTCCAGAATCTAATGCAATGATGCATTTGTGGATAAGTATCCACTTAGAACTAGCTAGAATATTGTTAGAGAAATATGACCATCACTATGCTTATTATTATTCCAAATACGATAATAAGGAATTTTGGCAAAATAAAGTAAATCATCTGCAGGATTGTTTAGATAAATACGCAGAAAATCTTTCAACTAAAGATATAGATATGTCATGCATAACACCTACAAGATCTCCTTATTTAGATAAACCTAGGAGATTGCAAAAAGAGGTGTTAAAGAAAATTTTAGAGAATTAATTTTTTGTAAGTCTGTAACTTTTTTTTGAGAGAAAAACTAAATTATATATGAACTTAAAAAATAGCCTTATTTATATTTTTGTGAGTGTACTGATTACTATAAATCCATCTTTAGCTAACAATGATAGAAATAAAATTAAAGATGAATTTATTAAAAGTGTTTTGGAAACAAGAGAAAGCTATCCAAATGATAAGATTAATAAATTATTTGAAGAAGGTAAAAAAAAGAAATGGGATTCAAGGGATGAGTTAGTATATCGTCCAAGTCCACAAGGAAAAATTTTCTGTAGTGACCTTCTTTTTTACCCAACTGTAGAATCTGCCTATGAGTGTGCATTCAGTGATTTTATTCCTTATTTGGCGTATAGATCCGAATCGAGTCCAGAATCTAATGCAATGTTGCATTTGTGGATAAGTATCTACTTAGAACTAGCTAGAATATTGTTAGAGAAATACGACCATCACTATGCTTATTATTATTCCAAATACGATAATAAGGAATTTTGGCAAAATAAAGTAAATCAACTGCAGAATTGTTTAGATAAATACACAGAAAATTTTTCAACTAAAGATATAGATATGTCATGCATAACACCTATAAGATCTCCTTATTTAGATAAACCTAGGAGATTGCAAAAAGAGGTATTAAAGAAAATTTTTGAGAATTAATTTTTTGTAAGTCTGTAACTTTTTTTGAGAGAAATACTAATCACCTTTTAAATCCTACCCTAATATTAATTTAGGCAGACATGGATTTTTTATGTAGTTGACGGCAATCAATATTGATACCTCTTAAATTTTATTTATAAATATACCCTAGAATATTTTCAATTAACAAACTCTAAATTACCGTAGGAATCTTATTTTTTGTTAATTAAAAGTTGAAAATTTAAAGTTATCAGATGATGGATTTTGGAGTGTCAAATAGACAATTAGAAAGGTGAGTCCTTTCTTTTTTTATTAGATTGCTACTCGAAGATGTAAAAGTTAGATAGTTTTAGTTTTTATATTGGATCTGTATAAAACTTAGTCAGCTTCAACTTCTTTGAGTGTATTCTATGTATCAATTATTAGGTTTATTTTTCCTATAATTTTTATCGAGCTATTCTAGTAATGTTTTATCTTCTCCTTAACTCAATACTCATTTTATTGTTTTAGATATTCTTCAAGAAAGAATTGTTATTTCAGATATAGATAAAATTCAATTTATCAAAACTATGCAGCGAAATATAACCAGGGAACATTATTACGATCCAGATAGTCTTTTTAAATATTACTGCGTACCTATTTAACCAACTTTGTAGACTTTGTTTGAGTGTCTACAAGCAATTTGTATTAATGCCTTGACAAAGTTTAAAGATATAAATATAAACCTAACAGTTCTCAATGATATTGAATCGGGATTATTAGCGGTTAAGATATTAGCTAGGATAACTTCCAAGGATAAAATATTCACGCACCCAGGGGGAAACGAAAAAAAATATTGGGTAACAAGAGCTGACAAACTATTAAAGTGTGTAGATTTATTTAGGATACTGGGTAAACCTGTCACTACTGTCGAATGCTTAAAAGTGATTCCTTCGGCACTCACAGGAAAGCCATGGAGGCTGCACTAGAGTTTAAAAAGACTTTAGACAAGGTGCCATTAGCTGAGCATATATTTCTTAGATAGCAGTAAGTAAGTTTTCAACTTCAAGTTGAAATTTTTCGTTTATACACATCGAATATTTAATATTCCAGTGCAAACATAAGTGAAAATCTTGTGCATTAATTAGTGTTTCAAAGGTAATCTCTTAATTGTGGAAAGTTGTATCACAAAATTTACAAAAATAAGAAATAATTATTATTTAATCCTAAATGAACAATTTCTCAAATATTGGTTGTAGGGTTAATGCCAAAAGGTAAATATAGGAATGGGGTAATACCTAGTATATTTGTTTAAATTTTGAGAAAATTGAGTCAATTTTGGATTGCCGAGAGGTGGTCATTTTCGCTAGACGATTAAACCACAAAATAGTAAGTACTATAACCTTATTATTGTTTAAGTAACTATAAGTTCATAATATTTATTTATATTTATAAAGTTATAAGAATTTTTCTACTATTAAGTATGGTATATAAAGGTCTAGATTGTTTTAAGCACTCTGATGATGGATTCTGGAGGGTTAAACTGAATAGTAATCTGGAAGTTTCTGTTCCTTCTTATACAAGGGTTATTCTTGGTGAGATTAAGAATGAGAGGCGATTTTTTTCATTTTACGAAGGGTTATATAAGAATCAGGAAGCTTCAATAAGTTTAAAAAATGGTGACCCTTTCATGGGAAGGATGCTTAATTATAGAGAGAATGTTAATTTGGTTTTAAATCTTAATGTTAGTGCTAGTGGCAACAAACAGGAACAAATTGATGGAATCCTTGTTACCCCAATAGGTAACTTGCATTGTAAATCATGGGGTAGACCCTATCACCCAGGGTTTCAAATAATTTTAGACTCTATTTATAGAATTAAGTTTCCTGATTATCCTCATATAAGTTCTACTAGATATAATTCTAAAACACATTTATATAAAGTATGGTTTGGTCTTGAATTACTAATAGGTAGTGAAAACATAACAGACCGCTATCTTCATTTTGGACAAACCTCTCATGGATGTGTGTCATGTTCGGGTGGTGAATTATGGACAAGTTTATGTGAGTACCTATTAACAAGCAGAGTTAGAAATAATTTTGATACTGTAGGGTTTTTAAAGGTTAATTATAGATGAACTTAAGAAATAGCCTTATTTATATTTTTTTGTGTGTACTGATTACTATAAATCCATCTTTAGCTAACAATGATAGAAATAAAACTAAAGATGAATTCATTAAAAGTGTCCTGAAGACTAGAGAAGCCTTTCCAAAAGATGAGATTGATAAATTATTTAAAGAAGGTAAAAAAAAGAAATGGGATTCAAGGAGTCAAATAGTTTATCGTTCAAGTCCACAAGGAAAAATTTTCTGTAGCGATGTTCTTTTTTACCCAACTGCAGAATCTGCTTATGAGTGTGCATTCAATTATTTTATTCCTTATATGGCATATAGATCCGAAGTAAGTCCAGAATCTAATGCAATGATGCATTTGTTGATAAGTAAATACTTAGAACTAGCTAGAATATTGTTAGAGAAATACGACCATCACTATGCTTATTATTATTCCAAATACGATAATAAGGACTTTTGGCAAAATAAAGTAAATCATCTGCAGGATTGTTTAGATAAATACGCAGAAAATCTTTCAACTAAAGATATAGATATGTCATGCATAACACCTACAAGATCTCCTTATTTAGATAAACCTAGGAGATTGCAAAAAGAGGTGTTAAAAAAAATTTTAGGGAATTAATATCTTGGAAGTCTGCAACTCTTTTTTGGAAAAAAAGCTTCGCATATTCAGACTTGCATTTAAAAATTTATGAGCCTGTAATTTTCATGTATAACTCATCACCTAAACTTCCAAATAAGCAACCCATTTTGGCTCTGTTGAATGTGATTTATGAATAAAGTTTTAAGGTTGTTTTTCGCATTAAATTTATCTAGCTTTTCTGAGTGTGTACTTTCATCACCAGAAGTAGATGCTGAAGCTATTGTTCAAAAAATTATTCAAGAAAGAATGTTTCAGAGGCTGATAAGAACAAATTCGTTAAGGCTTTGCAGCAAGATATAATTAGAGAACCTTACTATGGGCCATATGGTCTATTTAAGTATTACTTGTACACCGAATTATCCTACTTTAGAAACTTTGTTTAAATGCGAACATGCACTTTATTTTATAGCATTGACAAAATTTAAAGATAAAGATACTGACTATCTGTACTCAATAATATTGAATCGAGATTATTAGCGGTTAATAAGATATTAGCCAAATTAACTCCCAATGATGAAATATTCACACACCCAAGATTGATCATTAAAAATATTGGGAAAAAAGGGCTGACATATTATTAAAGTGTGTGGAATTATTTAGAACTTCGGGGATGCCAGTCACAACTAGTGAATGTAAAAAAGTAACTCCCTCTGCACTCACAGGAAAGCCCTGGAGGTTTGTGCCTGAGTTTAAAAAAACTCTCGACAAGGTTCCACTAGTTGAGTAGCTATTTTAAAAAAAACTGTCATTATATTTAAAACTTATAGTTAAATTTTTTTGTTTTACTGTATCTGAAATAGGCAATGTTACAGAGCACTCATTAATAAAAATTTTGTGCATTTATAAGTGATCTAAATCAGAGCTTATTCTAGAATTGCCGATTTAGTTAAAAAGGGGTTAAATTTGGATTGTCGTTGACATGCACAAAAATGTGAGCAGAAAAATCTAAGAAATTTACTAATAGCTACAATTAACGTTTTTTAATCGTAATAATTGTGAGCAAAGGATTTACAGGTAATTCGCAATTCTATTCTAAATCGTAACATTGCTACAATTCTCACTTTTAACTTTCACCTATTAAAAACAACTGATAAATTTTTAGGTCCGTTAAGAAGACTAGGATGAATTAACATAAAGTTATTTTAGTGACTAGATACATAAAATTTTAACAATTTTATTTTAAATTAGTCTTTTCATATAAATATTTAAGATGAATAATTTAGACTGTTTTAAATTAACTGATGATGGATTTTGGAAAGTAAGATTGGATAATAAGTCTGAGGTATCCGTCCCTAGTTTCACTCGCGTTATACTAGGTGATGTCATTAAGGATAGACAAAAATTTACCATTATTGATGGGGTGCACAGGAGTAAGAATGCTTCTATTTCGTTAAAGTACGGCAACCCATTTGTTGGAAAGTGCATAACGTATTATGACAATATAGAACTTGTCTTAAAACTTTATGTTTCTAGAGATCAATCTATGTCCCAGATTCATGGAATTCTAGAAACACCAGTAGGACAATTGAAATGTATGTCATGGGGGCTTGCAAATGAAGAGGGTAAAAAAATAATATTGGACAATGTGTATAAGATAAAGATTCCAGATTTCCCACATAAAAGTATTAGTCGATACAATAATTTCAGCAAGTTTTATAGGGTTTGGTTTGGGCTAGAATTGCTAGTTGGTTATGAGAACTTCTTTAACCGTTACCTACATTTTGGTTCTCTTTCTTGGGGGTGTGTATCCTGCATTTCAGGTTCATTATGGACATCATTGGTTATACTTTTGCTTAGGAGTCGCTTAAAGAATAGTTTAGATAACGTCGGTTTGTTGAAAGTTAATTACATATGAATAAATTTAAACTTTTATTAACTCTAATTGGTCTTATTACTACTCTTTGTTCTCAGTCGTTTGCAACTGATACTAAACATGTAGTCGATATGGACTATATAAATAAAGCTTTGGATGCAAGAGAATCAATTTCAATATTTGAAAATGAGAGATTTTTTTTAGAAGGCAAACAAAAGAAAACAGACTACAGAGAAAACTTAATATATCAACCTAGTCCACAGGGAAAAATATTCTGTGCCTCTGTACTTATGTATCCAACGGCTGAATCGGCATATGAATGTGCATTTAATTACTTTATATTCTATTTGTCCAATACGTACAATAAAAATCCAAACCTTAAGGATATTGATATTGTTTGGATAAACACGAACTTAGAATTAGCACGAATTTTGATGGAGAAATACAATTTTCATTACGCAGAATTCTATTCAAAATACGATAATAAGATTTTTTGGGAGAAAAAAGTATCGCATCTACAAACCTGCCTCGATAATTACACGAGAAACTTCATAAAAGCAAACGTAGATGCCTCTTGTATAATCCCTACCAAATCTCCTTTTTTAAATGAAACTAGAAAATTACCAGATGACGTTATTAAGCATATTTATGGACGGTAACTAATTTTTTTCTTAATTTTATTATTTACAGTCTCTTTATAAATTCAGAAGAATTAATAAAAACTCTTAATCTTAGGCGCTTATTAAGATTTAGTTCCTGCAAATAATAATTTTTGTGAAGTCTTAGTTAACCCCTGGTTTCCCTAATTATTAAAGTATTAAAGGGGTTGAAAGAAAATTTAACGAGATCTTTTTCAATGGACTTTTTTTATTTGGAGCTATTGTAAATTCCAAATTATTTAAATATGTAAATTAGTTGTGCTAAATAAACACATGTTGAAAATATAAAGTATTGAATTTAATTAAACTTCCTGATTCTGTCACGAAATTGAAATACTAAATCCTTATTATTGTCTTAAAGAATTTCCTTCCCATTAATTGAATTTTCATATTTCAGAAGTATTCTAGTTTTACTTCTCAGGAGTTAGTAGTTATGGCAGACCGTCACGCAATCGCACATGTAGCGATACCTAGTCTTCAGTTTTTAAGTCTTAACGGGCATGAATCCCTTTCAAATTTGTATGAATTTGAAGTTGAACTTGTATCTATGGATAATTTTATTGATGTGCGTAAAATGCTTGGCACACAACTTACTGTCGAATTAGAGTCATTTATGTCCACGCCTAGGTACCTGACTGGTCGTGTTCGTAAGTTTGAATTAGTTGGATCTGATCAGGATGGTTCAGAATATTTAATTTACAAGGCACATGTTGTACCTCCTTTGTGGTATCTGACTCAGGGTAAAGATTATAAAATCTTTCAAGAGAAAAAAATCGAAGACATAATCAAAGAAATCTTAGATAAATTTGAAATCAAATACGAGTTTAAGCTTTCAGGTTCTTACAGAAATTGGGAGTATGTAGTTCAATACAATGAATCTCCTTTTAACTTCATTTCAAGATTAATGGAACATGAGGGTATGTACTATTGGTTTAAACATGATAAAAACGAATCTACTATGGTTATCTCTGATGATGCTTCATCTCATGAAGAGTACCCTTCTTATGAAACACTTAATTATTTGTCTTCTGGATTTAAGGTTTTTGATTCCAGAGAGGTTATTACTTCTTGGAGACATAATGCAGTAGTTACGCCTTCGAAATATACGGTTGTGGATTTTGATTTTAGAAAGCCAAGCACTGCATTAGATACAGAGAAAGAAAATCAACTTGATGGTGATGATAGTATTGAAGTTTATGAATGGCAGGGTGGATATCAGGAATTATCTGATGGCGATAATTATACTAAATTAAGACTGGAAGAATTAAAAGTACCTCAGGAAATTGTAGAAGCTGATTCTAATATTCGTGGTATTTGTCCTGGTTATAAGTTTACGCTTGCAAATCATCCAAGGCCTTCTGAAAATCAAGATTATGTAGTTGTTCAAGCCCATTACATGGTTCAGGTTAATGGCTATTCAACCAACTCAGGTAGAGAAGATTTTTTCAGTACTAGCTTTTATTCCTTGCCAGCATCAATACAATTCCGTGCGGCTCGTAGAACTCCAGAGCCTAAAACTCACGGACCTCAAACAGCTACTGTTGTCGGCCCTTCTGGAGAAGTGATTTATACTGATAAATACGGTAGAGTTAAAGTGCAATTCCACTGGGATCGTGATGGTAAAAAAGATGAGAACTCTTCTTGTTGGGTTCGTGTCTCAAGTCCCTGGGCTAGTACTGGTTTTGGTGGTTTACAAATTCCTCGTATTGGAGATGAAGTTGTTATTGATTTTATTGGTGGTAACCCAGATAGACCATTAATTATCGGCAGGGTTTATAACGAGGATAACCAGCCTTTAGTTAATCTACCAAATGATTCTCATACCTCAGGCTTCCGCACAAGAACAATTCAAGGCGGTAGCGACAATCAAAATTTCCTTTTGTTTAGAGACAAACAAGGAGATGAATTGGTGGACGTTCAAGCAGAAAAAGATATGAAGATATTTGTTAAGAATGACTTTTACTTAACAGTTGGTAATTGCGGTTAATAGAGGAGAGTTCAATGCCTAGTGCTTATAAGAAGATTCAGCATAATGTTGAATTTACTGTCCATAATGGTAATGAATCTCATATAGTTGAAAGTGGAAGTAGAACCACTAAGGTCAAACAGCTAGAGAAAGGTACTTTTAAAAATGGAAGAGATGAGCATATTTTAGCTGGTGGTCAAAAAACCCATATTCATGGTAATGAGGAGCGTTCGATACTTTCAGATGATCAAGTAATCGAGGTTAAAGGTGATCAAGTAGTTACAATTAGTTCGGGTACTAGAAGTTTAGAAGTAGGACTTTTTGGTGTTGATAAAGTTGAAGGTAAATATGATTTAACAGTTGAAAAAATAACTGAGAGAACTTATGGAACCTCTGTTGAAGAAACATATGATAAAACTTACGATGTTAAAAGCTCCTCAGTTACCAATACTTTTAAATTGGGTATTGAAGAGAATGTAACTAATAGCTTAACTGAATATAACAGAAATGGTGGGTTTGAGCACAACGTTACTTCAGGTGAATGGATAACTGATGTAGATGGTGATATTGATATTTGGTCTTCAGGAAATATAAAATTTGATTCTCCAAAAATTGAGATTTTAGGGAATGCTAAAATAACAATTGAAACCCCCTTACACTATATATATAAGCAAAATAAAGAAACAGAAAAGCCTTTCAAAGGAGACGTTTACATAGCGTCTTTTACTACAAGAATATTTGATGAAAAAGCGGGTACTGTGTTAGGTGCTGTAAATTGGTTTTCCAAATCGGATTATGGTTTGATAAAGTTAGATAATTATATCAAAAAGTTCGGTACTAAACCTCTTCGTATTCCTGAAAAGAAAGATGTTAATAATGACGCTGGTTCTACTAAAGCCGAAATGGCTGTTGTAAAAAATGATTTATAACTGGGGGGTATGATGGCAGGAAACTATACAGAAAATATTCTAAATAATCTAGAAACTCAAGTTATAGAGGGTAACCTCACTCATTCTGTTAATACTGGTACAAGATATACCAAGGTCAAACTTCTAGAGAAAAATACTTTTTCTAACAGACGTGAGTTATATATATTTAATGGACAAACTACAAGAATCAGTGGTGGTGAGGACCATAAGGTTTTTGATG
This sequence comes from Taylorella asinigenitalis MCE3, assembly GCF_000226625.1. Taxonomy (NCBI): domain Bacteria; kingdom Pseudomonadati; phylum Pseudomonadota; class Betaproteobacteria; order Burkholderiales; family Alcaligenaceae; genus Taylorella; species Taylorella asinigenitalis. The sequence goes on from NC_016043.1 coordinate 120,924, forward strand.
GTAACCAGACTATAAACATTGAATCTGGATCACAAAAAATAACAGTACTTGAAGGGAATCGGACTCTTGACGTTAAATTAGCCAATTCTGATTGTTTTAAAGATTATAGACAAACTATTTCTGGTGAAACTAACAGAACATTTAGAGGTGAAACTACTGATAAGATAGGTGGAATTCATGTGGTAGATGTTTTAAAGAAAACAACTATAGAGATGGATTCATTAGATGAAACTGTTAAATCTTCTGCGGCTAAATATACTAGTGACTCTGGTTACACTGAAAAAACTAAAATTATTTGGAAAACTTCTGTAAATAGTGGTGAAGCCAACATAAAATCCACATCTAAAATCAACATCTCCAGTAATAGTATTATAGATATTTTGGGTACTAGTGCTATTGACTATCAAACCAACCTTTATTTGTTATTAGCACTTTTAAATGTTGAAGCAGGGGAGTTTAAAAAAGATAATGTGACTTTTTGTATCACAAGTAGAATTGCTTGTGAAGCTAAAGTTGCGGAAGTTCAATTAACACAGTATGCTTGGAAAATTGATAAGATGATACACAAAAATGATTTTAAGGTAATTGAAAAGAAAGAGGAAGCACTAAAAAATACAATTAAACTTGCCGGAATTGAGTTAAGTATAGTAATGATTTCAATTTTTGGATTTAGTTTATTAAACTAATAGAGGGTTCTATGCCAAATGCATTTATAAATATCGAAAATAATTGTTCCGTAAAAGTTCATAATGGGAATGAGAAACTTTTTGTTGACACTGGTTCTCGAACTACATTAATAAATGATAAGGACACTGCAGAGTTTTTTAATAGAAGAGAAGATTATATTGAGAGTTCAGGTCAGCTTGTTAACATTACAAAAGGTGAAATCCACAAGGTATTAGACGGTGGTCAAAACGTTACCTTAACTCAAGGTAACCAATCAATAAATGTCTCGAAGAATAGAATAATGAGAATTAACGGTGATTTAAAGGAAAATTTAAATGATAATCACACTTTAAACGTCGAAAAATCCACAAAACTTAAATTTAAATCACCAGTTAAGGATACTTTCGAAAGCCCTTACGAAAACATTACTGACAAACTTGTGACAAATAATTTTAAATTAGGTCTCAAAGAAACTGTCAAAGGTTTAACTAAGTATACACACGAATCTTCATTTAAAAATGAAGTTACAGGTTCTTATAATTTAAAAGTAAATGGCTGTACAGAATTATCTTCTAACTCAAAAATTAAATTTGAAGCTCCTGAAATTAGATTTTGTGCCCCAATGATTAGACAGGATTCACCTCATAACAAAGTTAATGCTGATGCCAAATGGGATTGGATTGGAGGATTGAAGGTTGATTTTTATTTTGTTTCATTTTATCAAAGACTGGTTGAAGCTAAGCTAAATGGATCTGCTATAACTGGTTACGGTCTCAAATCTGATTTTGGGTTGGTTAAGACAGAATTATGTGCAACTGAATCAAAAAATGATGTTGCTGATTCAGAAGTATCTCTCGGCCCATTAACACTCCTAGTAGGGGTATTTCAAGGAATACGTTCAGCAATTCGTATCCGTCTTTAAAATGAGAATAATTAAACCACTTTCAACTTCACTTTTTTATAGGGTGTACGAGTTTAATAGGCAAACATATCTATCACTGTCTGTTAATTTATATATTGACAAAAATGTTGATGAAGTTGAATTTCGTTTACTTAGTGAGCAACAGATGTGGCAGGATTTCACTTCTATTTCTGTTAAAGATTTTAACAGTGAATTGATTGATTTTGGTATGCCTAAGGATAAACCCGAAATTATTGTAAATGGCTACGCTTATGGTAAATATTCAGAAAACAATAGGTCAGCAGTCAATATTGAGGCAGGTAATATAAATAAAACTTTAACTGTCTATGGTGATAGGTTTTGGATAAATGGTCAGCCTAGCTCCCCAGAGGGTTTTGACAAGTTACCAATTTCTCTGAGTAAAGCTTTTGGAGGAAAAAATGTACCTTCCAATACATTAGGCAAGGGATCTGAAAAAATAACTAAGCCTGATGGAACGGTTGTAACTCCTCTTCCAAACGTTGAGGATCCTAATCAACCTGTGATATATCCAGATAAAGTATATCCAGTAGCAACTTTCGGCGCACTTCCTATTGAATCTCCTAATAGAAATAAATTACTTGGTACATACGATAGGAATTGGCTAGAAAAATTCTTTCCTGGATTTGCAAGTGATATTGATTGGTCTTATTTCAATCTCTCACCGGTAGATCAGCGATTAGCTACAATTAATGGTTTGGAAATGAAATTTACTAATATGAATCCTTACAAAAAAATAGTATATTTCAAAATTCCAGACTTAAAGCCCTTAATTTTTTTATTGCCTAGGGGGGATAAGTCATTAAAAACACCTTTAGAGTTGAAATTACAATCGTGTTTGGCTTATCCTCATAAAGAAACTTATATTCTTAGTTATCATGTTTCAACTCCAGTTGAATCTTCAGAAGTAGCTGATATCTTTGATTTTTTAATGTTGGCTATTGAAAAAACACATAGTAAAAGGTCTTTAGAACATTATCAAAATGTTTTAAACATTAGATCAAATCTGAGAAAAGCCAACCTTTATGCTACCTTTGATGAAATGTTGATAGATCAGGGTATTGATTTTAAGGGTTTGCCCTCTGTGCCTCTAAATAAACTTCTAAAAAGAAAATTATTTGAACTCAAACGAAAATTAAGCAACATTAAAGATATAAACAAAAAAGCCGAGAATTTAGATTTGGAACTTGTTGAAGATGCAAAGTTAAATTTTAGAAATTATTCTTATAAACCAGATTTCGAAAAAGATTTAAAGGATACTTTAGCTCAATTAACTTCAGATTCCTCTCCTGCATCACAGGAATTTAAAAAAATCCTTTCATCTATTGACTCCAATAATTTATATAAATTATTTGAATTAGTTGAATTAGATTATATAGAAATGGATTTCTTACTTAAGTTGCTAGTAGAATTAGATGAAAGCAAAGATGAATCAGTGTTAGAAACTGCTAGAAAAATACATACAAAAAGAAAAGAATTAAATAAAAAAATTGAGTCGATTGAAAATTTTGAAGTTGATCCTGATGAGAAATTAAAATATCTTAACGAAAAATTTAGCTTGACTAGAAACAAACTTATTGAAACAGTAGAAAATAGGAAATTTATTGATACGTCTAATCGTAACAAAACAGATTCGGATTTAGATTCATTTTTTAAAGATCATGATGATAAATCTCTAATGTTTTTTGAAAGCAATGCACCTACGATTGTTTACAACTCGAATTCAGTCAATAATGCTGTCGATTCTGTAGTTGAGCTGACGCATATAAATCAACTTTTTAAGTACTCTGTTAGTGGAATTAAAACTGAAATTATAGATAAGGATTTTAAGGATTTAGATTTAACTGGAAAACCAATGCAACATTGTAGTTTTAGGAATGTTTCATTCTTAGACGTTGATTTCAGTGATAGCTTGTTAGGAGAATCAGCGTTTGAAAACTGCGAATTCATTAATTGTAAATTTTTAAATTGTAATTTAAACGAAGCAGAACTAAAAAGTTGTAAACTAATTTCTTGCGATTTAAACGGCATTAATAATGATAACTCTAAATTTCATAATGTAATTTTTTTAAAATGTAACATTACATTATGGAATCATACGAGATTTGTTTCATCAAACATTTTATTTAATGATTGCAATATTTATTTTGTGACTTTCAATAGAGCAATCATAAAAGATATTGAATTTTACAATTGCAAGATTAATAAACTTACAATAATCAGCGGTAAATATAACTCTATTAAATTAATTAATTCTGAAGCCCTTAGTCTAAATTTTTCTACAGATAAAAGATTTGTTATCGAATCTTTTACAATAGAAAACTCGAAATTAGACTCTTTTTTTATTAAAGATTTATCCAAAGTAAACCATTTCGTTATAAAGGATTCAAAATTAGTATTATCCACTATAAGGCAGTGTGAATTTGATTGTTTTGAAATTTCAAACTGTGATTTAAAATACATTAATCTATCTAAATCAATTATAAGAAACTCTAAATTTTCAAAAGTTGATTTATCTAATTCTATTTTTACTGGATCTAAGATAGAAGATAGCCTTTGGTATGGTATTGATTTATCTTTCTCGCTTTTTAACAAACTAACTATTTTAAAAAGTACGCTTAAAAAAATCAGTTTTTTCTCCTCAGACGTCTCAGAGTTGAGTGTTGATGCCAATACTGTTTTCGATGAGAACTATTTAAATAGAATGAATATTTATCCAAAATTGAGGAATTAGTAAATGCAAAGCAATGATTCTATTAAGTTTGCTGAATTTTTGAATCTAGATCAAATCGAAAATTTTTCCTTTGAAAATTTAAATCTTGATTATAAAAATCTATTGCAAGGTTACGAATTTACAAGATGTATTTTTAAAAATATAAATTTTGAAAAATTGGATATTATCGATAATACTTTTCTTAATTGTGTTTTTTTAAATTGCAAGTTTAATAATTGTAAATTAAATAATAACGTATTTACTGGTTGTAAGCTCTCAAACTGTATTTTTTTGAATTGTTCTATTGATATATTTGCTTTTGCTTATACAGTTTTTGAAACCACTTTTTTAAATTGTTGTACGATAAAAAATTTTTTTATTACAGAATCTGATTCTATAGAATTAAGTATCTTAGATAGCACACTTGAAGTGTTTAGTTTACTGAATCATCAAGTTAAGTTTGCTTGCCCTAAATTGAATTTTTCCAATTCAAAGACTAAGTATTTTACAACGAATATGATTTCATTGGCAAATGCATCATTTCATTTATCTGACATTGAGTCACTTATATATATAGACTCTTCATTGCCCGAAGAATATACTTTTAATAAAGTTTCTTTGATTAAATCCCAGTTTACAAATAGCACCTTAGACAATATTGATTTTTCTGGATGCGATTTATCAAATTCATGTTTTAAATCTTGTAGTCTTAAAAATTGTAATTTTAAAAACGCTAAATTAGAAATGTGTTTGTTTCTTGACTGCAGCCTAGAAAATTCTCTTTTTAATAATTCTTTAATGAATATTTGTAATTTTACTGGTTCAAATATTTCGGGTTCCAATTTTGAAAACTCTGATTTATCGATGTCTATATTTAAGAATGCACAAGCTGTTAAATGCAATTTTAAGGAAAGTAATTTGCAACTATCAGATTTTTCTCATTCAAATATTACTGGATCAAATTTTTTGGAATCAAGCTTGGATCGTACCAAGTTTCACTCTGTTATCGATTTAGACGTTGTATGGGGTAATAAAATTAATTCTATAGGTGATGATAAAGATTTATTGGAGGCAGAACTATGGCTGACAAAAATATAAAAACTAATGAAAAAATTTCTATAGATTTCGACTTTCAAGATGGTTTTGGCAATTCTCTGAAGGATCTTTTAGATAGAGATTTTATTAATCAGGAAAAATCTACTATTGGTCATAGAGCTAAAGTAATTTCAATTGATTCATCAAATCTATACACAGTACTTATTGATAATCAAATTGAAATAAAGTGTAAGAGGTCAGTTAGCTGCTTAATTAAACCAGTATTAGGTGATGTTGTATTAGTGAATTTGGACAAAAATAAATTTGAAGATAATTATATCTTGTACATCCTAGATAGAGATAATGTTAACTTGTCTTATGAAGTGGACTTAAATTTAACATTTACATCACCTTGTTTAAAAGTTTCATCCGCACTATTTTCAATTAGTTCTAAAAGAATGTCAGTGAAAACTCAAGACTATAAATTGCTAACCAGTAATTTTGAAGCTACCACTCAAAATTTTAATGTGTACTCTAACAAATTAAATTTTTTAGCTAATTATTCTTATAAAACCGTTATTTATAAGGATGAATTAAGAGCCATGAATTTCGATCATACGGCTACTGGAATTGCTAAGCTGAGTGGGAACTTGACATACGTTCAAGGCAATGAAGTTCTAAAATATGATGGTAAATTAATGCTAGCAGGTTAAGGAGAAAAATTATGTTTGCAAATTGTCAGTTAGGTGGTATGGATTTAGGTTTTCCAGATGTATGTAAAACCCCAGTACCTCCTGTACCATACCCTAATATTGCACTAGGTCCAACAACTATACCAGTGTGTTTTAATACTTTACTTATGTGTACACCCCGTCATAATTTAATGTCTTTTCGACCCATCACTCAAGGTGATACACCAGGTGTGGGTTTAGGGTTGGTTTCACAGACAGTTATGGCTCAACAAAGGCATGTAACAGGTTCTTTTACATTTATAGTAAAAGGTGCACCACATACTAGAGTTACTAGTATGGGTCCTGCAAATTTAATTAATTGTCCACTTTCTTATAGGACAGTTCCGAGTCAATTTAAAGAAATTCTATTGTGTCCATGAATTTATAAATCCCATCAAATTTTAGAACCTATTCAGGTTATCCTCACTAATTCAATAATGTCATTTAAACATTGTTAGTGGAAATTTACAAAATTAAAAGTAGTTTTATTTTCAATAGCGGAAAACATATTAATTTTTCTTTTCCTGTTTTTGCTGGTTTTTGGGTACCCAATTAGAGCTTTGATTTTAATCAAATTAAATCTCTTATATGGTAAAACTGGGTTTCCCAAATTGACAAACTTAGACTTTAGTATCGAGGCAAATTAACTGCCTGTTACAAAGGGTTGTTTTCACATGAATTTACCATACTTATCTATATACGATAAAATCCATCTCTAAGTGAGTTATTTTTAATTACCAAGTCAATCCTATGGATTACATAATTCAATCACTCTACGCTTGTTGGTATTATTTGGTACTAACAAAGTGGTGGTTTGTCTTAATTGTGACCGTGCTGTTTTTTTGCATTTCAATTTATCTTGAGAATAAAAAGAAAGGTAAAAATAAGAAAAAAAAGAAGTGGATTCTTCTAGACTCTCTTTTTTTTACGGTATTGTTTGGCATATTCTCATATGGCCCTATAGGTTTATTGGGTAATATTATCCAATCTCCCAATATTTATATTCTAAACAAATTAGGTCATGAGGTTGACGTTGAAGTTGTAGATTCATGGGAGTCTAATACTCTGATCAATTACCGGTACGTCAATTGCTTCAAACTTCGCTACAAAACTTTAGACAATCAGCAAATAGAAGTTGACAGGTGTCAACCTTGGTATTTTGAAGGTCATAAAATTGTTTACTTGCCCCATTATCCAAAAGTAATTTCAATTTCAAATAAAGATAAGAACTAATCGGTAAACAAAAATCAAAAATTTCTCATTGGCTATGGCATTGTCTAAAATTCGACATTCTACATTGGCAAAGGCGATAAGCATATTCCAAGTCATACAACTTTTTATAAAAGGCAAATGAGAACACGTACTTATTTTTTTGATAGCATTAAATTAATAAGGTTGCTTAAACGCTATAATTTATTGAATTTACTAGTAAATAAAACACTTATGCCTAGATCAGTATTCAGATTCCTGCAATTATCACTTCTATTCTTTTTGATAAATATAGGTTTTATTTCTGTTGGGGAAAGCAAAAATAAGGTGCCTTTGATCGGGTCTGAGCAATGTAGAGTCGTATTGCCAATTAAGATTAGAAATGATGATTGGAAATCATATGCAGAATACATTTTTTTAAGATTGATTCATGACAACCTTAAACCTATCAATGTAAGACCCGATCTAGTTAAAGCAGAAAGCGTCAGATTTGGTTTTGGTTTCACCTTATCCTGTCCAGCTGTATTTGTTAATAAGTTGATGCATGAGTTTCTTTCGACCAAGGTTATGCAGGAATTTCATGAAATATACGGAGACTTAAATAATAGCGAACCAAAATTTGAACAAGATGGAAATACATGTTTGTTATCGTCTAACTTGCCCTTTGTAGAAGAAACATTCCCAGAGCAATTAAGGATATTTTTAAAGCACCATATGCTTTCTTTTGTTGATTTAAAAGCTACTAGATTAAATATGGTAATGAATAAATATACATTTACTTTCAAGGGCCAATGTGAAGACGTACTAGTTGATTACTATTATCAGAAATTGTTTCCATTTGAATATTTTAAGGATAAGAGTAAAACCAAATAATTAGACTATAGATCACGCTTTTATACTTGGATATTTAAAATTTACTTTTAATTTATTCAAAGGCACTTTCATAGAAACCTCTAACTCTGCAAGCAAATTTACGCATATGATTAAATTAATTTTTAAACTTTTAAAATCTTCGCTTTTGCTTTTAGCTCTTAGCATAGGCTTTATTTCACAAGGGGTATGCAATAGTAGCGTGCCATTGAGAAAATCTGAGCATTGTAGAATTGTATTGCCAATAGATATTAAAGACGAAGATTGGAATTACTATGCAGATTATATTACGTTTAAATTATCTTCAGAAAGTCTTTTCCCAATGAATTTGACTGCCGATCAAATCAACGCTGATAATAGTATGCGATTTGGTTTTAATTTAAGCTTATCTTGTCCAGATGCATATGCTAATAATTTAATGTTTGAGTTGGTCTCGCCTGAAATTTTTGGCGAATTTAAAGAAATGCAACGAGATAAAAAAATCGATTCTAAATTTGAACAAAATGGGAATAAATGTTTAGTTAAATCTAACTTGCCAATAGTACAGGAATCATTCCCAGAGCAAATAAGAACATTTTTAAAACAACATATACTTTCTTTTGTTGATCTTAAATTTTCTAAAGTTAATTTTGAGATGAACGAATATACGTTCACTTTTAATGGCCGATGTGAAGATATATTAGTAGATTATTATTATCAAAAATTATTTCCGTTGGAGTATTTTAAGGAAAAGAGTAAGACAAAAAATTAGAATTTATATCTTAATCTCGGGCTTACATATTTAAAATAAATTAAGTCGTATATTTTTGAAAGCACGAACAGAATTATTACAGCCAGAGAATTAATAAATGCTGCATGAAAATATTCGTAAGCCCAAATATCTTCAGCAGATTGCATATCAAATTTCATCATTACATGAAAAATAGTGAATGCATATTCCATTTCTTCTTCATTTAGGATACTTAAACCTAGATTTAAATTTAGAGTGGATGTCGTTAAGACGAGTGCAATAAAAAGCAAAATAAAAATTATTATCTGATCAATTATTTTGTGTATATTTGAAAGAACATTAATGGCATCGAATTTGATGAAATTAACAATAGAAGTGATTAGTATAGAAGATGCTAAGGAGGAGATAGGAATAAAAATAAGACAGAACTTAACTATTACTTCTAGTGCAAATTCGACATTATAGGGTTTAGGGTCATAGTCGAAGAACTTTTTCAATTCTTCTTCATTCAATTCAAATACAAAATAATAAATGGCTATGAAAGTAAAAATAACCAGTAAAAGTTTAAATGTTTTAGCTAACATACGTTTTTAATAGAATCTAGAGCTCTCACAAGAATGATTCCGTATGTTCTGATACTTGTGTTTGGAATGTTCATCGGCTCTTGGTTTAAAAGCTTAGCCCTTAAAAAATCAAATTCACTTTTATGAGTAAGGGTTATACAACCTAGTGAAACACCACTTCCAACCTTGGGATGGAGACTAAAAAGGCTTCTTTCATTTGAATTATAAGACGTAAAGTCGTCAATTTTATTATCGACTCTAAATAGAGCAAACCAGTCATCTTTCAGTGTTGGTTTTAGTTTTATACCTACACCCTTTTTTAATTTTTTTATCAATCCTACAGGTCTATCAACAATCCAATAACTACCTGGAGGAATAGGAGCGTAGGTTATATGAGCACACTCCAATCTATTGGTATAGGGATCTTTTCCAGTAAAAGCTTCAAATGTACCAATACCAGGACAAATCAACTTAGCTGATTTTTTGGAGCTATTGATTTCAAATCGACAAATAAGCATGAAATTAGTATGATTACTCTAAATATTTGCTACTTACAATAATAATGAATCTTATTTTCATTATTGTTTCAATGGTAATTTCACATGCATAAAAAATTAAATCATAATACTAATAAAATTTTAATAGATACCTCCCAAAAAAATATTACGAAATTGATGATAATTTTAAATCTTTATTAATCCATAAAATTAGTTTCAGCTCCAATGTAAACTTCAACATGAGGGGAATTATTATAAAAATTCCTCAAACAAAAGAAGAGAAATATAAATTAGTCCTTACGGATGGAACTAAAATTGAAGCCTGGAAAGCATCTGGTTGTTTACAATCTTTGAAAGAAGGTGATTTGGTTTCTGTTAATATTCATTGATCCTCTGAAACTTATATAACTTTGTTACTATGTAGTAATGATAAAGAAGCAATTTTTCTCGGTTTTGAGAACGTTCAGAATATTAAAGCTAGAAATCTTTCTATTAATATTGATCTTTTTACATTATTGTCAGCTGATACACAAATTGTTGGTTACACTTTATTTATGGTTCATAACAGAATGATTTCTAATTCTATAAATTTTGATCTCAAAACAAAAAATTCTTGAGTCACTTCAAATCAGTTTAATGATAATGTTTATAACATGAGACAAACATTATTTAAATCAAATAAGAAAGTCATAGGCAAAGATAAAATTAATGCAGGAAATATTGAATATCGTGCTAAGGTAAATTCTAGAATTGATGCTGGAGGCACTACGATTAATAGCAAAAATTTATTAAAACTTGATGGTAAATAAATAATGGCCGGATAGTTTAATTAACTTTTTAGGGAGAATAATATGCTTTTCATTATCACTCACATTAAAGGTTTGGATACTGGATTTCCAGACCTTTGTAAAACTCCGTCCAATGGTGTACCTGTCCCATATACTAATTTTGCAAAAGGTACAGTTGCAAGACCTAACCAGAGAAAGTTGCTTGTTAAGGGCAAACCTGTTCATAATCTTAAAACTAAAAAAAAGAACTAGAGGCGTTTTCCTGGAAAGTTGAGGGGGTTAATATCACAAACTACTGGCTCTACACATAAACATATTAAAGGAGCCAACAAGTTCTATGTTAAAATTTCTAAGGCTACTAGATTAAGTAGCCTAGGAAAAGGTAACAAAGTAAATTGTAGGATTCATACAAGAATTTCACCTGATCAGACAAAGTTTATAGTTATGTGCTGACAATCTTAGCTAATAACTATATCTTTATCTCATAAGCTAACTCAAAATTTACAATTATGGATTACATAATTCAATCACTCTATGCTTGTTGGTATTATTTGGTACTAACAAAGTGGTGGTTTGTCTTAATTGTGACCGTGCTGTTTTTTTTGCATTTCAATTTACCTTGAAACAAGAATGAAGGGTAATAATAAGAAAAAAAAGAAGTGGATTCTTCTAGACTCCCTTTTTTTACGGTATTGTTTGGCATATTCTCATATGGTCCTATAGGTTTATTGGGTAATATTATCCAATCTCCAAATATTTATATTCTAAACAAATTAGGTCATGAGGTTGATGTTGAAGTTGTAGATTCATGGGAGTCTAATACTCTGATAAATTACCGGTACATCAATTGTTTTAAACTTCGCTACAAAACTTTAGACAATCAGCAAATTGAAATTAATAGGTGTCAACCTTAGTATTTTGAAGGTCATAAAATTGTATACTTGCCCCATTATCCATAAGTGATGTCAATTTCAAATAAAGATAAGAATTAAGCAGTAAACAGAAATCAAAAATTTCTCATTGGTTATGGCATTGTCTAAAATTCAACATTCTACATTGGCTAAGGCGATAAGCATATTCTAAGTCATACAACTTTTTATAAAAGGCAAATGAGAACACTTACTTATTTTTTTTGATAGCATTAAATTAATGAGGTTGCTTAAAAGCTATAATTTATTGAATTTACTAGTGAATAAAACACTTATGCCTAGATTAGTATTCAGATTCCTTCAATTATCACTTCTGTTCTTTGTGATAAATATAGGCTTTATTTAACAAGGGGTAAGCAAAAGTAGCGAGCCATTGAGATAATCTGAGCATAGTAGAATTGTTTTGCCAATAGATATTAAAGACGATGATTGGAATTACTATGCACGTTATATTACGTTTAAATTATCTTCAGAAAGTCTTTTCCCAATGAATTTGACTGCCGATCAAATCAACGCTGATAATAGTATGCGATTTGGTTTTAATTTAAGCTTATCTTGTCCAGATGCATATGCTAATAATTTAATGTTTGAGTTGGTCTCGCCTGAAATTTTTGGCGAATTTAAAGAAATGCAACGAGATAAAAAAATCGATTCTAAATTTGAACAAAATGGGAATAAATGTTTAGTTAAATCTAACTTGCCAATAGTACAGGAATCATTCCCAGAGCTAATAAGAACATTTTTAAAACAACATATACTTTCTTTTGTTGATCTTAAATTTTCTAAAGTTAATTTTGAGGTGAACGAATATACATTCACTTTTAATGGCCGATGTGAAGATGTATTAGTAGATTATTATTATCAAAAATTATTTCCGTTGGAGTATTTTAAGGAAAAGAGTAAGACAAAAAATTAGAATTTATATCTTAATCTCGGGCTTACATATTTAAAATAAATTATGTCGTATATTTTTGAAAGCACGTACAGAATTATTACAGCCAGAGAAATAAGAAATGCTATATGAAAATATTCGTAAGCCCAAAAATCTTCGGCAGATTGAATATCGAATTTCATCATTACATGAAAAATAGTGAATGCATATTGTAATTCTTCATCGTTAAAGATGTTTATCATTAAATACACGTTAAGCGTCCACACTATAAGGCTTAATGAAATTAATAACAAAAAAAATTGTATTATCTGATCAACTATTTTGTGTATATTTGAAAGAACATTAATGGCATCGTATTTGATGAAATTAACAATTGAAGTGATTAGCATTGCAGATGCTAAGGATGAGATAGGAATAAAAATAAGACAGAACTTAATTATTACATCTAGTGCAAATTCGCCATTATAAGGTTCAGGGTCATAGTCGAAGAACTTTATCAATTCTTCTTCATTCAATTCAAATACAAAATAATAAATGGCTATGAAAGTATAAATAACCAATAAAAGTTTAAAGGTTTTAGCTAACATACGCTGTTAATAGAATCTAGAGCTCTAACAAGAATGATTCCGTATGTTCTGATGCTTGTACTTGGAATGTTCATCGGCTCTTGGTTTAAAAGCTTAGCCCTTAAAAAATCAAATTGACTTTTATATGTAAGGGTTATACAACCTAATGATACACCACTTCCAACCTTGGGATGGAGTCTAAAAAGGCTTCTTTCATTTGAATTATAAGTCGTAAAGTCGTCAATTTTATTATCAACTCTAAATAGAGCAAACCAGTCATCTTTCAGCGTTGGTTTGGGATTAATACCGAAATACTTAAGAGTTTCCTTGTAATGTCCCAAAGGTCTATCAACAATCCAATAACTACCTGGAGGAATAGGAGCGTAGGTTATGTGAGCACACTCCAATCTATTGGTATAGGGATCCATTCCAGTAAAAGCGTCAAATGTACCAATACCAGGACAAATCAACTTAGCTGATTTCTTGGAGTTATTAATTTCAAATCGACAAATTAGCATGAGATTAATATGATAACTGGGAGTATTTACTAACTGCTATGATAATGAATCTTAATTTAATTATTATTTCAATGGTAATTTCAGATTGACTATTGCAATTATATATTTGAAATTTTAAATCGTGTAAGGCGGAAAACGTAGTCCAGGGGCGAATGATATTGCAAAGAAGCAAATGAAAAATGTCAAAAGCAGTTCAGGTATGTCTGCTAGCTAATGTTTTAAATCTTTATGAGACAGATAAATTTTAGTATTTCGGAAAATTAAAATAATTGAATTGTTAATATAAAAAATTTATTTTTTAAATTCATTGAATAATTTTTCGTAACATTCGCAAAATCACATTTGCTAATACCTTTATACGAGGCTTTGGATAAAGCGGTAATGCATGTGCTAGTAGGATTAGTTTTGCTTAGAATAAGTCGGGTTTATAAATTGATTCCATAATAATTAAGAAACTGAAAATAAAAACTTTAATGGCTAAAGTTGGAACGCTCATTAACTTTAGAATGAGTGAACTTAAGAAATACCTTACACATATCATAGGAGCTCCAAGCTTATAAAACATTAAAACCCCATTTGATGGTTAGTTAAAATTGAAAAGTGAGATATTTTTTTGACATCCCATTTGGTAAAGATACAGCCCTATTCACTCTATAGAATGGGACAAATTATAAATAACCTACCTTCGAGGATTACTTTACATATCTCAAAGGGTCAAATCCAAAAAATAAAACTCAAAGAAGTTTATTTTGGGGGATAGTATGAGATTTATTAAATTTAAGTATTTTTATTCTATCCGTTTTAGGTTCAATCTCTTAATCAGCATTGAAAGAAAACAAAGGAATATGGCATAATTTGAGAAGTTTTACTTTTTCAAGTTGTTTTGCTGGACAAGACAACAAAATCTTGTCTCTAGAAGGGATTATATGGGCCAAAATATATGAAGGCAACTTAGAATTTGACCCTGATAATGTTATTTCCTATAAATGAATTAATTTATTAATCGCTAAAGGAGCCAATTACGTATTACATTGGCTTTTATAAACCTAGTGAAGATCATACTTAAACATTACTAGTAGTTACTTGTTTTGAATATGTGAATAACCCATCTAAGATGAATTTATAAGAAATAAATACAAAAGAATTTTGAAATCTCGATAGGATATATTAAGTTTTTATGAAATTCATTTGCTCCTTGAATTTATTTCAAACAAAATATTATTCTGAACAATGGGAAAATATGGCTAAATACAGGATGTTATACACTTATTGTATAAGAGTGGGATATATTATATTGCGATTAACACATTGGTTTAACTTATTTGGTCGAAAATGCAAATTAATCACCTTTTTTAAATTTAGAAACCGTTATGAGCCGACCACAATACATTGATCTAACTAAACATTATCCTCAAAGAAGTTTATATAAAGATTATATTACGTTGCATAAACATTTGGGGGGTACTGCAGCACTAAATTTAGGGAAAGAGTTCATTAATACTTGTGCTACACGTATAAGTGTCGCCCTTAATGGTGCAGGTCATACAATTGACTCCTATTATTTAAAGAAAATTGGTTTTCAATATTTTTCAGACAAAAATAAAAACCCGATAATCTATAGATTAGATGTATTAGTTAAATATTTGACTTATAAGTGGGGTAAACCAGAAATTTCTAAAAAAAATACTATTGAAGATTTTGGTAGAAATAAGGGAATAATGTATTTTAATATAGCTTTTAAAGATGCTTCAGGGCATATAACACTTTTTAATGGATCTGGAACTAATTTTGGAAAATTCCCTGATATGGTCCATGACGATTATTTTGGTCATAAGGCTTTGAATTACGTGAGTTTATGGATATTAAAAGATTAGTACCAAAATTAGTGATATTTTTTTACTTTGTTGCCTTTATGGCTCTAAAAGCCGATGCTAAGGCACCTGAAGCGGATTATCCTAAGGAAATATTTTTTGCTACGTGTTTAGCTTCACAAAATTTAGACGTTTTTAGAGAGCAAGGTAAGATGTGGTTAGAAGAATTGCGTAAAAATGATCAAAACAATTCTAAAAATTTTGATCATCTTTTTGAAAATTCAGTTCAAATAATATCTTCATTGCCAATTCCATATTTTTCCGTAACAAAAAACAGATATCAGGAACCCGATCGCTTTTACACAAACCCACTTTTCGTCTGCCATAGATATGTGGATTTGTTTGCGAATGAAAGGCCTAAGAATTTTTCAATGTATGAACTTTTGTTTAAGGGTATAGAAACGTTTTACGAAAAAAACATTATTTTTGTAAATTGTATGAGTGAATTAACTAATAATTCTTTTGGTGGTTTAGATTTTATAGATGGTACAGAAGCCGAAATCAAGTTAAGTAGAGAGTTCAAGGATGCATTGCCACTTATACAAGATTTAATCAAAAAAGATAACTCTGATATGAAATCGGTACCTGCGAAATACTGCTACCATTTTCAGCAAAGGCATAGTAGACAAAGATGAAATTCATAAATTATTTTTTGGTGTGCTTTAGTCTATGTTGGGTCACAGTAACAAATGCAAAATACTTTATAGACAATATAGAGCAGGTTGAGGAGGAAATGGCCTTTGCAATTTGCCTTGAAAATCAACCCCATCCATATCTAGCAAACCAGGGCAATGAATGGCGTAAAAAACTAATTTCCAGAACGGCTGGACTGCTCGATTCTTCTGAGTTTTATGATTTTAAAATTCTTTATTTTCTATGGAATTTTCCTCAGCTTTTTGATGAGGATAGAATTAGTAAAAAATATTTTTCAAATGGACTTTTCTTTTGTAAGCGTGCTGTTGAGCAAAGAAAATATTTTGAAAAGTATGAAAACGATTCTCTAAAAAGTTTTTTACAAATTCAAAAAAAGGAAATGATTGAAGGTCTTTCATTCGAGTTTTGTTTGCAGACATATTCAAACGAATATTTGTCAAACCTATCACACTCCTATCAAGACAGAAATATTCAATTTGACAGCGAATTTGTAAATAAGATTAAAAACATTTCAATCCTTCAAAATACTGAATCCGAATCGCCCATTATGACGTGCTATCAAAAAACTAAGGGTAGTCAATTGCAGTCATTCATTAAGGAGTATCTCAGTGAATAAGTATTTCTTTTTATTGATTTACCTGTTTTCTAACAGTGCTTTTGCAAGTGATTTAAACGTAAAAGAAGCTGCATTGATTTCATGTTTTTCGTTACAGCAACATCCACTTTTAGTGCAAAACGCCCTAGAGTGGGAGCAGGAATATAAAACAAATGATTGGTTTGATGAAAGCCAATACACAAAAATTTTTAAATCTGTTTTAGAAATTGAAAAATCTCATCCAATGCATTTTCGCGAAAATACACAGAGTAACTGTGTTTCATGTTCTCAGAGTAGTCATATTGCTGAACCCATATATCACTGTTCTCTTGTATCCAATACTTTATCTAGAAATACCCCGCCTCAAGAATATAAAAATATTAAATTTTCACCACTCACCAAAAAAGAAGCTATTGAAAACTTAATTGTAGAAAAATGTATTTCTCAGTCAGGTGATAATTTTTTTATCAGTCAGTCAAATAGTACATCTACTCGTATGTCAAATGATTTATCTGTATTGGATGAACATTTAGATTTTATAAATAATACTTTATTGCCTAAAGTGAAAGACTTTGCCAGTGAAAATTTTAGAAATTATCATGATCTAAATGGTGTGCTTAAGTTTTGCTTCAAGTTGTCTGAAAAGCCTGAAATACACTCGATATTAAAAAATAATTTTGAGGATTGATATGAACTTACTCTATAGTCAGATAACACTTTTTATAAGTAGTTTAATATTAATATCTCATCCATCATACTCAATTGAAATTGTTGACAAACTAGAGGAAGAAATTGCATTTTTTTCTTGTCTTCAGATGCAGGATGACGATATTTACAAATCAATGGGGAATTCTTGGAAGAAGGATTTTCTAAAGGAAAATCCAGTACATGATATCAATAGACGCAATGTAGGTAAGGCTGTAAAGTCTCTTGTTTCATCATTGCCACTAAAAGAATATATGTACTTGAAGCCAGAGTCAGATGGCGTGCCTAAGATTAATCATAATGTATTTTATTTATGTAAGCGAGTGTCTTATAACTTAAATATAATGTCGCCCCCAATATCATTGGATTATAAAAATTGGAAAATTGAGGAGTTTCCGATTATTAGCGATGAAGAAATGGGAGAAATTATAGCTTTCGAGGGATGTATGGCTAATCTGGGACATGCGTCGTTTATTAAAATGTCCAAACCCAAAATTTACACTGAACAAATTAAAAAGCTAGGCGACGAATTAAAAAAATTTGACTTAAAAGATAGCGACATGGCTGTTCGTGAATGTTTTAATTTCTCGAAAAATGTAAACGTTAAATCAATACGTTAAATCTTTATTCACAAAGAAGGAATAACCAGCCCCTAAAAGAATTATAAATAGCTAAAGAAATTGCCCTTGTCGTTCCACTCACGCCCGCTGAGCTTGAAGACCCTAGCCGTTGACTAAATTCGCTACCTGCCTCCAAACCTAAAAATCTAGTTACATTAAGGTTTGCATATTTTTGTTAAAATTACCGATTTTTTCATTACAAGTTGTATATGCAATACATAATTCAAACACTCTACGCCGCAATTTATTATTTCTTCATATCTCCTTGGATTTATGTACCCGCAGTAGTGGTAGTGGTCGGGGGCATTGCCACATTAATAAATCGAAAAAATCAAACGAATCGGTATGGGTAGGCGAAGAAGATTCTCATAACACAAAAAAGATACCTTTGTTTTGGAGGCTTGTTTTCCTTGCTGGGGTGGCAATACCTTCGTATCTCACCATGCATTTAGTCCAACTATCCAGAGGTCGTAGCTATCCCTGAATAGTCAATGACTCCTAAGCCATAACCCCTCGAAACATGGCTTAGGGGCACACTAAAATATAAATAATATTTTTAGATTCTTTACTTAAACCAAATATCTTTTGGGCTAATACTGACCTTACTATTGTCTTTAAATTTTTTTAGAAAAGATATTATTTTTTCTGGTAGTAAGTTATTTGAAATCCAAATACTCTTATTATCGAAACCTTTTCGTTCTAATTTTTTTAGGAGGTTTTGATCTTTAATAAAGTTTGACTTAAATTCTTTGGAGCCTTGAGAAGAAAATAATTTGTATAGGTCGTTTTTGTTTTTTAACAAAGAGCATGACTTTAACAATTCATCTTCCAAATTGTTAGCCTGACCTAATAAATAAACCTTACTAGCCTCTCTTATTATTAAATTGCAGTTTGATTCAAAATAATCCAAATTGGTTTGATCATCTGTATCGAATATTAGGTAAACTATATTATCTTGACTTCTAGAAAATCGCCTGGTTTGTGTTGAAATCTTATTTTTATTAAACCAACAGCTAAGAATATTTATTCGTCCTGATTGTAAATAATCGTTTTGAATTAATGAATCAACCAAGTGTTTCTCAGTTTCACCCTCAACAAAATACCAATAGACATAGTTCTTTCTAGACATCTAATAAATCTTCCAGCTTAGAAGTATCTGGAATGGTACCAAATACATTGTTACGTAAGTAACCAATTAAACTGCGGTCATTTTTCTTTATCTTGTCTTCAGCTTGAACAACACTTGTGTGTTCTTGAGGTTTGTTCATAAATATATATGAATGTACTGGCAAGTTTAAATCAAGAACATCATAATTGTGAGTTGTATAAAATAACTGGGAGTGTCTAGGTAAATTTTGTATGATTAGGCTAATCATTTCTTGTTCTATTTCAGTGTGCACATAAGCCATAGCCTCATCCACATAAAATATAGAACTTATATCATTATCCCTAAATTGAACCATTACATCGAAGAGTCTGGCTATAGCTAAACCGTTAAAAGTGCCATTGGATAATCGATCTTTGTTTGTTATATCACCATAGGTATCAAGAACCAATTTATCTTTGTTTTTGAAATTGATGGTAAAGCTCTGTAAATTGTGTTCATCATCTTTATTTTCAGATATATTCTCTATCGATGGGTCAAAGGTTTTTAGTACTGCTTCTAGTATTAGATTATTTTTTAATTGAGGCAATTGAGCTAAATCCTTTTGAATATTGGATTCAATTTGATAGAACCATCCAAAACAAGGGTTAGTTAAACCTTGAGAGATTAAAGAGAAAAATTCAAAAGAAAAAATGTTTTCCTTAAATTCATAATAATTTTTGCTCTTCTTACTGTCTGAAATTAGATTAACCCGTTTCCTAGCTGAATAAACAGTATCTTTTAACCTTAGACGTGTGAAGTAGTAGGTGGCATTTATATGTGGAACATTTTCCAATTTAGACGGATGCCAAACTAGTTTCAGACGATTGAGTTTCTTATATTTATCGTTAGGGAAAACATATTCAATTTCTATTTCTGCTTCCGAGGACTTATCATAGATAAATTTTTCTATTGATGGAATACGAGAAAGGCAAACAAGAGCTTGTAAAGCATACAAAAGTTTACCTAAGGAACTTTTCCCGCTTGAATTAGAGCCCGAGATTATACAGACCTTTTTAAATCTGAAGTTATTGAATTCTTCAAGAAATTCATCTGGAATAGTACTATGTTTAGATTTTCGCTTAATGCTTAAATCAATAAATATATCTTTAAAGGAGAAAAAATTCTTAATTTTTATTCCAGTAATTATCATGATAAGTTCCAAATTCTGGAAGTTAATTGAACTTTAATATAACATGTCCAGAATTATATTTCAAAATCTTTGACTAAAAATTTCACCCTAAATATTCTCGTAACAGTTCCCTAGCTACAATACCTTAATTTCCCCCTCAAACTTCTTCTGATGAATACTCCAGCAGCCACATTAAACGAAATTAGCCCTAGATCTGGAATTAAGGGTGGTTTACTTATCTTTTTTGTCTATCAAATTTTGGATCTGGTTGGTTGGATAATCTACTATGGAATGATAAGTACAGTGCTATTTAAATTGCGCAGTTTAGTTATACAAACTTTTCAAAGTCATTCTGTAATTCCTAGTAACTATAATTTTGCACTTAATTTATTGCTTGCTACTGCTAGTTTAAATAATCTTGTGGGCTTTTATTCAATATTCTTAAAATACAAAATACTGCGTTTCACAAGGGATAAAAGCAATCCAAAATCTCCTAGAAAAATCGTTAAATTAATGTGGATTGATTATTTATGTAATCTTATGGGTTATGGGTTTTTATTAATTAGCGTGTTTTCTTTAAATGGATTCAAAACAAATAATGCCCTTGAATTCGGAACTGTCGCTGGCCTAATAGGCTTCAAAATTATGTGGACTTGGTATTTTAAAAATTCAACTAGAGTTTTTAATACATACGGGGCAAATGCCTAAGCTTATATATTTCAGGATTTAAGAATGAATACACACTCAAATCAAAATGCTTTAGCGGCAGAGACTAATAATGTTGGTTTAGTCCCTAATGTAACTCAGAGGATTAACGGTGCATTAGGCTTTTTTTACTTAACAGAATTTATTCAATTGTTATTTACCTTAACTCTTCTCTCTTCAAATGTGGCTTCTAGCTTAGTACTTTATGGGAAAATTTTTTTTGATTATCAAAGAATAGATTTATCAGTAATATTTCTTCTGTTATGTGCACTGACTGCATTCACATTAATACTCTTATGGGTAAAACTAAAATTTAAAAGTATCCGTTTACTTCGTGATGTAAATAATCCATCAGTACCTAAAGAAGTTTTAAAAAATTATTTTAAAGTGTTTTTGCTTGAAACCATATCATTTCCTATAGTGACCCTTTTAATTCCTATGTTCTCACTCAATTTCAAATTGGACAGGGGTGCAACAATAATAGCTTTAATCCTTAACGTGATATTTAAACTAGCTTGGAGGCACTATTTCAAAACCTCCATGCGTGTGCAAAACACTTATGGTGCTTTAGCTTAAATACAAATCGCAAATAAAAAAGGGGTCGTCAAGACCCCTTCATTGCATCTAA
Source organism: Taylorella asinigenitalis MCE3 (assembly GCF_000226625.1). Lineage (NCBI taxonomy): Bacteria > Pseudomonadati > Pseudomonadota > Betaproteobacteria > Burkholderiales > Alcaligenaceae > Taylorella > Taylorella asinigenitalis. The sequence goes on from NC_016043.1 coordinate 142,625, forward strand.
TTAAAAAATTAGTTCGCTTTCTGACCCGCAGTACCAGCAGTACCCGCAGCACCAGAAGCTTGCTGAGCCGCTTGTTGCTGTTGAGCTTCTTGAATGCGAGCTTGTAGATTTTGCTCGTACAATGCTTGGAAGTTTATATCCGCAAGATTAAGCTGTGGTAAACCAGTACGAGTAACCATATCAGCTAAGTTAACGCGTAGATAGTTAAATAAGTTTGCTGGACAAACAATACCAAGTAATTGATCGATTTCTTGAACTTCAAAGCCAGATATTTCGAAAATACCAGCTTGTGTACCTTCAAGCATATAAAGTGTGTGTTGACCAATTTTCGCATGAACTGTGGCACGTACTAAAGAGTGGAAGTATTTTTCTGAAAGTGGCTCTGCACCGATATTTACAGAGATCTCATATTGAGGATTTTCTTCTGCCATAAAAATATGTGGTGCATTAGGCATCTCAAGAGAACTTTCTTTCAAATAAGTGCGTTGAAGATTAAATGATCTTTGTTGTTCTTGTGGTTGATCCTCGCCGATTTTGCGAATTGATGGCTCGCCCTTAGCTTGGCCCTCTTGAGCAGCCGCAGCCCCAGCCGCTGCTCCAGCCCCTGCCTCAGCACCGTTAGTTTGAGCATTTTCTTGATCTAAATTTTTGTTTTCTTCTGACATATCAGTCCTCAAGTTGTATTCAGTTTAATTTTAGAATTGTATTTGAAATTTATTACAAATAATATTACTCAGCTTTTGCGTCGCGCACAAGTAAGCTGCGTACCGCATCCTCTGGTTTTACGCCCTTAAATAATACATCGCACACCGCTTCTGTAATTGGCAATGCCACCGCCATCTCTCCCGCCTTCGCTAATGTTATCTGCGCACAACGCACTCCCTCAGCCGTGAGCCCCGAGCTCAGAATATCTTCCAAACTTCGCCCACGAGCGATGGCCAAACCGACCTGACGGTTTCTCGACAAATCGCCAGTCGCCGTAAGCACGAGATCACCCATTCCAGTTAGCCCATAAAACGTGCTCAACATAGCTCCCATAGCCACTCCCAGCCGCGACATCTCCGTAAGACCGCGAGTGATTAGCGCTGCCCGAGCATTATGCCCAAGCCCAAGCCCGTCACTTATCCCGCAAGCAATCGCAATAATGTTTTTCAGAGCACCGCCCACTTCCACGCCCACCATATCGCCGCTACCATAGACGCGACATGAGCCATTATGCAGCACATTCGTAACACGTTCGACAACAATATCGCTTGAAGTCGCAACGGTCAAAGCCACCGGCAGCCCTTGTATCACTTCCTTCGCAAATGATGGCCCTGACAGCACACCCACTTCCTGAAATTTACTTTGGGTGGCAATAATCTCGTGAGCTAACATCCCAGTATCGGACTCAAAACCCTTGCAAGTCCATACGATAGGCACATCTTCCGCAAGCCACTCACTCCACGCCTTAACCCCATCTCTCATCCCAGCCACTGGCAATGCAAATATGACAAACGCCTCATCTGGAGATGCCCTCAAAAAATCACGTGCCTGCTCGTAAGAACAAGTCCCCACAACCCTTTGCGGGATTTCAAATTCGCTTAGATAATTAGGATTTTTATGAGTCGCATTGATGACCTCTACTTGTGCACAGTCACGCGACCAAAGAAGAACATCGCCCTTAAGACTGGCAAGGGTAGCCAGAGCCGTCCCCCAGCTACCCGCCCCAATTACTAGAGTCTTATAAGAGCTCATAGACAGGATTAGTTCTCGGAACCTTTTCCGCCACAAGAGCCACAGCAGCCACCTTCGCCGCCTGAACAGCTACCAGATCCTTCGCCTTTTGCTTCGGACGAAGCACCCGAGCCCACATCCGCACCCGCAGATTCAGCCGCAAGCTTAGCATCAAGCCCGCCTTCAGCATTAAGCTTGATTAAATCATCGCATCCACCAATATGTTCGCCGTTAATAAAAATTTGTGGCACAGTAGTACGACCGCCCGAGCGAGAAATCATCTCAGCTTTCGCCTCTGGATTAGTTTCGATCTTAATTTTCTCTATATCGTTAACACCCTTGTCGCGTAGTAATTTTTCCGCTTTGATGCAGTAAGGACAGGTTGTTTTACAGTACATTGTGATTTGAGCCATAACTACTCCTTCGATTTTTTCTTGGATTTGATGGGAAGACCTTCATTTTTCCATCCAGTCAAGCCATCCTTTAAAGTATACACATTTTCTATATTAAGTTTTTTCAATATAGCGGCCGCCTCTAGAGCAGTACGTCCCGTATCACAAACTAGTATTAATGGTTTCTTTGGCAATGAACTCGCTTTCGCTTCCAAATTAGATTTTGGAAAATTCTTAGATTGGGCTATATGTCCTGCCTGATAGGCTTCAGGTTCGCGTATATCTATAAACTGTGCGTGGTCCGTGTTACTAAAGCGAACAGCTTCTTGAGCTGATAGTGTAGATTGACCGCTTTTACGAGAACCAATCACAAGCAATATTCCCGACACTACAGCGGCAATTAGAAACAAATAGTTATTGTTATATAAAAGAAAATCCACTTAAAAAACCTTGAATTTATTGAATAAAAATTAGCCTTAAATTATAACAAGTTAAAATAAGCATTTATTTGAGATTTCCTAACGGACAGCTTATGTATAAATTAGTTTTAATGCGTCATGGTGAGAGTCAGTGGAACCTAGAAAACCGTTTTACGGGATGGGCTGATGTAGATCTCACCGACACAGGTCGTCAGCAAGCGAAAGAAGCAGGAGCCTTACTGAAAGCTGAGGGGTTTGACTTTGACATTGCCTACACATCAGTATTAAAAAGGGCAATTCGCACACTATGGATTGCTTTAGATGAGATGGATAGGTTGCATCTGCCAGTAGTAAAGTCGTGGAGACTGAATGAGCGTCACTACGGGAATCTGCAAGGCTTGAATAAATCGGAGACAGCCCAAAAATTCGGGGACGAACAAGTCCTAATTTGGAGAAGGGCATATGCGATTGCCCCCGATCCTATTGATACAGAAGATAAGCGTCATCCTAAATTTGATGCGAGATATAAAGATTTAGATGCCTCTCAATTACCAAGCACGGAGTGTCTTAATGATACGGTCGCACGCGTAATTCCATTATGGAATGAGCAAATCTCCGAGGATATTAAGGCTGGAAAGCGTGTATTAATCACAGCCCACGGAAATAGTTTACGTGCATTGATTAAACATTTGGATCAGATAAGCGATGAGGATATCGTAACTTTAAATATTCCTACAGGCCAACCTCTAGTTTATGAGCTAGACGAGAATCTTAAGCCAATTAAACATTATTATCTTGGCGATCAGGAGGCCATTGCCGCTGCTGTGGCTGCTGTTGCTGCTCAAGGAAAGGCCAAGTAATGAGATTAGTGCGAGCTGTGTTATGTATCGGGATGGCGGGGCTGTTTGCGGGTGCATTGCCAGCTCAAACTAATTTAGATAAGCAGCAAGATAAGGTCGAAAAACAACGCAGTGCTCTACAAGAGAAAATCAAAAAACTAGAGCAAGAGATTGAGAGCAAGGAGTCGCAAAAAGACGATATCCTTGATGACCTGCGAAAATCAGAAAAATTAATCTCAGAGCACACCAAAAAACTGCAAGAAATCGAGCAAGAAATTAAGGAAACGGAAGGGATTCTCAAGCAGCTAAATCTTGAAAAGCAAGAGCAGATGCGGGCCTTAGAGAAACGTAAAGATGACTTGGCCGCTCAAGTTCAAGATCAATATAAGAGTAAGGTTTCGCCATGGGCGACACTGTTATCGGGAAACGATGCTCAGAAAATCTCACGTGATATGGGATATCTATCGTTTGTGTCTCGAGCTAAGATCCGCATGATTACTGAAATTAATCAGAATTTGGCGCGCATTGCCATAACTCACGAGAAGATTGATAAGTACTCAAAGGAGTTGGCAGCCACTAAATCCAAGGAAATGAATGTAAGGGCTGACCTTAAGAAAGAGCAAAAGGAATATAAGAAAAAACTCGTTAATGTAGAGTCAACTCTAGCAAAAAGACGTAAGGAAGCTAAATCTCTGAAAAACGATGATTTGCGATTAAGTCAAATTATCGAAGGAATTGAGACGAAAATTCAGGCTGAGCGGGAGGCATTGCGAAAAGCGGAGTTAGCTAAGCAGCAGGAAGTTTTAAGGCAAGCCTTGCAGGCCGAGGAAAATCGCAAGAAGGCACAAGCTGAGGTGCAAAAAGCTAAAGAGCTTGCATCAGAGGCTGATTCCTCGGCTAAAGAGGCAGCTATGCAAGCAGATGAAGCTTCTCGCAAAGTTGAGGAAGCTCGCAAAAAAATAGCTGAAACTTCTATTGAATCTAGTCATATAAAGACTGAGTTTTTCAATGCTTCTCCTGAGGAACGCAAAAGAATATTAGCCGAACAGTTGCGTGAAATTGAAATAGCAGAGGCGGCTGCACGTCAATTAGCGGATAATGCAGAAATTGAAGAGGCTAAGGCTAGATTGGCTAAACATAAGGCTCAGAAGGCAGAAACACTACTTAAAAAAGCCCGTGAAGATGAAAAACGTATTAGTGAAAAAAGAAATGCTTCATTGGGATCGGGGCTGCAGAAGAATTCTCCGTGGCCTATTCGTGGTGAGCTTATGGCGTATTTTGGCCAAAATAGAGCTGATACAGGAGATTCTTGGAGAGGAATTTTGATTAAGGCACAAGCAGGTGCACCAGTGAAAGCTATTGCCTCAGGACAAGTAGTATTTTCTAATTGGGTTCGTGGCTTTGGTAATTTAATAATTCTTGACCACGGTAATCACTATTTAAGCGTTTATGCATATAATCAGAGTTTGCTCAGTTCAGTTGGTCAAACCGTTAAGGTTGGTCAACAAATCGCAAAGGTTGGAGCGACTGGCGGTCAGGTTGAACCTGCACTCTATTTTGAAATTCGCAGCGGAACACAAGCTGTCGACCCTTTAATATGGCTTGCTCAATAATATGAAATTGTTTATTAAATTCTTTTTTTTAACTTTTCTAGGTGCACAAATTAATGTGTTGGCACAAGTTCCAGCACAAAAGGCCCCATCAGAAATGCTGGAGCAGGGCGATGCTACATCCGAAGAATATAAAAATACTTTCGATTATCTTCAGTATGACGCACTTGGTTCAAAAGCCACGGAGCAAGCCGAAGAAGAAGCAAATTTCAAATATGAGGAGTTGCGCAGATTTGCCTTAGTATTTGCAAATATTCGCAATCGTTATATTGAGAAAATGACTGACCGTGAGATTGTGGATGCTGCTATCAAAGGGCTTATGGATGATTTAGATCCGCATAGTGTTTATCTTGATGCAGAGGATATGGCCGACCTACAAGAAGAAACTGAAGGCGAGTTCGGTGGTCTTGGAATAGAGATGGGTATGTCTAAAGGCAAGATAAAAATAATAACACCTATCGAAGATACACCTGCGTCGAAAGCGGGATTATTGCCAGGGGATTTAATTACGGAAATAAATGGACAAGAGACAGAAAAAATGACCTTGTCCGAAATTGTAAAGACTGTTCGCGGAGAACCAGGCACAAAAGTCAATCTTGTTATAGAGCGAAAGGGAAATGAAAAACCTCTTGAATTCAATATAACTCGAGAACTAATTCATATCGATAGTATCAAGACAGATATGATTGAAGATATGCTATATATCAGGATTTCGCAATTTCAGCAAAACTCATATGAAGATTTAGCTAAGGCGATTTTAAAAATCGAGAAAGCACCTAAGGCGATTATTTTGGATGTGCGAAATAATCCTGGAGGGCTTCTTAATTCTGCTGTGTTGATTGCGAAGCTGTTCGTTGCCACTGAAAAGCCGATAGTAACTACGAAATCGCGTGATGGGGTGGTAGAGGATTATGCGAGCATGCTTGCGGAGGCATTGGCACGGGAGGATGTGGATCAGGCTAAACTCCCGACATGGCTTAAAACGGCACCTATGGTGGTTTTGATAAATGTTGGTTCTGCTTCTGCATCCGAGATTGTGGCTGGTGCGATGCAAGATTTCCAAAGGGCGAAGATTATAGGCAACCGAAGCTTCGGTAAGGGGTCTGTGCAAATCGTGTTAAATATCGATGACGAGACTGGCATGAAACTTACAACTTCTCGATATTACACTCCGAAAGGTCGTTCAATACAGGCTCTTGGGATTACTCCTGATATTCAAGTGACTGACACGGAATATGGTGATTTATTTCCGCCTGCACGCGAGTCTGATTTAGATGACCATCTTAAAAACGACAAATTGTCCGATAAAGAATCTAATAAGATTTTAGAGAAAAAGGCGGCTAACGATGAGGGAAAAGAGGCACCAAAAGAGAAAACCTCAAGCGAAAGTTCTAAAGATACTAAGATGAAATCTGATACAAAATCAGGGATAGTACCGCCTCTTAAATCCAAGTCAAAAGCTACTGATTTCAAACCTGCAAAAGGTGCAAAATCATTTAAATTTGGTTCGGCTGAGGATTTTCAACTTCAGCAGGCCATCAATTTTCTTAAAGGTAAACCCGTTATAAATGGTCCAACCAATAAATGACGAACAAATGTTGAGATATTCTCGACATTTGATGCTCGATAACTTCGGTTTTGAAGGACAAGAGAAAATAGGATGCGCACGCATTGCCATCATAGGATTGGGTGGGCTTGGATCTGCAGCATCTATGTATTTAGCGGCATCGGGTGTGGGCGAACTTGTATTAATCGACGATGATATTGTGGATCTCTCGAATCTTCAAAGGCAAATCGTGCATAACGAGAGCGAAGTGGGATTCAAAAAAGTTGTATCGGCTAAAGAGTCGCTCTCTAAGATTAATTCTGAGATAAAAATCACTCAAATCGGTAAGAAATTTTCTGACAGTCTTTTAGAGGACAAATTCGATGTAATCCTTGACTGTACCGATAATTTTAAGACGAGACAAGAGATAAATTCGTATTGCGTTAAACATGGCACTCCGCTTGTGTCTGCGGCGGCTTTGCAATGGACAGGGCATATTGCGACATTTGACTTGCGTAAAGAAAATTCTCCTTGTTATGCGTGTCTTTACGATCCGTCCGACGTGGCTCCATGTGAATCATGTGCGACGCTTGGAGTGATATCTCCTTTGCTTGGGATAATGGGAAGTTTTCAGGCTCTTGAGGCGATTAAGCTTATTGTTGGTAGCAGTGAGCAGACACTTTGCGGACAGCTGTTGAAATTCGATGCCTTCACAAGTATGTGGGAGCGGCTAAATTTAAATCGAAATCCACGATGTAGTGTGTGCAAATAATGAAAATAAGATTATTGGTGATAGGCGTGGTCATTGCCACCCTAGGAGTGTTTTATTCATTTGTTCTACCAAAAAATGCAAAGTCCGTGAAAATTGGCTATGCCCTCAACAATGAATCGCACTATGGTGTTAGTGCTGCTCGCATGCGAGATGAGCTAAAAAATAGTTTAGACTTAAAGTTATTTCCAAATAGCATTCTTGGAAGTGAGCGCGTCATGATTGAGAGCCTAAAGCTCGGAACGCTAGATATGGCCATCGTCTCGACGGGTGCATTGCAAAATTTTGTCCCGCAAGTGGGTGTATTTGATATGCCATTTTTATTTCGGGATTTGAATCACGCCCGCAATGTGCTCGATAACGATATCGGTCAGCAGATGCTAAATCAAATCAGTCATGAAGGCATTGTGGCAATGGCTTGGGGTGAGCAAGGATTTAGGCATCTCACAAACAATAAGCATCCCGTACGCGTTTTTGAAGATGCACACGGCCTCAAAATCCGCACCACACAAAATGCGATCCATATTCGTGCTTTTAAAAGCATGGGGTTTTCGCCTGCTCCTATGTCGTGGACGGAAGTGCCATCGGCCATAAGCCAAGGCGTAATCGACGGTCAGGAAAATTCAATAGCTGTGATGCTCTCTGAAAAAGTCTTTCAGTATCAAAAGCATTTATCGATGACGGACCATTTCTATGCACCCGCACTGATTCTTGTTTCTGAGCATTTTTATAAATCATTGGATGAGAATCAGAAAGCAGATTTGTTGAAAGCCGCAGCAGCTGGGGCTGAGCAGATGCGTGCATTTGTAGACAAGATGGAGTCTGATGGTCTCTCGAAATTAAAAGAAGAGGGCATGGAAGTGGTCGAAGATGTGGACAAAGAGTCATTCGCCGCCCATGCCCGCAGCGATGACCCATATTATTTCAAGCTATTTGGTGAGGATTTGATCAAAAAAATTCGGGCTACTCCCTGAGTTTTCAATCTTGATTTTGCCCGCTTCGCATCCGAGGATGACTTCGTATGTTCTAAGCCTATCCCCTCTGAAGACGCTCACTGATACTGATTCTTCGGGGGCATAGCCTTTGAGCAGGTCCTCCCACTTATCGCTTTTCGCTTTGATACCGTCTATTGCAATAAGCTCATCCTTCGCAGAGATGCCTGCTTTGGCCGCCGCCCCGTCCGCGTATACGTTTGCAAAGAAGATGCGGCCGCATTCTGTCTTTAATTTCGCATTCATGGTGGCTGCTTTTGATTTTTCCGTGCTTAGCTTTAGGCCTAACTTCTCTAACATCTCTTTTAGTGGCAATGCCTCCGCCTCATACGCCCACGCTTTTATTTCCTCGTACATACGAATGCCAGTTGCTTCCTCGATTAAATCGACGATATTGAAATCATGGCCACAGCTAGGTTTTTCGATAGATAAAATTCCACCTCGCTCATCAATATCTCGTGCGTAAAAATTCTCGCCCAATTTTTTCCAGATATGGCTTAGTACCTTCTCCAAAGAATGACCCTGAGAGCGCAAATGCAAATCGATGCATAACGCGACCAACGCACCCTTCGCATAATAGCTGACAATGCTATTGGCCGCATTCTCATCTTGTTTGTAGTACTTAGTCCACGCCTCAAATGAGCTCTGAGCCGTCGACTGCATGCGATAGCCGGCAACGCCAAACACATCACTGTATGTTTTCGATAGGATTTCGAGGTATTTTTCAGGGGTGATAAGCGAGGTCATTGCCAACAGCAAATCATCAAAATACGATGTAAACCCTTCAAATATCCACAAAGTATGAATCGGATGCATGCCATCAAGTCGCAATCGCTTATGCTCCGCTGGCACAATCCGCTTCACAAGCCACGTATGAAAATACTCATGGCTCACAAGCCCCAGAAATCGCACATATCCGTCATCAGGCTCGCCCATATTCTTAGTTGGCAATGTATTCCGCGGACATATCAAGGCCGTACTCGAACGATGCTCCAAGCCGCCATACGAATTTTCCGTAACATGCGTCAAAAACACGTAGCGCTCAGAGGTGTCCAGAAACGCCGCCCGCTTATTTTGCGGATCGAACAGCTCAATTTCGTGCTCGCAAATTTTCTTCGTATCCGCTGCAATCCTCTCTAAATCTATATTTGGCAATGCCCCCGTAAACGCCATCAAGTGCTCCGCCCCATGAGCTTTAAAAGATACGGTAAGTGGGGTGCCAATTTCAACAGGACTATCGATAAGCTCAAAATAATCCCTCGCAAGATAACGCCCACAAGAGAATTCGGGCGTTTGCGAATGTCGTTGCAAGGATGTGTATACTTTCCAATTCGCATCGAACCCTTCTATATCCAGAGTGCAGGGAGCGTATTCATATCCACGAATAGCAAAAAACAAGCTTGTGCCATTAAAGAATGCGTGCGTATCATCCACATGGGCAGCACGCACCGACAAATCATATGCATATACAAGATAGGTGATTTTTATATCTTCGTTGGGTGCAGCATTAAGTTCATATGAATGTGGGTCTATGGCAATGCCATTGAGTTTGAGATTTATTATGTGTTTTGAGAAATCTCTTATCATATAGGAGCCAGGTGTCCATTGGGGGAAATAAATTTCTAATTTATTTTCTTTTGTTTGAGCCCCTTGAATAGGGTTTTTAAAGCTCATTTCTATAGATAAAAGATGCTCGGAAAGTTTGTGGGGTTTAACCTTATATAAAACAGTAAAAGCCATAAAATTATTTTTATTAAAGCGATTTTTGTATTTTACATTTAACATAAAACTAGATATACTTATGTCAGTTTTGAGTTCGCAAAACATTAGGGATTTTATCTATTGGAAGCTTATAAACTCACGGCCGAGGAGCGTCTTAGATTAGATGCACAAGCTTCACGTGGATTAATCTGGGTTGTGATATCTCAGCTTATATTCCTCCTTGCAGTATCAGCTTTATTCGCATTGTTCGCTTCGTGGAATCATGCTTACTGGTCATGTATAGGAGGATTAGCTTATTTAATACCTTCAGCTTTTGTCGTATTGCGTATGATTTTACGCATCTACTCTGGTAGGATGGCTTCATTTGGAGGTTTATTTGTAGCTGAGGGTATTAAGGTCTTTGGGACCTTAGTGATTTTGTGGTTGGTTGTACGGTATTTCGGCAATTCTATTATGTGGTTGCCTTTATTAGTTGGCTTAATTGCAACTATGAAATCATACTTCCTTCTTATTGTTTTGAATAAATTTTAGTTCTTATATAGCCTTTTTAGCAGGAGTTTTTTGATGGCAGCAGCAGGTGCATCACCACAGCAAGCGTACATACAGCACCATCTAGGACATTTAAATAATTTTGGGCATCCCCAAGATACTATCGCTAACTTCAGCTATATAAATTACGACTCTATTTTTTGGTCCGTTCTTATGGGCCTTATCGTAATCGGCCTTTTATACATGGCTGCACGTCGCTCAACTTCTGGTGTGCCTTCTCGTTTTCAAGCGGCTGTTGAAATGGTCGTTGAGATGGTTTCTGATCAGGCTAAAAGCATTATCCCTAATGAAAACTCTCGCAAGTTTGTAGCACCATTAGCTCTTACTGTTTTCCTGTGGATTACTTTAATGAATGCTCTAGACTTAGTGCCTGTAGATTTGGCTGGTCAATTATATAACTGGCTAGGTCTTGCTGGTGATCACCATCATCCAGGTCCTTTGTATTATCACCGTATTTTACCTACTGCCGATTTAAATATCCCTTTAGCTATGTCTATGGGTGTATTGCTCCTCTCCTTATATTACGGAGCAAAAATTCACGGCATAGGTCATTTTATTGTCGGATTATTTACAGCACCTTTCCACGCAAAAGGTATCACTGCTATTTTATTAGCTCCAGCAAATTTTGCATTAAACATTATTGAGTATGCTGCTAAAACTGTGTCATTAGGCATGCGGTTATTCGGAAACATGTTTGCTGGCGAACTCGTATTCATGTTGATCGCTTTATTAGGCGGTGCATGGACTGGATTCAATGCATTGAGTATTGGATTGGGTGTTGGTCATGTTCTGGCTGGATCCGTTTGGGCAATTTTCCATATCATGATTATCTTGCTTCAAGCGTTTATCTTTATGATGCTGACTCTAGTTTATATTGGTCAAGCTCATGAGGGACACTAAGTTTATTATTTTTTAATCTGTTAAATTGGTTTATCACTACAAGGAGTTGTTATGACCACTTCAGCTTTCGTAGCACTAGCGTGTGCATTTATCATCGGTTTAGGTGCTATTGGTGCTTGCATTGGTATCGCTATCATGGGCGGTAAATACCTAGAAGCTTCTGCTCGCCAACCTGAGCTTATGAATGCACTTCAAACTAAGATGTTCCTATTAGCTGGTCTTATCGATGCTGCATTCCTAATCGGTGTTGGTATTGCTATGCTTTTTGCATTCGCAAGCCCATTCGGTGCTTAATAGCACGCTTAGTAAGTACTGACCATGAGTTGTCTTGGTCAGTTGTACGATAGATGATCTATCTAATATAGCAAAAGGAAAACGACCGTGAATTTAAATGCGACGCTCTTTTTCCAGATGATCGTATTCTTTGTATTGGCATGGTTTACAATGAAATTTGTGTGGCCACCGCTAATTAAAGCTATTGACGAACGTCGTAAAAAGATTGCAGAAGGCTTGGCTGCCGCAGATAAAGGTAAATCAGACTTAGCTCAAGCACAGGCTCGTATCACTCAAATTGAACAGTCAGCAAAAGCGGATAATCAATCTCGTTTAGCTGAAGCAGAGAAGCAATCTGCTCAAATAATTAGTGATGCACGCGAGGAAGCGGAAGCTGAACGTGCACGCATTCTTGCTCAAGCGAAGCAAGATGCAGAGTTAGAAGTTCAACGTCTAAAAGATTCGTTACGTGATGATGTTGCTTATTTAGCAGTAAAAGGTGCTGAGCAAATCTTGCGTAGAGAAGTAGACGCTGAGGCTCATTCAGATTTGTTAAATCAACTCAAAGCTGAGCTTTAATTAGGATAAGTATGGCTGAACTATCAACACTAGCTAGACCTTATGCAGAGGCGATTTATGGAACTGCACAAAATACAAATGCAGTATCTACTTGGTCTCCTATTTTGGCAGAATTGGCTCAACTAGCATCTCACGAGGATGTGTTAGCTATGCTTCATGACCCTTTGCTTTCGAAAGAACAAAGAAAAAAAGTTTTTCTTGATTTAATTTCAACTCAAGACAAGCCGAAAGAGTTAGAAGAGTTTGTTGAAGTTTTGATCATTAATAATAGGGTTGAAGCTCTACCAGAAATCGCTGAGTTATATGAAATTTTAAAAAGCAAGAATGAAGGGTCGGCAGTAGCTCAGATTATCACTGCTTTTGAAATAAGCGATTCGCAGTTGAACGAAATTTTAAGCGGTCTCGAAAGAAAGTTTGGAACTAAGCTTAAGCCAGAAGTTATTATCGACAAATCAATTATAGGTGGCATCCGCGTTGTAGTGGGTGACCAGGTTTTAGACACATCCGTGCAAGCTCAATTGGAGCGTTTGCGCGAGTCCTTGGCAGCACAATAGTGGCCAAGTAACAAGGGTTTCAGGAGTATAAAATGCAACTCAATCCGTCAGAAATCAGTGATTTATTGCAAAGCCGCATCCAAGGTCTTAATGCATCCACTGATGTACGTACTCAGGGTACTGTAGTTTCAGTAACAGATGGTATCACCCGTATTCACGGCTTATCTGATGTTATGCAAGGGGAGATGTTAGAATTCCCAAATAACACTTACGGTCTTGCACTAAACTTAGAGAGAGACTCAGTTGGTGCCGTAATTTTGGGTAACTATATTGGCATATCTGAGGGTGACCAAGTTAAAACAACTGGTCGCATTCTTGAAGTACCCGTTGGTCCTGAACTTTTAGGTCGTGTGGTTAATACACTTGGTATGCCTATCGACGGAAAGGGCCCTATTAATGCTCAAATGACTGACGTAATCGAGAAAGTTGCTCCTGGTGTAATCGATCGTCAATCAGTGTCACAACCTCTTCAAACTGGTATTAAATCAATCGACTCCATGGTGCCTATCGGTCGTGGTCAACGTGAGTTGATTATTGGTGACCGTCAAACAGGTAAAACTGCTGTAGCTGTAGACGCAATCCTTAATCAAAAAGGCACAGGCGTTAAATGTATTTATGTAGCAGTTGGTCAAAAAGCTTCTACAGTTAACAATGTGGTTCGTACTCTAGAAGAGCATGGTGCTATGGAGTACACAATTGTAGTTTCTGCTACTGCCTCTGAATCTGCTGCTATGCAATATCTTGCTCCATATGCTGGATGCACTATGGGTGAGTACTTCAGAGATCGTGGAGAAGATGCACTAATTATTTATGATGATTTGACTAAGCAAGCATGGGCCTATCGTCAAGTATCACTTCTACTTCGTCGTCCACCTGGTCGTGAAGCATATCCAGGTGATATTTTCTATTTACACTCTCGTCTTCTAGAACGTGCAGCTCGCGTAAATACAGATTATGTGGAAAAGTTTACTAAAGGTGAAGTAACAGGAAAAACTGGGTCATTGACAGCATTGCCAATCATTGAAACTCAAGCAGGTGACGTATCTGCATTCGTACCTACAAACGTAATTTCAATTACGGACGGTCAAATCTTCCTTGAAACTGACTTATTTAATGCAGGTGTTCGTCCAGCGATTAACGCGGGTGTATCAGTATCACGTGTGGGTGGTTCGGCACAAACTAAAGTAGTTAAAAAACTATCAGGTGGTATTCGTACTGACTTGGCTCAGTACCGTGAATTGGCAGCATTCTCTCAATTCGCATCAGATCTTGATGAAGCAACTCGTCGTCAATTGGAACGCGGTAAACGTGTAGTTGAATTATTAAAACAACCGCAATATCAACCTCTTAAAGTTTGGGAACTTGCTATTTCTCTATATGCAGTAAATAACGGTTACTTAGATGATATTAAAGTTGAAGATGTTCTTCATTTCGAGAAACTTCTAAAAGATGATTTAGAGCGTTCTCATAAAGATATTATCGATGATATCGAGAGCAAAAAAGAGCTTACAAAAGAAAATGAAGCTAAGCTTAAGGAAGCTATTGCCAACTTTAAGAAAAATAGTTCATTCTAATTTAGGAATCTAAATGGCTGGAATTAAGGAAATCCGTAAAAAGATAAAGAGTGTTCAAAATACTCGTAAGATCACAAAAGCGATGGAGATGGTTGCTGCATCTAAGATGCGTAAAGCTCAAGATCGCATGAAAGCTGGTCGTCCATATACGGAAAAAATTCGTACTATTGCCATGCATATGATGATGACTAACCCAGACTACAGCCACGCTTATCTTGAAGAGCGTAAAAATCAGAAAAAAGTTGGGGTTGTCCTAATCACTACAGATAAAGGCTTGTGCGGCGGTTTAAATACCAATATCACACGCCTTATGGTTAATCGTCTTAAAGAATTTAATGCTCAAAATATTGAGATTCAAGCTACGGCTTTTGGAAGTAAAGGTATAGGATTTTTACAAAGAGCTGGTGTAGAGATTGTTTCTGAGCAAGTTAATTTAGGCGACAAACCAAATTTAGAATTGCTTATTGGTGCTTTGAAAGTACAGATTGATGATTATATGGAAGGAAGGATAGATGCCTTGTACATTGCCACCAGCCAATTCATCAATACTATGCGTCAGGTTCCATCTTTCTTTAGACTTTTGCCGCTGCCAGATGGTTTAGAGGATCCGTTTGCGACAGAAGTGGGGACTATTCAGGCAGAGGAAGAGCTTAAGCAAGAATATAGTTGGGATTACATTTTCGAGCCAAATGTTCAGGAAGTAATCGATGATTTATTGCATCGTTATGTTGAAGGTGTGGTCTATCAATCTGTAGCGGAAAACATGGCTTCAGAGCAATCTGCACGTATGGTCGCTATGAAAGCCGCATCAGATAATGCTAAGAAAGTTATTAACGAGCTTCAGTTGGAATACAACAAAACTCGTCAAGCAGCAATTACAAAAGAAATTTCAGAAATCGTGGGAGGTGCCGCAGCTGTTTAATCAGCATAAGCGTTGCCCGATGTTTATTTAAGGAAATAAAATGAGTAAAGGTACCATCGTACAGTGTATTGGAGCAGTGGTTGATATCAAATTCCCACGCGATAATATGCCTAATGTTTATGAAGCACTTGTTTTGGATAACAAGGGTGAGGAATCCTCTTACGCTGAAAAAGGTTTAACTTTTGAAGTGCAACAGCAACTAGGCGATGGTGTGGTTCGTACTATTGCACTTGGCTCAAGCGATGGTCTTAGCCGTGGCATGGCAGTAGATCGCACAAATGCACCTATTTCCGTACCAGTGGGTAATGGAACATTAGGTCGTATCATGGACGTATTAGGTCGCCCAATTGATGAGGCTGGTCCAATTGAGCATGAAGAAAAACGCAGCATTCACCAAGCGGCTCCAAAATTCGATGAATTATCTCCATCAGTGGAATTGCTTGAGACTGGTATTAAGGTGATTGACCTTGTATGCCCATTCGCTAAAGGCGGTAAAGTTGGTTTATTCGGTGGTGCGGGTGTAGGTAAAACCGTAAACATGATGGAGCTTATCAATAATATCGCTAAGCAACACTCTGGATTGTCTGTGTTTGCTGGCGTGGGTGAGCGTACTCGTGAAGGTAATGACTTCTATCACGAGATGGAAGAATCTAATGTCCTAGATAAAGTTGCGATGGTGTTCGGTCAGATGAATGAGCCTCCAGGTAACCGTCTACGTGTTGCGCTTACTGGCCTAACTATGGCTGAAAAATTCCGTGATGAAGGTCGTGACATTCTACTTTTCATCGATAATATTTATCGTTACACACTTGCTGGTACAGAGGTTTCGGCTCTTTTAGGACGTATGCCTTCAGCTGTAGGTTATCAGCCAACACTAGCAGAAGAGATGGGTGTGCTTCAAGAGCGTATTACTTCAACTAAAACTGGTTCGATTACTTCTATCCAAGCGGTTTACGTGCCTGCCGATGACTTGACTGACCCATCGCCAGCAACTACGTTCTTACACTTAGACTCTACAGTGGTTCTTTCACGTGATATCGCATCACTTGGTATTTATCCAGCAGTTGACCCGCTAGATTCTTCAAGCCGTCAGCTTGATCCACATGTTGTGGGTGAGGAGCACTACACAGTGGCTCGTGCGGTACAACAGACATTACAACGATATAAAGATTTACGCGATATTATTGCCATCTTAGGTATGGATGAATTGAGTCCAGAAGATAAGCAAACTGTGGCACGTGCTCGTAAAATTCAACGTTTCTTATCGCAGCCGTTCCACGTTGCTGAGGTATTTACTGGTGCTCCTGGTAAATATGTTCCACTTAGCGAAACAATTCGTGGATTCAAGATGATTGTAGATGGTGAGTGCGATTCACTTCCAGAACAAGCATTCTATATGGTTGGTACGATTGACGAAGCTTTTGAGAAAGCTAAGACTCTTTAATTAAAAGGAAATTTTATGTCGACTAAGACTTTAAAAGTTGACGTAGTTAGTGCGGAAGAGAGCATGTTCTCAGGAACTGCAAAAATGGTTGTTCTTCCAGGGGTGACTGGAGAGTTGGGTGTATTGCCAGGGCATACTCCACTAATCTCTCGTGTTAAGCCTGGCCGAGTAAAAATCACTCGCGAAGATGGCTCTGAGGAGACTTTGTTCGTTGCGGGTGGTTTGCTTGAGGTTCAACCATTTGCTGTGACTGTGCTTGCTGATACTGTTGTTCGTATGGAAGATCTTGACGAACAAAAAGCTCTTGAAGCACGCAAAAAAGCAGAAGAATCTCGTAAGAAAGCTACTTCACGCGAAGAGATTGCAGTTATTGAACGCGAACTTGAGATGCTTGCAGCTCAAGCACATTATGCTAGAGTGTATACAGAGAAAGTTAAGAAATAATTTTTTCTTTTTGTTTTATAAAAGGCCGCCTAATTGTAAGGCGGTTTTTTTATGGTGTATTGATTTTTTTTGTCGCAGAAAATGTAGAATAATATGCATTTTCGTCTTTAAGTCTACAAATCATCTATGATTTCAGGTCTTTTTTCAATCAAATTTAAAAGTTTAAGAGCACAACCACTAGGGTTTCTTTGACCCTGTTCCCATGACTTTAGTGTACTTGTAGAAACTCCTATTTGATTTGCAAATTGGCTTTGAGAGAGGCCAACTTTTTTTCTTATATTTGAAACCCTATTTTTATCAATAACAGTTTTTCTAGCAAAAACTTTGTTCTTGCATTGAATTAAAGAGGCTTTCAATTCTTTTTTGTGATTTTTTAGTTCAGGATCGTCTTGTATTAGGGCATTTAAAATGCTGTCGACATCAAAATTACTGGCTTTCATTATTTCTCCTGACTAAACCTTCTATAAATTTGGATTTTAAATTGCTAATCTCAGATTTCCTATAGATATAAAGTAGATAAATTTCCCCATGCATTAAATTGATTTTATAAATTACCCTCAACCCAGCTCTTTTTCCTGTATTATTTATTTCCCAACGAAATTTTCTACAACCGCCACTTGCAGGTATAACATCTCCGATATAAGGATTTAAGGAAAGATAAGAACATAATTTTAGTCTTTCTTCAGTTGAAAGTAACTTATCTACTTTTGATATAAAGATATCTGTCTCATAAATTGTATACATTTTAGCATTGTTTGTGTTCTAACACATTTGTATTTCTGTTATTTTTAATTCTATATTTTTCTATTATGGATATTAAGAGGGGGTAGACATAAAAATCCTGTTTCAACCACTAAATCAAACAAAATTGTGCAGAGTATTTATAAGATGGCATTGTTCAGTTTCTAATCTGAACAACGAAAAAACAAATAAAAAGTTACAAAACATTGACAAATTGTAAATAAGGTTTAGAATGCAAATAATAATGATAATCATAATCATTTATAAATTTAAACCTTTTAAAGTTAATATAATGTCATTTAAGTCCCAATTTCAGCACCATTCTACTGGTGCTACTTTTTTAAATTCTATAAACAAAAAAATAAATCTTTTCTCATTTACAGTTCTCGCTACTTGTATCATTACGGCTTTAACTCAAGCACAAGCGGCCACAAATGAAACAGATAAATCTAAAAAACAAGAAACGAAAAATACAGCTGCATTGCCAACTATTTCTGTTGTAGGTATTAGGAATCAATCTGGCACTGCGATGGTAGAAAATTCAAGCAAAACGGGATCAATAGAAGAAGCACTAGGACTTAAATCGCAAGTTCAAACTGCAAGTAACGCATTTAAAAGCTTGCAGGGAGGCGAAATCAGACCGCCACAAATCTCTATTTCGGGTGGACGGCCTTACGAAAACTTATATATTATCGATGGCCTAAGTAACAATAACTACATAACACCAGAAAAAGTTCAATCTAATATCGTTAATTCGCAGGGGCGTAGCGATTATTTTAATGACTTCCGCAAAGGCAGCGATCCAGCTGCTACAGCTCAAAGCTATAACCTCTCCGTTGACCAGCTGGAAAATATAGAGATTGAAGATTCAAGAATTTCTGTTAAATATAGTGGATTTACTGGAGGCATTATTAAGGCTGAGACACGCAAGCCAGATACAACTCACTTTGGCGGAAAGATTTACTACGGGCATTCAAGAAGTTCTTGGGATATTAAGCATTACGACGAAGCTCAACTAAAAGGCGAAGATTTTTATAAGTCTTATGATGCTACAAGACAGCCAGACTATACGAAGCATTCTTCAGGCGTAATGCTAAATATACCGTTTAATAATAATTGGGGTGCAATCATATCCTATGATAGAAAAGATTCTAAGATTCCAATTCTTTATTACGCTGGAAATGATCCCAAGTCCGCCTCACTGAAAGATCAAAGGCGAAAATCAGAGACTTTTCTAACAACGATAGGCGGAAGAACAGCATCTGGACTAGATATTAAGTTAACTGGTGTTTACTACAAATATAATGGAGATTATTTTAGTAGTCGGGCAATTAAATCAGGCTTTTCTCAAGATCAGGAAACCTATGACCTTTCTTTAAAACTCTCCAAAGATTTTGATTTAGGTAAGGGCACGGCTAAATTCAAATATGGTCAACTGCGAACAGCACGTGATATAGAATCAAGTTTATATTTACCGTGGTTAACTTTAGGCGATAAGAATTGGGGAGCACCTTATCCATATTCAGCAGAAGGATCACAAGCATCTGGCAGCATGTCTTTAAAACAACGAACATTATTAGCTTCTACAGATTTTGAATTTAATCCTATAGAAATAGGAAAAACAAAACACAAGTTTGCTTTAGGTGCTGAAATCGAAACATTTCTTGGCCACATGAAAAATGGCGGCTATATCGACTATATCATGACCCTTACATCTAAATTTCATGGTGCTTTAGCCCCAGGACAGGAAGGTGTTGGATATAACTTTGCAAGAACAAATGGTGACATACCAGATCAATTCTTCATAGCTAAAAACATATCCCCAGCTTTTGATAGATCTGCAAGAACTCAACGCATATCATTATGGCTAGAAGACACTATTACATTTGCTGACTTTAAATTAAGACCAGGCGTTAGATTTGACTATGATGATCAGTTTGAGAATTTCAATATAGCTCCTCGTGTTAGCGGAGAGTGGAATGTACTAGGAAAAGATCGAGTTATTTTAAAAGCTGGTGCTGGTCGTTACTATGGTGGGCCTAATTTGTATCATGCCTTATATAAAGGTTTATTTTCTACACGATACCAAAGAAAAGGGCTTGATCCATTGCCTGACGGTACATTGCCACCATTTGAATTCAAGCGTCATTGGATGAAGGGGGCAGACTATATTGCCAGCGAAATGGAAACGCCTTATTCAGATGAATTTAGTGCTGGATTTGATCTTAATCTACCACGAGGTTTTCATGTAGATTACAACTTTATAAATCGTGATTCGAAAAAAGGAATAACTGAACATCAAATTAAGACTAAAGATGGAGATACTACCTATGCCGCATCAAATGATGGTCGCGGCAATTTCAGAAGTCATACCTTATCGCTTACTAATGACTACTTCGCAAATCATTTCTTTAGTTTAAGTGCTACATGGAGTCGATCAAGATCAAGTTTTACGGATTACAAAACATTCACACTGACTGATTATGATGAGAAATTAAAACGTGATCGTTCGAGAGTGATTTACGAGGGCAACTTAATTGATGCGTCTGAATTGGATGCAGGTCAATTCAATACTCCATGGAATGTTGTTGGCTTCTGGCGTGGTAGATTATCTAAAAATGTTCTTTTATCAACAACCCTTACTTGGAAGGGAAAAACACCAGTCCTATTAGAAAAGGGTTGGAAGAAATTAAGCGATGGAACTCAAGTTAAATCATATGAGAAAAAAGAATTGCCACGTAGATTTACAGTAGATATGTCTTTAGAGGTGGAGATTTTCAAAAAAAGAAACTCCCATCTTAAGGCCACAGTCGATGTATTCAATGTATTTAATAGAAAAAATATAAATGGTATGGGCTTTATAAAAGATAGGAAAACGGACAAAAAAACGTACTTCAACTATTATGCACCAGGCAGATCTGTTCAAGCTCGCCTAGAGTATGTGTTCTAGCAAAATTTTTATGTCTAGTCCAATAATTAGGTGTTCACAGCTTTGCCATAGTTATGGGAGTCACGAAGTTATTAAAGATTTAAGCTTCGAGATTCCTAAAGGTGGCATATATGGATTGCTCGGTAAAAACGGAGCAGGAAAAACTACAACCATCAATATTCTTATGGGCTATCTTGAGCCCTGTAGTGGCGTATGTGAGGTTCTTGGTGATGCGAGTCATAAATTGCACGCCGAAACCAGAAAACGTATCGGGCTTTTGCACGAAGGCTTTATTCAATATGATTTTATGTCCATTGAGCAATTAGAGAAGTTTTATGGACATTTTTATTCCAAATGGCGTGCTGAAATTTTCTATGAATTAGTTTCTAAACTAAAGGTTCCAACAAATCGCAGATTATCAAGACTTTCATTCGGTCAAAAATCTCAGGTCTGTTTAGGCTTGCTTATGGCACAATCTCCTGATCTTATGATTCTTGATGATTATTCAATGGGCCTGGACGTTGGCTATCGCAGGCTTTTGCTAGATTATCTTAAAGAATATGTTCAAGAAAATGGTACAACCGTTTTGCTTACATCTCATATAGTTCAAGATCTTGAAAGACTAATTGACCATATGCTAATCATACAAGACGGCAAGCTTCTTTATTCCGCATCTCGTGGGCATTTTTTTGAAAATCTAAAGCAATGGAGTTTTGAAAATGACGATAATTCCTCTGAAATTAAGGACCCCACAAATATTCTTGTAAGTGTGGAGCGATTGCATAAGCACACATTGGTTAGCTCATTTAATGATGCAGAAGAAGTAAAAAACATGCTTCATAAACAAAATATAAATACAAGAAAATGGCTTGAAATTCCACTTAATTTTGAAGATGCATTTTTATGTTTAACTGGAAAATATTAGCCTTACGATTATATAAATGAAAACAACTCATCCACTTCTCGGTTTAGCTTATAAAGAATGGCTTAAATTACGCTATTTTGTATGGTTGCCTTTTATAGCCGCACTTATTGTTTTATTTTTCGCCTATAGCGAGATGCTTGGTTTAAAAACAGGTCATGGAAGTATCGCTATTTGGCGAATGATTGTGTTTAAAGAAGAAATTCCATTTAAGCATATATCGTATATACCATTTATATCTGGCATTTTGATAGCGGCCGCACAGTGGCTACCTGAAACTTTAAATAAAAAAATTAGATTGTTTTTTCATATACCTGTTAACCCTTATAAGTCATTATTATTGACTCTATTTGTGGGGGTAACTGTGCTTCTTGTTATAGCTTGCATTCTTTCATTTGGTATGCACTTTGTCACAAGCCTCTTCCTTCCGATTGAAGTTGCTCGCTTAATCTTGCTAACTATATTGCCATGGTGCATTGCTGGCTTTATCGCTTATGTCGTAACGGCAATGTTCTTAATAGAAACGCATTCCTTGCGTCGAGCTTTGTATTTGCTTGTCGGTGGCGTTTTTATTTATGCCCTATTTATATCTGAAACATATGGAAGTTATACAAATGCATTGCCATACTTTGCATTAATTGCGTTCGCTTTTCTGGTGGCAATGTTTTCTGTGCTCGACCGTATAAAAAGGGGAAACGCATGATACTTTTTTCGCGTATTTGTTTATATGCAATTTCAGTTTTGGCGATGGCGTCAGTATTGCCAACATATATAAAGCAAATTTTCCCATTAGGTTTTAAAACTACGATAATCGCCTATAGTGCGGATCGCAATAAATTAATTTTTAGCAAATATACTAATGGAGAATGGTCTTACGAAGACTCCGATGGAAAGCATTTAACGAAGGAGGAGTCGCAGAGAGCATTGCCATTTAAAAATTTACATTCATTAATGCGTAATAAGCAATTGCCTGAGCGTGTGGGGTCTTGGAAATTTGATGCAGAAACAGCTGTCAAATATATAGATAAAGAGCGGCTCTCAGCGAATCGATTGGATAAACCTGATACGGGTCTCTATACTCTTATGGAATCTAAACCTGGGATAAAGGGTTTTGCATCTCCAGATGACTTATTTCGCATGACAGCAAATGGCGTGGAATTTATTGATTTAGAAACTAACAAAATTAACTCCTCAAAAAGCAAGTATTTAAGCGATTTAATGCATGCACGTGGATTTAAATTTCCACATAGGTTTGTTGCTGATAGTCCTAGTACAAGAAAAGCTATAGATAATGGGGTGCTTCTTGTAGATAGCGATTATCGCGTGTTTCATTTAAAGCTTTTGGATGGAGAAATCCAACTCATGCGAACAAATGCCGTATTGCCCAAGTCCACAATAAGTATCGATGTGCTAGAGCAGCTTCGCAAGGAATATCATGGGGTGGTTACAACTGCTAGTGATATTTATTTGTTGCGTTGGGATGATTATTCTTTGGTTCGTATACCGTTTAGTAAATATGATCCCTTTTCAGAAAACGTGGCAATGGATGGCGATTATCTAAATTGGGAATTTTCGAGAGCATTGCCAGATAGTTCACGTCGTGATTTTGTTTTAACAGATAGAAATATCACACCAAGTCTAATGCATCATTGGAAGTTAAACGGAGTATTTGATGCTCGGAAAAGCTTGATAAATAATGGGATAGGTTTTTTCTTTCCCTATTATGTGAAATTTTCTCTACACGAACGCTCACAAAATAATATTTATATAAGAGGAACTCAGGCGAATTGGTGGGTCATAGCTCTTGGAATACTCGCCTCGATAGGGGCATATGTCTTGTGCTGGAGAAAGAGGGCGGGAACATTGCCACCTTTAGGAGATGTATTGTTTTTATGTGTGAGTGGATTTTATGGGCTTATCGTATTATTAATTTTAGGCCCAGTTCATAAAAAAGCTCGACGTTTCCGCCGAGCCCCAATAAGTACATTCTAATTCTGGCCAATCACATTCGGAAGCCAAATCGAAATCTCTGGAACGTATGTAATCAAAATCAAGAACAAAAGCATAATCATCAGCCATGGAAGCGTCGCACGAATCACTTTTTCGACTGGCAGCTTTGTAATCGCAGATGATACAAAAAGATTCAACCCAACCGGAGGCGTAATTAAGCCAATCTCCATATTTACGACCATCATTACACCAAAGTGAATTGGATCGATTCCTAGTTGGGTGGCAATAGGGAAGAGAATCGGCACCATAATCAAAATAATCGCCGAAGGTTCCATAAACGCACCTGCAACAAGCAGAATCAAGTTAACAACAATCAAGAACTGCCATGCTTCAAGATTCATATCTGCAACGATGCGTGTGATATCTTGAGGAATATTTTCCGTAGTCAATACATGTGCAAATAACATCGCATTTGCAATGATAAACATAAGCATTACGCTTAGTTTTGCAGCCTCGAGAACTACACGTGGACACTCTTTTAGCTTAATATCTTTGTATACAAACACAGCCACAAAAAACGAATATGCCGCCGCAACAGCCGCCGCTTCAGTTGCTGTAAATGCACCCGAATAAATCCCACCTAAAATAATAAATACAAGAATCAATCCCCACAATGCTTTGCGTGCTGAGACAATCCATTCACGGAAAGTAGCACGAGGTTGTGCAGGAAGATTTTTGCGACGTGCCACGATATAAATCGCAACCATAAGCACAGTACCAAGCAACAGCCCTGGTATCACGCCCGCCATAAACAAGCGTCCCACAGATTGCTCAGTCACAGCCGCATACACGACCATCGTAATAGAAGGCGGAATCAGAATGCCCAAAGTCCCTGCATTTGTAACGATACCTGTGCCAAACTCTAGGGGATACCCAGAGCGGACCATGCCCGCAATCGTAATCGAGCCAACAGCCGCCACCGTCGCAGGACTTGACCCTGACAATGCCGCAAACAACATGCACGACAACACCGACGCAATCGCCAAACCGCCGCGAATATGGCCTACCGTAGCATTTGCGAAATCGATTAATCGCTTAGCCACACCGCCTGTGGTCATAAATGCCCCTGCGAGCAAGAAAAACGGAATCGCAAGCAAAGTGTAGTGCTCTGAGGTTTCGAAAATTTTTACGGCAATCGAGGAAATCGAATCCGCACTAAAGAATAAAATGATAATGCTGCTAGATAGGCCTAATGAAAACGCAACGGGAACTCCCATCAACATAAAGAAGAAAAGAGTGCCAAATAAAACTAATATCGACATTTTAAATTTCTCCTTCAGCTTGCAGTTTCAATGCATCTTCCGTTTCATCGGCCAAACCGATACTGTGTTGTTTGCCCTGCAAAATGCGAATTAATATTTCGACAAAGCGATAAATAAGCAATGCATAGCCAAGCAGCAAAATCAAACCAATATGCCAAAGCTTAATGCCAAACATCTCAAGATCTTCCGCTTCCACATCGGCCGTATACAAAGCATTCACCCATTCCCAAGCCGCATACACAACAATGCCACAGTAAACAATACATAGAACTACAGCTACGGTGGCAATGCTTCTCTGTACATTCAGTGGAAATCTTTTCGTCAGAATATCGATTCCTATATGTCCAGCCGTTCTTACTCCATATGAGGCACCTAAAAACACTAACACGGCACACAATAATTTCGTCAAAGCCAGTGTGTAAGTCATTGAAGAGGCTGCTTCCAAAATAAAAATTCCTACATCTTCAAAAAATGAAATTTTTGAACCTAGCCATAAAAAGGGCTCGTAAAGTTTATTTAGCAAAACATATATGAACGTTACTAAAGTCATAGCCGACAGCCCGAAGATTAAGAAAAATTCTTCTAATCTGCTTAGCACTTTATTAGACATAATTACCACCTACTGCAATGAAAAAAGAGCCCCGTCGCTTATCGCAGCTTCAGGGCTCGGGGGAGGAGTATTCAGTACCCTATTAGTTATTTGATTTTTGGGCAGCCTCGATTAAATCGGTACCGATTTCGCCCTCAAATTTTTTCCAAACAGGAACCATAGCCTTACGCCACTCATCTTTTTCAGCGTCAGTGAGTGTAAGGATTTCAGTTGTTCCAGCTTTAATAATGCGATCTTTTTCTCTTTGATTTAATGCTTGAGCTTCTTGATTAACTTTCACTGTAACATCAGCCAAAATTTCCTCTAAACCTTTACGGATATCATCAGGTAATCCACTCCAGAATTTATCGCTTGTGATTACCATATAACCTAATGGTGCATGTCCGGTTTCAGTTATATATTTTTGAACTTCATGCATCTTTTGAGAGTACACATTTGAGTATGGGTTCTCAGTACCGTCTACAACACCTGACTGAAGACCTTGATAAACCTCAGCGAATGCCATTTTGCGTGGAATAGCAGTTAGTCGTTTAAATTGGGCATCAAGAACGTCCGAAGCTTGAACTCGGAATTTTAATCCACGAGCATCTGAAGGTTTACGTAATGGTTTATTAGCTGACATATGTTTAACATCATTGTTCCAATAAGCTAAACCTATAATTCCTTTATCGCGCATTGAATTGAGTAATTCTTTACCTTTATCACTGATTTGGAATTTCTCTACAGCAGCTATATCTTCAAAAAGGAAAGGCAAATCGAAAATTTGAATTTTCTTTTGATATTTAGAGAATTTCGCTAATGATGGAGCTAGCATCTGAACATTCCCTGTTAAAAGAGCTTCCATCTCTTTACCGTCACCGTATAGAGATGAGTTCGGATAAGTCTCTACTTTAACTCTTCCAGGAAATTTTTCTTCAGCCAATTTTTTAAATAAATCGGCCCCTTTGCCTTTAGGTGTATCAGATGCAACAACGTGTGAAAATTTGATTACGATAGGCTCATCTGCAAATGACGGGCTCACTAGTGCACATCCAAGTGCCACTACTGACAATGCTTTCATAAAAAATGGCTTCATATAAAAATCCTCAGAAGTAAATTTATAAATCTACGATAAGCTATTTTTAAAATGAAGCCCTTAGTACATTCCCTTAAATTAAGGGAAAAACCTAGCCTACGCCAGACATTGATTTAGTCCCTCAGTGAACACATCGTGCGGCAGATTTTTTCCGATAAATACGATTTTGCTTTGTTTCTTAGAAGAGCCCCACGGTTGTCCAGGATTTGTACCCAAGACCATATGCACACCTTGAAGTAGGAATTTTACAGGTGCCCCTTTGATATAAATGATACCCTTGTAACGATACATATCAGGCCCATAAACTTGCACAAGCCCACTTAAGAATTCATCCAAGCGAACAGGGTCAAATGGCTTATCTGAAGTATATACAAATGCCTTTATCGCATCGTTGTGATGTGAGTGGTGGTGGTCATGGTGATGGTGATGATCGTGGTCATGTTCATGGTCATGGTGGCAATGTTCCCCGCACTCATGGTCGTGTTCATGTTCATCGTCTTCGCATTTTAAAAATTCTGGGTCTATCTCCAAAATTTCATTCAAATTAAATCCAGACACACTTAGAATTTTCTTAAGGTCAACCTCACCGAAGTTCACAGGCATAATTTCTGCACGTGGATTCATATGAACTAGTCTATGACGTAGGTCCTCGTATTCTTCTTTGCTTACTAAATCAACTTTAGAAATTAATATCCTATCAGCAAATCCCACTTGAGTTTGAGCTTCAATCTCATTTGTTAATGTGTCCATGCCATGTTTTGCATCTACAATGGTAATAACTGCATCTAGCCTATAGAATGCGGCTACTTCATCGTTAAGAAAGAAGGTTTGGCAAATAGGGCCTGGATTTGCAACACCCGTGGTTTCTATAATAACTCTCTCGAAATTACTTTCACCTGAGTCTAATCTAGCTTTTAAATCTAAAAGTGTATTCTCTAAGTCCACGCGAACAGAACAACAAATACATCCATTATTTAATTCGATTATTTCTTCGCCAGTGGATTGAATCAAAATCTCATTATCGATATTTTCTTCACCGAATTCATTTTCGATTACTGCAATGCGTTGGCCGTGAGACTCTGTAAGTATTCTTTTAAGAAGGGTAGTTTTACCTGCACCTAAAAATCCAGTCAGTACAGTAACTGGGATCATATTTTTCTGTTGCATATATGGATAATTTCTTTTATTAAATAATCTTACATTTTAAAAGAAAATATGTTTTTGGCGACACTCACTACAAATAGAACGAATTTCTGTTTTGGGAGAGCGGTTTTCAAATCCTGCAGATTCTAAAAGGGATGTGATAAAGGGTGAGATATCGGTTGGGTCAAGTTCTTGAACTTTATTACATCTAGAGCATACGGCAATAACGCTTATATCATCTTGGCTTTCTTCGTCTTCGTGATCAAAATTATTACATGCAACCCAACCGTTGATAGTGTCTACTCTGTGTACAAATCCTTCTTGAACAAGAAATTCAAGGGCTCTATAAACAGTTGCTGGCTGAGAGCTTTTATGATGAGCTTTCATCATATCGAGTAACTCATACGCTTTAAGACTACGGGCAGCCTGAAGAAGTAGTATTAAAACCTGTGAGCGAATGGGTGTGAGGCGAAGTCCTCTTTGATTGCAAATTTCTGTTGCTTGCTTAATACGGTCCTGGATATTTGCAGTGAGAATTTTAGGGGCTGCCATAGACTTGCTTAATTTGATATGTTATAACATTGTGAAATAATATAACGATACTATGTATCATTAAGTGTTGAGATATTTTATATTCAATTCTTTACATATTATTGAAACCCGTAAGTCGTTATTAGGTGGATACCATAGAAAAGCGCGATACGAACCATAATCATGATCACGGTAAGGTAAAACGTAGTTTGCTTACTTCTTCCGCTCTAAGCAGATTGGTCATGGTTCTGGTATTATTAGCGATTATGTGGTTTGTAGCTTTTAATCTACTTGAGTGGTAGTTATGGACGCGATTAGGTTATCAAACGTAACTCTGTATCATCCTCATCATACACACTCTCCAATCCTTAACGATGTGACGGGAGAATTTCAAGCAGGGTCTCTCACTGCAGTATATGGGCCTAACGGCGCAGGAAAGACCATGCTCATGAAAACTTTGGCTGGGCTCATAAAGCCTGACCAAGGATGCGTTGACTACGCCCCTTCTCTCCATCGTGATGTGAGTTTTGTGCCACAGATTAGTCACATCGATAGGGGCTTCGCGATAACTGTGGCCGACTTTGTGGCACTGGGAGCTGGTTATAGAGTTGGGCTCTTCAGTCGCTTTAGAGAGGAAGAACTCAGACTAATAGAGCACTCTCTCGAGCGAGTCGGTTTGCACAGTAGGTCAAATTGCCTCATTTCTGAACTATCGGGTGGGCAAATGCAACGCTTACTCATTGCCAGACTAATTCTAAGAGATCCCAAAGTTGTACTACTTGATGAGCCGTTTTCTGCGATAGATAACGATGCATTGCCACTTTTGATGCAAGTTATCCTCGATTTTATTGCGGACGGAAAAACTGTAATCGCCGTCTCCCACGATCAAAATCAAATTCGCACATATTTTCCGCAGACTTTGCTTTTGTCGGGATGCGTTGTTTATTGGGGTGATACGGCAACTGCATTAAATCCAGAGAATTTGTCAAAAGCTCGAGATCTTGCTTTGAAGGGGTTCTAATGTACGAATTTTTTATAGAGCCCTTTGTTGTCGACCTTACCATGTCATATGCCCTTGTAGCGGGCCTATTTCTGTGCATCTCCGCAAGTGTGCTTGGTGTATTTTTGGTTATCCGTCGCATGAGCTTGGTGGCTGATGCGATGTCTCACGCTTTGCTTCCAGGAGTAGCAATTGGGATGATGATCGCAGGGTCCGCATCGCTTGTTGTGCTTGCGGGTGGCGTAATAACGGGGCTGGTAGTGGCTATCGGAGCAGGTATTATTATGCAAAATACGCATCTGAAAGAGGATGCGAGCTTTGCGACTACCTATATTTTGTCCCTCTCTTTAGGTATGATTTTAGTTGGCAATGACGGACACGAGCTCTCCCATATTCTTTTTGGAACTATTTACAATATTTCGGATATCGATATATGGGTCATACTGATTGTTAGCAGTGTAACCATGATTTTGCTTGCTTTGTTTTACCGTCCAATTGTTATGGAATGTCTCGACCCTTTATTCATGAGAATGGACGGCGGTCTTGGGCGAATTACACATCTTTTGTTTTTAGTGATGCTAGCTTTTAACTTAGTTGCTGGGTACAAGGTACTAGGAACTTTATTAGTAGTTAGTGTGATGCTACTGCCTGCGATTACTTCTACATTTGTTACAAGAAGTTTAGAGCGACAAATCGTTCTATCCGCAATAATATCGCTTTGCATTTTGTATTTTGGTCTTGTAATTGCCTACAATTATAATTTTCCTCCTTCCGCTATAATCGCCATTTTAGGCGGTGTTTGCTATGTAGTGGCATTACTTTTTGGTGCTCAAAAAGGGATACTACGCCGCACTAGTAAGATTCAAGCTTCCCCTGTTTAACCACATAAAACAAGCCTTTCCAATAGCCCTATTTTTGTGCATCGATTATTTTCGAGGCTTTTTCTTCGCACGTGGATGTGCCTTATCGTAGACTTCGGAGAGATGTTGAAAGTCCAATCTCGTATATAGTTGCGTAGTAGATATTTTAGAGTGACCTAGCAAATCCTGCACTGCACGCAAATCTTGAGAAGACTGTAATAGATGACTAGCGAAACTGTGTCTTAAAACATGAGGATGAATATTTGATGGGATATTTGTTTTCGCAGCAAGTATTTTAAGCTGCAGTTGCACTACACGAGGCGAGATGCGCTTGCCCTTAGTGCCTAAAAACAAAGCATATTTATCGCTTGCACTCGTCTTAGGGCTTTCCAATTCAACACGCCTCGAAAGCCAATCACGAATCGCCTCCTCTGCCTTCGCCCCAAGCGGCACAATACGCGGTTTGCGGCCCTTACCGATAACAGATATCTCATGTGCATCAAGATCAAGCCATCCTTGCGATTCATAGCTACTGCTTTTGTGAAATTCAATATCCAAATTCACAAGCTCAGACAGACGCAGACCACTTGAATACAGTAGCTCGAACATCGCCTGATCGCGGGCGTGCACAGCAGAATTATCGTCCGTCTGAATACCCACATCGAGCAGCATCTTCGCCTCATCCGCTGTCAATGCCTTCGGAAGCGGTCGTGCCACTTTCGGCGTCTTCACACCCAAAGTCGGATTCATATCCAACCCATATTTCAGCGAATACCATTTATAAAAATTGCGCCACGAAGATAAAATACGCATCAAGGAGCGAGGATTAAAATCTCTCGAATGTAAGGTGGCAATGCCTTGGCGAATCTCCATATTCGTTAATTCGCCCAGCTCCCTCTCGGGATAGAGTTCTGCGAGATGATTAAGATCACGCCTATAAGCGGCCACCGTATGAACCGAGGAATTTTTATCAATTCTCAGACTCTCAAGCCACTCATTTACGTAATCTGACATAAGCTAAACTGGAGTTAATTCAGGAAAATCTTCTTCGTTATCACCCTGATCTAACCGTGACAATGCCGCCACCACCAAATCGTGAATCATCTGCAAAAATGTGGTCCCCATTTCATCACTAAAATGAGAAACAGAACGATGAGAAAACCCTAAGATTCCAACAACTCTTTCTTTATAGGTAAGTGGAATAAGTGCGAAACTTCCAGATTCAGCTGTCCACCACTGCTTGATATCTTCAAGTACCATTGAACCTAAGTATGGCTTCTCAAGCCCTTGAGCCCATTTTTCAACTTCCTCGTTTTTATAATTGTATGGATGATTTTCGTTTATCAAATTCCACAACTTAAGTTCCACATTAAGCTCAGGAAAAACTTTTTGCAAACCAGTATGAATTACAAGTGGCAATTGATGTGGATTCTTTTCGGCCACTAATTGCACACACCATTGCAAAATACTATCGTTTATTTGCTTATTATCGTCTGCAACTGTAGCTAGAACTTCAAGGCCTTCTTCTAGAATAGAATTACGAGCACGTAAAGTGTTTATTTGCTTTTCAAGTAATGAGATGGTCCCACTTCCATTCGGATCAGGCACTTTCATCGAAATAAATAATTCCTCATATTGCATAAAAAAATCGGGGTTTTCCGACAAAAAATTTGCAATCTCTTGAGCCTTTTGATCATTCATTTGTTAATCCCTCTTTCGGAATGTCCGACAGTAATTTATCGATATCGATTTGGCCTTCAAACACCGTAGTCGCAGGCCCTCTCATACACACGTTCGAGCCATAATAGCTAATTTCAATAGTGCCGCCACGCATATTAACACTAACAGGGCTCTCTAATAAGCCACGTCGAATACCCGAGACAACGGCCGCACAAGCCCCCGTCCCGCAAGCTAATGTCTCTCCCGCACCGCGCTCATAGACCCTAAGATTAATTTCATGAACCGATAAAATCTGCATAAACCCTGCGTTTATGCGGTTTGCAAAGTAGGGGTGCGATTCAATTAGAGGTCCCTGAGATAGTACAGGTGCCGTCTGAACATCAGTAACGATTTGAACAGCGTGTGGATTGGCCATGCTTACGACCGTTATTTCTATGGTGCTTCCATTATTTAGTGGCAATGCCCACACATCCGCTTCATTTTCTTTTCGCAAGCTTAATCCTTGCGTATCAAATCCCACATTTTCCGCATCAAATGAAGCAGGGCCCATATCAACGGTGACGGATGAATCATCGTTTCTATATAAGCTAATAACGCCTGTTGCGATTTCAGCTTTAATCGGATTGCGTCCAGAGAGATGCTTTTCATGAACAAACTGAACAAAGCAACGAGCACCATTGCCACAATTTTCAACTTCAGATCCGTCCGAATTAAATATTCGATATTTGAAATCGGCTTCTGGATGGCTTGGATTTTCAACAATAAGAACTTGGTCCGCACCTACACCAAACTGTCTGTGGGCAATGGCACGGATAATTTCAGGCGTAATTTCAAGAAAATCACTAACGGCATCGAGGATAACAAAATCATTTCCCACGCCATGCATCTTAGTGAATTTCCAAATTCTATGCCCTGTAATCATTTTAGTTTTTCAGCCAATACTTCGTTAACTTGAGCAGGATTTGCCTTCCCTTTAGCCACTTTCATTACTTTGCCCACTAAGGAATTAAATGCTTTTTGTTTGCCTGCTTTAAATTCGGCAACAATATCCGCATTCTCCGCTAAGACTTGATCAATCATCGCAGAAATCGCACCACTATCATTGATTTGTTTAAGCCCTTTAGCTTCAATAATTGCATCTGGATCGCCGCCATTTTCGCCGCTCCACATGGATTGAAAAACGTCTTTAGCGATTTTGCTTGATATGGTTTTATCTTCAATGCGCTTAATCAATGTGGCCATATGTTCCGCAGTAATAGGGCATTGATTGAAACCTAATTCTTCGCGGTTTAGATTTGCCGAGATATCGCCCATAATCCAGTTAGCGACAAGCTGAGCATTTTGGCTTCCAGCAAGTGATAGGAGTCTCTCGAAATAGTCTGCCATCTCACGAGATTGGGTAAGTTGAGCTGCATGATACTCAGAAAGCCCGAAATCTTTGCTATATCTAGCTTTGCGAGTTTGTGGAAGTTCAGGCATTTCACTGCGAACTTTTTCAATCCACGCATCATCGATATGAAGAGGCGGAAGGTCGGGACAAGGGAAATATCTGTAGTCATGTGCATCTTCTTTTGAACGCATGCTTCTAGTTTCATCATTTATATCATCGTAAAGACGAGTTTCTTGCGTTACTTTGCCGCCGTCTTCGATAAGCTCAATTTGTCTGCGAGCCTCGTAATGAATCGCCTTTTCCATAAACTTAAATGAGTTTAAGTTTTTAATTTCAGTGCGCGTACCAAACTCATTTGAACCCTTAGGTCTTACGGAGATATTAACGTCGCATCGGAAAGAACCTTCCTGCATATTTCCATCGCATACACCCAACCATACAACAAGACTATGTAATGCACGTGCATATGCAACCGCCTCAGCCGCAGAACGAATTTCAGGCTCAGTCACAATCTCAAGCAAGGGAGTACCAGTGCGATTTAAGTCGATGCCTGATGATTTTTCGCCTAATGGACCTTCAAAATCCTCATGCAATGATTTGCCCGCATCTTCCTCCAAATGAGCACGAGTCAAATTTACAGTGTGCTCCGTTTCACCTACATAGAACTTAACCTTTCCGCCCACAACAGTTGGGTCTTCATATTGCGAAGTCTGATAATTTTTAGGTAGGTCAGGATAAAAATAATGCTTGCGTGCAAAAATCGAAATAGGTGCAATTTTCGCTTCAACCGCAATACCAAACGCTATTGCACGCTCTACCGCCCCATAATTCATTACTGGCAATGTCCCCGGCAACGCCATATCCACTGCATTCGCTTGAGTATTTGGCTCAGCTCCAAATGCTGTACTACTACCAGAGAATATTTTTGATTTAGTCGATAGCTGTGCGTGTGTCTCAAGACCGATAACAATTTCCCATTCCATTATGCAATCTCCAACTCACGTAAATGCCAATCAGTATGTTGTTGATAAATATGACCAAGTGCAAGTAATGCACCCTCATCAAAATGCTTACCGACAATCTGTAAACCAATAGGACGCCTACCCGAAACACCGCCAAATCCGCATGGAATGGACATTCCAGGCAAACCAGCCAAACTAACGCCAAGTGTATAAATATCCGCAAGCCAATCAGCCGTCACATCGTCCGAATTTTCGCCTATGTTTTTAGCGACGGTTGGAGTAACAGGACCTACAATAAAATCGCATTCTTCTTTTAAAGCATGGTCAAAATCCTGAGCCAACAATCTGCGCACTTTCTGAGCTTGCAAATAATATGCATCATAGTATCCGTGTGATAACACATATGTGCCCACCATAATGCGACGTTGCACTTCAGGACCAAATCCTTCAGAGCGTGAACGCGATACCATCTGCTCTATACCCTGATAATCCGAACTTCTATGCCCATATCGCACACCATCGTATCGTGATAGATTGCTTGAAGCCTCTGCTGGTGCAATTACATAATAAGCAGGGATAGCAAATTTTGTCCGTGGCAATGACACCTCGACTCGCCTTGCTCCCAATTCAACCATCTTCTCGATAGCCGCCTCAGTAGCAGCTCTTACTTCATCAGATAGTCCTTCTGCGAAGTACTCTTTAGGAACACCGATTCGTAAACCTTCAAGCGGTTTAGAACCTTTGTTTTCGAACTTTTCTAATGCGGTTTTAAATTCTGCTTTTACGCGTCCTTGCTTGTTTTCAGAAGATCCACAAACTTGAAGCGATGTTGAATCTTTTGGATCAAACCCAGACATAATATCAAGCATTTCTACTAGGTCTTCACATGAATGTGCGATAGGACCCGCCTGATCTAAGCTTGAAGCAAAAGCTATCATGCCATAACGTGACACTGTGCCATAAGTAGGCTTTATACCAGATACACCACAAAGGGCAGATGGTTGTCTAACAGATCCCCCTGTGTCAGTACCTGTAGTAGCACAAACAATGCCTGCAGCTACAGCGGCAGCCGAGCCACCTGAAGAACCTCCTGGTACAGCTTCTAAATCCCAAGGGTTTAAGCATGGACCAAAAGCGGAATTTTCATTTCCAGAGCCCATAGCAAATTCATCGCAATTTAGTTTACCGATATTAACGGAGCCGACTGCATTTAAATGCTCAACTACAGTGGCATCAAAAGGAGATACATAAGATTCAAGCATTTTGCTTGCAGCTGTAGTTCTCCAGCCCTTTGTTACGAATATGTCCTTATGTGCAATAGGTATGCCTGTTAATGCGGTTTGACGACCCTCTGCAATCATCTGATCTGCAATCTTCGCTTGAGCTAAAGTTAACTCTGGATCGATATGTAAAAATGCATTTAATTTTGAGAGTTTTTCGGCTTTCTCTAAACTTAGCTTAGCAAGTTCAGAAGCACTAATTTCTTTGTTATCCAGTGCTTTGCGCACTGAATTTATTGATGTTAGACGCATGAAATTTAATTAAGAAATTTTGTTTAGATTATTTTAATACAAACAACTCTATGAACTTTCTAAGACTTAAACTAATGGCTTAGTTATGAATGTAATTTAGGGTAAGAAGTCGTTTAGTACTTATCTATAGAAATATCAAAATTAATGCCAGCTGACATGAGGCATTAATTTATTCGATAACTTTAGGTACCAAAAATAAACCTTCGGATTTAGCTGGAGCATTAGACATCAAAGATTCTCTCTCTGGTACGCCTGAAGTCTCTGTAACTATATCGTCTCTTAGACGAAGACTTATGGTTTGGTTCAGTGATAGTGGGTGAGAAAGTGGCTCTACGTCACTAGTTTCAACTGACTGCAGAGTCTCTATAAGATTAAACATATCATTAAGCTCGCTATTTAGCTGCTTATGGGCTTCTGAGTCTAGTTCAAGACGTGCTAATTTAGCTATGCGAGTGATATCGGTTGAATCAAGAGACATAAGAAAAAATAATAGTCAATAGTGGTAAAATCGTAAAATTCTACTAATTATAAATTATTCGTTATCCAAATTCTCTAAAAAAAATATGTTCGGATTCCTTAGAAACTATTTCGCCACTGATATGGCCATTGACCTTGGTACCGCAAATACTCTTATTTTCGTTCGCGGAAAAGGTATTGTCTTAGATGAGCCTTCTGTAGTGGCTATCCGTCATGACGGCGGGAATGGTAGGAAGGTTATACAAGCTGTCGGCTTAGCCGCTAAACAAATGCTTGGACGTGTTCCAGGAAATATTGAGGCCATTCGTCCTATGAAGGATGGTGTAATTGCGGATTTCTCTGTTACAGAACAGATGATTAAGCAATTTATTAAGCTTGTTAATCCTAGAGGTTTTTTCTCACCTAGTCCAAGAATTATTATTTGCGTGCCTTGTGGCTCTACTCAAGTTGAAAGAAGGGCTATTCGTGAGGCGGCTATTGGAGCAGGTGCTAGCCAAGTTTACTTAATTGAAGAGCCTATGGCTGCGGCTATTGGTGCAGGGTTAAACGTTTCAGATCCTAGTGGCTCTATGGTTGTTGATATCGGTGGTGGTACTACCGAAGTTGCCGTTATTTCACTAGGTGGTATGGTTTACAAAGGTTCGGTTCGCGTAGGCGGAGATAAGTTCGATGATGCAATCGTAAACTACGTACGTCGTCACCACGGCATGCTTATCGGGGACCAAACTGCTGAGATTATCAAAAAACAAATTGGTGCAGCATTTCCAGGTACTGAGGTTCGTGAAATTGAGGTTAAGGGGCGCAATCTATCTGAAGGTGTGCCTCGTAGTTTCACAGTAAACTCTAATGAGATTCTAGAGTCACTTAACGATCCGCTTAATCAAATCGTATCTGCAGTAAAAATCGCACTTGAACACACTCCTCCTGAATTAGGGGCTGATATCACAGAAAAAGGTATTGCCTTAACAGGTGGTGGTGCTTTATTACGTGACCTTGATCGTCTACTTCAAGAAGAAACTGGCTTACCAGTTATGGTGGCAGAAGATCCATTAACTTGTGTAGTTCGTGGTTGCGGTGAAGCTCTAGAACATCTTGAGAGTCTTGGACCTGTATTTATACAAGAATAATTTTGTATATGATTTGGGGTCGTCATGCCACAAGAGAAATCTTGGCGTTTATTTAAGGACGGAAATCTTTCCAGCTCTACTGTTCTATTGATGATCATCTTTTGCGTGGCAGTGATGATTATCGATTCTAGAACAAGTTGGCTTACGCCTGTTCGTCAAACTCTTGCAGCTGTTATCGACCCTACATATCGCGTTGCAATTTGGCCTAAAAATATTATCGATAAAATTTATCGATGGTTTAATGCGGTAGATCTTGCTCAGCTTAGTGTTCAAGAGTCTCAAAGAAAATCTATTGACCTTACTCAGCTTCAAACTCAAGCATTGCAACTGACAGCAGAAAATGCTCAGCTGCGCAGATTGCTTGAACTTAAGGAAAATATTCCAGTTAAATCGCTTGCTGTTGAGATTCTTTATATTCCTAATAATCCAGTTAAGGGAAATATTGTTCTTAATAAAGGTGAGCGAGAAGGTATAAAAGCTGGTATGCCAGTTATTGGTGAAGGTGGCTTAGTTGGCCAAATTCAAAGAGCCTCAACTCGCACATCTGAGACGATTTTAATTACTGATGAATCAATTCAAATCCCCGCAATTCTGGTGCGTAATGGGCTCAGAGTAGTAGTTTATGGTGCAGGTTCAGGCTATCCGCTGGAATTGCGTTATCTTTCTCCAGGGGCTGATATTATGGTCGGTGATGAAGTTGTGACCTCTGGTATAGGTGGTATATATCCTTCAGGATTGGCTATAGGTAAAGTTATTCGTATAGATCAAAGTTCAGCTCAGGGGTTTGTTGTAGGGCTAGTAGAACCAATGGCTCGTCCTAATCGAAATAAACATTTTCTTGTTCTTAAAACTGAAGGTACTCAGAAAATCGAAGAATTAAATGAAGAGGGAAATCATGAATAATCCCAATCATAAAATTCATACCTTCGATGAGAATCCAGATACCTTTCATCCTAGTTTCTTTTTAGTTTGGGGCAGTCTATTTTTTGCATGGCTTTTTTCCCTTCTCCCATGGCGTGCATGGGAGGGTTCACCTGATTTATTAATTCTAGTGATCGCTTACTGGTTTGCACATAATATACGAGGCATGGGTTTTGCAGTAGCCATTATTGTCGGTATGTTGGTTGATGTTTTTGATACAACATTGTTAGGATCACATTCACTACACTACATTTTGGCTCTCTCTGGAATTGCATTGTCTAGAAATCGTATGATGCAGTATTCTGTATTTGTGCAATTTATAGTCGTACTACCGATATTTATTTTTTCAGCATTGCCATCCCATTTATTTGAATCATGGCTTCATGGGTCATGGGGTGGATGGGCATGGCTTATCTCTGGACTAATAACTGCACTATTGTGGTTTGTGGTCGATATAGTATTTAGGTTCCTAGGTACTATTCATTACGAGGCGAATTAGTATGTTTGAATTCGCTCCAAAAAAAGGCGTTAATCGCAAAAAACTACTTATACGAGTTTTTGTAGCGATGCTTCTTGTTTTAAGTTGTTTTGGGCTACTCATATATAGGCTTTATTTTTTGCAGATTGTGCGATATCAAGGGTTTTCAGAGAGAGCCGAGAGAAATCGCATCACACTTTTACCCATTCCTCCAAAACGTGGTGACGTAGTTGATAGAAATGGAGAGGTGTTAGCTCGCAGCTATCGTGATTACACAATCGAAATAGTGCCGCATGATTTTAAGGATTTAGATGCACTTATAAATGAGCTACAGGAAATCATTGCCATCTCACCGCTAGATATAAAGCGGTTTAAACAACGCGTGGCAGGTTCGAATCGATATACGTCTATTCCATTGCGTAGAAATATTACCGATAAAGAAGCGGCCTTATTTGCAGCGAACTCATATAAATTTCCGAAAGTAAGCTTAAAGGCTAGGTGGGTGCGCGAATATCCTCAAGGGGAGACTGCGGCTCATTTGATCGGTTATGTGGGACGAATCTCTGAAAAAGACCAAGAAAAGCTTGAAGAAAAGGGGATTGAGGGCAATTATCGAGGCACTGATTTAATCGGAAAAAAGGGCATTGAGCTTAGCTATGAAACTCAATTGCATGGGAAAACAGGATGGCAGGAAGTTGAAATTTCTGCTTCAGGTAAACCTGTACGCATTCTGCGCAGTACTGATCCTGAGCCTGGATTAAATCTTAGGCTTTCTGTAGATTTAGGTCTTCAAAAATTAGCCGAAAGCTTATTTGTAAAAAATGGTGTGGTTGAAAGGGGAGCTTTAGTAGCTATTGACCCAAGAAGTGGGCAGGTGCTAGCTTATGTGTCATCTCCATCTTATGATCCGAATCTTTTTGTGGATGGAATCGATGTAGCTGATTGGAGGCGCTTGGCCGATGATGAGAATTCGCCACTATTAAATAGGCCGATATCGGGGACGTTTCCAGTAGGGTCGACTTATAAGCCGTTTGTAGGTCTTGCTGCGATGCAGCTGGGTGTGCGAGCTCCAGAAAAACGTGTCTATGACCCTGGCTATTTTGAATACGGCAAGCAGCGATTTAGAAATGCAGGTGGTGCCGTATATGGAAATATCGATATGCATAGGGCAATCGTAGTTTCCTCCGATACTTTTTTCTTTAGCTTAGGTCCTGAAATTGGTGTGGATCGATTGCACGATTTTACGATTCAGTTTGGATTTGGAAAGCAAACTGGAATAGACCTAGTGGGCGAGAAGAGGGGGATATTGCCATCAAAAGAATGGAAATCCAAGGCATTTAAGGACCCTAAGAAAAAATCATGGCTCGTAGGTGAGACTATTTCTGTAGCCGTTGGCCAAGGCTATAACTCATTTACGATTATGCAGCTAGCTCAAGCCACATCAGTGCTTGCGGCTAATGGTGTGTATATGAGACCGCATTTAGTTAATCTACTTGAAAATCCCCTAGATGGATCTGTTACACCTATCGTAAAAGAGCCTGAATATATCATTCCACTTAACCAAAAATATATCGATGTTGTTAAAAATGCGATGGTGCAGGTAACACGCTCAGGGACCGCAAGACGAGTATTTGCAGGAGCAGATTATCTATCGGCAGGAAAGACTGGTACGGCACAAGTTTTTAACTTGCGTGGTTCTCGCTACAACGCAAGAAACCTAAAAAAACGTTTGCATGACCACGCACTTTATATTGGGTATGCACCTGCAGACAACCCTAAAATCGCATTAGCACTTATAGTCGAAAATGGGGGCTGGGGATCGACCGTAGCCGCACCCATTGCCAGAAAAGTATTTGATTATTGGCTCTCTCCACAACGTCAAAAAGTTTATGAAGAGTCACTTATTAACGATGGCTATGATACAACGATATCACCTGCAATTGAGGACAATATTGATGCAGAGAGTGAAAGCTCACCTGATACCGAAGTGCCAGAGAAGCCATTGTCAAACCCTGAGGATAAGCCTCTAGATACGCGTCCTGAGATATTTAGAGGACCTAATTCGAGCCAGTATCCAGATGAATAAGACCGTAAATAATATCGCAAACATGATTGCTGGATTGATATATAAATCATTCCGCTCAATCGACTGGCCGCTGATGATACTGCTTGTATTGTTTGCGGTGGTGGGTTTGTTCGTTATGCATTCGGCCGTTGGTGGGGCTGAAGGGAGGTTTATCGCACAAAGCAAAAATTTTCTTATTGCTCTTTTTGTTATGTGGTTTGTGTCTCTATGGTCTCCTCCAACAATCATGAAATTTGTGATTCCTATGTATGTTGTGGGATGTTTGCTGCTTCTTGGAGTTTTATTATTTGGAGAAACAAGTAAAGGTGCTACGCGCTGGTTAAATATTGGAATAGCAAGAATTCAGCCTTCTGAGATCATGAAGATTGCTGTGCCTATGATGCTTGCATGGTATTTCGATAAACGAAGAAATGATCTAAATGTCTTCGATTATTTAATAGCGGCTGTGATGTTATTGGTACCATTTGGTTTGATTATTAAACAACCCGATTTAGGAACTGCCTTACTTGTTTTTGC
This sequence comes from Taylorella asinigenitalis MCE3, assembly GCF_000226625.1. Classification (NCBI taxonomy): domain Bacteria; kingdom Pseudomonadati; phylum Pseudomonadota; class Betaproteobacteria; order Burkholderiales; family Alcaligenaceae; genus Taylorella; species Taylorella asinigenitalis. Next base: position 184,121 of record NC_016043.1, read on the forward strand.
TTCAGGATTTTTCGTAATTTATTTTGCTGGCTTATCCTTTAAATTAATTCTTCCTATTGGGTTGATTCTAGCCGTTGGCATAGGATTAATCATCTATTTTGAAGATACCTTATGTAAACCAGGTTTTGACTGGGTTGTTCTGCACGAATATCAAAAGACGAGAGTTTGCACATTGCTTGATCCAATGTCTGATTCTCTTGGAAAAGGCTTTCATACTATACAAGGCATGATTGCAATAGGCTCTGGTGGGCTTTACGGCAAAGGGTATATGCAAGGAACTCAGACGCATCTAGATTTCATACCCGAGCAATCTACTGACTTTATTTTTGCCGTTTATGCGGAAGAGTTTGGTTTGTTTGGAAGCGTGTTTTTGTTGGTCATGTACACATTGTTAATTGCACGATGCTTTATGATCACATTAAATGCCCAAACTCAATTTAGCACTTTGCTTGCGGGTGCCTTAACCATGATTTTATTTTTCTATGTATTTGTAAATATGGGCATGGTCATGGGTATTCTTCCGATTGTGGGTGTGCCATTGCCTTTTATGAGTTATGGAGGCACAGCACTTCTTACTTTAGGAATTGCGATGGGGCTTATGATGAGTATCTCAAAATATGTCCCACCGCCTCAAAGCAATTAGAATTTTGTGGTTTTCGTGACAGACCATGCGGCTGAAATAGAAGCCACAAGCATAACAATCAATATGCTAATTAATAAATAAAAGAAGTTTGGAAGTTCGAGTGAATAATTAATTCCGTACGTGCTTGCAAATTCGCTTAATGCCCCATTTAGGCTCATCAATGCGATTTTCGCAAAGACTATGGCTAATATACTTGCAAATAATCCCGTAATCGCTCCGAACACGCGAAAAGGCCTGCGCACAAAACTTTCGGTCGCACCCACAAGTCGAGCTACTGCAATTTCGTCCCTTTGTACCAATGCTTGCATGCGAATAGTGTTAAATACAGTCGATACCACGACAATAATTACTCCCAGCGCTAATACCCCAAGTAGTGCTCGCATAAAATTTAGAAGTGATTGAAGTTTCTTAATCCACTCACTGTCAAACTGTAATAGGTCCACTAGATTGTCTCGATTGATGCTCTCTGCAATGCCCTTCGCTTCTTCGCTTGTTACCGAGTCCTTTAGCGTTACGATAATACTATGTGGCAATGGATTCGTCTTCAATGTTTCAAGCGATTCGGCCCATTCAGGTTGCTGTCTCAGGGAGGCGTATGCTTCATCTTTGGACACCACACTTGTGCTAGCAATGGAATCGGAAAATTTAGATTTAAGATTTTGTTCGAAAGATTCCGTCTCTTTTAAACTCACCGACTCTTTCATAAACACGGTGATCACAGGATTTACAGATACTCTTTGAGTTGCAGGTTCTAAGGCTGTAACTATCGAACTTAATACCAATGGAATCGATAATACAAATGCAATAACCACAATATTTAAAATGCTCGAAGCGGGCATCTGAGCCAGTCTTCGAAAGGCAGTGTTTATCGCATAACCGTAGTGTCTTAGCCAAGATTTCATACTTGACCCCCTAAATCGGTGAATTTGCCTGGTTCGATAATAATGGTACGGTTCGCATAATTTTTTAATAAATCCGTATCATGAGATGAAATTAGTGTAGTTACACCTACACGGTTAAAGTCTTGGAATACGTCTAAAATTTTACGTGCCGTATTTTTATCTAAGTTAGCTGTTGGTTCATCTGCAATTAAAACTTTAGGCCGATTAACTATCGCTCTGGCAATGGCAAGTCTTTGCTGCTCTCCGCCAGAGAGTTCAATTGGATTTGCTTTTTCTTTATGCCCTAAACCTACTTTTTCAAGAGCCGCTCTAGCACGTGCTCCCGCTTTATCCCGACTAACGCCCATGACAGCCAATGGTAGCATCACATTTTCAAAAGCATTTCTATCATAAAGAAGATGCGTATCTTGCAAAATAATGCCTATGGCTCTTCTAACATATGGTTGGCTTCTTGAATTTAAATCACTGAATTTTTGATCGTTTACGGTTATGGTTCCGCGTGAAGGAGACTCAAGTCCAGCAATCAATTTTAATAATGTGGACTTACCTGCACCAGATGGGCCAGAAATAAAAACAAACTCTCCATCCTTTATCTGAAAATTAATATCAGCAAGAATATTGGGGTTTTTTCCGTAGGACTTAAAGACGTGCTGAAAAGTAATCATATTGATTTAGGGCATTCACAAATAGAATTTAGTATACATTTAATGGTATATTGCTTTTTTTAAAAGTAATAAAATGTATGAGAAAAATTCGCTTCTCTTGGAATGATGAGAGGTTTAGAGCGATTATTTATCAGATTATAGTTTTTGCACTTGTTGTTGTAGGAATCTGGTTTTTAATTAGCAATCTTTTAGACAATTTACATTCAAGAAATATTCAAACAGGCTTTGCATTCTTAGATAAGGAAGCAGGCTTTGCAATTAGTGAAAGCTTAATTGAATATAAGCTTACGGATACTTATTTACGGGCTTTATCGGTTGGGTTTTTAAATACTCTATTCGTTTCATTTTTAGGCATAATGGGCTGTACGATTTTAGGGACCATCGTCGGTGTCTCTCGACTGTCACCAAATTGGCTAATTAGTCGTCTTGCACTTGTCTATGTAGAGGTTATGCGTAATATACCTCTACTTATACATTTGTTTTTTTGGTATTCATTGCTTACGGAAATATTGCCAGGGCCAAGACAGGCTTTAAATCCTATTGACGGTGTGTATCTTTCAAATCGTGGCATCATTTTCCCTAAGCTTGAAGGGGAGGGGCTTTTATATATATGGATTGGTCTTTTAATTGGGATTGTTCTATCAATATTAAATAGCTACAGATGTAAGTTTAAGCATGCAAAAACAGGTAAGTGCAGTCCTGTGTTTTGGGTTAATACTTTGATGATTATAGGTTTGCCTATTGTGGGTGGATTGCTTGCAAGTTCAAGTATTCAATTTTCTGTACCTGAATTAAAGGGCTTTAATTTTCGTGGAGGGTCGCTATTTACTCCTGAAATGTCTGCCCTGCTAATTGGTCTTGTGCTTTATACATCAGCATTTGTTGCGGAGATTGTGCGATCTGGCATTCAATCTGTTGGACGTGGTCAGTGGGAAGCAGGCGAGTCCTTAGGCTTATCTAAAATGCGTACGTTGCAATTAGTAGTAATGCCACAAGCCATACGTGTCATGATTCCATCTATGTCCAATACATATATGAATTTAATGAAAAATAGTTCTCTTGCCGTGGCCATCGGATATCCTGATATTGTATCGATATCAAATACTATGCTTACACAAACAGGTCAAGCAATTGAAGCCATATTCATAATTATGCTAGCTTATCTAACTGTGAGTTTATGTATTGCACAGTTTATGGCATGGCTAAATCGTCGCATGATAATTGTGGAGCGATAGTATGTCATTAGCTATAACTTCACATTCGGGACCTTGGTATTGGCTTCGCAAAAATTTATTTGCCTCTCCGGCACATATTATTGCCACAGTTCTGATTCTTTGGTTTCTTATTTTTTCGATCCCACTTTTAGTTGAGTGGTTTTTTATTGACGCAAATTTCGATGCCTCAAAAGCTGCGGAGTGTCGCGATTCTACGGGTGCATGTTGGTCTTTTGTACGACAAAAATATCGCATGATCCTATTTGGTCTATATCCATATTACGAGCAGTGGAGACCTCTCGTAGTCACGATATTACTAATTGGAGTGTTGATTTACAGTGCATTGCCACGGGCATGGCATAGATCACTAATATTTGTATGGCTTGTCATTTTAACGATATGTGGCATATTAATGTATGGGGGCGTTTTAGGACTAAGCCACGTTGAGACAGCTCGTTGGGGCGGACTTCCAATAACATTGATGTTGTCGATTTTTGGAATTATGTTTGCGACACCATTGGGTATTGTTCTTGCACTCGGTCGTCGCTCGCATATGCCGCTGATACGAGTATTAAGTACTTTTTATATTGAATTGATTCGTGGGGTACCTTTTGTAAGCTTGCTCTTTATGGCTTCGGTAATGGTTCCTTTATTTTTCCCTGAAGGTGTAACGTTCAATAAACTTTTGCGTGCTCAATTGGCTGTGATTGTGTACATGTCCGCTTATATCGCTGAAGTGGTGCGTGGGGGTTTACAATCAATTCCAAATGGGCAATATGAAGGAGCTAAGTCTTTAGGACTTTCATATTGGCAATACATGCGCTTAATTATCCTGCCTCAAGCACTCACCGTAGTTATACCTCCTCTAGTTAGTATTTTTATTTCGATATTTAAAGATACGTCCCTAGTTGTTATTATTGGTATCTACGATTTAACGCTTTCAGCGAAAGTAGCACTTTCAGACCCTGAGTGGTCTGGATTAGGCTTAGAGGCCTACGTTTTCTTAGCAATCGTTTATTTTATTTTCTGTTTTGCTATGTCTAAGTATTCTCGATATATAGAATCAAGACTGCGCACAGGCCATCGTCATTAATGGAGACCGAATGTCACAAGAACCAATCATAAAAATTCGCAATCTCAATAAATGGTATGGAGATTTTCAAGTTCTCAATAATATAAATTTTGAAGTTGAGACGGGCGAGAGGATTGTAATATGCGGTCCTTCAGGAAGCGGTAAATCTACGCTTATACGATGTATCAATGCTTTGGAATTTGCTCAGGAAGGGGAAATAGTTGTTGATGGTGTGCGAGTAGACCATAATCTCAAACATTTGCGAGAAATACGTCAGAACGTTGGCATGGTGTTTCAGCAGTTCAATCTATTTCCACATTTAACCGTCTTAGAGAATCTGACATTGGGGCCAATCTGGGTTTTAAAAAAATCAAAAAAAGAAGCCCGTGAAGTGGCAATGCAATATCTTGAGCGCGTAAAAATTGCAGATCAAGCTAACAAATATCCTGGTCAATTATCTGGTGGACAGCAACAACGCGTAGCCATTGCCAGAAGCTTATGTATGGCACCTAAAATTATGCTTTTCGATGAACCAACTTCAGCACTTGACCCTGAAATGGTTAAAGAGGTTTTAGAAGTAATGGTGTCGCTTGCGGAAAATGAAGGTATGACTATGCTTTGTGTTACGCATGAGATGGGATTTGCACAGCAAGTGGCGGATCGAGTGGTGTTTATGGATCAGGGCGCTATTGTTGAGCAGGCTACACCGCAGGAGTTTTTCACTAATCCGAAGACCGAGCGTGGACAAGCATTCTTAAAACAGATTTTGTAGATTTCCGCACGATTGAGAACAACATTTTAATGAGATAATTAACCCTGAGGTCGATTACATCTCAGTGTGGCTATTACTAATAATGCTACTTTAAGTGAATCGACATCTATAGAAAATCGATTATGGGGTGGTGTTAAGTTTGTTTCTGGTGTAGTTGAAATGCTAGTGGCAGGTGGTTTGTGTTTGAAATTATTGAATCAAATAAATTTACAGTTGTATTAAAGCCAATTAATTACAATGGGAAACCTTACTTCATATTAACTTCATTTGTAGGAATTTAAATTTAATGCCTCAATTTAATGAATTAGACCTTTTGATATATGGATATCTGAATGAGGACTTCGATTTAATCTGCCACACTGATTCATTAGAAGGTGCTATTGATTATTATGTTACCGATGTAAGCGAAAATACTTTAAAAGCACTCTTAAAAGAACTGAATGATTTTGAACAAACTTATGATGCGAATAGAGATGAAGAATTCGAAAATCTTTTTATGTCAGGAGTCGATTACATCTCAGTTGATCATTTATTAGGTCTAATCAGAAGCACTATCAAAAAACACTATCCTGATTTAATCGAAGGGGCTTAAATGGCCCTTTCAATAACCCCTCATAAGCTCCCTCAAAATCACCTCAAAATAGTAAGCTCTTAATAACCCTCAATTTCGATGTTATCAATTAACCTAGTCTGCCCTTCTATTTTTGCCGCTGTCAGAGCCACCAAAGGCACACCAGTATTAATTTCGTCCATTGAAGGTTCATGCAAATCGCTTTGTTTACGAATTGTGAAATAATCTATTTCCCACCCATCGGAATTTAATCGCTCCTTAGCATCCGCTTCAATAGAAGCAAAATCTTTATTGCCAGAAAAGATTTTTTCTTTAAGACCAACCAATTCTTTGTAAAGTTTAGGGGCTTTCGCTTTCTGAGTCTCAGTTAAATAGCGGTTACGAGAAGATAAAGCCAGACCTGAAGCTTCTCGCACAGTTTCGTGTGCATATATTTGAACTGGCAATGCAAACTGTTTGCACATAGCCCTCACAATCATCAATTGCTGGTAGTCTTTCTTCCCGAAAACAGCAACCTGTGGCTCTACGCATGAAAAGAGCTTCAACACCACAGTACACATGCCTTCAAAAAATCCAGGCCTAAATTCACCCTCAAGAATATGCCCTAAATCAGGCGTCTGCACACGAAAATTCTGAGGCTCAGGATACAGCTCCTCTTCAGACGGTGCAAATAAAACATAAACATCACGTCGCTCCTCAAGCTTCGCAATATCCTCTGCCAATGTTCTCGGATAACTCCCAAAATCCTCATTAGGCCCAAATTGCAGCGGATTTACAAATATGCTCGCAACCACGGGATCGCCTTTTTGAGCAGCCAATCTCATCAATGACAAATGCCCCTCGTGCAGATGGCCCATAGTTGGAACAAATGCTGTCCGTGTCTGACCGCGAAGCTGCTCGCGTAAATCTTCAATAGTGTGTACAACTTTCATTTTATTCCTCAGAAGAAACTACAGGCGTATAACTCAATTTCAAATAGATTGGTGCGTACGGCTCAGTTTGCGTAATATCTATTAATTGCTCACGGCATAGCTCAAGCATGGCCATAAAGTGAACGATTAATACGGCAGGAGGATCGCCCTCGTCGATGCGTTCTAAAAATAAATCTTTAAATTCAATAAATTCGGTATTTGATAATCGACGCAAAATATGACTCATGTGTTCCCGCACAGAAAGCTGCTCGCGACGAATATGATGTTTTTTGTTGAGACTTGCCCGCTTTAAAATATCAAGCCATGCAAGTCGCAAGTCCTCCGCATTTACATCTGGAAGTGGCCGCATTTTGCTTAAAGATGGATCGGCCGAAGCCGCATAAAAATCCCTCCCTAATTGTGGCAATGCCTCCAATTTCTGCGATGCAAGTTTAATCTTCTCATACTCAAGTAGCCTTCGAATAAGCTCTGCTCGCGGATCTTCTATTTCTTCATCCGCATTATCCGCTTTTTTTACTGGCAATAACATCCGCGACTTTATCTCAATGAGCATAGCTGCCATAAGCAAATACTCTCCAGCCAGCTCCAAATTATGATTATGAATCTGTTCAACGTATTGCATATATTGCTCAGTAACTTCCGCCATCGGAATATCGAGCACATTGAAATTCTGCTTGCGAATTAAATATAAAAGCAGATCGAGTGGCCCTTCAAATGTCTCTAAAAATACCTCTAGAGCATCTGGGGGGATATATAAATCATTGGGGATTTTAAAAAGTGGCTCACCGTAAAGCTTTGCGAACGCAATAGAGTCTACAACGTCCGTCGTAGAATCAACCTCTGGATCAATTAAATTATCCAGCTCGGCCTGAAATTGAGCCATAAGAAATTATTTTAGAGAGTAATATTGATAAGGCTTCTGTGGCACGCAAGCTTCCTCAAATTCCTCTTGTTCACGAGGGTCAGTTTTACGCACCCACCAACGAGCACGTCCCGCCTTTTGCCTAGCTTCAAGCTGTGGGTCGTCTTTTTTGAGTTGCTGTAAGAAAAGTGTAGTTTCAGATTCAAAGCTCTTAGCCATGTTTATCTCGAACGCTTAAAAAAGAGATTATAGCAAAAGCAAAAAATCAAGTATGTTTAAAAAATCCATGACTTTTTTGTCCAATTGCGGGTGGCAATGCTTTCTGAAACAATTCAATTTTTAGGAGAATCACATGAACAACATTAAAACCAATTGGAAAATCGAAACCCTTACACCTCGTGAAAATCAAGTCTTAAATTTATTAATGCGTGCTCATACTACAAAAGAGGTCGCAGAAAAACTGGAATGCTCTCCACGAACCGTTGAAGTGCATAGATCTAGAATTTTAAAGAAAACGAACTCAAAAAATTTTGTTTCTCTCATGTGTCGTCTTCACGGAAGGGCCGATGCATGAGACTTTGCTCACAGTCATAGAATTCTTACTAATTTTTGTGAGTGTAAATGCCACTTTAAATTACTTGTTTTTTAACTACTTTAGAAAATATGAGCTAAGAGATTTAATTCTGTCATTTGATGCATTTTATTTAAATACAAAGCAAACACGCACCGCATTATTTATAGCTGCATTCACAGCAGCCCTTTGGACTGAGACTATCTACGAGTCACTTTTTGTAAGCTTACTTTTGCTTATAAGTGTGATGGATTTACGTCTTAATCTAATCCCCTTAAGAAGCGTGATTTGCTTGTTAGCCCTAAAATCCTTGTATGTAGGAGAACTTCTAGAACCCGCATTGGTGCTAATTGCAATACTAGTAATTGCTTTTTTTCCATCTGTATTTATGCTAGGCACTGGTGACATTCTATTGCTGTTAGCTCTAAAAGTGCATTTCAATACGTTAGAATGGCTTAATATGATTCTATTGGCTTGCATAATAGGGATTGTTTTCGGCCTTATGGTCCGCATAATATTGCATAAGAAACTTATCCCCTTTGGGCCATGCATTTGTTTTAGTGCTTGCGTATTTTTATGACTTGTTTAAAAGTAGGACTTACAGGCGGTATTGGTTCAGGAAAATCAACTGTCGCTGAATTTTTAGCTGAATATGGTATTACAGTAGTAGATGCAGATGCTGTTTCTCGTTCTCTTACGGCTTCAAATGGAGGGGCTATTGAGAAAGTTCGTGAAGAGTTCGGAGATGAATTTATCGATTCAAACAATGCCATGGATAGAACCAAGATGCGAGAATTGGTTTTTTCTAATCCTAAGCAGAAAGAAAGGCTTGAAGGCATTCTTCACCCCCTTATAAGAGAAACGATACTTGTAGAGCTAGAGGAGGTGGTACGCAGAGGCATTGCCCCCTTTGTAATTGCAGACATACCATTACTAATTGAATCCATAGACTTTTATAGGTCGGAACTAGATATCATTTGCGTGGTCGATTGTGATATTGAGACGCAAATTGAGAGGGTTGAAAAACGCAATAATTTTAATAGGACTAAAATAATTGATATCATTAATAGCCAAGCCAGTCGCGAAGAGAGGCTTGCTCATGCTGATTTTGTTATCGATAACGGTGCGGACGTAACTTTGGAAGCATTGAAACTTCAAGTGGAACAGTTGCATTTTGAACTGATGAGGCTTTGCGAAGATACAACCGCATAAAGGATTGATTTTGATTTTATACGAGCATCCGTTTAATGAGCGCACGCGATACATGATTCGCTTAGAGTATTTATTTAAGCAGTTATTTGAGTTTTCAAGACTTCCCGAACCCATGTATCAGCACGTAGCTTTCTCGATATTGTTCGAGATATTGGATGTGTGCGAGCGCGGAGATTGTCGCAATTGGGTTATACAGGAAATCGAAAAACAGAAAATCAATCTAGAATCTCTACGTAATCACCCAGACGTTCAGAAAAATTTGCTCGATGACACTCTTAACAAACTTAATAGAGTTTCAAAAAATCTAACAGCTGTAAGTAAGCTAGGTGGCCATATGCGTGAATCAGAGTGGCTGATGTCACTTCGGAATCGCTTTGTGACACCAGGGGCGACATCGCCAATGGACAGCCCTTCATACAATGCTTGGATGAATGGTAGCGAATCTGAGCGACTACAAGTTATGCGTAATCTTGTTGACCCATTTATGCCGCTATACGATGCCATTGCCATGTCGCTTATGGTTTTGCGTGAGGCGGCGGAACCTACAGAAGAAGTGACGGGCTCAAGCGGTGTTTTCGAGAAATCCGTGGGTGGACGTATCTATCAAATGGTACGAGTATGGCTTCCGACTGGGGATAGGATTTACCCCGAGATGTCGGGAAACAAATACGTGGTCATGATTCGCTTTTTTAAAATTAACAAGGATTTTGAGCAATCCTTTATCAAGCATCCAATTCAATTCAAGATGGCACTTTGTCACGTTTAATCATGGATAATTTAAAAATTTTTGAAAAATTAAAGCATTCACGTCAGACGTGGCAGGAAAATCAAAAAGACTATCACGTAATAAGAGGGGTGCGTAGGCCGTCTAGAACAGTTATCGGTGAAAATACAAAAAAACTGGTTTCCGCATTGTTTCCCCTTACGCTTGGCCCTTCGGATTTGCAATTTTCCAATGTGGAAAATTTCGTAGCCTTTACTATCAATAAAGTACTTACGATTTATATAGAGCAATCCGCATTAGAATACGGATTGCTTGGTTGTGAGGATGACTCCGTAGAGATGTGTAAGAAAAGGGCGCAAGAGAGTGTGGAGAAGTTTGCGGAGGCATTGCCAACGATACATGGCCTTGTAGAACGCGATGTAACTTCGGCTTATCGAGGAGACCCAGCCGCTAAAAGCTACGATGAGATACTGATGTGCTATCCAGGCATCCATGCAATGATTTACCATAGGATTGCACACGAGTTTTACAAGCTCGGGCTTACATTGATCGCACGTATTATCTCTGAAATTTCGCATTCTGAGACTGGAATCGATATTCACCCAGGGGCTCAGATTGCGGGTGGCTGTTTTATCGATCATGGTACGGGAGTTGTTATCGGAGAAACGTGCATTATCGGCGAGAATGTGCGGATTTATCAGGCTGTAACTTTAGGGGCGAAAAGTTTTCCTGCGGATTTGGATGGGTCGCTTAAAAAGGGCTTATTGCGGCACCCGATTGTTGAGGATAATGCTGTTATTTACGCAGGTGCGACTGTTTTGGGTCGGATAACGATTGGGAAGAATGCAGTTGTTCCAGGAAATGCTTGGATTACAAAAGACGTGCCAGCGGTGGAGAACTAATTTTATTTTCTATAAAAATTGGAGAACGAAAAAGCCTTCATCCACTCGAACCTAGTGCCTCCCCAATGGGGTTTAACATACTAGAAATGAGTGAAGAAGGCTATGTTAGAACAGGAAAAATTCCTTTTTCTAACATTAAAAACATTATATCTTATTTAATGCATGTTGAGACAGAGCATTTAAATTTTTTAGACTCAATGATGTATGGTTATGAAATACAAACTATAAAAATGTACGGATATTTTAATTTTGCTTATTCCGTAATCTCGCCTCTAAGCACAGCAATTCCATGAGCTCCATGCCTCAATGCCTCTCTAAAAGTATCGGCATTCTGGCCACCAATTGCAAATACAGGTATGGCACTCTCGGCCGCCCATTGCTCAAACTGGCTCCATCCAATAGGCTCAGAATCTGGATGCGAAGCTGTCTCTAAAACATGCCCCAATACAACAAAATTTGCCCCCAACTCATGGGCATATAGCAAGTCCGCCAAATTATGACAGGACACAGCAAGCAAGCCGCTCTCAGGCATGTCTTCTAGCTCCATCTCGATTGCATCCGTCGCTCTAAGGTGCAAACCGTCCGCTTCTTCGGCCCATGCCCTTGGATGACAGCTATTTACAAGCACCTTCGCCCCATATCGGTGGCAATGTTCCCGCATCTCATCCAAATATCTCTTCAATTCTTCAGTCTTAAGCACTTTAGCCGCAGCTGGTTCTCGGAACTGAACGAGCCTCACACCCGCCTCAAGAGCCGCTGTCAATTTCGCCCAAAACGCAGTTTCACGAGGGGCTTGGCCCGCACCATGGCCCACGCCCGCACCTTCGTTCGAATCGAAAAAATTGCTGATCAGATAAACATCCCCATAGGAGAGCCACTCAATGGGCTCCACGGAAGCTGGCAATAAATCTCGGTCCGTCGGCATTTGCGTAAACCATTCAAACGCCTGCTTTTCGAGACTTCGCAGCTCGCCGCTCCACTTAAAACATCGATAAAAATGAAGAAGCACGTCTGTCTTAGGATACTCATAGCTCATAGTCACCCACGGATAGGTGCTCTCGGGATCGAGCTCCACGCCTAGCTCTTCACGGAGCTCACGAATTACGGCTTCTTTAGGCGATTCACCTTCCTCAATCTTCCCGCCTGGAAACTCCCACCAGCCGCTCCAAGACTTATCCTCGGGCCGTTGAGCCATCAAAAATCGCCCCTCCGAATCGATTAGAACACAGGCCGATACATTGAAAAAAGGTTTCTCTTCAGACATGATTTGCAATCCAATATTTTACGAAGTGGGTGGCAATGCGCCCCGATCTCGACCCTCTTTGTGTTGCCCATTGCAATGCTTCGGTGTGCGCTTCGGATGTTCTCTCTTTTGGCCAACCCATAGATATTAAGCCATTGTCCACGACCTCGAGATATTCGCTTTGTGAGAATTGATAAAAAGAGATCCACAACCCAAATCTATCTGATAATGAAATTTTCTCTTCGCTTGCTTCACTAGCGTGAATTTCATTTTCGGAAAAAAATTCTGGCATAAGATGCCTGCGATTTGAGGTCGCATAAATGAGCACATTGGAGCTGCGGCGTGCAATAGAGCCATCGAGAAGAGATTTAAGTTCTTTGTAGCTGACATCGCCTTCATCAAAAGAGAGGTCATCGCAAAATATAATAAATTTTTCGTCTCGCTCACGAAGAACATCGACTAAATCCGATAGATAAATAAGATCAACTTTATCAATTTCAACTAGACGCAGCCCGCTTTCCGCATAGATAGTAAGCATGCACTTAACAAGAGAACTCTTACCTGTACCTCTTGCACCTGTGAGTAGCACATTGTTTGAAGGTTTACCCTCTAGGAAAGCTTTTGTATTTTTATCGATAATCTCATATTGGGTGGCAATGTTCTGTAGGCTCTCTGGCCTTACTTCATCAAGATTTTTTATCGCTTCTAAATAGAATTTGTTTTGAACGGTTCGCAAACGGTAGGCCCAAGCTGACCAATCGACAGGCTTTGGAACTTGAGGAAGATAGAATTCCAGCTGCTCTAAAACCGTCATTGCCTTAGAAATAAACTCATCTTTCATAATGTAAAATACAGAATATCGTTAACCCAACTTGGAATCGTTTTGAGCATTAAAGAGATTTTTCAGCCCATATCAGAGGATATGAGTGCCGTCGATAAAGTAATTAGATCCCGATTGAATTCTGATGTTGTTCTTATACGCACTATAGGTGAGTATATCATTAGTGCAGGCGGTAAACGTATACGGCCTGCTATGCTTTTAATGATGGCCAAGGCCATGGGGTATGAAGGTAGCCTTCATCATTTAATGGCTGCCGTTATTGAGTTTATTCACACATCTACTCTTCTTCATGATGATGTTGTTGATGAATCGGATATGCGTCGAGGAGCTGCTACAGCAAATGCTGTTTTCGGTAATGCGGCTAGTGTGTTGGTGGGTGATTATTTATATTCGCGTTCATTTGAGATGATGGTAGAAGCTGACTCTATGCGTATTATGCAAATTATGTCAGAAGCGACTACTGTAATTGCCGAGGGCGAAGTTCTACAACTACTAAATATTCATGATTCGAATGTAGATTTCGATCGATACATGAATGTTATTAAATCAAAAACCGCAAAACTATTTGAAGCTGCTACTCGAGTTGCAGCTGTTCTTGCGGGTGCAGATAAAGAGACAGAACAACAAGCAGCTTTATATGGAACACATGTTGGTACAGCTTTCCAAGTGATAGACGATGTGTTGGATTATTCTGGATCAGCAGAAGATCTCGGAAAAAACGTAGGGGACGATTTGCGAGAGGGCAAACCAACATTGCCACTTATCCGCGTTATGCAAGTGGGTACGCCTGAGCAAAAGGCTTTAATTCGTCATGCAATTGAAGAAGGTGATGGCGATTTTGAGAGAGTAGCCGAGGCTATTCGAAGTACCGATGCGATTGAATATACCAAAAGCATTGCCAAAGAGCAGGCAGATATTGCTATAGCCGCTTTAGATTCGCTAGCAGAATCACCTTATAAACAATCTCTTAAAGACTTAGTAACTTTTTCATTAGCAAGGACTCAATAATGCCTGACTACCGCTCAAAAACATCTACTCACGGAAAACAAATGGCTGGAGCTCGGGCACTTTGGCGTGCGACGGGCGTTAAGGATTCTGATTTTGGCAAACCGATAATCGCAGTCGTAAACTCTTTTACGCAATTTGTGCCAGGGCATGTACATCTTAAGGATATGGGTCAGCTTGTGGCACGATGCATTGAAGCTGCAGGCGGTATTGCAAAAGAATTTAATACTATCGCAATCGATGATGGTATTGCGATGGGGCATGGGGGGATGTTGTATTCATTGCCATCGCGAGATTTGATTGCGGATTCGGTGGAGTATATGGTGAATGCTCATTGTGCGGATGCAATGGTGTGCATTTCCAACTGCGATAAGATTACTCCAGGAATGCTTATGGCAGCGATGCGGCTAAATATTCCTACGATTTTTGTATCGGGTGGTCCAATGGAAGCAGGAAGGGCCACACTTGTGACAGAGGAAAAAGTAATTAAGCTCGATCTTGTGGATGCCATGATTCATGGGGCGGATCCAGATATCGATAAAGATGATTTGTACGCAATAGAATCGAATGCCTGCCCAACATGTGGGTCCTGTTCGGGTATGTTTACGGCAAATTCTATGAATTGCTTGGCGGAAGCGTTGGGCCTTGCATTGCCAGGAAATGGGACTATCGTGGCTACCCATGCGAGTCGAAAAGCATTGTTTGAGCAAGCTGGTGAGCTTATTGTGCAATTAGCGAAGGCTTACTATGAGGAAGAAAATGATTCGGTGCTACCGAGGAGCATTGCCACTAAGGCTGCATTCGAGAATGCTATGGTCTTAGATGTTGCGATGGGCGGCTCTACAAATACTGTACTTCATATTCTCGCAATTGCACATGAGGCGGGCGTTGATTTTACTATGCGTGATATCGATGCGATTTCTCGACGTGTGCCATGTCTATGTAAAGTGGCACCAGCTACTCAGAAATATCATATCGAGGATGTTCATCGAGCAGGCGGTATTTTGGGTATTTTGGCGGAACTTAACCGTGCGAATCTTTTGAACACAGATGCATTTAATATCCATAGTGGAACTCTAGGAGATGCTATTGCGAATTGGGATGTGTTAGGTCCTAATTCGAATGAGGCTATATTGCAGTATTTCCGTGCGGCCCCAGGTCATGAAAAAACTACGCAGGCATTTTCGCAAAATTCTTACTACAAGGAGAACGACCTCGATCGAGCTAATGGCTGTATACGTGATGTGGCACATGCATATTCCGCAGATGGTGGATTGGCTGTGCTTTACGGCAATTTAGCTGAAAACGGATGTATCGTGAAGACTGCTGGTGTGGACGAGAGCATACTTACATTTACGGGAACCGCTGTAGTATTTGAATCTCAGGAAGATGCATCTGAAGGCATCTTAGGTGGTGCGGTTAAAGAGGGTGATGTTGTAATCATTAGATATGAAGGGCCTAAGGGTGGACCAGGCATGCAAGAGATGCTTTACCCTACCTCATATCTAAAAACGATGGGGCTTGGTAAGCATGCGGCTCTTTTGACGGACGGTAGGTTTTCAGGAGGCTCCTCAGGTCTTGTTATTGGACATGCCTCACCTGAAGCAGCTGAAGGTGGCGCGATAGGTCTTGTTAAGAACGGCGATACGATTGAAATTGATATCCCAAATCGTACAATCCGTTTAGCAGTGTCTGATAATGAATTACGTGAGCGTCGTGAGGAGATGGAATCTCGTGGAGAAGATGCGTGGAAGCCTTTTTCACGAAATCGTGTGGTATCAAAAGCATTGCAAGCTTATGCCGCACTTGCAACCTCTGCGGACAAGGGTGCAATACGGGATTTATCTCAAATTAAACGTAAATAATTATCTAAAGCGGGGGTCTTCTTCTTCGAATACTCCCGTTTCGATATCCTCCTCTTTATGTTGTGATTTTTTCTGCTCGTCAATATAGTCTTGCAAGGCATAAACTAAATTTTGTGTTCCTTCACCTGTAAGAGCACTGATAGTAAAAACAGGTCCTTTCCAGCCATAGGCTTTAACGAATTTCTCTTTTACTTCATCAGGATTTTCAATCATATCGAATTTATTAAGCACTAGCCAACGAGGTTTTTCGTAAAGTTCTTCGCTATATTTTCGCAACTCTTCCGATATAGCACGGGCATCTTTAACAGCTTTTTCGATTGAATCCACTTCAGGGTCAAGACTTGAGACATCAACAATATGCAATAGAAGACTTGTGCGCGTAAGATGTCTTAAGAATAAGTGTCCAAGCCCAGCTCCCTCACTAGCCCCTTCAATTAAACCAGGGATATCAGCCACAACAAAACTTCGCGAATCTGAAGTCCGAACAACACCTAAATTTGGGTGTAGAGTCGTAAATGGATAATCTGCGATTTTAGGTTTTGCATTTGAAATTCTTGTGATTAAAGTACTTTTTCCTGCATTCGGAAGACCCAATAAACCAACATCAGCTAGTACTTTAAGCTCCATGCGAAGACGTCTTTGCTCACCATCTTTACCGTATGTAAATTGCCTAGGAGCACGATTTGTACTCGATTTAAAATGCAGATTCCCTAAGCCACCAGCACCACCAGCAGCAAGCACAACTTTTTCGCCATGCTTATCTAGATCAAATAATTGCTCGCCCGAATCCGCATCATAAATAACAGTGCCCACAGGCATGCGTAAAACAATATCTTCAGCTGCGGCACCATATTGATCTGAGCCACGGCCATTTTCGCCATTTCGTGCACGATGCAGGCGTGCGTATCGGTAATCGATAAGCGTATTAATATTTCGATCTGCTATGGCAATGATGCTGCCTCCGCGTCCACCGTCCCCACCATCAGGACCGCCTTTGGGGATAAATTTCTCGCGGCGGAAACTCGCGGAACCATTGCCACCTTTACCGGCAATCACCTCAATAGTCGCTTCATCTACGAATTTCATCTTAATCCTAAAATAAAAAGAGCACCTAATGGTGCCCTTCAAAAACCAATACGATATTATAAAGAATTTATTCTTTAGGTAAATCGACTGGAACAAAGTACACAGTATTTGCGTCTATTTTTTTAGTAGCTGGCAATATTTTCTGTGACACTTTTCCTTCTTTACTTGATGAAATCGTAAAGTCATCATCGTTTATAACAGCAAGTGTTTTATCGTCTTTCAACCACATCCCTTCAAATTTTTCATGAGGGTAGTTAAGCTCTTTCACTAAATCTACAACAAGTTTTTTGCTCACAGGCTTAATACCTGCAGCTTCAAGCTCTTCCCATGAACTTTGTTCAAGAGTTTTTCCATTTACCATTTTGCCGTTTTTAGATTCATCTGTGTCTGATACATCAGTAGCATCAGCTAAATCGATCAAATAAACATGTTTTTGAACTTCCTCATCTTTACCGAAGAATTTGCCATCGCGCTCGTTCACTAAGAATTTAGTATTGCTAAGAGCAAGGATCTCAGAATTTGAATTATTTTTCTTCTCTTGACGATATAGGTATTGTTTTGTTTTGCCTGTATCAAGATCAAAAGCTACGATACGAGTAACTGTGCGATTTAGATCATCTTTAGAAGGATTAAACATAGTTGATTGCATAATGCCTACTAAAGTTTTACCGTCTGGCGTAATTGTTAAGCCTTCCATACCACGGTTTGGACGACGAGTTGCAAATACAGCAGGAAGCTTGCGACCTTCGTTTTTAAATCCTAATGGGCTGATACGCTCTTGCTGCACACCTTCTGCATTAAATTTGGCAATGTGTGGGCCGTACTCATCTGATACCCAGAATGAACCATCTTCAAGAACTACTAAACCTTCAGTGTCTATACCATATTCATCGACGCCTAACTCTTTACCCTCAGGGCTTACAGCTTTTTCTCCTGTAGCACCATAGCCTTCAGGATTAGGAAGGCCAGTAATTGGTTTTCCATCAGGGCGTTTTAGTTTGATTGCTTTTAAAAGTTTGATTGATTTGCCGTCTTCAGAAAATTCGAAATGACCAAGAGTAGGAGAGTATGATGGAATGACAAATATTTTTTCTCCTTTATTTGCTGAGTCTGCATTAGGACCGCGGTCAGTCAATGCATAAAAGCGATTAGGATTTTTCGGATCCTTATAAGCAGCAGAACCAAAACCGCCTTTACGTACTTCAACATCTCCAGTTGATCCTAATTTTGTGTAAGGAAGTGCGATTTGAGCTTGAGCTGTAGCACCGATAAATGCGATAGACGCAATAAGAGTTTTAAGTATAGTGTTTGGCATTTGATCTCCATTTAGCCATATAGAAACCAACGGATATTAAATTTTTTTAATTACATGTTTGTGAAAAATGTTGTAAATATATGAAACACTAGAAGTTTTTTATGAAACGTGTTGAAAAGATTACATTTATGGCTTAGAATCAATCCATGTGTTGTTTAAAACATAGATCTCCTTTGAAAGTAAGTTGTATGTAGTGGTTAAACCCTTGGTTCTTTTGAACTAAGGGTTTTTTTATTCTATTTAGCCCCTATAATAAGGTTATAAGAAAAGGAGGTGACTTATGAAAAAAGCACTATTAGGTCTATTACTTGCAGCTGGTTCTACAGTTGCTTTCGGTCAAGCTGTGGGTTCAGGTAAAGGTGAGGTTCGTCGAATCGATACAGCGAAAAGTACTATCGCAATTAAGCACGGTGAGATTGCAGATCTTGGACTGCCTGCTGTAACTTTGGTTTATGATATTCCTGCTAACTTATTAAGCGGTATTAAACCAGGGGATAAAGTTAGCTTTACAGCCAAGCACGAAAACAAAAAATATATCATTACAGAGATTAAAAAATAATTAAGTATTGATGTGTTGCAGGACCATTGGTACAAAGTAATGCAAAAAAAGCCCTCACATGATTTGAGGGCTTTTAATTTATAAAACGTACTGCGATAGGTCTTGATCTTTCACGATATCTTGAAGCTTATCATTTACGTAAGTTTCATCGATTGTTATCGTAGTTCCAGATTTTGAATCCGCATCAAATGATATCTGCTCAAGCAATTTCTCCATCACGGTATATAGCCTACGGGCACCAATATTTTCCATATTTTCATTCACTTCGAACGCAAGTTCTGCGATGCGACGAATGCCATCATCTGTAAAATCAAGCTTCACATCTTCCGTCTCAAGAAGTGCACAATACTGCTTGATAAGCGAGGAGTCCGTCTCTTTTAAGATGCGCACAAAATCATCTGTACTTAAAGCATCTAGCTCCACACGAATCGGCAAACGGCCCTGCAATTCCGGGATAAGATCTGAAGGCTTACTAAGATGAAATGCACCTGAAGTTATAAATAGAATATGATCGGTTTTAACCATACCATATTTAGTTTTTACAGTAGTGCCTTCTATTAGTGGCAATAAATCCCTCTGCACGCCTTGACGAGATACATCCGCACTAGATTTTTCTGAATTCGATGTGATCTTATCGATCTCATCTAAAAACACGATCCCGTTTTGCTCTACGTTAACGATAGCTCTCTCACGAATATCTTCTTCATTAAGATGCTTCTCGGATTCTTCATCGGTAAGCACTTTAAGAGCTTTTTTAATATTCTATTTTTTTCTTATTCTTTTTCTCTTTAGTAATGCTAGAGAATAATCCCTTAATGTTATCGCGCATATCATCCATCGCATCGATACCAAGAATCTCCATTTGAACTGGAGGCGGTTTTACGTCGACTTCGATTTCCATATCGTCAAGCTGCCCTTCACGTAGTCTTTTGCGGAAAACCTGACGTGCAGTATTTTCTTCGCGTACAGGATTTCCATCAGAGTCGTGAGTAGGTGTCACGAGAATATCTAAAATCCTATCTTCTGCCGCATCTTGAGCAATAGATTTAACGCGCTTCATATCGGCTTCGCGAAGCTGCTTAACAGATATATCTGTAAGGTCGCGAATTATAGTCTCAACATCGCGTCCCACATATCCTACTTCTGTAAATTTGGTAGCTTCTACTTTGATAAATGGGGCTTTAGCGAGTTTCGCTAGTCGTCTAGCAATCTCAGTTTTACCTACACCTGTAGGCCCAATCATCATGATATTTTTAGGATGTATCTCGTGGCGCAAGGGCTCCGATACTTGCTGACGACGCCATCTATTACGCAAAGCAACCGCAACGGATTTCTTTGCTTTATTCTGTCCGATAATATATTTATCTAATTCGGACACGATTTCTTTAGGAGTCATAACACTATTTTGATCCATTAAGATTCCTCTTTACCTTTAGATTCTTGAAATTCAAGTTTCTGAATTACGTGATTTTGGTTTGTATATATGCAAAGATCACCTGCAATTTGTAAAGATTTTTTAATAATCTCTTCAGGTGATAAATCTGTATTTTGAAGAAGGGCTTGAGCAGCCGATTGTGCATACGAGCCTCCAGAACCAATAGCGGCAATTCCAAGCTCTGGTTCTAAAACGTCTCCATTTCCGGTTAAGACAAGAGTATGGTCCTTATCTGCGACAATAAGCATAGCCTCTAATCTACGCAATACGCGATCCGTTCTCCAATCCTTAGTTAATTCTACGGCTGCACGCAACAAATGACCTTGATGCTTTTCAAGCTTAGCCTCAAACCTCTCTTGAAGTGTAAATGCATCCGCCGTCGCTCCTGCAAATCCAGAGAGCACTTTGTCGTGATAGAGCTTGCGGATTTTTCTTGCGGTACCTTTGATCACAACATTTCCTAAAGTGACCTGCCCATCTCCGCCAATAGCTACCTCGTCCCCGCGACGGACGCACAGAATAGTAGTTGCGTGAAATTGTTCCATGGATTTTCCTTATAAGTTATAGAACTTTTATTTGGGGGCAATGCTTCCGAAATCAACCCACAAGTTAAAAGAATAATATCGGATTAATTTAACGTAAGTGCAATACAGCCTTGCTACATTTGAGTTGCATTCGTACCTTTGATATTTTTTGAGAGGAGTTAATATGAAGAAGATTGCACTATTATTAGGTTTAACCTTTGCTAGCGGAGCATATGCTGCCGAACAATTTCCTGCAACTTTAGTAGGTCACGCATTATTGCCTGCTGCAACATTTATCGATCCACCTGAAGATGCTCCAGAGTACTTCAAAGTTAGTGCTCGTTATAAAAATAGTAACTACAACCGTGTAGATGAAGCTGAAAGTGCTGATGGTTTTAATGGCAAACGAAAAACTGGTCTTAAAAAACCATTCAAAGGTCAACCAATTCAAGGTCACTCAGGTATCAAAATCATGGAAGATGGTACATTTTGGTTGATTTCAGATAACGGCTTTGGTAATAAACTTAATTCGCCAGACGCATTGCTTTTCTTGAATCAATATAAAGTAGATTTTGAATCTGGAAAATTCGAACACTTAAAAACTGTATTCTTTAAAGATCCAAACAGAGTTATTCCTTTCCATATCACTCAAGATGCAACTAAAGAGCGTTATTTAACTGGTATGGACCTTGACCCTGAAAGCTTCCAGCCAATTGGCGATCACTTTTGGGTGGGTGATGAATTTGGTCCATATCTTCTTGAACTTGATGCAGATGGAAATGTAGTCTCAATCTTCGAAACTGAAGTTGACGGTAAAAAAATCATCTCTCCTGATCACTATAGCATCAATCTTCCAGGAAAACCTGACGGCAAAATGCCTGTATTCCAATCAAGCCGTTCTAAAGGTTATGAAGGTATGGCTTCTTCTCCAGACAAAACTAAACTATACCCACTTCTTGAGGGTGCACTTTATGACCACGACAAAAAAGAGTATGAAAATACTGATGGTAAATCTTATCTTCGCATTCTTGAGTTTGATGTAAGTTCAAAAAAATGGACTGGTAAATCTTGGAAATTCCATCTTGAAGATGCAGGTCATGCAATTGGTGATTTCAATATGATTGATGAAACGTATGGATTAATCATCGAACGCGATAACACTGAAGGCTCTGCAGATAGAAAATGTGCTGAGGGTGCTTCTGGAGAAGACTGCTTTGAAACTACTGCTAAATTCAAACGCATCTACAAAGTGAAATTAGATCCAAATAGCGATACAGCAGAAAAAATTGCTTATATCGATTTAATGGATATCCAAGACCCTAATAAAGTTGCACGTAAACCTTTAGTAGACGGTAAATTCACATTCCCATTCTTCACAATTGAAGACGTAGATGTGCTTGATAAAGACCATATCATCGTAGGTAACGATAACAACCTTCCTGGTTCTGCTTCTCGTGACCCTAATAAAGCAGATGATAATGAGCTCATAAAACTTAAAGTTACTGAGTTCTTAGAGGCTAAATAATTATGTTTGAGATGCACTGAGGCCTTTGCTTTGAGCTTTGTGCCTTGTGTGCTCACACATTTTTAGATAGCATTAAGCCCCGCAATATTCGCGGGGCATTTTAATAATAGATTGCACTAATCGTTATAAAGTTTTTGGCGTTTCTCACGACGCTCTTGTGCTTCAAGAGAAAGAGTAGCCGTCGGACGAGCCAATAGACGAGGAATGCCTATAGGTTCTCCCGTCTCCTCGCACCAACCATATTCTTTAGATTCAATTAATTGAAGAGAATTTTGTACTTTTTTAAGAAGTTTGCGTTCACGATCTCGAGTGCGAAGCTCTAATGTATGTTCTTCTTCTATAGTTGCACGATCAGCTGGGTCGGGAACAAATTGAGTTTCTCTAAGATTTTCTGTGGTTACATCAGCATTATTAAGAATATCGCTTTCAAGCTTTTTGAGGCGATCTTTGAAGAAAGCAAGTTGAAGGTCGTTCATATACTCATCTTCAGACATCTGCTTTATTTGTTCTTCTGTCAATAAAAATTCAGTTTCCGTCTTTGACGATTTAGATTTTCTTGATGTTTTGGCGCTTTTAGTAGCTCTAGCCATGATAGATTTCTCCATGCCCTGAGGGGACATACTATCTGTTACTAAAAAAATAATTGACTAGTATAAACCATTTTGAAAATATTCATCGGTTTGTTAGTCAAGCTAGAGATTGTATCAAAATTTATATCTCGTAATACCTCTTGTTACAATTTTTACAACTTTTTGATTTCCCTTTTTCGGAGCGGTAATTTTAAATGTATCGGAAATTTCAAATGCATGCTTTGATAAGGGATTCGCTAAAATTTGAACTCAAATTAGTGTTCCAATTCTAGGTGGACAAAAAAATCTCTACCTAGCCCCAATTTCCATATATTACTGAATTATTACAGTGAAACAACTTTTCACTTCGATGATAGGAATTGTGATGAATTAGGGTAATAAATGAGAGATTTATTGGATTGTGCTGTGTTGTATACAAAATACTTTCGGGACTTGTCTACACGATTAGTAAACATGACCGATAAAGTAAAACGCATTCAATTCAATGAATTTAATATGACCGAAGTCATTAGACAAGATCTTGCTCCCTATGAAGTTAATGGATATACACTACCAAACCCTCTAACTTTAAGAGATCTCGGACCACTTTTCCACAGGTACGATGTTGTAATTATCCCAGTAAATCAAAATGCCCTAATTTGGCTTAGGGTTATGTTAGGGAATTGTGAAAATTTTCCATCTCCCGTGGTAGTACTTAGTGATGATGTGCAACCGACGGCACTGCCAGACCTAGCAAAATTAGGAGTTGTCGATTTTATAAACATTAATGACTCTGTTGATATTATTATGGCTCGAATAAAAAGTGCAATTGAGAGACATACGTATTATCGAAAGCGGGAAATACGGGCCGTTAATAAATTGATGGATGAGTTAGAAGTTCAAAATCGAGATCTCTTATTTGCAAAAGCAGCCGCTCGAGCAGAGATGGAAATGCGGCCTGAGACCCTCAAAACGCTCGAATATACTGAATCACCAGGGAGTTACACACATCTGGAGTTTTTCGATTCAAGCTCCACTCTTAATTACGAAAAGGGAAATACGGGGCAAATAGCAAATGTGGAAACCAGACGAATATCCTTTATCCCACCCTTTAATCCCGCCGATTTTGATGACGCCGCCCTTAAACCTAACTTCCGCCGCCTCCCCAAACGTAAAATCATCAGTGCAAAAATCCACACAGTTACAGAGCCCCAAAGCTACGATAAAAATGATACTTTCAAAGATGCAAAGGACAAGATAGTATCCGCATTTGAAAAAGAATTTATTATTAATGCACTCATAAGCTCAAAAGGGAATATCGCCCAAGCCGCTAAAAGAAGCGATAAAAATCGCCGCTCTTTTTGGGAATTAATGAGAAAACACGAGATATCGGCTGAGCAATATAGGCAATAGTGGGTATAATTTCCTATCTTTACTAACCATAATAAAAATGATGAATGATACTTTTTTAAGAGCACTTTTGCGTCAAAAATGTGAGTACACGCCTATATGGCTTATGCGACAAGCGGGAAGATACTTGCCTGAGTATAGAGCGACTCGAGAAAAAGCTGGGTCATTTTTAAAATTGGCCATGAATCCTGACTTAGCTTGCGAAGTAACATTGCAGCCTATTGAGCGATTTAATTTAGATGCTGCGATTTTATTTTCAGATATCTTGATGGTTCCAGATGCAATGGGATTAGGACTTGAGTTTGTCACAGGTGAGGGCCCACAATTTGCTAATCCAGTTCAAAGTGAAGAAGATGTAAATCGATTGCGTGTCCCTGATATGGAATCACTTAATTATGTGTTCGATTCAGTGCGTCTAATTAGAAAAGAGCTTGATGGACGTGTACCACTAATTGGATTTGCTGGATCTCCTTGGACCATCGCCTGTTATATGGTAGAGGGCAGAGGCTCTAAGGAATATCGCCAGATAAAGTCAATGATGTATTCGCGTCCAGATTTAATGCATAGAGTTTTAGATATTAGTGCACAGGCGACTGCAAAATATTTAATAGAGCAGATGAGAGCTGGTGCTCAGGCACTTATGATTTTCGATAGTTGGGGTGGAGTGTTAGCTCATGGCTATTATCAGGAATCTTCTCTTAAATATATGAAGCAAGTACTAGATGCCCTAAGAGAGGCTATGGTAGCCGAGGGTACAAAGGTGCCTGTTATCGCTTTCACTAAGGGCGGAGGACTTTGGCTCGAGGATATGGTCGTAGCTGGTTTTGATGCATTGGGTCTCGATTGGACCGTATCATTGAGCGAGGCTAGAAAAAGAGTAGAGGATAAAGTTGCTTTGCAGGGTAATTTAGATCCGATGGCTTTATTTGCAGATGAAAAATCTGTTCGTAGTCAAGCAAGAAAAATTCTTGATGATTTTGGAAGTGTTGGTTTTGGTGGACATATCTTTAATTTAGGTCATGGCATTTCCCAATTCACTGACACCGAAATCGTGGCTGCACTTGTTGATGAGGTGCATGAATATAGCAAATCAAAGCATTTATAGCTAAGTTATCCACAATTGTAAATTTGTTTAACTTAGCATGCTTATTTTAAGTGATGGTTTACCATGCATGTATAAGCCCTTGAATTTGCAGTGAAATTTATTTGTCAAGAAAAAAATTTTTATTTTTTTGAGTTTTTTGTAAAACTTTTGAAATAATTGTGGCAATGTTATTCGCAAAGTTATCCACAACTTTTGTAATCAACACTAAATACGCAGGTTTCCATAAAAATGGACAAAAAATGGTGTCGAGTTGCCCTCGATATTCCTCTTTTTAACAACTTTGACTATATCATCCCTGAAGGCGTGAGGGTTGAGCGTGGACAAAGAGTAATAGTCGAATTTGGTACCAAGGAGCTTATTGGAGTAGTTATAGAGCTACTAAGCGAAACGCCCGTCCCAGCAGAAAAACAAAAACCAATTCTCGAAGTGCTCGACGATTTGCCTTCGTTTTCAGAAAAATGGTTAAACTTTTGTGAGTTTGCTTCCAAATACTATATTAGGCCCATAGGAGAGGTCATACTTCCTGTACTTGCACCACCTCTTAGAAATATAAAAGCATATCGTGGCAAAACCCGAACCAGCCCCGTCTATAGGCTCGATAAAAAAAAGAGAAAACCCTTGGAGGAGATGGAGCACAAGAGCATTGCCCCCAAACTAAATCCCGATCAGGAGGCTGCGGCCGAATATATTAAATCAATAAGCGGATTTGAGACGGTGGTCCTTCATGGCATAACTGGAAGCGGAAAAACAGAAGTCTACCTAAATGCAGCCGAAGCAGTTCTCGAAAAGGGACTTCAAGTCGTTTTTCTTGTGCCCGAAATCAATCTCACACCACAATTCGAGGCATTAATTCGTGCCAGATTTGCCCATAAAGTTGGCAATGCCTCCGTCCTCATCATGCACAGTGCTCTCTCCGACGGGGAGCGCCTTGATGCATGGGTTCGCATGCAAAGGCAGGAAGCGAAAATAGTTATTGGAACACGCATGTCCATTTTTTCGCCATTTGAAAATATCGGTCTTATCATAGTTGATGAGGAGCATGATGCATCCTATAAACAGCAGGACGGTCTTCGCTATTCTGCCCGCGATTTAGCTATTTGGCGTGGGCAACAGCTTGGTGTGCCTGTTGTGCTAGGCTCTGCCACACCATCTCTTGAGACTTGGAGGGGCGTTCAAACTGGCCGCTACAAAATACTGAGTTTAAAGGAGAGGGCCAGTTCTGGCTATCCTCCAAACATTCGCATACTTAATACCAAGAAAATTAAAACGCATAATGGGATCGCCGAGCCGCTTATGGATCTTATTTCGAAAAAGCTCGAAGTAGGCGAGCAGGTCATGATTTATCTCAATCGTCGAGGCTTTGCCCCAGTACTTCGATGCGGAAGTTGCGGCTGGGTAAGTGGCTGCCCAAATTGCTCAGTACATATGGTTTTGCATCGCGATTTAAAGCGAAAAATAAATGTGCTCCAATGCCATCATTGCGGTTTTAGTAGCTCGGTTCCGAAGCATTGCCCCGATTGCGGGGAGATCGACTTATCGGCACTTGGTTATGGAACACAAAAGCTTGAAGAGGGGCTTAAAGAGGCCTTCCCGAGTGCGAACATATTGCGTATCGATGCAGATAGCACGAGTCGCAAGGGCTCTGCGGAGCATCTGTTTTCGAAAGCGACTAAGGGAGAAGTCGATATAATCGTGGGCACACAAATGCTCGCAAAAGGGCATGATTTCAAGAAACTGAGCCTTGTTATCGTTCTAAATGCTGATCTTATGTTATTTAACGAAGATTTTCGTGCTGGCGAGCGGCTTTTCGCACAGCTTTTGCAGGTGGCTGGCCGTGCTGGGCGTCATATTTTGGACTCCCTTGTGGTGGTGCAGACCGAGTTCGAGCAACACCCTTTGTACGACGCCCTTGTCGCCCAAGATTACGAAAAGTTCGCTGAAAATTCACTGGCTGAGCGTGAAGAGGCTGCATTGCCACCATATAGCTATCAAATTTTATTTACGGCCCAAGCTCGAGACGTAAACGACGCCCTTGCTTTCCTTGAGCAAGTCGCTAATGTGGCAATGTCCTCGCCCTCATCCGATGTTCGTATATACGACCCAGTCCCCTTGCAAATCGTGCGAGTGGCCAATGTGGAGCGAGCTCAGCTTTTACTTGAATCGAACTCGCGTGCGAGCCTGCATGGGCTGGTTTACGAGATATTGCCACAGATTGATAAGATTAAGTCATCAAAAATTCGCTATCATATAGAGGTCGATCCTCTATCAGTTTAAGGTGTGCCATGTCTGAATGTAAAACTGTATTCCCTGTATCAAAACCAGTAACTATCGCAATCCACGGTAAAGAAGAGCGTTTTCCCGTGGGCCGCATATTTTGCATCGGCCGCAATTATCAAGAACACGCCGCTGAAATGAATTATGAGCCAGTGGACAAAAGCCAGACCGACCCAATATTTTTTATTAAATCTGCGTGCCATGTTGCACATTCACATGCTCAAGAAACTTTGCGTGTTCCTTATCCGATGGGTACGAGTAATTTGCACCATGAGGTGGAGCTTGTGCTTGCATTTGGAAAGGATTTGGATGCGGGTGCGGGTGCGGGCTCAGGGCTGACCAAGGAGCGAATTCTCGATGCGATATACGGATATGCCGTTGGCCTTGATATGACCCGTCGTGATTTGCAATCTGTGGCTAAGAAGAATGGATTTCCATGGGATGGGGCGAAGGATTTTGCAAATTCCGTAATTCTCGGAGAGCTTACAGAAAAGACTGCATTGGCAAATCCGTGGATGGATAATGTAGGCATTAAGTTGACGGTAAACGAAGAAGTGCGTCAAGACGGTGTTACATCTGATCTTATTTGGACAATCGATGAATGCATTGCATATCTTGCTAAATTCTATGATTTTAAAGCAGGCGATTTAGTGATGACTGGTACTCCAAGTGGTGTGGGTCCTGTTGTGAGGGGCGATAAATTGCATGGCTCTGTGGAAGGCTTGCAGGATTTGAGGGTCGAATATTTTTAGGTTGTAGTTGAAAAATTTTGGTTTTTGAGTAAATTTTCAAGTGTGGTTGAAAAAATCCAGTTAAATCTTCAAATAAGATTTAAAATATTTTATGTTTTTAACAATTTTCAATCATGCTTGAAATTTTAGATTCTTTACGAAAGTATAACTTTTGGGAAAATAAACCCTTCGATTTGGGGTTTCCTAGAACCCGATATTTAAAAAGAATAAGCCAATACATTAATAACAAACTAATAAAAGTGCTTGTTGGTCAACGACGAGTTGGTAAAAGTTATATTCTCCGTCAAATTGCTTATAAGTTAATTTCAGAGGGAGTGAACCCAAAAAATATCCTGTATATAAATAAAGAATTTATGGAGTTAATCTCCATACAAAATGCATATGACCTTGAAAAACTTTATAAAACGTACATTTCAGAGTTAGAGCCTGTCGGAAAAGTATTTATTTTTATTGATGAAATTCAGTATATAGACGAATGGGAGAAATTTGTAAATTCTCACTCTCAAGATTTTGCTGAACCATGTGAGTTGTTCATCAGTGGGTCAAATTCGAATTTGTTGTCTGGAGAGCTTGCTACTATGCTTTCTGGGCGTTATGTACAGTTTGAAATTTTTCCCTACAGTTTTGATGAATATTGTGCACTTAATGAGATAGAGCAAAACCGCTCGAGTTATGCAAAATATCTGGATGAGGGGGCATTGCCAGAGTTATTTAATCTGCCCTCGTATGAAATGAAGCATAACTATGTTTCATCCATAAAAGATACGATATTATTGCGTGATATAGTTGCAAGGTATAAAGTCAAGGATATAAAACTTCTCGATGACTTATTTGTATATTTAGTAAATACCGCATCCAGCCTTATTTCTATAACAAATATTATTAATTTCTTCGCTTCAAAAAAGCGAAAGACAAATTACGAGACGCTCGCAGCTTATATTAATTATTTAGAAAATGCGTTCTTGGTACATCGTGTCGAGCGTTATAACATCAAAGGCAAGGAGACGATATCCGGTAATTGCAAATATTATCTGAACGACCTTGCGTTTCGAAATTATCTCTATTCAGCTTACGGTTACGGGATTGGACATTTATTGGAAAATGCTGTTTATTTGAGTTTGCGGCGAGCTGGTTTTCGTGTATTTGTGGGTTCAATTAAAGATAAGGAAATCGATTTTGTTTGTATGAAATCGCAGCTTGTCCTTTATTTCCAAGTTACTCTTCAACTATCTTACGAACCAACTATGGAAAGGGAATATCGACCTTTAAAAATGATCGATGATAATTACGAAAAATATGTGATTAGCATGGATGAATTTAGGGTTCCATCTAATGAAGGTATTAAGCATATTCCTGCATGGGAATTGGATAAATTTTTAGAAGAAAATTTTTAAATTTAAGCTAAATTTTTATAAAATCACTGTAACAGTTTTGCGGCTATGGGCATTCCGCTTATAGTTGGCAATGGTGTCTTGCTTTAAAAAATACAATATGAAAAAACCTGAACTTCTACTACCAGCTGGTGGTTTGGAGCGTATGCGTACGGCTTTCTTTTTTGGAGCTGATGCTGTGTATGCTGGCCAGCCACGATACTCACTACGTGCCAGAAATAATGAATTCGTGCGTTACGAAAAAATGCATGAAGCGATAACAGAGGCACACGCTTTGGGCAAAAAGTTTTACGTGGCATCGAATTTATTGCCACATAATTCAAAGCTTCGGACCTATCTGGACGATCTCGCACCAATCATGGAACTTAAGCCAGATGCATTTATTATGGCGGATCCTGGGCTGATCATGAAAGTGAAGGAGCGATGGCCTGATGCGGTCATTCATCTTTCTGTGCAAGCGAACACGACCAATTATTGGGGCGTGCAATTCTGGCAAAAAATGGGCATCAGTCGGATTATATTGTCTCGGGAATTATCATTGGATGAGATCGAGGAGATTCGTCAAGAGTGTCCTGATATGGAACTTGAGGTGTTTGTGCATGGGGCATTGTGTATTGCTTATTCTGGGAGATGCTTGTTGTCAGGGTATTTCAACCAACGCGATCCGAATCAGGGGACCTGTACTAACTCTTGCCGATGGGATTACAAGGTATTGCCAGCAGTAGAAAGCGATGCTGGAGACGCAAGGCTGGCACCAGGTGCGGAGAGATTTGGATTTGGTGGGGGCGGAGTTTACTCAACAGACGTATGTAACTCACCAGGCGGAGCTGGTGCGGGCGTGAGTCGCTCAGCGGGTGAGGTTTGTTCAACAGGCGGGGGTGATGCGGGCGTGAGTCACTCAGCAGGTGTGGCATATTCACCAGGCGGCGTGGGTTCGCCAGAGGTGCGTTCATCGAGCGAGTTCCGTGTGCCAGACGCAGGTCTTGAGGGATTCGATTTCAACGCAATGCGTGAAGAAGCAGACTCCAAATTCGCCTCAGTAGGCGGTGCTCCACGTCATCCACTTGCCGATAATGTATATCTATTGGAAGAAGGCAATAGACCTGGTCAATACATGCCGATTATGGAAGACGAGCACGGCACATATATTATGAATTCGAAGGACTTGCGTGCAATTGAGCAGGTCGAACGATTGGTGAAAATCGGTGTGGATTCACTCAAGGTGGAGGGCCGCACAAAATCGATGTACTACGTGGGTCGCGTGGCGAATGCATATCGTCTGGCTATTGACGATGCTGTTGCAGGACGTCCGTTTAATCCAGAGCTGTTAGCTGATTTGCAAAATGTGGCGAATCGTGGCTATACGCCTGGATTCCTCGAGCGCCATCAGACACAAGATTATCAGAATTATTTGCACGGTTATTCTGTGTCTAGATTGTCGCAGTTTGCAGGGGTGGTGCGTGATGTGGATGATGACGGGTGGGCGACCGTCGAGGTGAAAAATCGTTTCCGCGTGGGTGATAAACTGGAAGTGATTCACCCAAGCGGCAATATGGTTATAGTACTTGAGGCGATGGAAATAGACGGGGAGCCCACCGACCTCGCTCCTGGCAATGGCCGTGAGGCACGCATCCCTGGTATGCACGGGAAGAATGGGGCATTATTAGCTCGGTTGCTGAGCGAGGGCGAGCGAGAGCGGTTAGTGAAGCTGACAGGGGTGAGCGGGGAGTGAGGTTATGGAAGTTTTAACGGATTTGAAAGCAATAATGCATTCGAAAAGGGCAAATATTTACTATTTGGAACACTGTAGAGTAATGCAAAAAGATGGTAGGGTTTTATATTTGACAGAGGAAAAGAAGCAAAATAGTTACTGGAATATTCCTATTGCTAATACAACTGTAATCCTTCTAGGTACTGGAACATCAATTACTCAAGCTGCGGTTAGAATGTTAGCTTCAGCTGGAGTCCTTATAGGTTTTTGTGGGGGAGGAGGTACTCCCCTTTTTTCTGCTTGTGATGTTGAATGGTTAACTCCTCAAAGTGAATATAGACCTACTCAATATGTTCAAAAATGGCTTGAGTTTTGGTTTATAGAAGAAAATAGACTAAAAGTTGCGAAATTTTTTCAATTAAAACGTATTGATTTTATAAATTATGTTTGGGGGCGAGATAAATTATTTAGTGATTTTGGAATTGGAAATGATGATTTTGAAATTGAACAAGCATTAGAAACAACAAGTAAAAATATAAGTCGTGCACCAGATGCTGAACACTTGTTAAGTCTTGAAGCACAGTTAACAAAAAAACTTTATTCATTTGTAAGCAAAAAATGTGGTCTAAAAGATTTTTATCGAGATCATTCAGGTAATACAACAGAGAATATATTTTTAAATCATGGAAATTACTTAGCTTATGGTCTAGGTGCTTGTACTACATGGGTATTGGGTATTCCACATGGATTTGCAGTGATGCATGGTAAAACCAGACGAGGAGCTCTAGTATTTGATATAGCAGATTTAGTTAAAGATGCGATAGTTTTACCGAATGCATTTATAAGTACTAAGCTAGGACACTTCGAAAATGATTTTAGGCAGACAATTCTTAATAAATTTATAGAACATCGAGCTTTAGACTATATGTTTGAAATAGTAGAATTTGTTTGTTCTGAAGAATTTTGGAGGACCTGTAAATGATGGTGATTTTTACGAGTCAATGCGAAAAAAAAGCTTTATCTAAAACTAGAAGAGTTCTAGATTCATTTGCCGACAGAATTGGTGATAGAACTTGGAAAGCCATTATAACTCTAGAAGGCTTAGAAGCTGTTAATAAATTACTTAGAAAAACGGCCTCTAAAAATACTGCTGTATCATGTCATTGGATAAGGTCAAGAAGTCTAAGTGAATTGATTTGGGTAGTGGGAAATCGGTCTAAATTCAATGAAGAAGGTGTTATACCTGTAAACTCGACTCAAAAAAATATATTGGGAAGTTTAAAAGAGAATAACTGGCACTATTTGCCAGTTATTAAGGCATTATCTGCATTTGTTGGTTTAATACATGATTGGGGTAAAGCCAACGATTTTTTTCAATGTAAATTGAGATCAACTAAATTGATTAGCGACCCTGTTCGTCATGAATGGGTCTCAGCAATTATTTTCAAAGCATTAATTAAAGGTAAAGAAAATGATGATGAAGCTTGGTTAAAGCAATTAGAAGATACAGAATCCTTAAATTTTAATGAGAAATTAGGGATTTTGACTAAAGGACAAGAGGGAATTGAGGGATTTGAAAAATTAATCAATCATAACACATCAGGTACTGTTCTCGTAAATTGGATACTATATCTTATTTTTACTCATCATAAACTGCCTTATCTAACCAATAGAAATAAATTTAATCAAATTTCTGAAGAAAAAATTCCTACCTTATATGATCTTTATTCGATTTTGGATGTTAAATGGGGATACTTAAATGATATTGAAAAAGCGGAAAAATGTTTTGACTTTAGTAAGGGATTTCTAGAAGATTCAAATAGATTTAAAGAGGAACTTTCTAAATGTGCTAATTCTCTATTGGAAGTGTTACCTTTAATTAATGATATTCAAGAAAAAAAATTATGGAGATTAATAATAAATTATTCAAGAATATGCATAATTTTAGGAGATCATTTTATATCTTCTATGAATGAGTCGCTTAAAACATCTGATACAGAAAACGCTGAACTTTATGCTAATACAAATAAAGAAAAAAATTTGAAACAACCCTTGGTCAATCATTTAATAGAAGTTTCAAAACAATCTAAAAAAATATCAAGATATCTGCCACGTTTTGAATATGGTTTTGAAAGTGCTCAAGATATAAAAAAATTAAAGGCTAAATCGCCTCCAGATTTTAAATGGCAGGACAATGCAGTTGAGACAGTAAAAAAAAATCAGAAGAACGAGTTCATAAATAATTGGTTTATTATCAATATGGCTAGTACTGGTCAAGGTAAGACCATAGCTAACGCTAAAATTTTCCACGCCCTATCCCAAGGAGGTCAATCTTTACGTTTCACGTTAGCTCTTGGTTTGCGCACTTTAACACAGCAAACTGGAGAAGTCTATAGCAAGAAAATTGGGGTAAGTAATCAAGATTTAGCTGTAATAATGGGTAGCAACGTTTTTACTTTACTTTCGGAGCATAATGATAATGATGTTAATGAATATACAGAATTTGGGAGTGAATCAGAAGAAAGCCTTCTAGGACATATGTATATATCAGATGATGTTCAAAGCTATTCAATCCCAGATTTTCTAGATTTATCATTAACTAATAATAAGGAAAAATCTTTTCTTATTAAACCCATTGTAATTTGCACCATAGATCATATTATTAATGCATCTGAAGTGGTTAAGGGGGGGAGATTCATCCTACCCTCTTTAAGATTAATGTCATCTGATTTAATTATAGATGAGGTTGATGATTTCGATACTAGAGATCTCGTTGCTATAGGTAGATTGGTACATTTAGCAGGGATGTATGGAAGAAAGGTGATGATATCTTCAGCAACTATACCTCCTAGTTTGGCTAGAGGATATTTTGAAATGTACAAATCGGGTTGGGAGATATACAAAAATTTTAAAGATATCAAATGTGAAACCCTAAATGTAGTGTGGGTGGATGAGTTTGATACCAAGGTAGAAAATATTAGTCTGAAAGAACCAAAGTTTGAATCTAACCACAAAGATTTTGTTAATAATAGATTAGAGAAACTTAAGAAAAAGCCTGTATTACAAAAAGCTGAATTGATAAAGTGCAATCATTTGATAAATGAAGAAAATAAACTAGAAAAATATTTTCAATTAATTTTGGAGAATATTAAATCTTTTCACGAAAATCATAACAGTAAGTTTGAAATATATGGGGCTACTGAGATATTTTTTGTATTGTTAACTACCGCATAGGTAGTTTAGAAAAATCAGCTCCCTATTTCTATCAGTTATTTGTGGTTAACTACCGCATAGGTAGTTTAGAAATAATAATTTTGGTGATATCGAAGTGTTAGATGGTTAACTACCGCATAGGTAGTTTAGAAAAATTCGTCCCAACTATTCGAATTTAACGGTTCGTTAACTACCGCATAGGTAGTTTAGAAAATAATTTACGCAGACACTTATTTCCTATCATCGTTAACTACCGCATAGGTAGTTTAGAAATAAAAGAATTAAGTATTGGTGATAATAATTTTGTTAACTACCGCATAGGTAGTTTAGAAATCGACGAATTGTTGGTAGACGATTGCAATTACGTTAACTACCGCATAGGTAGTTTAGAAATCGTGAAAACCATCTTCTGAAGTGATTCCACGGTTAACTACCGCATAGGTAGTTTAGAAATAATAGATAGATATCATCAACAGATACAGCTGGTTAACTACCGCATAGGTAGTTTAGAAATCAAGCAATATCGGGTCTAAACCATTACCTGAGTTAACTACCGCATAGGTAGTTTAGAAATCAATAAGACTTTAATTATTCTTCTTCGTACGGTTAACTACCGCATAGGTAGTTTAGAAAAATTGTTTCTTTATCTGTGTAATTCATTTCTTGTTAACTACCGCATAGGTAGTTTAGAAATAATAATTTTGGTGATATCGAAGTGTTAGATGGTTAACTACCGCATAGGTAGTTTAGAAAGTACAAATCTAGCATCAGGCATTAGTCCAATTGTTAACTACCGCATAGGTAGTTTAGAAATTATTTAGCGTTTTTACAATCCAGCTAGTTAGGTTAACTACCGCATAGGTAGTTTAGAAAATGATTTACTCCTTTAGTTAATTTAACAGCTTGTTAACTACCGCATAGGTAGTTTAGAAACAAAAACTCTAATGCTTCTTTTAATTCTTGATGTTAACTACCGCATAGGTAGTTTAGAAATCTGTAAAGTTTATTTAAGTCGATATTGAAAGGTTAACTACCGCATAGGTAGTTTAGAAAAATTGATATATGAACTTCTTTCAGAAGAAGAGGTTAACTACCGCATAGGTAGTTTAGAAAGTCTAGTTCAACATCTAAATAAATAAAATAATGTTAACTACCGCATAGGTAGTTTAGAAATGACTGGCTATGAAAGAAATTTTTAATTCTAAGTTAACTACCGCATAGGTAGTTTAGAAAGATTAATATTATCAATATGATTATCTATATAAGTTAACTACCGCATAGGTAGTTTAGAAAATCAACAAACATATAAGAGCCAATCAGTTCCCGTTAACTACCGCATAGGTAGTTTAGAAATTTTTTTAACAAGGGAGTAAAAAAAATAATATGTTAACTACCGCATAGGTAGTTTAGAAACCGAATTGGAGCTATCGGTCTAGCTCCCGATGGTTAACTACCGCATAGGTAGTTTAGAAATAATAATTCTGCTTTTAATTGATTGAGATTTTGTTAACTACCGCATAGGTAGTTTAGAAATCTTCATCTCAATAAACATACCGCAAAACGGTGTTAACTACCGCATAGGTAGTTTAGAAATAACAATAGATGAGCTCCCAAAATTTTTTGAAGTTAACTACCGCATAGGTAGTTTAGAAAACCACGGAGCGTTTTGTGCAGTGAGTGTTTTGGTTAACTACCGCATAGGTAGTTTAGAAATTATTGTAGGTTATGTAAAAAAGAATTAGCTAGTTAACTACCGCATAGGTAGTTTAGAAATTTGACATCCTCAACAATCTGCTCGCCTCGATGTTAACTACCGCATAGGTAGTTTAGAAAACTGCGGAAGCGGTGCTATAGAATCTAAACCAGTTAACTACCGCATAGGTAGTTTAGAAATGCAAATACAACTTGTCGTGGCTGATCTTCCAGTTAACTACCGCATAGGTAGTTTAGAAATGAAGATGGTGGTTCTTACTTGTTCTACGGTTGTTAACTACCGCATAGGTAGTTTAGAAAATCACTTAGAACAGTAACAGGGTGTCTTAAACGTTAACTACCGCATAGGTAGTTTAGAAATATACAGCAGCGGCAGTCGGTGCCCAACGTAAGTTAACTACCGCATAGGTAGTTTAGAAAACAATTATGTAGGCATACTGGTTGTAATAAGCGTTAACTACCGCATAGGTAGTTTAGAAAAGACATAGTTGATACCAGTCATCGATTTGATTGTTAACTACCGCATAGGTAGTTTAGAAATTTGAAATTAAATTCAAAGTCAGGTTTTATAAGTTAACTACCGCATAGGTAGTTTAGAAACAATATTCAAACCATACGTCGATTTCCCCAAAGTTAACTACCGCATAGGTAGTTTAGAAATTGAGAACGGCATAAACGGGCGTCGGGCAATAGTTAACTACCGCATAGGTAGTTTAGAAATTTCATCAGCTTCACATATTTTTAAGTGATTAGTTAACTACCGCATAGGTAGTTTAGAAATGCCTGTGTAATTGCAATCGTCTACCAACAATGTTAACTACCGCATAGGTAGTTTAGAAAAGAACTTTTAGTGATTGACGAAATAGGAATTAGTTAACTACCGCATAGGTAGTTTAGAAAATAACCAACAGATAGCTTGATTTCCTTATATTGTTAACTACCGCATAGGTAGTTTAGAAATTAAAAGGGTATATCTTCGTGAAGATTTTCGGGTTAACTACCGCATAGGTAGTTTAGAAAAAGAGCAGGTCGAACTTTTTTTATGGGCAAATGTTAACTACCGCATAGGTAGTTTAGAAATTGGACTTCGTGTAGATCCAGTACTACCAATGGTTAACTACCGCATAGGTAGTTTAGAAATCTTGGAATTGGTCGTTGTATTCAACGCCTAAGTTAACTACCGCATAGGTAGTTTAGAAATCTTAATTAGTTTATCACCCCCTACAAACATTTAAAATCAGTAAAGCCACGTATACAAGGTGCAATACAATCCCAAGGCACGATACCCACCCAAACTCTTTCATTAATCCACCCTTCAGTTACAATATCTCACAAATTAATTCAAACAAAAATAAAAAAAACAGGAGCTACATCTTGATATCAGCATTGATCATAGCCGCTATTGTCGTTTCCATAGCTATAGGTTATATCTTCAAAATAAATATAGGTCTTCTTGCAATATCATTTGCTTACATAATTGGTACATTCATACTTGATTTAAAACCTTCTCAAATCGTAGCACTGTGGCCCTTGAAATTATTTTTCGTAATTATGGCTGTATCGCTTTTTTATAATTTTGCGACAGTAAATGGCACACTAGAAAAGCTAGCAGATAACTTGATATACAGGTCCAAGAATTATCCTTATCTTCTGACATTCGCCGTGTTTGTAGCCTCTACTCTAATAGCTGCTATGGGTGCGGGCTTTTACTCTGTTCTCGCTTTCATGGCACCGCTAACTTTATTTCTATGCGATAAGACGGGTATGAGTAGAATTGCAGGTGCTATGGCTATTAACTATGGAGCTCTAGGTGGAGCGAATTTTATGACTAGCCAAAGTGGAGTAATTTTCAGAGGCCTAATTGAAGGAACTGGTCGTTACGATGCGGCACAAGCATTTAGTTTTTCTACAGTCATATTTATTGCCACCATAATTGTGCCAATCATAGTTTTATCGGGATTTGTTTTTTCTAATAAAAGAAGCGGACGCATTTCATTAGATAGTGATATGCCCAAGCCAGAACCGATGAACAGTAAACAACAAATTACAGTTATTCTTATCGGATTGCTTCTCGTTATTGTATTGGCTGGGCCGATATTACGGATCGCATTTCCAGAAAGCGAAAGCATTGCCTACTTTAATAGTCGAATTGATATTGGGTTTTTGGCCGCAATATTTACAGTTATCTCACTTTTTTTGAAATTGGCTGACGAGAAAAAGGTAATTGCTCTCGTACCATGGAGTACTTTGATTTTAATTGGCGGTGTGGGTCTGCTTATTGGCGTTGCTGTGAAAGCTGGAACTATAGATTTGCTAGCTCATTCGATAAGTACAGGCGTCCCTAAAGCTGTATTGCCAGTGGCATTGTGTTTAATTGCTGCATTTATGTCTGTATTCTCTAGCACGTTGGGCGTTGTAACTCCTACGTTGTTCCCGATAGTCCCTGCTCTGGCTCAGGCTGCAGGTTTAAGTCCAGCTCTGCTTTTTGCAAGTATTGTTGTGGGATCTCAGTCTACTGCAATTTCTCCGTTTTCTTCAGGCGGAAGTTTGATTATGGGTGCTTGCAAATCAGATGAGGAGAGAGACAATATGCTCAAAGGCTTATTATTTAGAGCAATTCCAATTGGTTTGGCAATGGCCGTGCTTGCAACTGTTTTTATGCACTACATTATTTATTAAGGATTTAGAATGGTTATTGATACACATGCTCACGTATTTCTTACATCCCTAAAATCAGTATCAGATGCAAGATATGTTCCTGATTATGATGCTAGTTTGGCAATGTACTTGGATCAGCTCGATTCTAACGGCGTTGAAAAAGGTGTTTTAGTTCAACCGAGTTTTTTAGGAACTGATAATTCCTATTTGATTGAGTGTTTGAGAAATTCAGATAGATTAAGGGGTATTGTCGTTGTTGACCCTGTTATAGAGATAGAAAGACTTAAAGAATTTGATGAATATAGTGTTGTGGGTGTTAGGCAAAATCTGATTGGAAAACAAATACCTGAGTTTCAGAGTCTTGTTTGGCAGAATCATTTAGATGCACTTGAAACATTAGGGTGGCAACTAGAATTTCAAAGAAATATTACTGATTTGCCGCCAATATTAGAGGCATTAAAAGGATATAACTTCAATATTGTGATCGACCATTTAGGTCGCCCAAATAAAGAGAATGTACCAGGTAGTTCAGCAGTTGATGAAATCGTGAACATTGCCAAAAGGAAAAATAATTTGTGGTTTAAGGTTTCCGGTTGGTATAGGGCACATGTAGATGAGAACCACTTTGAATTTTACGCTTCTTTATTTGAATATCTTCTTGATAAATTGGGACCAGATTGCTTTGTGTGGGGTAGCGACTGGCCACATACAAATTTCGAGCATGAGATAAATTATAAAAAGTCAGTTGAATTTATAAATCGACTTATTAAAGATGATCACTTGAAAGAAAGAATTCTATTTGATAATCCTAAGAGATTGTTTAAGTTTTAACAATCCCCCCCCACACCCCACATCTTAAGTGGGGTTTTTTCATTTTAAATTTCTTTCTCAATACCCAGAAGTTCACTCACAAAAATAAAGATTTTCAGTCGCAATCGTGCACATACCACCCCCTCCTAAACCCTCACCCCAACCTATGGTAAACCCTAATATATTGCCCTAATATTAATTAATATTATTGTTTATGAAATTTCCTTGGAGGATATTACATGTATATAAAGAAAACTATTTTAAATGTTGCTATCGCAAGCATTGCCACTATGGGATTGGCTCAGGCGGCAAATGTACCTGCGGGAACTGAACTAGCAGCTAAGCAGGAGCTTATCTGGAATAATGGTACGAATCCTGCTTCATTCGACCCACAAAAAATTGAAGGCGTTCCTGAGGGTAACGTTGCACGTCAAGTATTCGAGGGCTTAGTTACTTCGGATGTGAAAGGTAATTTAAAACCAGGTGTCGCTGAGAGCTGGGAACATAGTGATGATTTTAAAACTTGGACCTTCCATCTTCGCAAAGATGCGAAATGGTCTAACGGCGATCCTGTCACAGCTCACGACTTTGTGTATGCATGGCAGCGTCTTGTTGACCCTAAAATTGCATCTCCATACGCAAGTTATGTTGAATTCTTAAAACTTAAGAATGCAAAGGATATTATTGCGGGTAAAAAACCTATTACTGATCTAGGTATAGAGGCTAAGGACGATAACACATTAGTACTTAACCTTGACCAAAGCGTTGGGTTTGCAGATAAACTATCTGAACTTTATGTTCTATATCCAGTAAATAAGAAGGTAGTAGAGAAATTTGGAGATAAGTGGACAGCCCCTGAAAACTTTGTGGGTAATGGTGCATTTAAAATCGAATCTTTCACTGTGAATGATAAAACTGTACTAGTTCGTAATGAACACTATTGGGATAACAAAAATACAGTGTTAGATAAGATTACTCTTTTAGCTATAGAAAGCTCAGCAACAGACGTGCAGCGCTATCGTGCGGGGGATGAAGATATAACAGGTACTGGTCTTCCTCTTGAGCTTTTTGCAAAACTGAAAAAAGAGCTTCCAGAAGAACTTAAGATTTCTCCAAGCTTATGTACTTATACATATGAATTCAATAACGAGAAGGCACCATTTAATGACGTAAAAGTTCGTAAAGCTCTTTCATATGCTATTGATCGCGATGTTATCACATTGAAGATTCTTCAAGCTGGTCAGAAA
Organism: Taylorella asinigenitalis MCE3; assembly: GCF_000226625.1. NCBI lineage: Bacteria > Pseudomonadati > Pseudomonadota > Betaproteobacteria > Burkholderiales > Alcaligenaceae > Taylorella > Taylorella asinigenitalis. The sequence goes on from NC_016043.1 coordinate 225,414, forward strand.
GCGGCATATGGATTTACACCTCCATATATCAGCGGTGGTGAAAAATTAGAGCAACCAGAATGGGCTACATGGGATGCGAAAAAACGCTACACAGAAGCTCAGAAGCTCTTAAATGAAGCGGGATTTAATAAGGCTAATCCTCTTAACTTTACAATTCTCTATAACACTAACGATAACCACAAAAAACTTGCTGTAGCTGTTGGTTCTATGCTTAATAAAAATCTTGGTGGAGCGGTTAATGTTAAGTTAGAAAATCAAGAGTGGAAGACTTATCTTGATAGTCGAAGAGCAGGCAAGTTTGATGTAGCTAGGGCTGGTTGGTGTGCTGACTATAATGAAGCAACTACATTCTTAACTTATTTCTTATCTGATAGTTCAAACAATAAGGCCTTTTACAAAAGTGCTGAATTTGATGACCTAGTAAATGGAAGTTATACAGCTAAGGATGAAGCTGCACGTGCTGAAATGTATGCAAAAGCAGAGGCTGTTCTAGATAAAGACACACCATTTGCACCAGTTTACTACTATGTAGACACTCAACTTGTAAAACCTTGGGTTAAAGGATTTGCATATTCACACCCAGCTAAGAACTACTACATGAAAGATGTATATATAATTAAACACTAATTTTTTTAAACCTGCCCATCGAAAGGTGGGCAGTATTTGTAGTACTAAAATTAATGATTAAATTTATCTTCCGACGTTTATTGGAAGCGATACCTACTCTTTTTGTTCTTATTACAGTATCGTTTTTTCTAATGCGCCTTGCCCCAGGTTCACCTTTTACTAGCGAAAAGGATTATCCGCCTGAGGTCATGGCAAATATCAATGCAAAATATGGTCTCGATAAACCGCTGCTAGTTCAGTACGGTAATTATTTAAACGACCTAGCTCATGGAGATTTTGGGCCATCATTTAAATATAAGGACCAGTCAGTTAACGATTTAGTAGCGAAAGCATTTCCAGTTTCATTAAAACTTGGGATTATCGCATTTATCATTGCAAAACTAATCGGTATAAGTGCAGGCATTCTAGCTGCTATAAAACAAAACAAATGGCTTGACTATTTCATTATGACCTTTGCGATGACAGGTGTCGTATTGCCTAACTTTGTTATTGCCCCCTTGCTAGTATTGTTTTTTGCAATTTTCTGGAATCTACTACCCTCTGGAGGGTGGAATGGGGGAGCACCTCTTTATATGATTTTGCCCATATTTGCACTTACAGTCTCAACAATAGCAGGTACTGCTAGGATTATGCGCGGGTCTATGATTGAGGTCTTGCATTCTAATTACATACGCACGGCAAAGGCTAAGGGCTTGCCTATGCGACATATTATTTTAAAACACGCACTCAAGCCTTCGTTGCTGCCAGTAATCTCTTATCTAGGCCCATCTTTTGTGGCCATAATCACGGGTTCCATGGTGATTGAAAGTATTTTTAGTATTCCTGGGATTGGGCAGCTTTTTGTTCAAGGTGCCATTAATCGTGACTACTCATTAGTTATGAGTTTGACGATTTTGGTGGGTACTCTGACTATTACATTTAATGCGGTCGTCGACATTTTATATGCCTTTATCGATCCAAAACTTAGGTATTAGGAGGCTCGCATGATTACTCAAAAAAATAAAGAATTCGTGCAAGAGTTGGCTACTAATCTTGAGAGTACTGAGTTGGTCAAGGGTCGCAGTTTGTGGCAGGATGCACGTCGTCGTTTTTTTAGAAATAAGGCCGCTTTGTTTAGCCTTATTGTCTTGATTTTGATAACCTGTTTTGTAATTTTCGCACCTATGCTAATCCCTTACGGATATGCCGATACGGATTGGGCGATGATGAGTGTGGCTCCTGATTTTGAATCTATGCATTATTTTGGTACCGATTCCTCTGGTCGCGATTTGCTTGTTCGCGTTGCGGTGGGCGGCCGAATATCATTGATGGTAGGCGTTGCTGGGGCACTTATTGCTGTTATTGTTGGTACGCTTTATGGGGCAATTGCAGGTTTTGTAGGTGGCATTGTAGATAGCATTATGATGCGATTCCTGGAAATTCTGTATTCATTTCCATTTATGTTTTTTGTAATTTTGCTCGTCACATTTTTTGGGCAAAATATTCTCCTTATTTTTGTGGCAATAGGTATGGTGTCATGGCTCGATATGGCTAGGATTGTTCGAGGTCAAACTCTTAGCCTAAAGAAAAAGGAATTTATCGAGGCCGCCATTGTTAGTGGTGTAAGTAAGCGGAAAATTATTTGGAATCATATTGTGCCAAATGTTCTTGGGGTCGTAGTAGTCTACGCATCATTGCTTGTTCCTTCTATGATTCTCTTTGAGTCTTTCTTAAGCTTTTTAGGTTTAGGTACTCAGGAGCCACTAAGTAGTTGGGGTGCACTTCTTAATGACGGTGCGATTTCTATGGAAGTTTCTCCATGGTTGCTTATTTTTCCGTCGGTATTTATTGTGGTCACCCTTTTTTGTTTTAACTTTATCGGGGACGGTCTTCGTGACGCACTCGATCCAAAGGATAGGTAGGAGCATGGATAAAAATAATATAGCTCCGCTTTTAGAGGTAAGTAATCTTAAGGTTTCGTTTAAAACTCCAGACGGCGTAGTTACTGCTGTACGCAATTTATCATTTGAATTGCAACAGGGCCAAACTCTAGGAATTGTTGGTGAGTCTGGTTCTGGTAAGTCTCAAACTGCATTTGCGATTATGGGGCTTTTAGCTCATAACGGTGTGGTTGAAGGTTCGATTCAGTTTGAAGGTCAGGAGCTTTTGCATAAATCGATAAAGGAGATAAATAAATTAAGGGCTGAAAAAATCGCAATGATTTTCCAAGATCCTATGACATCTTTAAACCCTTATCTGAAAGTAGGCGAGCAGCTTATGGAAGTCCTTAAATTGCATAAGGGGATGAGCAACAAGTCGGCCTTCGAAGAAAGTGTTCGCATGCTTGATGCAGTTAAGATGCCTGAAGCACGTAAACGCATGTCCATGTACCCACATGAATTTTCAGGGGGTATGAGACAAAGAGTGATGATTGCTATGGCTCTTTTATGCAAACCCAAATTAATTATTGCCGATGAGCCAACAACGGCCCTAGATGTAACTGTGCAGGCACAGATTATGCAACTTTTAAATGATTTAAAAGCGGAATTCAACACTGCCATAATACTGATTACTCACGATTTAGGAGTGGTAGCTGGTATATGCGATGATGTTCTCGTTATGTATGGAGGTCAACTAATGGAGTATGCAAATACAAACGACATATTCTATGACCCGACACACCCTTACACAACGGGACTAATTGGAGCAGTTCCTAGATTAGACACACAAGAGGATGAATTGATAACTATTCCAGGAAATCCTCCTAATTTGCTTAATTTGCCTGCGGGCTGTCCATTTCAGCCTCGATGTAAGTATGCACGGGAACATTGCCACCAAGAACCAATTATCGAAAGTTTTGAAGATGGTCGAAGAAGGGCTTGTTTTGTGCCAGTGGAAGAATTTCGTACTTTGAGCAGGAGTGAATATGAGCGATAAACCAATTCTGCTTGATGTAAAGAATTTATCCGTAAGCTTTAAGGTCAAGGATAAGAAAGCTTTTATATGGGAGAAACCGCATCTTCTGAAAGCCGTCAATGACGTAAGTTTTCAGCTATACGAGGGTGAAACGCTTGGAATCGTGGGCGAGTCGGGTTGCGGAAAGTCGACTCTTGCAAGGGCTATTATTGGACTTGTGGAGGCTTCAAATGGCACTATAAATTACCTTGGCAATAATCTCCTAGACCAGTCATCCTCTGATTGGCATGAGACTCGCAAATCCATGCAGATGATCTTTCAAGATCCGCTTGCGTCGCTAAATCCTCGCATGACAGTGGGCGATATCATAGCTGAGCCCTTAAAGGTGGTCGAGCCTGGCTTAGGGTCTAAAACAATTAAGGAGCGCGTTCAAAATATGATGCGGAAAGTGGGTTTATTGCCAAACCTAATTAATCGCTATCCGCACGAGTTCTCAGGTGGTCAATGCCAGCGCATCGGTATCGCCCGAGCTCTTATTGTTAATCCTAAGCTATTGATTTGCGATGAGCCCGTGTCTGCATTGGATGTATCGATTCAAGCTCAAGTCATTAATCTACTTAAATCACTGCAACGTGAAATGGGGCTATCATTGATATTCATTGCACACGATTTATCGGTCGTTAAGCATATTTCCGATCGCATTTTGGTTATGTATTTGGGTAATGCTGTCGAGATTGGTAATTATGAATTGGTGTACAACCAGACAAAGCATCCTTATACAAAGGCTTTGATGTCTGCTGTGCCTATACCAAATCCTAAATTGGAGCGTTCGAAGAAGATTCAGATATTAGAGGGCGATCTACCTTCTCCAATCAATCCTCCATCTGGATGTGTTTTCAGAACGCGATGCCCAATTGCCGATAACACATGTGCACAGATTAAGCCTGAGTTAGTGGGCGATAGAGTTCATAAAGTTGCTTGTTTGAAGTCTTAGTAAAACTGATTTGAAAAACAGCAATAGTTTGAGGGAGTCCCCGTGTTTTGCGGGGCTTTCTTTTTTTTATAATCTTTTTGTTCAAATTCATCGCCATGAAATGGGTTTGAAATGTTGGCGTTACAGTTTTGGTATCTACGGGATTAGGATATTTTTGTCCACAACTAATTGCTTAAATAGGATGGGGCATTTAATATTTATTTACTTTTTTTGCATTTGAAAGAATCATGGTCTTCTTTAATAAATTAGATAGAAATCAAAAGGATGGATTGGCAAACTTTTTTGATTTAATTTCTGTACCTTCACTAATTGCTTTTGTATTGGATATGTTTGGATTTACTCAACTTTCAAAAATAGAATTAGTCGCTTTACTAGTGGTGTTTGTGCTATTATTTACGTGTTCACTGACTCTTAGGAGGCTAGAATGGCAGGAGCAATAACACTATTTACGATTGGGATTGTAGCTGTACTTATTACAGCTTATGTAATTGCGGCTGATAAGTGGGGCAAATAATCACTTGACTCATATCCTATTAACTTCCGTTCATGTGAGCGGAGTTTTTTGTGAGTTTTAATTTTGTAAATCCGTTCTAATATTTCAAGACAGATTTATATATTCTAAGTGCTTCATACATAAATAAAACAATACACAGAGATGCAATTGCGTGAATAAATACGTTAACCATGCCGTACACGAATCTTTACAGTGAATGAGAATCTTGAATATCCAATGAAACTAAGAAATTTTTAGCACACCATAAAAAACCCCGTTCAAATCGAACGGGGGAATTCTTCATAGTTTTTAAACTAGAGACAATTAGTTCTTAGTTGATTCAACAACTGAAACTGTATGTTTATTAAGAGCTCCACGATGAGAGAACTTAACAACGCCATCTTTAAGTGCGTATAAAGTGTGATCTTTACCCATGCCTACATTTTCGCCTGCATGTACACGAGTACCACGTTGACGAACGATAATAGAACCAGCATTAATAGCTTGATCACCGTACACTTTTACGCCTAGGCGTTTCGACTCGGAGTCGCGACCGTTGCGGGTGGAACCGCCACCTTTTTTCTGTGCCATGTGATACTCTCCTTAAGCGATAGATTCGATTTGAATCTCAGTAAAATTTTGACGATGTCCTTGGCGCTTTTGATAGTGCTTACGACGACGCATTTTGAAAATACGAACTTTTTCGTGACGTCCGTGCGAAAGAACCTTAGCTTTAACCACAGCACCATCAACAAATGGAGCACCCACTTTAAGCGAGTCGCCTTCACCTACCGATAAAACTTGGTCTAGCGAGATTTCAGCACCGATGTCTGCAGGTATCTGTTCTACCTTTATTTTTTGGCCTTCAGCAACACGATATTGTTTGCCTCCAGTTTTTATGACCGCATACATTTAAGGTTAACCTCTAACTAAAATTAGAAAAACTTCTATTTTAGTAAATGTGGCAATGCTTGTCAATCCAATCTAAATGTGTAAGCTACTGATTTACAACAAAAAAGCCTAATGGCAGCCACATCCCACAGCCGCACTCCACAGCCGCAACCTAAAGCAGCACTCCACCAAGCCTAATGGCAGCCACACTCCACAGCCTTATCCCCAATCGAATGTTTTATAAACGCATCAAGCAAAGCCGCATGATATTCAGGCACCATCTTATAAAGTTCAGCCAGCTTCGCTAAATATGCATCATCGCGCTCACGCATATCGTCGCTCCAAAAGCTATTTGGATAACGCAAGTCCCACGAGAATCGCGGTATCACGTGCCAATGCAGGTGCGGTACTACATTCCCGAACTGAGCAAGATTCACTTTAACAGCTTTAAGCAAGTTGCGTTGAACGCCTTCAATCAAATATATATGGTCCATTAAATAATGACGGTCGGCAATGCTTAAGTCCGTCATCTCTTTAGAATGATCCTCCCAAATCACGCGTGTATACATCGGGAAATCGGAGTCATTTGCATTGATAACTCGAAGTTTTGAATCGCGATAGATAAAAGTGCCACCTAAAGCCTGACAGAATTCGCAAGTCTCTGTGTCGGTCGCAAGATTGTGATTGCAAGGGCTGCAAGTATCGTGAATGTGATAATGTTCGCTCATACGGGTACTTCGCTTTTTTAAATCTGATTAGGACTTGTGCTTGTTATGGTGCTTTGTTTATCGATCGCAGAAATTTTACTACGCATCTCAGAGATTACCTCATTGTAGTTAGCCGCTCCAAAAATTGCGGAGCCTGCAACAAAAGTATCAGCTCCAGCCGCATAAATCTGAGCGATATTATCGAGCTTAACCCCTCCGTCCACTTCTAGAAAAATGTCTCGCCCTGATTCTTCACGGTAAGCATCTAATCGTTTACGTGCGTCTGCAATTTTCTTATAAGCACTTGGTAAAAATGACTGCCCTCCAAATCCAGGATTTACAGACATAAGTAAGACTACATCTAGCTTATCATTGACATAGTCCATATATTCTAAAGGAGTGGCAGGATTGAATACTAATCCCGCAGAACATCCTTGGTCGCGAATAAGGCTTAAAGTGCGGTCAATATGATGCGAGGCCTCAGGGTGAAAAGTAATAATATTGGCTCCAGCTTTTGCGAACATAGGAACAATGGCATCAACTGGCTCTACCATAAGGTGTACATCAATTGGAGTGTCCCCTGCGTAAGGCTTAATCGCCTCGCACACCATAGGACCTATAGTCAAATTTGGAACAAAATGATTATCCATCACATCGAAATGAATCCAGTCCGCACCAGCTGCAATAACTTGCTCGATTTCCTGGCCAAGACGTGCGAAGTCAGCTGAAAGAATACTGGGGGCAATGCGAATGCGACTCGCCTCTCGAGTGTTATACTCAATATTTGACATATTTGGTCACCTATTTTTTGCAATTATTATACATTCGCAGCTCGAATTAGGCTCGGATTAGGCACGGTTAAATAATGAAAAAATTACTATTATCAGGGATTGTTTTGGTGTTGGCTGCATGTGCAGGGCCTAAAGGAGGTGGGTCAGGTTCAGAAGTATCAAAGGGTGAGGCTTTTGATATGAGAGCCCCGTTGAGAGTACCTGACATTGCCACCTTGAAAGATACTAAGCCCCGAAAATTAGTTGGAAAATATGTTAAGTCGGATTGGTCTAAGTTGCCAGGTTGGGCTCAAGATGATGCGAAAGATTTATGGCTTGGTTTGTATAACAATTGTCGTGGATTGATGAGACCAGTGTCGGGGTCGTTGTCATTGCCAGCTAGGGCGGCTCCGCGTGATTGGGTGAGTGTGTGTTCGAAGGTTGCGGCTATGGGTCTTGATGTAGATGCACAAACTGCTAAGCAATATATACAATCGCAGCTGCAGCCTTGGGCTGTGTTTACGTCAAATAATACATCTAAGGGCATGGTCACGGGCTATTATGAGCCGGTTGTGCGTGGGTCTCGCTCTGCAGGGGGTGTCTATCAATGGCCTATGTACTCTGTACCGTCCGATTTGATTACCGTAGATTTAGGGCGTGTGTATCCTGAACTTGCTGGTAAGCGTGTACGCGGTAAGCTTGTGGGGACTAGATTAGTGCCTTATGATACTAGAGGTGATTTTAGTAATAGAACTTCGAGCGAAAAATCTAAGGTTATTGTATATTTAGATGATCCAGTGGAAGCCTTTTTCTTGCAAGTGCAAGGATCAGGCAGGGTTATGCTTCCAGATGGTTCAGCCTTAAGATTGGCATATGCGGACCATAATGGGCGTCCTTACTCATCTATTGGTAAATGGCTTGCAGATAGGGGTGAGTTGCCCATTGCCAAAGCATCTATGCAAAATATTAAGGCATGGGCTCAGCAAAATCCTAATCGCGTGCCTGAGATGTTAAATAGCAATCAAGCACTCGTGTTTTTTAGAGAAGAGCCTATTGTGGATGCCGTAGTCGGTCCTAAAGGTGCATATGGAATTCCACTGATTGCAAAGAGGGCCATTGCCATAGACCCAACTGTAGTTCCTTTGGGGTCACCAGTGTATTTATCGACTACAATGCCTGCGAGCTCTGAGCCGTTGCGACGTATGGTTTTTGCTCAAGATACTGGAGCGGCAATTAAGGGAATCGCAAGGGCGGATTTTTATTGGGGCAGTGGACCTGAAGCGGGTCAGCTTGCTGGTCGTATGAAACAAGACGGATTTATGTGGGTCTTATGGCCTAAGGATGCGGGTCAACCATCCGCACGATAACTTTATTTATAGAGGTACAAGTGAAATTAAAATTTAATTCTATATTTGCGGTGCTTACTTTGTCTTCATTTGCTTCTGTTGTAGCGGCTCAAAATGCGGCTGTGGTGCCGCCTTTGGGGGCCGTGGAGAAAGCACCTGTTGAACAAACTAAAGCGGAGAAGGCTGAGGCGACTTCGGAAAAATCAAATGTGGAGAAAGCGGGGGCATTGCCACAAGAGAAAATTAATGCAATTACATCTAACATCGAAAAATCTTTTGGCGTAAAGGTGCTTGAAGTGAATGCCACTCCATATACGGGCCTGTTCGAGGTTTTGACAAATGAGACTATTGTCTACACAGATGCGGATAGTTCGTTCATTCTTGCTGGGCATTTATTTGATACGAAAACGACCGACAATCTTACTCAACAACGCGTAAAGGAGCAGTCGGCAAAGGCGTTTGCAAAATTGCCTGTGGGTGAGGCTGTCAAGCGCGTCAAAGGCAAGGGGACTAGAAAACTTGTGACATTTGAGGATCCGAATTGCAGATATTGTAAGGCTCTCTATAAGGAGCTTGAGCAAATGGATGATGTAACTATATACACTTTTTTAGTTCCTATATTAGCTAAGGATTCTGTAACTAAGGTGCGTGATATCATGTGCTCATCGAATCCTGCATTGACATGGCATGAATGGATTGAAAAGGGCCAAAAGCCTGCTCCTCAAAGCAAAGCGAATTGCGAAGAGCCGAATCCTAAAACTCTCGATTTAGCTAGAAGCGTGGATGTAAGGGGTGTTCCAGTGATTTTATTTCCGAACGGGGAGCGTCGAAATGGTTTTGTGCGTCTCTCTGAAATCGAAGAGATAATTTCACAAAAATAAAAAAATGGGAGGATATGACACCTCCCTTTTTTTTATGATTGCTGTTTTAATGTATTTTCTAAAGTTTTGAGGAAATCCTCAGAATTATATTTTCCTGCGAAGGATTTTACGATCTCTCCCTTTCGATCAAGTAAAAACATAACGGGAGTGAATCTAACATTACGGTAAGCTTTAGCCAATGAGCCATCTAAATCGTATGCAACATTAAAAGGCAATTTCCACTCATTTACGAAATTCTTTATAGCACCTAAGTCATCATATTTCATAGCTACAGCCATGATATCAAATCCCTGAGGCTTATATTTTTCGTAGTATTTAATGACATCAGGCATATTAGCAACGCAAGTGGTGCAAGTGGTTGCCCAGAATTCGACAAGCGTAACTTTGCCCTTTAAGTCCTCATGCGAGAGTTTCTTCTCTGAAATAAGCTCATATTTCAAATCTTCCAACGGATTTGAACTACTGCGATTCAAAAAATAAAATCCTGCAGCGATTAAAACTATAGCGGTAATAATAGGTAAAACCATTTTTTGCATAGGCAGTTTTCTCCTAATTCACTGGAAATGTTTGTACGCCTGAAGCAGGTTTGCTGACAGGAGCTGGTTGAGCGGGTGCTACAGTAGTAGGCCCGCTATATGAGTTGTTTTGAATTCGATTGTATGTCGGTGCAATAGTCTTGTTTACGGGATCGATAATATCGAACACTTTTACAACTCGCTTAACGCCTTTAACTCTAGAAGCTGCATTTGCGGCTTTATTCGCTTCATCCGCTGAAACTTCGCCCATCAAATACACAACTCCCTGAGATGTTGTGATGGCAATGGGCCTGCTTGGTACGTTTTCCGCTAAAGTCAGCTCTGTGCGAACTTTAGACGTAATCCAGGAGTCGTTCGTTCTTGATTTAAGAGATGACTTAGGTCCCACAACAAGCTCGTTTACGATATATTTAACATCTTTCGATAACTTAGCTGCCTCAGTAACTCTTGCTTTTTCTTCTGCTGAAGCCACCTCGCCCGTAATCAAAGCCCTCTGATTAAACGCCGCAACATTAATGCGTGATGTGTCAGAGTTAACGACCTTTTTCGCCTCATTGGACACCGCAATATCGATTGTTTTATCGGTAAGCTGCATGCCAGTCGTTCGCCTGTCGCTAACAACAACAGCCGTCACAACAGCAGCCGTCCCAACAGCCAATGGAACGCAAGCTGTAAATGTACTCGCAGCTAATGTAGATAAAAGTACTGTTTTGAAAAATCTCATGACTTATCTCCGAAAAGGATGGCATCAATACCATCACACAAAATATGTAATAGAAGAATATGAACTTCCTGAATCCGCATCGTGCGATTACTTGGGACGCAAAGCTCAGTATCATCTTCGCGTAAAAGCCCACGCATAGCCCCACCATCGCGTCCTGTCAGTGCTATGACCTTCATGCTCGCATCATGAGCCGCATGAATAGCCTCGATAACGTTTTTAGAATTTCCGCTTGTACTGATGGCAATGATTACGTCGCCCTCAACCCCAAGCCCTCGCACCTGTCTTGCAAATACATCATCGTATCCGTAGTCGTTTGATACAGCCGTCATAATCGATGTGTCCGTATTTAGTGCAATGGCTGGCAATGCATGCCTCTCTCGCTCAAACCGCCCAATTAATTCTGCAACAAAATGCTGTGCATCAGAAGCGGAACCGCCGTTTCCGCAGGCGAGGATTTTCCTATTTGCTTTTAGGCAAGCATATAGAGTTTGAATAGACCGCTCAATAGACACACCGAGTGCCTCCAAGGCATCGATATGTGCCTTAGCGTTTTCCTCAAAGTGTGATTTAATGCGTGTTTGGAAATCCATAGTAATTAATTTTGCCAAAAATTTTTGCTAATAAGAAATTATAGGGTATTAAATTTATTGCAATATGTTTTTAATCCAGTCCATAGACTCAGCCCCAGCCACACCGTCGATATAAACGACATCAAAACGCATCTGATAATTCTTTACATGTGGATAACTCGCTTTTATTGATGGCAATAAATACGTGGCTGTCATCCTAAATCTTTTGAGTTTGCGAAAAGAGATGGACTCGAGGCCATTGCCAAAATTGGCTTGCTTTCTATATCGCACCTCAACAAAAACAAGCTCAAAGCCATCAGTCATAAGCAAATCTATTTCTCCAACTTTGCATCTAAGATTTTGTTCTAAAAATTCGAGGCCATGAGATTCAAGAAAGTTGCGAGCTTTTGTTTCGTATTGATATCCTGTGCGTTGTGCAGGGGAATTGAGTTGTAATTTCGGAAGCGTTTGTGTGTATGTCATTTTGTGCGAGAATAATGTTTAAATTTATATTTTCTAATTTTGACCTCTCATGTCCAAGCCTGAAGGACAATTTTGTCCACCCCATTTGCTCGATAACTTAAAACATCAAGATTGGCCAGAAGCGGCTCTGTATGTGGTTTCTACACCTATAGGGAATCTGGCCGATATCTCTTATCGTGCTATTTATACTCTGCAATTATGCGATGTGATTGCATGTGAGGATACTCGTACTTCTAAGCAACTTCTGTCGCAGTTACATATTGAGCCTAAGAAATTAATGGCTCTTCATAAATTTAATGAGACGGAATCCATAGATTTGGTTGCATCCTATCTTTCGGAGGGGCTTAGGGTTGCGATGATATCTGATGCTGGAACGCCTGCGGTATCTGACCCAGGAAGTGTATTGATAGAGGCTATGCTCGAACGAGGATTTCGTGTGGTACCTATTCCTGGGGCGTCGGCTGTAATAACTGCTGTTATGGCCTCTGGTGTGAGACCAAAAGATATTTCCTTGAGTGGATTTAGTTTCTTGGGATTTTTGCCATCAAAAGCCAGTGAGCGCAAAGGATTCATAGAACAGGAATTGACTGAGAATATTCGCCCTGCGGTGGTGTTTGAATCGCCTCATAGAATCGAAGAGTCGATGAAAGATATGATGGAGTTGCTCGGTGAGGATAGGTTGATTACGGTGTGTAAGGAGCTTACTAAGAAATTCGAAACTGCTGTGAGAGGCAGTGTGCGTGAGATGGTGGATTGGCTTGCTGCGGATAGCAATAATCAGAAAGGCGAATTTGTGATTATTGTGGAGGGCGTGGGCATTGCCACCCGAGAGGGGGAGGCGGAAAGCGAGAAACTGCTACGACTGATGTTAGGGAAAGGGGTATCGGTAAAGGATGCGGTTGCTGTGGTGCATGAGTTTATGTCAAGCCCCAGGAAACCTATATACGATATGGCTCTTCGCATCAAAAGCGAGGGGGAGGGCTATGGCTAGGGCGTGCCGCACATGGGAAGCCACTTGGGAGCCGCAAAATAGCTACTTAGCTTTCTTATTCTCAGTTTTAAAGCCTACGAGCTCAATCGTAACTTTATCCGTGCCTTTTTTGTGAATCCCCAACTGCTTTGCAGCTGCATACGAGAGATCAATAATGCGATTTTTATGGAACGGGCCACGGTCATTAATATGCACAATCACGCTTTTTCCTGTAGTCTCGCTCGTAACCTTAACAATACTATTAAACGGCAGTTCCTTATGAGCGGCTGTAAGGGCGTTTTGATTATATTTTTGTCCATTTGCTGTGAGGCGGCCATGAAAGCCAGGGCCATACCATGAAGCCGTCCCAGTCTGAGTATATTCCTTTAATTTAGTAAACGGACGATAAGCTTTTCCTGCAACAGTATAAGCCTTACCTTTTTTGGCTTGAGAATCATGGTAGAAATGCGGCTGATCAGCAACGGCAGCGGCACTTAGAGCTACACCGACTCCAAGTAAAATAGAAGATAAATAAGCCTTACAGTCCATAAATATCCTAAATTAAACTCTCGCAAAATGAGAGAGTGCTCTATGCCTTACACGCAGCGGTTTATGTTCTTTGAAAATATCGGCTAGTTTTTCTGCGATATAAACAGATCTATGCTGACCACCCGTGCACCCAATCGCAACCGTCAAATAACTACGAGTGTCCTGCATATACTGTGGAAGCCACTTCCGTACAAAGGTGGCAATGTCCTCGATCATCTCGTTTACTTGTGGTTTGCTACCCAACCACTCCGCTACCTCAGTGTCTAAGCCCGTCAATGGCTTAAGTTGAGCATCGTAGTAGGGATTAGGTAGACATCTTACATCAAAAACAATATCTGCACTACTTGGGACCCCGTATTTGTAACCGAATGATTCAAATGTGATTAGGGTATCTCCACTGCGAACATTGATTAATTCTTTAATCCAGTTTCTAAGTTCGCTTGGTTTAAGTAGTGAAGTATCAATTACTTGCTCACTTTCTTTAATGGAACTTAATAAGTTCTTTTCGTAGTCAATGCACTCCTCTAAAGATGGAGTATGATTTGTCTCATTTTTGATACGCTTAGTGAGTGGGTGGGCTCTTCTCGTTTCAGAAAATCTATGAATTAAAACATCGAAAGCAGCATCTAAATAAAGAACCTGTACGTTGTATCCGAGCTCTCGCATACGTTTAACGGTCTCTGGCAAATGATGAATATCGTTATGGCTTCGTGCATCAACGGCAGCCGCAAGAAAATCTTCTCCCTTAAGGCTAGAGTCATCAATAAAGTTCTTTATAAGCGATACTGGTAAATTATCGACGCAATAGTAGCCTAGGTCTTCAAGCTGCTTGATAGCAACTGATTTACCTGATCCTGAGATTCCAGTAACTATCACGACAGACTTCATATAGGTCCTTTATATCTTTGAATCTTTAAGAATAGCTTCTGATTGTTTCTTCATGAAGTCACTCAGTGTATCGATGCCCCGAATCTTGAGAACCATGTTCCGCACTGCAGCTTCAACTAAAACAGCTAAGTTACGTCCAGCTGCGACTTGAAGAGTAACTTTCCTAATCGGAATGCCCAATATATCATCTGACTGCTCTTGCATAGGAAGTCTTTCGAAAAATTCTGTATTTGCCCTAACCAAATTAACTATAAGCTTTAGGCTCATCTTGCGACGTACAGCCGTCTCACCGAAAATAGTGCGTATATCCAAAAGCCCTAATCCTCGGACTTCAAGTAAATTTCTTAGTAGTTCAGGACAACGTCCTTCAATATAGTTTGGATATGTACGGGCAAATTCAACTGCATCATCGGCTACCAATCCGTGTCCACGTGAAATAAGCTCAAGTGCAAGTTCACTTTTACCCAATCCAGATTCCCCTGTAATTAAGACTCCAACTCCTAACACGTCTAGAAAAACTCCATGAACGGTGGTTTTTGGGGCAAATCTTCTAGTGAGAAAAACTCTAAGCACATCGATTATGCGAGATGCATCAATAGGGGAGGTTAAAAGAGCAACTTTATTTATCTCACAAAATTCAATTATGGATTTAGGCGGGGGTATATCTTCAGCAATTACAATGGCTGGAACTGAGCCATTTTTTAAAGTCTCAAGGTAGTGTTTAGTTTGAGTTTTGTCTAAATTTTGAAAATATTCAGTTTCCACTACACCAAATACTTGCACCCTTTGGGGGTGCATAATATTTAGGTGTCCGATTAAATCTGCGGCTGTAGTATTCGTATCCTCAATTGAAGAAAGCATGCGATCCCCAAAGGAGTCGCTTAGATACCAACTGAACTTTAAAGTACCAGTATTTTCTTCAACTAATTCTTTAATACTAAGCATCAGTATTGTTATTATCCTCTAAGTTGGAATTTAGGTCGGCCTTGGCTTCTGCTTTGACTTGGGCTTCGGCTTCGACTTGTGCGTCGGCTTCAGCTTCAACTTCCGCTTTGAGATCAACTTCAGAATCAAGCCCATTACTAGGCTCATTTTCAGATTCCGATAGAATACTCAATACTTCTTCAGTAGTCTCAACATTAAATAATTTTCGTCTAGTCTCTTCATTTGAGAGTTTTTTGGCAATCAATGCCAACAAGTCCAAATGTTCCTGAGTAGCAGATTCAGGAACAAGCAAGCAGACTAGTAAACGAACATTCTCTCCATCAGGTGCATCAAAGGCAATTGGAGTTTCTAATCGAAGAACCGCAATATGCGTATCTTCTAATTTTGGAATGCGACCATGAGGAATTGCAACTCCATGCCCTAAAGCAGTGGATCCCAATCTTTCTCTTGCAAAAAGGCTATCAAAAACCGTTGCTCTGGCAATGCCATACTGATCCTCGAATATTTGTGCTACTTGCTCAAAGGCTCTTTTTTTACTTGATGCCTGAACATCAAGCAGAATATTTTCTTGTGACAAGTTAGCTGAGATTTGATTCATAATAAATTATCCCTACATACGGAAATTTTCGCCCAAATATACTTTTCGTACTTCGGGATTTAGAATTATTTCATCGGGTGTGCCACTAGTTAAGACACTACCGTCAGAGATTATATATGCTCTATCGCAAATTCCTAAAGTTTCGCGAACATTGTGGTCAGTAATAAGTACTCCAATATTACGCCTCTTGAGGAAATTAACAATTCTCTGAATTTCAATAACTGCTATTGGATCCACCCCTGCAAATGGTTCATCCAAAAGAATAAACCTAGGTTTTGTGGCTAAAGCTCTAGCAATTTCAACCCGTCTTCTCTCTCCACCTGACAATGATATCGCAGGACTGGTTCTTATATGTTGAATTTGCAGTTCAGAGAGGAGATTTTCTAATTCTTCATTTAGATTGAATTTATGGCCTGAAGCCTTTGAGTGGTATTGCTGTATTTCAAGTACTGCTAGAATATTTTGCTCAACCGTGAGCTTTCTAAAAATTGATGCATCTTGAGGTAAATAAGAAAGACCTATTCTTGCTCTTTTATGTATAGGAAGGGTAGTTACTTCCACTCCATCAATTTCAATTAAACCGTAGTCTGCAGGTACTAGCCCTACAATCATATAAAAGCTCGTAGTCTTGCCAGCTCCATTAGGACCAAGAAGACCTACAATCTCTCCGCTATTAACTTCGAGACTGACATTTTTAACTACGGATCTTTTTCCGTAGTCTTTGCGAAGTCCAATGGCCCTTAAAGTACCATCAGAGTTAATTGGAATCATACTTTGTCTTTTATGATTGAAGGCATGGGCTTGCCATTATACTTTTTTTTACATTCCTCTAAAGCTTTGTTACCGTTAGCTCTAGGTTCTAATACAGAACGCACTCTGCTTGAATTGGAGCGTTTTGCTGTATATGTATTATTTGCGTTATCAAAAATAATTTCTTCGCCAGATATACTATCTACTATATATCCGCAAACGCTTCTCGTAATAATTGCGTTACCCTTAAGGATAATTTGGTCAGAACTTCCGTCATAAATTGCCGATTTTCCTGATCCTTTTAATAATTCATATTGCTCTGGCCGTTCATTAAAAAACTCTACCTTCTTTTTTGGCCCAACAACAGCCTCACCCCTTTGGGTACCATCAGAATTTTCTGTGATATGCAATTCATCTGCCGTTAATTTCATCAATCCTCTCTGTAAAATTACATTTCCAGAGAAGACGGTCTCATTTGTATTCTTGTTATATTGAAGAGAGTCTGATAGAACGGTGGTTTTTGGTTCTTCTGCACCTTTTGAACTACCAGTGTTCATAAGATCTTTTAGACCTTGTGCATGAACAACGCTCGTAGAAAATATAGATGCTAAAAGAAAATATAAAAGTCTTGAATTCATAGCTTATCGCAACTCAGTTTTGAATCGCTTTTTATCTGAGCGACCTTTGTTTAAATCTTCTGGGGCAATTTCAAGACCAGAGTTATTAAGAACATTTAGTAGCCCCGTCTTGTTATCGAAAGTCATTCCAACCCCCTTGAGTACCGAATCTCCGTGATGGACAACGACCTCACTTTTAGTTTGTATTAAACCCGTTTTTGTGTGAATTTCTAGTTTATCAGATTCGATTTTTATGTTTGGTTGATTCTCAGTGGCGGGGCGATTTACGATTGCATCCCCTTCAAGAATAATCAAATCTCCATTTTGCATTACCCTAGCTTTATTTGATCGGCCGATTGTTCTTGGATTTTTTGCATCTTCAGCTATTAAGTGGGCATCAGTAATAAGATAGAAATCATTAACAGGAAAATGCTCGATTCGCTGGCCTATAAGTCTATTGATAGCATGCCCTTGTTCATCTGAGGTGATCATTTTAAATTCCCCCGACCATGCATCGGGTTTGTTTTTTTGCACGCTAACTTGATCTATGGGTATAGTTTTTTTTGCGTATTCTGAGGCCCACCAGGTGGCAATGACCAGTAATATCAGCAAGCCAAATGCTAAAAAGGTGGGAAGTCTTTCTCTCATATTACTGTAGGTTTAATTTAGATTTAAGTGATTGGTTTAATAAACCTTGAGCAGCCAAAATAATATCAATAAATTCGCGAGCTGCCCCATGCCCCCCATCTTTAGTGCTTATCCAATGAGCGGCTTCCTTAATATACTCAGGTGCATGTGGAACACTTGCTGAGAGTCCAACAGTTTTAAGTAGGGGATAATCTAAAATATCGTCCCCCATATAAGCGACCTCTTTCAGACTAAGCTTATATTCTTCGAGGATGGATAACATGATTTGATATTTGTCACGGGCATTTTGATATAAGGCGTGAATTCCAAGTTCCGAGGCACGTTTCTCGACAATTGGACCTCCACGCCCAGTAATCCAAACCACCTTAAATCCGTGCTCTTTTAGTCTATTGATCCCACCGCCGTCTTGAGTATGAAATCGCTTCATAACCTCACCATCTGGACCCAAGTAAAGAGCACCATCAGTAAGTACACCATCCACATCAAAGGCAACAAGCTTTATTTCAAGAGCCTTAAGCCTCACACTTGGCGGGACATGTGATAAAACCTGAAGTTCGCATGGAAGCCTTACTTTGTGCATATATACCCCTTAGATTACTTTTGATCTCAATAAATCTTGCATATGCAGAGCCCCAATTAATATTTTATCGGAATCTGTCACAAGCAGAAGATTAATAGAATGCTTCTCCATAATATTTAAAGCCTCAGTGGCCATCAATGTATCGGAGATAGTTTTGGGATTTTTGGTCATCACATCGGACATCTTAAACGAGCGAATATCGCCTTGTTTTTGAATAAGTCTTCGCAAATCTCCGTCTGTAAAAATGCCAGCAGCACGTCCTTGCTTATCCGCATAGCAAGCCATACCAAGAGTTTTAGATGACATGGTTTTAAGAATTTCGTCCATACTCGCATCCTGTGATACGCATGGCAAATCGGCAAGCGGTCTCATAATATCTGATACTTTAGTAAGTAACTTACGCCCCAAAGCCCCGCCTGGATGAGAGCGAGCAAAATCATCGTGATTAAATTGCATAGCCTCCAAGCATGCGATGGCAATGGCATCGCCCATAGCCATAGTAGCAGTTGTACTACTTGTCGGTGCTAAGCCCATAGGACATGCCTCTCGCTCCACTCGCACACTCAATACCACATCTGAAATTTGTGCAAGTTCAGATTTAGTGTCTCCAGTTATGGCAATAATGCGAGCCCCTGACCTTTTTATTAGTGGCAATATCGTCGCAAACTCTACGCTTTGCCCAGAGTAAGAAATCGCAATCACAATATCACCCTTGGTAATCATCCCAAGATCCCCATGCACAGCCTCTGCCGCATGGACAAAATATGCAGCAGTCCCTGTCGATGCCAATGTAGAAGCGATTTTACGTGCCACATGACCAGACTTACCTATACCCGTAACGACTACACGTCCCTTACGAGTAAGAATAAGCTCACATGCCTCAATAAACTCATGTCCAATATGGGTGGCAATGTTCTGTAGGGCACTCGCTTCTATATTAAATGTAGTCCTAGCAGACTTTAAGTGATTGATTGATTTCATGCGCATATTTTAACTTAGCTTATAATAATTAAGTTACAAATCTCCCCCATAATCATGCAATACAACCCCATCGAAACAGTAAGACAAAACATTCGCACAATTCCAGATTGGCCTCAACCTGGAGTTAACTTTAGAGACATAACACCCGTTCTGCAGGACCCGCGTTGTTTTCGTATGCTTATCGATATATTTGTCTCTCGCTATATGAGTCAAAATCTCGATGTTGTTGCAGGGGTTGATGCACGTGGATTTATTTTAGGAAGTGTTGTTGCCTATGAATTGAATTTAGGCTTTGTCCCAATTCGTAAAAAAGGAAAACTTCCTTTTGATACTTTAGGCGAAGATTACAATCTTGAATATGGGAGTGCCTCAGTCGAAATACACACTGATGCTGTTCATGCTGGGCAGAGGGTTCTTTTAATGGATGACTTGATAGCTACAGGAGGCACATTGCTTGCTGCGAGTCGATTATTAAAACGTCTTGGGGCTAACATTGTGGAGGCCTGTGCCATAATCGACCTTCCAGATCTTGGAGGTTCCAAACTTATAGAAGAATCTGGAACCTCTGTTTTTAGTCTATATAAATTCTAGTAACTATAAGAACATTTTGTAAGCAGGGTTATCGGTTTCATTTACATACCTATAACCCAAATTTTTAAGCACTTCTTTAAATGCCTTTTTGCTGTCTGGAGGCACCTGTATTCCGCAGAGTACATGCCCAAAGTCTCCTCCAGTATTGCGATAGTGAAACAGACTAATATTCCACTCAGGATTCAAAGCTAATAAGAAGTTCATCAAAGCCCCTGGTCTTTCAGGAAATTCAAATCTATATAGCAACTCATTTTCCGCAAGAGGGCTCTTACCACCTACCATATGACGTATATGCGTTTTAGCTAAATCATCATTACTAAGGTCGCGAACATCATAAAACTCCTTATCGAGTTGAGCATGAAGCTTACGAATGCCTTCTTGATCAGTAGTCTGAATTCCGATAAATACATGAGCTTGCTGTTTATCTGAAATGCGGTAATTAAATTCTGTCACCTGACGGTTACCGATAGCAGCACATAATTTTTTAAAACTTCCCTTTTTCTCGGGCATCGTAACTGAGAACAGGGCCTCTGTGTAATCACCTACAGATGCACGCTCTGCCACAAATCGTAGCAAATCAAAATTCATATTAGCTCCTGTAGTTACAGCAACTAAATTAGTGCCTTTTAGACCTTTCTCATAAGCATATTTCTTAGCCCCTGCCACTGACAATGCCCCCGCAGGCTCCACCACATTTCTCGTATCAAGGAACACATCTCTAATAGCAGAACAAATCTCATCTGTATTCACGCAAACATAATCGTCCACGTAGTTTTTACAAATCTCATATGTATGCGACCCAACCTGTTTTACGGCAGTACCATCAGAAAATAGCCCTACATCTGACAATGTCACCCGCTTATCCGCTTCTATACTTAATTTCATGGCAGCTGAATCCTCAGTCTGAACACCTATAACTTTAATATGCGGATACAAAGCTTTGATATAGATGGCAATGCCCGAGATCAATCCACCCCCACCGATTGGACAGAAAATCGCCTCAATATCTGGAGTAGTTTGTCTCATAATCTCCATGGCAATGGTTCCCTGACCTGCAATTACATATGGATCGTCAAATGGATGAATAAATGTCAGGTTTTGTTCTTTACAGAGTTTTTTTGCATGGGTTTGCGTCTCTGTATAAGACTCACCATGAAGTACCACTTCAGCCCCTAGACGTCTAACGGCATTTACCTTTACTGCGGGTGTTGAAACGGGCATACATATAATCGCCTTACAGCCTAGTTTTCTAGCTGATAGGGCAACGCCTTGTGCATGGTTTCCTGCTGAAGAGGTAATAACTCCACGCTCAAGTTCTTTTGGAGTCAGATGTGCCATCTTGTTGTAAGCTCCGCGAATTTTGAAGCTAAATACGTCTTGGCTATCTTCTCGTTTAAAGTAAATGTTGTTATTAATTCGGGCTGAAAGTATCGGAGCAAAATCTAGTGGAGTTTCTTCTGCGGCCTCATAAACCTTAGAAGTAAGTATTAGTTTCAGATAGTCATTCAGCATTTTTCGTTACAATTCAAAACGATTTAAAAACTAACTATTCTATAATATTTTGTTCTTCTTGTTCAAAATTCTGAATTGGGAATATTAGGCTAAATGTACTACCTTGGTTCAATTTAGATTCAATTAAAAGTTTAGCTTGATGCCTTAAAGCGACATGCTTAGTAATAGCAAGACCTAAACCAGTCCCACCCGAAGCTCTAGAGCGGCTCTTGTCTACACGATAAAATCTTTCCGTTATTCGAGATATATCTGTTGGAGATATTCCTAAACCTGAGTCTTTGACGCTAAATACAGGGTTCCCTTTATCATTTAGCCCCCAAAATACATCAATACTGCCTCCCTCAGGAGTATATCTGACAGCATTTGTCAAAATATTAGTAAATGCTGATCCAAGTTCCGTCTGTTTTCCACGTATGGTTAAATCCTCATCTACATTCCAAGTGATTTTATGATGCCCCCCTGAGAGCATATCGATGGAACGCTTAGCCGATTCTAGTAGGGCAGAGACCTTCACTTCGGGTTGCTGAGAATAGTCTAATTTAGAGGATTCAAGTTCAGATAATGCAAGTAGATCGGATATGATCGCCTGCATTCTTATGGCCTGCTCTTGCATTAATTGGTGAAAATGCTCTTTTTGCTCATTTGTCAGTGAGTCTGGCAGATTACCTAATGTTTCCAAAAAGCCAATAAGTACAGTAAGTGGAGTTTTTAGTTCATGAGAAACATTTGCCACAAAATCTTGTTGCGTAGTTTTCATGCGATCAATAGCTGTATTATCAAAGCATAGTACCAGTATTCCACCGTTATGGTATTTGGTTAGTTCATATTTCAAGTTATACGTTTGCTCATTTTTATGCACATAACTCAAATAGGGTTTTGTCCAAATTCCAGAAATTACGTATTTATAAAAATCAGGTGATCGCAAGATATTAAAAATACTAGTACCAATATCTCGTCTATTATCTATACCGATAAGACTATAGGCATTTTTATTGCACCATTGGATTGTGTAATCACTATTTAAAATAATTACACCTGCAGGGTAAGCGTTTGCCGCTTCCATAATATCCCTGTTTAGGGACATAAGATTTTTATTTTCGTGAGTCAGTTTTTTGAAATGACGAAAAAGAGGACTAATAATAGGTTCTAAATACCCCATGTAAATTGGAGGGGTCGACTCAAGATTATTTACCCATGACCTAATTTTGTATAGCTTAACGCGGTTGATTATATGGAAAATCATTAATACACCGAATGCTATTAAGATTCCCCAAAAGGAGTGCAGATAATACTGAGCAACTATGCCAGCAAAAAAGGAGAGAATAATGGCAAAAAATGGAGGGAACATAACGATCCCTGTTACTAATTTGAAGAAGGCAGTCTAGTAGTAAATCTATAACCGCTACCACGAACAGTTTCTATTAGTTGATCATGACCACTAGGCTCAAGTGCTTTACGAAGTCTTCTGATATGCACATCCACAGTGCGTTCTTCTAGGAAAACGTGATCACCCCATACGTGATCTAATAGCTGGCCACGACTAAAAACTCGCTCCGCATGAGTCATAAAGAAATGAAGCATACGGAATTCAGTAGGACCTAAAGAGAGAAGGGTGTTATTACCTGTAACTCGATGCGATCCTGGGTCCAAATGTAAGCCAGCTATATTAATTTCATCATCTGTAAGCTGAGGGGCTCTTCTTCGAAGAACAGCTTTGATGCGTGCTAATAGTTCTTTAGGAGAGAAAGGCTTTGTAATATAGTCATCAGCACCATTTTCCAAACCCTCTACTTTATCAGCTTCACTATTTTTTGCCGTAAGCATTATGATAGGTATATCCTGAGTTCTCTCATTGCTACGGAGAGATCTAGCAAGAGAAAGTCCAGATGTATTAGGTAGCATCCAGTCAAGAAGAATCAAGTCAGGAAGTTCCGCATCAATTAGAATTTTCGCTTGTACGACATCTAAGGCACGAAGCACTTTATGTCCCGCAAACGTAAGGTTTACTGAAATAAGCTCTTGAATAGCTGGTTCATCTTCTACTACTAAGATTGTGCTTGCCATAATACGGTAAAATTAAAAGGATTAAATAATGGTTTTGTTGGCTGTAACTTTGTTACAATCAACCAATATTAAATTCATTATATGTCATGTTTGTGACATTATTCTTTTTTGATTCATATGCAAAACCAAATTCCCCCAGATGAAAGCAAAAAAACCCATTTTGGCTTTCAAACAGTAGACGAAGATAAAAAAGCGGAAAAAGTCGCTGATGTATTTCATTCTGTAGCAAAACGATATGACATTATGAATGACTTTATGTCAGTAGGTCTTCATAGAGCATGGAAGTTGTTCACCATAGGAAAAGCCAATGTGCAAAAAGGCATG
Source organism: Taylorella asinigenitalis MCE3 (assembly GCF_000226625.1). Taxonomy (NCBI): domain Bacteria; kingdom Pseudomonadati; phylum Pseudomonadota; class Betaproteobacteria; order Burkholderiales; family Alcaligenaceae; genus Taylorella; species Taylorella asinigenitalis. Next base: position 249,347 of record NC_016043.1, read on the forward strand.
AAGGTGCTTGATGTAGCTGCAGGTTCAGGAGATTTGACTATCGCCTTTGCAAAAAAGGTGGGCAAAGAAGGGGAAGTCTGGCACACAGATATAAATTACTCGATGTTAAGTGTGGGACGAGACCGTCTAATCGATAATGGGTTCAATATTCCTAGTGTTGTATGTGATGCGGAAGCATTGCCATTTAAAGATAATTACTTTGATGTTGTGACTGTTGCTTTCGGTTTGAGGAATATGACTCATAAAGATAAGGCAATTGCTGAAATGTTTCGTGTTCTTAAGCCAGGCGGTAAATTGCTTATTCTTGAGTTTTCAAAAATTTATCAACCACTTGAAAAAGCATATGATTGGTATTCGTTCAATATATTGCCTTGGCTGGGCAAGAACATTGCCAAAGATGAAGACAGTTATAGATATTTAGCGGAGTCTATTCGCATGCATCCAGATCAGGAAACTTTAGCTCAGATGATGCGGGGCGTGGGGTTCGAGATGGTTGATTATCATAATCTTAGTATGGGTATAGTCGCACTTCATGAGGGTTTCAAGCTATGAGTTTACTGACAGATTTACTAAATGGGGTAGGCGGCTTATTAGAGCAAGCCACACGTGCATCAAGTTCAAGCGGAATTGGTGCCTTAGTCTCAAAAATAAATCCCATTAAATTAGGCGTTCTGCTCCTTAACTCTGCAATTGTTAAAAATCCACAAATCAAAGGTCAGCTCGATCAATACTCTGGGAAAATTTTGTGTGTTCGAATACTAAATAAAATCCATTATTTTAGAGTCATGGGTGGTACGGGTCTTGAGTATATAGATGGTGCTCAAGCTTATGAACCGAACGTTACTTTAACATTGGATAATAGTGTTTTATTTAAAATTCCTTCATTACTAGCTGATGGAATTTCTATTGATGACTTGACGGAACTTATGCATATTGAGGGGGAAGCAGGTTTAGCAAAAACATTGGCAGAATTGGTGGTCCTACTTAAAGAGAGTGGTGTGGCTGAGTTAAGCAATACTATTGGTCCTCTAGCGGCAGGTACTATTTTTGAGGGTCTAAGAAAAAGTAAAGAGCTTTCATCATCAATTTCTAATAAAGGTTTTGAGCGAGCAAGGGAATTTATGTCTAAAGACTTTCATGTAACTGTTACTAGAAATGAGTTTTTAGAACTTAAATACGATATTCAAGATTTAGATCACCGTCTTGATAAATTAAATTGGAAACTTAAGACGGCGAATTCTGTAGTTGAAGATGCTGTAATGCTAGGTGAATAATGAGGCTATTTCGCTTACTACGTATAGGTTTTGTAGGTTGGAAGTATAGTCTTGATGAACTCGTCTTGGAGAGGATGAGAAATCCTTATGCAACTACTTTTCTTAATCTAACTCGCTTTGGTCGCAACCCAACCAAATCTAGAGGGGTGCGCTTGCGTGAGGCTCTAGAGGAACTAGGTCCAATATTTATTAAATTTGGTCAAGTACTCTCTACTCGCAGAGATATAGTACCTCAGGATATAGCCGACGAGCTTCAGTTATTGCAGGATCGAGTCCCTCCATTTCCATCAAAAGAAGCGGTATCTATTATTGAATCGACTTTTGGAAAATCTGTCGATGAACTATTCGCAACTTTTAATAAAGAACCGTGTGCCTCAGCCTCTGTTGCTCAAGTGCATGAAGCGACTTTGCATAATGGAAGACGTGTAGCCGTAAAAATTTTAAGACCTGAAATGCAAAAAGTAATCGAAAAAGATTTGCTTTTATTGCATAGTTTTGCTGGATTTATTCAAAGATTCGTACCCGATGGAAAGCGTTTAAAGCCTAAAGAAGTTATAGCCGAGTTTGATCAATATCTTCATGATGAGCTCGATCTACAAATTGAGGCAGCTAATTGCAGTCAACTAAGAAGAAATTTTAAGAAAAAAGGTCGAGAAAATTTATTGCTTATACCTGAAGTGCATTGGGACTATTCTAATTCAAAAGTTTTCACTATGGATTGGATGGAAGGGATTCCGATAGCTCAAATTGACTCTGTAATTGAGGCAGGTGTTGATATTAAAAAACTTGCACGTATGGGTGTAGAAATCTTTTTTATGCAAGTTTTTGAAGACGGATTTTTCCATGCGGATATGCATCCAGGAAATATTTTTATTTCCGTAAATCCACAAACTTTTGGTCAGTATGTCGCACTGGATTTTGGTATTGTAGGCTCCCTCTCTGACTTTGATAAGAATTATTTAGCTCAAAATTTTCTTGCATTTTTCCAAAGAGACTATCGAAGAGTTGCGCAGTTACACATTGAGTCCCAATGGGTGCCGCCAAATACCCGAGAAGAACAATTGGAAGCAGCCATTCGTACAGTTTGTGAGCCTTATTTTGATAGACCTATAAGTGAAATAAGTTTAGGAAATGTTTTAAAAAGATTATTTCAAATCTCAAAACGTTTTCATGTATCTATTCAACCGCAGCTAGTCTTGCTTCAGAAGACTTTGCTTAATGTAGAGGGCATGGGTCGCGAACTTGATCCAGATTTGGATTTATGGTCTACGGCAAAGCCTTTCCTTGAGAGGTGGATGATAAATAGGGTGGGGCCTAAGAGATTTGTTGAGCAACTCAAACATGAATCTTCTCAATGGGCTGATATGCTACCGCAAATCCCAAGACTTGTTTATCAAAACTTAGAGCGTCAAGATAGAACAAAAGATCTTTTAGAAAAAATAGATAAGCTTAATGAGCAACAGGACTTGAATTCAAAATCAATAATCTTCGTCTTGATACTTATGCTTATTATGTTCATCTTATTTATCATCTATTGATATGGTTGGATACGAAGCGAAGATATTGCCACCAAAAGAATTGCAATTAAGGCTTAAATACGAGTCGAATATTGTATTTACCAATGGTGTATTCGATATTTTGCACCGTGGGCATGTAACATATTTAGCACATACCAAGGAGCGATTTGGCGGCAAACTTGTGGTCGCACTAAACACGGATAACTCGGTGAAGCTCTTAAATAAAGGGGATGCGAGGCCCTACAATAATTTGCAAGATAGAATGGCAGTGGTGGCTGCTTTAGAGAGTGTGGATTATGTTACTTATTTTGATGAATCCACTCCATATGAATTGATAGAGCTTTTAAAGCCTCAAACGATAGTAAAAGGCGGTGATTATGATATGTCTAAGTTGCCCGAGAGTGAGTTAGTTAAATCGTGGGGCGGTCAGGCGATTGCTGTTCCATTTGAACATAATCGCTCGACCACTAAGCTAGTAGAGAAAATCAGAAACTCTAATTAAAAGGTGAAATTTGATTCGACAAAAGCGGCTCCGTGCAGCTTATCGATTAAAGTTTCTGTCAGTGTTTGCTCTTCAAATTCCGAAGCACTTAGACGAGTAATCAACTTCATTTCAATAACAGGTGGTGTCCCAACAAATGCAACGAGACGGCCTCCAACAGAGAGCTGATATTTAAAAGCATCAGGAAGTTTTGGGCATGATCCTGTAATTGCAATAGCATTATATTCGCGTGAACCCCATCCAGCAGATGCATCCCCGACTTGCACACGAACATTACTAATATGATTTCGTGCAAGATTTTCCATAGCAAAATTTGCGATATTAGGATTGATTTCAACAGTCTCAACTTCAGAACAAAGTCTGCTAAGAAGAGCCGCTTGAAAACCGCTACCTGTCCCAATTTCAAGACAAGTGTCTGTAGGCAAAAGAGCTAGCGATTCTGCAATTCTCGCTTCAGTGATGGGAGTGAGCATATTTTCGCCTGAGGGTTCTCCGTTGATTACAATAGGAATCGACGTATCAGAATATGCCACAGTGTCAAATTCAGGTGCGACAAAGGCCTCACGTGATAGACCCAAAAGAGCGTTGAGCACACGTTCATCCAACACGCCAGCAGGCCTAATTTGCTGTTGGATCATATTGATGCGACTTTTCTCGAGTAGTGAATTTAAGCTTGACATAGAACACCTTTAAATTGAGAACACATTTTACCAAACATTGTAGAAATGATGTATGGGCCCATGACCATTGCCCACTGTCAATAAGCCCGCATTTTCTATAGCTTCATGTACATAATCTATGGCAATGCGCGTCGCTTTCGGAACGTCTTCGTATTTAGTTTGCAAAGCACATATCGCAGATGAAAGCGAGCACCCCGTGCCGTGCGTGTTCTTTGTTTCATGTTTGGCATTCACATGTTCTATCATCTTATCGCCATTAAAAAGCAAATCAACCGTCTCAGAGCCGCTTGAATGGCCGCCCTTGAGCAATACCCAACTCTCGCGTGATTGGTTCATTAGTTTATGCAATCGTTCAGTTGCCTTATATGCTTCTTGTATGGTGGCAATGCTCATGCTTTCCAACAACTCAGATGCTTCCGGCAAATTCGGTGTAATCATCTGTGCAAATGGAATAAGTTCTTCTCTAAGAGATTTAATAGCAGAGTCCTCTAATAATTTATCGCCGCTTTTTGCAACCATAACGGTATCGAGAACGATAAATGGTGGTTTATGTTTTTCAAGACCATCTGCTACAGTTCTTATGGTTACTGCATCACCAAGCATGCCGATTTTTACGCCATCAATTCGTACATCTTCAAAAAGTGTATCTATTTGAAGTTTTATAAATTCCTTATCTATAGGTTTTACGCCCGATACTCTTTGAGTATTTTGAGCTGTTAGGGCGGCAATGATACCGCATGCATATGTGCCTAAAGCAGACATTACTTTTATATCTGCTAGTACTCCAGCTCCACCCGATGGGTCAACGCCAGCAATTGTTAATGTATTTTTAATCATGGTTTAGTTAGGATAATTTAGTGATTTAATAATATTGTAAAGGCTTCAAGTAGTAAAATATCGAATGTTACATTTTCAGATTACGGGAGCCCCATATGGTCGCTAAGAAACCCTCTAGCGCAACTAAAAGGACTACAAAAAAGTCTACTGCAAAATCATCAACTACTGCTAAAAGAAAGACTTCAACTAAATCATCATCAAAACCCTCTTCTACAACTGCACGTAAAGCTATAGAAGGAGATACAGTAGTTGGTTCTACTCAAGCTGGCACTCGTAGAAATGTAGTATCTCATAAGGTTCAATCAAAAGCGGAGCTTCAAGCGGCTAATTTAGCACGTGAACTCTCTCATGCAGAAACATCAGTTGATAGACATGAAAGAGCAAATGCACTTTTAGAAATATTGTCACCTGATGATAGGAATGCACTTCTTAAAGTGTTGCGTGAGGAAAAACGTAGGCTTGAAACAACTAGTAAAACCAATCCTGACTTAGAATTGGTTGATGATTGGCAAAAAGAAGGCGTCTATCCATACAAATATTTGATGAGTCGCCGCAATTATGAGTTCCAAAAATATAATCTTCAGGTTGAATTATTAAAACTTCAGCAATGGGTTCAAGACTCTGGTGCTAGGGTAGTTATTATTTTTGAAGGACGAGATGCGGCTGGTAAGGGTGGTACTATTAAGAGATTTATGGAGCACTTAAATCCTCGTTATGCACGCATCGTGGCTCTTCAAAAACCAACTGAGCGCGAAAGAGGTCAGTGGTATTTTCAAAGATATGTAGAGAATCTTCCTACAAAAGGTGAGATAGTTTTATTTGACCGCTCTTGGTATAACCGTGCAGGTGTGGAGCGAGTAATGGGCTTCTGTACTGATGCTGAATATCAGGAATTTATGCGTCAAGCTCCTGAATTTGAACGTATTCTTGTTCGCAGTGGCATAACGCTTATTAAATTTTGGTTCTCTGTAAGTCGTGATGAGCAACGTCGTCGATTCCGTGAGCGTCAGCACCACCCATTAAAAAGATGGAAATTATCGCCTATTGATCTTGCATCCTTAGATAAATGGGATGATTACACAAAAGCAAAAGAAGCGATGTTCTTTTATACGGATACAAGCGATGCTCCTTGGACTGTGGTTAAATCAAATTGTAAAAAACGTGCACGTTTAAATGCTATGCGTTATGTTTTAAATAAATTTAACTACAACAATAAGGATATGGAAGCTATCGGAAAAATAGACCCACTTATTGTTGGTCGCTCAAATGTTGTTTATGAATCTGGTGAGGAATTCATAACTCATATGACTAAGAAATAGATATAGCTTGCTTATCAAGCAAAACGGCAATACTTAGTATAATGAGTATTGTCGTTTTTTTTGGAAGTTTTTATGCATTCTTATGATTATGATTTGTTCGTAATAGGTGCTGGTAGTGGAGGCGTTCGTGCTTCTAGAATGGCTGCTAGTGCTGGTGCTAGGGTGGCTGTGGCTGAAGATGCCCCACTTGGTGGAACATGCGTAAATGTAGGTTGTGTACCAAAAAAACTCTATAAATATGCTTCTGAATTTTCAGGCGAGTTTGAAGCATCCAAGGGATACGGATGGTCTCTTGAAGGGGTTTCTTTTGATTGGGAAATATTAAAAGCTAATCGTGCAAAAGAAATAACTCGTTTAAATGGAATTTACCAAAATATATTAGAAAAACCAGGTGTTCAAATTATTCGCGGTCATGCGAACTTAGTAGATGAACATACTGTGGAAGTAGACGGGAAGCAGTACACAACAAAATACATACTTATTGCCACAGGTGGGTGGCCTGTTATACCTCAATTTGAGGGTGCAGATTTGACAGTAAATTCAAATCAAATTTTCGACCTTGAAACATTGCCAAAGAAAATATTAATTGTTGGCGGAGGTTTTATCGCATGTGAATTTGCATCTATATTTAATGGCCTTGGAGTAGATGTTAGACAAATAGTTCGCTCGAAAATATTAAAAGATTTTGATGCCCCAAGTATCGAATTTTTGAAGGAAGAGCTTATTAAAAGCGGTATCAATATATCTGAAGCCGTAAATATTAAAGCTGTTAAAAAAAATCCTGAGGGTTCAGAATATAAGCTTACCGCTGAACTCGACACTAATGAGACTTTGCAAGTAGATGAAGTTTTACTGGCCTTAGGGCGCAAACCTAAAATTGATGGTTTGAATTTAGGGAAAGTAGGTGTCCAAATTAAGGATTCTGGACATATCAAAGTAGATGAAAATTCACAAACCTCAGTTGCATCTATTTATGCAATAGGTGATGTTGTAGGACGTATGGACTTGACTCCTGTTGCGATAGCCGAGGCTATGGCTTTTGTAAGCCATGTTTTTGGAGATGGCAGTCGTAAAATGTCATATGAAAATGTGCCATTTGCAGTATTCACTAAGCCAACGATGGGGACGGTGGGGCTTACGGAACAAGAGGCTCGAGAAAAATATGCAGATGATATAGTAATTTTCGAATCTAACTTTAAGGCCATGAAACATACATTATCTGGTTTGGATGAGCGTACACTGATGCGATTAATCGTTCAAAATTCAACGGATAAAGTATTGGGGGTGCATATGGTCGGAGACTATGCCCCTGAGATTATTCAAGGCTTTGGCGTTGCCTTAAAAGCAGGTGCGACTAAGGCACAGTTTGATGCTACTATCGGTATCCATCCAACATCTGCTGAAGAATTCGTTACTATGCGTTCACCAAAATCAAATTAGGAATTGATATGACTATTATTTCATCGACCGTTGCTGTAGGAACTTTAGGGGGAACTATCACAATGACTAGTTCCGATAAGTTGGCGGGCATTGAGTCGACACTTGGAGCAGAGGAATTGTTAGAAGCTGTTCCAGGTTTGAAAGATATGTCACTTGATATATGGCACAAGACCATTGCCAACGTAGCGAGTGGGTCTTTGAGTTTTGATTTGCTATTTACGGCATTGGCTTGGGCTAAGCAACAGGTAGAGCGTGGTGCTCAGGGTATTGTCCTTGTGCAAGGGACGGATACGCTTGAGGAGACATCATACTTACTTGACCTATATTGGCCATATGCAGTGCCTTTGGTATTGACAGGGGCTATGCGACATCCTGAAGTCGCAGGTGCGGACGGGGCCTCTAATTTACTAAACGCAATTAAGGTAGCGGTTGATATAAGATCTAGAGGGCATGGGGTGTTTGTAGTTATGAACGATGAGGTTCATCAAGCTCGATATGTGATGAAAACTCACGCAAATGCGGTAAATGCTTTTGAATCACCGCAGGTTGGTCCGATTGGTGTGATTTTGGAAAATCAATTTATTCTAAGAAGGCAGGCCAATGAGCGATTGTTATTTCCAGTTCCAGAAGATACGAGCCCTTGCGTTTTGCTCCTTGAGTCTACTCTTAATGAGTCCGAGGAAATATATGATTGGATTTTGCATTCATCCTATAAGGGACTTGTGATTGCTGGATTTGGGGCGGGGCATGTTCCCGGAAACATTGCCAAAAAACTTGTACCTATTATTGAAAATATGCCTGTAATGATATGCACTCGTACGGGACGGGGCTCAACTACATATAAAACATATGCGTATGAGGGTAGTGAAATTGACCTTCAACGCAAGGGTGCGTTAATGGGGGGATTTATTTGCCCTCGAAAAGCTCGTTTGCTACTGACTGCTATGCTTTGGTCAAAAATGGATAAAACTAAGATAGCTGAACATCTTCGCAATTACAGCAAGGATTCTAACTAAAGCATGGAAAATAAGGCTTTAGTTATTTTTTCGGGCGGTCAAGACTCGACGACTTGTTTGCTTCAAGCGATTGAAAAATACGGTGTCTCAAATGTAGAGACCATTACTTTTTTATATGGGCAACGACACGATATTGAGCTTCAGAAAGCTCGTGAAATTGTGACTGAACTTGGTGTGAAGCAAACTATTCTGGACCTTAGTGTGATCAAGGGCATTACATCTAATGCTTTAATGGAAGAGGGTGCAGAGATAGGCCAAAACGAAGATGGTTTGCCAAATACATTCGTGGATGGCCGCAATGCTTTGTTTATTTTGTATGCCTGTATATATGCCAAATCTCAGGGTATTCGCAATATTGTGATTGGAGTTTGCGAGACTGACTTTAGTGGATATCCCGATTGTCGCGATATCTTTGTGAAATCGATGAATGTTAGTATGAATTTGGCTATGAATTTTGACTTTGTCATTCATACTCCTCTTATGTGGCTCACTAAAGCTCAAACATGGGAGCTGGCCGATAAGTTGGGATATTTGGAATTTGTTCGAAATCGCACGCATACTTGTTATGAAGGTGTTGAGGGTGGATGCGGTAAATGTCCTAGCTGCATTCTTCGCAATCGTGGTCTTGAGGAATACTTAGCTTCTAAAGATGAAAGTAGTAAAAACGTTTAATTTTGATATTGCCCACTTGCTTGATGGTCATGATGGTAAATGCAAAAATTTACATGGGCATACCTATAGGCTTGAAGTAGAAGTGACGGGTCCAGTAATTACAGAGGGGCCGAAGATGGGCATGGTTATTGATTTTGCTGATCTTAAATCGATTGTGGAAGAGCTTGTTATTGAACCTATGGACCATGCGTTTTTATATGATTCTACAAATGATAGAGAGTCTGAGATTGCGAAATTGTTAGATGGGTGGAAGATGAAGACGTACGCATTTGCACATAGAACAACTGCAGAAAATATCTCGAGCCATATCTTAACTAAATTGCGCTCCAGAATTGAAGGCGTATCTAGAGTGCGTTTGTGGGAGACGCCCTCATCATATAGCGAATGCATTTTTAATGAAGACTATTAATATTAAGTCACTGTCCGATGCCTCGGACGAACCACAATTTCGCATAGTTGAGATATTTAAAAGCCTTCAGGGCGAGGGGTATAACACAGGAATGCCCTCGGTTTTTGTACGGCTTGGTCGATGTAATTTATCATGCGAGTGGTGTGATACAAATTACGAAGAATTTGAGTATAAGCCATTGTCAAGGGTGCTCGCAGCTGTTGGGGCATTTGATGTGCGAAATATAATTCTGACTGGTGGAGAGCCTTCGGTTCATCCGCGGGTTGAGGAATTGGTGGCGGCGTTTAAGGCACGGGGCTACTTTATGTGTATCGAAAGTAATGGGCTTGCGAGAGTGCCGGTCGGAATCGATTTCATTGCCATCAGTCCGAAGTATTGCTATAAGGAACGCTACGAGCAGGCTGTTGGGTTTGATGTGGATGAGTTGCGTATCGTTGTCGATAGTGTGGCAATGCTCTCGCATTCCATCGATGATTTTATGTCTTGGGCTGAAGCTATGGCTTCGAAGTTTCCCGCTAAGCACAGATTTCTGTCACCGCTTGAGCTTGAAGGTCAGATGAATATTCTTCAAACAATCGAAACTATTGGGAAATTAAATGCTAAGGGAAAGCAGAGATGGGCTCTTAGCCTGCAAACTCATAAGCTTGCAGGCATCGAGTAGTTAGTTAATTATGCGACCTGACCCTTCAAAGACATCTGCGTCTTTTGCATCAAAAGGGTTTTTGGCTTTAGCCTGTGATTGAGCCTGAGCTTGCATACGGGCAAGTTCTTTAAATCTTTGCTCTTGATTGTGTTCAGATAGTGCATAAACGGCCCATATTGCGGCTGGAATCCATCCAATTATGGTAATCATCAGAAAAAGGTTAGTATCCCTAGTCCTGGTCTACCAATTGTAAAAAATAAAATTGGCGGAAAGAAAATAGCTAGAAATAAACGCATAACATCTCCCAAAGAAAATAGACATTAATGTAACCAAATATTTCGCTGCATCTATTATTATATATAGTTATTAAAACTAAAAAATCAATAAAAGGAGAACTAAGTGTCTAGTTTTTACGAGTTACAAAAAAAGCGTCGCTCTATATATGCACTAGGGAAAAATGTTGATATTTCTAAAGAAGAAATCACAGATTTAATCAAAAATGTTGTAAATGAATCTCCTACAGCCTACAACTCAATGTCTAATAGAATAGTGATTTTGTGGGGCGAAGAACATAACAAATTATGGGAGCTTGTAAAAGCCTCAATTAAGGCAGTTGTTAGTGAAGAAGATTATCCAAGTTCAGAGCAGAAAATTAATTGTGCATTTCAATCGGGAATTGGAACTATCCTATTTTATGAGGATAGCAAAACAATAGAAGAATTGAAGAAAAAATTCCCTTTATATGCAGAAAGCTTTCCTAAATATGCTCAACAAAGCAATGGAATGTCCCAATATGCCGTATGGACCGCGCTGGCAGAGAAAGGTATTGGAGCTTCGCTTCAACACTATAACGAACTAATAGAGGATAAACTGCGTGAGATTTTTAATATTCCAAGCGAGTGGATATTGATTTCACAAATGCCTTTTGGATCTAAAGAGGCTGCACCAAATGAGAAAAATTATTTATCTGACGATGAGAGATTTAAAGTATTGGGGTTAGATGGATAGGGTTTTTATTTTGGTGGTTTGGGGCGGAATCGAACCGCCGACACGCGGATTTTCAATCCGCTGCTCTACCAACTGAGCTACCGAACCATATTTGACTGTAAGCTGTATATCATACTTAAAAACTAATAATTTGTGAAGTAAAAATAGAAAGTTTTCAAAAATAAGTTATGGTCTGACACGAAATTGTATTATTTCAGCATTTAAAACCCTATAATATGTAATTGATTTGAAGACCCATTGAATCTAATGACTAGTGTATTTACATTTGGACTTAACCATCATTCTGCACCAGTAGATGTGCGAGAAAGGGTTTCTATGTCTGGTGATCTGGTACGTCCTGCATTAGATGGTTTAAGAGCCTGTTTTAACGGCCGCGTGAAAGAAGCGGCCATTTTATCAACCTGTAACCGCACAGAAATTTATGTTGCAGCTCAGCCTGATGCTGCTGAACATATAGGTCAGTGGATGGCTGATTTTAATTCGCTCGACTCTTCTGTTATTTCTCCACACCTTTATGAATACTCTCAGGATATGGCTGTGCGACACGCTTTTCGTGTAGCTTCTGGTCTTGATTCAATGGTGCTTGGTGAAGCTCAAATACTGGGTCAGATGAAAAATGCTGTCCGTGCAGCATCTGAAGCAGGTGCTCTTGGTACTATGCTCAATCAATTATTCCAAAAAACATTTTCAGTAGCTAAAGAAGTTCGTTCCAACACTGCTATTGGTCAAGAATCTGTATCTATGGCTGCTGCGGCCGTACGAATGTCCGAAAGGGTGTTCGGTGATTTGGATAATTCTAAAGTTTTATTTGTGGGTGCAGGTGAGATGATTGAGTTGTGTGTTACTCATTTTGCAGCTCATAATCCTAAGCAAATTGTTATTGCGAATCGCACTATTGAACGCGGTGAAGCACTTGCATCAAGGTTCCGTGCAGACGTGATTAAGCTAGCGGAACTGCCAGAGCGTATTCATGAATTTGATGTAGTTGTATCCTGTACGGCGTCAACATTGCCAATTTTAGGGTTAGGAATGATTCAAAGTGCCCTCAAGCATAGACGATTCCAACCTATGGTTATGGTTGATCTTGCGGTGCCGCGTGATATCGAGCCAGAAGTTGGACGACTTGGAGAGGTGTATCTTTATACCGTAGATGATTTAGGTCGTATGGTACAGATGGGTAACGATATGCGTAAAGCCGCTGTTGTAGAGGCTGAACAAATTATCGATTCAAGTGTAAGCAATTTTATGAATTGGCTTAAAACTAGAGAAGTCGTTCCTGTAATTCAATCTCTTAATAATTCTGCTCAAACACTTGCTCAAATTGAACTCGATAAAGCTCGCAAACTTTTAGCTAAGGGTGTGAGTCCAGAAGAGGCTTTAGAGCGACTTGCTCAAGGCCTAACTCAAAAATATATGCATGCACCTATGCGTGCTCTTAATAAATCTCAAAATGAAGAAAGAGAGCAAATTCTCGACGTTCTTCCTAAGCTATTTCCTACTCATTAGCTAATTCTTTTTCCTTTTTATTATGAAAGATTCTATGCGCTCCAGATTGGAGCAGTTAAGTCAAAGACTTGTTGAAGTTGATGCCCTATTGGCAGAACCCGATGTTGCGAACGATATGGATCGCTTCCGTAAGCTCTCACGCGAAAGAAGTGAGATTGACCCAGTAGTGGCTCTGTTTAAGGAGTTTGAAGCGGCTGAGAGTGATCTAGAAGCTGCAGTAGAAATGATGTCCGATCCTGAACTCAAAGAGATGGGTGAAGAGGAGATGAAGGCTACAAAAGAGAGACTGGAGCAGCTAGAAGAGAAGCTGCAGTTGGAATTATTGCCTAAGGATCCAGATGATGCACGAAGTGTGTTCCTAGAAATTCGTGCTGGCACGGGTGGAGATGAAAGTGCCATATTCTCAGGCGATCTATTTCGCATGTATAGCCGCTATGCAGAGCAAAAGGGGTGGAGAGTTGAACTTATGTCGGAGAATCCATCGGAACTAGGGGGCTATCGCGAGGTCATTGCCAGAATAGAAGGGGATGGGGTCTACGGACAACTTAAATATGAATCAGGAGCTCATCGTGTGCAACGCGTTCCAGAAACTGAATCGCAAGGCCGTGTCCATACGTCTGCTTGTACTGTGGCCGTTATGCCAGAAGCCGATGAATTGGCGGAAGTAGTTTTAAATCCAGCTGATTTGCGTATCGATACGTTTCGTGCGAGTGGTGCGGGTGGTCAGCATATTAATAAAACCGACTCCGCCGTTCGCATTACGCATATTCCAACGGGCATTGTTGCGGAGTGTCAGGACGATAGGTCGCAACATAAAAACAAAGCTCGTGCCATGAGCGTTTTAGCGGCTCGTATCAATGATATTCAACGTCAGGAGCAGCAAAGTAAGGAAGCGGCAGAGCGCAAAAGTCTGGTAGGTACTGGCGATCGTTCGGAGAGGATTCGCACGTACAATTATCCGCAAGGCCGCGTTACCGATCATCGCATTAATCTTACGCTTTATAAGTTGCCACAAATAATGGAAGGCTCGCTAGATGAGCTAACTAATGCCTTGATTAGCGAAAGGCAAGCGGAATTGCTTGCGGCTTTAGGCGACGAATAATGTCAAGAGTCTCTATCGCAGCGGCTCTTCGGGAATGCAAGCTCGATAGATTGGAGGCCCAGCTATTGTTGGGGCATGTCTTGGGTGTCGATCGCGTTTGGCTTCTAACGCACGATGATGAGGTGCTTTCTGATGAGCAGCGGCTTCAGTTTGAGAGCCTTGCAGATAGGCGAAATGCGGGCGAGCCCATTGCCTACATACTTGGGGTGCGTGAGTTTATGGGCCTTGAGTTTGAGGTAAATCCTAGTGTCTTGATTCCGCGTCCTGATACGGAAATTTTGGTCGAGTTGGGTTTGTCTTTTTTGCACGAGCGCTCACGCTCACAATCACGATCACGCTCACGAGAACCTGCGAGGCCCGCTCGGGTGCTTGATCTTGGGACGGGTAGTGGTGCTATTGCCATCTCGATTGCACGGTATTGCGATTCGTGCGAAGTATATGCGACAGATGTGTCGGATGCGGCTTTGCAGACGGCCGCTCGGAATGCTCAAAAGCACGGAGTTGCGGTGCAGTTTTATGCGGGGTCGTGGTGGGAGGCATTGCCACCTGAGATAGGGGCGTTCGATTTAGTGCTGTCGAATCCGCCATATATTCGTGCAGATGATAAGCACTTGAGTTGCGGAGATGTGCGGTTCGAGCCATTGTCCGCTCTTGTCGGTGGCAATGACGGCGTGAACGCATACCGTGATATTGTTTCTCGTTCTCGCGAATTTATGCGATCTGGGGCGATGCTTGCGTTTGAGCATGGGTGGGACCAGGGTGAAGTTGTGAGAGAGATTATGGGGCGGGGGCATTGCCACAAGATAGAAACGCATAGGGACTTAGCAGGGCATGACAGGGTCACTTGTGGGGTTATAACGTGAAGCCTGAATTTTGTAGGTACAATTAGGAAAAATGGAGATTTAGATGAGCGAAATTCAAGAATATATTAAAAAAATCTTAAGCGAAAATCCTGTCATTCTTTTTATGAAAGGGACGGCAAATGCCCCGCAGTGCGGCTTTTCGATGAGGGCGGTCGAGGCTTTGCGTGAGGTAGGCGTGAAGAAACTTGCGACCGTAAATGTGCTTGATGATCAGGAAGTGCGTGAGGGCATTAAACAATACGCAAACTGGCCTACTATTCCGCAACTTTATGTGAACGGCGAATTTATCGGCGGCTGCGATATTATCCTTGAGATGGCTGAGAGCGGCGAACTTAAGGAAGTGCTTGAGCCTACAGGCGTTTTGAATGACTAAGAGATTGGTTGTCGGAGTCACGGGGGCGACTGGTGCTATATACGCTCTTAGGCTCTTGGATAGGGTGCGCTCGATCAGAGATGTGCAAGACGTGGAAGACGTGGAAGACGTGGAGACGCATCTTATTGTGTCGCCAGCTGGCTTGATTACGATAAAGCACGAGCTTGGTATGGATCGCAAGGAGTTTTGTGAGCATGCGGATTATACGCACGGATACAGGGATGTGTCGGATATGCTTGCAAGCGGCTCAGCGGCTAGTATTGGGATGGTTGTTCTGCCATGCACGATGCATACCTTAGCTTCGTGTGCACATGGGCTGGCCGATAATTTGCTATCGAGAGCGGCTGATGTGCATCTGAAAGAGCGACGCCGATTAGTGCTTGCGGTAAGAGAGACTCCTTTAAATCTCGCTCATTTGAGAAATATGACGGCCGTTACAGAAATGGGGGGCGTGATTTTCCCGACATTGCCAGCGTTCTATCAAAAACCGCAAAGCATCGACGAGATAGTCGATCATTCTGTAGACCGCATACTAGCACTTTTTGGATTTGATTTGCCCGAAACTTCTACTTGGCAGGGACTGTAGTCAATTCGCGTCCATCTTTACGGATTTTATCGAGTAATGCTAAGCCGTAGTGTGTGCAGGAGATAATAGAATACACGGGCATGATTAGGCCTAATAATGGAATTAAAGACAGCAAAGCACATATAAATCCAATAATCCAAAAGCCACTTTTATAATTTGAAACTACATATTTTCTCTCTTCTGGAGTTGCATGCTCAACGATGGCATCCACTTTGGTCATATTTGCGTATGCATAGCTAATCCAAAATAGGGATAGTACGATGGAGAGCCCAGGTATCAACCAAAGTGGCAATGTTATAAGCCATCCTAAAGCGAAGATTACTGTCACTTTAATTGAATTCAATATACTGATTCCAGTAGCATATTTACCATCACGAGTAAGGTAGGGATAATGATTTTTGCTAATAAGATTTACGGCAAGCGGGGTCACTAAAATACCTGCTATTACAAGCCCAATAATTAAGCTCAACACAATAACGCAAATTAAAGTGATTATCCAAGCAAAAAACTCTCCGAAGCCACCAGCATTAAGTCCCACATCATTCAAGAGTATGCCAATTTGATTTAAGATCCACCAATCACTTGTAGATGTAATAAGCCATGAACTTATATCCGACCATATGAAAATACAAAATATAACGAAGGCTGCGACACTGGCAATTAATGGCAGAAACGCAGCAAATATCATTTTTGGGTGAAACATGGTTTCAAAACCATTTTTGAGAGCTCTAAAAATTTCAAACATAATCAATCCATAAAAAAGAGCCTAATGCAGAATACATCAGGCTCTTAGATAAGCGAGTTTGTTAGATAATCCTAAGTATTATTTTAGATGACCTAACCAATCCCAGTAAGTTCCTGCAAATAGAACCATCAGTAAGTAACCAATTATAGTAATAGTGATACCAACTTTTGCGAATTGTTTTGCATTAAATGTGTCTGTACCTAAACATACCATATTTTGTGGAGCGTTTACAGGAAGTATGAAACCATAAGAAATTACAAAACCTAGTATCATGGTCATACCTAGACGATCCACAGATCCATCTGGCATAGTTTTTAGGATAGAAATCACAATAGGAATCATTGAAGATGAAAGTGCAGTTGCACTAGCAAAACCTAAGTGAATAATAATTAAGAACGCAGCTAGGATTGCAAAAATCATCAATGGTCCAAGAGTATCCAATCCTGTCCAAACCACGATTTGATTACCTAACCATTCACCTGCACCAGATTTAAGAATAGAGCTACCTAAACTGATACCAGTACCGAATACAATCAAGGTACCCCATGGTGTGCGTTTTTGCATTTCTTTCCAATTGATTACACCGATTTTAGGAATCAATAGAACACCTAGGGCTACGATTGTTGTAGCTGCAGTACTGTAGTTATGCAATTTACCTTCAGTAGCCCAAAATCCAATTAGGATAGTGGAAACAATCAAAAGTCGAAGTTGATCGGAAGTCATAGGACCGATTTCATCTAGCTGCTTACGAACAGATTGTTTACCGCCTTCTAGTTTTTTAACTTCAGGACGGAAGAAGGTTAGAACTACAAAGTAAAGTACAAATGACATGATAATTGACCATGGCAATGCAGCAATTAACCAATCAATCCATGCTACACGTTCGCCTAGCAACTCAGTCATAAAGCCTACAGTAATTAAGTTTTGTGCTGCGGCTGTTTGAATACCTACGTTCCAGATACTGATACACTCAGCCACCAGAATCATAAGCCCTACAGCAAGTTTAGATTTATTTTCCACACCAAATGCAGCAACCATACCCATAGCGATTGGAATCATCGCTGCGGCACGTGCAGTAGCAGAAGGTACAACTAAAGATAGAATGATAGTTACAAGAATCATTCCGAAGAAAATGGATTTTGTACTTGTACCCACAAGATTCATGGTATTAAGGGCGATACGTTTATCTAAGCCTGTATACGTCATGCAAGCTGCGATAAATAATGCCGCTGCTACTAATGCAAGTCCAGAGCTACTAAAACCAGCTAAGGCCATAGTCAAGGCACTTTTAACGCCCCATTCCACTGTCGGGTCCTTGAGTGAAGGAGATAAACCCACAAGGAATATAATAAGCCCCATAATAATAATTGAGCTTGCCTCATAAGATACGGCTTCAGAAACCCACACGATAATAGCAAATACCAAAATCGCTAACATGCGGTGACCTGCTGGTGAAAGTCCTTCAGGCGTAGGCAGTAGCAGAATACCGATTAGTGCGGCGAATCCAATAAATAAGAATAAGGGGAATTTTTCGGGGCCAAAAAACGATCGTTTTTGGTGAGATTGGACGTTATTAGTATCCATATTTAACTCCAATGATTAACATGCGTTATCAGTATAAATCTAAAAAATGACAAATAGGTAAAACCCTAATATTTTTTGATTTACATTAAGTTAAAAATATAAGATTTGGGTGGCAATGTACTTCGGTTTTACACATTATGAATATTCTAGTGATTGGTGGTGGAGTAATCGCAGTAACTGAATACGGACCCATTGCCACCCCAGAGCTTATTCGAAGCATACCCTCTCTTTTAATTAGCAAAAATACGCCTATAACATTGCGGGCCACCTATTTGCCGCAAATGCTGCCTTGGCTTATAAAGTTTGCAAAATCCGCAAATAAAAAGCAGGTCGCTCATGCATGCGAAGCATTGAATGCATTGTTGCTAGCGGCCGCAGAAGCACACTATAAAATTGCACAGGCTGCGGGTGTGCAAGGTATGATTGAGCCCAATGGATGGTACAAAGCATTTGAGACGGATACGGGCTATGCCGCTGCTAGAGCGGGTTTTGAGATGGCCGCAAATTATGGCATCGAATATGAATATTTGTCGCAAGACGAATTTTACGCACGCGAGCCGAATTTGATTTCTGGAGGAATGCGCTTCAAGCACGCCGTTTATTCGCCCCAGTGCCCACAAATTCGCAATCCTGGCCGATATGTCGAGCTTTTAGGTGAATATTTTCTTAAGCAGGGCGGTAGATTGGAGATAGCTGAAATAAGTAAGCTTGTGATGAACGATGGCGTGATTACGCATGCTTTGAGTGGAACGCATATGATAGATGCGGATGCATTTGTGATTGCTGCAGGTGCGTGGTCTAGGAGATTGGTGGCTGAATGTGGGTCTAATATTCCACTTGACACTGAGCGCGGGTATCATATGGAGATAGAGGCGGATGCTTCGAAACTCGCTTCAGCACCTATTCTTTGGGGTGAGCGCTCTATCGTGATGTCTCCGAGAGATGACTCTTTGCGTGTGACGAGTAGTGTGGAGTTCGCTGGGCTTCACGCAAAGCCTCACTATGTTCTTGTGACGAAGCACGAATCTGCGGTGCGCTCGCTTTATGGCGAGAATTTGGGGCAGATGCAGAGTAAATGGCTTGGATTTAGGCCTTCCATGCCTGATTCGCTTCCCGTGATTAGCAAATCCAAGGCCGATAATGCTTTTTTGGCTTTTGGTCATGGTCATCTTGGTCTGACGCTTGGCCCTATTACTGGCCTTTTGATTGCAGATCTTCTCTGTGGCAATGCCCCCTCATTCGACCTTTCTCCTTTTTCCGCAAACAGATTTTGATTCATTCGTGAGGCTTGCGGTGCTTCGGGTGTGTGATGCGAGGCGTTGAAATATGCATAAACGCAACATGATTTGGAGCTTAAATTAGGGTTAACGCTAAAAAGATTTGACAAAGACTTTAAGTTTTATGTATATTAATAATCTTTCACTTTTCCCACATTTTACGAATTTATTACATATGAATTTTGTGTGTGGGTGGTAGTGAAAAAAATGTTCTTTAAAAATTAATACAGCCGATAAGTGTGGGTACTTGATTTTGTTAAATGTTAGGTTTTAATACATCAAGTCTTACGCTTATAAATGTGAAGAGAAAAAGAGAGTAGATAAGAGCAAGAGAGATTTTTACTTATGACCAATAATAAAAAGAGAGTGGTTTATAGTTGAAGTCTTAATTGAGAAGTTAATTCTTTTTTTTTGAAGTTTTAAGCAATAAAAGTAAGCGATAAATATAGATATAGCAGGAATTGAACTGAAGAGTTTGATCCTGGCTCAGATTGAACGCTAGCGGAATGCCTTACACATGCAAGTCGAACGGCAGCATAGGGAAGCTTGCTTTCCTGATGGCGAGTGGCGAACGGGTGAGTAAAGTATCGGAACGTGCCCAGTAGCGGGGGATAACTACGCGAAAGCGTAGCTAATACCGCATACGCCCTGAGGGGGAAAGAGGGGGATCAGCGATGACCTTTTACTATTGGAGCGGCCGATATCGGATTAGTTAGTTGGTGGGGTAAAGGCCTACCAAGGCATCGATCCGTAGCTGGTTTGAGAGGACGACCAGCCACACTGGGACTGAGACACGGCCCAGACTCCTACGGGAGGCAGCAGTGGGGAATTTTGGACAATGGGGGCAACCCTGATCCAGCCATTCCGCGTGTGCGATTGAAGGCCTTCGGGTTGTAAAGCACTTTTGTCAGGGAAGAAAAGTTTTAGGATAATACCCTAGGATGCTGACGGTACCTGAAGAATAAGCACCGGCAAACTACGTGCCAGCAGCCGCGGTAATACGTAGGGTGCGAGCGTTAATCGGAATTACTGGGCGTAAAGCGTGCGCAGGCGGTTCGGAAAGAGAGATGTGAAATCCCAGGGCTCAACCTTGGAACTGCATTTTTAACTGCCGAGCTAGAGTATGTTAGAGGGGGGTAGAATTCCACGTGTAGCAGTGAAATGCGTAGAGATGTGGAGGAATACCGATGGCGAAGGCAGCCCCCTGGGATAATACTGACGCTCATGCACGAAAGCGTGGGGAGCAAACAGGATTAGATACCCTGGTAGTCCACGCCCTAAACGATGTCAACTAGCTGTTGGGACCTTAAATGGTTTTGGTAGCGAAGCCAACGCGTGAAGTTGACCGCCTGGGGAGTACGGTCGCAAGATTAAAACTCAAAGGAATTGACGGGGACCCGCACAAGCGGTGGATGATGTGGATTAATTCGATGCAACGCGAAAAACCTTACCTACCCTTGACATGTTTGGAATCCTGAAGAGATTTAGGAGTGCTCGCAAGAGAACCGAAACACAGGTGCTGCATGGCTGTCGTCAGCTCGTGTCGTGAGATGTTGGGTTAAGTCCCGCAACGAGCGCAACCCTTGTCATTAGTTGCTACGTAAAAGGGCACTCTAATGAGACTGCCGGTGATAAACCGGAGGAAGGTGGGGATGACGTCAAGTCCTCATGGCCCTTATGGGTAGGGCTTCACACGTCATACAATGGTCAGGACAGAGGGATGCGAAGCCGCGAGGTGGAGCTAATCTCACAAACCTGGTCGTAGTCCGGATTGCAGGCTGCAACTCGCCTGCATGAAGTCGGAATCGCTAGTAATCGCGGATCAGCATGTCGCGGTGAATACGTTCCCGGGTCTTGTACACACCGCCCGTCACACCATGGGAGTGGGTTTTACCAGAAGTAGTTAGTCTAACCGCAAGGGGGGCGATTACCACGGTAGGATTCATGACTGGGGTGAAGTCGTAACAAGGTAGCCGTAGCGGAAGCTGTGGCTGGATCACCTCCTTTAAGAGAAAAAGAGAACCAAAAATTTGGCATATTTTTAAGTATCCACGCTTATCGGCTGTTGAACAGTTCATTTATGGGTCAGTAGCTCAGTCGGTTAGAGCACCGTCTTGATAAGGCGGGGGTCGCTGGTTCGATTCCAGCTTGACCCACCATAGAGATGCTCTATAAAGAAAGAAAGAGAGAGTATGAAAAAAAGAATGTGGGGGATTAGCTCAGTTGGGAGAGCGCCTGCTTTGCACGCAGGAGGCCGTCGGTTCGATCCCGTCATCCTCCACCACCCATGATTTGAAGCGGTATTCTTTAAGTGGTTTAATTTTTAAGCCTAAGCCTCTGAGAATGGATTTTAGGGTATTTTATTAATAGCTCTTTTTTAAAAAGAAAGAAAGAGTGAATTAATAAAGTATCTTTTTTTAAAAAGCAATAAATAACAAGAAAGAGAGATTACTTTAGGCTGTTCTTTAACAATTTGGAAGAAGCACAACAAGTAAAACAACAAAAGAATGGTTGTGTGAGTACGTATAAGCCTATAGAGAGTGATTTTAAGGAGTCACAGATATAAGGTAGTGCTTACATAGCTGTCTAAATTTTTTATGGGTTGTGATTGCAAAATTAAAAAAACACACAAAAAGAAATTTGAATGCGAAAGCTGTAAGTTTTTTTATAAGTTCTCAAAATAGAAATCAAGAATATTCTAAGATGAGCGGCTAGAAAAGAAAATTAACGCGATACTCAAAAAAAATGAAAAAAAAGTTTTAAAAGGGCTTTTTTTTCAATAAGTGATATGGTTATAAGAGACTTATGACTGAAGTGTTAGTGTTAGTTATCATATAGAGATATATGATGAGAGATAGACACTGATGAAGTTATAGGATCAAGTGACTAAGTGCACATGGTGGATGCCTTGGCGATCACAGGCGAAGAAGGACGTAATAGCTTGCGAAAAGCTGCGGGGAGTTGGCAAATGAGCATTGATCCGCAGATATCCGAATGGGGAAACCCACCTCTTTTTAGGAGGTATCCTTATCTGAATACATAGGGTGAGGAGGCGAACCGAGTGAACTGAAACATCTAAGTAACTCGAGGAGAAGAAATCAACCGAGATTCTGAAAGTAGTGGCGAACGAAATTGGATGAGCCGCAACGAGATAGTAATTGTAGTAGTCGAACTTACTGGGAAGTGAGACCGTAGAGGGTGATAGTCCTGTAGACGAAACTATAGTTATGGTACTAGGCGTTGCAACAAGTAGGGCGGGACACGTGTAATCCTGTTCGAAGATGGGGGGACCATCCTCCAAGGCTAAATACTCGTGATCGACCGATAGTGAACCAGTACCGTGAGGGAAAGGCGAAAAGAACCCCGGGAGGGGAGTGAAATAGAACCTGAAACCGTGTGCATACAAACAGTCGGAGCCCTAGACTTAAGGGTCCTGCAATTTAGGGGTTCTTTGTGATGCCTTAAGGCATCACTAAAGATATTCCAAAGTAAATAGAATCGATATATTTGATAAGGAAACTAAAAGAAGTGAGGAATGCCTTAAGGCATCACTAAAGATATTCCAAAGTAAATAGCAAGCGATGTAATTTACAAATTTAGTAGGGTCTTTAAGTCTGGGGTGACGGCGTACCTTTTGTATAATGGGTCAGCGACTTACATTCAGTGGCAAGCTTAACCGAATAGGGTAGGCGTAGCGAAAGCGAGTCCGAATAGGGCGTCTATAGTCGCTGGGTGTAGACCCGAAACCAGATGATCTATCCATGGCCAGGTTGAAGGTGCCGTAACAGGTACTGGAGGACCCAACCCACTAATGTTGAAAAATTAGGGGATGAGCTGTGGATAGGGGTGAAAGGCTAAACAAATCTGGAAATAGCTGGTTCTCTCCGAAAACTATTTAGGTAGTGCCTCATGAATAACTGTTGGGGGTAGAGCACTGTTATGGCTAGGGGGTCATGGCGACTTACCAAACCATGGCAAACTCCGAATACTGACAAGTTCGATCATGGGAGACAGAGCACTGGGTGCTAACGTCCAGACTCAAGAGGGAAACAACCCAGACCGCCAGCTAAGGTCCCTAAAATTGGCTAAGTGGGAAACGAAGTGGGAAGGCATAGACAGTCAGGAGGTTGGCTTAGAAGCAGCCACCCTTTAAAGAAAGCGTAATAGCTCACTGATCGAGTCGTCCTGCGCGGAAGATGTAACGGGGCTAAGCCAGTTACCGAAGCTGCGGATGCATCCGCTCTTTTAAGTTTTTTGAAAAAAAGGAATAAAGGTAAGATTAACCTTAATTGAATTTTCAGAAGATTTGAAAGAGCGGATGCGTGGTAGGAGAGCGTTCTGTAAGCCAGAGAAGGTGAATCGAGAGGTTTGCTGGAGGTATCAGAAGTGCGAATGCTGACATGAGTAGCGATAAAGGGAGTGAAAAGCTCCCTCGCCGTAAGTCCAAGGATTCCTGCGCAACGTTCATCGGCGCAGGGTTAGTCGGCCCCTAAGGTGAGGCAGAGATGCGTAGCTGATGGGAAGTGGGTTAATATTCCTACACCGGCTTGTGATGTGAAGGGGGGACGGATTGCGGAATGTGTACGGGCTGTTGGATATGCTCGGTATTGTAGCCAAGAAGTTGATTAGGCAAATCCGGTCAAAGGATTCAAGGCTATGATTCGCAGAAGACTTAAGGTCTTTGAAGTCACAGGAAGTGGTTCCAGGAAAAGCCTCTAAGCGTTAAATTACAAGTTGACCGTACCGCAAACCGACACAGGTGGACGGGATGAATATTCCAAGGCGCTTGAGAGAACTCAGGAGAAGGAACTCGGCAAATTGATACCGTAACTTCGGGAGAAGGTATGCCTTTGTATGGTGAGTAGCCAGAAGAGGCCGCAGAGAATAGGTGGCTGCGACTGTTTATTAAAAACATAGCACTCTGCAAACACGAAAGTGGAAGTATAGGGTGTGACGCCTGCCCGGTGCTGGAAGGTTAATTGATGTGGTGAGAGCTATTGATCGAAGCCCCAGTAAACGGCGGCCGTAACTATAACGGTCCTAAGGTAGCGAAATTCCTTGTCGGGTAAGTTCCGACCTGCACGAATGGCGTAACGATGGCCACACTGTCTCCTCCTGAGACTCAGCGAAGTTGAAGTGTTTGTGATGATGCAATCTCCCCGCGGCTAGACGGAAAGACCCCATGAACCTTTACTGTAGCTTTACATTGGATCGTGAACCGGCCTGTGTAGGATAGGTGGGAGGCGAAGAAGGAGGTACGCTAGTACTTTTGGAGCCGTCCTTGAAATACCACCCTGGTTTGTTTGTGGTTCTAACCTTGGCCCATGATCTGGGTTGGGGACAGTGTATGGTGGGCAGTTTGACTGGGGCGGTCTCCTCCCAAAGTGTAACGGAGGAGTTCGAAGGTACGCTAGGTACGGTCGGAAATCGTGCTGATAGTGCATTGGCAAAAGCGTGCTTGACTGTGAGACAGACAAGTCGAACAGGTGCGAAAGCAGGACAAAGTGATCCGGTGGTTCTGAATGGAAGGGCCATCGCTCAACGGATAAAAGGTACTCTGGGGATAACAGGCTGATACCGCCCAAGAGTTCATATCGACGGCGGTGTTTGGCACCTCGATGTCGGCTCATCTCATCCTGGGGCTGTAGCCGGTCCCAAGGGTATGGCTGTTCGCCATTTAAAGAGGTACGTGAGCTGGGTTTAAAACGTCGTGAGACAGTTTGGTCCCTATCTGCCGTGGGCGTTGGATACTTGACGGAGGCTGCTCCTAGTACGAGAGGACCGGAGTGGACGTACCGCTGGTGTATCGGTTGTCATGCCAATGGCATTGCCGAGTAGCTACGTACGGAAGAGATAACCGCTGAAGGCATCTAAGCGGGAAACTCGTCTGAAGATAAGGTATCCCTGAGCGTAAAGCTCCTTTTAAGGGTCGTTCGAGACTAGAACGTTGATAGGCTGGGTGTGAAAGTGCAGTAATGCATGTAGCTAACCAGTACTAATTGCCCGAGAGGCTTGATCCTATAACTTTATCAGTGTTATGGGTCGCTTAAATTAGAATATATAGAGAGAAAAACATAATAGCAATCTAAGACTCTCAACCCCACCTTGTAGTGCTTCTTCCAAATGGCTAAAGATAAAAAAAGCCATAACCAGTTTGTAGCTTGACGACAATAGCAAGGTGGCCCCACTCCTTCCCATCCCGAACAGGACAGTGAAACACCTTAGCGCCGATGATAGTGGGTGGACACCTGTGAAAGTAGGTCATTGTCAGGCTCTTTTATTCATATACCCCTTATAAATAATAACAACCCTCCTTATACTCAAAGCCCTCTAAGGTATCACCTCAGAGGGCTTTTTTGTTGCTTAAAAAAACCGCATTACTAAAAAAATCAGAAATATATCGTAATCACTTTGTTAAAGTATTGTACAGAACATATAATACATGGTTTCATCTTGTATATAAGAGCTACAAGTGGTTACCTAGATAGAGTTTTGTAAGGGTGGTCTATGAATGTTTTAGTTATAAGGGATATTAATTTTAAAAAGAGACTCATATTGCCAGTGGCTTTATTGAGTGCTCTGCTTTCAGGTTGTCAGAGCCAAAGTAAACACTATCAAACTTCAATCGATAGAACAAAATTACCTAATAGCCAATTAATGCAACTAGCTGATCGAACCTTTTATAGAGAGCTGGATAGATTGGATAGGTACTGTCTTAAAGTGACAGATATTAATGGTCAACTTAAATCTAACTCAGAAAATCAAAAATATAACGACCAAATCTGTATGCAAAATAGAAATAACTATGTTGGTTCTATGAGGGATGATTCTAAAAAAGTAGACAGAATTTATGTTCTTCTTAATAGTAGAAATAGCTTAATTGCAAATCGTATGGCTAGTAATAAAAGAGATTTGTATATCCAGTCTAATTCAACAGTAGATTCCCAATTAAATGAGCTTTATAAAGAAGATGGTAGGGTTGATGAAATGCTCTACGAATGGTCTCGCGTTAATAGAGAGCTATCAGCTATAGAGAATATCGATACATGTCATCAGATATCCTCTATTCCTCAGAATCAACCTGCACAATACTGGCACGAACAGCAAAAAAATAATGCATGGATTGTCAATTCACCAATCGTAAACACCAGTTGTGATCAATGGACTTTGAATAAGTCATCTACCAGCAACCAAACAAATTAATTTTTAGAGTGCCTATTATGAAGAAGTCTAATACATACATTTTACGTAGTAACTCAAATAAAGTTTTTAAGAAATCTACACTTAGCCAAGCAATGGTATATGCAATAGTTGCATTATCTGCTACTTATTCAAGTCAAGCATTAGCTCAAAATCAGTTAGCTTATCAAAATTCGCAAAACGCAAATCAAGCATACCAAAATCTACAAAATATTCTTAATAGAAAGTCAGGTCAAGATTGGTCAGCTCTTAAAAATGAGCAATATAAACTTCTTGAACAAGGTAGACAAGTAGTTAAACCTTGGGAGCATGAATGGCAATTCGGGTTGAACTATTGGTTTGGTGGATCTTTTGCAAACAAGGGTGAAAAATACAAATCTTATGCTTCAGGTTTTCACACACCAGTAATTAAGTCATCACCAATCAAACTAAGCAAATTACCAGAAATTGATGTAAGTCTCGACTATGACCCTAAGGTTAGTAATCGTCTATTAAATAGAGATGAATTAGATCTTGATAAAGATGCAATTATAGGTTCATTGGTATTTTCGAAAGCAACGGGTGCATTGCCACCAACAGAATTACCAGATGTTAGACTGAATCCAAATGTAATATTTCCGTCTTTTACCATCGTAACTCCGAAAGCGGAAAATCCTGTTGTGCCGTCACCAGCTCCGCATGTGTATTTGGCTTTTTCTGACTGTAATTTTTGTCAGAATTCACAACTTGGTTATTCAACTAATATAGGTACTCCTTACACCGACCCTCATTTTTATTTAATTCATCATACCTGGTCAACTCAGTATCCGGATAAACATAATGAACATTTATATTTCAAAGCCGCATATTTAGATGAATCTACTTATAAACCAAAAAATCTTGAAGATAAAATGTTGAATGGAACAGCAACTAAATTAATTAATATTGATTCATTCAATGAGGATTCCACCACATTTAATAATGGTCAAACTTTAGGTCGTGCAGATTGGGAAAAATCTGGTCCTGATTCTGGATCCAACATACCTAACTTTTATA
Organism: Taylorella asinigenitalis MCE3; assembly: GCF_000226625.1. Classification (NCBI taxonomy): domain Bacteria; kingdom Pseudomonadati; phylum Pseudomonadota; class Betaproteobacteria; order Burkholderiales; family Alcaligenaceae; genus Taylorella; species Taylorella asinigenitalis. The sequence continues at coordinate 276,935 of NC_016043.1, forward strand.
AAAGAAGAAATAATCAATATTTTTTTGTCGGTGGAAGTAGAGGGTATGAGTATGACAATCACAATGGCGGCAACTTTATCGAGGGTCATGAATTAAGTTTGGCAGGCCCACTTGTATTTGGTATTACTAATCAAGATGCTGGTCCTAACCGTAACGTATCTATAAATTATGGCTCAATCACCGATAAGTACGAAAAAGATAAAGACTATGTTATCAATATGCCTGTTGATAGCGAAGGTTATCTTCTTAATACAATCAAATATAAAGATGATCAAGGCAATATTGTTGAAGAGGATGTTTTAGGTAAAGTTGGTGGGCCTAATGAAGGAAAATCCGTTTTAATCGGTCCAAGACTTCCAAGTTCTGTAAGTGATTGGACTACATACAATGAAAGCCAAAACTTCTATGAATATCGCATTAGAAAAAGTACGGATGGATATTTAGGTTATAAAATCGCCATCGCAAAAATAGAAGAAGAAAATAATGTTAATGGTGAAATGCACAATTACGGATCTGTTGATCTAAGAGGCGAGAATAGTGTTGGCCTTTTCGCATATATTCCAAAATATATTTTCTATAATAATACCTCCCTAATCAATCAAGCTGGTTTAGGGCTTCTCCCATCTAATAACACAAAAGAATATCGTGGAGAGATTCTAATTAGTGGCCATGATTCCTATGCAATGAAATGGTCAGCTCAGGAATACTCTGAATCTACAAAATATTCAGCTTTCGAAAATAAAGGCTCCATCGTCTTAAGACGTAATCCAGATGGCGTGGATAAAGCCGATCACTCCATCGGCATGGGTATAAATGTAGACCCTGCTATGGAGAAAAATAAATTCGTTTCTCTTAACTACAACACAGCTAAAAATTCACCTACTGGCGTAATTCGTCTTCAAGATAATATTGAAGGCTCAGTTGGAGTTTTCGTAGATATAGGCACCAATTTCGCTAACCAAGGTATCGTAGAAATTGAGACGCAGCCCGACACTCACGGAGATGGTACTGAACCGCTTTACAATATCGCTTTGTATGCAAAACAGGTCAGTGCCGCTAATAAAGGTTTTCTTAACGCATCTTACAATAGGGAATTTGAAGGCCGCGAATATGAAACTTCGGTAGTCAACGATTTCTCGGGAAAAATTAAACTTCAAGGCTCATATAGTATCGGTATGATGGCTGAGGGGTCTGAAACCGGCTTTTTCACAGCTGCCGATCAAACTCGCAATGCATCTGCAATTAATAGAGGCGAGATCATTAACACCCCATTCGACGGCAAAAATATCCTTGGTATGGTCGCTAAAGATGGTGGTCAAATCTACAATAGCGGAAAAATTAATCTTAGTTTATCGAATGCGTCGCAAGGCCCGTTGGTGGGCATGATTGTATTGCCAGAGTCTTCTGGTGTGCTTCAGGGCGAGACAGTGGTCAACGGTATGAGAACCATTGCTCTGCATAATGAAGGCACGTTTGAGATGAAGGCTCCTGATGCGGGAGTGACGGCACCTGCATTGCCAGCGAATAATTTGACGCTTAGTCCAAGCACAACAAATATTGATATTCCGACTAAGGCCCTTATCAAAGCTAGCGGATCAGAGAGTATTGCAATTTATGCTAAAGGCGAAAATACCGTCACAACCCTCCGCGCTGGCAATGCTGAAGTGACCGACGGCGGTATGGGTGTTTATTCGGACTCGTCCACTATCCACTTGACACCAAGTTCAGAAGGCAGCCTTGTACTCACAGCTACTGGCGAAAACACGCTTCTCTTCGTAAATACGAACAGGCCTGGCACAGTGGATGAACCTACTGGCATATATGATTTAGCGAATCAAAACCCTACAGCTACTAATTACAACACTATCGCTAAAGTTTCTGACGGGGCATATGCATTTTTCTTAAAGAGTGCGAAAGTTGTTAAAGGCAGGGTTATTGGTATCGATAGGTATATGGATAAAATGCTTATCAATTCCAAAAATGATGGCTCTAAGCTTGAGTTAAACCTTGGTGTCCGTGGCAATGCCTTTGCTCTTTATAAACCTCAGGGTGGGGAAATTTATTTATCAAGTATCCCTGACCCTCTAACTGAAACTCCTAACTTTGGTCGCAATCTTTTGATTAAGACTCCATCGGGAGAAACTCGTTACACGTTCTACTCTATCTATCGAGGCTCATTCTTGTATGACCAAGATGTTAACCTAGATATGGATGGATCTGATGCTAGTAGTTTGCCACTTGATGATATTTATAAAATCAATATTGTATCTACATCTCAAGCTTTAAAAGGAGGTTTCACAATTGACGGTACTAAGCCAGGACAAACAGGATTAGTAGGAGTTAACTTTGTTGAGGAAATTGATAATGTTAAAGAGATTGGTACTCTTGATGATATCAAAATCATAAACCGAGGCAATATACACTTAACTGGTGATTCCGAGCCAGCTAAAAGCACAATGGCTATGGCTGGTATCTTCGTAACCCTTAATAATGAAGGTACTATCGAAGTATTAGGAAAACGCAATCTCGGTATTTATTCTGCTAGTGGTAGTGCCGTAACAAATTCAGGGTCAATTATTCTGGATAAAAATTCTGGTGGAATTATCGCTCAAAGTCGTTATAAAGATCCAAGGTATGCTGGCTTAGGTGACGGTGGTATCGATATTACTCATACTGGTACCATATCGACTAAAACTAATGCGACACAACCTGAAAACTTCATAGGTATAATCGCCAAATATAATGATATCCCTGAGAATCAAGGGGCTAAACATAAACGTGTGATTAATAAGGGCACAATCGACTTCTCTAAGGCATCAAAAAGTATTGCGGTCTATCTAGAAAATCTAAATTACACTGCTGATACAAGCACTAAAATCAATGTAGGCAAAAGCTCTATAGGCGTTCAGCTTCTTGATAGTAATGCACAAGATGACGGTTCTACAATTACATTCTTCGCCGATGGTGCTGCAGCTTATCAATTCTCTAAAGATAAGGACAATAATAATTTTGTAGGTCGCTCAATAGTAACAAATCCAAATATTGTTATAGATGCGGCTGTAGGTGATGGCATTAATATCGTCTACTCTATCGACGGTGCAGATTTAAATCAAGCAACGAAAGCCGACTTGGACATTGCCAGCATAACAAGTAATAGTCCGAAAGCAGGTTTAAATTTAATCAATTTAACTAAAAAAGCGAAATACACATTTGCAAAACCATTGAGTGCACCTCTTCAGAATTTAAACGAAAGTGTAGTCTTGCTACTTCGTGAAGGAAGTGAAGTTAAGCTAGCAACAGATGTCCAATTAGAGGGCAATAACTCTATAGTCGCTTATGTGACTGGTTCTGATAGCCGCATCATAACTGAGAACCCTGTGAATCTTACGCTCACAGGAAACAATAATATGGGCATGTTCTTTCATCATGTGAAGAAGGATGCATTGCCAAATGATATTATCGATTTGAAGGCAAATGTGACTATCAAGGGTGGAGAAAGCGGTATCGGGCTATTCCGTCGTGAAGCGAATTATGAAGCTGATGCTAGCTTTATAAGTCGTGGTAATCTTGTTATGGAATCTAAAGGTACCAAAGCACTAGGTGCACGCAATGTCGGTACATTAGAGCAACATGGAGAAATCTCATTAAAAGCTGATAAAACCATCGGTATATTGCCACTAGAAGTTGGTACTTTATCGATGAATAAGAAAATTTTAATGGGTACATCCGTTAATAGAATTTCTGATAGTATCGGTGTGCAATCTCTAAATCTATATAATCTTAATATCGCTGCTGGTAGTGGCATAGAAGGATATGGAGATGGCTTGATTGGGCTTGTCTCTTTTATAGACCCTCAAGCAGACCAAGATATTGTATGGAATAATGCAGGCAAAATTTCTCTTGAAGGCGAAAATAATGCTGCTGTCCATTTAACAGGAGCCGCAGAGGGTAATGTAAATAACCACACAGGCGTATTTACAAATACTGGAGAAATCTCTATTGGAGATTTACCAGATAATGCTCAACACCCATCAGTAGCCATTTATTCAGATCGCAAATACTATACGATCAACAATAATGGGTTGCTTAAAGCTGGGAGAAATGTTGTTGGCATAGTTGGTCATGATATTAATTCAAACAATGCTTCTGAATTAAATATTGGGACTAAAGGGACCGGTATCATTGCCACAGGTAATCTAAACTTAGAAGGCAAACTCGTGCTTGCTGAGGGTGAAGATACTATAAGCAAACAAACGGTTGGTGTGCTTCATCGAGGTATTGGTACAAGCGTAACTCTTAATCATAGTCCTATTACGCAAGCGGATTATTCCATCCCTTATGTTATAAGCGGTTCTAATAATACAGTGACCGTGAATACTCCATCTAGCCAACTAAGTCACGGCTCTATATTCTTATATAGCGACAGTCCTGACTCAAGCATAGTAGCTAAGACAAACATTACTACGACTGCACAAGCTTTTGACGGACCAAATAGCAAGGGACGTAATATAGGCTTTTTTGTGGCTGGTGACCTTAAATCTAGTGGCAATATTGATATGAGCAATAGCTACTGGAACATTGCCATCCTATCAAGAGGAGAGCTAAACAATACTAAATCTGCCATTAATGAAGGCACAATTAAACCAGGACTTTCGTATGTGACTAGGGTTGAAGGCGAGCGTTCATTGTATAGCATAGGCATGTTTGCTCTAGGCGGTGCGACTCATACTGGGCATGTCGTGAACAATGGCACTATTGAGATTGATGCTGCTGGAAGCATTGGTTTAGCGGCAGCTGGGGCTGGATCTACGGCTATTAACAAAGGCATGATTAAAGTAAATCAAAGTGCAACAGGTGCTATAGGTATGTACGCAGCTGAAGGTGCAACTATTGAAAATAGCGAAACTGGCGTGATTGAACTACATGCTAAAAACTCTATCGGTATGTACGTTAAAGGCGGTGCATTGCTTAAAAACTATGGTCGCATAATTGTTAAAGAGACGGCTGTGGAAGCGGCAGATATTGTAAACAATGGCGGAAGCATTGCCTCTGATAGTAAGCCTGGAGAATATGAAAGTTCAAATGGCTCAGGCTCAAAGTACGATGTTAATGTCGAAATAGGAAGTCATACAGAAACATTGAATATTGATAAATTAGCTGCGGGCCGTGTGGTAAATGTAGCTGTTATTCCGAATGCAATGGACCCTGACAAGATGGTAGAGATCACTGATCCATTGGAAGGCATTGAGACTTTGACACAAGACGAGATCATTGCCAGATTAAATGGATATAATGCACCTGCTGCAAACTTTGGTAAACCTGAAGATCTTGCTATGTACGTAGATACTTCTGGTAAACGCTTTACTAAGCCTATAGAAAACTTAGTATTAGATCCACAGGGCGAAAAGGCTATGACTTTAGTGGTGGGTACGGAAGCATCTGTGCATACTAATAGCAAAGTAATCGAAGTGGATGCATCTATTATTGAGCCATTCAATCAACAGATTTTAAGCACTTCTCCAAAAGAGGTTTATGTTAAGACTGATGCCTTGCATTGGGCTACTATAGCCAATTCTGCGGATGCTGGTTCTAAATTGGGCAAAGTGTATTTGGTTAAATTACCTTATGACCATTATGTAGATAAAGGAAACAAACATCATAACCTGCTTAAAGGATTGGAAGATAGATATTCTGATGTTGAGCTTGATTCTAATGAAAAACAACTCTTCAACAAGATGAATCTATTTAGAGCATCTGAGCTTGGTTTATTTATGCAGGCGGTTGATGAGATTTCTGGGTATCAGTATGCTACACAAAATCGTCGATATACAGAGACTAAAAACTTATTCGATCGAGAATTTAATCAAATCCTTGATTGGGATACAAGTACTAAACATGCGACTAAGCTAAAAGTGTTTGGAGAATACAGTGAATTTAACACTGATGAAGCAGGTTTATTTAGTCATAAGAGAAATGCTCGTGGCTTTATGCTTGTGCATCAAAAAGAGACTGTTAAGTTAGGCGATAAGGCTGGGCTTTTCTTTGGATATGCACGCGATAATATCAAATTTAATGATATGGGCGGAAGTAAAGAAGATGCTCAATCTCTATACTTCGGCATGCATTATGCGAAAGGCTTTGGCCATAACAGAGAAAGCATATTCTCATTGCGTTTAGGCGGAGAGGCAAGCATGCGTGAGATGGAACGTAAATTTGTTGTCTCAGGTGAGAAATTCCAAAGCACAGGCGAAAGCCAAATGATTGGTGGCTTTGTGGATATGAATTATGCGTGGAATAAGCGTGTAAGTCCTAGTTTGTTGGTTAGCCCATCAATTGGTCTTGATCTTGGTGTTAGAAAAATCTACAAATTCAGTGAAAGTGGTGACCTTCGTTTAGATGTGAATGAGGCGACTTACTACACCTTGAAACCAAAAGTAGGTTTCGGTCTAGAACATCAAACTGAGTTAGCTGATGGTCGTGTTGTTAATCGACTAAACGTGACTGCTGGTTATGATTTTGCATACAATCGTGACCCAATGCAAGTACGCATTTCACAAGCGAAAAACGATTGGACTGACTTGAGTAAAGATAATAAAGGGGCTTTAGATATCGAGATTCTTGGACGTACAAGTCTTGAGAAACGCCATTGGGGTATCGGAGGATTCGCTGGAATTAAACCTACTACAAAACAATGGACTGTTGGCCTTGAAGGAAAAATTAAATTCTGGTAGATGGATGCAGGGCCTTGTGGCCAGCTCAAAGAAATTCTTGAGTTGGCCTATTTTGTTGCCTTAATATATTTAATAATTTTTGGGTAGTGAAAGCATAGTATTATAAGCATGCATAGTAGAAATTAACTAAGCGTTATGTCAGAAAATTCAAATCATTTAACTAATTCTCCACCATCAACTCAACTAAGATACGTTAAGCTTGGTGGTTGGTTAAAGTTTTTCTATGTGACAGACATAATCATTCTTGTTATTACTATTGCAGTAATCTTTGGACCAATGATTGATATTCTTAGAATGCTAGATTTTGTTGTTGAATATTTAGTTAACAATGAAAGACTCAATTTTGAAATTCAATTAGAGTCTGTTTTTTGGGAAGTATTATTAATAGATAATCTTTGGGCTATCCTAATTTTCTTTGGTATCTATCTATTGATTAAAAGAATAAAGTTTTTGAAAAAGGTGAACCACCCTGAAATTCCAAAGAAAATTGTGAAAATTTATTGGCTTGAATTCTATGTTCAAGTGATTCTTAAAATATTATTGGCATTTAAAGCCTTCAATTATTCAGATTATATATTTAGTGATATAGATGAAACGATAGAAGCTCAAAAGGAAACTTTGATAGAAATGTTTTCGTTAGTATTCTTAATATTTTTTAGAATTTTATGGACTTCTTACTTCAAAAGGTCCAAACGTGTTCTACATACCTACGGGGCTAATGCATAGTTATAAGAGGCTTTAAAGCCTCTTTTTTGTTAGAATAATTTTTTCAATTCTTATTTAGCAAATGGAACTTTCGCATCTTAAAGATATCGATCGCAACCATATTTGGCATCCATATACTTCTATCACTAATCCTCCGATAATCTATCCAGTTTCTCATGCAGAGGGAGTGTATATCCACCTCGCAGACGGAAGAAAATTAATCGATGGGATGTCTTCATGGTGGTGTACTATACACGGGTACAATGTGCCTCAACTCAATGAAGCTGCCTGCAAACAAATCGATAAGATGAGTCATGTTATGTTTGGTGGGTTGACGCATGAGCCTGCAGCACAGCTTGCAGAGCGGCTTTTGGGTCTATTGCCTATGCAGCTGAATAAGATTTTCTTTGCAGATTCTGGGTCAATTGCTGTTGAAGTTGCGATGAAAATGGCTATTCAATTCCACGCCGCACACGCATCCTCACCCATATCCGAAGCAGCATCCGCGCCCTCGCGCACTAAATTTGCGACCATACGCTCTGGCTATCACGGCGATACATGGCATGCGATGTCAGTATGCGACCCTGTAAACGGAATGCATGGGCTGTTTGGAAGTTCATTGCCAGTACAGTTTTTCTTGCCGCAGCCTAAAAGTAGATTCGGGCATGAATTCGACCCACACGACATAGAGCCACTGAAGAGCCTGCTTTCAGAGCATTCGCACGAAATTGCTGCTTTGATTTTAGAGCCTATCGTGCAGGGTGCGGGCGGTATGTATTTTTATAGTCCTGAGTATTTGCGAGCTGCAGCCACTCTCTGCAAAGAGCATGGTGTTTTGCTAATATTCGATGAAATCGCAACAGGTTTTGGCCGCACGGGACGCATGTTTGCACTTGAGCATGCACAGGTGGTTCCCGATATCATATGCATCGGTAAGGGCCTCACAGGCGGCTATATGACGCTCTCAGCTACTATCGCACAGGAACATGTCGCACAAGGCATATCGCAAAGCCCATCTCCTGCGTTTATGCATGGGCCTACATTCATGGCCAATCCACTCGCTTGTGCCGTCGCATCTGCATCCATTGATCTCTTGCTAGCATCTCCTTGGCAGGACCGCGTTCACAATATCGCGGTGGCAATGCTCTCGCATCTCTCCACTCTCTCAAATACCAAAGGCGTAGCCTGTATTCGAGTTCTCGGTGCTATCGGTGTCGTAGAGCTCGATGAACCTGTTGATATGCAACGCATACAGCCTATGTTTGTGGATGCAGGTGTATGGATTCGCCCATTTGGCAATCTCGTTTATATTATGCCCGCATATGTGATTACAGAGGACGAATTGAGTCGCTTGTGTGAAGCCCTAGTAGGTGTTGTCCGTGAGTATTTACAAAACTAGGCTCGAAGAACTTGAGCTGATGGGGCGATCGAGGGTATTGCCACATCCAGAGGCCATCGCAAGTGCTCGCATAAATCTCACATCGAATGATTACTTAGGCATTGCCACCGATATAAATTTGCGTAAGCAATTTCTAGAAACTCTGACACACGAAACCCTTCTGGGCTCTACATCCTCACGTCTTCTTACGGGCAACTCACAAGCCGCAAACCAGCTTGAGGCTACGATTTCCGCACTTTATGCAAATGCTTGTCTCCTCGCAAATAGCGGCTATCATGCGAATATTGGGATATTGCCAGCTCTCGCAAATAAAAATTCACTCATTCTTATGGATAAGCTTGCTCATGCGTCTCTAATCGATGGGGCACGCCTATCAGAAGCTCGTCTGCTTCGCTTTAGACATAATGATATGCAGCATCTTAGTCAGCTGCTTGAGCAAAATCACGCACAGTATGAGCAAGTGTTTATCGTGGTCGAGAGCCTCTATAGTATGGACGGCGATTTTTGTAATTTGCAAACGCTTGCAGAGTTGAAACGCACATACGCAAATGCCTCGCTTTATGTCGATGAAGCTCATGCCGTGGGCATCTACGGAGATCGCGGTCTTGGCTATTGCGAGCAATGCGGCGTTCTTGAGGATATCGATATTCTTGTGGGCACTTTCGGCAAGGCGTTCGGTTCCTATGGTGCCTATATTATCTGTTCGCAGGAGCTGAAGCGGTTCTTGGTGAATTCAATGCGATCATTGATATTTACGACTGCATTACCACCGATTACGTATGCTTGGAGTGATTTTGTTGTGAATGCAGTGTCCGCACAGGATTGGCGGCGTTCGAAATTGCTTAAAGCGGCGGCCACATTGCGTAGGGCCATCTCTTTAGGTGGCAATGCCTCCCATATCATCCCCTTGATTTTAGGCTCGGACGAGGCGGCTGTGAGACTATCGAAAACCTTACGTGATGCGGGATTTTATTGTATGCCCATACGGCCGCCCACTGTGCCTGAGGGGACCTCACGGATTCGGTTTTCGTTGACAGCGGATGTGGAAGAAGATGATTTGCAGCAATTAATTGAGTTTCTTAGAAATGAAGCGGCGATTGATTAAGGGGGCAGGACCATCGGAGCGATTGATTTTGTATTTCGCAGGATGGGGAACAGGGCCTGAGTTAGTAGAACATCTGGTAGTACCTGAGAGCTTTGATGTGCTCTGTTTGTGGGATTATCGGACGGTGGATGAAGGCGTAGGCATTGCCACAGGGTATAAGGAGGTGCATATTATTGCGTGGTCGCTTGGCGTGCTCATGGCCAATACTTTGTGTGCAAATATGTCTATAAGCTCTGCGTGTGCGATAAATGGCACTTTGCAGGCCATTGATTCTGAATATGGACTGGATCCGCAGCTATACCAAGATATGATGCACTCTTTGGATGAGGGACAGCTTCAAAAATTTAATAAACTTATGTGTCTGACTAAAGAGTCGCTTAACTTTTTCGAAGCTCGCAATTTGCGGAATCTGGATGAGAAGCGGGCGGAACTTAAGGCTATTTATGAAGTTGCGATGGGCAAGCAAGGCAATCCTATAATGTGGACGCGTGCTATCGTGTCAGATAAGGATTATATTTTTCCTTCACGCAAACAGCTTGCAAGTTGGCAATGCTCCCGCAACACCATCATCGATTCTAATCCTTACGACCATATGTTTTTCGATACAGTTAATTCATGGAGTGAATTGCTGGGATGAATATTATCGATAAATCACGCATTAGGTCTAAATTTGCAAGTGCAATTGCGACTTATGATACGCAAGCAATAGCTCAGAAAGCGGTAAATTCAAGGCTTATTGAAATTATAAAGGAATATGGACGTACCCAATTTAATAGTGTTTTAGAACTCGGGTGTGGGACAGGTGATTTTAGTGTGCGACTTGTGGAGTCTTGTTCTGCAAATAAGTGGGTCTTCAATGATTTGATTGCTGATATTGAAGATATTATTAGAGGCAAGCTGCCTTTAGTAGATTTTAAATTTTTATGCGGTGACTCTGAATTTCTTGAATTTAATGATAGATTTGATTTAATTGCTAGTGCTAGTACGGTTCAGTGGTTTGAGAATCTGGAGGTTTTTTTAATCAATTTAAATGACCATCTTAATAACAATGGCTTACTTTTAATTAGCACCTATTTACCTGATAATTTAAAGGAAATCCAAACGCAAACTAGTTTAAGTTTGAACTATTTATCAGAAGAGAAAATTTTAAACGCTCTTAGAAATCGCTACGAGTTGTTGTACTATGAGCCTCTTAAAGTTCAACTAGAATTTGATTCAGGAAGAGATATGCTTAATCATTTGAGAGAAACAGGGGTAAATGCAGTTTCCGATAGATCTTTTTCTCTATCAGATACTAGAAAATTAATAAAAAGGTATGAAGAAGCGAGTGCATTGCCAAATGGAAAATTCTCTCTTACATACTCGGCTTTTTTATTTTTAGCTAAGAAATTATGAACCCAAAAATTATTTTTATAAGCGGCATTGATACTGATGTAGGTAAAACATTTTACACAGGTTATTATGCAAAGTGCCTTATGAATATGGGACGTGGTGTAATCACGCAAAAACTTGTGCAGACAGGCTGTGATGGGGTTTCGGATGATATTCGCACTCATCGTCGCATTCAGGGCATAGGGATGATGCCAGAGGACTATGAGGGACTGACCTGTCGCTTTATTTATAAATATCCATGTTCACCCCATATGGCTATGGCTCTAGAGAACAGACCTCTAAATTTAGAGCAAATCTATAAGGACACTTTGGAGCTTTCTAAAAGCTATGAATTTGTTCTTTTGGAGGGGGCAGGGGGGCTTATGGCACCATTAACAGAAGAAGTGATGACACTCGATTTTATTGCCACCTATAAATTGCCAGTAATTTTAGTGACCAACGGGAAACTTGGTAGCATTAATCATGCACTATTAAGTCTTGTGGCATGCGATACTATGGGCATACAAGTACAAAAAGTTGTATTTAATAAGTATTTGATGTTTGACCCAAAAATCACTAATAATACGATCGAGTTTTTAAGGGGCTATATAGAGAAAAAATACCCTCAAACTCAATTTGAAGAATTCGAGGGCATTGATATAAATTAAGCCACAAATAGCCCATTTGGGGAAAAGTAAAAAAGCAACAAATGAGATAGGGATTTGTCATTTAATTTCTATATTTTTTGTTAATAATAAACCGCCTTTTTCCCCATTAAATGGAGTTATTATGAAATTTTCAAAAATTGCCCTAGCAGTTGCTTTTTCTGCTGCTGCTATTTCACCAGCATTGGCTCAAGCTCAAATGGACAACAAAGATAAAATAGTTGTTGCTCACCGCGGAGCTAGCGGTTATATCCCTGAACACACTTTAGAGAGTAAGGCTCTTGCATTTGGTCAAGGTGCAGATTATCTTGAGCAAGATCTTGCTATGACTAAAGATGACCGTATCGTAGTTATTCACGACCACTTTTTAGATGGTTTAACAGATGTTGCAAAAAAATTCCCTGATCGCAAACGTGCTGACGGCCGTTTCTATGTTGTAGATTTCACATTGGATGAAATTAAAACTCTAGAGATGACTGAAAATTTCAAAGAAAAAGACGGTAAGCAGGAAGCTGTGTACCCTAATCGTTTCCCGCTTTGGAAGTCTCATTTCACAATTCATACTCTTGAAGAAGAAATTGAATTTATTCAAGGTCTAGAGAAATCTACAGGAAAGAAAATTGGTATCTATCCTGAAATCAAGGCTCCATGGTTGCACCATCAAGAGGGTAAAGATATTGCCAAAGCTACTTTAGAGATTTTGAAAAAATATGGTTATGACTCAAAAGATGACCCTATATATTTTCAAACTTTTGACTTTAATGAATTAAAACGCGTTAAAACCGAACTTTTTCCTGAATTAGGTATGGACCTTAAACTAGTCCAACTTATTGCATATTCTGATTGGGGCGAAACTCAAGAGAAAAATGCTGAAGGCAAATGGGTTAACTACAGCTACGATTGGATGTTCGAGCCAGGTGCCATGGATGAAATCGCAAAATATGCGGATGGTGTAGGACCAGGTTGGTATATGCTTGTGGATGATAAAAAATCACAACCAGGTAATATCGTGTATACACCATTAGTTGAAGAGCTTAAAAAACAAAAACTTGAAGTTCACCCATACACAGTGAGAAAAGATGCACTTCCTGCATTTTTCACTGACGTAAACCAAATGTATGATGCTTTATTAAATAAAGCAGGTTCAACGGGCATTTTCACTGACTTCCCTGATACTGCTGTTAAATTTTTAGGTAAATAATTATTTGCCATTTATTCCGCATGAATACGAGTGTTTATGCGGAATTTTAATAGCAAAAAATAACCCGCAAACTCTTTAAATAGAATTTGCGGGGCTATCAATCAACTAAGTATGAATTTCTAGAAGTGATTAAGGTTTAATAGCAACTTTAAGAACACCATCACGTTGATTCATGAATAAATCATAAGCTTCAACGATATCATCTAGTTTATATTCGTGAGTTACTAGAGGTTTAAGATCAACACGACCACTATCAACTACTTTAAGTAGACGACGCATACGTTCTTTACCACCAGGGCAAAGAGCAGTATTGATTTTGTGATCGCCTAGACCTGCTGCAAATGCACCAAGAGGGATAACTAAATCTTCAGAATACACACCAAGGCTAGATAATGTACCACCTGGTTTTAAAACTTTAAGTGCTTGCTCAAATGTTGTTTGAGTACCAAGACATTCGATTGAAGCATCTGCACCGCGACCTTTAGTGATTTTCATAACTTCATCGATAACGTCTGCATTACGGAAGTTAATAGTAACGTCAGCACCTAGTTTTTTAGAGATAGCTAGACGCTCATCATTTCCGTCAACGGCGATAATTGTAGAAGCACCAAGAAGCTTAGCACCTGCAGTTGCACATAAACCAATTGGACCTTGAGCAAAAACTACAACGAAGTCACCAATGCGAATATTCGCATTTTCTGCACCTTTAAAGCCAGTAGACATAATGTCTGGGCACATAAGTACTTGCTCGTCAGTTAAACCTTCTGGTACAGGTTCCATATTAGCTTCAGCATCGGGAACTAAAACATATTCAGCTTGAGTACCATCAATAATATTACCGAAACGCCAGCCAGCTGTAGCTTTATAACCGTGGCAAGAGCAAGTACCATCAGCTGTTAAGTATGCACCGTCTTGTGATGGAACGCCGTCTTGGCAAGGATAAGAAATAAAACTAGGGCAAATCGCACCTGCAATAACGCGTTGGCCTTCTTTATAACCCTTAACGTTAGAACCTAGTTTTTCGATAATACCTACTGGCTCGTGACCAATAGTTAGATTTTTTTCTACTGGATATTCACCTTTATAGATATGAATATCAGTACCGCAAATAGTAGTAGTTGTGATCTTAATTAGTGCATCATTAGGACCAACATCTGGAATTTTTTTATCGATTAGTTCGATACGATTTTTTTCAACAAAAACCGCTGCTTTCATCATAGTCATAGTCAACCCTCCTAAGGTTTGCTATTAATCGGGTCTTATAATTATTACAAAATACACGCAAAAGTACAAATTACACAATTGCTTACATTTTATTTATGTACGGTGAGCATTTTTTTGTAATGTTGGCAATGCAAGTGCCTTATAATTCTAAGTTCACTTCAATACCGCCTTAATATCTGTCTAGACAAGCACATACTTTTTAATTAACTTTAAGCATAAAAATTTAAATGGATTTTGTACCAATTTGTAAATTTTGTAACGAAATGTCTATAGGTCTTTTGACGTTAATTTCATTGAAATAATTCCCCAATAATATGGTTTTATTTGGAAGGCAAGGGGTGGTATGTGTATATAGAAAATTTAGAAATTTTTAAATCTGTAAATCTGTTTAATGATTATTCTTCTCCTGATATGAAGTGTGGAGATTTAAATTTAGAAACTCTGCTTTCTAAATTTAAAATAATTAATCCATCTCAACTCTTAAATCCCTACACTGGACAGCTGTTTCAACTGGACCCGAACCCTATAACTGGATTTAAATATAAACCAAGAAAAAAGTTGAATACCCAACTAATTACTGAAATGTTATTTGACGAATTTCGACATTTCGTTGGTTATTATTCTATGTTTGGATTAGGAGGACCTTCCACAAGGATAATATACAAATTGATAGATAGATTTCAACAAAATTCATCCGCTCCGTTCAATCATCCTGACCTAGATAGAATCTATAAGTCTCGTATATATAAGGATGCAGGTGTAGGTATTAGTAAGGACGGTTATTTGAGCATAACTCATATAGAAGAAATTTTAAATAACAATTCTGATAAATCAAAATCTCAACTCGTCGAAATGCTGCATGAACTCATTGCTGGTAAAAAATTACCAAAATTTAATTCATTCTGGGATTACTTAAATGGAACAATTATTTCTATACACGATATACATGCAACTAGGATAGTTATTAAACATTTAGATATAAATAAAAATGGGTACGATGGGGTGATTGGATTCTATGCTCAAGATCATTTCGGTTTGGACGATAATGATGTTCTTAAAATTCCTCAAAATTATATACAACCCTTTGGAATATGGTTTCTCCTTCAAAGATATGAAAAGTTTGCTTTCAAACCATTTTTATTTAATATGCAATCAGAAATAAAAATACAAAAAAGGTTGTGATATGTTCAAATTTATTTTGAAAATATTTATTCTGGTTTCATTGATATGGCTCGGAGTAAATGCATACTATGTAATCACAGCCGAAAAATTAGATGCACTTTATTTTCTTAAATTAAAAGAAATCGTTATTAATGGGTCTAAGCGCCCAGCCAATTATACATATAACTTGATTTTGAACAGAAAACCCTATTCAATGAATAGCTATATTAAGTGGTGGGATAGTTATTATTTAAAAATTATTAATGAAATTGAATTTGACGACGAAAAAGAAATAACCGTGTGGTTAGCTGAAGGCGGTCTAGTAGGAGCCCCAGATAATTATAAGCTCGACGGTATTTTTGCCAATGATGGGGATTATTACTGTTTTGATGAAATTAAATCTCCAAAGTGTTGTGTGCCAAAATCTAATTTATTCGGTGTTATATACATCAAAAAGGATGGGAACTACGAACTTCATAGACCTGATGCATCAATAATTGAGCCCTATTTAGTTTATGATTCTAAGTCAGGGAAGATTATTGATCCATACGCAAAAAATCTTAGGGTATTTAAGCCAAATTTTTGAGCATCATTTCAAATTACATAATTCAAAAAATCATCTCATCTAATTTAAGTAAAGTGGCTACTCCTAATAATATGAAAAGTAATGCCGCTACATACCTAATTGTTTTAAACCGCAATTTCTGAGACATCTTATGTCCAAAATAAACCGCTGGTACATTTGCGATCATTAATCCTGTAGTTGTTCCCATAATTACTGCCCACGCAGGATGATATTTTGCTGCTAATCCAATTGTCGCTATTTGAGTTTTATCGCCCATCTCCGCAAGAAAAAACGCAACCAAAGTCACAACGAATGCACCATATTTATTACCCCGTGACTTTATTTCACCATCGTCAAGTTTATCGGGAATGAGAGACCAAAAGCCCATAACCACGAAAAGGCCGCCAATAATATATCTAAGAGTTTCAGGTGAAATCTGTGTTTGGATCCATGCACCAACAGCTCCAGCCAATGCATGATTTAATACTGTAGCAATAAGAATTCCAGTCACGATGGCAATAGGTTTTTTATATCGTGCCGCTAGCAATAGTGCAAGTAGCTGTGTTTTGTCGCCTATTTCAGCGACAGCTACTAAAAAAGTTGATACAAGGTAAGTGTTCATAGTGGTGTTTTATAGAAAAAAACATATTAGCACCGTAGAAGTAACAAAATATATTTCTTACGTTTTAACAAATATGTGGTAAATCAAGATGAGAATTACTATCATATAGAGTTTCATTTTAGGGGACCTTATGAAGCCATATGTTATATGCTCTGATAAATAACAATATCGATCTTTTTGAATCCGTACTACGAGGCATTGCCACCTGAAGCTAAGGAGCCGATTGTTCAGTCGTGGGCAGGAGGGCTTACGACTCAATTTGAGGCCTCAAAGCACTTTAAGAAATTCGATGGAATTGGCTTCTTTAATAATGTCCAAATTAACCACGACTATGAGTTAGGTGCCACCATTTGGCATAGAAATATTCACTTTAAGGGTCTCACCCCAAGGATAAATTACACCTACCATAAAGCGAAAAGCAATGTGCCGTTATACTCTTATAATAAGCACAATCTTTATTTTTCAGTGAGCAAAAGCTTTTGATTACTGACGGAATTGGCGTTTTTCCTTTAAGTCTTCGTAATCCTCTACGCTGCCAGCTGTTTCCCTAAAAGGATTGATATCCAGTCCGCCGCGTCTTGTGTACATTGCAAACACAGATAAATATTTGGGTTGGCAATGCTTCCATATATCCGCATATATTTTTTCTACGCACTGCTCATGAAATCCAGAGTGATTTCGATACGAAACGATATAGCGGAGTAATCCTTCATGATTTATTTTTTTATTGCCTGAGTATTTAATATGAACTGTTGCCCAATCGGGTTGACCAGTAACGGGACAATTAGACTTAAGTAAGTGTGACTCTAATTCTTCAGAAATATAAGTCGAACCTTGAATGTCTTCTGTCTGAAGTAAATTTGTGTCAGGATAATATTGAAAAAAATCTATATCCAATTTATCTATATTTTGAATCTTAGAAGTGGCATTTCTCCTTATTACCGAATAAGAAAGCAGTTCTTCAGATTTATCTATATCAAAAAATTCAATTTTTACATCACCCTTGGTTGCATTTTTCAAATCTCGTGTCATAAGCTTTAAAACTTCCTCTTTTTCTAAATGTTCATTGTTAAATGAGTTTAGATAAAGTTTGAATGATTTTGACTCGATAAGAAAAGGGTTACTTGCTGGAAATGTAAACCTAATCACCGCAATCTCAGGTTTTCCATTTGGATTAAGCCAAGAGAATTCATAAGCATACCAAATATCGACCCCTTGAAAATCTATTTGATTAAGATCGATTTCTGAACGCCCCAAATCCCGAGAGAATGGTTGAAGCAAACTAGAATCGTATCCTTGAGGATATTCGGTTGCTTTGCCTAGTGCTGACTGACTTAAATCCATAACTATATACTCCAAAATATGCAGCTCCGGGACGCAATTTTGCTTTAACCCTTGAGCTTAAGTATTAAATCTCAAAGAACCTAAAGATGAAAGTCTTTAGGTTTTTTTCTTTATTTATCTCTTTTAAGATTGCTTATGTTAATGACTTGTTCGTTTTCTAAATCTGGAAATGTGTCTTGATCAAAGGCCGTATCACCGTCTTCAAAAAATTCACCAGTAGTTTTAAGATTTAAAAAATCAAAAAGATCTGTGTCCAAAAGATGAGATGGAGCTACTGCAGATAATGCTTTAAATGTATTCCATACTTTTTTAGGACTCTGCTTTTCCCAAGTACGAATCATGTCGCCCACTTCCTTGCGTTTTAAATTTTCTTGAGAGCCACATAGATTGCATGGAATAATTGGAAATGCTTTCTGTTTTGCGTATTCTATTATGTCTTTTTCAGCTACAAAAGTAAGAGGCCTAATAACCATATGCTTACCGTCATCGCTAACCAATTTCGGAGGCATAGTTTTAAGCTTGGCTGCATAAAAAAGGTTAAGAAAAAAAGTAGCCAAAATATCGTCGCGATGATGACCTAAAGCAATCTTATTGCAAGATAATTCATCGCTAACTCTATATAAAATTCCACGTCTTAATCTAGAACATAAAGAACAAGTTGTCTTCCCTTCAGGAATTACGCGCTTCACAATAGAATACGTGTCTTGATTTTCTATATGATATGGAACACCGATGCTTTCAAGATATTCAGGCAATATATGTTCTGGAAATCCAGGCTGCTTCTGGTCCAAATTCACAGCTACAAGATCAAATTTTATCGGGGCTCTGGTTTGAAGAAGACGCAAAACTTCAAGAAGCGTGTATGAATCCTTTCCTCCTGAAAGGCACACCATTACTCGATCTCCGTTCTCAATCATTCTATATTTTGTGATGGCAATGGCCGTCTCACGAACAATTCTTTTTTCTAATTTGTTGTCCATATTAGAAATCAGTTCTTGTAGAAATTAGCTGAACACCAACTGCATCAGAATCGGAGAAAGCTGCTGGTTTCCCAATCTTAAGATCGATTTTTTCTATCTCCTCAAATTCTCTATAGAGTCTTTTTGAGATAGAAATAAGTAGTGTCTCAACCAAATGCACATGTTGTCTCACGGCTTCTTCATGAATAATATTTCTGATTTTTCTGTAGTCGAGTACTGTTTTTATATTTTTATCATCAACTTTAGTAGGTGTTTTTATATCTAAAACTATATCCACTTCTATGATTTGAGTGGATCGTAGCTCATGCTCAAGAATTCCTATCTTCGCATCGATTTTCAGTTTATTAAAAAATATTTTCATCTGAGGCATTTTATTCGAATAGCTATAGCCAATTAATAGCAAGAATTGTAATGTTTACAGAGATTAAATTGGTTACAATCACTAAATTATTTCCACTAATTTTAATTTATGGCTAATCAAGTTTATGATGCTGTGATTATAGGGGCAGGACCTGCGGGCGTGTCCTGTGCAGTATGGCTATCATTGCTAGGGTTTAAGGTTGTAGTTATAGAAAGATCAAACCATATCGGAGGATTAGCTGCAAATAACCCATATCAAGATGTATGGAATGTGACGGCACCTGAATTAACAGGAGAAGATGCCGCAAAACAGATGCGTAAAAGTATTGACCATGCCCGTGTTCCCGTGCTTTTTGAACAATCTGTATATGATATTCAATCCGTAAGTTCACCATCAGATTTCAAACTCAATAAAGTAGAGCGTGGAGCTCCCCAATACAAAATCTTCTTTAAAAATACGAAGGACGGTTTGGAATCAAGAGCAATAGTGGCTAGAAGCGTGGTCATTGCCACAGGTGTAAAGTATAAAAGGCCACCAGAGATGGGGTCTAAAAATTATCCTCAAATTTTAGTGGGCCCAGGAAAACATGTATATCAGCATGATTTTGTTATGCGAGAAATTGCTATTCTCGGCGGCGGGGATAATGCTATGGAAAACGCTATATACCTTGCTCAGAGAGGGGCGAAGTCTATCGATGTATATAGTCGCACGCTTAGAGCGCAAAACAAATGGATGAAAAATATTCCTCAAGACTCTTTACATCTAGGCCCATATAAATTTGACCCCGATCATATGTCCGTAAACGGTAAACGATATGACACGATTTTAGTGTTCTACGGATATGAACCGCAGCTCGATGGTTTGCCAGATATTGGATTGCGTGTTCAGGAGAATGGCTATTTATGGACCGATGAAAAGACGGCACAAACCAATATACCAGGAATATATGCGATTGGAGAGGTTGCTAATCGTATGCATCCGTGTGTTGTTACTTCGATGGCTGATGGCATTGTTGCGGCAAAAGCCATTCAATTTGTATTGGAATTCAAGGACTAGTGCTTTTGATGGAATGGTTCTCTGAACACATTGGTTTTGTTATAGGCCTAATATGGGTCTTATATATGATAGGAGTGGCGTTTTGGATTATTCTTCAAAAACGTGAGCCTTCCTCGACCCTTGCATGGATTATGCTTTTGGGGTTTTTACCTTTTATCGGTATTGTCGTTTATTACTTTTTTGGTCCTAAAAAATTCAAACGTCAACGCAACGCTCGAAGACGAAGCCGCAAAACAATTTCGAAAAATGCAAATATTTGGGGTATTCAAGACGGATCACATTACATAGATCCAAGCTACAAAGACATATCTTTACTTATTGATAACACTAGCCATACACCAACTACATATAGTTGGGAGTATAAATTTTATTCGGACGATGATATTTTTGAGGCTATTTTTGAAGGAGTTAGAAATAGTACAGAGTATGTTTTAGTGCAGTACTATCAATTCGATAGTGACACAATTGGTACTCGCTTTAGAGACTTACTTATTAAGAAACTACATCAAGGAGTAAAAGTCTATTTGCTTGTGGATGCCTATGGTTCTAAAAGCCTGACTCGTCGTTTTTTAAAACCTTTTTTAGATGCAGGTGGTCATCTTGAGTTTTTCCATAATCTAAGTTTTAAACGACTCCCGTCATTACTTAATTTTAGGAATCACCGAAAAATCGTAATTTGCGATGGTTTATATGCCTTTACAGGCTGTACGAATATGACGGATTTGGAATATCATGCGGCAAATCCAGAAGCCTTCCATGATGTGCATATCAGGCTAAATGGTCCGTCTGTTATGTGGCTCGAGAGTGTATTTGCACAGGATTGGATCTATTCAACAGGGAATAAAGATTTATTTAGAGTTCTAAAAGATAGTTATAAGCGAAGAAATAATCGCAAACTCAATAAAGTAAATTTAAACACATCTTCACCCGACGATAGCGAAGATGATTCTAGATTTAGAGTTCAACTTATTCAATCTGGTCCAGACACAAAATATGCACCCATTATGCGTGCAATGATGGCTGCCATTCATAGAGCAAGAAAGCATATCTATTTAATCACGCCTTATTTCGTACCAGATGAAGCGGCAATTGAAGGGCTTACTTCAGCTGCATTGCGTGGCGTGGACGTACAAATTCTAGTACCTCTTATGAGCGATTTTAAATGGGTGACTCTTGCAACAAGATCTTGGTTTGATGAGCTCTACAAAGCAGGGGTTAAGATTCATCTATATCAACCAAGTATGATTCATTCAAAAATTCTTATTGTGGATGAGGATATTAGTTTCTTAGGCAGTGCGAATTTCGATAACAGAAGCTTTTATATTAATTTTGAAATTTCGATTCTCTGTTATGAAAAAGAGGCAAACAGCATACTTACTAAAGAGTTTAGAAATTGTGTCACTAATTCAGAAACGTATGTCCCACAAAAACTAGGTCTTTGGACTCGATTCGTACATGCCCTAGCACGTTTATCGAGCCCTTTATTATAGCGATTTAGAAGCTAGCACAAGCCTTTTCTCTACACGTTTATAAAGATAAATAAATGAGAAAGTCAAGCACAAATACACAATACCAGCCGCAGTGTATGCGATAAATGGCTCATAGAAAGTGCTATTAAATAGGCTGGCCGCATTAGTTACTTCATTTATAGTTACAGTACTTGCTAGAGAAGTTGCATGTATGGTCATAAGCACTTCATTGCTATATGCTGGCAATGCTCTCCTTAAACTCGAAGGTAATATAACTCTTCTCATAGTCTGTTTTCTGTCCATGCCATATGCATAAGCAGCTTCTACTTCTTTGCGATCCATATTTTTAATAGAACCTGAGAAGATTTGTGTAGTATATGCGGCTGTGTTTAAGCCTAAAGCCGCAAAAATATAAATTTTCCCATCTTTTAAAAATTCAAATCCAGGCTGTTGCATAAGGTCCTGAATAAATCCGATGCTTGGAATCCCAAAGTAGAAAATATATAACTGAACTAGAAGTGGCGATCCAGTAAAAAAGAAAACATATGCTTTTATTAGAGGAGTAAAAATTGTTTTTCTCTGAAGCATAACAGCTAGTGGTACAGAGATACATATTCCAATGATTACAGACACTATGGATAAAAATAGTGTCATAGGCAATGCTCTAATACAATCGCTTAAGGCTTGCAACAACAAATCTAGGGATTCCATCAAACTTCAACCCCCTGTAAAACGCCTCTAGAATAATGCACTTCAAGATATTTGAATAATCTTAATGAAAGCCATGACCCCATTAAAAATACCAGAGCTGATAGAAGATTAAACGTAAAGGACATATGAGTAGCAGTACCTGCCATATGAGCTATTAGGGTCATATCTTCTAGTCCTATAAGCGATACCAATGCAGTTGCTTTATTTAGAACTAACCAGTTATTTTTCATCCCTGGTATAGCAAAACGCATCATAAGAGGGAAAATAATTCTAGTAGCCACTTGGAACTTGCTCATACCATAGGCTTCTCCAGCTTCAATTGAGCCTTTCGGAATGGCCAAAATAGCACCTCTAAATGTCTCTGTAAAGAAGGCCCCATAAATAAAGCTTAGGGTAAGAACGCCTGCAATCATAGGACTGATTTCAATATAATTCCATCCCATATATTCGGTGACTTGATTTAAGCCTATCTGGATACTGTAGAAAATCATAAGCATCCAAACTAATTCTGGAACCCCTCGGACAAAAGTAGAATAGAAAGTACCGATAGAACTTATGACTAGATTTTTAGAAAGCCTAAACAAAGCCCCTACAAAACCAATTACTACAGCCAGTACTACAGAAAGTAATGCAACTTCTAGAGTAACCAATGCTCCTTGCAGAATACGGGGCAAATACTCTAGAAAAACTTCGAAATCTGTCATTTAGCACTATTTTGAACAATGAAACAGCAATTATTATAGAAATATCAAAATATTAAAAGTTGGTATTTTTACCCATATCCTTAAATAGTTCATATGATATATTCAAGTTACTAATTTCAAAATAAAGGGGGTTTTATGACTCTAGTTAGAAAAATTCTACTTGCTGGTTTTATGGCTTCGTCTATTGTTGGAGCAGCACAAGCAGAAGAAAAAGTTATACGTTTCGGCTCTGATGCCACGTATGCGCCTTTCGAATATATGAATGCTGAAGGCGAAGTGATTGGATTTGACATAGACATTGCCAAAGCGATGTGCGAGAAGATGAAAGCGAAATGTACTTTCCAAAATCAAGCTTGGGACGGAATTATTCCTGCACTTCGTGCTAAGAAATTCGATGTAATTGCATCATCTATGAGTATTACCCCTGAGCGCCAAAAAGCTGTAGCATTTACAAAGATGATTTGGAACTCTCCAAACCCACTAGTAGGTAAAAAAGGTACTAAGGCTCAGCCTACTCTAGAAGGTACTAAAGGTAAAGTTGTTGGCGTACAGCAAGCTACTATTCAAGATAGATATGCAACTAAGTATTTCAAAGATGCGACTATCAAACGTTATAAAACTTTCGATGACGCTCTAAATGACTTAGTTCTAGGTCGTGTTGAATTAGTATTCTGTGACGTTGGTGTGGGTGATGAATTCTTAAAATCATCTAAGGGTGGAGATTTTGAATTTATCGGAGATGCTGTACTATCTAAAGATGATCCAGAAATTTTCGGTGTAGGTACTGGTTTTGCGGTTCGTAAGCAAGATACAGAGCTATTAGAGGCTTTAAATAAAGCATTTGATGAAGTGCGTGCAGACGGTACATACGATAAGATTCAAAAACAATATTTTAAAGTCGATATGTATCAGTAAGCTTTAACTATTGACGCATCCAAGTCTTCGCAGGGGTCTCTTCAGGCCCCTCATTTGTTTCTGCTTCAAGAAGTTCTCTGTGATCAAGAGCCCAAATTTCTGCCTCTTGAGCCTCCGCCCAGTCAGCTGGACTTAAATCATCTTTCCATGTCACAGTAATATCAGGCCTATCTTCTGGGGTGGCAATGACATTCTCTTTCTCCATCTCAGGTGCAGAATCGAACACGACTGGCGGAGAATTTAGGCGTTTAACTATCTGTCTGAGATCATCTAAAAGCGGTGTGCTAGAAATATACAAAAGCACTAAGCCCACATAAACGGTAAATGAAAAGCCAAAATAACTATAGCCAATCGCCCCCGATACTCCCCCAATAAAAAATAAAATCAACACTTCGACCAAAAGCCAAAGTTTTTTCATATTTGCCCTAACTGGATGCACTTTCTGACCATCTCGATCGGCACGATTCCAGTAGAAGGCCTTTCCTAGCTCGATTCCAATATCAGTTACTGTGCCCGTCATATGCGTAGAACGTAATTTGTAATTAGATATATCAGTGATAATCGCATTTTGCAGACCCATAATAAAACACAATGTAGCAACCGTAAACGGCGTCCACAGCCATGAAACGTTAAGTTGGAGCCCGTCCATCACACCAAAAAATATTAAACCATTAGCCTCAATAAAAATTGGCAATGCATACTCACTCTGCCAATATCGATGCCTCGCAAAATTGATAATCATCGATGTACATGCAGATCCTGCAATAAAGGCCATTAATGCACCTAAGCCCCAAAATAGATACTCAAGATCTCCTATGGTTAGCATATCAGCCATATGAGAGACTATTCCAGTCATATGTGACGTGTATTCACCAACAGCAAAAAAACCACCAGCATTTATTGCACCCGCAACAAATGACAAAAAGCATGCAAGTTCCACATTTGCAGAATATGTGCGTGCTTTTCCAGTGAGTCTTCGTGAATATTTAGCTAACATCGCTTAAAATGAAGGAAAATGTAGTTATCTTTATTGTTTGATTTAAATTGCACTAAGTCGCAGATAAATTTAATATTACATATCTTAATACAATTCAGTTACATAATAATGGAAATAAAAAGTATTTCAAGGCATTCATTGGACAAATGGAATGTAAATATGGCTATGGAGCTATTTGATATGCCATTTATGGACTTAGTTTTTTTAGCACAAAAAATTCATCGTGATTATCATGATCCCAATAAAGTCCAACTCTCTACATTAATGTCAATTAAGACAGGTGCTTGTCCTGAGGACTGCAAGTATTGCCCTCAATCAAATCGCTATCAAACACATGTAGAAAAAGAGAGGTTAGTTGCGGTCGAAGAGGTGGTTGAGGCTGCAAAGGCAGCAAAAGCTAGTGGTGCTACACGTTTTTGTATGGGTGCTGCTTGGAGAGGCCCTAAAGAGCAGCATCTTGAGGTAGTAAAAGAAATGGTTAAAGCGGTAAAAGAGCTAGGCATGGAGACTTGCGTAACCCTAGGCATGCTTAAAGAGGGCCAAGCAGAAGAGCTTAAGGATGCAGGTCTTGATTACTATAACCATAATTTAGATACGTCCCCAGAATTTTATGGTGAAATTATCACTACTAGAACTTACGAAGATCGCCTTGATACTTTACAAAAGGTGCGTGATGCAGGAATAAAAATCTGCTGTGGTGGTATCGTAGGTATGGGTGAATCTAGGGCTCAAAGAGCAGGTTTATTGGTTCAACTTGCAAATCTAAATCCTCCGCCTGAATCTGTCCCTATAAATCAACTGATTCGTGTGCCTGGCACGCCTTTAGAAAATGTGGATGATCTTGATCAATTTGAATTTATAAGAACAATAGCCGTAGCTCGTATTATGATGCCTAAATCGGTTATACGATTATCAGCAGGTAGAGAGCAAATGCCCGAAACAATGCAAGCTTTATGCTTTATGGCTGGGGCTAGTGCAATGTTTTATGGAGAATGTTTACTCACTACTTCAAATCCGCAAATTAATGCGGATCGAGCTTTGATGAGTAATTTAAAAATTCAAGCCGTAGCTGGTGGAGTGCAGGCTGCTACTCAGGTTTAGTTTCAGGTGCTTCTTCTTTTTTGGTATCTTCTGACTTAGGTTTTTCTTCTGGATTAGAAGTTCTAAAAACTAAAACAGAAACTTTAGCTAAAGAAATAACTTTATTAGTTACACTTCCAAGAAGAAGGCTAGATAAGCCGCTGCGACCATGAGTAGCCATAAAAATTAGGTCGCAATTTTGCTCTTCAGCAATATTAACGATGCCCTCTGCAACATTGTAATTTCCGCTAATGATAGAGGTGAACTTAACATGCTCATTATTCGCATGTTCTAAGATAGGCTCAAGATATTCTTTCGCCTCCTGTTGAGCCGCTTCTTCAAAATCACCATCTGAGATTGCATAAGAAGCAACCATTCCATCAAAACCAATCAAGGTAGAGAAGGGTTGGGTAATATTGAGTGCTAAAACCTCCGCACCCATAGCTTTAGCTAAGGAAATACCAGCTTTAGCCGCTTCAAGAGAAATATCAGAACCGTCTATAGGTAGCAAGATACGTTTGTACATAAAAATCTCCCAACATTTGATAATATAATTTTACCACTTGTTATATCGTCAGATGTACAGTCAAATTTAGTCAAAGACTCATATCGGAAGCTCAACTTGACCCATATTTAATGCAATGTAAACTTCAGCCAACATTTGTGCATCTAACAAGGCACCGTGAGGATTTCTGTGTATTTTGGGATTGTAATTTTTATTTACTAATGTTTTATACAAAGCATCTAAAGAATATCGTTGCCTCGGGAACTCTGCCTTTGGAAATTTTTTTCTTCCGAGCAATACCGTATCAATAATATCAACCACATATTTTTTGAGGCTCGGTTTTCCACAAAGCCTAAGCTCATTATTTAAAAATCCAAGATCAAAAGCTGCATGGTGAATTACTAGAATAGTGCCTTCAATAAATTTAAGAAATTCTTCGGCACAATCCGCAAATTTTGGTTTATCCATCAAAAATTGGCGACTAATTTTATGAGTTCTATAAGCCCCTGGAGACGAATCTCGCTCAGGATTAAAATACATCTGAAGATTATGTCCCGTGCACTGGCCATCGATGACTTCCACGCAACCAAGCTCTATAACTCTATCGCCCTCGTAGTATTTAGATCCTGTGGTTTCAGTATCAAGACATATATATCGCATTTACCAGTTGATTTCTTTTTTGCTTTCAGCCGCTAGGGTGGCAATGTACTCGCTATGAGCCTTCATCTCTTCTTCGCTAACCTTAACTAGTTTCAAATCAAATTTGGATAGGTCTACTGATCCAGAAGTAACAGCTTCTCCATGTTCTTGTTTTGCTTCTACCTGAACTTCTGAAAACAAATCGTTTTGGCCAGAATTTAATTTAATAAAAACTTTAGCCAACATGGTGGCATCAAGCAGAGCCCCGTGGATTTTTCTGTCTTTTGATTTATCGAATGTTTCGTCGACTAAGTCTTTATATAGTTTATCGAGAGTGATTACGGCTGATGCAAATCCATTTTCTCGAGCATAATTACGAGAATCAATAAAGCCGTTTATAAACGAGTCTAATAATGGTTTTCCACATAATGAAAACTCAGTATTTAAGAACCCCATATCGAACGCCGCATTGTGAATAATAAGCTGAGCACCACTTAAATATTCGATAATTTGATCTGCTTTATCTGCAAATAAGGGTTTGTCCGATAAAAACTCAGTAGTTAATCCGTGAACTCTTAGTGCATCTGGGTCCGAATCTCTTTCAGGATTAAAGTAGATATGTAGATCGTTACCAGTTAGTTTCCCATCAAGTAACTCAACACAACCAAGTTCAATAATTCGATGCCCAGACTTATAGTCCAAGCCAGTTGTTTCAGTATCTAGACAAACCTGACGCATTATTCATTCATGCCAGGAATTACCGCGTGGAAGCCATTATCCACGTGAATGATTTCGCCCGTAATGCCCTTAGATAAAGGAGATAGAAGGAATGCCGCTACATTTCCCACTTCCTCAATAGTTATATTTCTACGCATAGGCGCGTTCGATGCTACATAGTCTAGAATTTTGCTAAAGCCTTTAATGCCAGACGCAGCCAATGTTTTAATTGGGCCCGCAGAAATGGCATTACAGTTTACGCCTAGAGGGCCTAGGTCAGCGGCTAAATAACGTACAGATGCCTCTAGAGCCGCTTTTGCAACACCCATAGTGTTGTAGTTTGAGATTACTTTCTCAGACCCCAAGTAAGTTAAAGTTAAAACTGAACCTTGTGCCTTCTCTAAATATGGCAATGCTTCCTTAGCCAATGCAGGAAAGCTATATGCAGAAATATCGTGAGCTATCTTAAATGCATCTCTGCTTAAACCATCCAAAAATTTACCCGCTATTGACTCACGTGTGGCGAATCCAATAGAGTGTACAAGTCCATCAATAACACCCCATCTTTCACCAAATTGTCCGATGGCATTTTTAATTTCGTCATCACTTGAAACATCACATGAGATTACAAAATCGCTACCAAAACTAGAGGCTAATTCTTCTACACGCTCCTTAAAACGATCACCAACATAAGTGAAAGCTAGTTCAGCACCTTGCTCATGACAAGCTTTGGCAATACCGTAGGCTATGGAACGGTCTGAAATTAATCCAGTGATAACTATCTTTTTCTTATCTAGAAATCCCATGGTTTTTCCTTATATTAAATTCTGAAATTTGAAGTTATCTTATCATACCCTAGTTTGTATGAATGGCCATTTTAATATTGGTGACATATTAGGGAATTAGTCTTATATAACCTTTTTTAAGGAGACAAAAAAATGAAATTACTAAATCGTTTCCGTAATGAGTTTACTTCTAAAGACTGCTCATCAACTGTTCCTGAAACTACTGTGGATAAGGAAATTCAACAAGTAATTAATGAATTGACTCAATCAATTCTTCCAAATAAAGACGATTCTATTAAACCATTAATGGAAGTAAGTCTTAAATAAAATAAGGGGCTTTTAAGCCCCTCAAATCACATTAAATCACACACAAGCTCACAAGCAAAATAATCCGTGTTCCTAGTCAAATACTACAGTCTTACTGCCGTTGATTAATATGCGATGCTCAATATGGCTTCGCACTGCACGTGATAACACCAAAGATTCAATATCGCTCCCTACATTAACAAGATCTTCCGCCGTGTGTCTGTGATCTACATGCTCGATTTCTTGCTCTATTATCGGACCCTCGTCTAAATCCGAAGTTACATAGTGAGCAGTAGCGCCGATAATTTTTACCCCACGTGCATAAGCTTGATGATATGGTTTCGCACCTTTAAAACTAGGCAAGAAACTATGATGTATATTTATGGCTTTGCCGCTCAAAGCTTCACACATTTCATTTGAAAGAATTTGCATATATCTAGCAAGCACAACAAGATCAACTTCTAATTCATCAACAAGACGCAAAATTTCAGCCTCTTGCTCCTTGCGATTTTCTTTCGAAACAGGTAAATGATAAAAAGGAATTCCATAGCTTTTCGAGAGTTTCTCAAAAACTCTATGATTAGAGACTACGCCCACGATATTGATGGGCAGATTGCCGCTTTTTGTCCTAAAAAGCAAATCATTAAGACAATGTCCCTGTTTACTTACTAGAATAAGAACATTGCTTTTTTGCTCTAAATCCCATATTTTCCAATTCATATCGTATTGGGTGGCAATGCCCCCGAACTTCTCCCGCAGAGTTTCTAAATCAAAATTTTCAAGCGAGAAATGCACACGTAAGAAGAAAGTTTTGGAGTCGTAATCACCAAACTGCTGGGAATCGATAATATTTCCGCCAAGATTAAGAAGAAAACCAGATACAGTGTGAACAATACCTGTACGATCAGGACATGATAGTGTGAGAATGTAATGTTTCATGAAAATAAAAAACCCAAAGCAATAGGGGCTTTGGGTCTGAAAAATAAAAATAAAAATTAACTTTTACCTAATATACCAGATTTAGAAGTATCAGTTGATGAACTAATTGTGTAATTTCTAACTGTACCGTTTTTATTAAATTCGAAAATGATAGATTTGCCTTTGCTGTCATTACCTGAAGAGAACATATCTACTACAGGAATAAAGTTAGTTACGTGAGATGTAGATTCGCCATAACGATAAACCCAAATTTCATAACCATCGTTATAAGTCAATTCATTAGGTTCGCCATAATATGCCCTAATATCATATTTTGTAGTTTTGCCTTTAACAACAGTTTCTTTTAGTTCTTCAACCGTAACATCTTTAATAGCAGCATTTCCTGAGCTCGCACAGCCAGAGATAATAGCTGCAGAAGCTAAAACTGTAGCAATAAGAATATTTTTCATGAGGAATTCCTTAGAGAGGTGTTTCAGACGATTATATTATATGTATGATACTGTTACATAAGATTAATTAATAAGCTAAATAAATTGGCTTGATTGTTTTAGGGTAATGATGGGGGGTAAAAGCTGAAAATAAAATGTGAGACCCGCATAAATACAGGCTTTCAAGCAAATTTTTGGTGCCCGAGGCCGGAATCGAACCGGCACGCCTTGCGGCGGGGGATTTTGAGTCCCCTGCGTCTACCAATTTCACCACTCGGGCTTACGTGGAAAAGTTAAAAATTATACCAATAAATTCTATTATTGTTAAAGTTTTATGAATTCTCTAAAGATTGTGGTATTTCTCTAAAAGTGCAACCAGAATCTTTTCTATATTTTGCCCAGTTGAAAAATGGACCTGGGTCGTTTTTTCTTCCAGGGGCGATATGCTCATGTCCCCTGATATCGGTAATTGGGTAACGGTTTTTTAAGATCTTAGTAAGTGACGAGAGGCTCTTATATTGTTCTTCTGTAAATGCATCTATTTCAGAGCCTTCTAGTTCTATGCCCACTGAAAATTCATTGCATTTTTCACGTCCACCGAAAAAAGAAATACCAGCATGAAAAGCCATCTTATCCGTACTTACAAATTGAATTATTTCGCCCGTCCTTTTGATTAAAAAATGAGAGGATACTCTTAGATGTGAAATATTTGCAAAATAGGGGTGATCGTGTGGGTCCAATGAATTTGTGAATAATTTCTCTACATAAGTCCCACCATATTTATAAGGTGGCAATGATATGAAATGCACTACAAGTAGTGAAATTTGAGTTCCAGAAGGGCGTTCTACGAAATTAGGAGATAAAACTTTGGGGCAATTGCTTAAAAAGCCGCATCTATCGATATATGTATAATTCAATTTTCTTTTTTAGGTTGAGATAGGGCCATGCGTTTATGGTCATCGCAACAGTAGTGTTTTCCATCGGCTTTAACGATTTCACTTTCAGGAGTATGTAAGCCGCAGAAATCACACTCAATCATATTTTCTGGAGATGCATGAGATGCCTCTGAGTCAAAATTTTTATAGCTTTCTTCAACACGTTTGCGGTTTTCTCGGGCAATCTGACTGGAACGATTGAACTGACGAAAAATACCCCAAGCACCTACAAGAAAGAAAAATACTATCGCTAAAGATAGAACAAAAAACAGAAGCCTAATCATAATAACAACTAAACCCTATGTAGTAGAACTTCAAGTATAAACCGAGTTCCAGTATAAGCTAGAAAAAGCAATGCAAACCCTATAAGAGTCCAACGCAAATAACTTCGTCCCCGCCAACCCCAAATCGATCTACCAATCAGTAATACACCAAAGATTATCCATGAGAACAAGGTAAAGAAAGTCTTATGGTCTCGTGGCAATATAACCCCTCGCATATCCATAGACACGAAAATGCCAGTAATTATGGAAATTGTTAATAATAAAAAACCAACCCAAATAATGCGATAAAGCATTCTCTCTTGCACCATAAGAGGCGGTTGTGCATTTATCAATCTTGCAAAAATAGAAGTTTGCTTAGTTAAGTCAGTAGGTCGCCTTAAGTACTTATCTAAGATAAACATAATAATTACTTGAATAGCAGCAATTGCGATAATGGCATAAGCAAAAAATGAAAATACCATATGCACTAAAAACATATTATTAAGTATTGGTATACCTATGCTTTGTTCTGATGGTGGAAATATCGCCGCAATCAAACAACTTAAAGCTGCAGCTGGGAAAATTAGATATAGGTAACCTCTAATTTTCAATAATGTACTTTCAAACAAATAGAATAGAAGACCTAACCACATCATAAAAGATATGCTTAATGCCCAATTAATTTTTATAGTCGTTAAACCATGGTGGCTTGGGGTGAACATATTAAAATGAACAGCAAAGCCATGTACAACTGCTGTTGCGATAAGCAATAACTGGAGAAGAATATTTTGGCGTTCGCGCTGTAAAAGTAAGCCTAAAAGCAAATACATCAGAGCAGCAACGTAATGAAGAACGACATCATTCGACATCTATAAAGCCTTCAACTTATAATTGATGTAAATCACAAGTATAACCTATTAAATCTCAATTAAATGTTCGAAAATTTATCAAATCGTTTAGCCCGTGTAATGCAAACAATGCGAGGCGAAGCACGTCTAACAGAGCAAAACACAAAAGACATGCTGCGCGAAATTCGTATGGCCCTGATAGAGGCCGACGTGGCATTGCCAGTAGTGAAATCTTTTATAGATGAAGTCAAGTCTAAGGCTATGGGGCAGGATGTGGCCACAAGCCTAAATCCTGGTCAAGCCTTGGTGGGCGTTGTTCATAAAGAATTAACAGCTCTTATGGGTGGAGATTTAGGGGAGCAAGCATCACAACTTTCTTTAGCCGCTCAACCACCAGCAGTGATATTAATGGCTGGTCTACAAGGGGCCGGAAAAACTACCACCGTAGGAAAATTATCGAGATTGCTGGTTAAGGGTTTATTGCCAGCAGGGAATAATAAAAAGCATAATTCAAAAAAAGTGCTTGTTGTTAGTGCGGACGTATATCGACCAGCGGCCATAGAACAATTAAAAACTGTCGCCCAACAGGCGGGGGTGGATTTCTTTCCATCGACTTCAGATCAAAAGCCGCTTGATATCGCAAAAGCGGCTCTAGACCATGCGAAACGTCAATTCTACGATGTGCTTATTGTGGATACGGCGGGGCGTCTTGGTATCGATATGAACATGATGAATGAGATTAGTGAGCTGCATAAGTTCTTAAATCCAGTTGAAACTTTGTTTGTGGTCGATGCGATGCAGGGGCAAGATGCCGTAAATGTAGCGAAAGCTTTTGCGGAGGCATTGCCACTAACAGGTGTAGTGCTCACGAAGATGGACGGTGATGCACGAGGCGGGGCAGCTTTATCAGTACGTAAGGTAACTGGAAAGCCTCTGAAATTTATAGGTGTCTCTGAGAAGCTAGATGGGCTTGAACCATTCCATCCTGAACGCATGGCTCAAAGAATTTTGGGGATGGGTGATATCGTCTCTCTTGTTGAGCAGGTGCAGAGTAATATCGATATCGCTGAGGCCGAGCGCATTGCCAAAAAAATTAAATCTAAAGATAAATTTGATTTGAATGATTTTAAAGATCAGCTTCAACAGGTCAAGAAAATGGGCAGCATGACTAGTCTTATGGAAAAACTGCCTGGACAATTCTCGCAAATGGCTGGCCAAATCGATGAACAGCAAGCAGATAAGCATCTTCGCCGAACTGAGGGCATTATTAATTCAATGACACCGCACGAGCGACGTAAACCTGAAATTATTAACGGAAAACGCAGGCAGAGGATTGCAAAAGGTGCGGGTGTGCCTGTTCAAGAAGTCAACAAATTGCTTAGGCAATTTGAGCAGATGCAGGGCATGATGAAGCAGCTCAAAAAAGGCGGTATGGGCAAGCTTATGAAAGGTATGAGCAGTCTTGCGGGTATGGGTCGCTTTATGGGTGGAAGACGATAAAAAATAAAAAAAGTGCACCACGAGGGTGCACTTTGGTTTAAGCTTAAAAAATTAAGCTACGTTTTCTGGAATACGAAGAACTTGACCGGGATAGATTTTATCTGCTGAAGAAAGCATAGGTTGATTTGCTTCGAAGATTGAGTTGTATTTGTTAGCGTCACCGTAAACTTCTTGAGAGATTTTAGAAAGAGTGTCACCTTCTTTTACAGTGTACATTTTTGATTCTTTCTGACCATCAGGAACTTGAACGTTACTTTCAACTTGAGAAATACCTTTATTATTTCCTAAAGCTAGTGCAATACGCTCAGCAACTTCTTGAGATTTAGCAATACCATCTAAAAAGATTTTTTCGCCATCACGTTTGATTTCGATACCGTCAGTGTCGATATTTTGTTTAGCAAGTTGGCTTTTAAGTTGCTCAGGAGATTGATTTTGATCGTCGTCTGAACCGAATAAAGATTCACCAGCTTCTTTAATGAAATTGATAATACCCATTTTTCTTCCTTCATAAATGTAAGTTAAGGAAAGTTTATTATACAGGTCGTAAATTAATGTTTTTTGAAAACCAAGTCCCAAGAGCCGTGACCTAGCCTAAATCCACGAGTTTCAAATTTGGTTTGCGGTCTATAACTAGGTTTGTCAGAAAACCCGTGTTCATAGGGGCTTTGATTAATCAGCGATTTGTTTTTAGATAAAACTTCAAGCATTTGTTGAGCGTATTCTTCCCAATCAGTTGCACAATGAATGTAACCTCCTGATACAAGTCTTTGGCAAAGAATTTCTACAAATTCATCTTGTATCAAGCGTCTTTTGTGATGTCTTTTTTTATGCCAAGGGTCAGGAAAGAAAATATGTACTCCACTTAAGCTCCCTAATGGAATCATCTTCGTGAGCACCACATAAGCATCTTCTTTTATAAGCTTAATATTGCTTAAATTAGAGTCGCGGATTCGCATAAGCATGGCACCAACGCCTGCAGCAAAAACCTCAACGCCGATAAAATTATGGTCGGGTTTAGCTAAGCAAATCTTTTCGGTTGTTTCGCCCATGCCAAACCCAATTTCTAGTATAGTGGGGGCAATGCGTCCGAATTCATGCTCAAAATTTAAAAGCTTATCAGACGAGGGTATAAGCCACTTAGGGCCTAAAATCTCAATAGCCCGAGCCTGCCCCGTGGTCATACTATTTCGTTGAGAACTAAAAGAACGTATTCTTTTAAATTCTTCCGGAATGGAATTGTTTGACTGCTTTTGAGTCATATTAACCAATACGCATTCCTGGTTGAGCTCCAGATTGAGGCTCTAAAATCCAAAGCCCTGGATGTGCATCTCTATCCGCATGAGCTGCAGATAAAACCATGCCTTCTGATACACCAAATTTCATTTTTCGAGGAGCTAAATTTGCTACGACTACAGTCAGTTTCCCAATTAAATCCTCTGGTTCGTATGCAGATTGAATGCCTGAGAAAACATTGCGGTTACGGCCTTCTCCAATATCCAGTGTTAATTGCAAAAGCTTAGTAGAGCCTTCAACTTTTTTACAATCAACAATTTTCGCAACACGCATATCAATTTTCGCAAAATCATCTATAGTGATAGTTTCTCCAATTGCTTGACCACCTGGCAGGATAGTTTCATTTTCAGAAGCAGAATCTGTAACTGATTTTGAAGCAGCTTCTTTAGTAGAAGCTTCAATTAAATCGTCCAATTGTTTTTCCTCAACTCTTTGTAATAAATGTTTAAAAGGATTTATTGTGAGAGGCTCATCGTATGCATCCTCCCAAGTTAAATCTTTGCTTATATTAAAAAGGTCCTTATATATCGATAAGCTAAGCTTAGGAGTTATCGGATAAAGCCATGTGCATATCGCTTTAAATCCAGCTATAGCTTGCGAACAGATATCTTGTAACTGAGCTTTAGTCTCATCGCTCGCCTCATTAAATCCTTTTGCTAGAACCCATGGTTTCGCTTGATCAAAGTCAGTATTTATCTTATCTGCGAATGCCATGATTGCACGTATCGCTTTTGAATACTCAAAGCTCTCCAAGTCCGCTTTTATCGTCTCAGTTGTAGATTTAATCTCATCGAAAAGAGTCTTTGAGCTTTCACTATAGCCTAATTTTCCATCGAAAAATCTATTTATAAATGTGCTTGCTCTGCTGGCAATGTTCACGTATTTACCCACTAAATCTGAATTAACGCGCACAATGAAATCTTCAGCTGTGAAATCCACGTCTTCCACTTTCGAGCTTAACTTAGCGGCTATGTAATAACGAAGATATGCTGGATTTAAGCCAACTTCAAGAAACTTCAAAGGTGAAATTCCCGTACCACGGCTCTTAGACATCTTCTCGCCTTTGATGGTTATAAAGCCATGCACCTGTATCCTATCTGGAACCTTGCGATCGGAAAATTTAAGCATAGCAGGCCAAAACAATGCATGAAAATAGATAATGTCTTTACCGATAAAGTGTATTTGTGCCGTATCACCACTAGGGTCCACAATCGCATCAAAATCCAAGCCTTCTTTTTTTGTAAATGCTTTAAGAGCCGCTAAATAACCTACTGGTGCATCAAGCCAAACATAAAAATATTTGTCTTTTTGATCAGGAATAGGAATACCAAAATAAGGCGCATCACGAGATATATCCCAATCCCCTAGCTTGCTTTCATTTTCCGAATCGCCCAACCACTCCTTTGTCTTAGCTAACACTTCATTTTGAAGATGCGGCGTTTCTAATTGTCCACTGCTATTAGTCCACTGATGAAGAAATTCAATACATCTCGAATCGGATAAATTAAAAAAGAAATGCTCAGAACTTCTAATTTCGGGCTTAGCCTTTGTGAGAGTAGAGTATGGTTCGATTAAGTCTGTAGGTGCATAAACAGCTCCGCAACTCTCGCATGAATCCCCGTATTGGTCCTTCGCATGACATTTAGGGCATTCGCCTTTAATATATCTATCAGGAAGAAACATCCCCTTTATAGGGTCAAAAAATTGCTCAATCGTTTTTGAGGATATAAAGCCATTAGACTTAAGTAACTTATAGATATTTTGTGAAATTTCTACATTTTCTTCACTATGAGTGCTGTGCCAGAAATCATGTTCAATTTCAAAGCCATTTAAGTAGTTTGGTCTTTCGCTGGCAATGCGTCCGACTAGCTCCTCTGGTGTGATTCCTTCAGCTTCAGCTTTAAGCATAATTGGGGCACCATGTGCATCATCCGCACCCATAAAATAAACAGTGTGCCCCGACATTCGCATAGACCGAACCCAGATGTCGGCCTGAATATATTCCATAATATGACCGATATGAAAAGATCCATTTGCGTATGGTAATGCTGTGGTAGCAAATATGGTGCGTGCCATG
The DNA here is from genome assembly GCF_000226625.1 of Taylorella asinigenitalis MCE3. Lineage (NCBI taxonomy): Bacteria > Pseudomonadati > Pseudomonadota > Betaproteobacteria > Burkholderiales > Alcaligenaceae > Taylorella > Taylorella asinigenitalis. The sequence goes on from NC_016043.1 coordinate 314,536, forward strand.
TGTGTCCTATTTTGTTTTTGTTTCTACAAAGTCAACGTCCGTGATTTCTTCAGGCTCACGGCGGCTATAAGTCGGATGTCTAAATTTTTCCGCAAAGTCTTTCTGAGTTTTAACGGCTTTAGATCTTGTGCGTTTCATATAGTCTCCAAATGAGAAGGCTCTCCCAGTTAATTTATTCGCAATGAACATAAAACCTCCAAAAATGAAGGCAATTAAAATTAAAAAGAGAACTAATAAAAAGCCAAGAATTGAAATCCCTATAATAAAAATATTTTGCAAGATACCAAGGATTAATTCCATTAAACTAACTCCTATACTTTATGAGGTGTTTTAATCCTGAAAGACTAAAACAAGATATTATTACAGAAATCGATATTTAAATGTATACCCATGAATGAAACAGAACTCATTATCGAAACTTTAAATCAACTAAAAGACCCACTTACAGGCCTTGATCTAAGAGGAATTCTTAAGCCATCACATGTAAAAAACGAAGGTGGCACCTATAAAGTTAACTTTCCAGTTGGGTATAGTTTAAGTGATAACGAAATATTAAATCTTCAAGAGCAAGCTAGGAATTTACTAGTTTCAAATGACTTAAAAAATGTGGATATAAATTTCGATACCACAGTAAGAAAGCATAAAGTACAAGCTGGTCTAAAGCCACTGGAGAAGATTAAAAATATTATTGCCATAGCATCAGGAAAAGGTGGTGTCGGAAAGAGTACTTGTGCAATTAATATTGCTATTGGTTTATCTCAATTAGGGGCTAAAGTAGGTTTGCTTGATGCGGATATATATGGCCCGAGTGTCCCTACCATGATGGGTTTACATGAAAAGCCTCAGATAAATGCAAATCAACTTATGGTCCCTCATTACAAACATGGTATTTGGACAAATTCCTTTGGCTTTTTAGTTGAGGATGATGTGGCAGCCATTTGGCGTGGGCCTATGGTTGTGCAAGCTTTAAATCAATTGATTTCTTATACTGATTGGCCAGAGTTAGATTACTTAATCGTGGATATGCCTCCTGGAACTGGAGATATCGCTTTGAGCATGTCACAGAAAATACCAGTGGTTGGAGCTGTGATTATCACGACACCTCAAGATCTCGCTTTAATGGACGTTAAGCGTGGAGTTGCAATGTTTGAAAAAGTGGGGGTCCCAATTTTGGGAGTGGTGGAGAATATGTCCATTTTCATTTGTCCTAAATGCGGGCATTCGGAGCATATTTTTGGCAAAGATGGCGGTCTCGAACTGGCGAAAAAAATGGGATTGCGGTATTTGGGGGCATTGCCACTAGAAATTAAAATTCGAGAGGGCTCTGATGCGGGTGTTCCATTAACTTTAAACAATCCTGACGCAGAGGTTTCAAAAATCTATCGAAACATATCGAGACAGATTGCAATATCTATTTCGAGGACTCCAAACGATATGGCCCATAAAATGCCTAACGTTGTGGTACAAAGTTAAAGATATAATTAACATTTGTTTAAATTATTGCTTCAGGAAAGTTCATGAGAGTAAGCACATGGCTCAGGCTATGTCTTTTATTTTCAATATCTGCCTCATCGTCTGCTAATCATAAGCCAGAGGTCCTTCTCATTCCGAGTGGTCTATCACCGGAAGAACTTACCGCCGTCCAAAAAGCTATTAGTGCCGTAGTGCGTCAAGCCGATGACCAAGATGGAGGCGAGGCGGCACGTATCAGAAGAAAAGGTCATGAGGCAGTTGTGACTGCACTTGCAACTATGGGTTATTATTCTCCATTAGTGACACTTGAAGTAGGTCAAGACATTGGAGGCGATACTTGGGATATTTCCATAGAAGCTGGTGAAATAAGTAAAGTTACTCAGGCCACGACTCAGTTCAAAGGTGCGATAACTAAACCAAAACATGTCACTAGAGTTCAAAGTATCAAAGCTTCATGGGAATTGCCCGAGGGAAGTGCTTTCATTAATAAAAATTGGTCTGAGGCTAAAACAGATATATTGGATGAAGTGCTACAAAGAGATTTTTATCTTGCCCAACTTCGTCAAACTAGGGCTGTTGTAGATCCAAAAAAATCTTCAGTTGAAACATTAGTGCTTATCGATAGTGGGCCCGAAGTTAAATTGGGTCATATTGAAATTTTTGGCCTTAGGCGTGTACCTAGGAAAATTGTTGAAAAATATCTAAATTACAAACCAGGTAGAGCTTACGATAGAAACGATTTCGATAAGTGGGTTAGTCTCTTACAGCAAACTAATTATTTTCGTGGCGTTTTTATAAACCCTATCGTTCCTAATGATCCAGATATTATGAACAGGGAAGTGATTGAGCTACCAGTTCAGGTTAGGGTTACCGAGGCTCCAGCAAGTGTATTGACAGGTTCAATAGGTGTGGATGATAGTGTGGGTGCCCATGCTGAAGCGGTTTATAGACAGAATATTATTATCCAACAGCCACTTGTTATAGAAGGCGGTGTAGGAGTCGATAAGAAAGCTCAACGTGCTTATTTTGATGTTTACTTTCCTCCAAATCAGAATCACTCAGTCGATAGCATGGGGGTTATGGTTCGTAGATCGAATATAAATAATGAGAAAGTTTTGCGTTTTGGTTTTGGATTTAGAAGAAAACGCGACTTCAAACTTGATCCAGACAGTAATGTTGAATGGTCAAACGGTTGGGCGATTATGGCGAATCGGGATAGGATTAAGAGGCCAGAAGATCCGATAAATAAAGATTATGTATTGCCATCCGTAGTTGCTACTTATGAAGTTGTCCGCCGCGATATAAAGTCAAAAGAAGACCCTCGTGCGGGAAATGCATTTGGAATGGGTGTAGGCATTGGGCGTAATCTGAAGCAGCAAAGAATGTTCTACAGAGCCTCGATTCGTGGTCAGTACTGGTTTCCAGTAGGAAAGCGTGATGTTGTGACCATTCGTGGTGAAATTGGTCGTGTATGGGCTAGTGAAGGGACTTTATATCCCGATGATTTTGCCTATCGAACTGGTGGAGCACGTTTAATTCGCGGTTATAAATATTACGGTCTTGGGAAATCCATAGGTGACACCATAGTTGGAGCTAAGAATCTGGTTGTAGTAAGTGCAGAGTATCAAAAATATTTTGATGACACATTTGGCATGTCAGCTTTTATTGATATAGGAAATGCGACCGAAAAACTTCGTGACATGAAGCCTAAGGTCGGTATTGGTGTCGGAGCTTTAGTTAAAACTCCAGCTGGCCCATTAAAAGCGGATTTAGCTTGGGCTATAAACGATAAGAAAATTCGGCTCCACTTCACGCTAGGAGCTTCGTTCTAATATGAAAGCATTATTAAGAATTTTCCTGGTTCTCTTTCTACTGTTTTTGATTATTTTCGGTGTAACTTTTTATACCGTGATATTTACAAATTTTGGTCTTAGGATTATGACTGACCATGTATTGCCAAAAGCTGGAATTCATGCGGACGATGTGCAAGGCAATCTTTGGGATGGCATATTAATCGGAAATTTATTGGTTGATACACCAACTATTAAAGTTGATGCCCAAGGATTGGCTCTAAAAGCCAAGTTAGCCAAATTACTCGATAGACAAGTTTATATCTCATCCTTTACTGGTCGTAATTTACATATGCAAATTGTGGCTAAGGATGCTGCAGAAGTTGTTGAAGATGTAGCCAAAGAAGTCGATAAAAGAGAAGGTAGTGTAATTGAATATCCAAGCCTACCTGTAGACATAATTGTGGAGCGTGCCAGTCTTTATAACTTTGATATTCAACAAACGGTAAAGAAAGGGAACATTCTTAAAGAAAGCCCTCCTATGGTTGAAATAGCAGGCAAGGTTGATGATTTAAAACTTAATTTTTTAAGAAAAAAACATCTTGATTTTGAACTTGATTCAAACATTACACTAACTGGTCAGGGCTATCGCATCACATCTGATATAAAAGGTGAGGGTTCGGGTTTAAGTCCTGTTGTTTGGGATAATCTTAATATTGATGCAAAACTAGATGATAAGAGCCTTCTCTTAAATCAGGCAGTTGCAGGTGAAGCAAAAATTCTTATCGATTCTAGTAAGCAAATTAAGCCTCTTGTTGATATTCAAATTGGAGATAATAAACTTCATATCGGTGGATCATTGCCTATTGAAAAGGGTGAGCAATCTGAAGGGATTTTATTAAAAGCGACCGCTCCTAAGTTAGATAATATGGCACCAGGGGCGGGTAAATCATTAACACTTGATGCAAGAATAACGGGAGATATTGCTGCTCATAAATTTAAGGTGAATGGAGTGTATGAGCCATTGCCAGATTTTCCTTTAGGAAAGGATAATTTATTAATCGATATCGAAGCTTCTGGTCAAGGTTCAGATAAGTCTTGGATTGGGGATATCACGAAAATTGATATTCATAATAATGAAAATAAACTTTTTAATAACGCCCCAATTCATATCGATGTGCAGTTTGGTCCGCCTGCAGAATGGAAAATAGCTGAAACTGAGTTAGTATTTGAACGTAAGGGTATGACGGATACTGTTATAGTTCATGAATCGAGTCATGGTTTTAAAAATCAAATTTTCTCTGAAGGTTATGTGCAAGATTTGATGTATGAAAATCAACTCTACGATGCTAGATGGAACCTTAAAAAAGCACCACTTCTTGAGGCGGATATAACTCTGTCACGTAAGGGTGAAGAGAGCCTTGATCTTCAAAAAAATCCACTTTTAAATGTTAAGGAATTAATTCTCAATCTAAAAGCAACTCCTGAAGAAAAACTAGTTGTTAATTTGAAAGGTCATGGTGAATCAACTGAAGTTAAGGGTGATTTCATCGTTGACCCAAAAAATATGATTGGTTTTGAGACAGGCGAAATCGATATCACCCTCTCAAATGGAACTTCTTTAAAAGGCAATATTGGCCCTGATGCAGAGGACGAGCAATCCATTGCATTAAACGTAAATACTAATCGATTAGATGTTGAATTGCTTACTGCAGGAGCAGTTAAAGACTCAGTTATTAATGGAAATATAAACGGAATACTAAGATTAAATAAAAACAAAATTCCTACTAAAGGCAGTCTTAAACTTGATATCTCTAAAGATAGTAAATGGTTGGGCAAACCTATTTCAGGGGTTGCGGATTTAAAATTCGTTCCATTTGATGAAGAGCTTGTAGAAAACTCAACTATATTCACACCCGTGTTATATATATTCGAGAAAGCCGATACCAATTTAAAAATCGGTTCTAACTCTATAGTTTCAAGCGGCTCTTTCGGTAGGCCAGACGATAAACTACAGGGTAAAATCGATGCCCCTAATTTCAAAGAATTATGGCCCACATTAGAAGGGGGTGCGAAAATCGAGGGCTCTACAACAGGTACTGCTGCAAGACATACCACAACAGGTAAACTGCAATATGCACCAAATGGCTTTGGTGGAAAAGATCCTCAAATTATTGATTTATCTGGTTCGGTGACAGGAGGATTGATTACTGATGGTGATGAAATTAAAGCTTGGGCTGGTGAATTAACTAATATTAAATCAGAATTCGAAAAATACAATTTATCGAGTGACGATTCTATTCATATTGAGATTAAGAAGGAGAGTGATCTTAGTGATTTAAGTTGGAAAGTCACTAAAGGTACTCTTAATCTAACCATGCCTAATAAGCATGTCATAACTCTGAATCATATCAATTCAGAAGGTCAAGGGAATAAGTGGCGCTCCTCTGGAGAAATTAAAAACATAGTCCTTGATAAGTACTTAAGCGATTTCACAAAAATGCTTGAATTCGAAGAGAATTCTGGTCCTGGTGGAATAGTCGTTAGAAATCCAGCAGATAAAAAATCTAGTGATTTAAAAGTTGATGCCCAGTGGGGTATTGAATTTGATGAAGCATTGCGTGGAGGCTTAGTTGTTAAGCGGGTTTCGGGCGACTTTGTATTGCCACGTAGTAATAATAAACATATGGGTATTAAAGAGTTTGATATCAAGGCAAACTTTGCTCCAACCACTGGAAATCGCAGTGATTTTAATGCGTCGATTGTTTTAAATACCAATACTACAGGTAACCTTAAGATTGTTGCAAAAGTACCATTTATTGGGTTACAACCCCAATTAAGAAGCGGTACTCAAGTTACGGCCGTCGGAAAAATTAATGATATTGCATGGGTGTCCGCTTTTACGGATGATTTGCTAGAACTTGGAGGGGAAGCTGATTTTGATATAAAACTTAATACAAAATCAGATGGAAATTGGACTACGACGGGATATCTTAATGCGAAAAATTTGAAGATTGTTGAAGTCGAAAATGGGGTGCGTTTCTTAGAAGGTACACTAAAATCACATCTTGATTCTGGACGATACTTTATAGATGAATTAACGTTCCCAAGTGTGTTTCGCGTTAAACCAAATGAGCCTCGCACAAGATTATGGGTCGATAAAAATGGATCTGGGGGGTATTTTAAACTTAACGGTTTCTGGGATTTAGTCGATTCAAATGGAGAATTTAAAGCTGAAGTTCGTAAATATCCAATCGTTCAAAGATCGGACCGTTTCATAATGGTCAGTGGCAATGGTGAAATAACCGCTCCTCTTCCTCAAATTAATATCACTGGTGATTTCACTACGGATGCTGGCTTTGCGAGCGTTGATATTCTTGAGTCGACTCCTAAACTTGATAGCGATATCATCATTCTAAAAGAAGGTGAGGCAAATCCTGCACCACGAAAAACTGATACTAAATTAGATTTAGATATCGATTTTAATTTGGGAAATAGATTCTTTATTGTGGGTCTTGGACTTGATTCAAAAGTTAGAGGTTCATTAAATATCGTAAAAAAAGATGGTCCTATTTCTGCAGAAGGTATGTTTGAGACTGATGGCGGAAAAATTGAAGCTTATGGTCAGCAGTTATCCATCGAAAAAGGACAAATTACATTTAATGGAGCTATCGAAAATCCAAACCTTGATATAGAGGCGATTCGCAAAGGATTTGAAGTTGAAGCAGGTATTCGAGTCCAAGGAAATGCAAGATTACCTAAGATCTCACTTGTCTCATATCCTGATGTGAGCGAAGTTGAAAAACTCTCATGGCTAATTATGGGTAGGGGGCCAGATAGTAGTGGTGCCGATTTGGCTTTGCTTTTATCTATCGGTACTTCATTGCTTGGTGGTGAGGAACCACTTTATAGAAGGCTCGGTATAGATAATATTGGTGTGCGTTCAGGGGCAGTGGGTGCGAGCGGAGCGATATTGCCACAGAGATCTGTAGCAGATAGTACTTCATATCGAGGTAGTGAAACTTCAGAGCAATTACTGTATATCTCAAAACAATTAACAGAAAACTGGTCTGCTGCTTTGGAACAATCCATATCAGGGGGTGGTACAGTTATACGAGCAAGTTATAAATTATTCGAGAACGTAACGGCCGATATTAAAGCTGGTTCAGTGAATGGTATAGAATTAATTTACAAAAGAGTATTTAAGTTTTAGTTTTATATGGGTATTAAGAACGATAGATGGATTCGAGAACACGCACTCAATGGCATGATTACACCTTATGAAGAAGGTCAGGTGCGTTACGTAAACGAAAATAAAATTGTAAGTTACGGCACTAGTAGTTATGGATATGATGTTAGATGTGCACGTGAATTCAAAATATTTACAAACATTAATTCCACTATAGTCGATCCGAAAAAATTCGACGAAAAATCATTTATTGATTTCGAAGGTGATGTTTGCATAATTCCGCCTAATTCTTTTGCTCTTGCAAGAACCGTTGAGTACTTTAAGATTCCGCGTGATGTCTTAACGATATGTCTTGGAAAAAGCACATACGCACGTTGCGGAATAATCGTTAATGTCACACCACTTGAGCCAGAGTGGGAGGGGCATGTAACACTGGAATTTTCGAATACGACGCCATTGCCAGCGAAAATATATGCAAATGAAGGCTGTGCTCAATTCTTGTTTTTAGGGGCGGACGAGATTTGCGAAGTATCCTATAAAGACAGAGGCGGCAAGTATCAAGGGCAAGAGGGCGTGACATTGCCACGAATCTAATGCAACTGAGCCAATCTTACGATATAGTCGTAATTGGGGCAGGGGCCTCCGGGCTTATGCTTGCGGCTGAACTTGCGGGTTGCACTGGTATGGAGGTTTGTCCCTTCAAAGATTCATTACGAATTTGCTTGCTTGATCATGCAAAACGACTTGGAGAGAAGATACGCATCAGTGGCGGTGGACGGTGCAATTTCACCAATAAAAAAGTAACTCCAGATAATTTTGTTTCCCAAAATCCAAAGTTTGCAAAGCATGCATTAATTGCATATAAGCCCGATGATTTCCTACGATTATTAAAGCGTAACTCAGTAGAATGGGTTCTTAAAAATGATGTGCAGTACTTTACACGTGATGGAAGTCATGCAATCGTGAATCTGCTTCTTAAACACTGTGATACACCAAATATTGAAATACATAATCCTGTGCGTGTGCTTGAGATGCAAAAGGAAGGTGATGAATTTAGGATTATTTGCGATAAAGGTGAGGTTAGAGCAAAGTATTTAATCATTGGCACAGGCGGTATGGCTGCACCAGCAGTGGGTGCAACGGATTTCGGTCTTCAGATTGCTCGCAAATTTGGTCACACTATTGTTCCAGCAAAGCCCGCATTGGTGCCGCTTGTGTTTGACCCAAAAGAGTGGGAGCCATTTTCGCAGCTAGCAGGCGTAAGTCTGAGGGCCATTATTGCAATTGGTGGATGCGTTTTCGAAGATGATATGCTTTTTACACATAAGGGTTTGTCGGGGCCTTTGATACTAAATGCATCGACATATTGGGAGGATGGTCAGGAACTTAGCATTAATTTGTGTCCTGGCATTGATTTAGCTGAAGTCTTAATTGAAGCGAGTAAAACGAGTGGATCGAATAAGTCAAAACCAGCTTCGATATTAGAGCAATATATGCCGAAAAGGCTTGCGGCGGTGATGGCGGGGGCATTGCCACCTAATAGGAATCTATCGGAATTAGGCCATAAGGCTTTGCGACAACTGGCCGACTCGATTCATAATTTTCGTGTGAAACCGACGGGCACTCAAGGATATAAAAAAGCGGAAGCCATGTCGGGAGGGGTGGATACGAAGGAAGTTGACCCGAAATCAATGCAAAGCAAGCTCGTGGACGGCCTATATTTCATAGGCGAGGTCCTCGATATTACGGGCCATTTAGGTGGCTATAATTTTCAGTGGGCGTGGTCGAGTGCCGTCACATGTGCTCGGGCACTCAAATCGAGATTATCCGAATAACCTTTTCTCTGCGATGCGCGTACCTTCCACTAAGCTCTCAAGCTTGGCCCATGCGATTTGATGATGTAATCGGCCGCCCAAACCGCAGTCGGTAGATGCGATAACATTTTCAGGGCCTACGAGCTCGGCAAATCTTATGACCCGCTCTGCCACTAGCTCAGGGTGTTCCACGACATTTGTGCTATGGCTTACGACACCTGGCACAATTTTCGTCCCTGGTGGCAATGCATGGTCTTTCCACAATGCCCATTCATGGGCATGTCGCGGTGATGATGCTTCAAAACTATAAGCACCAGCATTTACAGCCAAACACTGGTCCACAATATCCTTAAATGCTATATCCGTAGTGTGCGGTCCATGCCAAGACCCCCAGCAGATATGTAGTCGCACTAGCTCACGTGGAATCCCTTCGATAGCACGATTTATAGCATCGATGCGAAGCTGCAACCAATCCTGATAATCCTTTATCGATGGCTCGGGATTTATTTGATCCCATGATTCCGCTAGATCTGGGGCATCCAATTGAACGATAAATCCTGCATCAGTAATCGCTTTATATTCGTGTGCCATGGCCCTTGAGCAAGCATCTAGCACCTCCTTGTCTGAAGCATAATATTCATTTTTGATGCGTGCACACGACCCAGGTGATAGGGCGGCAATAAATCCGCGTTCGACTCCATATTTTTCAAATGCGGCTTTCATAAGTTTTATATCGGTTTGTACTTGATCAAGCCCGATATATGTAAGTTCTGAGGTTATCTTTGGATTTCCAACTTTTTTGCGGCCTGTGAAGATGCCTGAATCGGGGTCTTCGTAAGCTTCTTTGAATTTGATGCGATCTCGTCGATCTGTAAATGAGGTTAGTTTTATATCACCAGGGGCTGAACGGACCTTATCTTGATTGGCCCAACGATCTTCGTCTGTTAGAGTTAGGCCACCTAAGCGACTAAATGAATAGTTCCACCAGGCACCGTAATCAACTGCACCGCTTGTGATATGGCCATATTCGCCCTCATTAATGATATCTAATCCGATATCGACTTGACGTTTTACAACACTATCTACGGCCGATTGCAGAATTTCAAAAAATTCCTTATCGTCAATTTGGTTTGCGGCTCTTCTCTCATTGGCCTCAAGAAGTTCTGGTGTTCTGGGCAATGAGCCCACATGACTAGTTAAAATTTTATTGCTCATAAATGGCTCCTTATTTCATAAAAGAATATACCCGTTAACTTCTATAACCACCATTATATTTAAATAAAGAAAAGTCATAAGATACAATTAAGGATTAATTTTGGAGACTATATGAGCGCAAAACGCACGCAACTTTATGAATTACATCTTGAGTCAGGAGCAAAATTAATCGACTTTGGAGGATGGGAGATGCCCGTCTCCTACGGGTCACAAATTGAAGAACATAATGCTGTGCGAACGAACGTTGGATTATTTGACGTTTCTCATATGTTGAATATCGATTTATCAGGTGCTAGGTGCGAGGAATTTTTACGCACACTTCTAGCAAACGACGTATCAAAAATCTCTACAATCCCTGGAAAAGCCCTATATTCCTGCATGTTAAACGATGCAGGAGGCGTTATCGATGACCTTATCGTGTATTTTATTAATGATGGGGCATGGCGTCTTGTCGTAAATGCAGGATGTGCCGATAGCGATTTGGCATGGATCGAAAAACAAGCGGCGGCCTACGATATCGAAGTTAAATCTCGTAGGGATTTAGCCATGATTGCTGTGCAGGGTCCAAACGCAGTGGATAGAGTAGCGGAGGCATTGCCACAAATAGAGGGGCTCTCCGATATTAAGCCATTTTCAAGTAAGCAAACGGAATCCTATTTTATAGCCAGAACAGGATATACAGGCGAGGATGGGTTCGAAATTTCTGCAACACCCGATTTAATCATTAAATTATGGAAGGATTTGGTGGCACTAGGGGCTCAGCCATGTGGATTGGGTGCACGAGATACTTTGCGTCTTGAAGCGGGTATGAACCTCTATGGGTCTGATATGGACACGTGCACTCAGCCTTCTGAGAGTGGCTTACAGTGGACTGTAGCTCTTAAGGATGAGGGCCGAGATTTTATTGGACGTTCTGCATTAGATGATTCACGCAAAAAGGCATTTTTAGGGGTGCGATTATTGGGACGCGGTGTTATGCGCTCTCATATGAAAGTTCGCACGGCTGATGGGGCCGAAGGTGAAATCACAAGTGGGACCATGTCGCCCACATTAGGTTATTCGATTGGCTTTGTTCGCATGCCGCTTGGGACAGAGCCTAATCAAAAAGTTGAAGTCGATATTCGCGGCAAATGGCACGAAGCGGAGTTAGTGAAATTGCCATTTGTTAAAAACGGAAAAGCATTAGTTTAAATTTAAAGGAAATTTTATGAATCTACCTACAGATCGCAAATATACAAAATCTCATGAATGGGTAAAACAAGAGGGTGACTTATTCTTAGTCGGAATTACAAATGATGCACAGGATCAATTGGGTGATCTTGTTTTTGTCGGTGATGCAAAAGTAGGCGAAACTCTAAAAGCAGGTGAAACGGCTGCTGTAGTTGAATCCGTTAAAGCTGCTTCTGATATTTATGCCCCTGTTGATGGTGATATCGTTGAATTTAATGAGGCTTTGGATTCTGATCCAACTTTGATAAATCAAGATGCATATGCAAACTGGATTTTTAAAATCAAAGCTAGTGATGCTTCTCAATTTGATAGCTTGCTAAATTCAGACCAATACGAGGCTTAGTATTATATGAGTATTCCAGTAGGACTTTATGGTCCAGAAATTGGTTTTTCAAGGCCCCCGATATCTAAAAAGTCTTTTAAAGATAGACATATTGGTTTGAGTAAAGCTACTCAAGAAGAAATGCTCTCAGAGCTTGGCTACGATTCTCTAAAATCATTTATTGAGGATATAGTGCCTGCGTCTATATTTGATCCTCAAAGAAATATCTCAATTTATGATTATTTTGGCTCAAGTGAGGAAGGTGCACTTGATGAAATAAAAAAAATAGCAGCCGAAAATCAGCTTAAATTGAATTTTATTGGTCAGGGTTATTACGGCACGATAACACCAAGCGTCATTAAAAGAAATATATTGGAGAATCCTGCTTGGTACACAGCATACACACCATATCAACCTGAGATTTCGCAGGGACGTTTGGAAGCACTTTTGAATTTTCAGACTATGGTGTCGGATTTGACAGCATTGCCAATAGCAAATGCATCATTGCTAGATGAAGGAACAGCAGCCGCAGAAGCGATGCTCGTAATGTATAGGGCAGCGAAAAATAAAAGTAAAACATGCTTTGTTTCAAAATATCTTCATCCGCAAACTATTGAGGTTTTAAAAACTAGGGCCGCTCCGCTTGGAATCGAGCTAGAAATAGGCGATGAGTTTGATGGATTCGGTGATTGCTTTGGAGTAATCCTGCAATATCCTCAATCTACAGGTGATGTGTGCGACTATTCTGAAGAAGTACAAAAGGCTCATGCACAAGGATCTTTAGTAGCTGTGGCTACAGATTTATTGGCACTTACATTGCTAAAACCGCCTGGAGAGTGGGGTGCGGATATTGCCTTCGGGAATTCTCAGCGATTTGGTGTGCCTATGGGCTTTGGTGGCCCTCATGCGGCATTTTTTGCAGTAAGCGAAAATATAAAGCGCTCAATTCCTGGTCGTATCGTTGGTGTTTCAGTTGATGCTCAGGGTGCCCCTGCCCTTAGGTTGGCAATGCAAACGCGAGAGCAACATATTAGAAGAGAGAAAGCCACTTCCAATATTTGTACAGCACAGGCTCTATTAGCAATTATGGCTAGCATGTATGCCGTATATAACGGACCAGACAATTTAACAAAAATTGCTTTGCTTATTTATCGGGCTACAGACGATTTCGCTAAGATAATTCGTAGTATGGGTTTAAAAATATTAAATAGAAAATATTTTGATACTCTACATATTGCCTGCCCATGGGCTCAAGAACTAGTAAACGATTTGGCTCAAAAGGGAATTAATATTCGTTTAGTGGACTCTAATTCTGTATCTATTAGTTTTGATGAGCTTAATTATCTAGAACTGATAGAGCTTGATGAACTTATATCTGAATCTATAAAGAAATATGGAGAGGATTATGAATTTATTCCTAATTATGGAGGTGATGAAGGCAAAAGTTCAGGAAAATTTAATTCAACAAGGGGCCTTTTTGAAGAAACATTTGGCCATTTGGCAAGAACCTCTAAATTTCTTACACACCCCGTCTTTAATACGTATCATTCTGAGACTCAATTGATGCGTTATATGCGTAAGCTTTCTGATATGGATTTGGCATTAGATCGCAGTATGATTCCTTTGGGGTCATGCACCATGAAGTTGAATTCGGCTTCATCAATGATTCCGATAACATATCCAGAATTTGCGAATATGCATCCATTTGCTCCAGCTGATCAAGCAACTGGGTATGGAACGCTTATAGAGCGTCTAACAAATATTTTGAAAAAATTGACTGGATATGATGCGTTTTCATTTCAGCCTAATTCAGGGGCTTCGGGAGAGTATGCAGGATTACTCACTATTCGTGCATATCACGAGGCAAATGGTGAAGAGCATCGCAATATATGTTTAATTCCAGCATCAGCTCACGGAACAAACCCAGCTTCTGCAGTTATGGCTGGCTATCAGGTCGTAATTGTTAATACCACTAAAGATGGCTATGTAGATATTGAAGACTTGAATGCCAAATTAAATGAGCTGGGCGATAAAGTGGCCGCTTTGATGATTACTTATCCTTCTACTCATGGTGTATTCGAAGAAAATATTATTCGAATATGCGATATGGTTCATATGGCTGGAGCTCAAGTATATCTTGATGGTGCAAATATGAATGCCATGGTTGGGCTTGCGGCACCTGGTGAATTTGGCTCTGATGTATCTCACTTTAATTTACATAAAACATTTGGTATTCCTCATGGTGGGGGTGGGCCAGGTGTTGGTCCAATAGGTGTAAAAGAACATCTTGCCCCATTTTTACCAGGTATATTAAATGAGCAAGGAGTTCTTACGGATTCTGATGAAGCAGGACCCGTTTCATCTGCACCATTTGGATCGGCAGGGATATTGCCAATTCCATATATGTATTTAATTATGCTTGGAGAAGAAGGTTGTCAACTTTCATCTATATGTGCGATTTTAAGTGCGAACTATATTGCTCATAGATTGGCTGATTATTATCCGATTTTATACACAGATCAAAATGGTTTTGTAGCTCATGAGTGTATTATCGACTTGCGTCCAATTAAGGAGTCATGCGGTGTTACGGTAGATGATGTAGCCAAACGCTTGATGGACTATGGTTTTCATGCACCAACCATGAGTTTCCCTGTGCCTGGAACACTTATGATTGAACCGACTGAATCAGAGGATTTTGGAGAATTAGAGCGATTTATCAATGCGATGATAGAAATTCGAAAAGAGATTGCTCAGATTGAATCGGGTGCTGCGGATGCAAATGATAATTTGCTTAAAAATGCACCTCATACTGCTCAAATGGTTGCTTCAAACGAATGGACTCATCCATATTCTCGCCAAGAAGCCGCATTTCCTGATGGAGTAGATCCTAAAACAAAATACTGGTGCCCTGTAGCTCGTGTGGATAATGCCTACGGAGACAGAAACCTTGTGTGTACTTGCCCAAATATAGAGGCTTATATTTAAAATGCGACAATACGAAGATTTTATGCGTCATGTATTTGAAAATGGCGTGGATAAAACTGATAGAACTGGAACTGGGACGAAGTCCTTATTTGCTTATCAAATGCGATTTGATTTGCAAGAAGGCTTCCCGATGGTCACCACAAAGAAACTTCATCTAAAAAGCATAATCTACGAACTGCTTTGGTTTTTAAGAGGCGATTCGAATGTGAAATGGCTTCAAGAAAGGGGAGTTTCAATTTGGAACGAATGGGCCGATGAAAACGGTGAACTTGGCCCAATCTATGGGGTGCAATGGAGAAGTTGGCCTGCACCCGATGGCTCAAAAATCGATCAGATTTCTCAGATTGTCGAGCAAATTAAAGCTAATCCCGACTCCCGCAGATTGATTGTGAGTGCATGGAATGTAGGGCTTATCCCTCAAATGAAGCTTCCTCCGTGTCATGCATTTTTCCAATTTTATGTGGCTGAGGGCAAGTTATCGTGCCAGCTATATCAAAGAAGTGCGGATATATTTTTGGGAGTTCCTTTTAATATTGCAAGTTATTCTTTGCTTACACATATGATTGCTCAACAGTGCGGTCTTGACGTTGGGGAATTTATTTGGACGGGCGGAGACTGCCATATTTATTCAAATCATTTTGAACAAGTAAAAGAGCAGCTTTCAAGAGATCCGTACCCATATCCGAAGCTTAATATAAAGCGTAAACCTGAGAGCATTTTCGATTACGAATTTGAAGACTTCGAGATTATCGACTATCAACATCATCCACACATTAAAGCACCTGTTGCCGTTTAAGAATGCCTAAAATTTGCTTAATCGTAGCTTACTCAAAGAACCATGTTATCGGCTTAGACGGTGATATGCCGTGGAGGCTTAAAGGCGATTTGGCCTATTTCAAAAAAACAACCATGGGCTGCCCCATAATTATGGGGCGTAAAACTAGAGACTCCTTAGGGAGACCCTTGCCAGGACGACTTAATATCGCAATTACTAGAGATAAAACGTACAAGGCAGAGGGGACGGAAACATTGCCATCTATAGAGGATGCATTGAAATTTGCACAGAAACACTCTGAAACTCGAGATATTTTTATAATAGGCGGAGGGCAAATATATAAACAGGCTTTGCCCCTTGCGGACAGAGTGTATGCAACCGAAATTCAACATGAGTTCAAAGGCGACACTTTTTTTCCGCAATTAGATGGGTCGGAGTGGATTGAAATTTCACGAGATCCACAACCCGAAGAAAACGGAATTTCGTACGACTTTGTCGTGTACGAAAAAGGAGTTAAAAGTGAAACTTGAGGATTTGAAACTGGCCGTAGTTGGGCTAGGTTACGTTGGTCTACCGCTTGCAGTGGAATTTGGAAAAAAACGCGAGGTGCTCGGATTTGATATCAATCAAAAGCGCATCGATCAGCTAGAAGCAGGAGAGGATATCACTCTTGAGGTAGAGAATGAGGAATTAGCCGAGGCCAAGCATCTCAAATTTTCAAGCAATCCAGAGAGTCTTAAAAATTACAATACTTTTATAGTAACTGTACCGACTCCAATCGATGACCACAAAAGTCCTGATTTCACACCGCTTGTTAAAGCGAGTGAGACTATTGGTGGTGCCCTTAAAAAAGGCGATATCGTAATCTATGAATCGACTGTATATCCAGGGGCTACAGAAGAGGTCTGTATTCCCGTTTTGGAGAAAGTCTCGGGTCTTAAATATAACGAGGATTTTTATGCAGGTTACAGTCCAGAGCGTATTAATCCAGGCGATAAACAGCATCGAGTATATAACATCAAGAAGGTTACTTCAGGCTCTACTCCTGAGATAGCGGATTTGGTTGATGAACTTTATAAATCCATAATCACAGCTGGTACGCATAAAGCTTCGTCGATAAGAGTCGCTGAGGCGGCGAAAGTTATAGAAAATACGCAAAGAGACGTAAACATTGCCCTCATAAATGAGCTTGCACTGCTTTGTAATCGCTTAGGTATCGATACGGAAGATGTGCTTGAGGCGGCTGGTACAAAATGGAATTTCTTGCCATTTAGGCCTGGTCTTGTGGGCGGGCACTGTATTGGCGTCGATCCATATTATTTAACGCATAAAGCTCAATCAATCGGCTACCATCCTGAAATTATTTTGGCTGGCCGTCGTCTGAACGACTCTATGGGACGTTATGTTGTGGAACAGCTTGTGAAAGCTATGACTAAGAAAAATGTTAAGGTCGTTGGAAGTCATGTGCTTGTTATGGGCCTTACATTTAAGGAAAACTGCACCGATATCAGAAATACGCGAATTGTTGATATCGTGGAAGAACTTAAAGACTATAACATCCATGTGGATGTTTATGACCCATGGGTCGATCCAGAAGAGGCTCAACAAGAGTATGGAATTACACTTACCGATTCAGTGAAAGATGGACAGTATGACGGCATAGTGCTTGCTGTAGGTCATAAGGAATTCCGCGAAATGGGAGTGGATAAAATTCGTGCGCTCGGCAAAGAGAATCATGTGCTTTATGATCTTAAATATGTCATAGATAAAGAGAATTCCGATATCCGTTTGTGATTTGTAATCTGAGACTCTAGGCTCGCTTCTCATCTGGGGCGAGCCTTTTGTTTTAGCCGAATTCTGCAATTTTTGCGTGTACAAAATCAAGCAAAGCCTCTAAATGCTCCTTGGAATCTGCCTCTGCCCGTATCGAAAGCACTTCTTCCGTTTTTGAGGGCCGTATCAATAAGAATCCATGCTCTGTTTCAATCCTAATTCCATCAATTTCAATAATCTGTTTCGGCTTTAGTAAAGCGGTAGCTTCGTCTTTCGCAAAAGCCAAAAACTCCGTAATGTGTTCGTGTGAATATGGAATCCGTAGCTCTGGAATTGACTCATCTTGCGGCAAATTATCGAAAGCCTCACGCCCGGCCAATGATAGAAATCGCAATAGCTTATACCCTGAGTAGACCCCATCGTTTAAAACATAACCGTCTTTGAAAAAATAGTAGTGTCCACTGTATTCAGCCCCAAACAACACACCGTCTTTATGATGAATATCCCATGTCATATTTGAGTGCCCTGTTTTACATATCAGTGGCAATGCCCCCGCTTTCAAAATCTCTTTTTCAATATGCCTACTTGATTTAAGGTCATACGCAATTTTTACTTTTTCGCCTTTATGTAGCATTTCATGAGAAAGATGATATTTCATCATTTGCCGTATAAAGAAAATGAATACACGATCTGGGTCCACAATTTCACCGCGATAATCTACAACGCCCAGTCTATCCGCATCTCCGTCAAATGCTAAGCCAATATCACAGTTGTTTTCGCGAACAAAATTTTGTAGCTGAACCATATTTTCAGGAATTGACGGGTCTGGATGATGATTCGGAAAACTCCCATCTGGCTCGCAATTTAATTCCAACACCTCGTGTCCCATTTTTCTGTAGAGTTCACTGGCAATGATACCGCCGACTCCATTGCCACCGTCAACAGCAACTCTAAATTTATACTTCGGCTGTTCCAAAAAAGGCTCAGCCAAAATCGCATCTATATAGTAGGAATTATCAAGCCTCTCAATAGGGGGCTCAGCGAAATTTTCTGCATCAAATTTATATGCACTCGCATCAGCCCCTATAAGACTTAAGGCACTGACTTTTACGATATTTATTAGTTCACTATTAAAGGGTAAGCGATCGATATATATTTTGAATCCGTGATAGCCTAGTGGATTGTGACTTGCCGTAATATAAATCGCCAGAGCACCATCTATGCTCAGATTCAGAACGCCCAAACCCCCTGAATGCTGCAAGCCCAAAAATTTAATTTTATTTTCAGGAACTTTTGTTTTAAGAGCGTGATATAAGGCTTTGGCCAATTCTTGTCCGCCTTCTCTGGCATCGTGAGCAATAAGGACACATCCAAGTCTATTAGGTGCAAATATTTTCATTAGAGCAATACCTAAGATATAAGCAAATTGAGGGTTAATTTCCTCTGGGTATTTGCCCCTAATATCGTATTCTTTAAATACTTTAACTGGCAGCTTGTACATAGGGTTTCCTTTAAATTTATATTGCTACAAATTATTGTAAAATCAAATTTTTATTTACACCGCTTAAGTATGTCATTATTAGAAGATTTAGTTGCATTAATTGGAAGTGAGCATGTACTCACTGGAGAAGAAGCAAGCCCTTATCTTACAGATTGGCGTAATCGTTACACAGGTAGGTGCTTAGCTGTTGTTAAACCAGCTGATACCGAAGAGTTGGCGGAAGTTGTTAAACTTTGTCAGCAGGCGGATGCCCCTATGGTTCCACAGGGCGGAAATACTGGATTGTGTGGTGGTGCGACCCCTTCAAATAAGGGAGATGCCGTTATCATTCTTCTATCCCGCATGAATAAGGTTCTTGATGTTGATACAGCAAATGACACGATGACTGTTCAGGCTGGTTGTATTCTTCAAGATGTTCAAGATGCGGCAGATAAAGCTGGCAGATTGTTTCCACTAAGCTTGGGAGCGGAAGGCAGTTGTACTATAGGCGGTAATCTAGCTACAAATGCTGGTGGTACTCAGGTTCTTCGTTACGGGAATGCACGTGATCTCTGTCTTGGACTTGAGGTGGTTACGGCTGAGGGTGATATTGTTAATACCTTGAAATCTTTGCGTAAAGATAATACTGGTTATGATTTACGTAATCTTTTTATTGGTAGCGAAGGTACTTTAGGGATTATTACAGCAGCTACATTAAAACTATTTCCAAAACCAGCTGCGGTTACTACAGCTTTCTTGGCTTTGGAAGGGTTTGAGCAGGCGATTAAAGTTCTAAATCGCTCTAAACGTCAGTTTGATGCTTCGTTGACAGGATTTGAATTGATTTCTGATTACTGTTTATCGATTGTTCAAAAGCATTTATCGCATATTAGAATTCCATTCCCAGTAGATACTGCTCCATGGTATGTTTTGATGGAGATATCAGAT
Organism: Taylorella asinigenitalis MCE3; assembly: GCF_000226625.1. NCBI lineage: Bacteria > Pseudomonadati > Pseudomonadota > Betaproteobacteria > Burkholderiales > Alcaligenaceae > Taylorella > Taylorella asinigenitalis. Next base: position 334,530 of record NC_016043.1, read on the forward strand.
TCTGAAGGTGAAGACCATGCTCGCGAGATGTTTGAACGTGTAATCGGCGAAGCATTTGAAAATAATGAAATTTTAGATGCGGTAATTGCTGAGTCTATCCAACAGAGTAATGAACTTTGGCATCTACGTGAAGCGGTGCCATTGGCAGAGGCAGAAGTAGGAAAAGCTATTAAAAACGATATCTCTATTCCTGTATCTAAAATGGATGAATTCGTTCGAATCACAAATGCGAAGCTTCAGGAATTTATGCCAGGTATTCAGATGAGTGTGTTTGGTCATTTAGGTGACGGCAATCTCCACTATAATGTATGTCCACCTGATGATGAAAGAAAAGCAGATTTTCTTACTCATCAAGATGAGATTTTTAAAATCGTGTTTGATTCTGTGCATGAGTTTGATGGCTCTATATCAGCCGAACATGGTATTGGGCAACTTAAAAGGGACATATTGCCAGAGTATAAGGATGAAAATGCTATGTGGATCATGCGTAAAATCAAACGTGCACTTGATCCTAATTCATTGCTTAATCCAGGCAAAGTCATAAGCAGTGTTGAAATTAATCCATAAAATATTTCTAGGACTTTTACTTACATCAAGCACTTACATAATTAGTGCAGCAGCGGTGGGTACAAACATACCCACCGATTCTAACTCTACAAATAATAAAACTAATCAAGTTCTACAAAAACTATTAGACCACTCAAAAAACACTGAAAAACTTTTTAATAGCAAATCAAATGCAGTGAATCCTGAAGAGGCATATGAGGTCATGTTGATTGAGATGTCCCTTATAGATCAGGATTACAAGGAATTTGTCCGACTAGTTGCAAGATTCACGAAGCAGCATCGAGTTTTTCCTGAATATATAAGACTAGCCATTCTTTCTATTCCAGCTACGCATATGACTGAGGAGATTCTTGAGCCCGCTCGAGAGTTATATGCACTTGACCCTGATTCAAAGCCACTTCAAAGTTTGATGGCATTATTGTTTGCGGCTTCTGGAAGATATGAAGAACTAGAATTGATATTAGATAAAAATTTCACAGTAGAGGTTTTAACAAATAAGGATAGGGAAAAAGTAGATGAAACAGTAAAACAACTTGCAGCTGTTTTAATTCTTATGCCTGAACCCTCAAAAGCACTTGAGTATTTCGAAAAATATTCAAAGGGCGTGAATCCGAATAATCTAGTTTATCTTCAACAACTTGCCCAATTTTCTCTGTCAGCGAAAAACTATTCCAAAGCATGGGATGCGGCTAGCAGATATTATGATTTAAATCCCAACAAAGTCGAGGGGATAGACCTTATCTATGCATTTTTAGGTGTAGAAGAATATAGACAAAATGCTTTTGAAATTATCAAAGCTTTCAACGTTAGGGCTCCTAAACCAATTTATGAGAGTTCCGAATTTGCCATGCTTTTGCATTCGGCTGTTGAGACACGGGCACTTTCTCATGAATATATAGATTGGTTAAGAAAGTCCTATCCTGATGCAATCCAGTTTATTTTGGTTGAAGCCATGATGGCGTATATTGAAGTAAATGATGCGAAGGCATTAAAGCTGGTAGAGGAATTCTATAGCATTGCCAACAAAAGGCTAGAGATGGATCCAAACGATAGGCCATCTTTGCTACTAATGTCGCGTGCAAACCTAATTAAGCTTGATGTTTTGATACGCGAGCCTATTAAGGATTATAAGGAAATCCTGCGTCTCTTGGCCCTTGTGCCTGAAGATGAGATGGATTTTAAATATTTGATATCCAAGTCTGAGGCCCTAATGCAGACATGGAGGGTGCCAGAGGGCATTGCCTTATTGCAAGATACGATTACTCGATATCCTGATTTGACGCAGCCGGCCGTATCATATGGGGTGCGGACATTGATTGATGTGGGCCGCTCCCATATGGCCCTTGATTTAGTTAAGCCTTATTATTATGCAAACCCAAAATCTGGTACTTACAGCGAGCTTATGGCATGGGCTTATCAAGCAAGTGGAGATATCAAGAAAGCGGAAGAGGTGTATAGATTTTGTTTGCGACATAATCCTGATGAGGTGTCTTGCTTAAATGGGCTTGGATACATGTTCGCAGATTTAAATTTTAATCTTGATGAAGCCTTGGATTTGCTGCGCACGGCCCATTCTCTGGACCCGAGCAGCCCATATGTGAAGGATAGTTTAGGCTGGGTATACCATAAATTGGGTATGACGGATATGGCTTTGCTTTATATTCAGGCTTCATACAATGAAGAGCCGATGGCAGAGACGGCTGCTCATTTGGTAGAAATTTATTATGGCATGGGCGATGGGCGTAGGGCGAAGCAATATGCCCGAGAAGGGCTTAAACTCTATCAATTCACAGAGTACCTGCAAAATACACTTCGTAAACTAAAAATTGATTTAAATGAAGATAAGAAAATTAAATAAAATTTTGGTCTGTGGGTGCGTGGCACTTTTGGCCGCTTGTAGTACTGTTGAGGGCCCTACTTCAGTTAACAATACTCCCGTTCCTCCTCTACCTTCGACAGGTGCGGCGGATGTTGCGGGTGCTGCGGATGCTTTGGGCTCAAAAATTGTGCGACATGGCAAATTCGCATTGAACACATATGATACAAGGGACGAAAAATATATCGATTCGCTTAGCGGAAATTTCGACTGGATAGATGAAGGGGGAGCTTTGGTATTAGCATTGTCTACGACCACAGGCCAGACCATTGCCACCATAAAAGCGAATGATGCGGGGGCGGTTCTAAATGATGCTAAGGGCAATGTATATACGGCACCTACTGCGGATGAGCTTGTATACAGTGTTGTGGGGCAGAGGATGCCTGTAAGTGATATTAGAAATTGGATTCGAGGTAAGGCTTCGGATACGGCCACTTCTATAAAACGCGATTCAAGTGGTCGCATAAGCGAATTTCGTCAATCGGATTGGGTCGTGCAATTATTTGACTATGATGCTATAGGGCCTAAGCGCGTTTATCTGATGCAAGATAAGGATGCGGTTGTTACTAAGGTACGAATTTTTGCCAGGTAGTGAGGTATGCGTATTTTAAAAGTACCAGCTCCTGCGAAATTAAATCTTTTTTTGCATCTTACTGGCAGACGTCCCGACGGATATCATAATCTGCAGTCAGCTTTTGTATTAATTAATCTCTGTGATGAACTTGTGTTTGAACTTATCGAAGAGGATGAAGTTCGAATTGAGATTTTGGACAAAAGAGCTGGTGCGAGTTTTCTAAATCAAAAGATTGATATACCAGATAATCAGAATCTAGTTTTTAGGGCGGCCACAAAACTTAAGGAAATGGCTAAGTTGCGAGGGGTTGAGATATCTGGTGTTATGATTCGAGTTGAAAAGCAAATTCCACTTGGAGCAGGGCTTGGTGGCGGATCGAGCGATTGTGCAAGTACATTGATGGCTTTAAATAAGATTTGGAATTTAGAGCTTAGTTGTGAAGAACTTAAGCAAATAGGTTTAAGCTTAGGTGCGGATGTCCCTTTTTTTATTGGCGGAAAGTCGGCCTTGGTTGAAGGCATAGGTGAAATTCTTAAACCATTTCACTTGAATCCATTGTGGTTTGTTTTAATTAATCCAGGCTTTAGCATATCAACGCCCCAAGTTTTTACTCACCCTAAGTTAAATCGAAACTTTAGAGTTATGGATTCTGATGCCATTGAAAAAGCAAGAGCTGAAATTAATGCAGGACGATTTTATGGTTCTAATTATTTGGAATCAGCTGCATTTGAAATTAGGCCAGAACTAGCTAATTTTTTGGATTTTGCAAAGCCTCTTCAATTGCGTATGTCTGGTTCGGGCTCAAGTATTTTTAGTATGCATGTTAGTTCTGATGATGCTGAAACTGCGTATGCTGATTTGTTAGCTAAATTAGAGGAACAGAAGGACATTCGATCATATGAATGTGGTGTATACAAAAGCTATGAGAAGCACCCTATCTTTGATGTTTTATAAGTGGTGGTGTCTTCAGTTTTGATCGGAGGAAATTTTTTTAAAAAAAGAGGTGGGAAATTTTTGTCTAAAGTGGCGGAATATTTCTTTATAAATAAGCGGTTTTTTCGGATTGTTGTAAAATAGCTATCGAATTTGCTGTTTATTTAAAAGAAAGTGTCAAATTAATTGGAAATTCTCAGTGAATTTTTTAAAATAATTTTCTTTATTGCATAATAAATTGCATTTGTTGGGGCGTCGCCAAGCTGGTTAAGGCACCGGATTTTGATTCCGGCATGCGAAGGTTCGAATCCTTCCGCCCCAGCCATTGTCTAATTAGACTCTTTCACATGTGGCTTACTTATCATGGCTCATAACAATTTCATGATCTTCACTGGCACGGCTAATCCACGTCTTGCTATTGATGTCGCAAATCACCTAAACATGTCTCTAGGGAAGATGACTGTGGGACGTTTCTCCGATGGTGAAGTTATGGTTGAAATTCTTGAGCATGTTCGTGGTCGTGATGTCTTTGTTCTTCAACCTACATGTGCACCTACAAACGATAATCTTATGGAGATTATGGTTATGGTTGATGCTCTTAGAAGGGCTTCAGTAGGTAGTATCACAGCAGCAATTCCTTATTTCGGATATGCTCGTCAGGACCGCAGACCGAGATCCGCACGCGTTGCCATCACAGCAAAAGTAGTAGCAAATATGCTTCAGTCTGTAGGCGTGGATAGAGTTTTAACTATGGACTTACATGCAGATCAAATCCAAGGATTCTTCGATATTCCTGTGGATAATATTTATGCTAGTCCTGTTATCGTGGCCGATATATTGCGTCGCGATCTTAAGAATTTAGTTGCGGTATCACCTGATGTGGGTGGTGTTGTTAGAGCTAGGGCCTTGGCTAAGCAGCTTGAAGCGGAGCTTGCGATTATCGATAAACGTCGCCCGAAAGCGAACGTTTCTGAAGTGATGAATATTATAGGTGATGTAGATGGTCGCACTTGTATCATCATTGATGATATGGTGGATACGGCTGGTACTCTTTGTAAGGCTGCACAAGCTCTGAAAGAAAGAGGGGCTTCTACGGTGTACGCTTATTGTACGCATCCTGTATTGTCGGGTGCTGCCGTTGAGAGGGTTACTGAATCTGTTATTGATGAATTAGTAGTTACAGATACTATTCCACTTTCACCTGAGGCTACTGCTTGCGAAAAAATTCGCCAGCTTTCAACAGCCGCTTTACTTGGAGAAACTATTTCGCGTATTTCTTCTGCGGAATCTGTAAGCTCCATGTTTGCCGAATATTAGATTTTGAATTTTTCCTGCTGGTCGCGGCAGGGATTAGTGGGGTGATATCACCCTTTTTTTTAACCTTAAAAATTGGAGTTATCCATGAAATTTTCAGCTAAAGCACGTAGCGTACAGGGATCGAGTGCGAGCCGCCGCCTGCGCCGTGAAGGTCGCCTTCCAGGCATCGTTTACGGTGGAAAAGGGGAGCCTTTAAATATCGACCTTGACCACAATGAAATTTTCCACGCATTACGTAAACAAGAATTCCACTCATCACTTTTAGAGATGGATTTAGATGGTAAAACTGAAACTGTTTTACTTCGTGCTGTTCAATGGCACCCATACAAACCGCAAGTTTTGCATATTGACTTCCTACGTATTGAGCGTGGTCAGCCAATCACTACAAAAATCCCTCTTCACTTTATTAACGATGAAAATTCTCCTGCAGTTAAATTGCATGGAAATCTTATTTCTAAAATCGTTACTGAAATTGAAGTTACTTGTTTACCTAAAGATTTACCAAGTGAAATCGTGGTTGATCTTGGTGAACTTGAAGCGGATAGTGTTATTCACTTGAGTAGCATTAAAGCTCCTGAGGGTGTAGAGTTTGTGGCTCATGGACATGAGGAGGATTTGGTTCTTGCTTCTGCTTCAACTCCTCGTGCAGTTACTGAGTCTGCAGATCCAGTTGAAGGACCAGCTCCTGAAGAAGCACCAGAAGAGGAAAAAGAAGAAGAGTAAAAAGTATCTTTTTACAATTATTACCTACGCAGACAGGAAAAATAGGAGAGAACGGACCGAGTGTTACTGATAAGGGCATTAGTGCAGGTGGAATGAACATATCTAATGTCGTACCACCTACACAACCACATCATGCTTCCACAAAGGCTATGTTGACACTTATGTAAGGCATCTTGAGAGTAAGATCAATGAGCGCTACAAAGATGCTTTAGGTGCGTCCGCTTTGGCTATGGCTATGGCTTCTTCTGGGCTTATGCCGCCATCGCCTGGCAAGAGTGCATTCGCAGTTGCTAGCGATGTTCGAAGTCAAGTTGGTGGCGGTGTCGGTGCTTCTTATCAGTGGTAATTTGTTTCCTAAAATAATAATAAAAAATCTAGCTCATAAAAACCTACCCCTAGCCCCTGAATTTCGCCTCCGAATTCAGGGGATTTTTTGCTAAGCTTAAATAATAGTAAAATCTTAAGTTTTAACTTTTGCCTTCGCAACCGAAGCGTAAAAAAACTCATGAACACATCCCTAAAACTTATTGTCGGTTTGGGAAATCCTGGCCCCCAGTACGAGCAAACCCGCCACAATGCTGGCTTTTGGCTTGTCGATCGCCTCGCTCAAAAGCATGGCTGTGCGTGGGCTTTGGAATCCGCGTTTCATGGCTATTTAGCAAAGCTCCCCTCCGCCAGTGGCAATGTTTACCTACTCAAACCATCCACTTACATGAACCTCTCAGGGCGTGCTGTTCAAGCCGTATGTCATTTCTACAAAATCGCCGTCGACGAAATCATTGTTGCACACGACGAGCTCGATTTGCCAATCAATGAAATCAAGCTTAAGAAAGGCGGCGGTCATGCGGGGCATAACGGATTGAGAGATATTACGGCGGCATTGGCATCGCCAGAGTTTTGGCGGCTTCGAATTGGCATCGACCATCCACGCAAGCGAAATATGGTGCAGCCAGTTGCCGACTATGTTTTGCATAGGCCCAATTCCGAAGAAGCGGCACAAATTTTAAACAGCATCGATCGCGGCGTTGAGGCGATTGCGAAATTATTGATAGGGGAGAAGCAGGAGGCCATTGCCACGCTCAAAGCCCCAGCACCCGCACCCACCGCAGCACCCGCACCCGCCACAGCTCCCACTAAAGAGGCACCGCACAATGATTAAGTCCATAAAAGAATTATTGCACTATATCGTGCATCCGCAGTTTATCGAGCACGGACCGTCACATTCCGATTTTGCGTTGCATGTGCCGCTTGGTCGCATTTCCAAATGGGTGTTTTTGCTTTGGCTTATTAATATTTTTCTGCTCGCTCCTATTGTTGTGCTAGTGACCAATAAGCTTGGGGTTGAAAATCAAATCGACCCGCGCATGCCTTATTTGGTGCCGCTTGCGGCGATATGGGCGCCTATTGTGGAGGAGCTGATTTTCCGCTTTTCTTTGCGGCGGCCGATGTTTTGGATAATATGCATACCGCTTGGATTCATGGTTATGAGCTCAGGGCCTATGATTTTAAGTCTAGGGGTGGTTGCGGTTACTTTGCTTGTGGCAATGTACCTGGACACCACCGGAAAATTGGAGGAGAAGTATGCATTGCCACCTAAAAGTAGGGCGTTTTATTATGCGTATTTCCCGTGGGTTTTTCATATAAGTGTTATCGTGTTCGCATGTTTACATGTGTATAACTACAATATCAAGGACCTTTCCGTCCTTATGATTTTGTTGGTCGTGCCGCAGCTTGTGACGGGCTATGTTATCGCATGGTTTAGAATGAAATACAGCTTTGCGGCGGCCGTGGTTTTTCATGCGATATTTAATGCAGGTCCCGTGATTTTGGTATGGCTGGCGATGAGGGCGATGGAGTCATTGCCACCGGAAGAAGTAGAAAAAATAATGAAGGGCATGCAAAACATGCTCGAGCAAGTTTTATATTTAATTTGAGGTTTTAAATGGCATTACAATGCGGAATCGTTGGGCTTCCAAATGTAGGGAAGTCGACTCTTTTTAACGCACTTACTAAGGCTGGGATTGCGGCCGAGAACTATCCATTTTGCACGATTGAGCCTAATGTGGGGATCGTGGAAGTGCCAGATGCGAGGCTTGAGAAATTAGCGGAAATTGTGAAACCAGAGAGGGTATTGCCAGCGACTGTTGAATTTGTGGATATTGCGGGGCTCGTGGCTGGTGCGTCTAAAGGTGAGGGGCTTGGAAATCAGTTCCTTGCAAATATTCGAGAAACAGATGCTGTAGTGCATGTTGTGCGCTGCTTTGAAGATGGCAATGTTGTCCATGTCGCAGGCCGTGTAGATCCTGTGAGCGATATTGAGGTTATCAATACGGAGTTGGCATTGTCAGATTTAGCGACGGCGGAAAAGGCACTGCTTAAGAATCAAAAAGTTGCACGTGCAGGGGATAAGGAAGCTCAAAAACTGGTTGCTGTTTTAGAGAAAATTGTTCCACATTTAAATGAAGCAAAAGCAATTCGTTCTCTTGGATTAGATGAGGATGAAATGCATGCGATTAAGTCATTTGGATTTATAACCGCGAAACCATGTATGTATGTCGCAAATGTTCGTGAAGATGGTTTTGAAAACAATCCACATCTTGAAGCTGTTCAAAAATATGCGGCGGCTGAAAATTCTCCAGTAATCTCAGTTTGTGCTGCTATTGAAGCTGAAATCGCCGATCTTGATGATGAAGATAAGGAGATGTTTTTAGCAGACATGGGTATGGACGAGCCTGGCTTAAACCGCTTGATACGTGCGGGCTATGACCTTCTTGGTCTACAAACATACTTTACGGCCGGTGTGAAAGAAGTGCGTGCATGGACCATTCGCAAAGGCGATACAGCACCTAAAGCAGCTGGAGTTATACACACTGATTTCGAACGCGGATTTATACGTGCTCAGACAATTTCGTACGATGATTTCATACAGTACAAAGGCGAGCAGGGAGCTAAGGAAGCTGGGAAAATGAGGGCAGAAGGAAAAGAATATATCGTCAAAGATGGTGACGTGCTTAACTTCTTATTTAATGTGTAAGTTTAGCCATACGTAAAGTTATGGGGCTTACCTTCGATCAACTGGATTGGTAGGGACCTCGCTTCGAGCCCCATTACCGCGCGCCGCTTACGCTTGTCCAGTCAATTTCTTAAATTTCTCCATTAATTGTTCTTCTGTTTCTGGATGATTTGGGTCTTTCGAAATACAGTCCACGGGACAAACCGACATACACTGCGGTTCGTCGTGATGACCCACGCATTCAGTGCATTTATCGGGTTCAATCACATAGATCTCTGGCCCCATATAAATAGCTTCGTTTGGGCACTGCGGTTCACAAACGTCGCAGTTAATACAGTCTTCATCAATTTTTAATGCCATTACTCTGATTCCTTTTGCGCTTTCAAATAAGCGACTTTATCTGTGAGACGTTTTTCAACTAGAGGGAACACGAACTCACTAACATCCCCTCCTAAAATTGCAACCTCGCGCACAAATGTGCCTGATATAAATTGATATTGCTCAGATGGAGTCATAAACAAAGTTTCCACCTCTGGCAATAAATACCTATTCATCCCAGCAAGTTGAAATTCATATTCAAAATCGGATACCGCACGCAAGCCACGCACAATCACTTTTCCGCCTTCCTGACGTACAAAATCTTTTAACAAACCTGTGAACGATTTCACTTCCACATTTTTATAGTGACTTAAAACTTCTTTGGCAATGTCTAGGCGTTCGTCAAGTGTGAAGAATGGTTTTTTAGCTTTGCTTTCCGCAACGCCCACCACTATATTATCGAAAAGCTTTGAAGCTCTGCGAACCAAGTCCTCATGCCCACGCGTTATTGGGTCGAACGTGCCTGGATAGATTGCTGTAATCATAAAGTTTCTCTATTAAATTTAAATAAGTAAAAATAAACTTGTCCTGCTTTTGATTCCCTCAAAAGCTCAAATGAATCGTTTAATATTTGTGGTTTGTCTGATTCAATATATACAAGCCCTTGTGGCAATAATATATGTTCCAAATATGGTTTCGTAATCTCAAGTAATTCGCTATGAAATGGAGGATCAAGAAATACTAAATTGAACCTACTCGCATCCATACGTTCAAGAATTTTTGGTACTCCTAAGGAATTTATACGCACTGCATTAGCATTTAATTTATCGCGAGATTTTCGAAGTTGTTCAATAACTTTTTGGTTCTGGTCTGCAAGAAGCACATATTGTGCACCTCTTGATGCAGCCTCAAATCCTAAAGCACCAGTACCTGCAAATAAATCTAACACAGATTTATCTTGGTAGACTCCAGACCATATATGGTCAATCCAGTTAAATAATGTCTCACGAACACGATCTGGTGTGGGTCTAAATCCTTCAATCTCTAAGACTGGCAATGTAGATTTTTTATACTGACCACCAATTATGCGAACAGTGCGACCCATAGGTCTTAAATTCCAAGGTAAAACATTAATTATAAAATAAATTTTGTAGTTAAAATAATGGCTTATTACAGATAGAAGTTTTATATGTTCCGATTTTTTAGAAAAAAGAAAAATAAAGATGAAGCTCGAGTGGATGAAGTTGAGCAGACTTTAGAATCACAAGAAGAGGTGGCGGAAGCAGAAGCGGAGGTATTGCCACAAGAAATGCCACAAGAAACGCAGGAGTCTGAATCGATTTTGCCTGAGAATTCTTCTTTTGATAATTTATGGCCTACTCCAGATGCGCAGGGCAAAGTTCATATTAAAGTGAGTTTGTCGGATGCATTGCCACCGATTAGCGATGAGGAGCTCGAGAGGGCGGCTTTGGCTGAGGTGCGTGAGGATGATTTGAGTCGCTTTGGGTACGGGGATGAGCCAGAATATGAGGATGAGGAGGAGCTTGAACCTGATCCTGAGCCTGGGATGCATGAGGAGCCAGACCCGCAGCCTGAGCCAGAGCTTCAAGCCGTGCTCGCAGATAAAAAAGGTTGGTTTTCGCGTCTTAAATCTGGACTTGCTCGATCCAATATAGGGGCTATATTCGTTGGCTCTCGCATTGATGAGGATCTTTTCGAAGAACTGGAGAATTCGCTGTTGATGGCGGATGCGGGGGGCATTGCCACAGAGAAAATTATTAATGAGCTGCGTCAGGCCGTCAAAAAGCAAAGGCTTGAAACGGCGGACGAAGTGAAGCAGGCACTGTGCGATATTATTGCCAGCTATCTTAAGCCGCTCGAGAAACTTTTCGATATTCACGAGGATCGTACAAATGTCGTTATGATTGCGGGCGTAAATGGTGCAGGAAAAACTACTTCTATCGGCAAACTTGCGTATCATTTTCAAGCACATGGAGCGAGTATGTTGCTGGCGGCTGGGGATACATTTAGGGCGGCGGCCCGAGAACAGCTTCAGCAGTGGGGACTGCGTAATGATGTGCAAGTTATCTCGCAACAAGGCGGCGATCCAGCTAGTGTAGCGTTCGATGCCGTAAATTCAGGGAAAGCCAAAGGAACTACGGTTGTGATGATCGATACGGCTGGGCGACTTCCAACGCAAACTCATCTGATGGAGGAGCTTAAAAAAATTAAGCGCGTTATTGGGAAGGCCGATCCAACGGCTCCGCATGAAGTGCTGCTAGTTGTTGACGGAAACACTGGGCAGAATGCACTATCTCAGATTAAGGCTTTTGATGCGGCGATCGGGCTTACTGGTCTGCTTATTACTAAGCTTGATGGAACAGCTAAAGGCGGCGTTCTTGTGGCATTGGCTTCGGGAGTGCAAGGGGTGAGGCCGATTCCAGTGTATTGGATTGGAGTGGGTGAAGCTCTTGAGGATTTGCAGCCATTTGTGGCTGAGGAATTTGCTCAGGCTCTGGTTGGATAGTGAGCTTTTGGGGGCTGTTGGTCTATCGTTTTATTGACCGCGAACACGGGGCCTGTGCGAATCACGCAAACCTCGCACAAGTCCACACACACGCAACCCACGCAAGCCCACCCCCAATATTTATCGCACAAATTTTATGCGCTTAGGAAGCCTGCGATGAGCCTCATCAGCCTCGCAACGTAAAATTTCAGTATGTGCAGCCAGCCAACCCACAGCAAACCATGCTTGCTTATGAGTTCGCACTAAATTTGAAAAATATTCATGTGCCGTAGCGTAATCGTTAAGCTGACCGAACACCTCCTGAGCATCGATTAATCGACGACTCACGCGTCCCAAACGACTAGCTCCTTCCATATTTTCATACACATTTAGTGCATATCGAATTTTCTTAATTTTCTTGCGCAGGTCGTGGTAGTTTTCAATTTCCGCTTTGCTTCTTGATTTCCAATGATTAACAATTGACTTATACCATTTGGCAATGCGTTTTTCGATCTTATAAATCAGTAATGAATCGCCCGCAACTCCTGGAGAGAGTGGAATAATATCTAAAAGCTCATTACGTATTAAATCCTGAGCCTCTTCGAACGATGTCTCTGGCTGTGAATCTCCTGCACGTGCAGCACCCGAAGCAGCCGCAACAGCCTGAGAGAGTAATCGTCTCGTCGATGCTTGCTTAGGTGCATCCTCGTCCCTTGCCTCATCTTTTACCTCTTCCACCGCATCAGCCTCAACTTCCGCCGCTTCAGAAGAAGACTCTTGCACAACATCGTCCGTATCCTTGATTTCGAACGCTTCTTCCTTTTCTGGTGGCAATGGATCCGTATTCGGCACCGTAGCCATCCACTGCATCAATCTAATCAATAGTATCTGAAACTCTCGTTCTTTTGCGATTTCCGTAGCAGGCTTCCCATCGTAGTGATTGACTTTAATCTCAGGCATACCTGCCTCTTCTAAAACAGGCATTATGGTTTCAAGCATAACGTCTTTATCACGAGTTTCACCGAACCGTTTGAAATACCCTTTTAATTCTTGTTGTAGGGCCTCTTCAGGCATATGAGCAATACCATCAAACAATCGCCAATTTGAAACTAGTCTTCTAATTCCTACGCGTAATTGATGAACATGTTCGCTTTTAGCTGTTTTTGCGACCCCAGCTGTATCCACTTCAGCCAATAATGCTGCATTTGAAGATATCTGGTCTATACACTCTTCTGTTAATTTGCTTAATGCTTTTGTAGCGGTTAAATATTTTTGAATATATGTTGTTTGAGCTTTTTTCTCGGCCCAAAATTTTTGCGTTTCAGCTAGTTCGATTGCTGCTTGATGTTGAGGGTCGGCGGTTGTGATTTTATTATTTATATTTGCTAATGCATCCCCGCGATGGGCTTTTGTGCGGTTATCCAGAATAAGACCATGTTCCTTAGTCCATCTTGCTGCCATATCAAAAATTGCACATACCTGCCCTGAAACTAGCTCAAACTCAATTTCATTAATAGGAAGTTCAAGCACTCCAGCCCTTACAAATCCCGTATCATAAGCAATCTCTACCGTCCCTCGTTTAACGCGCTGTTTTTTAACAAGCCTCTCAACATGTGTCTCAAATCGACATTCCAATTCTTCCGTTAATTTTGAGATTACAATTTCCGCTGCCGTTCCTGCATAAAGGCTTAAATCCAGAATAGGGGAGTGTCTAGAGTGATTTAATTCAAACCGATTGAATTGATTTTCTCCTGCCATCTTTAAGGTTTGAACCCACGTATCTCCCTCAAGCCTTAATCGAATCGATGTTTTAGATTTAGCAAGCTGACGGCTTGGAGTATCAAAATACATCGCTCGCAAATTTACTTTAGTCGCATTATTAAGAGAATTTCTTACAGATTCACGGGTGGCAATGGGTACGTGTAGTTTAATTTCTTGTTCAGACATGGCAGGAAGGAAATTGTTAAGATTTTATTTCAATCCAATAAAATACCATAAAAATTAATGATTTAGAAAAATTTTGTTGCTAAAAGCCCTAAATTAAATCGAATTTGGATCAATAATTTGTTTTAGTTCGCTTAGTGCTTTGAGTATCTTTTTAGAATCAGTCTCTTTTAAGTCACCCATTAATTCATATAGAGCATCATTTAACCCCTCATTCGCTTTTTTGAGGATTTTCTTACCCTTCGCGGTAAGATTAAGTGTTACTGTACGACCATCATCGATACTCTCTTTTTTGCGAATATATCCTTCTTCTTCAAGCACCTTCACAACATTAGTAATATTGCCGTCGGACACCATAAGTCGTTCAGAGATTTCGCCCATCTTCAATCCATATCGCGAGCTATTTATATGAGCAAGTATTTCAAAACGTGTAGGTGTAAGATTGTGTGCAATTCGCAAATACTCGCGCACATGGCTTTGAATAATATGATTGCATGCGTTTAGACGTAGCCAAATCTTTGCGTATGACGTATCGCTTGATGAGAGGCGGCTTTCAATGTCCATGTTCTCTTTTTTTGGTGGCAATGTTTACTTAGTATATCAAACGCTAAGTGTTAAAATCTTTGATTAACTCAAAAGTTGGTATCAGTATGAATGCTTCTACAAAAACTCAGAATCAGGTTAATACCGAATTAGATATTCGGGAAGAGGATTTTGGTATATCCCCAATTACTGAGATTATTGAAGATTTAAGATTAGGGAAGATGGTCATTATCGTTGATGAAGAAAATCGCGAAAACGAAGGCGATTTGATGATGGCTGCTGAATTCGTAACCCCAGAGGCTATTAATTTCATGATTACTCATGCTAGAGGTCTAGTCTGTTTAACCCTGACTCACGATCGTTGTGAGGAGCTTAATTTACCAATGATGACTAGTACAAACCGTTCTGGATTTGGAACTAATTTCACTACTTCAATTGAAGCGGCTGAAGGAGTAACTACTGGTATTTCGGCTGCAGATCGTGCTCATACTATTAAGGTAGCTATCTCTAAAAATTCAAAACCTACTGATATCGTGCAGCCAGGGCATATATTTCCAGTAAGGTCCGTTCCAGGGGGCGTATTAGTTAGAGCGGGACACACAGAGGCTGGGTGTGATTTAACTAAATTAGCTGGACTAACACCTGCATCAGTTATTTGTGAAATTATGAATGCAGACGGAACTATGTCTCGCCTTCCAAATCTTATTGAATTTGCAAAAGGCCATGGAATTAAGATAGGCACAATTGTAGATTTAATTCAATATCGCAGTGAACATGAATCTATGATTGAGTGCATTGGTTCCCGAGAAATTAAAACGTCATGGGGTACATTTAAGGCTTTTGCATATCGCGATAAATCTGCTGGAGCTCCACATATAGCTTTAGTAAAAGGCGAGATTAAAGAAGATTTAGATACCTTAGTAAGAGTTCACGAACCGACAACAGCACTTGATTTGCTCGATTTGGAAGGGCAGTCGCATAGCTGGTCATTGCCACAAGCATTAGAAAAAATTGCAAACTCTGAGCGCGGTGTTGTAGTTCTATTAAATGCACATGGCTACGAGGGTCGGATTTTTGATGCTATTTTAAATTGGGGGCAGGAAGCTAGGGAACCTAAACCACAAAAAAATGAGCGCTACGATTTGCGTACCTATGGTATCGGGGCTCAGATTCTTCGTGACTTAGGGGTGGGACGTATGAGACTTTTAAGTAATCCTCTTCGTATGCCCTCTATGGAAGGCTTCTCTCTTATAGTTACTGGAAACGAGCTACCCTAGAGGATTTTGAGGGGGTGGATGAATATGTCCGCCCTTCATCTCGGTGTCAAATCCAAATCTATATAATTCCTTTATAATCTTTACACCACTACTTAAATAGGAGCCTCTATGAAACCTTATACTATGGAACCAGATCGCAACGGTGAAGACCTTTATGTTGGAATTGTACTTAGCCGTTTTAATGAAGAAATTGCTTACGCAGAACTTGAAGCTTGCTTAGATGAGCTTGAAAGCCTTGGTGTTGATGAAAGCCAAGTTATGGTCGTTACTGTGCCAGGCTCGCTTGAACTAGGAATCGCATTGCAACAAATGGCTATGAGCTATGAGTTCGATGCTTTGATTGCTTTAGGTGCCGTTGTTCGCGGTGATACATATCATTTTGAAGTTGTCTCAAATGAAAGTGCCGCAGCTATTTCCAAAGTTGCCCTTGAGATGAATATCCCTATCGCAAATGGTGTGCTCACTGTAGAATCTGCTGATCAAGCACATGCACGTGCTGAAGAGAAGGGTCGTGATTGTGCTCTTGTAGCAGTGGAACTTGCTAATCTTATGGAAGCATTAGTACCTGAAACAGATGAAGATGAAGATCTCGACGATTTAGAATATTTCCTTGATGACGAAGATATGGATTACGACGATGAGGAAGAGTTCGAATTAGACGAGGACGAAGACGAAGACTTCGATGAAGATTCTGAGGATGAAGAATATTCAGAGGATGATGAGGATGAAGATGAGTACTTTGATGATGAAGATGATGAAGAGTACGAAGATGAAGACGATGAGGATAATCGTCGTTAATAACTAACTTAACATTAGGAGACTTATTTTAATGGGGCAAAAAGTCGGCATTAGTGCTAGACACTTAGCTAGGGAGTTTGTAGTAAAGGGCCTTTATTCGTGGCTTATATCAAACGAAACCCAAGATAGTGCGGATATAGATGCACATATGCGTGAACAAGAAAATTTCGATTTTGCGGATCTCGATTTATACAAAAATTCTCTATACGGTATCATCCGGGATGCCAGTATGCTCAGGGAACATTTTGCCCCATTTATAAGTCGCTCATATTCAGAGCTTTCACCAATAGAACACTCCATCATGCTTTTAGGGACCTATGAATTAATTAATTCATTAGATGTGCCTAAAAGAGTTGTTTTAAATGAAGCCATTGAACTTGCAAAAGACTTTGGTGGAACTGATGGGTTTAAATTTATCAATGGTGCCCTTGATAAATTAGCTGAGAAAATTAGAATCCATGAATAAAGAATTCGACATTATTGAAAACTATTTCAGTTTTTCAAAAGCAACGCGAGAAGTTCCTATAACGGTGGGAGATGATTGTGCAATTTTTACGCCACCGTTTGGCCATACGCATATTGCAACAAGTGCTGATCTATTGATTGAGGGTCAGCATTTTTTTTCTGATGTTAATCCTAAAAATTTGGGGCATAAGGCACTGGCTGTAAATCTATCGGATTTAGCGGCTATGGGAGCAGAACCAATTGGATGCCTGTTGTCGTTGGCATTGCCATCTATAGATCAGTCATGGATTGCTCAATTTACTGAAGGGTTTAGAAATTTATCAGAAAAATATATGTGCCCTTTGATTGGCGGAGATCTCTCCAAAAGCAAAATGGGCATCATTATAAATGTCACAGTTTTTGGCGGCCTAAATGTAAATTTTAGAAGAAGTGCTACTTCGGCGTTTATGACTCGTGCGGGGGCACGTGCAGGTGATGATATTTGGGTTTCAGGCAATCTTGGAAAAGCTCATCTCGCATATACCACTAAACGCGACAATCCAAATGATTTAGCTAAATATGCGATGATTTTTGAAGCTCTGGAATTACCGGAACCTCGTATAGATCTAGGCAAATCTCTAATTAGACGCGCTACTTCATGCATAGATATATCCGATGGGCTTGTTCAAGACCTAGGTCATATCATGAAAAGCAGCAAAAAAACCGCAGAAATTCATTTAGAAAAAATTCCATACGATAAGAATTTAGAAAAGCAATTTAGCAAAGAACAGATTCGTGAGGCTATTTTATCTGGGGGCGATTGCTATGAATTATGTTTCACTGCACCCCCAGAGAATCGTGCCATAATAGAGAGGCTTTCTGATTCTTTGCAACTAAAATTAACGAGAATAGGTGAAGTGAGCTGGCGTTTTAATATTGACAGAGAGAGAAGGGAACGAGTAAAGCGTAGACAGGAATTGAGAAATAAATTTGAAAAGAATAATTATTATGTTGATACTACGCCTTTCACACCTATTCCACACGCTCAAGGTAAACCACGCCCACCAGTGGAAGTTTATGAAAACGGGGAGTTAATTGAAGTTCCAAATGGTGGGTTTCAGCATTTTTGATTTATATTGATTGAGATGGAATCGGGAAACATTGCCACAAAAATATCTTTTGCATGGATGCTTCGAAAGCCTTTTAGAATCTTAGCCTTAGGTTTTGGGGCAGGACTCATAAAACCAGGGCCGGGGACTTGGGGCTCATTTGTGGGCCTATTAATATGGTGGCTTTTCGATTTGCTATCACTCTCTTTAATATGGCGATTTGTAATCATATGCGTGATGTTTATTGCGGGTTTGTGGATTTGTGGACAAACTTCAAAAGACATAGGTGAACATGATAGTGGCTCAATTGTGTGGGACGAAATAGTGGCCGTGCTGTTTTTGATTCTTTGTATCGCTCCTCAAGAATACGCATTTTATTTTATTGCAGTGATTATTTTTCGCATCTTTGATATATGGAAGCCATTTCCCATCGCATATTTCGATCGAAAATTGAGGTCTTCATTTGGAATAATGTTCGATGATTTATTAGCTGCTGTATATTCTTTTTTAACGTTCAAAATTTTGATTCTTATTTTAATATTATGGATTTACAAGTAGAAAAGGTAGCAAAGATTCTTGTAGATCGCTCGGCTCGAATTTGTTTAGTAGAGTCATGCACTGGTGGGCTTATTTCTAAAATGTTAACCGACATACCAGGGTCTAGTAAGTGGTTTGAGTGTGGCCTAGTTACTTATTCGAATGAATCTAAAATCGCTCTAGTAGGCGTTCCTAGCGAAGTTATTGCACAGTATGGTGCTGTAAGTGCAGAGACTGCAAAAGAGATGGCCATGGGCGCTTTGAAGCGATTTGATAGGTGCGATTACTCAATTTCTGTAACGGGCATTGCAGGTCCAGGTGGTGGTTCAGAGGCTAAGCCAGTGGGTACGGTGTTTTTTGGTTTAGGCGTGCGAGATGAACATGGGTCGATAAGTTCAAGCGTGCACGGGAAACATATAAAAGGGGAGAGTCGAGATCAGATTCGAAATGAAAGTGCTAAGTGTGCACTTTCCCTATTTTTAGAATTGTTTGATTGATTTTGTCCCGAGTTTTGCGAGCCACGTCTGATGCAGCTTGCAAGCAATCTTCAGCACCGCTAGCGTATAAAATCGCACGAGATGAGTTGATTAAGAGAGCATTGCCACCGAAAGAGAGGGCGGCAGTCACAGTAGCCTCCAAATCCCCGCCCTGAGCCCCTATGCCAGGAATCAGAAGCGGCATATCAGGCCCAACAATTTCTCGAACGCGTGCAATCTCATTCGGATAAGTCGCACCCACGACAAGCCCAAGCTGCCCGCTAGCGTTCCACTTTTTGCACGCAAGGGTGGCTATATGCTCGTAAAGTCTCATCCTGCCATATTCTCCCTCGACCTCAAGAAATTGAAGATCCGAACCACCCGCATTCGATGTACGACACAAAACGATAACACCGCGATCCTTCCACTCCAAATACGGCTCTATCGAATCAAAGCCCATATACGGATTCACGGTCACAGCATCCGCACCATAGCGCTCAAAAGCCTCAATCGCATACTGCTTCGCTGTCGTGCCAATGTCTCCGCGCTTTGCATCAAGAATAACCACAAGCGACGGATGCTCCCGACGTATATGCTCGCACAACCTCTCCAGCTCCCGCTCTGCACCTAATGCCGCAAAATACGCAATCTGCGGCTTAAATCCGCACACATAAGGAGCACAAGCATCCACCATATCGCGACAAAAATCGTACACCCCTTCCGTAGTGCATGCATAATGAGTGGGAATGCGGCTGATATCAGGATCAAGCCCAAGCATCAGTGCCGAATTTTGCTTATCCCACACCGCACGAAGTTTAGTGATGAAATCCATAACTACGACCAATCAGCGAAATAGCGAATTACAAAATAAAGCCATGTGAAAAATGAGAAGACAAGACATAGGAAAATAGCGGCACTTCCAAGATCCTTCGCTCTTTTGATCATCTCGTCGTAGTCATTTATTATGCGATCGCCCAAGGTCTCGAGTGCGGAATTAAGCAACTCTACGATAAGCACAAGAAATAAGGTGAATAAAAGCACAATCACTTCGATTGGCGTGCGTCCAAGAACAAATGCTAATGGGCACATAAAGCATGCGATTAAAAATTCCTGGCAGAAGGAGGCTTCAAATTTGAAGGCAGACCTGAACCCTTGGAATGAATATTTTGTGGCATTCCAGATACGGTTATATGTGAGCTTGCTTTTGTATGGACTTTCGTAGTCTTCTGACATTTTAGGTGGCAATGTTTTCGAATCCGAAAATTATAACTGATACCCGCAAAAATAAAGGCATAAACCCCGTGTGAAGTTTACGCCTTTCATTGTGTATGGTTATCTTAAAAATTAGAAGCCCATGCCACCCATACCGCCCATGCCGCCCATGTCAGGCATTGCAGGAGCAGGTTTGTCTTCAACAACTTCAGTTACTGCAGCTTCTGTAGTTAGAAGTAAGCTTGCAACTGATGCCGCATTTTGCAGTGCGTTACGAGTCACTTTAGTTGGATCAAGAACGCCTTGTTCCATCATATCGCCGTACTCACCTGTAGCTGCGTTGTATCCGTAGTTACCTTTACCGTTAAGAACGTTATTTAAAACTACGCTTGGCTCCTCACCAGCATTTGATACGATAGTGCGAAGTGGAGCTTCGATAGCACGTAAAACAAGTTTGATACCAGCATCTTGATCTGCATTTTCGCCTTTAACCGCAGAAATTGCTTCTTTAGTGCGAAGTAAAGCGACACCACCTCCAGGAACAATACCTTCTTCGACTGCAGCACGAGTTGCGTGTAGAGCATCTTCTACGCGAGCTTTTTTCTCTTTCATCTCAACTTCAGTCGCAGCACCAACACGAATAACAGCAACGCCACCAGCTAATTTAGCTACGCGCTCTTGAAGTTTTTCGCGATCGTAATCAGAAGTAGCTTCTTCGATTTGACGACGAATTAAATTAACGCGAGATTCAATTTTTTCTACAGCACCTGCACCGTCGATAATAGTTGTGCTTTCTTTAGCAACTTCTACACGTTTAGCTTGACCAAGATTCTCTAAAGTAGCTGTTTCTAAAGACATACCAGTTTCTTCAGAAATAACAACACCATTAGTTAGGATTGCGATATCTTCAAGCATAGCTTTACGACGATCACCAAAACCTGGAGCTTTAACTGCAACAGTTTTAAGAATGCCACGGATATTGTTTACTACTAATGTAGCTAGAGCTTCACCTTCCACGTCTTCAGCGATAATTAGTAGAGGGCGGCTAGTTTTAGCAACTTGCTCTAACACTGGCAATAAATCGCGGATATTTGAGATTTTTTTGTCGTAGATAAGTATAAATGGCTCATCTAGAGCAGCAATTTGTTTTTCGCCGTTATTAATGAAATATGGAGATAGGTAGCCACGGTCAAATTGCATACCTTCAACTACATCTAACTCATTTTCAAGTGATTTACCGTCTTCAACAGTAATAACACCTTCTTTACCTACTTTGTCCATAGCATTAGCGATAATTTCACCTACTGAAGTATCGCTATTTGCTGAGATAGAAGCAACTTGAGCGATTTCTTTTGAAGTCGAGCTTGGACGTGAAAGTTTTTGAAGCTCTTCTACAGAAGCCGCAACCGCTTTATCGATACCGCGTTTAAGATCCATTGGATTAATACCAGCCGCTACATATTTAAGTCCTTCTTCTACGATTGATTGAGCAAGGACTGTAGCTGTAGTGGTGCCGTCACCCGCATTATCCGCAGTTTTAGAGGCAACTTCACGAACTAGCTGTGCACCGATATTTTCGAATTTATCTTTAAGTTCAATTTCTTTGGCAACGCTTACGCCGTCCTTCGTTACTAATGGTGCACCAAATGAGCGCTCTAATACAACATTACGTCCTTTAGGGCCAAGTGTAGTTTTAACTGCGTTAGCTAGTACGTTTACGCCACGAACAATACGTGAGCGTGCGTCATCACCGAAAAATACTTGTTTTGCTGTCATTTTATAAATTCCTAAAATTTTTTAACTATATAAATGTGGGGTCAATATGCGATTATTCAACTACAGCAAGGATTTCTTCGTCACGAATAACTAAGAATTCTTCACCGTCCATTTTTACTGCTTGTCCAGCATATTTACCGAAAAGTACACGATCGCCTACTTTTAAATCTACAGAAATTAACTGACCGCTTTCTGATTTACGACCTGGGCCAACTGCTACAACTTCACCGATATCTTGTTTTTCTTCAGCACTTCCGGCAAGGATAATGCCAGACTCAGTAGTTTTTTTGTTATCTACTCGTTTGATAACCACTAAATTTTGTAATGGACGTAATGCCATGGATAAACTCCTAATACGTAATCAAAATAAAAAAATTAGCACTCAATGCTCATGAGTGCTAATTATATGGGCTAAATTGTAAATTTCAAGAGTGGATTGAAATCCTTCCCATTTTAGCGAACAGGTAAACCGTAGTGAAGTCCGCCTTCAGTGTATAGTTTATTGATTCCACGCGGAATTTTAAGAACACTGTCTTTTCCTACATTTCTCTCAAAGCTCTCACCATAGTTTCCAACTTGTTTGATAACTTGGTAAGCCCAGTCCTCACTAAGTCCTAAGTTTTTACCGCTTCCTTCAGTTACCCCAAGAAGTCTTTGTACGTTAGGGTTAGTAGATTTTTTCTGTTCATCTACGTTTTTACTAGTGATTCCAAGTTCTTCTGCATTCCATTGAGCATGCATAACCCATTTAACTATATTGAACCATTTATCATCGCTTTGACGTACAAAAGGTCCTAGAGGTTCTTTAGAAATAATTTCTGGCAATACCATATACTCATCTGGATTAGAAAGTTTTGAAATTCTGATTGATGCCAAGCCAGATGCATCAGTCGAGAATACATCGCATCGACCAGAAGCAAATGCATTAACTACTTCATTAAACTGATCAAATACTACTGGTTTATAAGTGATTTTGTTTGCACGAGCCCAGTCAGCCATAGTGTTTTCGTTAGAAGTACCAGTTTGCATACATACAGTAGCACCATCTAATTCTTTTGCACTTTTAACTCCAAGAGATTTTTTGATTAGAAATCCTTGACCATCGTAGAAATTAACGCCTGGAGACATAAGCCCGATAGCAGTATCTCTTTGCTGAGTTACTGTAGTGTTACGAGTAAGAATATCGATTTCCCCTGATTGAAGGGCAGTAAATCTTTGTTGAGAGTTCAAAGGTACAGTTTTAAATTTAGTAGCATCACCAAATACTGCCGCAGCAACAGATTTACATAGGTCCACATCAAGACCTTCCCATTCACCTTTATCGTTAGGAGCTGAGAAGCCAGCAAATCCAGTAGTGGTACCACATACTACGTGACCTCGACTTTTAACTGTGTCTAGAGTGTCCGCTTGAGCTTGAGCTGAAGCTAGTACAAGCCCAGCAAATAATAAAGATAATTTTTTCATGTAATCCCCTAAGAGAGTAATAGTTTGTTTAGAAAATATATCAAATTTAGGGTCAAAATGTGACAATGTAGCAAAAGGTAAAAAATCTTTTTCTTTATTTCAAAATGTATACACAAGGTATATACATGGTTAGAATAATTTCACTTTCTAATCCAAATGGAGATTTATTATGAAATCAACACTATTCTTAACAATGGGTTTGGCATTCAGTTCTGTAGCATTTGCTCAATCTGCTTCTACTATGGTTGATTCAGCTAAGGATGAGATGAAATCGGCTGTGGTTGAAAATACTGATGCAGATAGAAAACCTCTTCTTATCAAACCTAAAAATCAAGCTCAACCTAAATCAGTAACTAAAACTAATACTGATGAATCTATGGACGGCATGAAAGATGACCATGACCATGAGAAACATGATCATGACCATGACCATGACAAACATGACCATAAAAAACATGACCATGACCACAAGAAACATGATCATGACCATGACCATGACCATGACAAACATGACCATGACAAACATGATCATGATAAAGAGCACAAAAATGATGTTCTAAAAAAAAAGCACCAGTAAGTAATGTAAGCGAAAACGACATTGATGTGACTCAATGTTGGATTAGGCTTTTCCCTTCTGATAGGTTCTCTGCTTTATATTTTGATATAAAAAATAATAGTGAATCAGAAACTGCTTATGTAGTGGGTGTCAGTTCCGAAAAATTTGGGGTTGCTGACCTTCACGAAACATATACATCAGAAGATACATTAGTTGGTATGAGATCTGTTGATTGGGTTGAAGTTCCACCTCAATCAACAGTGAACTTCAAAAGTGGCGGATATCATGTAATGTTATCTAAACACGAAGTAAAAGTGGGTGATGAGATTGAGTTTAATGTCAAACTAAGTAACGACAAATCTAAATCGTTCTCTTGTAAGGCTAATGATGTAAAAGCCACAACTTACTAAGATGCGTAAAACTTAAAGGGCTAATTAACTTAGCCCTTTTTTTGTTTTTACTACACGATTTTGCTAGGATTTTTAACATTTAAATTTTGATTTCGCCTAAACCTTCTGCATTGATTCTATATGCTCGATAATAAGTTCATTAAATTTGTGTGGGACTGCTAAATTCATACCATGAGAAGAGGGCCCTATTATATGTAATTTAGAAGACGGCCACATATCATGTAAATCTCTAACAATTGTTGGGAAGGGTTTAGGACTATGCTCACCTCCTATAATCGTAATAGGAACTTCTTTATCTATATTTTCAAGATTTTCTTTCTCTATCAAAAATGGAGGTTCACTTTTTTGAACGTTTAGTGTGTGTATATTATCTAGAACCATTTCTTTAAACCATGGAACCATTTTCTTATAAGTCCCAGCCCCACTAACTAAGTCCACAAATTTTTCTGCACCTTTTTCAATTTCACCATCAAGAATAAATTGCAGGGCTTCACGTCGACCAGCTAGACCCTCCGTAAGTTGGGATTTGGTCCTAATCCCAGGGTCGGCAAGGATAATGGATTTAACTCTATCTTTGAAATCCAAGTACATTCGCATAGCTACCGCACCACCTCTAGAATGTCCAAGCACATGGAATTTATCAATTCCAAGATGATCCATAAGCAATATTAAATCTTTCGCATGCGCTTCATAATTAAAGTGCTCTGGGTGTGATTTGTGTGGCCAGTAGTGGGTCAAACTTGGAAGTATAAGACGCATATGTGAAGATAGGGGTTTCTCTTGTGCCTTCCAATATCTATAGTCGCACAAAGAGCCATGTATCATTAAAAGAGGAACCCCTTCACCTATATCCAAATAAGCAAAGGGGATATTATTTAAAACTAAATCGGAAACCATATTAATTCATATTTAGACGCTCTTTAGCTGTATCAGCCGCAGGTGTTCCAGGATACTCCTTAATAATACGATTTAAGGTGTTCTTATACTCATCTAAATTCTTAAGTTCATAATGATTACCTGCAATCACTAGCAAGGCATCACCAGCTTGAGGATTATTTGGATAAGTATTAACCATCTTAGTTAGTGTGTTTATAGAGCCTTTAAAGTCTTTAGTCGCATATCTGCTTCCCCCTTCATAAAAAAGGGCACTTGGGACTAGTACACTATTCGGATATGTAGCAGAGAAATTAGCTAACGCAGTAGCTGAAGCGTCATAATTTCCCTGTCTAAATAAATCTAAAGCTGTATCGTAAGCATTTTGTTCTACAGGGTCTCCTACCTGAGTAGGTGCGGTCACATCATTTGGCCCGCCTGAAGATATATTTTGTTTACGGACAGAATTTGATAGAACTTCAACTTGACCGCGTAACTTACGAATATCCTCTTGAAGTCTAACGATTTGATTAGATAACTCATTACGCATAGCTTCTGAATGCTTAAGCTGTGCACGCAATTCAAGAATGGCTCTGCGAGCCTGTTCATCCTCTGCAAAAGCTGGAGATGAAATAGCTACGAGAGCCACAGCCGATATTATAAATTTAGATATCGTAGATTTATTCATCTAACTCAAATCCTATTATTTCATGTACTGAATATCAGCCCTACGGTTTTGAGCGTGAGCTTCTTCAGAATTACCCATAGCTTGAGGTCTTTCTTTACCGAAACTTACAGCTTCAATTTGAGCAGAATTAACGCCATATTGATTTAACATACGTGCAACAGCAACAGAACGTCTTTGACCTAATGCAAGGTTATACTCCGAGCTTCCTCTTAAGTCAGTGTTACCTTCAATGCGAACAGAACGTTGAGCATTTGAAGTTAAGTATTTAGCATGAAGTTGTAACATTTCGTTATATTGAGGTTCAACATCATACCTGTCAAATGCAAAGTAAACAGATTTGTTTTGATAAAGAGGGCTTGCGGGGTTAAACGGATCCAAAATCACTTGAACAGGAGTACCATTTTGGTTAACTGTCGTAGTAGTTGCCCCTTCATTAGTCGTAGAAGTTTCAGTAGTAGAACAAGCAGCTAAGGCTAAAACTATAGAAGCAAGTGAAATTGATTTAATTATTCTTAGTGACATAATTTACTCCTTATTTAATAAACGGACCCCATGCAACAGCCGATACTGCACCCTTGCTTGGAATTACGGTAGAAAAGTTACTAACAATGTTAGATATCTTTATTTTACCCGATGAAACATGCATAACTTGCATTCCATTAGGCGAAAAGCTAGGAGAGAGGTCATCTGGGCCATTAGAAATAACTCTTTCCTCTCCTGTGGCTAGTTTCATTGTAACAATTACATAGTTACCATTTCTTAAACTAGTGTAAGCTAAATTTTCTGAGTCAGGTGAAATTCTAGGTGAAAGATTTTGAGATCCCTCAAAAGTAATCCTAGAAGAGGCACCATTACTTAAACCGGTACGATATACTTGAGGGCTACCACCTCTATCAGATACAAAGACAATACCTGAACCATTAGGAAAAAAGAAAGGCTCAGTCTCAATTTCAGGAGAAGAGGCTAGTAAACGTGGAGCTCTAGTTGACCCATCTCCCGAAACCATATAAATATCAGATAGGCCATCCATACTTAAAGCCACTGCCATTGAACGTCCATCAGGCGAGAAAGCTGGTGCACTATTATTTCCTTTAAAATTAGCCACTGGCACACGAACACCCGAAGATAGCTGTTGCACATAAACGGTTGGTTTTCCTGACTCAAAACTCACGTAGGCAATGCGACTGCCATCAGGAGACCATGTTGGTGAAATAATAGTAGCCCCAGAAACTAAAACCTTAGCATTAAACCCATCATAATCAGAGATATATAAAGTCTGTCCAGACACATATGCAATCTTCGTTGAAAATGCCCCTTTTAGCCCTATACTTTGCTCATAAGCCTTATCCGAAATATTATGAGCAATTGCCCTTTGAGATGGCTTGGAAATACGAGCTTCTTCACGTATGGTTTGCTGAATAGGGTCTACGTATCGATAATGTACATGATCCCCATTATCGAATCCAGAGATAATATTTGCCCCTTGCGTAATTTGAATTAACTTATCCCAGTTTAGTTTTTCCTTAGAATCCTTTGCAATGCTGGCAATGCGTGTGACATTAAATTGCCCCGAATTATTCAAATCTCTAGCGACAATATCCGCGATTTCCTTTCCTCGAGGTCCCTTGAAATCAGCTACAAAAATAGGTAGGCGATTATCAACAGTATTCACTCCAGACAAGGGCACCTCAATCTGTGCAAATGACTTCGCAGTAAAAATAAAGCCTAAAGAAGTAATTGCTAGAAACGCAACAATCTTAAGGAAACGTGTCAAGACCATACTTACTCCAAATAAATATCTATAAATAGTTTATCAACTCAAATTTCATAATTAAGGCCAATGCTCAATTCCATGTTACATTCATTTACAAACTATCGTGGAGAATAGTTGTAGGGACCCTGAACAACATTGCCCTTAGGCGGTTTCGGGAAAGGTTTACATTGATATATTGCCCTCAACACCGCCGTATCAAATGCCTTATTCCCCGAAGTTACAGCAATTGTAGCCGACTGAACCTTGTTATTAGACCCCAAAATAATTTTGTATCTAAGAGTCAATTTTTTCGGCCCATTGAATTTAAGATGCGGTTGCACACATGCTTGAACTTTACGGATATATTCAGAGTTTCCGCCTCCGCCACCTTGTTGATTCACACTATTTTGGCCGCCCTTAATACCAGCTCTGCTTAAGATATCACCCCTGATAGCATCGCGTTTTGCCTTCTCTTTGGCAATGCGCTCGGCTTCCGCCTTTTTCCGTGCTTCTTCAGCCTTGCGTTTTTCTTCTTCGGCTTTTTTCTTAGCCTCCTCAGCTTTACGTTTTTCTTCTTCTAGCTTGCGAGCTTCTTCAGCCTTACGTTTCTCTTCTTCAGCTTTTTTCTTAGCCTCCTCGGCTTTACGCTTTTCCTCTTCTAGTTTGCGTGCTTCTTCAGCCTTGCGTTTTTCTTCTTCGGCTTTTTTCCTAGCTTCCTCAGCGTTACGCTTTTCCTCTTCTAGTTTGCGTGCTTCTTCAGTCTTGCGTTTCTCTTCCTCGGCCTTTTTCTTAGCCTCCTCAGCTTTGCGTTTTTCTTCTTCGGCTTTTTTCCTAGCTTCCTCAGCTTTACGCTTTTCCTCTTCTTTTTTACGTTGTTCCGCTAAAGCAATCTCAGGGTCTGGTTGAGGTTCTGGTTCAATAACAGGTTCTGGTTTTGGTAATGGTGGAATAACTAAAGGCTTAGGAACAGGAACGGGTTCTGGTTCCACAACAGGCTCAGGCTCGACCACAGGTTCTGGCTCCACAACGGGCTCAGTTTCCTCAACGGGCTCAGGTTCCACAACAGGTTCAGTCTCAACAACAGGCTCAGGCTCGACCACAGGTTCTGGCTCCACAACGGGCTCAGTTTCCTCAACGGGCTCAGTTTCCACAACAGGCTCAGGCTCAACCGCATCAACCGCCTTTGGTGGCAATGGTGCCTTAATCTCTCCCTCAGCCCATAACTCTAGTTGAACAGGCCCACTCGCAGACTCCATTTTTTGTAGAAAATTTAGTCCTAAAACTACAAACAAAACTACATGCAGCACAATCGAAAACAAATAAAATTTGCCTTCGCCCTCATTCTTACTGAATTTTTCGTAGTTTCGTCTGGTCATCAGTTGCCTATCTAGCTTTAGAACCAGAGGCCCCTTCGCCTTTCTCCTGATTTACCATTAGACCAAGCCGACCTATACCACTTGCTCTAAGTCTATCCATAAGTCGCACAACCTCCTCATATGCAACTTGACCATCCGCAGAAATAACAACAGGAGTATTCTCGGTGTTCATCATAGTTTTAATTTTGCTAGCTAACACGGCCTCTGGAGTAACTTCAAACTCAGCTCCAGGCTGACGGAATCGCACACTTATAGTTCCATTTTGCTCTAATTGGACTTCGATAGGGGTAACAGGCACTTTGGATGCTTTACCGACGGTAGGTAAATTAATAAGCCCAGGTGTTATTAACGGTGCAGTGACCATAAAAATAACGAGCAAAACAAGCATAACGTCGATATATGGAACGACATTCATCTCATTTTTGAAACGTCTAGATTTAGACCTTCTGGAGGTTCGGCGAGACATGGTGCCTCCTATTAGGACTGTCTTTGAAGGATATTTAGAAATTCATCCATAAAACCTTCAGCGTTGGTAGAAACTTTATCTATAGATCGTGAAAATGAATTGTATGCAATAGATGCTGGAATAGCTGCAAACAAACCAATTGCGGTGGCAATGAGTGCCTCTGCGATCCCTGGTGCAACTGCCGCAAGTGTTGCTGTACTATCCGTGGTTAGCCCAAGAAATGAGTGCATAATTCCCCAAACTGTTCCAAGAAGACCAATATAAGGGCTTACAGACCCAACGGTAGCAAGAAAACTTAGTTTGCTATCTAGCCCATCCATCTCTCTAAAATAAGTGGCTTGCATAGCTCTATCAGCTGCTTGGGTTTGCAATTGAGGAGATAAATTTCTAGATCTTGCTTTTAAGAATTCACTCATACCAGCCTCAAAAACCCTTGCGGTGATACCGTATTTTCTCGGAGATTTTTGAACCTTAGCGTGAAGATCAGTTAAATCACCGCCCCTCCAAAATTCATTTAAAAAATTCTTATTATTTGATTTCGCACTAGATAGGAGAGTGTATTTAGAGAAAATAATCGCCCAAGAAGCTATAGATAAAATAAGCAAAATCAGCATAATTATCTGAACGGGCAAGCTCGCATCAGTAATTAAAGTCAGAATCGACATCTTATCGGGAGTATTTAAAACAACTTCATTCATTAGAAATCCTCGGGCTCATAACAGATTCAAAAGATAACCGAACACTCTCAGGAATAGCACTTGGTTTAAAGCCATCTCTTTTAATGCAGCAAACTGTTATTTTGCTTTTTACTAAAAGCTCATTTTCCCTATATATATCTTGAGAAAAAACTATAGAAGCTTTTCCCATAGATTCAACTTCCGTATGAATACTAAGGATATCATCAAGCTTTGCAGGCTTTTTATAAGTTAGGCTTGTTTCTGAAACAACAAAAATCAATCCTAACTCCGAGTCAAGTTTACTTTGATCAAAACCAAGTTTACGAAGCCACTCAGTTCTGGCTCTTTCGCAAAATTTCAGATAGTTTGCGTAAAAGACTACACCTCCCGCATCCGTATCTTCGTAGTAAACACGGATAGGGAATACGAATTTCAAATTATCTTTTCTTAAGTTCATTAAGTTAACTATACACGAATAGACAAATCTTCATAAACAGATTTAACGTAATTAGATACTTCAGTTAGTGACAGTTTTTTCGCTTCACTTTCTGTTCTTTTTTGAACTTCAATCACGCCTTCCTTAAGACCACGTTCACCGACAGTAACACGAATCGGAATACCGATAAGTTCCCATTCAGTGAACATAACACCTGGTCTCATGTCACGATCATCCAAAATTACGTCATATCCAGCGGCCTTAAATTGTTCATAAAGTTCAAGACATTTCGCTTTAACTTCCTCGCTCTTAGACCATCCGATAGGGCATATAACAATTTCATATGGTGCCATTGGCAATGGCCATATAATTCCGTTCTCATCATGATTTTGCTCGATAGCAGCTGCAACAATCCGGCTTACACCAATGCCATAACACCCCATTTGAATAACAGCTTCCTTACCGTTTTCATCTAAATAAACAGCACGAAGCTTAGATGAATACTTATCGCCTAAAAAGAATACATGGCCCACTTCAATGCCTCGGTCGATGGCAAGGGTGCCATTGCCATCGGCGGAAGGGTCACCTTCTACAACATTACGTATATCTTCAACTTGAGGTTCGGGCAAATCGCGGCCCCAGTTTACGCCAACGTAGTGCGTGCCATCCTTATTTCCGCCACAAATAAAATCAGACATATTTGCTACTGTTCTGTCGGCAATGACCACGACTTCCTTCAGTGGTTTTACTGGCCCCAAATAACCAGGGGTTGAGCCGAAGAACTCCATAATTTGGGCTTCTGTAGCCATGTCATAAGATTTAGCTTCTTTAAAAAATGGAAGTTTTGAGACTTTCACATCATTTAATTCATGGTCTGCACGAATCAAAAGCATGCATAAAACTTTTTCACCTGAATCTTTTTCAACACTAAATACTACGGATTTAACATTCGTTTCAAGAGGCACATTTAGATATTCAGCAACAAGCTCGCATTTTGTGCAGTTAGGAGTTTCAACCAACTCAAGATCACGAGTAGCAGGAGCTCGTTTATCAATAAGCGAAACGGCTTCCGCTAATTCAATATTAGCTGCATAGTCAGAATTAGGATTGTATACAATTAAATCCTCTCCAGTTTGGGCAATAACTTGGAATTCATGGCTTCGAGAGCCGCCAATAGAGCCCGTGTCCGCATTTACCGCACGGAACTTTAAGCCTAATCTAGTGAAGATACGAGTGTAAGCGTCATACATTTTTTGATAGCTTTTATTTGCCTCTTCTTCGTTTCTATCAAATGAGTATGCATCTTTCATAAGGAATTCTCGACCACGCATCAGGCCGAAACGAGGACGACGCTCATCTCGAAATTTTGTTTGAATGTGATAGAAATTAAGTGGCAGTTGACGCCAGCTATGCACTTCATTGGCAACGATATCGGTAATAACTTCTTCAGATGTCGGTTGAATAATGAAATCTCGCGAGTGTCTGTCCTTAAAACGTAAAAGTTCGGGGCCATATGCATTCCATCGCTCTGTCTTCATCCAAAGTTCTGCAGGTTGGACAACTGGCATAAGTAATTCAATTGCACCAGCATTATTCATTTCTTCGCGAACTATAGCTTCAACTTTTTTTAGGACCTTAAACCCCAAGGGCATATATGTATAAATACCAGCACCTAATTTTCTAATCATGCCAGCACGTAGCATGTATTTATGACTTATGACCTCAGCCTCAGCTGGAGCTTCTTTTGATGTATTGATGTGGTATTTGGAAGCCAGCAAGTTTTGTCTCCTTATGTAATTATTTCCTAATATAATTAGAGCAATTGTATTTTAAATTTAAGAGGTAGTGAATGCTTGACCGCGATGGCTACCGTCCTAATGTAGGTATTATTTTAGTTAATTCTAAAAATGAGGTTTTTTGGGGTAAGCGTATACGCGAAAGATCATGGCAGTTTCCTCAGGGTGGCATTAAGTACGGCGAAAAGCCGCTTCAAGCCATGTACAGAGAGCTATATGAAGAACTTGGACTTAGACCTAAACACGTACAAATATTAGGGCGCACTGGAGACTGGTTGCGCTATAACGTTCCTGAGAACTATATTCGCAGAGATTCTAGGGGACTTTATAAAGGGCAAAAACAAATTTGGTTTATGCTTAGACTTTTAGGCCGCGATAAAGACATAAATTTACGCAGTACGAATCATCCTGAATTTGATGCTTGGAGATGGAGTAATTATTTTGTTCCCCTACATCAGGTTATTGAATTTAAACGCGAAGTTTATGAAATAGCATTAACGGAGCTAGGCGGGCACATTGCCATCGAATATAAGTCTCAGATAATTAGTACAGACATAAAAATAACAAACTCAAACGAGCAATCTATTCAAACTTGATTATGCAATCAGATATTATTGCGGCAGTAGCCACGGCACCTGGTCGTGGAGGCATTGGTGTTGTGCGTGTATCGGGGCCGAAGTTGGGGGCATTTGCACAGGCCATAAGCAAAGGGCTCGAAATCAAACCGCGAACCGCTCAGTATACGGATTTTTACGATGCAGAAGGCCATGCCATAGATAATGGTCTATTGCTTTATTTTCCTGCACCTCATAGCTTTACTGGGGAAGATGTTATTGAATTACAAGGGCATGGTGGCCCAGTAATTTTAAATATGGTTTTAGGACGGTGTTTGGAATTGGGAGCTAGGCTTGCCGAGCCTGGGGAATTTTCAAAAAGAGCATTTCTAAACAATAAAATTGACTTGACACAAGCCGAGAGCATTGCCGATTTGATAGATGCTTCAAGCGAAAAGGCTGCGAGAATGGCTTTGCGAAGCCTCAAAGGCGCGTTTTCTGATTTGGTTTCAGATTTGGTAGCGAAGGTCATAAATCTGAGGATGTTGGTTGAGGCGACATTGGATTTTCCTGAGGAGGAGATCGATTTCTTAGAGGCGGCCGATGCTATGGGGCAGCTGCGGGTGATACAAGAGCAACTCGATCGTGTGATATCGCAGGCAAATCAGGGGACTATTATGCGGGAGGGTCTGCATGTGGCTCTTGTGGGTATGCCGAATGTGGGGAAATCATCGCTTTTGAATGCATTGTCAGGGGAGGAGATTGCGATCGTGACGGATATTGCGGGGACCACGCGCGATGTCGTTCGCAATTTTATTCATATCGACGGTGTGCCTGTGCATTTTATGGATACGGCGGGTCTGCGAGAAACCGAAGATATTGTGGAGCGCATTGGCATAGAGAGAAGCGAAAAATCATTGCAGGATGCGGATGTGGCTTTGATTTTGATGGACCCACGAGAGGAGAAAAATAGCAAGTTCATTGCCACCTTGCAAGAGATTCCTAAGGGCGTAAAACGACTTTATGTGCACAATAAAATCGATCTTTATGGTCAAAAGCCAATGCGTGATGGGGATGACATTTGTTTGTCTGCGAAAACGGGTGATGGGCTTGAATTACTAAAGACGGCATTGCTTGAGATTGCGGGATGGCAGGGCGAATCGGAGGGGTTATTTCTGGCACGCACGCGCCATATGAATGCTTTACGTGAGGCTAAGGGGCAACTTGAGCATGCTAGAGAGATTGCGTACGAGGGACTAGATTTATTTGCTGAACATTTGCGTCTTGCTCAAGAGCAACTCAATACAATTACGGGTGAATTTACTGCTGATGACTTACTGGGAGAAATCTTCAGTCGCTTTTGTATTGGTAAATAATTGGGCTTTATAAGATTATTTATTATAAACTTAAGTGTTATTTTAATTTCTTATAGTAAATTCTAAGATATCATGCTTTCAAATCTTGATCAGTTAATCGAAAAGGCTCACAAAGTTTCTCAGATAAATCGTTCATTATTTAATGAGAGAAACCGATTGCGTGAGCAAGTATCTACTTATGAGTCGCAACTTGAAGCGTCGCAGAAAAAATTAGATTCTAACGAGAAGAAAATTGAGGAATTAAATAAGAAAGTATCGGAACTTCAGGGTTTTTTAGAATCAACGCAATCTATCATGACTCAAGAGGTCAAAAACCTAAAAGATCAAAATAAAGTTCTGCAGACTGCTCACGATAAAGATAAGGCTATATTAAATACTTGGAAGGAAGATTTAACCTCCATTCGCTCACGTGTCGCACATGTTTTAGAAAACATTTCAAACGATGTTCAAGAAGAGTAATTTATGGAAAAAGTTGATATAAATATCCTTGACCGTGCAATTAGTTTGACTACGGATCCAAAAGATAAGGAAGCACTTATACTTTCTGCAAAAAGAGTGGATGATTTGTTGCGTTCAATTAAGCAATCTTCCCCAAATCTAGCAGTTGAAAGGGTAGCTATTTTAGGCTGTCTTAAATTGGCATTAGATCATCTTAAGATGCAATCTAATGAAGGTCCATTTAGTGGGGTGCCAGTTTATGAAGTCGATAAGCGAATTTCCGAATTAAATAGTCTTCTTGATCAGGCACTTACTTCTAATGATTAAACTACTTACATGGTCGTTTATTTATAGGAGAACATTATGACTAAATCTTTTTTCAAAATCCCACTTATTGCCATCGCATTGAGTACTGCTTTCATTGCACCGATACAAGCTCAAACTCAAGAACCTTCTGATACAGAGGCTAAAGAAGAAAAAACTCGCTTTAAACCAATTGATTCACCAAAATTTAATGTTTCAGCTAGTGTTCGTAAAAAAGTGACAGCAGACTATGTTGAACTTATCCTTCGTAAAGAGCTAAGCGGAAAAGACTTAGACTCTATGACTAAGGAAATAAATAAAGCTATGGACGAGGTTATCCAAAAAGCTAAAGAATTCCCCGACCTTGAAATCTCCACTAATAATTACAATTTTTGGAAGGAATATTCAGGAAGATATTCTTCAAGTGAATCATTTAAGCCAGAGAATATAATTTGGAATGTGCAAGGATCTGTAATTGTGGCTTCTAGTGATCATAAAAAAGTTGAGGAATTTATAAAATCTATTGGGACTACGATGATCCCAGATAATATCAATTTCTCATTAACCCCAGAAGCACGCAAAAAAGCTGAGTCAGAAATTCTTCAACAAGCAGCCGATGAATTTAAAGCTAAAGCTGATACAGTTACCAAGGCTTTTGGGTTTACTTCTTACACCATCGGTAAAGTGACTATGAATAAAAGCGAGCCAGGCTATTATAACTATGGCTACAGGGGTATGGCCGATAGTTCAAAAGCGATGGTTACATCAAATGGTGTTCCGTTAGCTCCTAACTCAATTGACGTACATGTGAGATTTTCGGGCGAGATATATCCTAAATAATTCCTAAGTTTTAGGTAAATTAATATTCGAATTGTCTTGGGTTCTTCTCTTCATAGGCATTACGAAGATTACGAAACCCAAGACTATCATAGGTACTGATAGCCACTGCCCCATGCTTAAGCCTAATGCGAGATAACCTAGTTGGCTATCAGGTTCTCTTGCGAACTCCGCTAAAAATCTGAATATTCCATAACCCAGAACAAACAACCCTGTGACTTTACCTAGTCGCCTAGGCTTGCTTGAATAAATCCATACAATTAAAAATAGAAGAAATCCTTCTCCCATCATTTGATAGAGTTGTGATGGGTGTCGTGGCTGATCATCGCTTCCTGGGAAAATCATGGCCCAAGGTACATCAGTAACTCGGCCCCACAATTCACCATTTATGAAATTACCTATTCTCCCAAAAGCAAGACCAAGCGGCACTAATGGAGATACAAAATCAGTTACTTCGAAGAAATGCTTTTTTTCCCTATACGCAAAGTAAAGCATGGCAGTGGTCACGCCTATTAGCCCTCCATGAAATGCCATTCCTCCATCCCAAAAGGCAAAAATCTTAAGCGGATTCCATAAGTAGTAACTTAAATTATAGAAAACCACATAACCAAGTCTTCCCCCTAAAACCACACCTAATATGCACCAAAATAACAAATCCTCAAATCGGTTTAGGGAAACATTAAAATATCCTTTTCTGATACGATATCTTCCCAAATACCAAGCGAAGAAAAATCCCACAAGGTACATAATTCCGTACCAGTGGATTTTTATAAAACCTAGGTCAATAGCTACGGGGTCAATTTGCGGAAATGTAAGCATACATGCGAATCAAGGCTATAAAAGTGTGAGTATATTAACACATGAAATAAGGGAATTATCTTATATATTTTTTATTTGATAATCATTAGAATTTTTAATGGAATTTCGATTTATTGAAGGAGTTTATCTTGAGTTCCACATCACCTGAAGTAAAGTCAGAAACTGCGACTAAACCATTTGAACAGTTTACAAATTCTGTTCTAGATCAATCAGATTTAAGAGCAGCGATTACATCTGCTTATAGAAGACCAGAAACCGAATGTTTACCCCCATTAATTGAATTAGCTGAACCAGGAGAGTTAAGGTCAGCTATTGCAGATACAGCAAGAATGCTTGTAACTAAATTAAGAGAGAAGCGAACGGGTGGTGGAGTAGATGGATTAATTCATGAATATTCATTATCAAGCGAAGAGGGTATTGCCTTAATGTGCTTAGCTGAAGCACTTCTTCGTATTCCAGATAACGCAACTAGAGACGCTTTAATTAGAGACAAAATTAGTAAAGGCGACTGGAGATCACACCTTGGCACAAACTCTATGTTCGTAAATGCAGTAACTTGGGGTTTGATGATTACAGGTAAATTAGTTAAACCACAAACTGAATCATCACTAGGTGCATCGCTTACAAAATTAATTGCACGTGGTGGTGAGCCACTTATCCGTAAAGGTGTAGACCAAGCTATGCATATAATGGGTGAGCATTTTGTTCGCGGTGAAACTATAGAAAAAGCCCTTTCAAATGGTCAATCCATGATTGAGAAGGGCTTTAATTATTCTTTTGATATGCTTGGTGAAGCTGCGATGAATGATGCGGATGCACTTCGATATTACAAATCATATGAAGAGTCAATTCATGCTATCGGTAAAGCGGCAACTGGTCGCGATATCTATGAGAAGTCAGGGATTTCTATCAAATTATCCGCACTGCATGCACGATACTCAAGAGCTCAATATGATCGCGTAATGGAAGAACTTTATCCTCGTTTACGCGATCTTACTTTATTGGCTCATAAATACGATATCGGAATTAATATCGATGCAGAAGAAGCCGACCGTTTAGAGATATCCCTAGATTTACTTGAAAAATTATGTCATGAGCCGCAACTAGCGGGATGGAAGGGAATAGGATTTGTAGTTCAAGCTTATTCAAAACGCACCCCATTTGTGATTGATTGGCTTATTGATTTAGCACGTCGCACTAATCGTAGACTTATGATTAGGTTAGTAAAAGGGGCTTATTGGGATACTGAAATAAAACGTGCCCAAGTCGACGGATTAGAAGGCTACCCTTTATACACTAGAAAATTCCACACTGACGTATCCTACCTCGCATGTGCAAGAAAACTACTTGCAGCCAAAGACGAAATCTTCCCACAATTTGCATCACATAATGCACAGACATTGGCATCAATCTACCATATGGCTGGACCTGATTTTTATCACGGTAAATTTGAATTCCAGTGCTTACACGGTATGGGTGAACCTCTATATGAAGAGGTTGTGGGCGACGAGAAGGACGGAAAATTAGGACGCCCTTGCCGTATATATGCACCAGTTGGAACACATGAAACATTGCTTGCATATCTAGTGCGTCGCTTACTTGAAAATGGTGCTAATTCATCATTTGTAAATCGCATTACAGACGAAAATGTCTCTGTAGATGATTTAATTGAAAATCCTGTTGATTTAGCGTTGCAGGTGAATCCAATCGGAAAACCGCATGACATGATTCCATTGCCACGCGAGTTATATAAAGCACAAGGACAAGATAGGCTAAATTCACGAGGTGTGGATTTATCTAATGAACTAACATTGAGTGAATTGGCTAAAGGCTTAAAAGGAGCGACTAGCAAAGAGTGGGTGTCTTCACCTACAGGAGTGGCTTCTGATGCGGCTCGCAGCACGGATGCGAAAAATCCATCTGATCATAGAGACATAATCGGTAAAGTAACTTTTGCTACTGAAACTGAAGCGAAAGATATGGTCGCTAAAGCAGAGGCAGCGTTTGCGGGATGGAGTGCATTGCCAGCGGGACAGAGGGCAGATATGCTTCGCAAAGCCGCTGATATTATTGAATCGCGTCAAGAGTTTTTCATCGCATTAGCTGTTCGTGAAGCAGGAAAAAGTTTCGCTAATGCAGTAGCAGAAATTCGTGAGGCCGTGGATTTCTTGCGTTATTACTCATATCGTGTGGATAAGAAATTATCTAGCCACGATAATAAACCGCTTGGCCCTATCGTTTGCATAAGCCCATGGAACTTCCCGATGGCCATATTTTTGGGGCAAATTTCTGCCGCTCTTTCAGTGGGAAATGTTGTTCTGGCTAAGCCTGCTGAACAAACACCAATCATCGCTTATTATGCGGTAGAGGCATTGCATGAAGCGGGTGTGCCTAAAGACGTGATTCAGCTTGTACCTGGTGCTGGTGATATTGGTGCGGCATTGGTAGCGGATGAACGCGTTAAGGGCGTGATGTTTACTGGGTCGACGGCGGTAGCACAGAGCATTGCCAAATCAATTTCTGGACGTGTTGGAGCGGACGGTCAGCCGATTCCATTAATCGCTGAGACAGGTGGTCTGAATGCGATGATAGTGGACTCTTCTGCTTTAGCTGAACAAGTCGTAGTCGATGTTGTGTCTTCAGCTTTTGACTCAGCTGGTCAAAGATGTTCTGCATTGCGTATTCTTTGCATTCAAAATGATGTGGCAGATTTTCTTCTTAATATGCTTAAGGGAAATATGGATGAGTTGCGTGTCGGAAATCCTGATCGTCTAACGACTGATGTTGGGCCAGTTATCGACGCAGAGGCTCAGAAAAATATCCTCGATCACATTGAAGATATGCGTGCAAAAGGATTCAAAATTCATCAAACTCCTATGGATGAACAAGTGCAAAATGGCACATTTGTCGCACCAACATTAATCGAGGTTAATGATATTACAGATGTTCAAAAAGAGGTGTTCGGCCCTGTGCTTCATGTAGTTCGTTTTGATCGCAAAAATCTTGATGATTTGATTCAGAAGATTAATTCAAGCGGTTATGGACTTACATTTGGTATGCA
Organism: Taylorella asinigenitalis MCE3; assembly: GCF_000226625.1. NCBI lineage: Bacteria > Pseudomonadati > Pseudomonadota > Betaproteobacteria > Burkholderiales > Alcaligenaceae > Taylorella > Taylorella asinigenitalis. The sequence continues at coordinate 374,356 of NC_016043.1, forward strand.
TTCGCGCATTAATGAGTCAGTAGAAGATATCGCATCTCGAATTAGAGCAGGTAATCTCTATATCAATAGGAACATTATTGGTGCGGTCGTTGGCGTGCAGCCTTTTGGTGGTATGGGATTGTCAGGAACAGGTCCAAAAGCGGGCGGCCCGTTATATCAATATCGTTTGTTAGCTGAAGGTTCACACGCTGGTGTTGGTGATATTTTCTCTGATAATCCCTTGGCTGTGAAACATAAAATGCCTACCCCTACGGGCGAAGAGAATTTTTATTTCGTACGCCCCCGTGGCAATGTTCTCTGCATTGCTCAATCTGCCGCTGGCGCTCGTGCACAGTTAGAGGCATGCTCCATCACAGGTAATAATGCGATTTTCGCTGGATGGCCTGATTTGCAAAACGTTGTACCTGAAGTGGCTTCTGTTGTTGGGCAAACTAAGGCAGAGAACGGTCGCAGCATAAGAATTTATAAAAATACCAATCCGAATGTAGCCGTGAGCATTGCCACCTTGCTATCAAATCAGAGAATTGATGCGGTGCTTGTGGAAGGCGATACGGATATGTTGAAACAGATCGCTAAAGACTTCGCAGAAAATAGCTATATCGTTATTCAGCCTCAGGCATTAACGACAGCAGCTATTGAAGGCGGAGCAAAATATGATCTTGAGCGACTTTTAGTAGAGCAGTCATTAAGCGTAAATACCGCCGCTGCTGGGGGTAATGCAACGCTTATGGCAGTAGTTTAACCTTTAGGAGATTCTTATGAATTCTATCGTAAGCACCCCAGTAATAGTGACTTTTGCAGCTTATATTGTCCTGATGATTTATATCGGGTATCGGGGCTATAAATCGACTCAAAATCTCTCAGACTATATTCTGGGTGGTCGGCAGTTAACCGCATTTGTAGCGGCTCTTGCAGCAGGTGCCTCTGATATGAGTGGCTGGCTTTTGCTTGGCCTTCCTGGCGAGGTATATAGTACAGGTATCTCAGCTTCTTGGATTGCAATAGGCCTAATTATTGGAACCTATGTGAACTGGAAGTTTGTTGCAGCTCCATTGCGTACATATACAGAACATGCGAACAATGCGTTGACATTGCCAGATTTCTTTGCGAATCGGTTCAAAGATAGAACCAATATTCTTCGCATTGTGTCTGCGATTGTAATTCTTATTTTCTTCACATTATATTGTGCTTCTGGCGTGGTGGCGGGAGCTCGCCTTTTCGAGAGTATGTTTTCAATGAGCTATATGACAGCTCTTTGGATCGCCGCATTATGTACTATTGCGTATGTATTTATTGGGGGATTCTTGGCAGTGAGCTGGACTGATGCTGTGCAAGCATCGCTTATGTTTACGGCCTTAATTATCGTGCCTATCGCTGCGGTGTTTAGTGTTGGTGGCTTGGATAATGCCGTGCAAGTAGCTGAGAGCGTTAATCCTAATAGTGCCCATATGTTTGAAGGCGTGACTGTGATGGGCATTATTTCTTCCCTTGCGTGGGGGCTTGGATATGTGGGTCAACCGCATATTTTGGTGCGTTTTATGGCCATCGATTCAATTAAGTCAATCCCAAGTGCACGTCGCATTGGTATGATTTGGGTGATTCTATGTCTTGCAGGTGCTGTTGCAGTGGGCTTCTTCGGATTGGCTTACTTTAATACGCATACCGAATATTTAAATCGCGTTGCATCAAATCCAGAGCGTGTATTTATCGAGCTTTCAATCTTGATATTTAACCCATGGATTGCAGGTATTTTCTTGGCTGCAATTTTAGCTGCTGTGATGAGTACACTATCGGCTCAATTGCTTGTGTGCTCAAGTTCATTGACACAAGATATTTATAAGACTTTCTTGCATCGTGAAGCGAGCGAAAAGCAACTTGTGACTTTCGGTCGTATTATGGTTGTAGCTGTCGCTATTGTGGCAATATTCCTGGCTTGGGATCCAAATAGTGGTGTACTCGCAATGGTGAGTTATGCATGGGCGGGATTTGGTGCGGCATTTGGCCCTGTGGTGGTGTTCGCATTAACATGGAGACGCATGAATAAAATGGGAGCTCTCGCGGGTATGGTTGTTGGTGCAGCTACAGTGCTCGTGTGGAAGCAATTCGGGTGGTTCGGTTTGTACGAGATCGTGCCTGGCTTCATATTCGCAAGTATCGCGATTTACGTGGTGAGTCTTGCTACTGGTGAGCCTGAGAAAGAGGTGACTGATATTTACGACGCTGTTTATCACACTCACAAATCGAATGCTTAGTTGAGAAGGGTGGAGGGGTGCGGAGGCATTGCCACCCAAAATGAGCTCTTGCGGTCGAGAGGCTGCAGGAGCTTATTTTATTTTGAGGGACAGTGTGCGAAGCTAAAGTACACAATGCGGTTGTACACGATGTGTGTTAATGACTCTCATTTGCATTATACCAGATGTTGGGGTAATGCATTGAGGCGCTTCGGGTGCGTGATGCGGGGCGTTGAAATATGCATAAACGCAACATGATTTGGAGCTTAAATTAGGGTTAACGCTAAAAAGATTTGACAAAGACTTTAAGTTTTATGTATATTAATAATCTTTCACTTTTCCCACATTTTACGAATTTATTACATATGAATTTTGTGTGTGGGTGGTAGTGAAAAAAATGTTCTTTAAAAATTAATACAGCCGATAAGTGTGGGTACTTGATTTTGTTAAATGTTAGGTTTTAATACATCAAGTCTTACGCTTATAAATGTGAAGAGAAAAAGAGAGTAGATAAGAGCAAGAGAGATTTTTACTTATGACCAATAATAAAAAGAGAGTGGTTTATAGTTGAAGTCTTAATTGAGAAGTTAATTCTTTTTTTTGAAGTTTTAAGCAATAAAAGTAAGCGATAAATATAGATATAGCAGGAATTGAACTGAAGAGTTTGATCCTGGCTCAGATTGAACGCTAGCGGAATGCCTTACACATGCAAGTCGAACGGCAGCATAGGGAAGCTTGCTTTCCTGATGGCGAGTGGCGAACGGGTGAGTAAAGTATCGGAACGTGCCCAGTAGCGGGGGATAACTACGCGAAAGCGTAGCTAATACCGCATACGCCCTGAGGGGGAAAGAGGGGGATCAGCGATGACCTTTTACTATTGGAGCGGCCGATATCGGATTAGTTAGTTGGTGGGGTAAAGGCCTACCAAGGCATCGATCCGTAGCTGGTTTGAGAGGACGACCAGCCACACTGGGACTGAGACACGGCCCAGACTCCTACGGGAGGCAGCAGTGGGGAATTTTGGACAATGGGGGCAACCCTGATCCAGCCATTCCGCGTGTGCGATTGAAGGCCTTCGGGTTGTAAAGCACTTTTGTCAGGGAAGAAAAGTTTTAGGATAATACCCTAGGATGCTGACGGTACCTGAAGAATAAGCACCGGCAAACTACGTGCCAGCAGCCGCGGTAATACGTAGGGTGCGAGCGTTAATCGGAATTACTGGGCGTAAAGCGTGCGCAGGCGGTTCGGAAAGAGAGATGTGAAATCCCAGGGCTCAACCTTGGAACTGCATTTTTAACTGCCGAGCTAGAGTATGTTAGAGGGGGGTAGAATTCCACGTGTAGCAGTGAAATGCGTAGAGATGTGGAGGAATACCGATGGCGAAGGCAGCCCCCTGGGATAATACTGACGCTCATGCACGAAAGCGTGGGGAGCAAACAGGATTAGATACCCTGGTAGTCCACGCCCTAAACGATGTCAACTAGCTGTTGGGACCTTAAATGGTTTTGGTAGCGAAGCCAACGCGTGAAGTTGACCGCCTGGGGAGTACGGTCGCAAGATTAAAACTCAAAGGAATTGACGGGGACCCGCACAAGCGGTGGATGATGTGGATTAATTCGATGCAACGCGAAAAACCTTACCTACCCTTGACATGTTTGGAATCCTGAAGAGATTTAGGAGTGCTCGCAAGAGAACCGAAACACAGGTGCTGCATGGCTGTCGTCAGCTCGTGTCGTGAGATGTTGGGTTAAGTCCCGCAACGAGCGCAACCCTTGTCATTAGTTGCTACGTAAAAGGGCACTCTAATGAGACTGCCGGTGATAAACCGGAGGAAGGTGGGGATGACGTCAAGTCCTCATGGCCCTTATGGGTAGGGCTTCACACGTCATACAATGGTCAGGACAGAGGGATGCGAAGCCGCGAGGTGGAGCTAATCTCACAAACCTGGTCGTAGTCCGGATTGCAGGCTGCAACTCGCCTGCATGAAGTCGGAATCGCTAGTAATCGCGGATCAGCATGTCGCGGTGAATACGTTCCCGGGTCTTGTACACACCGCCCGTCACACCATGGGAGTGGGTTTTACCAGAAGTAGTTAGTCTAACCGCAAGGGGGGCGATTACCACGGTAGGATTCATGACTGGGGTGAAGTCGTAACAAGGTAGCCGTAGCGGAAGCTGTGGCTGGATCACCTCCTTTAAGAGAAAAAGAGAACCAAAAATTTGGCATATTTTTAAGTATCCACGCTTATCGGTTTTGTATGAAAATTTGAGAGATTAAACAGCTAAAAAGAGGTATTGGCTTTATAAAGAGAAAAGGGCCAACAAAAGAGATTAAAGGCTAATAATAAGAAGGAAAGAAGGGTCAGTAGCTCAGTCGGTTAGAGCACCGTCTTGATAAGGCGGGGGTCGCTGGTTCGATTCCAGCTTGACCCACCATAGAGATGCTCTATAAAGAAAGAGAGAGTATGAAAAAAAGAATGTGGGGGATTAGCTCAGTTGGGAGAGCGCCTGCTTTGCACGCAGGAGGTCGTCGGTTCGATCCCGTCATCCTCCACCACCCTAGATATTCTCTAAGCCGCTTTTGTGTATGTGTATGGATATTAGGGTATTTTATTAATAGCTCTTTTTTAAAAAGAAAGAAAGAGTGAATTAATAAAGTATCTTTTTTTAAAAAAGCAATAATTAACAAGAAAGAGAGATTACTTTAGGCTGTTCTTTAACAATTTGGAAGAAGCACAACAAGTAAAACAACAAAAGAATGGTTGTGTGAGTACGTATAAGCTTATAGAGAGTGATTTTAAGGAGTCACAGATATAAGGTGGTGCTTACATAGCTGTCTAAATTTTTTATGGGTTGTGATTGCAAAATTAAAAAAACACACAAAAAGAAATTTGAATGCGAAAGCTGTAAGTTTTTTTATAAGTTCTCAAAATAGAAATCAAGAATATTCTAAGATGAGCGGCTAGAAAAGAAAATTAACGCGATACTCAAAAAAAATGAAAAAAAGTTTTAAAAGGGCTTTTTTTTCAATAAGTGATATGGTTATAAGAGACTTATGACTGAAGTGTTAGTGTTAGTTATCATATAGAGATATATGATGAGAGATAGACACTGATGAAGTTATAGGATCAAGTGACTAAGTGCACATGGTGGATGCCTTGGCGATCACAGGCGAAGAAGGACGTAATAGCTTGCGAAAAGCTGCGGGGAGTTGGCAAATGAGCATTGATCCGCAGATATCCGAATGGGGAAACCCACCTCTTTTTAGGAGGTATCCTTATCTGAATACATAGGGTGAGGAGGCGAACCGAGTGAACTGAAACATCTAAGTAACTCGAGGAGAAGAAATCAACCGAGATTCTGAAAGTAGTGGCGAACGAAATTGGATGAGCCGCAACGAGATAGTAATTGTAGTAGTCGAACTTACTGGGAAGTGAGACCGTAGAGGGTGATAGTCCTGTAGACGAAACTATAGTTATGGTACTAGGCGTTGCAACAAGTAGGGCGGGACACGTGTAATCCTGTTCGAAGATGGGGGGACCATCCTCCAAGGCTAAATACTCGTGATCGACCGATAGTGAACCAGTACCGTGAGGGAAAGGCGAAAAGAACCCCGGGAGGGGAGTGAAATAGAACCTGAAACCGTGTGCATACAAACAGTCGGAGCCCTAGGGTGACGGCGTACCTTTTGTATAATGGGTCAGCGACTTACATTCAGTGGCAAGCTTAACCGGATAGGGTAGGCGTAGCGAAAGCGAGTCCGAATAGGGCGTTTATAGTCGCTGGGTGTAGACCCGAAACCAGATGATCTATCCATGGCCAGGTTGAAGGTGCCGTAACAGGTACTGGAGGACCCAACCCACTAATGTTGAAAAATTAGGGGATGAGCTGTGGATAGGGGTGAAAGGCTAAACAAATCTGGAAATAGCTGGTTCTCTCCGAAAACTATTTAGGTAGTGCCTCATGAATAACTGTTGGGGGTAGAGCACTGTTATGGCTAGGGGGTCATGGCGACTTACCAAACCATGGCAAACTCCGAATACTGACAAGTTCGATCATGGGAGACAGAGCACTGGGTGCTAACGTCCAGACTCAAGAGGGAAACAACCCAGACCGCCAGCTAAGGTCCCTAAAATTGGCTAAGTGGGAAACGAAGTGGGAAGGCATAGACAGTCAGGAGGTTGGCTTAGAAGCAGCCACCCTTTAAAGAAAGCGTAATAGCTCACTGATCGAGTCGTCCTGCGCGGAAGATGTAACGGGGCTAAGCCAGTTACCGAAGCTGCGGATGCATCCGCTCTTTTAATGTGTTTAATCGAGATACTTCATTGTGAGAGTTTTGAATGCAAATTCAAAACTCTCACTAACGTACTCCAAAAGGCTTGGACAGGAAAGAGTCCAAAAGGCTTGGACAGGAAAGAGTCCAAAAGGCTTGGACAGATTTGTGTCCAAAAGGCTTGGATAGATTTGTGTCCAAAAGGCTTGGACAGAGAGGGTCCAAAAGGCTTGGACAGGAAAGAGTCCAAAAGGCTTGGACAGGAAAGAGTCCAAAAGGCTTGGACAGAGAGGGTCCAAAGTACTTAAGGAGGTTTGAATCTTAAACTGTAAGTTTAAGATTTATGGATAATCGAACGAAGTGAGATTAGACATATTAAGAGAGCGGATGCGTGGTAGGAGAGCGTTCTGTAAGCCAGAGAAGGTGAATCGAGAGGTTTGCTGGAGGTATCAGAAGTGCGAATGCTGACATGAGTAGCGATAAAGGGAGTGAAAAGCTCCCTCGCCGTAAGTCCAAGGATTCCTGCGCAACGTTCATCGGCGCAGGGTTAGTCGGCCCCTAAGGTGAGGCAGAGATGCGTAGCTGATGGGAAGTGGGTTAATATTCCTACACCGGCTTGTGATGTGAAGGGGGGACGGATTGCGGAATGTGTACGGGCTGTTGGATATGCTCGGTATTGTAGCCAAGAAGTTGATTAGGCAAATCCGGTCAAAGGATTCAAGGCTATGATTCGCAGAAGACTTAAGGTCTTTGAAGTCACAGGAAGTGGTTCCAGGAAAAGCCTCTAAGCGTTAAATTACAAGTTGACCGTACCGCAAACCGACACAGGTGGACGGGATGAATATTCCAAGGCGCTTGAGAGAACTCAGGAGAAGGAACTCGGCAAATTGATACCGTAACTTCGGGAGAAGGTATGCCTTTGTATGGTGAGTAGCCAGAAGAGGCCGCAGAGAATAGGTGGCTGCGACTGTTTATTAAAAACATAGCACTCTGCAAACACGAAAGTGGAAGTATAGGGTGTGACGCCTGCCCGGTGCTGGAAGGTTAATTGATGTGGTGAGAGCTATTGATCGAAGCCCCAGTAAACGGCGGCCGTAACTATAACGGTCCTAAGGTAGCGAAATTCCTTGTCGGGTAAGTTCCGACCTGCACGAATGGCGTAACGATGGCCACACTGTCTCCTCCTGAGACTCAGCGAAGTTGAAGTGTTTGTGATGATGCAATCTCCCCGCGGCTAGACGGAAAGACCCCATGAACCTTTACTGTAGCTTTACATTGGATCGTGAACCGGCCTGTGTAGGATAGGTGGGAGGCGAAGAAGGAGGTACGCTAGTACTTTTGGAGCCGTCCTTGAAATACCACCCTGGTTTGTTTGTGGTTCTAACCTTGGCCCATGATCTGGGTTGGGGACAGTGTATGGTGGGCAGTTTGACTGGGGCGGTCTCCTCCCAAAGTGTAACGGAGGAGTTCGAAGGTACGCTAGGTACGGTCGGAAATCGTGCTGATAGTGCATTGGCAAAAGCGTGCTTGACTGTGAGACAGACAAGTCGAACAGGTGCGAAAGCAGGACAAAGTGATCCGGTGGTTCTGAATGGAAGGGCCATCGCTCAACGGATAAAAGGTACTCTGGGGATAACAGGCTGATACCGCCCAAGAGTTCATATCGACGGCGGTGTTTGGCACCTCGATGTCGGCTCATCTCATCCTGGGGCTGTAGCCGGTCCCAAGGGTATGGCTGTTCGCCATTTAAAGAGGTACGTGAGCTGGGTTTAAAACGTCGTGAGACAGTTTGGTCCCTATCTGCCGTGGGCGTTGGATACTTGACGGAGGCTGCTCCTAGTACGAGAGGACCGGAGTGGACGTACCGCTGGTGTATCGGTTGTCATGCCAATGGCATTGCCGAGTAGCTACGTACGGAAGAGATAACCGCTGAAGGCATCTAAGCGGGAAACTCGTCTGAAGATAAGGTATCCCTGAGCGTAAAGCTCCTTTTAAGGGTCGTTCGAGACTAGAACGTTGATAGGCTGGGTGTGAAAGTGCAGTAATGCATGTAGCTAACCAGTACTAATTGCCCGAGAGGCTTGATCCTATAACTTTATCAGTGTTATGGGTCGCTTTAATTAGAATATATATAGAGAAAAACAAAAGAGCAATCTAAGACTCTCAACCCCACCTTGTAGTGCTTCTTCCAAATGGCTAAAGATAAAAAAAGCCATAACCAGTTTGTAGCTTGACGACAATAGCAAGGTGGCCCCACTCCTTCCCATCCCGAACAGGACAGTGAAACACCTTAGCGCCGATGATAGTGGGTGGACACCTGTGAAAGTAGGTCATTGTCAGGCTCTTTTATTCATATACCCCTTATAAAAATAATAACAACCCTCCATATACTCAAAGCCCTCTAAGGTATCACCTCAGAGGGCTTTTTTGTTGCTTAAAGTTGCCTAAATGTAACAAAAAAAATAACAAATTGTATATATATTTCATTGAAATTTTTCCAAAGTATTGGATAGTTACAATAAAAATTTTTTGTAAGGGGGACACAAAATGTCGACAATTAATTTTAATAAATTCATCACCTGTAGCTGTTTATGCTTATCAGCTATCAGTTTTCAATCCGCTATAGCTGCACCCGATGCTGATGGGAATGAAGCTATAGGCTCTAATGCTATCGCAAAAGGTAAAAATAACAAAGCTGATGGTGTGAATTCCACTGCAATGGGTAACAATAATAACGCAAAAGGCCCTAACACCACTGCAATGGGTATAGGAAATAAAGCTGAAGGTCCGTATTCTACAGCTATTGGTTTGTCAAATAAAGCTAATAAAATGTCAGCGGCTGCCGTCGGATATCAAAATCTTGCTGATGGGCATTCATCAAATGCAATTGGTATCCAAAATGAAGCAAAACAAATATATTCTTCGGCAATTGGTCACACTAATAAAGCATTAGAAATGATGTCATCTGCTATTGGATATGGAAATACTGCTTCTGGAAAAAAATCGACTGCAGTAGGTGTAAATTCTACTGCTTCAGGCAAAAATTCAATGGCTGTAGGCTCTTCTGCCAAATCTATCGCTGATGATTCTTTGGCTTTAGGTTCAAACACAAAATCAACCTCAGCAGGAGGAATAGCTTTAGGTGCAGATTCCACTGCAGATCGCGAAGCAGCTCAAGCCAATGCCGTTTACCTAAGCGATAACGCAGACGTCAAAAATACAGTGAAAGGTGAGTTTGGTGCTCTTTCAGTTGGCAATGCCACCGCAACTCGTCAAATCATTAATGTTGCCGCAGGTACTGAAAACACAGACGCTGTAAACGTGGCTCAACTTAAGGCTCTTCAAGCTCAAACTGACTCAAAATTCAACAACCAATTAAATGGCTTAGACAATAAATTCTCACAACGCATCGAAAATTTAGACAATAAAGTAAACAAAGTAGATAAACGCACTAATGCTGTGGCTGCTCAAGCACTTGCTGCTGCATCACTAGTTCCAACTCAAACTCCAGGTAAAGGACAAGTATCTGTTGGTGTTGGTACTCACTATGGACAAACAGGATATGCATTAGGTGTTTCCTATAGAAATACTCGTGGTGATTGGACACTAAATGTTATCGGTGCAGGCAACTCACAAGGACGTTTTGGGGCTGCTGCTTCAGCAAATTTCCAATGGTAAACGGGGGCATTGCCAACTAAAGGGTGGTCACGTTGACCACTTTTTTTGCAAATTTTCCACAAATAATTGATCTATAAGTAAAAACCCTAGTAATTTGCTGAAACACAATTGATATCATAAACATTCGTTTTAATTTTTTTAATAAGAATATTTATGCATAAGAAACACAGTATATTTAGCACAAGATGGGGCTTTATCTTAGCCTGCGTAGGTTCCGCTGTTGGCATGGCCAATGTGTGGGGCTTTCCATATAAATTAGGTTCAAATGGCGGCGGTGCCTTCCTTCTAATCTATTTACTCTTTGTGGCTATCTTTTCTTATGCAGGATTATCGGCAGAGTATGCGATTGGACGTAGAGCACGCACGGGCACGCTAGGATCGTACGAATATGCGTGGAAATCTCGTAACCTTGCTCCAGTGGGAAGAGTGCTTGGATGGCTGCCGCTGGCGGGAAGCATGTGCATTGCCATAGGATATGCAGTCATTATCTCATACGTACTTAAGGCTCTATTTCAATCGATAGACGGCTCGCTAATGACCATCGATACGAATACTTGGTTTGAGTCATTTGCACTTACAGAGTACTCAGTCGTTCCATTTCACGCCATTATCGTTTTAGGCACAACAATCACGCTTTTATTAGGTGCTCATAGTATCGAGAAAACGAACAAAATTATGATGCCACTCTTCTTTATTTTGTTCGCCATTCTTGCGGTGCGCGTGATGTTTTTGGATGGGGCGATGCAAGGTTATAAATTTATGCTCACACCTGAGTGGGAATTCTTGAAGAATCCGATGGTTTGGGTCTCTGCGATGGGGCAGGCATTTTTCTCGCTATCCATCACAGGGTCTGGCATGCTCGTGTACGGCTCCTACCTTCCGAAGGATCAAGATATCGTTGATAGTGCAAAGAAAACTGCGATTTTCGATACTATTGCAGCGGTTGTAGCGGCATTGGTTATGATTCCTGCGGTGTTTGCGTTTGGTATGGATCAGGCAGGAGGGCCAGGGCTGCTTTTCGTGACATTGCCAAAGATACTTCAAGATATGGTTGGTGGTCAAATATTTGCGATAATCCTGTTTACGGCGGTTGTGTTCGGGGGCATTTCCTCCCTACAAAACATGCTTGAAGTGGTAGCTGAATCTATCTTATACAAATTCCCTTCATTGAAGCGCTCAGTCGTACTGATTGCGTTGTGCGTAATTTGCTTCGGATTTGGGGTCATTATGGAGCCTATCAGTTCATGGGGTCCATGGATGGATACCGTTTCGATTTACATTATCCCTATTGGTGCGGTGATTGGGGCCGTCTCATGGTTTTGGATTTTACGCAAGGATGAGCTTTTAGATGAAGTTAATACGGGGGCAATGCGCCCGCAAGGCTCCTTCTGGTATTCTATCGGCAGATTCGTGTATGTTCCGATGGCACTTATTCTTTGCATCATTGCATTGAGTATGAACATTGCGTTTTAGAGATAGGGACTAAGGTATATTGGGTCTATGGGGCGAAATGCTCCATAGGCCAAAATTTTGTTAAGTAAATATATAAATTGATTAATAGCTATAATGAAGTAATAATTTCAAGTGTTATAGCTTAGTTTGATAAACTGTGTATAGAATTATTACTAAAAGAATATTAGATATCATTGGAGCTTTAGTTCTTTTAATATTCACTTCACCCGTTATTCTATTTATAACCATATTATTATTTTTTGCCAATAATGGGAAACCATTTTTCATTCAGTCAAGACCCGGAAAAAATAAAAAAATTTTCAAAATTCTAAAATTCAAAACTATGAGAGATGATTTTGATGAGCGAGGCAACTTATTACCAGATCAGAAAAGACTAACTGTTATAGGAAAATTCGTTAGAAAAACATCTCTTGATGAATTGCCTCAGTTAATTAACGTATTAATCGGGGACATGAGCTTTGTAGGCCCCCGACCATTATTAATTGAATATATTCCTTTATATTCTGAATTTCAATCTAGAAGACATGAAGTTAGACCAGGGATAACTGGTTGGGCTCAAGTTAATGGTCGAAATGCAATATCTTGGGAAGAAAAATTTAAATTTGATGTTTGGTATGTCGATAACTATTCACTAAGTTTAGATATAAAAATTTTATATTTAACATTTTTGAAAGTATTAAAATCTGAAGGAATAAGTTCTCAAGGTCATGTCACAACTGAAAAGTTCCGAGGAACACCTGATGAATAGTATTGATAGCATTATTGGTATATATGGGGCTTCAGGTTTCGGAAGGGATATTCTCCCATTAGTTAAAAAACAATATTCTAATTCTCATATCTGTTTTATTGATGATCAAATTAACGGAGTTGTTGTGAATGGATTGAATTCTCTTAATTTTGATCACTTTATATCTCTAAATTATCCAGATAAAACCGCAGTTGTTGCGATAGCAAATAGTAAGATCAGAGAATCCATAACATCAAAATTGCTTTCTAATAACATTGATTTGATTTCTGTTAGGGGTGAATTTTCCCATATATCTGATGATGTTGAACTAGGATTATCTTATATACTGTGCCCTTTTACTTTTATAGGCCCTAACGTAAAGATTGGAAAGAGTTTTCATGCAAACATTTATAGCTATGTTGAACATGATTCAGTAATAGAAGATTTTGTAACTTTCGCTCCAGGTGCAAAGTGTAACGGTAATGTACACATAAAAAAACATGCATATATAGGTAGTGGAGCTGTAATTAAGCAAGGAAATTCTACAAAGCGTTTAACTATAGGTGAAGGTGCCATAGTAGGCATGGGAGCAATTGTTACTAAAGATGTACCAGATGGTGTAACTGTCGTAGGAAATCCAGCAAGAATATTGGAGAAATAAAGTGGTTGAATATAATTTTCCTCCTTGGCCTAATTTCACTGAAGAAGAGGGTGAGGCTGTTAAGAGAGTTCTTTTGTCCAATAAGGTAAATTATTGGACGGGTCAGGAGTGTAGAGAATTTGAAAAAGAATTTGCTGAATTTGTAGGCACTAAATACTCTGTTGCTGTAGCTAATGGCACGGTTGCACTTGATCTTGCGATGTTAGCTGTTGGTATAGGAAAAGGTGATGAAGTCATTGTTACATCAAGAACATTCATAGCAAGCGTCTCATCTATTATAAATTCTGGTGCCACCCCGATATTTGCCGATGTAGATTTAGATAGTCAGAATATTACTCCCGAAACTATTAAACCTTTAATAAATACTAAAACTAAAGCTATCGTGTGTGTACATTTGGCAGGCTGGCCCTGTGAAATGGACGGCATTATGGCACTTGCAAAAGATCATAATTTATTTGTTATAGAAGATTGTGCTCAAGCGCATGGTGCTAAATATAAGGGTAAGTCAGTTGGATCTATAGGTCATATTGGTGCTTGGTCATTCTGTCAGGATAAAATAATGTCAACAGGTGGTGAGGGAGGAATGGTAACCACCAATGATGTAGACCTTTGGAAGAAGATATGGTCATATAAAGACCACGGCAAGTCGTATGATGCAGTGTATAACAAAAAACATCCTCCGGGTTTTAGATGGCTACATGAAAGTTTTGGAACCAATTGGCGTATGACTGAGATTCAAGCTGTTCTCGGAAGAATTCAACTCAAACGTTTGCCTGACTGGCATAAACAAAGATTAGAAAATGCGATGTATATTTGGAATGAAGCAAAAAAAGTAAATTGGCTAAGAGTCCCTGATATACCAAATCATATTGAGCATGCAGCCTATAAAGCTTACGTTTTTATTAAAGATGAATCGAAAATAACTAGAGATTCAGTTTTGAATAGTTTTAATGACAATGGGATTCCTTGTTTTACTGGTTCATGTTCGGAAGTTTATTTAGAAAAAGCCTTCCAATTAACTAACTTTATACCTGCTACTAGATTAAAAAATGCTTTCAAACTGGGAGAATCAAGTTTAATGTTTTTGGTACATCCTGGGATTGGATACAAAGAATTAATTAAATTTTCCGATATTTTAAGAAGTATCACTTAACTAAATGGTTAAAAAAATTTCTCTGTAAATCCCATTTTTTGTTCAATCTTTTTTTTCTTATTATTCAACCAATATTTATATAATATTTTTTATATATAAAAATTTACTTGCACGTTTATGAATATGGTTTCTTAATTTATCATTATTAAACTAGAGATATTTGATTGCTCAATTTAAGAAAAATTTCAATAAAAATTAATTATTACTACTAACTTTATAGAATCTTATCAAGACATGTCAAAAAAAACACTTTGGATAATTAATCAGTATTCTTCTACACCAGAATTCGGTTATGGAGGTCGTAGTTATTATTTAGGTAAAGAATTGGTTAAATTAGGTTATACCGTTTATATCTTTGCGTCTAACAATCACCATTTACTAAAAAGAAAGCCAAATTTTCATGGAGACTATTACGTACAAAACGTAGAGGGTCTAAATTTTGTTTGGTTTAACATGCCTAAGTACAAAGATGCTAGATCTAAGAAGAGGGTCTACTTATGGTTTAAATTTGCTTATAAGATATCTAAATTAAATAAATATAAATTTCAAAAACCCGATATTATTTTACAAACTTCTCCATCTCCTATACCTTTTCTCGGTGCTTATTCATTATCAAAAAAATTAAATTCTAAATTAATATTTGAAGTTAGAGATATATGGCCATTAACTTTAATTGAGATTGGTGGAATTAGCAAAAATCACCCTTTTATCAAATTATTACAATGGGTTGAAGATTTTGCTTATAAGAAATCTGATTTGGTTTTCTCTAATCTAAAATTTTCTTGGAAACATATGGTTTCAAGGGGGATGGATAAATCTAAATTTAGATGGATACCAAATGGATTTGATAAAGAAGAATTTGATAATCCAGAACCATTAGATTCAAATTTCCTAAACAATATTCCAAAAAATAAATTTATAGTTGGTTATGCAGGTACCATCGGCATTTCTAATAATGTTGAATCAATTGTAGAAGTTGCTGACATGCTTAAAAATATAGAAGATATTCATTTTTTAGTTGTTGGGAGCGGACCAAGTAAGATAAATATAGAAGAAGATGCTAGAAAAAGAAAGCTAGAAAATATTACATTTTTGGATCCAGTTGAAAAATCTAAAGTACCGAGTTTGTATAAAACGTTTGATGTTTGTTTTCTTTGTATGTCAGATGTGCAATTAAATAAATTTGGTACATCTTTACAAAAGTACTTCGAATATTTGGCTTCTGGAAAACCTATGTTGTATGCAGTTAATTCTCCAGAATTTGATTACGTTGAGAAGTATGCTGCAGGTTATGAGGTTCCAAGTGTCAATAATCTTGATATATCAAATGCCATTTTTAAGTTATACAACCTTCCAGATAAGGATATCAAACAGATGGGAATCAACGCTAGAAAATTAGCTGAAAATGAATTTGAATATTCAATGTTAGCAAAGAAAATGGATCAGTATTTGAAAGATTTATAGTCTTTTTTATTATGTAAATGTGCTAATTATTTACTGTAAATCCTAAAATTTTTATTCAAAAATTTAAACCTAACTCAAATTAGATGTCTTTAAAGAAAAACATTTCCATACTTTTTTTTGGCAATGTAATATCACAATTATTACCACTATTTGCTACACCAGTTGTTGCTAGACTGTATACCCCTTCAGATTTTGGGCAATTTTCTGTTATTTTTACTTTGATATTAATCGGGACATCCGTTGCATCAAATAAATTCGAACAGGCAATACCTCTACCAAAGAATAATAAGAAGGCCTATTTGCTTTTTAGGTTATCAATAGTAGTATTGCTACTATCGTGTTTTACTCTTATTTCAGTAGGATATGCTCTACTATTGATTAGCCCTAATTTAATTAGTTCTGAACTTTATAGTATTAAAACTTTAACATTTATTCTTATAGGTATATTGTTTTTGTCTCTTAACCAAATTTATGCCTTTTGGTTAAACAGACATGAAAAATTTTGGGTATTATCTACAAATAAAATTTTAACTAATACAGTAAATGTTATAAGTATGGTGGGATTTGGCTTTCTAAATACAGGAAAAATTGGCTTAATATTCTCAGATTGTTTATCTAGATTCTCATCATATATTCATAGTTATATTTTTTGTAAATCAAGAATGGATTCGGGTAATAATTGGTTTTTATTATTACCCACTACCATTAAAGTTAAGTTACTTGTTAAAACTTTTCGTGAATATAAACTCTACCCACTATATGTTGTGCCAGCAAATTTTATAAATGTTATTGCTAACAATTTATACATATTTGCTTTTGCAATTATTTATGAATCTTATAATTTAGGTTTGGTGACAATGGCCACAAAACTAATTTTAGTTCCAATGGATGTATTGGTAACTTCTGTAAACAAATCATTAATGCAACCAATGGCCAATAAGTATAGAGAGTTTGGTGAATGTAGATCTATTTTTATAAATACATTTAAATTTTTGATACTTATTCCTCTGCCATTTATATTAATTGAAATCTTATTTTTAGATGAACTTACATTATTAGTACTCGGTGAAGAGTGGGCTGAATTATCTACAGTAATTTATATTATGACGCCTATGTTCTATAGTTATTTTGTAAGCGGTGTTCTTTCGGTTACTTTGATTTCCTTGGGAAAGCAAAAATTGAATTTTTTGTTACAATTCTTTTTGTTTTTTTTGTTAGTTATAGTTTTTTGTTTATCATACGTCTTTAATCTAAAATTCTTTGATGCACTTATTTTGTATTCCTTAACGGTAACTATATATAATGTTCTCAGTCTTTATAGCTTCTACAAAATAGCCAGTGGATTTAAATTTTTTTCTAATTAGTTAATTACTTTATGTGTGGCATATTCGGAATAATCTCGAGCAATTCAGTTAATACTAAATCTTTAAAAACACTTATTCAGCACTCTCGACAAAGAGGCAGGGATTCTAGTGGCTTAGTATACTTAGATTCAGCAAATAATTATATTATAGAGAGGGCCGATTTCGATATAGTTAAATTATTGAGAAAGTCTAATCTTACTAATTCAGAAATAGTTTTCGGTCATAGTAGATTAATAACCAATGGCTTAAATGATAATCAACCAATTATTAGAGACGATTTAATATTAATTCACAATGGCATTATAGTGAACCATGAAGAGATTTGGAATAACCTAGGTTTAACTAGACTATATAGAATTGACTCTGAAATCATATTGGCACTCTTCAATAAGTTTCTGGAAGAGAAAATTTCTTTAGAGAAAATACCCAAAAAAATATTCCAAATTTGTGATGGCACAATGTCCTGTGCTGTGGCAATCCCAAAACTAGGCAAGATGATAGTGTTCTCTAATTGTGGGAGCTTATACCACGGTATTAAAGATCAGTCTATTTATTTTGCTTCAGAACGGTATGCTTTAGATTTATTGCATGTAGATGATATAGAACAAATCAACGGTGTATGTAAGGTTTTTGACATTCCTGTCAGTGATCAAGAATTGATAATTCGTGATTATAATTTTCGCAAAGAAAATCTTATACCTGAATTTCGGCATGATTCACATGAAGAAGCACTTCTTGAATACGAAGAGCCTTACTTGAAGCGATGTACTCGATGCATTCTTCCGCATACAATGCCCTTCATCAAATTTGATGAAAATGGGGTTTGTAATTATTGTCATAGTTATAAACTCAGAAATGTTCCTAAACCCACATCTGAATTATTCGAACTTGTAGAACCTTATAGAAGACCTGGTAATGAGCTTGACTGTATTGTTCCTTTTTCAGGTGGGAGAGATAGTTGTTATGCACTGCATTTAATAGTTAAAGAATTAAAAATGAAGCCAGTCACATATACTTATGATTGGGGAATGGTAACTGATCTCGGTAGAAGGAATATTAGTAGGGTTTGTTCTAGATTGGGTGTGGAGAATATAATTGTAGCTGCGGATATATCTAAGAAAAGACAACATATTCGAACTAATCTGAAAGTTTGGTTGAAATCACCTCATTTGGGTTTGATCGCTTTGTTAACAGCTGGAGATAAACACTTCTTCAGGTACGTGGAAGTCATCAAAAAGCAAACTGGTATTAATTTAAATCTGTGGGGGTTTAATCCTCTTGAAGTAACACATTTCAAAACTGGATTCCTAGGAATTCCACCCGATTTTGAAGAAAAAAGGGTTTATAGTCATGGAATCCGAAAACAAATAAGATATCATAAGAAAAGATTTCTTGTAATGTCAAGAAATTTAGGTTATTTTAATTCTTCTTTATGGGATACATTATCTGGAGAATACTACAGAAGTTTTACAGAAAAAAAAGATTACTTTCATATATTTGATTATTGGAGATGGGAAGAAGAAAAAGTTAACGATACATTAATAAATGAATATGATTGGGAATTATCTGTAGATACTCCAACTACTTGGAGAATAGGGGATGGAACAGCAGCTTTCTATAACTATATTTATTTTACAGTTGCTGGATTTACTGAGCATGATACTTTTAGAAGCAATCAAATAAGAGAAGGTCAACTTTCAAGAGATGTTGCTCTAAAACTCGTCAAAGAAGAAAATAAACCTAGATATAAGAATATTCGCTGGTATCTCGATGCTCTAAATTTAGATTTTAAAGAAGTTATTAATGTAATTAACTCAATTCCAAAATTATATTAATTATGTAATTTTAAAGGCATTTTAAAAATTAATTTAAAATATATTGCTTGAGTTTTTCTATTTTCACGCGTTAATTATGACTGTTCCACTTTGTAATCTAATAGGCTTAATATGAATATATAGTATTTTGCAATTTGTGCTATGGTTCATTAAGTACACCAATTAAAAATTTTGCACCTGTACTGTAAATCTTAGTTTTTAATAGCTTATTACTTATCCTTTGTGATTAAAAGATTGGGGACATATATACATTTATTTATACCTTTAAACTATTAAATTAAATTGCTTAATTTAAGTTTAGGAATTTACCTTAACTTGATTACTAGCAGTATTAATCTACTAATTATGTACAAATATTTTACAAATAACAAATTATTATACATATCCTCTATTTGCGCCTCAATTAGCTACATTTTTGTGTTAAATCCCGTAAGCTTTTATTTTTCTGATTCATTTAGAATGGCTTTTACGGGTTTTCTTGGTTCAATAAGTCTGATAATTACTTCTTTCTTAATATTAAAAACTAAGGATAAGTTGTGGAGATTTTATGCATTATCGAATTATGGAAAGATATATTTATACATTTTTTCTCTATTTGTAATTTGGATGTTACTTAACGGTATTATCGATTTAAGAGAAAATTCCAATTTTTTTTATTCAGCATTTGGACTTGTTTTATGTTTTGTTTCTATTGTTTTGTCATTAAATGCTTTAAAAAAAATACAAGTTTTAATTCAAACTATCTATTTGTTTAGTTTACTAATATTAATATTACAACTAATTTATTTTTTCATAGATGGTAATACAAAACTATATATATTTGTATTTTTGAATTGCCTTGCTTTTTCGATAATATTTAACACTAATCACATTAAGAAATTTATTGTTTTACTACTTACATATTTTTTATTCATTTACCTAATTAAGGATAATTATTTTTTTGGAAAATTCTTAATCCATAACCCTAGCTTCGGTTTTCGATTTAATGAAGAAAATCAAATATACCTGCAAGTAAGTGCCTTTATAAGTTATTTAGTAATTTATTACTTTTCTAATATAGTATCGAACAATTCTAAAAACAAAATATTAAACAGTTTTATGTTTTTCCTCTCATTTGCAGTATTGTTGGATTCTCAGGGAAGAGCAAGTGTTTTATCTATATTAGTAATAGTTATAATCAACATATTTAAGCTAAGGGATTTCAAATCTATTATTAAGATAACTCTATCAATTTTGTCATTTATTCTTATAGAAGCTATTTTGTTTAGTCCAGTATCGATAGATAGGTATTCAAATATTAGAAAAGACCAAATTAGTCCTAAAATAACCCTTAGTAAAAATCAATCAAATCCAATAATTACTAGTAGAAATGATCAGATAACCCGCTTATATTCAGATAAAATTAATACTTTTGAAGATTTTATAGATACGTATCCGGTCAAGTTAACACCAGAAAATATAAATTTACTTAAACCTCTAGTTGATGTAAATAAATTGTATGAAGATTTTATTCAATTTGGGTCTCTAGAGTATCCTACCAAACTAGGTAGGTTCATATTACAAGATTCTTCTTATAGAGGCATTCTGTTTGTCTCATCAATTATGATTCCTCTAAAATCTTATCAACATTTTATATATGGAATAGGGTTAGGAAATTTTCCATTAGCCTTAGGTTATACAGACCCTCCAGAGAGTAAATTCCCTCCTCATAATTTAGTATTAGAATCTTTTGTCGAGGGAGGATTAGTCGGTGCAATACTCTATATTAGTTTGCTACTATTAGTTTTCCTAAGATATTTAAAAGTTAAACATAGCAACTTTGAAATGAATTTTTTAGGTACATTATCTATATTTTTAATTTCAAACCAGATGTTCTTGGGAGGTTTAGTTACTCTTTTTATGGGAATGTTTTTTATTTCATCCTTTGTATTTTGCAGAAACCTTCAAACTTGATCTTTTTGTATTAATAAGTATTTTGTCCCTATTTATAACTTTTTATTTAGATGTACTGTTTTGTCAACGACAATTCAAAATTATCCCAAATAATTAGTTAGACAATCGATTTTAGAGTTCTCTATTCAGGTTAGATTAAGAAAAGTTTTTATCATTAAAAACTTCTTTAATACATTCATTTAATTAAAAAGCCCACATTAGAGCTTGATTTATCTAGAATTACCTTACGTAAACACCTTAGGGGAGAAATGGTGTCCCCTAGCTAATGTACTAAAGTGAAGCTAGAGCTGTTAAATTTGATTCCTGTATCTCTTATATAAATGAGTATGTCTTGGGTCCACCTTGAATGGATGCCAGTAACTGTGTAATTTTAAGAATTAGCTGAGCTGGGATAGAGGATAAGTTTCGAAACATATTTTTAAAATTCATAAAATCAATTCATTAAACTTAAAATTATTATTATGAATCAAAATACCTACCAACCCTCCCACAATTTTAGAATTTGTAATTACGGTCTCTATTTCACTCCCTCCGCTCTCTTTGTGTAAATTCAAATCCATCACATGTAGCGGCCTAAGCCTCAAATTCAAAATCGCTCCACGCTCAAGCCCGAGTCCACGCCCACGATCATGCCCATGCCCTCGAACCGCATCATAAGCTGGATATTCAAAAGCAGTCCCGCATTTAAAACCCACGTGTCGTAAATAACCTAAAGAGGAATCATAATCCAATCCCGCTGACTCAATCTCACGTAAAGTTTCTGGTTGCTTCCATCGTAAATAGTGAGTACGCTCGCCCCAAATCTCCTGCGTAATGCCAAGTTCATCGCACACTGTACGAAGCTTCTGAAATTCGCACCCAATAGCACCATCAATATCTGTCGCTTTATAACTTGCGTGTAAGCCAATTTCATGGCCGCGATTATGAATATGTTTTAATAAAGTCTTTATTTTTGGATCATCAATTTTATATGTAGCATCATATAGGCTATGTCCACCACATATAAAATAAAAGGCACTTTTTGTACCAAGCTCCTCAGAACGGTCCATCAGATTATCAAAAGTATTAAATGGATCGCCCGCAGTTAATTTACAGCTTGAGCGAGGATTACGACGCAAAAATTCCCGAAATCTAAAGCCCCCATTCGCAGCTGCAATCGCATAAGATTTTGCAAAATTCCTCCAATTTATAAAATCATACTTACTTGGAAGATCTATATCATGCGAAATACAATATGAACTCTCGTGCCGCTTAAATTCAAGACCTGGCCACATTCGCAGCATGATTTGTCTTAATATATCAAGCCATTCATCTACTATAGGTCGCAGATAATAGTTATATCGTACTGCGTGACAATTCTCATCTTTAAATCGACCGTGCCTATCGCGTGGCACATCACCGAATTCCTCCAGCCTATTCATCATCCAATACGCAAGTCCCAGAATATCGAAGCTTACGTAAGCAATATTCCCTTCAATGCATACTAAAGGTCCCTTAAATCCCATTGAGGTTGGCAATGCTAACGCATCCTCCACCGCTCCCTCAAATCCCTCGCTGGAAGCGGACCACCAATCAAGTCCGATAGAATCATTTATGCCAAATTTTTTGAATGCAGGGTCTAGATGGGTAAAGATAATTTTCTTATCACTAGAGGGCAGACTTAATTCCAAAGAGTCCTTAACTTCATCGAGAATTACATCGAATCCATATCTCTCCTTAAGAATAAGCTCAAGCCATTTTGTCACTTTTTATCTCTAAAAATTTCTAGAATTTTATTCTCGATTAC
Source organism: Taylorella asinigenitalis MCE3 (assembly GCF_000226625.1). Classification (NCBI taxonomy): domain Bacteria; kingdom Pseudomonadati; phylum Pseudomonadota; class Betaproteobacteria; order Burkholderiales; family Alcaligenaceae; genus Taylorella; species Taylorella asinigenitalis. Next base: position 396,953 of record NC_016043.1, read on the forward strand.
TTTCCCATATAAAGAGCTACCAAACTCATTGAGATGTTCGCCATCAAAGATAATAAGTTTATTTCCATAATGAGGAGCGTCTTTAAACATCTCATCATCGCTAAAATCAAGAACGTAAATGTTTTGTAAATTAGAATCTACTAAAGCTTTTAGCTTAGTATTAGCTACTTTGTGACTATTGTGAAAATCAGTTTTAGGATCGAGTTTAAGAGCAAAAAACCTATCGATTCTTTCTGTGTTTGAAGGGAAAAGAGGAGTCTGAGCGAGCAAAATCACCTTCTTTCCTGAATTATTAACTCTTTGCAAAAAATCTTTAAAGGTTTTTATAAAATCTTCGTCTAGCTGATAACTCCAAAAACCTGCTATTATAATTTGGTCAAATTGAGAGTTTATTTCTTCTTTAACAATATCAATTCTCTTGGAACACTCATCCTGGGAGTATTCAGGAATTTTTTCTATATCAAAACCCTCAATAGGTATACAGTTACTAGCTGTTAGTACTTTAAATGCTACTCCCTTACGCAAGCCTATCTCATCAAAAGCTTTATTTAGTTGAGCTGCGTGCGAATCACCTATAACTAATATTCGGTGAGATGAGTTTTGGTCACCTCTAATACAATCTCCAACAATAGCATCATGACATATCGTATCAGGATCCGCATAACGCCTTAATTCTATAGGAAGTGGTTTAACTAGAGTGTTATTAAAATTTTTACCGATTATGCTAAGAAGTGTAATCAAGATACCAAGCATTACAATCAAGTATGCAAGCAAAATCTTATTCGTTTTAAATTTTCTAAAAGGTTGCTCGATTATGTGATATGAAAGAATACTAAGCCCAACAGACAGACCAAAATACAACTGCACCAATCCGCTTGTTAGTTCATAATTTGAAGAAATATATCGTATAAATGCAAGCACCGCCCAGTGCCACAAATATAATGAGTAGGAAATATCACCCACATAACTCAGAGCCCTGACCAAAAGCCCACGACTTAAACCAATATCAGCCCATATAACAAGTGCCGTGGCCGCACATGGCAGCAGCATCCAAATCCCAGGAATTGAACTCTCTTTAATAAAAAAGAAAGACCAGAACACAATAACAATTCCTGCCAAAGCAAGCATCCATCGCAGCCCTCGATTCCATCTACAAGTGCCCACTATGGCAATGCCCACGCCTATCAAAAACTCTGGTATTCTCGAATATAAGTAATAGTATTTAGTATCCTCTTGATAAGAAATTAGAGCCATGAGTCCAACAAACACTAAACCTAAAACAAACGGACTCCATTTGCGTCCTGCTATCATAAAAACTAGTGGCAAAAGCAAATAGAATTTCATCTCTACAGCAAGAGACCAAGTATGCAGTAGTGGGAGTTCAGTTGATTGAGGTGCAAAATAATCACCAAAATTTTGAAAAAAGACATTGCTATTAAAATACAAAGCATCACGTAAGCTTCTGCGATAAAAGCCAAAGTCAGTTTCCGTAAATACGATTATTGCTGTGACCGTAACAACAAGCAATACAAAGTAGTAAGCGGGCAATATCCTCTTAGCCCTACTCACCATAAATCCCCAAAAAATTCGTAATTTGTCCTTCCAAGTAAATTGGGGATTTTCAGCCATTCCTTTCTTAATTCTATGTAACAGACTTTGCGTAACTACAAATCCTGAAATCGTAAAGAATATATCGACACCTAAGTAGCCAGCGGGCAGGAATTCGCGGTCCATATGAAAGAGCATAACGGCTACTACAGCCACAGCTCTTAGTAATTGAATGTCATAACGAATAGCTTTGCTCATGCGGATAGTAAACTATAAAACGTTTAATTATAAAATTAACTTTAGTAAAATCGTAATATTTTCTTACGTATCGGCTTAGATTCTCATGATTCTTAATTTAAAAACAAGGTCTATCGTAATCACAGCATTTGATTTATCAGCTGTTGTAGTAGCATGGATTCTGGCATATTCACTGAGATTTAATTTCGATTTAGAAATGATTCGTTTATATGAACCCATTTCTTATCCGCTTTTTATTCTCCTCTTTGTCCAACTGCTAGCCTGTAGGCTGCTTCGCTTGCATCGAGGAATATGGGTATTTGCAAGTCTAAATGATATTTATCGTACCATTCAAGTCGCTGCAATTTCTCTTATATCTCTTCTAACAATAAAAGCGTTTATTTTCCACAATTCAGCCGAGATTCCACGTAGCATCTTTGTACTATATCCACTATTGCTAGTTATTATTATGGGTGGAGCTCGTTTCGCTTGGCGAGCTATTAATGATAGACGTAAACATACCGTACACTCAAAAGCTAAGCCCGTAATCATTGTTGGAGCTGGAGAGGCAGGTATCATGCTTATGCGAGAACTCGATCGCTCAAGCGTTTGGCGTGTCGTGGCCTTGCTTGATGATGATGAACGCAAACTGGGACTAGAGTTGCTTGGCAGACGAGTCGTTGGAAGCACTAAGGATCTTGCCCAATCTCTGAAAGAGTATGGGGCGAAACACGTAATCATTGCCATCCCATCGGCGGCTCATGAGGTTATGCAAAATGTCACGAATATCGCTTTAAATGCGGGTGCTGCTGTGTTTACGGTCCCAAATCTTGAGGATTTGATGAGTGGGCGCGTTGCAATTAATGCGATGAGGCCCGTGAATATTGAGGACCTACTTGGCCGCGATGCTGTTGAGCTTGATACAGCGAATATTTCGGAGCTTATTTCTAATAAGTGTGTGCTCGTGTCGGGTGCGGGTGGGTCCATTGGCAGCGAGCTATGCCGTCAGATTGCTAAGTATAAGCCTCAAAAGCTAGTTCTAGTCGAGCTCTCGGAGTTTGCCCTTTACACGATTGAGCAGTGGTTTAGCGATAACTGCTGCGAGACGCAGATTATTCCTTTGACAGCGGATGTAAAAAATTATGCACGCATGAAGGCCATTTTTGAGCAGCATCGCCCAAGCCTTGTGTTCCATGCTGCAGCATATAAGCATGTGCCTCTTATGGAAGTTTCAAATGCTTTTGAAGCCATTCGCAATAACAGTTTCGGCACTTATAATTTAGCGAAGGTGTCGGTTGAGACGGGGGTTCGTCGGTTTGTGCTCATTTCCACCGATAAGGCCGTCAATCCTACTAATGTGATGGGTGCTACGAAACGCCTTGCTGAAAAGCTACTTGAACGCATGCAGACATTTCATGGCCAAACAACTACATTTAATATGGTCCGCTTTGGCAATGTTCTCGGGTCTACCGGTAGTGTTATTCCTAAGTTTCAAAAGCAAATCCAAAAAGGTGGGCCTATAACCGTCACGCATCCGGATATTAATCGGTACTTTATGTCTATTCCAGAAGCTGCACAACTAGTAATACAGGCGGCGACTATGGGGCAGGGCGGTGAAGTATTTGTGCTTGATATGGGTAAGCCTGTGCGGATTGTTGATTTAGCAAAAAATATGATTCGGCTATCTGGATTTACTGAGGATCAAATTGCTATTGAGTACACGGGCTTAAGGCCAGGCGAGAAACTTTACGAAGAGCTTATGGCAGATGAGGAAACTACATCAGCAACATCCCATGGGAAACTGCGCATTGCCAAAACAGTACCTACAGCAGAGGGATTGATTAAGCGGTTTGAGGAATGGATTTCTGAAAGTGATGCACGTACGGATGAGGAGGTGCGCAAGCAATTAAAAGAGTGGATTCCTGAATATAATCCGTCTACGAATTAAGGGCCGCACAAAGCACACTGCACAACGCAAACTGCACATCGCACACCGCACGGCCCCAAAACGCAAACTAAATTGCGTCGATAATTTGATTTAATGTCTCTGAAGGTCTCATCGCACGAGTAGTTTTTTCAGGATCAGGTTTATAGTAACCGCCGATGTCCTGAGCAGACCCTTGTGCACCGATTAATTCCTTATTTATCTGCTCTTCAGCAGAAGCCAATTTCGCAGCAATCTCAGAAAATTTAGAAGCTATTTCCGCATCTTCAGTTTGATCTGCCAAAGCTTGAGCCCAATACATCGCAAGATAATAATGCGAACCACGGTTATCTATAGTGCCTAATTTGCGTCCTGGGGAACGGTTGTTATCTAAAAACTGTGCATTAGCCTCGTCTAAAGCATCTGCCAAAATCTGAGCTTTTTTATTATCGCTTGTGTTCGCGATATGCTCTAACGATGCTTGCAAAGCAAGAAATTCCCCAAGCGAATCCCAACGCAAATAGCCTTCCTCAATAAATTGCTCGATATGTTTAGGAGCAGAGCCACCAGCACCAGTTTCAAAAAGTCCGCCACCGTTCATAAGCGGCACAATTGAAAGCATCTTAGCGGATGTACCAAGCTCAAGGATTGGGAATAAATCAGTTAGGTAGTCACGGAGAACATTGCCAGTGGCGGAGATGGTGTCCTCGCCCTTACGAATTCGCTCAAGAGAGAATTCCATAGCATTCACAGGACTCATAACCTCAATCTGCAAACCAGTCGTATCATGATCAGCCAAATATTTACGCACTTTCGCAATAATTTCACGATCGTGAGCTCGTGCATCATCTAACCAGAACACCACAGGTGTCTCAGAAAGTCGAGCACGATTTACCGCCAATTTTACCCAGTCCTTAATTGGTGCATCCTTAGTCTGACACATGCGATAAATATCGCCAGCGCGCACCTCTTGCTCGAGCAAAACACGACCGCTTGAGTCCACAGCCTGAATCACGCCATCAGCCGTAGCTTGGAATGTCTTATCGTGAGAGCCGTATTCTTCGGCCTTCTTCGCCATAAGTCCTACATTTGGAACAGAGCCCATCGTGGTTGGATCGAAGGCACCGTTGCGTTTGCAATCCTCAATTACGACGTTATATAACTCCGCATAACTTCTATCTGGTAGTAACGCAAAGGTATCTTGCAATTTTCCATCTTTGTTCCACATCTGGCCCGAGCTACGAATCATTGCAGGCATGGAAGCATCCACAATTACATCTGAGGGCACGTGTAAATTTGTAATTCCTTTATCTGAATTTACCATGGCAATGTCTGGGCCTTCGTCGATCGCCGCCTCGATAGCCGCTTTAATGACTGCCTCTTTTGCATGGCCTTCGATTTTCGCAAATAGTTCGCCTAAGCCGTTATTTGGATTTACTCCTAGCTCATCAAAAACATCCGCAAATTTTTCGAATACGTCCGCAAAATAAACTTCAACTATTGCACCGAAAATAATGGGATCTGAAACTTTCATCATGGTTGCTTTTAAGTGAGCAGAGAAAAGCACGTCTTCACGGGCCGCTTCTTCTTTAGCCTCACGCACAAATGCTTTCAGAGCTTCCATGCTCATAACTGAAGAATCCAAAACCTCCCCAGCTTCAAGCTTCGCACTAGGGCGTAGCTCAGTTTTTGTTCCATCGTGTGCAACGTGAACAATCGCAAAATCGCTTGGTTCCTCGAGGGTCAAAGATTTTTCGCTCGCGTAGAAGTCTCCCTCATTCATATGAAGAACTTTTGTCTTAGAATCCGCATTCCAAATACCCATAGAGTGAGGGTTTTTGCGTGCATAATTTTTTACCGCTTTAGGAGCACGACGATCAGAGTTGCCCTCACGAAGAACTGGATTCACGGCTGATCCCAATACCTTAGCATAAAGAGATTTAATTTTTTTCTCTTCATCATTTTTAGGCTCAGCTGGATAATCTGGCAATGCAAACCCTTGCTTTTGAAGTTCTGCTATTGCTTCATTTAATTGTGGAATGGAAGCCGAGATATTTGGAAGTTTAATAATATTTGCCTCAGGCTTGCCTGCAAGTTCGCCTAGTTCAGCTAATGCATCGGCCGTCTTTTGGTCGTCTTTTAAATAATCGCCCATAACCGCAAGAATACGGCCTGCCAATGAAATATCTTTTGTCTCAACTTTAATATCTGCAACTGATGTAAATGCTTTAACGATTGGAAGAAAAGAATGAGTGGCCAGCATCGGAGCTTCATCTGTGAATGTATATGAGATGGTAGTTGTCATTTTGGAAAGTATATTTGTGGAAATGAATACGCCTATTTTACACTCTCTCATAATCGGCGCATTTTGAGTAGGCATAAAAAAATCTCGAATCCAGAAGCAACCCAGATCCGAGATTCAGTAAGATAAATTTGTAATTATTTCAAGTGAGCGCTGATTAGCTTAGTCATCTCGAACATGTTTACTTGATCTTTACCGAAGATTGGGCGAAGTTTGTCGTCTGCATTGATATTGCGACGGTTCGCAGAATCTTGAAGATCTTTAGATTTGATGTATTCCCAAACTTTTTTAGTAACTTCTGTACGTGGAAGTGGTTTATCTCCAACTACTGCTGCAAGCTCTTTGCTAGGAGTAAGTGGTTTCATAAATGCAGAATTTACTTTTTTTGCTGAAGATTTTTCAGCAGTTTTCGCTTTGGTTTTAGTGCTCATAAAATTTTCCCTACTTAAAATAGTAATTAGATTTAACATTAATTCTATTTGAGTTTAATTTAAAAATGCAAGAAATAACTAAATCAATGAAAATTATTCGACCCGATGATTGGCATTTACACCTACGTGACGGGGCTATGCTTAGTGCGGTTTTGCCGCACACGGCCCGTCAATTTACTAGGGCAATAGTTATGCCAAATTTGCAACCACCAGTTACTACAGTTGATTTGGCACTTGCCTATAAAACTCGCATTCTAAAAGCGGCTGAAGAGTCTGGTCTTGAAGGCAGGTTCCAACCGCTAATGACACTATATCTTACAGACAACACTTCAGTTTCAGAAGTTATAAAAGCTAAAGAATCTGGTAAAGTATATGCATTTAAGCTCTATCCAGCTGGTGCGACTACTAATTCCGATGCGGGTGTGACAGATTTGCTAGCAAATTGCACGGAGGTACTTGAGAAAATGCAGCAGTTGGGCATGCCACTGCTTGTTCATGGAGAAGTGACCGACCCTGAAATCGATATTTTCGATCGCGAGGCTGTTTTTATTGACCGAGTACTGATACCGTTACGGAAAGCATTGCCAGCATTGAAGATTGTGATGGAACATATAACGACAAGTGAAGGAGCTCAATACGTGCGGGATTCAGAGGAGGGGATTGCTGCGACTATTACACCGCAACACCTTCTTTACAATCGAAATTCTATTTTTGTGGGAGGAGTGCGGCCGCATTATTATTGCCTTCCAATACTGAAGAGAGAGAAGCATCGCAAAGCCTTAATTGATGCCGCTATTAGTGGCAATGCTCGCTTTTTCCTCGGTACAGACAGTGCTCCACATGCGAAGGATCGCAAGGAATCTGCCTGTGGCTGTGCGGGCTGTTACTCTGCATACCATGCGATGGCTCTTTACGCTAAAGCATTTGAGGAGAATAATGCTCTAGATAAACTAGAGGGTTTTGCAAGCTTGCATGGGCCTGCTTTTTATGGGCTCTCACCAAATAATGATTATATTGTGCTCGAGAAGCTTACACAGAGCGACTCTGCAAACATTCCACAAGAACTAGACATTGATGGACAGAAACTTGTGCCATTAGGTGCGGGAGAGCAGCTATTGTGGAGGGTTGCCGACCATGCGTAGTCGTGTGCTTGAATCAGAGCTACCCGATCAAGTCGATAACCTAATTTTTGAGAAGCTTCATCAAAATGCTCAAGATAAGGTGATGGAAAAAGTGCTGGAGTTTCACAGAACATTGCCAATTCCTGCGATAAATGTCCCTCCAAATCACGGTAAATTTTTAAATTTTTTGGTGCGTATGTCGGGGGCTCGGAGAGTGTTGGAAATAGGGACTTTGGCGGGATACAGTACCGTATGGATGGCCATGGCATTGCCACCTCAAGGGCAGATTGTAACTCTTGACTTCGACCCTAAATTTATTGAAATTGCAAATAAGACTTTCGCCCTTGCTCAAGTGCAAGATAAGGTGCGGCTTGTAGAAGGGCGTGCACTTGAGACTCTTGATATTCTTTGTTCTGAAGGCGGAGAGCCCTTTGATCTTATATTTATCGATGCAGATAAGGAACATAATGCCGACTATCTTATGAAATGCATGCCCATGTGTCGCGAAGGCACAATAATCGTAGCAGATAATATGGTTCGCGATGGGAAGGTGGTCACGGAAACTGATCGCCCACCCAATATTCGAGGCATTAGGCGATATTTGCAGTTGCTGCACGATGACTCGAGATTTGACTCAACCCTTCTACAAACGATAGGGCATAAGGGCTGGGACGGCTTTGCGATTACAGTCGTGAAATCGCTATAATTAGGGCTTATTCAGGAGTTATTCATGTCCACAATTATTAAAGAAGCTGATTTAGTGCAGTCCATAGCGGATGCGATTCAGTTTATTAGTTATTATCATCCACAAGATTATCTTCAACATCTCGCACGTGCATACGAACGCGAGGAGAGCCCTGCAGCAAAGGATGCTATTGCTCAAATTCTCACAAATTCGCGTATGTGTGCGGAGGGCCACAGACCTATATGTCAGGACACAGGCATTGTAAATGTTTTTATGAAAGTCGGCATGGATGTGCGTTTTGAGCTCAAAGGCACATTGCAGGAGGCTTGCGATGAGGGAGTGCGTCGCGGTTATTTGAATCCAGAAAATAAACTGCGTATGTCAGTTCTAGACGATCCAATTTTTGAGCGTAAAAACACAAAAGATAATACGCCCTGTATTTTGCATGTGGAGCTAATTCCTGGATCGATTGTTGAAGTTGAGGTCGCAGCTAAAGGCGGCGGCTCTGAAAATAAATCCAAGTTTGCGATGTTAAATCCAAGTGATGATATCGTTGATTGGGTTTTGCGAACTGTTCCAACAATGGGTGCTGGCTGGTGTCCGCCTGGCATATTGGGTATTGGTGTTGGAGGTACGGCCGAAAAAGCTATGCTTATGGCCAAGCAATCTCTTATGGAAGATATTAACATGTACGAGTTGCTTTCTCGTGGCCCTAAGAACAAACTAGAGGAGCTTCGTATCGAGCTTTACGAGAAAGTGAATGCGCTTGGAATTGGAGCTCAGGGATTGGGCGGTCTGACTACTGTCCTAGATATTAAAATTCGCACATTCCCTACTCATGCCGCTTCCAAACCTGTGGCAATGATTCCGAACTGCGCCGCTACTCGTCACGCCCATTTTGTTTTAGATGGTTCAGGTGTTGCTGATTTACCAGCTCCCTCTATAGATTTATGGCCAGATGTAGAGTGGGCTCCAGACTATAACAAATCTAAACAAGTCAATCTTGATGAGTTAACTCGTGAGGAAGTTGCTAGCTGGAAGCCTGGTCAAACACTGCTTTTGTCGGGCAAAATGCTTACTGGACGCGATGCCGCACATAAGCGCATTCAAGAGATGCTTGCAAAAGGGGAAACATTGCCAGTAGATTTTACTAATCGCATAATTTATTATGTAGGCCCCGTTGACCCTGTAGGTGATGAGGCTGTAGGTCCTGCAGGTCCAACTACTTCGACTCGCATGGATAAATTTACTGACACTATGCTTAGCAAAACTGGTTTAATCGCAATGATTGGTAAGGCGGAGAGAGGCCCTGTTGCAATTGAGAGTATTAAAAATCATAAGTCTGCGTACTTGATTGCTGTGGGTGGAGCTGCGTATTTAGTATCTAAAGCCATTAGTAAAGCTAAGGTTGTGGGTTTTGAAGATTTAGGTATGGAAGCTATATATGAGTTTGAGGTCAAAGATATGCCTGTAACTGTAGCAGTGGATTCAAACGGTGAGTCTGTCCATACAACTGGTCCGAAAATGTGGTCTTTAAAGATAGAGGATCTTAAGAAATCATAAAGCTTAATAAACCTCTTAAGGGTTTTTCATAGTTGCACCACACCTCTCTTTCTATAAAATTAAATCACTAAGTTTATTAAATTTAGTGATTTTTTTTGTTTAACTTTTTTTAAAGAGAGGATTATTAATTGTATAAATTAAGTCAATTGTTTGTTTCTACTGTTATTGCATTGTGCAGTATTAATGCTCATGCAGCAGGAAAAACTTTGATTTATTGTTCCGAGGGTAGTCCTGCTGGTTTTGATGGGGCTCAGTACACAGCTGGTACTGATTTTGATGCATCTTCGCATAGTGTGATGAATGGCTTACTTATGTTTCCTCGCGGTGAAACAAAGGCTGTACCTGCATTGGCTGAAAGTTATGAAGTATCTGAAGATGGTCTAGTTATTACTTTTAAATTACGCAAAGGCGTTAAGTGGCACTCAAATAATTATTTCAAACCTACACGTGAGTTTAATGCAGATGATGTAGTGTTCACTTTTGAGAGATTAAGCAATAAAAACCATCCATTTAATAAAGCTTATCCAGCAGACTTCCCATACTACACGGATATGGCCTTAGATAAGATTATTAAATCGGTAGAAAAAGTAGACGACTATGCCGTAAAACTTACCGTTAATAAACCTGATGCTACACTGATTCAAACTCTTGCGATGCCTATTGCAAGTATTTACTCAAAAGAGTATGCAGATAAATTGTTAGCTGACGGTAAGGCTGAGATGATTAATCAAGCTCCAATTGGGACTGGTCCATTTATCTTCCAAAGATACGAAAAAGATTCTCAAATTCGTTATAAAGCTAATAAAGAGTATTGGAATAAGGATGATATGCCTTTAGTGGATAATTTGATTTTCTCCATTACCAAGGATCCATCTGTACGTGCACAGAAGTTGTTTGCAGGAGAGTGTCATATTATGGCACAACCATTGCCAGCTGATGTAAGCAAAATGAAGTCAAACGCCAATATAACTGTTTTATCACAACCTGGTTTTAATGTTGGATACCTCGCTTACAACGCAGAGAAAAAGCCACTTAATGATGTTCGTGTTCGTAAAGCCCTTGATATGGCTATTAATAAAGAAGAAATTCTTAAATCTGTATTCCAAGGACAAGGTGAGCTAGTTGCTAACTTGATGCCTGTTTCTCAGTGGAGCTATAACGATAAGATAAAAAATCGTCCATATGATGTGGAAGGAGCTAAAAAACTTCTTATGGAAGCTGGATATCCAAATGGATTTGATATTGAACTTTGGACATTGCCAGTATCAAGACCTTATAACCCTAATGGACGTCTTATGGGCGAACTTATTCAAGCAGATTGGTCTAAAATTGGCGTTAAAGTATCACTTAAAACTTACGAATGGGGCGAATACTTAAAACGAGCTCAAAAGGGTGATCACCAAATCGTGATGTCTGGATGGACAGGGGATAACGGTGACCCTGATAACTGGTTGGGCAATCTTTCTTCATGCTCAGCTATTGGTGGTAGTAATTATTCTCGACTTTGCGTCAAAGAATATCAAGACCTACTAGATCAAGCTCGTTCGGAAATCGATGTAGCTAAACGCACGGAGCTATATCAAAAAGCTCAGGAAATTTTCTTCGAAAATGTGATTACCACAAACATTGCCACCTCAATTATTAACGCACCTATGCGTAAAAATGTTGAGGGATTTAAAATAAGTCCATTCGGAGCTACTCAATTCACTGGCGTAAGCCTTAAATAATTTTTTTTTAACGGAGGATACATATGAAAAAAATATCTCAAAAAGCCCTTTTAACTTCTATCCTTATGGGATTTACGGGCATTGCCAGTGCAGCTGGTGGTACTTTAGTTTACTGTTCTGAGGGTAGCCCAGCTGGCTTTGATACACCTCAATACACTGCTGGTACAGATAACGATGCGAGTGGCCGTAACGTATTCGATAACCTTCTTTCTTTCCCACGTGGAGAATCTAAATCAGGTCCTGGTTTGGCTGAAAGCTATGAAGTTTCCGAAGATGGTCTTGTTTACACTTTCAAACTACGTAAAGGTGTGAAGTGGCATTCAAACAATTTCTTTAAACCAACTCGTGAATTTAACGCAGATGACGTAGTATTCACTTTTGATCGTCTAGCTAATAAAGACAATTTCTTTAATAAAGCATATCCAGCTACATTCCCTTATTACACAGATATGTCTTTAGATAAGATTATCAAAACTGTAGAAAAAGTTGATGACTACACAGTTAAGATGACTCTAACTAAACCTGATGCAACTCTTACTCAAACATTAGCCATGGCTTTTGCTGTAATCAATTCAAAAGAGTATGCAGAGCAATTAGTTAAACAAGGTAAACCTGAACTAATTAACCAAAACCCTATCGGTACTGGTCCGTTTGTTTTTGTTCGCTATCAAAAAGATGCACAAATTCGCTACAAAGCTAATAAAGACTATTGGGACAAAAATGATATGCCTCAAGTGGATAATCTTATCTTTGCTATCACAAAAGACCCATCAGTTCGTGCTCAAAAACTAAAAGCTGGTGAATGTCATATTATGTCTCAACCTCTACCAACAGATGTGGCTGAGTTTCAAAAGAATGATAAGCTTAAAGTTATGCAAAGCCCTGGATTTAACGTAGGTTATATTGCATACAACACTGAGAAAAAACCATTCACAGATCCAAAAGTTCGTATCGCATTGGATATGGCTTTAAACAAAAAATCTATCCTCGATGCAGTATATGCGGATCAAGGTCAGCCAGTTCCTAATCTTATGCCAGAGACTCAATGGTCATTTAATAAAGATGTTAAGGTTCGTGACTACGATGTAGAAGGGGCTAAAAAACTATTGGCAGAAGCTGGTTATCCTGATGGATTTGAAGTAGAACTTTGGACATTGCCAGTATCACGTCCTTATAACCCAAATGGTCGCTTAATGGGTGAATTAGTTCAATCCGACTGGGCTAAGATTGGAGTTAAAGTTAAACTTAAAACCTATGAATGGGGTGAGTATCTAAAACGAGCTAAAAACGGTGAACACCAAATCGTGATGGCTGGTTGGACAGGGGATAATGGTGACCCTGATAACTGGTTGGGTAACTTAGCATCATGCGATGCAGTAGGCGGCTCTAACTATGCACGTTTCTGCTTTGCTGATTTTGATAAGTTAATCAAAGAAGCTCGTTCTATTACAGATACAGCTAAACGTACTGAGTTGTACGAAAAAGCTCAAGTGATTTTCCATGAACAAACTCCAAGCTCAACAATTGCAACTTCAATCGTAAGTGTGCCTATGAGCAAAAATGTTGAAGGCTTTAAAATCAGCCCATTTGGTGCATTTGAGTTTAACGGTGTAAGTATTAAGAAATAAGAAATTATAGATTCTTTACTTATTTTTACACTTTTTTTATATAGGTAATTACACCTAATACGCCTCAAGGTAGTCTATATTTCTACTTTGAGGCGGTATACTTATCGGCGTTAGTTTTTTGGATTTACCTGATGTTTGCATTTCTAATCAGGAGGATTATTCTACTAATCCCCACATTTTTTGCTATTACACTTCTCACTTTTTTATTAATTCACGCAATTCCTGGAGACCCAGTACAAATCGCCTTAGGTGAACGTTCTGCGGATCCCGAAGTCTATCAAAGTATGATAGAGCGCCTAGGATTAGACAAACCCCTTTATGTTCAATATTTCAATTATCTAGGTGACTTATTTACAGGAAATTTCGGTAAGTCCTTTGTGACTAGTACTAGTGTATGGCAGGAATTTACTGCATTATTTCCAGCCACATTAGAACTTGGTTTTATGGCTCTTCTTTTTGGAACTTTTTTCGGTATTCTTTTAGGGGTGTTGGCTGCAGTAAAACGTGGATCAATCTTTGACCACGGTGTTATGGGATTATCTCTTACTGGTTATTCAATGCCTATTTTCTGGTGGGGCCTAATGCTTATTATGTTCTTCTCAAGTTATTTGGGATGGACACCTGTTTCTGGACGTATAGATTTGATATATGATGTGCCACCAGTGACTGGATTTATGTTAATCGACGCATTCTTGGCTGAGAGAGCAGATGAATTTAATGATGGTGCTTTTTGGGATGCCGTGCATCATTTAATTCTTCCCACAATTGTTTTAGGAACAATACCTCTTGCCGTAATTTCTCGTATGACACGATCATCTATGTTAGAAGTGATGGGCGAAGATTATGTACGCACAGCTAGAGCAAAAGGACTTTCACCACGTCGAGTAATTTTTGTTCATACGCTTAGAAATGCCCTAATTGCTGTGGTTACAGTTATTGGTCTTCAAATTGGTACCCTACTTGGTGGAGCTGTTCTAACAGAAACAATTTTCTCATGGCCAGGTATAGGTAAATGGCTTGTAGACTCAATATTCCGGAGGGACTATCCAGTAGTCCAAAATGGATTATTGATTGTAGCCATATTAATTATTATCGTAAATTTATTAATCGATGTGGTTTATAGAATAGTGAACCCACGCATGAGACACGCGAAGTAGGAGTTATAAGAATGTCAAATAATACTACGAGTGCAGAAGTAGCTGATATTAGAGCTGCAGTACAGGCGGATATCGATGAGAATCGTTCAAAGTTTGATTACCCTTCGCCATTGAAAGATTTTTTGCATCACTTTTTTAAAAATAAGGGTGCTGTTATTGGTCTTATATTTTTGTTACTTATGATTTTGTTGGCTATATTTGCTCCTTACGTAGCTCCCTATAGCCCAGTTGAACAATTTAGAGACCATATGCTTCAACCACCATTCTTCCAAGAAGGTGGGTCTATGAAGTTTATTCTTGGTACCGATGAAGCAGGTAGAGATATTCTCTCAAGAATTATTCATGGTGGGCGACTTTCATTATTTATTGGTATCAGTGCGGTAATCCTTACATTGATACCAGGTGTGATTTTAGGACTTCTTGCGGGATTTTATCCTAAATATCTCGGCAAACTAATTATGCGTTTTGCTGATATTATGATGGCTCTTCCATCTGTCCTTCTTGCAATTGCAATTATGGCCATTATGGGACCTGGTATCGTTAATGCCATGATAGCAATCGCTGTGGTGGGTCTGCCTGGATATATCAGACTTGTGAGAGGCTCAGTGATTAGTGAATTAAATAAAGACTACGTAACTGCAGCTAAACTTTCAGGTGCAAGCATCTTTAGATTAATGTTTGTAGCTGTCTTTCCAAACTGTATGGCACCAATTATTGTCCAAGCAACTCTAGGATTTTCCTCTGCGATACTTGATGTTGCGGCTCTTGGATTCTTAGGATTAGGTGTTCAACCACCGTCTCCAGAATGGGGGACTATGTTGGCTACAGCACGAGATTATATTTCTCGAGCTTGGTGGGTAGTCACATTTCCAGGTTTAACAATTTTATTAACTGTAATTGCCATAAATCTTATGGGTGATGGTTTGCGTGATGCACTTGATCCTAAATTAAAAGAAGCAGCATAAATTAGGAATTAGAGATGTCAGAAGAAAATTCAGTTTCAGACTTATCATCAGAATTATTGTTAGATATAGAAAATCTTTCTGTTCGCTTTGGTACCGAACAAAAGCCTTTTTTTGCTGTTGACGGACTAAGCATAAACATGAATCGGGGAGAGATTCTTGGGATTGTAGGTGAATCAGGTTCAGGTAAATCTGTCACTATGATGGCATTTATGGGTTTGCTTGGAAATCAGGGTCATATTACGGCCGATCGAATTAGGTTTGACGGTCACGATATGTTAAATATCAGTAATAAGGATCGCAGAAAAATTATCGGTAAAGATGTAGCCATGATTTTCCAAGATCCAATGACGGCCCTTAATCCATCATATACAGTAGGTTTTCAAATTAAAGAAGTACTCAAGCTGCATATGGGTCTCAAAGGCAAAGCTCTACATAATCGAGCGGTCGAACTTATGAAGATTGTAGAAATTCCAGAGCCTGAATCTCGTCTAGAAGCATATCCACATCAGCTCTCAGGTGGGATGTCTCAACGCGTGGCTATTGCCATGGCCATTGCTTGCGAACCTAAATTGCTTATTGCCGATGAGCCGACCACTGCCTTAGATGTAACGATTCAAGCTCAGATTATGGAGTTGCTCATTAATCTTCAAAAGAAAAATCATATGGGCCTAATTCTAATTACTCACGACCTTGCCGTAATCACTGAAATTGCTCATAGAGTCTGTGTTATGTATGCAGGGCAAGAGGTGGAATTAGGAGACGTTCCTGAGACCTTTTATCATCCAGCTCATCCTTACACGGAGGCACTTCTAGCTTCTATCCCAGAGGCGAGTCAGGGTGCTGCAAGGCTTAAAACATTGCCAGGTATTGTGCCTGGTCAATATGACCGCCCTAAGGGCTGCTTGCTCTCGCCGCGATGTCCGTATGTGGAAGAAAATTGCCTCCACCATAAAGTGCCGCTGACATACGGAGTTAATCGCGTTGTGCGATGTATCAAGCCTCTCATAGATGTGAGGAAAAATGAGTCAAGCGATACGCATTCAATTGATGCTATTTATAATGGGGTGAATCATGCAAAATAATAATACACAAGATACTCAAACCCCAGTTGTCCTTAAGGTTGAAAACCTAGCTAAATTTTATGAAGTTGGGCTTGGTCTTTTCCGTGGCAATGCTACCGTGAAAGCTCTAAATGGTGTTAGCTTCGAACTTAGAGCAGGAAAAACTCTTGCTGTAGTGGGTGAGTCAGGTTCGGGTAAATCGACTCTTGCACGTCAATTGACTATGATTGAACATCCTACAACTGGTGACATGTGGGTAGATAATGAAAAAATAGATTTTCAGAATGCATCCCAAATTAAGCGTATGCGTAAGAAAGTTCAAATGGTTTTTCAGAATCCATACGGTTCGTTAAATCCACGTCGCAAGATTGGAGAACAGCTTACTGAGCCGTTACTTATCAATACGGACATGAATTCAAAAGAAAGACGCGAGCGTGTAAATGAAATCATGAAGGTCGTAGGTCTTAGACCTGAGCACTACTATCGTTACCCACATATGTTCTCTGGTGGGCAGAGACAGCGCATTGCCATCGCTAGGGCAATGATATTAAATCCGAAAATTGTAATCGCAGACGAACCTACATCAGCTTTAGACGTATCGATTCAAGCTCAAGTTTTGAATCTATTTATGGATCTTCAGGAGCAATTGCATACAGCCTATATTTTTATTTCCCATAATCTTTCTGTTGTAGAACATATGGCTGATGATGTTCTTGTTATGTATTTGGGTAAGGCAGTAGAGATAGCTCCTAAAGAGAAAATATACTCAATTCCAAAACATCCATACACTAAGGCACTACTTTCTGCAACGCCTTCGGTGAATCCTGAAAAAAGATATGAGCAGATTAAGATTGTTGGTGAGCTTCCAAGCCCGATAAATCCACCTTCTGGCTGCTCGTTTCATAAGCGTTGTCCGCATGCACAGCCGATTTGCTCAAAAGAGGAGCCACAGTTGCGTGATGTAGAAGGTAGTATGGTTGCCTGTCACTTTGCTGGAGAAGTTTGATGAAAAAAGAGATGAGGGTTGTTGAAATAACTGAGCCTGGTGGTTCAGACGTACTAAGGATAGGGACGAGAGCATTGCCAACCTTGGATACGGGCGAGGTCCTCATCGAAGTGAAGGCAGCTGGCGTTAATAGGCCCGATATATTTCAAAGAAAAGGTATTTATCCGCCTCCTGAGGGTGCATCAGATTTGCTTGGCCTTGAGGTCGCAGGAGTTATTGTAGATGGAGATGTGTCAGGGACCGATTTTAAGATTGGCGACCATGTGTGTGCATTAACTCCAGGCGGTGGGTATGCGGAATATTGCAAGGTTGCTGCTTCGAATTGCTTGCCGCTTCCTGATGGTCTTGATTTTGTGCAGGCGGCTAGTTTGCCAGAAACTTATTTTACTGTGTGGTCCAATGTTTTTGATATCGGTAGGCTTAAAGAATCTGAGACTTTATTAGTGCATGGTGGTGCGTCTGGTATTGGAACTTCAGCTATTCAAATAGCGACTGCCTTAGGACATGATGTTTATGCCACCGTAGGCTCGGATGATAGAGTTAAAGCCGTTGAGGATATGGGTGCTGCCAAAGGGATCAACTATAAATGCGAAGATTTCGTCGAAGAAATTATGCAATTAACTGACGGCCGTGGTGTTGACGTAATTCTAGATATGGTTAGCGGCGAATATATTAATCGCGATATCAAATGTGCTGCTATGGATGGGCGAATAGTAATAATCGCACAGCTTGGCGGAAGTAGGGCGGAAATTAGCAGCGGCTCACTAATGCGCAAGCGCATCACTCTTACGGGCTCAACACTAAGGCCTCGAACCATAGAATATAAGGCGAAAATTGCTTCTGAGCTTCGGGAGCGTGTGTGGCCTTTGTTTGCGGACGGTAGCGTAAAATCTGTAGTGGATAAGGTTTTCCCCTTTGAAGAGGCTGCACAAGCTCATGCCTATATGGAATCAGGGGCACATATCGGTAAAATCGTTTTATTCTTCTGATGCTGCTTCGTAATGCTTCTCTAAAAGATATCGACGATATACTGGCTCTACAGCATATCGCTTATCCTGATTATTTGCACGAGAGTGCAGCGACTTTCGCATCCCGCATTGAGCATAGCCCAGATCATTGTTGGGTTATAGAGGATGATGCTTGCATAGTCGCTTACTTACTGGCGATTGTAGACTCAATTCCTAATCTTCCTAGTTTGGGAGAGCTTGTTACAAAGCCTCAGTCTTCAAATGGCCCAATGGTCTTGTTTTTGCATGATATGGTTGTGTCGCCTGATTACCGTGGTCGCGGAATTTCAACGCAACTATTGGATAATGAGGTAAGCATTGCCACCCAAATGGGGATACTTGATGCTTATCTTGTGGCTGTACATGGAGCTGACAAACTGTGGGAGCGCTATGGCTTCCGCCCTCTAGTTGGCAATGCCCCCGCTTTCAATCTCTCTTCCTACGGTCCAACAGCTGTTCTTATGCATATGCAAATTACCCCACAAATTTTATAAGTAATAAGGGCAAAATCTAGCTTTTTTTATACAAAGCTTTTAAAATAATAGATTAATTTTAAAAAACTTATTATGGAATCGGGTACTAAACTTACAATACCTCTTATAGTAGGAAACTGGAAGATGAATGGCAGCATTCAAGCTAACCATTCACTTATGCTTTCTATTTTAGATGGGATATCATTGTGGTCTTTACCTATAAAACAAGAGGTCGTAGTTTGCCCGCCGTTTCCATATCTTCAGCAAATTCGCGATATTTTAGCTTTAGAAGCGGAAGAGGCTTTTGATCCGATTTCTCTTGGTGCACAGGATTTAAGTGTTTACGAAAACGGTGCTCATACAGGTGATGTCTCAGCTCAGATGCTTACAGATTTAGGATGTAAGTGGGTTATAGTTGGTCATTCCGAGCGAAAAGCAACGCATTTTGAAACTGCTGCTTCAGTAGCCGATAAAGCCCGTATAGCTGTTGCTGCGGGACTAACTCCTATAGTATGTTTAGGTGAAAGTAAGGAAATGCGTGAAGCTGGTCAAGCATTACATAATATTGACATTCAGCTTCAGCCGATTCTTGAAGTAGGGCCTGATTTGATTAGGTCATGCGTTTTTGCTTATGAACCTATTTGGGCGATTGGATCGGGAAGCATTGCCACAAGCGAGCAGATTTTTGAGATGCACTCGCACATTAGACGTCAGATTCAATCTGTGACTGGGCAAGAGGGTTCACCCGTTCGCATTATTTATGGTGGTAGTGTAAAGGCGGATCAGGCTCGAGAGTTATTTAGTCTTGATTGTGTAGACGGAGCTTTAGTTGGTGGTGCTTCACTAGATGCTGAAGAATTTTTGAGCATTATAGATGCCGCATCTTAAAAGAGATTTTATATGTCAGATTATTTGTTTCCTATTCTAGTTGTTATTCAGGTCATAAGCTCAATTGCAATTATCGGATTAGTGCTTTTACAACAAGGTAAAGGTGCTGATATGGGTTCTTCTTTTGGTGGTGGCTCAGCTGGCAGTTTGTTTGGGGCAGCTGGATCTGCTAATTTCTTTTCTCGTATGACAAAATGGGCGGCTATTGTCTTCTTCACTTCAACTTTAGGTTTGGCTTGGGTTAGCTCAGGTGGTGGTGTCAGAGCACCAAAACCAACTGATAGCGGTAGTTTAATGGAAGGGTATTCAGCTACTCCTGTAATTCCTGGAGCTGCTACTGTGTCAGGTGATGGATCAGCAACTCCTAGTGTTCCTACTGTTCCGCAGGTTAAAACTGAGGATAGTGTGAAATCTAATGAAGATTCAAATTCTTCAAAAGATTCTAAGCCTGTTAGTGAATCTAAACCTGTTGAGGAAAATAAACCAACTCCTGCTCCAGCTGTCGAGAAACCAGTTATTGAAATTTCACCATCGGTTGAGCCTAAACCAGAACCTGCTTCTAAGCCTGAAGTAGCACCTCAACCACAAAATGGATCTCAAGAGAGTCCATCTTCAAATACCCAACAAGAATCAAACTCGGAAAATCCCCCAGCTTCTGTACAATAGTTTTATGCACCCGTGGTGGAATTGGTAGACACGCTATCTTGAGGGGGTAGTGACCACAGGTCGTGCGAGTTCAAGTCTCGCCGGGTGCATTCCCAAACTTTCTAGATTTTTCAATATAATCAAAAATTCTTAAAATTCAAGGCGTTATTTAATAGTCGATTTACGAATTTTTTCATATAAGTAAAAATATTTAAAATAATTTGCACACAAATCGCACACAAAACTGCACACAAAACTTATAATAATTTTTTAAAGTGGAGCAAAGCTGTGGCGAGCATATTCAAATATAGAGACGGTTATAGAATACAAGCCTTTATAGATGGGAAGCGTATATCTAAAACATTTCCTACTAAAAAAGAATGTAATGAGTGGTACTTAGAGGCTACCTTAAACCCTAAAAGAACTAAAAAGGTAACGCTTAATGAGGCTCTTGAGAGATACAAAAAGAGTATAGAAAATCTTAAAGCCTATAAGTCTAATAGCCTTAGAATAAATAGATTTATAAATCGTTTCCCTAATCTATCTAATAAGTATCTCTATGAGTTAACCGCAGAGGATTTTGCTAACTGGAGAGATATAAGATTAACTGAGGTTAAACCTGCATCTGTTAGGAGAGAGTGGGCAATATTATCGGGCATGTTTAAATTGGCTATAAATGAGTGGTTATTGATTTCTGATAATCCTATGTCCACAGTCAAACGTCCCCCTGAGACACCGCCTAGGGAGAGGATAGTTACTCAAAAAGAAATAGAGGCTATAAAATACGCACTTAACCAAGACAAGGATACCGATACAGTTAGTAATCGAATATCCTATATGGTGGATTTTGCTGTTGAAACTGGTATGCGTTGCGGCGAGATGTGCAATCTTTTATGGACCGATATTAAATATCCAACACTATCGATAAGAGAGGCTAAGACACGCTCAGGAGTAAGAAAAGTCCCTCTATCTAAAAGAGCTATAGATATATTAGATAGACTAAGAGAGCTACATAATTCAGATAAGGTTTTTGATGTTGCCCCTAATACAGTAGGAACGTTATTTAGGAGAGCTAGAATAGAGGCAGGATTAAGTGGATTTACCTTTCACGATTTACGTGCTACTGCATGTACAAGACTAGCTAAGAAAGTAAACGTTACGGATTTAGCTAGAATACTAGGGCATTCTGATTTATCTAAACTTATGATTTATTATAGAGAGAGTGCAGAGGATATAGCTAAGAAATTAGATTAAATTTACGTGCAGGTTATGAGTAAATTTTGCAGTAAGTATTTGAATTTTATTGATTAATTATGTGCATAAAGGAAAACCCGCACTATTTCTAGCACGGGTTTAAGGAACAAAACTGATAGAACATATCAGACACCTTTATTATATACTAATCTTTAGATAAATCAAAATCTTTTATCTTTTTACGAATGTCAAAGTAGTAATTTCCTATTATTGATTCAAATTCCCACTGATAATATTCAGGCACTAAACCTTTTCTAAATAGATTATCTTTAAGGTCGTTATGTTTTTTGAGATTATCTATTAACTGATTGCCATCGCTGTCATATATATCAATTAGGTTATTATAAAATTCTCTTAGAGTACTACAAAGCTCCCTTCCACGATACGATGCCTTATAGATATCTCTTATTGCAATACATTTGTCCTCGTTATCTTTTAGAAATTCTCTTAATGTTGGATTAGTCATTTTAAATACCTATCACGGTTTTACCTATTCTATATTTTATATTCACTTTATGCCTTTTCTTAGTTCTATTGACAGTTTAAAATTTTTAGAAACTATAGCTGTTAATTTTCTTTTTACCTCTATCATTGTTTCCTCATTGAGATTCTCACCCAGTATTCCTAATAGAGAGTCATATAAATTAATAGTCTCTTTATCTATTGCGTTAATCTCCTCTATAGTCATAGACGCTCCTTAGTAATTAGTGATAATTAATTCCCTGCTTTTCTTGTGTTCTTTCAAGGCTATGCTGTATTTGATTTCTACCTCTCTAAAATTTAGACCATCAAAAATTTCTCTAATTTTAGGTGTGTCATTAATAGTTATCATAATTTTTCCTTTCATAGTCTTAGCTAAAGTAGACATAAGCTCATACTGGTCTACACCGAATCCTACACCGTATCCAGTCAAATCAAGGTAGGGTGGGTCGCAAAAGAAAAAGGTTTTTTCTGTGTCATAAATTTCTATGCATTTTTCCCACGATTTATTCTCTATTACTGCTGTTCTTAATTTTTTTGTTGCCTGATTAATCTTTTCCTCAAACGTTTCAATAGGTCTAACAGCTCGTTCGCATTTGCTTGTGTTAAATGTTTGTGCGGGGATTCTTGCTCTATAACTCATATGCTGGACTAACATAAATATAGCGGCTCTTTGTATATCTGTTAAATGGCTTTTGTCCATACTAATAAATTCTTTAAACCTCTGGCGTGAGTACAGCTCAAAATCAAACTGTTTTAAAAGTTCATCTTTATGGTGTTTGACAATCTTATACAGATTTATAAGCTCACCATTTAGGTCATTAATTACGTTTACATTAGCCAATGGCTTTAGAAAGAATATACTTCCCCCCCCACAAAACACTCGACGTAACAATTGTGCTCAGGTATAAGTGGTAGGATATTATTTGCTAATTTAGTCTTACCGCCTGGGTAAGGAAAAATAGGCTTTGCTTTAAAGTCCTCACCCTGTTGTATAAGCTCAATCTGTGACATTATTTCCCTCAATATATTTAAGTAATTCTGCACCTGAGATGTAGCCATCTACAGTTTTAATCTTTCCTGCTTTTATACGTTTCATTAGAGTAGGTGTGCTGATATTTAGTAGCTCACATGCTTGTGATTTAGTAAATAGCTTTAAATTCTCTACTGCTTTTTTACCGCCCTCAAGTGCTGCTTCGCTAAGCAAAACTCTTAGCTCATCTTTATTCATAAATATCAAAACGGTATATCCTCAATATCAGGTTTAGAGACGTTATTGTTGCCAGCAGGCTCTTGCGGTTCCGCAGATTTGCTAGAAATAAATTGCATTTTGTCTGCGATAATATCTGTAGTTGGTATTTTTATACCCTCTTTATTTGTGTAACTAGAGTATTTAATCCTACCCTCTATGTAGACCATCGAGCCTTTCTTTAGATACTGCTTAGCTAGCTCTGCTTGTTTAGAAAATAAAACCACTCTGTGCCAGTCTGTATCCTCTTTATTCTGAGAATAATTAGTGGTAGCTAAGTTAAGATTAGCCACCGCCACATTATTATTAGAGACTCTGCACTCAGGGTCCTGTCCTAATCTGCCTATAAGAATAACTTTGTTAATCATTTAAGCCTCCACAAATCCCTCGTGCCTAAAGACCGACACTTTTTCAACAGTGCCATCCTCTTTTGTGATTTCTTTACTCTCTCTTTTTGAGAATGCAAAAAGCGGCTGGGCACCAATGCGTTTTAATTCGTCAACGAGTGGTGACATTAAGAATGGTGCACCGCCAATCATTGCAGCTTTAGCATCGTTTTCAAGACACAAATCGCATGCTAAAAAGACGGCTTTCTCGATATCACCTGCAATAGGCAATTCGTTAAACGTGATAGCTTTGCTCCAAGTTTCACGGTCTCTTTCATTCAAATCAACAACACCAGCTTTAATTTGTTCAGGTGTTGCTTTGTGTTGTGTCAAATTTAAAATTTTCATTTTTTTCTCCTTTAATAATTTAACTTTTGTTCTCAAAAAAATTGTTATTAAGAGTCTCAATTGTTTCATCGGTTATCGCCTGTAAATTCACAATTCTTGATGACACACTAGGACTCATCTTGAGACGTTGAATACTCTTTAAAGCCTTATTCATATAATTAAGATAATCAGCGATAAGTTCTATGTCCTCCTTATGAATCATCCTTAAAAATTCACTATCTACACTTTCTTTGATTCTTTCAAAATCAAAATAAAACGCATCGTACTCAGTCATCTAAATCCATCTCATCCTGCTCGTCATCCTCCTCTCTAGGACAACAAGCGTTTACAATATCAACCAGCTCGCTAAAGAATCTTTGCTGCTGGAAATTTAACTGCCAAAACTCATTAGCCTCAGGAAATACGCTCTTATATACTTCATATAGAGACGTATCTATGTATCGTCTGTCTAGTGGAATCATTTGATTATCACGCTTTGAGTTCTAATTAATCTTGCACCATCAACAGTTTTTCCTGATTGAAGTGCCTCTTTAATTGCTGTCTTACTTACTTCTTTTTTAATTTTGAAATAATCATCTGCTAATTTAGATTCATCTAAAACCTCAACACTCTCAGCGTTGTTTCTTACTGAGATTGTGAATAGCGGGTCCATAACTTTTTTCATATCGATTGCATTCATAGCCTCAAGCATTCTCTCTTTCATACTTGAGATATGATTTTCAAATGCTCTTTTACGTTTAGCCAAACGTTCCTGCTCTTGCTTAATGCTTTCAACGTCTGCGTTAATTGCTCTAATTACGTGCCCATAATTAATTAGCTTCTCATTAATCCCAGTCTCACCGTCTATAGTGTCATATACAGCTTGCTCGTCTATATCTAACTCTGTAAGATAGTCATAGATTTTTTTAGCCTCTTGTGTCATCTGAAAAAGATTCATACCATTGCTCCTAGTTTTTCCTCATAGTTTTTGTAAGCCGTTTCAATTAACGGCACGTCTTTAGGGTCGCATTTTTTCAATGCTCTCCTATATATTGCTTCTAGTCTTTCTGCGTTTTCTGCAGTTTCAAGACAATTCATAATCACATCGATACTTGCGTATTCGATGTTAGGTTTCTCCTCGCTCTCTTTTACTGGTTCGCTTCCAGCATTAAGCCAGTTAATAAGTCTCTTACCTGTTTCCTCTGTTATAGTTTCGAGGACACCGTTAAAGATTCCTGTCCTATCTTTGCTAGCCATAGCTAAACGTGTTGCATGGTCTATCTCAAGTACAGTGGTAAATTCAAATTCAAAACCGTCTCTCTGTTCGGTTTTAGTTCCTACTTTCTGTCCTCGTGCTTTGCCGCCGTCTTGTACAATTGCCACCTCAGATTTACTTCTTGCTGTAGCAATTATGTGCAAAGGGCTCTGAACCATCGCATCTAAGAATGCTCTATGACGCGGTGTAAGCTCGCCCCATGCAGCAAGGCTATTACCTCTATACTTAGCTTTTGCTATATCCTCTACTAGCTCTAATACGCCTCCTGCACCATTCCACTCGTGTGTGACAGAGTCAATAATTAACACGTCATAACCTGCTTTCTCTGCAGTCTTAATCGCCTCAATGTATCTCTCAGGAGAATAGGGAGGTGTTAATTCAAGCACATCAAAATCAAGTAAATGCGAGTAAAGAGATGCAGAGCCATTTTCTGTATCGATTACTGCGACTTTACCGCCAAGTCCTTTAGCTATAAGCAGTGCAGAGTAAGTTTTACCTGCACCGCTTGCACCGATAAGTGCAAGTCTTAACTTAGCTTTTTTTCTGGTCGCCTTATTAAATTGCATAAATATCTCCTAAGTCCACACTTTGCATAAACTGCTCATGTGTTTGTTTTGCTTTTTTAATCATCTCGTGCAGTTTTTCTGCATTTTCTCTTGTTAATGCACCCTCAAATTCTTTACTTTTGTTGAATTCTAAGAATGCATCAAACTCATATAAATTCTTGTAAGTCTCGTCTGAAAGTTTGTAAAACAGTTCCATTTTTTGCTCCTATAAAAAATCTTTAATATATTTCTCTATCTTTTCTTTTGTTTCTACTGGAACTTCTTTCATTAGTTCTTGTAGAAAATTCCTTGATTCCTTTTTTAGAATCTCCTCTCTCATTAGAAAAGAAACACCATATAAGTTAGAATCCAAAACATCCCTCCCATAATGATTGCTAGAATTAAATCTAAGAATCTCATAAATCACCTCCATCAAGGTATTCCACATATTTATTTGCACTAGCAGGACACTCGTTTGCCCTGCTGGCTAAAAAGTCCATCCAGTCTTTTTTGTATGTGCTTTTATTAATCACATCTAAGAATGCTTTTTCTGTGTATCTCTTACTAAATAGATACGCCTCATCCTCAGGTCTAACAAAGTTAAGAAACTCTGTATAGAAATCGTCTCTGGACATTTCTAAAAAATAGTTTCTTATCTTGTATTGCTTTCTTTTGTTTATGAATAAAAGAAAATCTGAGTAGATATCTTGTTCATTTACCCAGTACTCAGAGTCAGGGCAAATGCTCTGTATGGATTCTCTCCATTTAAAAGTATTGCGTAAATTCACTTTGCTTATCCTGTTAAGTTTATTTATGAATATAGTAAACGAAAAGTAAAGTGAAGTAAAGTTGTTTTTTAAAATTTTTTATTTATTTTCAATAAAGCGACGTTTTATAAATACAACACACAAAAAAACCCAGTCCTAATGACTGGGTTGATAGAGGTATTGGGATTTGAATTTTATGTTATTGGTCTACAATTCGGCATCTTTAGAAAAATTAATATTTTCCTGTGCTAGTCTATCAGAGACATCCTCATAGTATTTCATAATGGTATCGTATACGCTTTCACGTATCCCCGTGTATGCGTGAATATATAAGCAAGCTAAAATAGCTAGATTTCTTACACCTTGTTCTTTAGCAAAAAGCAGCGCTTCTACAGACGAAGCACTTTTTACATTTGCTATCTCAGTAAGCCCTAAAACTATTGTGTTATCAATGTTTTTTCCATTTTTATAATAGATATCCAGCACAAAATTTACTGCCGTTTTTTGTGCTTCATTATTAAGATAAAATAGAAAGACTCTAATTATATAAAGCAGAAACAAGACAACTAAAAAGAGTAATATAAAATTAATCTCCCCTCTTGCAATAAGCAAAATTAAACTAGATATTATGCTTGCAAGTATAAATAGCCGTAACATTTAAGCGCTCCTAAATTGGTTCTGTAAAAGTCATAATCTTTCTGACACGACCGCATATAGTAAGGCTTTCAATATTATTTTTATTAAATCGAGCCGTTTCATATTTAGCGTTTGTGTTATCTGAAACCACTAAATAATCGCCTGTTGTTATATCTCTAACTAAACGTTTAGTTAATAAGTCTCCGCCAATATCAATAACGTAAATTCCGTCGCCATCAAAAAAATTCTTTTTAATATCAACAAACAACAAGTCCCCATCTCTAATTGTTGGGTGCATAGATACGCCCTTGTTGTATATAACCTTAATACGATTGCGTGCATCATTTCCTAAATTCTCATTAGCCCATTCACGCAATACTTCTAACTGTTTAATCTCAGGTAAATGTTCGTTTTTAGCACCATAACCTGCAGAGGAATGAATATCGTAATGCTCTAGTGATATATAGTCAGAGTTTTCGTTGTTTTCATAATCAATATCAAGCCAGCCTTTATTAAGCCCTAAAGCGACTTCTATTTTACGAGCCGCCTCTTTTCCTATATTTCTATAAGAATTAGAGCTTTCATCATTTTTTTTATTAACTAATTGATTTATATACGCTTTAGAAACGCCTATAGAATCAGCTAAGGCTTTTTGTGAGCCTGCCTTTTTAATTAGCGATATTAAATTTTCACGCCTAATGTCATTAATGTCTTTCATATGCTCCATTTTAATTTATGCTCCTTTTAAAAGAATCTTAATTAACGCTTGACAATGTTAATAGTTACGCTTATCATTGTTAAGCAAATAAATATAGGATATATACATGAAATTACGTGATTATCTCAATAACAAAAAAGGCAGAAGCAAAAGATTAATAGAAGGTTTAGGTATTTCTAGAGTGTCATTGTGGCAATGGAAAAATGAGCATGTAAAGATTTCTATTGAAAGGTGTCTAGAAATAGAAAAATTTACTGCTGGTAAAGTAACGTGCGAGGAACTTAGACCTGAGCTGGACTGGGTTCTCATAAAAAACGATTATGCAACAGATATTTAACCTCTTAAATTCCGACATTAAACGCAATGCTTGCAATGCAATCATGCAAGCACCTGCGAGTTATCGGTGCGAGATAAAAGAGAGGACTAGAACTCTAGACCAAAATGCAAAGCTTTGGGCAATGCTCACTGAAGTCTCTAAACAATTACAGTGGCAAGTTAACGGTGAGCTTACATATCTAACACCGAGCGAATGGAAAGATATTTTTACCGCCTCTCTTAATCAAGAGACAAATAGAATCGCTAAGGGATTAAGAGGCGGATACGTAATGCTAGGATTGTCTACTTCTAAGATGACTAAGTCTCAAATGATTGAGCTTATAGAGTTTATCTCTGCTTTCTGTGCAGAGCAGGGAGTGAAAATTGATGTACAGGAATAAGAAACTTCTTAACGGTGCTAGAGATTGTCCTTATTGCATGCTCTGCAGTCGTCCAAACGATGGGACTATTGTTGCAGCACATTCTAATCAATTAAGAGACGGCAAAGGGAAATCCATAAAAGCACATGATTATCTATGTTATCAGTGCCACTACGAGATAGACCAAGGGGCAAACAGTAAAGAGCAAAAACTAAACGACTGGGAAACTGCACACAGAAAAACAGTCGGTTACATGATAGAAACGGGACTTTTAAAATGAGAGAATTTTTAACGCACGAATTATGTGAGATATTCCCAGTAATCGAGGGGGAGGAATTCTATAAATTAGTAGATGATATAAAGGTTAACGGTCTACTACAGCCAATTACGCTATATCACAACAAAATCTTAGACGGGCGTAATAGATATAGGGCTTGCGTTAAAGCAGGTGTTGAACCTAAATACATAACTTATGACGGCAATAATCCAGTAGCATTCGTGCTAAGTGCTAATCTGCATAGGAGGCACCTTAAGCCATCACAGACTGCTGTAATCGTATCTAAAGCTCAGGATTGGGCAACAGCACACAGTCATGGGGGTGATAGAAAAAGTATAGGGGCAAAAAAATCAAATACTATAAATAGTACTTGGTCGGAAAATGACAATGAAAAATCAAGTACTATAAATAGTACTTGGTCCGATGAAATAAAAACTGAAAGTATTAAAGACAGAGCCAATGCAGCAGGTGTTAGTAAATCAACACAACAAAAAGCCGATGCTGTTGTTAAAGCTAGTCCTGAGTTAGCAAATAAAGTTATTAGCGGTGAGATATCTCTAAATGAGGCAACGGAGCAGGTTGCACCACAATTAATTAACAAAAAGAGTCAGGAATACGAGGTTATCTCAAAAGATGAGCTAGAAAATCTAAAAGATACACTCTCAGAAACAATAAGCGTTAATGAACAGATTCTAAAAAAGAATACACAGCTAGAGTCAATTATTAACTCAGACGATAAATTAGCAGAGGCTAATAAAGAAATAGAAAAACTAACTACTGCTAATGAGAGTTATAAGCGATTAATAGCACAGCAGGATGTAAGAATTGCAGAGCTTACTATACACGCTAAAAATGTAACTGCAGTCCTCAAAAAGAAAGATGAGGAGATTAAAAAATTAAAAGCTCTGCTGGAGAGTTACAGTGTCTAATTTTCCAACGCCTCGCCCATTTCAAGAAAAAGCCCACAATCTGCTTAGGCGTGGATTTTCCGAGGGTCATATGAATCAGATTGTGATGGCTCCGACGGGTGCAGGTAAAACTTATCTCGGGTTAAGGGTGATATCTGAAGCACTTGCAAGAGGTAAACGTGCAATGTTCGTCTGTGATAGAACAACATTAATTGAGCAGACTTCAAGTACCGCAGAGAGTTACGGTCTAAGAGAACACGGAATAATACAAGCAAATCACTGGAGGTGGCAGCCGCATCAAAGGTTTCAAATTGCGAGTGCTCAGACTCTAGCTAGACGGGGATTCCCACCTGATGTTGATGTTGTAGTAGTAGATGAAGCACACACTCAGTTAAAAGCATGGGTTGATTACGCAAAGACAAAACAGTCTGCATTAATCGGGCTATCTGCGACTCCTTTTTCAAAAGGATTGGGAAGAATATTCTCTAATTTAATTAACGCAACAACGATGCAGGAGCTAACCCAATCGGGCGTTCTTGTTCCAATGAGAGCATATACGTGTACACGTGCAAATATGGACGGTGCAGAGACTA
The DNA here is from genome assembly GCF_000226625.1 of Taylorella asinigenitalis MCE3. Classification (NCBI taxonomy): domain Bacteria; kingdom Pseudomonadati; phylum Pseudomonadota; class Betaproteobacteria; order Burkholderiales; family Alcaligenaceae; genus Taylorella; species Taylorella asinigenitalis. The sequence continues at coordinate 427,432 of NC_016043.1, forward strand.
AGGGTGGTGAGTGGACGGAAAAAGCTGCAGAGGAAAGGGGCATGGAAATTATCGGCAACGTTGTTAAAGAATGGATAACGTATGCAGAGGGTCGCAAAACTATAGTGTTCGGCTCATCAATTGCTCACTGCAACGAGTTATGTAGACAATTTAACGAGGTAAATATCCCTGCCGCAGTATTTACATCTAAAACAACGGCTAAAGAAAGGCAGGAACTTCTTAATGAATATAGAAAAGAGGACTCTTTTATTCGGGTGCTTATCTCTGTAGAAGCACTAGCAAAAGGGTTCGACGTTAAGGATGTAGGTTGTGTTGTTGATTGTAGACCTATGCGTAAATCTATATCTACTGTAATTCAAATGTGGGGTAGAGGCTTAAGAGCAAGTAAAGAGACAGGCAAAGAGGACTGCATATTACTAGACCACTCGGGAAATATTACTAGATTTCTTAATGAGTATGAGGATATATATTTCAATGGACTTAATGCATTGGACTCAGGCGAGAAGCTAGACCAAAAGATAAGAAAAAAAGAGGATGAAAGAGAGCCTGCTAGCTGTCCTAAATGCGGACATAGTCCATTTTTTTCACGATGTATGTCTTGCGGACACGAGAAAATAAAAGAGAGCCTAGTAGTACATGAGCAAGGACAAATGCAGGCTGTAGTACTGGGAAAAAAACAATTAGCAGATAGTAAGTACCATCTCTGGTCTCAGTTATGTACATATGCAAGAGAGCATAGCAAACCTGAAAGCCAAGCTGGTCGTGCTTATCATTTATACCGAGCAATCACTAAAGAGAATCCACCTTGGAATTTTTACTCAACACAGCCTGCTAGCCTGACTCTTAATACATATAACAAGATAAGGCAGATGAATATTGCGTATTCAAAGGGTAGGAAGTATGCATAGTTTCTTAGAGTTCGCAAAAAGTCATGGGGTGTTAATAGACAAACTTAACGTTTCGGGAAATATAGCTAGATGCGGTACCGTAAAGAATCCCAATTCTAAAAACGGTGCTTATGTATATAGTGGAAACGGCGGCTGGGTGCAGGCTTGGGATGGCGATGGGAATGTACACGTATATAAGAGAGATAGACAGATATCTCAGTCTGAAAAATCGGCTCTTAAAAAAGAGCAGACAAAGAGAATACAAGAGCAAGAAAGAAAACACAAGGAAGCTAGAGAAAAAGCAAAAGAAATAATTAACTCTGCAAAATATGAAAGGCATGCGTATCTTGCTCAGAAAGGGTTTCCTGATGAGGTAGGGCTTGTGATAGATGAAATTCTTTACATTCCTATGCGAGACATTATTACATATGACTTAGTAGGATACCAGTCGATTAAATGGACGGGCGAGGGCTTTGAGAAAAAAATGCTATACGGTATGCGAGCTAAGGGAGCAGGACTTGTGTTAGGGGATAGAAAAGCCCGTAAAACGATTCTCTGCGAGGGCTATGCAACAGGATTAAGTATACATAGAGCTATAAAAAATGGGCGTTTAAATGCGTCTGTAACGGTCTGTTTTTCGGCTAATAACTTAGAGTACATAGCCAGTAAGTTAAGGGGAGTTTATATATTTGCTGATAACGATAAATCAGGAGTCGGAGAGGGTGTTGCAAAATCTACTGGATACCATTATGTGTTGAGCGATATCGAGGGCGAGGATGCAAATGACTTAATGGTGCGTGCAGGAATATTTGCAGTACAGAAAAAAGTATTAGAGTTATTAAGTAAGTAAGCATTTACTTAATAATTTTAAGCGATTTTAAAGCGTTAAATCATAAGGTGAGTGAACACCTATATCAAACTCAAACGATTAAATTTAAGGCTTTAGAAAGCGGTCAGTGAAGACTATAAAACACAAGTCAGTCTTAAGACTATAAAACGATTAAAAAGCAGTGCGTGTTGTCGGGGAAGCGATAACTAAGCGGTAACGGCGGGGCATGCATGAAGTATATCTACCGTGGGATAAGCAGCTGAGATAGATTAAGGGTGGCGAGGTTAGTGCCCGAGCTGTGAACGACTGACGAGTCACGTAGGCTCCGCAGAGGGTGACCCTAGTGTAAAGGACTCAGGATAGGGCTGAGTCCGTTCACCACAGAGGGTTTTATGTTTTTATCTTTAGATTAAATATATATAAATGGGATATTTGCGTTTTTTATCAATTCAATAGTTTTTATTTATTAAGGTTATAGAAATGGGATATAGGAAGTATAGGAATCAAAAGTGCGAGTGCGACGGATTCACGTTTGACTCTAAGCGTGAAATGTACCGATATCAAGAGTTAAAACTCTTAGAGAAAGCAGGTGAGATAGATGATGTACGACTGCAGGTATCTTTTGAGCTTATCCCCGCAAATGACGACTACAGAGCCATCAAATACGTAGCAGACTTCACGTATTGTGAAAACGGAAAGCGTATTGTTGAGGACGTTAAGGGTTTTAAAACTAAAGAGTACCAGTTAAAGAAAAAATTGATGCGGCACGTATACGGAATAAAGATAAGGGAAATACAATGAGCATGAGAAATAGACGTAATAGAGTAGTCCCTGAGAGCCGTAGAAGTGCCTTAAACGATTGGGAAACTGTAGAGATAGATGATGACCTTAAGAGCTTACTAATTCGATGGTATAGATGGGGGTGTAGAATACCTGCAATTGGGGCAATTGGACTAATGCCTGATGCTAGATTTGTGCGGTCCCGTGGACATCTTGAGATTGATGATGACGACTTAGAGAATGAGCTTATGACTATTGTAGATTTCGAAGTTTCAGAGCTTAGTCGTGATTTACAGACTGGGCTTAGTGCTTATGCGTGCTGCCTCGCCAAAGAGGAACCGCTATCTCATCCGCAATTCGCAAAGCAGCAGTTATATGGTATGTTCATAAAGGGTAGAGATAGCTTACGTTCTAAGTTAGAGATGAGGGGATTGTTGTCTACTCTAGATTAAGTTTTGAAAGTATATAAGCACTTACCGATTTCTTGGCTTCTTTTGCTTGTGCTTGAATAGCTTCTTTTTCATTTTTAGTAACTTTAACGTGAATATGTTCGGTTTTTTTAACCTCTTTGTATCCGTATTTATTCCCAAGCATATCTAGTCTAGGATTTGCTTTTTTGAATGCTTTCTCGGCGGACTCTTGCTGCTTATAGATTTCTTTTTGAGAAACAGGCGGATGAGTAATCACGCTTGATTTATATCCGCCTCTTTCTCTTTTAAAGAACACAAGCCATCCTTTTTTACTGGCTGTTTGATTCTGATTATCAATTTCCCACATATTAATTCCTAGTTTGATTTTTAAGCTCACTCATATATGCGTCACCTGCGGATTTAACAATCTGTAGAACATTGTCAATATCCGCATCATCAGGTATGACCGTAGAGTTACAGTCAATAGAGCCCTCATCGAGGTGTGTAGACTTCAAACTCCCAGCCATTTCCTTTGACTGTATTATTTAATAAGTCCACTTCCCACTTCATTTTTTCTCCTTAAAGCCGTCGGATTCATCTTTGAATGCATAACGATTCCCTTAAATTTTATCTGTATTCATCTCTTCCCATTCGTCATCGGTAATTTCAAAGACTCCAACAGGGAAATCCCATTTATTGTAGTAGTCGGCGATTTGTTCGCCTGTATTAAAATCTTTGATGGGCAAAGATTTTCTTACCGCCTCTCTTAGAATAAACTTATGTATCTCTGACTTATAGCATACGAATTCTGCATTATCGTAATACACATATTTCAAGTCAACGCGCTCACCGTTGCGAATATGCTCGAACCTTGGGGGTGTAAATGGGTCCCAGACTAATTTTACAAGCCATATCTCGCCAGTCATAGCTTCTATTAATCTGTATTTATCGTTTGTGCAGTCGTTTGTTACTTCTGCAAGAGTTTTAAAACTTTTGATGTTACTAATTCTCATTTTGTTCTCCAAGGCGGGCGGACCCGCCGTTAAAATCAAAGTACTTCTTTCGCAATTATTTTAGAGATTTTAAAATATATTCCTTGTAAGGTTTTCTCAATTTCGTGGCTTATTTCAATCTCTATATCAGCATCTATTTTTGCAAGGTCCCATGGTGGGATAGTGCTATCGAACCCCTCGACCCAAGAGAACTCGTCCCTAAATTTTCCGAAGTTTGTAAAGGCTTCTAAATCGATTCTTTTTGAGCCTTGCGGGTGTCTAGCTTCCCAAGTTTTGCTGTGCACCCATTCGATTATTTGCGGAATATCTAATTCGGCTTTTTCTATAGCCCAATATTCTTTAATGTTCAAGTTAAGGTTATCGCTGATAATTTTCTCTAATTTTTTATGTTCTGATTTGTAGTTCATTTTTTGCTCCTTAAGTATGGGGGGATTCCCCCCGTTGTTAATTCCTAATTTCTTTTGCTTTTTCTGCTGCTAACCTTAACAGCCTTAGCAAGACTTTAATTATTCTTCTTCGCACCACTAGATAAGCATCTTGTTCCTTAAAATGGAATGTTAAGTTGTCTTTTAGGTGATATGGTAGCGATTCTAAATCGACGTCGGGTTGGTGTATAGAATCATCAAATTTATAAAGTTCAGGCTGCCACGCTGGGACCCCATTGTTATAAGGGTCCTTAATTATTTCGTGTAGTTCTTTAGCGGTTTTGCTTTCTAGAAAATCCGCATAACGGCGCGCTAAATCGTTAAGAAATATATAACTTGATTCGGCAATTAATACGGTTCTCAAAAAGACCCTATCCTCAAATTTCATGTTTTCGCTCATGTGAGCGAAAAGTTTATTTTTGAAATCTATATTCATGCTTGTTCCTTTCGGGCTTTTAGTAATATATACAATTATAAGCCCATAACTAATTGTATATCTAGATTATAATTAATTAATAATGAATTGTCAACACTTTTTTAGTAAAAGTTTGTAAAAGTTTGCAACAAAATGTAACAAGCAAATAAAGTGATAAAAAACTACAACAAGAAAAAAATATAAAAAAATACTTGAACCGTAATCTGAAAAAAGCTATAATTAAAAACATAGGGAAGCTGTATTTAAAAAACGGCTTCGATTCAGACTAAGTCTATGTGTTTAAACAATTTGTAATTTACTTTAAAGCAGGGCGTCAATTTTGATGCCCTTTTTTGTTGCGTAAAAAGAGGAAAGGTTATGTACAGAAAAACTGGGGGATGTGGTGGTTGTAGTGGTATGCCAGTTCGCCGCCCGCAAAACAAAACGAATAAAAAGTTCCAAGAACAAAAGTATAAAGAAACGCTAAATACAAATGGACTGCTTAAAAAAAATAATAAATAAGATTAACCCATGCAAGTATTACCGACTTAATAGATTTTTTGAATGGTTTACTTTGGGTACGGACTGCAGGTGCTGCATAGGTGTAAGAATAGTTACGGCATTTGTAATTGGTATAGGAATTGGTAGATGGTTAAGTTAGCAGATACAGCTTATGCAGATAAGAATCTAAGACCATTACTAACTAATAAGCCTATTAATAAAACTAATAACAATAATAAAAATAAACTAACTGAAAAACAAGAAAAATTCTGCAGGTTGTATGTAGAAACAGGAAATGCAAGTGAGGCTTACAGGCAGGCTTATGAAACAAAAACAAAAAGTGCAAATGCACAATATGTAGAAGCCAATAAATTAATCTCAAACCCTAAAATTGCCCTAAGGGTAAATCAGCTAAAAGAAACACATCAGAAAAAACACAACATAACAGTAGATAGCTTACTTTATGAACTCGAGGAAGCTAGGCAAATGGCACTAGAAACAAACCAAGCGGGTGCTAGCATTTCTGCGACTTTAGGAAAAGCAAAATTACTTGGACTAGATAAGCAAGTAATAGAACATGCAGGTGTTATTGCTGGTGTAAATATAAGCGAACATATAACAGATAAACAAATAGCAAATATTGCTAAATCAATCTTAAGACGTAAAGAAAATGAATGAAAAGGAAGCGTTATTAAAATTCGCAAAAGATGACTTAATAACATATTCTTGCTTAGTCGATTCAACATATACACCGAATCGATTTCACGAATTTTTAGCCAGTCGCTTACAGGCTGCAATTGAACGTGGCAAAGGTCGCATTATGATTTTTGCACCGCCGCAACACGGAAAGTCTTACCTAGTTTCAAAATTATTTATTGCATGGGCTTTGGGCAAAATCCCTGACCTTAAAGTTATATCTGCTAGTTACGGGGATGATTTAGTACAGCAAAACGGTCAAGCGGTAAGAAATTTTGTTTCAGGTCCAATCCATCAGTCTATATTCGGTAATAGAATCGAACAGTCAACAAGGGCTAAGGATTACTTTTTAACGAATACGGGCGGGCAATATTTAGGCGTAACTATAAGGGGTGGTGGTACTGGTTTTCCATCACGACTATTTGTAATTGATGACCCGTTTAAATCAAGGGCTGAAGCGGAAAGTGAGGCGTTTAGAAATCACGTAAAAGACTGGTATAGGTCAGTATGTTACACCCGATTAGCTGAGGATTCTATATTGGTTATTATGCATACTAGGTGGCATGCTGATGATTTAGCTGGCTGGTTATTAAGTGAACATAAGCATGAGAACTGGGAACTTATAAGTCTACCTGCTATAGCCGAATCGGACGATATTATGAGTAGGCTTGAGGGTGAGGCTTTAGTACCTGAAAGGTTTTCTGTGGAATCCTTAAATCAAAAAAGATTAACAGTAGGTAGTCGGGATTGGGTAAGTCTATATCAACAACGACCTATAGAAGCAGGCGGGAATATATTTAAACAAGAATGGCTAAGGTTCTACGATGAGGCTTATATGCGTAAATCAGCCATGGCTATGAATCGATACATTATAGTGGACCCTGCTAGAACTCAGAAAAAAGAAAGCGACTATACAGCAATGGTGGTTATAGGACTTAATTTAGACGGAAACTACTATTTATTAGATGCCGTATACGACCGCCTAACCCTAAAACAACGAGCGGAAACATTAATAGACTTACATAGAAAATGGATGCCATTACAGGTAGGGTACAAAAAGACTGGGCATGAACAGGACATAGAATATATAAGCGAGGCTCAAAATAGACAGAACTATAGATTCGCAGTTATACCGTTATCGGAACATGGAGCTAAGAATGCCCGTATAGAACGACTAGCACCTGATTTTGAGAATTCTAAATGGTGGTTGCCTAGTACTATGTGGAAAACCAATTCTGAGGGTATAGCTAAGGACCTAATTGAACAGTTAATAAATGAGGAATATAAGGCTTTTCCAGCTGGTCGCCACGATGACTTTTTAGACTGTATAAGTGGAATAAAGGATATGAATACAAGATTCCCAATGCTTAATACTATAACTAGACCTAAGTCTAAATTCTTTTACGCATAGCTATGACCGAAAAAGAAACTATAAACGATTTAAAAATTAAAGCTGAGGAGGCACACTATGAATCTGTTAGGGAATCCTTGGATACAGATTATTATACTGAACTTGCTCAATATGTACGTGAGCGGTGGGTAGAAAATAGGGACTATAAATCAGACATAAGTACAATCATAAAAGAGTGTGATAATCAACGAAGTAGTAAATACGATGATGGCGATGTAGTTGATTGTGAGACTGATGTATTTTTAGGTATTACTGACCTTAAGTGTTCAGCTTGTGAAGATTGGCTAAAGGATGTGCTTGTAAATGCGGCAGATAAACCTTGGACCATAGAACCTACGCCTATACCTGATTTGAGTGATGTTCATAAAGAAAATATACGACATATTTTAAAGCGTGAAATATTAGCACGTGGGTATCCTCCTGATGTAGTAGCGGATAAAGCAAGGCTAGAGGAACTTAAGACTACAGTAGGGAAACTAGAACTAGAAAAAGCAAAAGAGTCCTGCGATGAAATGTCTAATCTTATAAGCGACCAGTTAACTGAAAGTTCATGGCGTAAAGTATTTGAACAATGGCAATCGGATATAGTCACTTATCCAGCTGGTATTTTAAAAGGACCAGTAGTTAAGAATGTTAAGACCCTAAAATGGAATGGGGCTGATTTAATAACAACGGTTGAACCATCGCTTACCGTTGAGAGGATAGCACCGCAGGATTTCTATCCTAGCCCTGAAGCAACAAATCCCCAAGACGCAAATAACATAATTGAAGTTATGCGTATGACAAAGAGTAAGTTATATGAGTGTATAGGGTTACCTAATTTTAACGATGAAGCTATACGTTTAGTTTTATTCGAATTTGGGCAGTCATTCTATGAATGGACTTCATTTGATAAACCACGTGATGAAGTATTACCGAATAGGTGGGGTGAGGCTCAGACTATAGATGTACTTGACTTTTGGGGACGTGTAACAGGACGTCTACTAGAGGAGTGGGGTATAGAGGTAGAGGATAGGGACGCTGAGTATGAATGTAACGTATGGCTAGTGGATAAATACGTAATACGTGCATTATTAAATCCTGAGCCTTTGGGTAGGCGACCTTACCATGTGGCACATTTTAGAAAAGAACCTGGGAAGTTTTGGGGGAAAGGTATCCCTCAGATATTAAGGGATTGTCAGAGGATAGCCAATGCATCTGCACGCTCACTAGTTAAGAATATGAGTATAAGTGCAGGACCTATAGTAGAACTAGACGTTAATAAGTTAGATAGAACCGAGGAGTCCCCTGAGCGTATAGAACCGTGGCGTGTATACCATGTGGATAGTGAGCTTAATCCCAATTCTGTTGGACCAGCTATAAGGTATAACTTAGCACCGTCTGTGGCTAATGAATTATTAGGGGTTATGAATAGATTCCTTTCTATGGCCGATGAGTTATCAGGAGTACCTGCATATACGTATGGGCAGATGGGCGGTATGGCTCATACATTAGGTGGTTTCTCACTTCAATACTCTAATGCACTCAAAGGAATAAAGGGTGTGCTAGCTAATATGGATAGGGACGGTATAGAGCCTTTGATAACTCAGTTTTGGACCTATAACATGTTATTTTCTGAGGATGATGGAATTAAGGCAGATGCTAAGGTGGTAGCTAAAGGCTCTCAAGGTATCCTACAAAGAGAGCAGGCTCAAGCAAGAAGCATTGAGACGCTACAGGTAATAAGTCCATTCTTACAAAGTGGACTAGTACCGCCTCAGGCAGCAAGAGACTTACTTGTTAAGTGGTCAGGGGAGAATGGATACGATATAAGTAAGTATTTCCCTGATATTCAAAGTGAAAATGAAATAGCCAGTGTGTACGGTGGAGTAACGCAGCCCACTATAGATGAGACTCAAGGCAGTCTAAATTATGGTGAGCCTAAGTTAGATAATCGCTCAGCACCTGCACTAGAGGTATTGCAGAATAGCCAATTAGGGGTATAGATATGAAGTTACAAGGGTTTGATGTAAACGAGGGTAATTCTGTATACGACTTAGTATTCGGATATGGACTAGTAAGAAATGTAACTGATGATGGGTTTGAGGTAAGGTTTAATGACACCCGCTCAATTACATATAACTCAGAGGGTTTAGGTCAATTTAAAAATCCTACACTCTTTTGGCACAATCCAATAGTATTAATCCCTGCTAAAGAGGATAAGACTTGGAGCTTACAGTCAGCAGTAGCTAAGGGCGTATCAGAGTTAATCGCAAAAGCTGGGGGTAAAGATGTACGTTAATACTTCCTTATCAACAGGCGAGACTACTCAATCTTATGACTGGCAGGAGTTATTTGGTGTAGATAGCACCTCTAACATATCCCCTGTAATAGCAGTAGATAATATGCCTATACAGATTAGAGCTTATGGTTTAAATGAAAACGACTTAATCTTAGTAGAGATGATACATAAGGGGTGGTATTCGCCTTATTGCCCTTTCAATGGACAGAGTTACTTAGATAAAAATAAGAACATATTATTAATCGGATTAAGTGGTAGGTATAGATTTATCTTAACTACTAAGGATGGGAGTAAGCCATCAGTAGGTCAAGTATTAGTTACACATAATAATGTAGAGATGAGCCAGCAGGTGTTTATGGCTTATATGTCTTGTTGTGGAGGAGAGAATGGCAATTAATGCTGGCAATTTTAGGGCATTGGCTACTGGGTACTTAAACTCAGATGGAGATAACGTATTATTTAGTGCGGAGAGTACCAGTAAGATATCGGCGGTATTTTACGTAGATGAAAGTCCTAGGATAATAAGGGGACATAATCTAGCAGAGGGCGAGGAGGCTATAGTCGAGCTAGTAGACGGAAATAAAGGGGGTGAGATTTTCACTCCCTTTTTACGTAATGGCAAACCAGTAAAGCTAAATAGCAAATGTAATGTAATTGTCCTATCAATCCCAGGGCGTTATAGAGTTGTATTAAACGGAGAGTTAGGAGCTAGTCATATAGTGACTTTCCTAAGCTCATCTACTCATGAGTATTTATTAGAGGCAGGGTATTGTTGTACCGATTGTGAACCACCTGCACCAAGCGTATGGGTAGATACAGGGATTAGGAGAGAAAAGGACGGTCGTATAGAGGCTCTAGAGGAGGACCAGTATGGAAATAAACGCTGGGTTGACTTAGAGGAAGTCAAATGGGTTGATACTGGTAAGAGGGATTATAGTGACGATAAGTCAATGATAATTAAAGAACAGAAAAACCAAGTAGGTCGTACCCGTTGGGTTGATGATGAGCCGAGGGCTTGGACTGATACAGGCAAACGTCGCTCAAAGGGTGATGCAATTGAAAAAGAGCAAATAGACCAATTAGGGGCTACTCATTGGGTAACAGATGAGGCTGTAGTATGGACTGATACAGGAGATACCCGTTGCAATAATCACAAAATAGAAAAAGAGCAGGCAGACCAGTTAGGTGCTTTGCGTTGGTATGTTACAGAGGAGACTTGTGGATACGATGCAAGTTATCCATTACCTGATGGCGGATATGGATATGTAGAGGGTGATGAGATAGACCCTGAGGCCTCTGTAGAGATGAACGATTGTGATGGTGTGTTCTTATTTAGGCTTTATCCGACACCAAGAAAAGGGGCTACTGTAAAAGTACTCGCTTGTGATGGTGAGGTATTAGGCTATGCAAGAAATAGAAGCGATACAGCACCAATTGTTAATAATACATTTAAGTGTCCTGATGTAATTATCAATCAAGGCTCTTGTGAGTGTAATTTAGTAGATACGTTTAATAGAAAGATAAGGTAGGCGATATGGGATTAGTAACTTGTGAAAATGCCGCTAAAGCGTTTGTAAATTCAATTGATAATGACGAGGACTCAAAGCAAAAACTTTGCGAAATCGTACACGAATGTCTAGAGGCTGATTTAGAGACTCTTAAAGAGAATCTAGAGAGTGCTATAGATGAATTGAACGCTAAACTTAAAGATTTAAAAGATACAGAGGTAGCGTTAAATGCTGCCAATATTGCAGGAAATCGCAAATTAATCGATGAGTTAAAAGATAGACTAGCTCAATTAGATAACGACTCTAAGGCAAGTCTTAAAAATCTAGCAGACAAGATTAACGACCTATTAGATAGTCAGTTAACAGAGGCTGATGTAAATAGGATGATTTCCGAGGCTATAGATAAATTAGGAACAGTAGTTAGTTCTGTAGAACTAAAAAACGGAAAGCTAATAGTTAAGACTTCTGACGGTAAGTCAAAAGAGTATGATTTATCAATTTTAAATGTTGGGGCAGGATTAACTGGTAATGGCGTTGACAAAACTCTAAATATTAAGCTATCTAAAGCTAGTGACAATATATTAGAGATAAGAGAGGACGGCTTATATGCAGGGATTACAGGAAATAGTTTGACTCTTTTTGTAGACTCAGCTAATGGAAGTGATAATAACACAGGTACTAAAGAGCACCCTCTAGCAACATTAGATAAGGCTTTTGATTTGGTAAATATGACTAGCAAAAATGGTTACTATGTAATCTATTTAAAAGCTGGTTTAATGTACCATTTCTCAAAAGATGTAATTCTATTAAATGCTACAGTTGTCTTATCAGCTTATGGGGATGAGAAATATAAAATTCCTAATGTTGATTCATATGAACCTGTAAAAAGCGAAAGATATCACCCTGTAGCGTTTAAAGATTATAACCGTCCAACAATTAAGTTTTTAAGAAGTGGATTTGATTCACATTTAGGACACGATGCTTTAGCGTATCTACATTGTAAAAAATTAAGTGTATTAGGTATTAAATTAACTAATGAGGGCAATAACCCTAATGCTAGACACGTACGTTCTCAGAGATACTTTGTAGCAGATTATGCTTATTTTGACGGTGTTTTATATCAGCCTGTAGTTGAGAAAGATATATTCTTTTTGGGTGATTTTGGAACATTTAGTTTCTCAGCGTTTAAGGTTGATTTCTCTAGATACTCTTACTCAAGCCCTTATTATAAAAAGGTACTAACTATAGCAGATAAACTTTACACTTCATCTGGATATAGACCTCAGTTTGATGTTGGTGGTGGTGGGCACTCTGATTATCCTGCAACACCCCAAGGGACATTAGAGACAAGTTTCTTTACCGATTTACGCATAGAGGATTGGGTATATTATTCCCAAGTTGATAGAGCAAATAAACAAGTTTGGGGCTGGACTGCTAACTGGAATCCGTTTAATTACGCACCTAATAACTCTTAAAATTGGAGCAATAAATGGCAAAAAAAGTAATCACTTTAGATAACTTGGGTGACGGTTTTAATATAGATACCTTAGGTAAAAAGATACACACATCAGGTGGCGATATATGCAGTGCCATAAATCAAATGTCTAAGAATCACGAGGACACTGACCATTACGTTGTATGTTTGGACAAAGACGGAAACTGTTTCTTAAAGCCTGAGTCAAGTAAATATTCAAGTTACATTGAGATTGAGTCATTAACCGACACTGAGCACGTTAAGTATGGTGATACTGTAACCATAACCCTTAGAATCAGAAACACTGGACTTAGTACTGTCTATGGTGCAATGCTAACGTTTGATGTTGAGGGCTTATACATTCTAGATGTATGGTCTGAGTACTTTGAGCATACGGGGAACGATGTCATTATGGCAGAGATAGAGCCTGATGTACCCTATGAAGTGGAAATTACTGTTGAGGTTACGAGCCAAAACCCAGTAGGAAAAGCTATATATACTCAAGCCTATGGTGTTCAACACACCGTAGTCCACGAATTCTTAAGAGGCACGTATGAAGAAGAACCGCCAAAACCTATGTTACTACATTTTCAGAATATGGATAGCCCCCGTAGTAAAGACATTACCTACATAGCTGAAAATCACCCTGACCCAGGGTTTATGGTATTTGGGGAGTCACCTTTAATAAAATTAAGTGAGCCATTGATTGTAGAAGTGCAATATAAAGCAGACGTACACATAAGCGACCCACACTACGTGTTAAACGTTTACTGTGTAACAAAAGCTCAAAACCAAGTGCCAAGCTCAATGATATACACACTCGAAACATCAGACCCTAACATATTTACATTTAAATTTAATGAAATCAATGAGACTGGTTTTAGGCTTACATTCTATAACGAGCAAGTTAGAAACGATATTGATTCTATTAGAGTGTACCAAGTAGTAGACGAAACCGCTAAAAGTACACATTTTGAGGGTGTTCGCATAGACCGTACATCTCGTGGATTTCTAGAACTCCTCCCTGACCCTAGCCCAGAGCCAGAGCCTGATGAGCACATAGAGATATGGAAACCACCAGTTTAATAATGCTGATTTATACACCATAGGAGATAAAAAATGGTTAAAAAAGTAGTAACCCCAAGTAATTTAAACCCTGAACACTTTAAGATTGACCGTGAAGCTAAGCTAATCGATGTCATTTTCCCAGCAGACGCTGGTATACGTGATATCGGCTTAGAGGGTACAAATCTTAATATCACCCAAGCAAACGGTGAGACTAAGCAAGTAGATTTATCACCTGCGATTATAGCTAAAGACTCTGCTGTACAAAGCGGTTCTTTAGAGGGTACAAATCTTAACTTAGTAGTTAACGACCCTAACGCAGACGGTGGCACTCGCACAGTAACAATCAATGTAGCTAATCTTATCAATGGACTATTAAAAAATGGTCAAGCTAAGATTACACTAAATGAGCAGTTAACAGACGCATTTGATGAGCCTTTAGGATTCATCTCTACTACAGCAGACGTAACAGTAGTAGCAAATGCTTAAGTTAACAGAGGAGTTAGAAAAGAGACTAAGAGGATATCTACTATCAAGTAGAGAGGGCTTAGAGTCTTTTTTAGAGTATTTAGAGGATAATTTAGAATCCCGATTAGTTTTTCTTAGTCGCTCACGAGACCCTATTGATATCCATATGGCTCAAGGGGAAGTGAAAATACTAAGGGAGCTAATAGGATTATTAAAACGAATGACTGGTTAAATAGCCAGTCATTTTTTTTGACTACTACATGGATTATTCCCTAGTAGATAAACATTTGATTTCCGTAATAAACGGCTCAAAGGAGATAAATAAATGGCAATACCTGACGAACTTCAAGAAAGATTAGATAATTATGCACAAGAGAATCAAGAGACTAAAACGGCTGCGGAGGATAGCATTTCCGTTGAAAGTCAAGATGATTACGTTGAGCATAAAGATACAGTTGATACTGTGGAGACTAATGAAGTAGATGAAAAGAAAAAGGCAGACGATAACTTCAAACGCATGGAGGGACGATATAAGGCTAGGATTAGACAGCTAGAGGAGGAGCGTGAAAATGCTCTAGCACTAGCAAACGCTAATACTTTACTTGCCCAAGAAGTTCCTACATTACGTGAGAGGATTAAAGAGCTTGAGTCTAACTCAACATTAGAGTCTGATGATACATTATTTACAGATGATGTATTAGAGACTTATGGGGATTTAGCTAATACAGTTCAGAGTGCCTTATCAAAACAGGAAGCCAAGCATAAAAAAGAGCTAGAGGTACTGCAGCAACAACAAAGGCAATTAAATGAGCAGATTCTCAAAAGAGATGAGGCTAATTTTAATGCTCAGCTTAGGGCTGCGATACCGCAAATAGATACCTTAACTAAAGATAACTTAGAGTGGCAAGATTATATCAATAGCACAATACCGTATACCTCTATATCGATTTATGAGGCGTTAAGTCACGCCCATCATAATCGAGATATAAAGACTATTCGAGAGATTGTAGGAGGGTTTAATCAAGTCAATAAGTCGTCTGAGAAAGGGGATTTATCAGCTCTTGTAACGCCTAATAAGGTGTCAGCTAATGCACCTAGTGGCAAAAGATATTTATTTAAAGAAAGCGATTACGAGACTAAGAAAAATCAGCTATTTAATAGAGAGATAAGCTCTCAAGAGTTTATGGCTTTTTCTAAAGAGTATGAGCAAGCCTTAAAAAATGGGCAAGTTGCACCTTAGAGATTTTCTAATCGAGTAGTCGTAAATTTTTTTTGACAATTTATTTACGGAGAAAGATTATGTCATTACCATCAGCAGCGGGTTATACCCAATATGATAGCTTGCTTCATCCGCATTATTCAGACATGATGTTGATGAGAGCATATTGTTCGTTTGTAACAGGTGATATCACTACAGTTAAATACACTGGTAAATTAAAAAACTGTGGAGACCAGATTAAGTTCCCAGTACAGCCACGTGTACAAATTAATGATTATCACAAAAACGCCACCCTAGTTCCACAAGAGCCTGAGATTACGCATAAAACTTTAGTAGTAGACCAAGGTAAATACTTTAATATCAAGATTGATGATGTAGATGCTAAACAAATTTGCGAATTTGAAGCGTTTAAGAATTCACTTCTTGAGTCAGCGGTGCTTTCTATGAAACAAGCACTAGATGAGGAAGTATTGATGAAAATGGCTATGGAGGCTCACCCACGCAATAAGGGTATGAATGCTGGTATTAAATCAGGTATCACAAACTTAGGCGAGGCAGGCAATCCAGTGCAGATTACTGCGGCTAATATCATCGATGTTATAGGTCGTTTACGTATCGTGTTACGTGAGTCATGCCGTTGGCAAGACGGTAAGATGTTCATTGTAATCCCTGATATCTTTGCAGGTGCATTATATGGCTCAGACCTTAAAGCCGCTTATCTAACAGGTGCTGCAAAATCACCTATTTTAAACGGTAAGATTGAAAGTCAAATTTTAGGGTTTGATGTGTACTTCTCTAATGAAGTTCCAACAGTTCACGATGAGGCAGCAAATAAAACTGCTTACTGGATTATTGCGGGCAACAGAGATGCTACAGGTTTTGCTCAACAAATCGATAAACAAGATATCGTACCAGTGCCTAATAGCTTTGGTAAGTTTTATCGTGGTTTATGGGTTTACGGTCACAAGCCATTAATCGATGATGGTATTGCGGCTTTATATGCAACAGTTTCAGTTTAAGGAGAGATAAATGACTTATCACTATTTACATCACGGCGGTAAACCGACTAACAACGATGGGAATATTTATCCGCAGGCTAAGATTAGTCGTAATGACAATTTAATGCAGGCGGCTCATAAATCACCAGTAGCTTTTGCTAATAGCCGTATGCTTGATTTTTCGCCTAATGGTACTCAAGAGGCACTTTTACAGTATGTAAAAGAGACTAAGATTGAAGTGGACGATAAAATCACGCTTTCAGCTATTCCTGCTAAATGTCTACTTATAGGCTTTGCATGGGAGGTTTTAGAGGCAGAGGATGGAATCCAATTTGACTTAGCAACAGAGTACTCTGGTCTATCTTTAGGCTCACTAGATGTGTCTACTGTAGGCTCAGGCTTTGTTGAAGTAGAGGATACTTGGATTAAAGAGGGGGATTATGTAACTGCTACAGTTAAGGCGTTCCCGTCTACAGTTCCTAGTAAAGCTAAATTTAGCGTATCGCCTATATTTTTTGTACCGTTTATTGGTAATTAATTATGGCTAACTATAGAGAGGGGGGATTAAGTTTCCCCCTCTTTTTTTAGAGGGATTATTATGGCTAAACAATTTGGCTATTTAGATGCACACGGACATTTTTATCCTGACCACCCAGCCCTAAGGTTTACAGCAGGACTGACACCAGGGCACTGGGATAAGGAGCAAAGAATATTTACTCCAACAGGAAATCCATTAATTAAAACAGGTAATGTGATTTTTGATACCAATGGAGAGGCTATCTCAGGTCTAGCTGAGGATAAGGGGGCAAATATGAAACCTTTCGAGGGTGTATATATAGCACCTAAAGAGCCTATCGAATCTACTGATGAAGTAGAGATGGTAGAGGAGATAGAGAAAACAGAGGTTAAATCTAAACGCTCAAGACGTAAAAATGATTAATCAAATATCACGCCTATTAAATGACTTTGAGAGTGGCTTTGAGAATATACGCTGGTCTAAAGAGGAGATAGCAGAGTATATCGATGAGGCTAAGTATGTGATTTTAGGAAGTCGCCCTGATGATTTTGTAGGTATACACGAGATTACTCTTAAAGCAGGTAGTGTTCAAGAGTTACCTAAGGGCTTAGAGCGATTAGTAGAGTTTAGAGGAATAAAAACTAAAGATGGGCTTATTAGGGTTTCAGAGGAGAAATCCAAAGAGTTAATAAGAGTAGCTAAGAGCTGGTTTCAAGATAACTGTAAAACCTCTAATCCTAATGAGTATAAGGTAGAGAGTGTAGAGTTTGATAAAAGCAATAAACGTATATTTTATGTATATCCCCCAGTGCCTGAGGGCAAAGAGGTTATAGCTGTAGTTAAGGCACTGTCAATAGGCGATGATATTGAGTTTGATACACGCTTTAAGCCTGCGATTATAGAGTGGGCTTTATATAGGGGATATGGAAAAGATAGTGAGAGCGGACACGCTCAAGGACTAAGTCAAGCTCACCTAACTCACTTTTATGCAATTCTTAAAAACATAGATATGGCAGATGAGGGTTTAGAGGAGAGAGTAGATGTCAAGAGTAAGCCTAGATGAGTTTTTGCCTTTTGTTATGGCTAATTGCCCTGACTTACCTATAGAGTTGGCAAGAGCTTATATACGCAGGAGCATTATAGAGTTTGCTAAAAAGAGTGGAATATTAAAAAGGGTATCCACTCAGCCTATACAGGCAGATGTAAGGGATTATTTTATTATCACAAATGATGATGAAAATGTAGTCTTTGTAAATGCAGTTTATGTTAATGGCTCTTTAGATAAGAGATTTTATAACCACTGTATATATGAAAAATGCGGAGGCTTAAGTGTAGGAGATGCACTAATACACTTAAGTGTTAATCCTGAGAGGACAAATAGTGATGGGTTACAGATTCACTATACAGCTTGTCCAACAAACAGTGCATGTGAGGTAGATAGTATATTTTTTGATGACTGGCGAGAAGCTATAGAGAATGGAGCTTTAGCTAGATTGTTTTTGCTACCTAACTATTCATTTACAGATTTTAGATTAGCCACTTATAAAGATAGAGCATTTTACGATGCAATTAAGTCTGCAAGAGTAATTACCTATAAGAACTATGGGAAAGGATTTACATTTGTTAAGACTAAGAGGTGGCTATGAGAATCCCTCAGATAGTAAAACTTAACCCTGATGTAGGAGCGGTTAAGTTTCTTTTCCCATCTAATGTAGAGATTAACTCAGTAAAAATAGGAAAGAAAAAATATCCCACTTATGGATTAGACGATGAGGGATATTATGAGTTTCAATTCAATTGTCTAGATATCGGTACACATGAGGCAATCTTTTTAAACTCTTGTAAAAGAGAAGTTGCCCGTGCATGGCTTTATGTATCAGATGATAAAGCTGACTTAAAGGACTACTACACATTACCACAGCAATGTATAGATGATTGCGATTGTATCCATGAAGATTGTCAAGAGCAAGAAGTCTATATCCCCCGTTATGAAATTAAATTAGGATGTTAAATATGTACACTTCTTTAGTAGGTTTTAATGTAGTACTAGATAGAGCGATAAAACAAGATGATACTTATTTACCAATTCATAAAAGAGATAAATATCGCTTAGAGCAATTATTAGGAGATAACTATACTTATCTAACATTTAGAAACAATATAAGTCATGAGATTGTAAAGGCTAAGGCTACAAGTGATGGCGAGATAATGATTGAAAGAGGGGTAGAGGGCACAACACCTATTAATGCTCCTTTTGGTACTTGTGTAACATTTACATGGGTTAAAAGTTCAATAGAGGATATTGTAGAGGAAAAATTAAGCTCTCTAAATAAATTAGTCTCAAGCATAAAGGGCGGGGATTGTTTTGAAGTCTTAAATAATGACGGTGAGTTTACGATAAACAAAAAGCCAAGCGATGAGCTTTCATTTATTGTAGGTGATAAAAAATATACTCAAAATAAATGCGGGTCCTTAACTCAAAGTGATGCAGAGAATGCACGCCCTCTAGAGGACGGTAAATATGAGAATGCAACAATAGTAGTAAGGGACGGTCGCATCTACTCAATAGAGGCAGGAAGTAATATTATTCAC
This sequence comes from Taylorella asinigenitalis MCE3, assembly GCF_000226625.1. Taxonomy (NCBI): domain Bacteria; kingdom Pseudomonadati; phylum Pseudomonadota; class Betaproteobacteria; order Burkholderiales; family Alcaligenaceae; genus Taylorella; species Taylorella asinigenitalis. The sequence goes on from NC_016043.1 coordinate 446,921, forward strand.
TCTCTATCAGGTGGTAGATGTTTATAAAGCTAGAGAGGTTTGGGGGGCTTGTACCTAGATATATCCCCTCTCTTATAAATGATACTCAAGCCTCTTTGGCTTATAACGTTAATCTAAAGGGTTCTATATTAGAGCCTTTTAGAGAGCCTAAAGAGGTAGAGGTTACAGATATTGACTGTATTAGGACTTTACATAGGCTTCCTAATTGTTGCTTTCTCTCATTTAAAGAGGATTGTGTATCTATAGCCCGTTGGCTTCCTACTTGTGAGAGAGTATATATTACTGGGCTAAAAGAGTATCCAGTTGTAGCCTCTGTAGGTGATAGTTGTAATCTTGAGTATAAAAGAGTAGGGCTTCCTAAACCTGAGCCTCTTAAGGTTACATATTCAGAAAACACACCTAAAGAGCAAACTTCAGTATTAAGAAGTTATGTGTATACCTATGTTGATAGCTTTGGGGGGGAGGGACAACCCTCAGAGGCAACAGAGGTAACACTAGTAGACCCTAAAACTATAGGTCATATAGACTTTCCAACACCGCCTAGTGGCTGGGATATAGACGGTATCAATCTTTATAGATTAACCCAAGAGTTTAACGATGGCTCTCAGGAGGGGTATTCAGAGTATCACCTTGTAGCTAGATTAAATTTAGTCTTTGATTTTGATGATGATGTAAGTGAGGATGAGTTAACAGAAACACTATCCTCTACTCAATACGCACCGCCACCTGATGGACTTGAGAATATAACCGCTTTGCCTAATGGGGTTTTATTTGGAAGTGTAGGAAATGAAATATGGTTTACTGCACCATATGAGCCTCAGGCGTGGTTAAAAAAATATACCCTTGTTTTAGATGATGAAGTTAGGGGGCTTAAATATTCAAATGGGAATATATACGCTCTTACAGACGGACACCCATATGTCATAGGTTTAGAGGTAGATAAGAACAATCAGAGAAGCGTATTAAGGATACCTTATCCTGCACCGATTATTAGCATAAAAAGTCTAGTTGAAGTGCCTAATGGGGTTATATATGCGACTACAAGTGGGCTTGTAAATGTAAGTCAAAGTAGAGTTAGCGTATTAACTAGTCCATGGTTTAGTAAAGATGATTGGGCTTCAATACATCCTAATACTTTAGCAGGGGCTATTGTAGAGGGTAAATATTTAGGTAGTACTGATAGGCTTTCATTTTTATTTGACCTAAGGCTTAATGCGGAAAATGACGGTATAGATAATAACGATTTTATGCCTATAACCCTCTCTTTTAATGCCCTCTATGCCTCTGATAGCGGAGAGCTTTATGTTGCCATGGGCAATGTTATAGGGCAGTGGGATGCAGGGGTTAACTACCTTAAGTATATGTGGAAAAGTAAAGACTTAGAGTTAGGCTCAGATGTGTGTCTATCAGGGGCTAAGGTTAATTTAGTTGATTACTCTTATCCTCTAAAAGCCTCTGATAGTCTAGAGGTTTCTCTAGAGGGTGATGATAGAGTGATTTTTCAAAGAGATATTAATAACTCTAAAGCCTTTAGATTGCCCTCTAATAGGCGATATCAAAAGATAAACATAAAGATAAGTGGAAAATTAAGGGTTAAAAGTTTAGAGATTGGAGCTTCATTTAAGGAGTTGAGATGAATATATTGGTAAACAAAGACATATCGTATAAACAAATGGAGCAAGCTCTAGGATTAATGCCTAATGCTATAGGAGAGGCTTTTGGTATGGATATAAGTTTTAATCCTCTAAAGACAGTCCATTTAGTAACAGGAGTTATAAGCGGACAATATCCTGCTAACTTTTTTGCTGTAGCTGTAGAAAACGATGAGGTTATTGGGTTTATGGGTGGGTATTTAGAGAGTTATGCATTTGCAGATTACTCTTTTGCCCAAGACATAATAGCTTATGTAGTACCTAATAAAAGGGATTCCCAAGCGTATTTAGAGTTAAGTAAAGCCTTTGAAGTATGGGCTAAGGGTATGGGAGCTAAGGCTATTAGAGGGCTTTTGACTAACTCTGATAACGCACAAAAAACTGCAGATGCGGCTATAAGGTATGGCTATAAAAAGGTAGGGATAATTATTACTAAAGACTTTGGAGAGCAGCTATGAGTGGTGGAGGGGGCGGAGGTAAGCCTGTAAGCGTTACTAATTTTGGTGCTGACACTTATAGAGAAGCTCACTATAAGGCAATAAATGAGCTATATAAAAACAATATGGCAAACGCTGATAAGTGGATGCAACACTTAGGTAAAGCTAATGAGTCCTATGAGAAAAACGAAGCAGAGTATATAAAACTTCAAGAGAAATATTTAGATTATTGGAAAATAGCCCAAGCAGCGTATGGTGCCGCCGCAACGCTTTTGGCTAAAAACATATACGAAGCATCTAAGCACGCAACAGACAAACAGTTTGATATAGCAGATAGACAAGAGCAAAGGGCTAAAGAGGCGTTTGATAGATATAACAGGATATATGCACCTTGCGAGGATAAGACTGTACAAAAAGAATGCTCACGCCCTGAGTACAAAGAGGATATAGATGAGCAAGTAAAAAGAGCAGGTATATCAATTTATAAGATAAAAGCTAAAAGTCTAGATAATCTAAAAGCAATAAGAAGTAGATATTGTGCAGGAGCTTTTTGCGATACCACTAAAGAGCTTGAGTTAGAAACACTAAAAGAGCTTGCTAAAAATCAAAATGCGATTAGGCGATTCTTGGAGGAGAGAGAGTTTAATCGAGACACCCATTACTTTAATAGGAAACTTCAGTTATTTAATGTTGGCAATAAGATTGAAGCAAATGCTCTTAATATTGAGTCTCAAAGTTTGGCAGTAAGAGCAAATGCAGAACAAATAAGAGACCAAGCTAGACAACAATTCTATGGCTCTATTCTCTCTAGTTTAGGGGGGGTATTAGGAGCTTTTGGTCCGACTGTTCCAACGCATGGAAGTATGGGGTATACGGGCGGTTTTGGAATATCTAATCAAGGGTTTGTAGGGGTATCGGCAACGCCTGGGATAAGTTCTCATGGTCCAAGACATGCGAGATAAGGGGAGAAATATGGCAAGTTTATTTGATTATGCACAAAGTTTAAATGCGGCTAGAGATGGCTCTTTGCTTTCAGGTTTCGAGGCAAACAAAAGGTGGAAAGACGATTATCTCTCAAGTTATAGAATGCCTGAGTACTTAAGACAAAGTGACTATAACTCAAAGATTTATGACTTAAATAATGCCTATTTAAACCTTGCTGGCGAGGATATAGTAGCTAGTAATTTATATGGAATAAAAAATCAAAGGCTACTTAATAATCTAGATAATGATTATCTAAAAGGAAACTATGACCGCCTGCTTAATACAAAAAGTAATAGGACTAAGGTAGCAAATGAGATTAGTCTAAAAGAGGTAGAAAAAGTTGATGCTGAAAATGTAATCAATAGATTAGAAAGAGATGCCATTAATAGGGGTATGAAATCTGAGGTAGAGATTTACGAGGATATGGTAAATCACTTAAAGGGAAGTGGGCACTTACAAAATCCTACCCTAGTAAGAACTCTAAATAATAGGGGCAGAGCTATCTATGGGAATCAGTTTCAGTTAGGAGTGGCTTTAGGCGGTACCGCAGGGCAAAATATCTCAAGCGAAGCAGCAGGCAATTCAGGGCTAAGTTTTGCTTATGACCAGCATGGGCAAGCGTATATGTTTGATAAAGAGGGCAATCCAACAAGTAGGATACCAGCAGATGAGTTGCCTTATTTAGTAAATGCTGCAAATGGAGACCCATCAGGTCTAATAAATTATAGAAATGCAAAAAATAAATTAATGTATGAAACCCAAGCTCAGCAACAGGCAGCACTAAATAAAAGTGCTTTAGATGCCATAAATAATACTAATCGCTTTATGCAGGGAGAAGTAGCAAGACAGAATGACTATCAAAACAAAAAGGATTTAATGTATTTGCAACAAGCCTATGAGCTTAAAAAAGAGGCAAATAAAAACTCTGCAGGAAACGGTGTACCAAGTCCTGTAACAGCAACAAGGAATACGCCTAGCTTTTTCTCAAATACACCTTTAAATCCAATTAATACAAACGCTATTAATACGCCTAATACAGTCACTCAATCTGCACCTCAGACCGTAGACAATACTACTTTAATTGAGAGTATTAATCAAAAAGAGAGAGAAAATAGCGAGCTTCAAAAAAGATATCAGCAGTTATTTAATATACCCAATCCAACAAAAGAACAGGATAGAGAAAGGGCCTTATTAGCTAAAGAGATTATTAAAAACAAAGAATTAATTAGGCAGTTAAAAAATGCTTTAAACAATCAAGCACCTAGTTATTTGGATAGAGGATATGGCACTTACTAAAGAGGAATTTGAAAGGCTAAGACAAAATGAGAATATGAGACAGTTTCTCGATTTTGTCTCTGCCTCAGAGTCTACTGAAAAATATGGCTATCAACACGGGTTTAATAATAATTTTATAAGTGACCTTAAGACACACCCTAGAGTGCTATATAGTTTTCCTCAAACAGATGGCACAAAGAATAAGACAGGAGCCGCAGGTAGATATCAAATAACCATAGGCACTTATGATGATATAAGAAAAAGATATGGTTTACCTGATGACTTCTCACCTCAAAATCAAGACTATATAGCAATAGCTAAGATAAACGATAAGGGTGCAATAGATGATGTGCTAAATCAGGACTGGGAGAGTGCAATAAAGAAAACAGGCTCTGTTTGGGCAAGTTTTCCAACAAGTCCTTATAAACAAAAACATAGAGATTGGGACTTTGTAAATAACTTTTTTAGCAAAAACTATAAGCCTGCTCAATACTTACAAAGAGAGTCAATAAAGCCACCGCCTGAGCCAAGTTATTTAGAGAGACAAAAATTTGCAGACGACTTTCTAAACAATGAAATAAAGAGAATCGATGAGCTTAAAAAGCAATACATTACACAAAAAAATCCCATGCAATTAAGCAATATGGGACTTAGTAATTTTGGGCTTAATAACCTTAAATTAGATATGCGTTTTGACTGGGTAGACGATTATTTAGATGAGTTAATGAAATGAAAAACGATTACACACTTCCTTATTTAGATTATAAAAATCCATATTTAACTAATCCGCAGGAGGAAGCGTTTGAGCTAAAAAAACAGCAATTATCACAATATAAGCCTGACGTATGGTTAAAAAATAATGGTTTTGATAATTTATCCACTAAGGGCAGGAGAGACCTATATGAGACTTATAAAAGCGAGGTAGTACAAAAAGTCCTAAGTCCTCAATTAGGTATCCCTTATGAAGCACTTCTTAATGATTTAGAGACAAATATTAACCCTGCTCTAGCAGAGGCTATGAAGCCAATAAAACGTACATGGGGACAGGCGGACTCAGACATTAACACCCAAATAAAGATGGGTATAGTAACAGCTGCAGATACATTGACTACAGGTGCAGAGAATGTTATAGAGGAGGCTTATAACGCTGATAGAAAGGAATTAATTTATAAGCTAAGCCCTATTGGTACAATAGATTCCTTATTTGGTGGTTCTTTATATGAAAGAATAAAACGCAATTCATCTGAACCTGAAAATAAAAAGAAAGCACCTAAAAAGATTTTATTTAATAAGGGTGCGAATTTTCCTGAGACTATGCAGGAATTACAGAATCAATTAAGTGCAAAAACTAAGGATATTCAAAAAACCCAACAAGAGAATATTCAAAAATACGGTGATACTTTTAGTACAACAGTTAAAAACTTTACATTAGCACCTATATCTACTATGTCAAATGCAGCAGGTCAGTTAGCTCCAGCAGCTATGGCAGCATTTGTTACTGGTCCTGCTGCACCCGCCGTACTTGGAGGATTCGGATATTTAACAAACTCAGGCGAGGCTATACAAGCAGTCCACGATGAAATAATGAACATGCCAGAGGAGCAATTAAGAAAGAGTCCACAATGGCAACAATTAGAATCTAAGGGTTTTACGCCACAAGAAATAAGATACTACTTAGCTAATACTACAGAGGGTAGAGAGGGATTATATGCACTAGCAGGTGCAACAGGTGTAGTAGGAGGTTTGTTTGGTGCAGAAAGTCTAGTAGGTAAACCGTTTATAAGACCTTTAGCTAAAAGTCTATTCACTGTAGGAGAGGAGGTTGCTGATAGTGCAATAGAGGTTAGTGGTAACACATTAGCTAAGAATATTCCATTACAAGATTTTGACCCTAATAGAAGTAACTGGGAGGGTTTTGGTTCTAATTTTGCAGGAGAGTTAATTCAAGGCGTGCCATTTGCTGCACCATCTGTTATTGGCTCAGCCCTTTATAGTCGCTCTAGCCCTCAAAAACCTAAAACGCCTAGAGACTTAACTAAAGAGGATGGTAGAAAGATAACTCGTCCTGTGCCTCATGTACCTGAGGAGGATAACTCAAGTCCATATTATGATGATATAAATGTAGACGAAGTTGAAGTGCCTATACAAGATTTAGAGGGTTTAGGGGAGGCTATATTAGCTCAGGCTCAACAGGATGGAAATAATGTATCAGAGGCAGAGGTTAGTCAAATTCAAGAGCCTGCGGTACCACCAGCAGTAGAGAGCGTGCCTGTAGAGAGTGTACCAGCGGAGTCTACTCAAGATACGCCTAATTACTTACAAAGAAACCCTGTAGATGAGAGTATACCGTCCCCAGTAGCTATACGACCTAAGAGACAAGTGTTATTTAGGGATAATGATGAAGCACTAATTAGTGCTATATCAGAGTATGTAGATGCCTCTGATGATAATGCTAACCAATGGTACAAGATATACGATACTATCAAAGAGTCTAGAAGTTTAGATAAAGTAGCTAAGGGCGATGATGTATTAAGTGCTGTAGTTAAGAAATATAAGCTAAATAAACGTTTTGTAGCACCTAAAGGGCATAAACCTAAAGATAATGAAGTATTAGAAACTATAGAGCCTATAGCACCTATTGAGCCTAAAGAGCCTATAGAGGGCAACAAAATAAATGAAAGCATTAAAGATAATCAAAGAGTAAGAATACAAAATAGGGATAGAACTACTAAACAATCTCAAGCTCAGGTAATAAATATATCTAAAAACTTAGACCCTGATAGAGTGGGTATATCTAAAACGTTTGCAGATGGCTCGCCTATTGTAGAGGAAAATCCTGCGATAAATATTAAAGAGGCAGCACTAGGAAATAGGGATATAGCTGTAGACGGGAATGGTGGGAAAATAGGCGTTCAGTATGCTGTAGTAGAAGCTAATGATTTACTACCAAGTCACGATTTTACAGGTGGTACTAATAAGGATTATGAGCTAGGAAACGATACTCAATTTAGGGTATTAGCAGGTAATGGTAGAGCGGCTGGTATACAGTTAGCCTATAAGAATAAACAAACTCAAAACTATAGTACTGGTATACAAAATCAATTATCAAGTGTAGGTATTGACCCTAAAGCGTGGAGTGAGTTTAAAAATCCTGTACTAGTTAGGATAACCTCTAAAGAAAATGTAACGGCTGATTTTGGAGATAGAAGTAATGTATCAAGTGCAGCTGCACTATCCTCTTATGAGCAGGCGGTTAATGACTCGCATAGAAGTGATTTAGATTATGTAGATTTTGATGCCAATGGAGAGCCCACTGCAGAGTCGGTTAATAAGTTTGTTCAAACAATGCCTGTATCTGAAAGAGTAGGTTTATATGACTCTAATAGTAAACTATCAAGACAATCTTATGATAGGTTGAAAAACGCCCTATTTTATAAAGCGTTTAAAGATGAGGATTTACTAAATATATTCTCTACTCAAGCGGACCCTGAGATTACCAATATCTTTAAGGCAATGAGTATGGCTTCTAAAGAGATACAGGCTCTAGAGGGTGCAGGAGACTTAGACTTTAGAGGTTATCTAACCAATGCAATGAGAGTGCTTGTAAACTCTAAGCGTGAAAACATTCCTCTTAAAGATGCCCATAAGCAATCTGAATTAGATGATAGTCAAAAAGATGACTCAGAGCTTGAGAGTCGCTTTGTATCTATGCTCGGAGTAGATGGCAGGGCTTATAAAAAATTAGGCAATAAGATAAAGGCACTTGCACAAAAAGCCATAGATGAGAATGATAGACCTAGTGAGGATATGTTTGGTGAGACCCCACCTAAGAAAACATTACACGAATTACTAGATGAAGTTGAAAACGATGAGTTACTTCAATCAAAAGGAATTGGCAAGGATGTAGAAAAGGGTAAATTAAAAGAGCTATTAAAAAACTATGAACCTAAATATAGAAATGCTGTTGTAACTCCTGTAAGAAGCTCAGGTAAGAACTTTGCAGAATTAAAGCAAATAGCTAAGGATAATTTTGTTGGCAAAGACTTGGTTAATAATAACGATTCACGAATAGCAGTAGTTAGTAACACAAATATTGACAAAATGGTTAGTGGTAAGGCTGTAAATAAGTCTTCTTCACCTAATGAGCATATGTTATCTGTTTCTAATCTTGATGCGTTATACGAAAATAGCTTAAGAGGCTGGTCTAAACTTGACAGAAGCAATGATGTTAATATTAAAAATATACATAGATATTTTACTATATTGCCATATGAAGACAAGTTAAGATTAGTTAAGTTAACTCTAAAAGAAATTAAAGAGGGAAATCGCCCCGATAGTTTATATACGGTTGAAGCAGTGGATACTAATGAAAAGTCCTCTGCGGTATCTTGGGTAACGACAGAGATTGAAAAAGAATTTCAAGGTCTGGAGCGCCCACCCCACACAGAGGACGTAAATATATTAGCAAAAATTGTAGATGATTTCAATAGCGATAAAGAAAAATACAACACTCAATATAAACTTATAAGAGACGCAGTAGATAGAGCAACAGGAAAACATAAAGATAAGGTTAACTTAATTAGTAGAGCGGATTTTGCTAGAGTATTGGCTAATCGTGGTAAGTCTGCAGATTATATAGAGACTAACTATGATACTGTTAACGCTTATTTTGATACAGCTTCTAAAGAGATAAATGTAGTTTATAACAAATCAAATATGACCCCTGAGCTTGCTGCATTTGCTGCATGGCACGAGCTAGGACATTATGGATTTAGATTACCACGCTCTCAAGAGTATAAGGTAGTACTAGATACAGCCAGTAAGCACCCTCTAATTAAAGAGCTATCTAAAAAGATGAGGGATAATTACGCAAATGATAACGTAATACTTAGCGATGAAAAGGCTATAGAGGAGGCAATAGTAGAGATTTTTGCTGCCTCTCAAACAGGGGATTTTGACCACTTAGCTAACCAATGGAACTTAAATATAAGCCCTGAGTTAAGAGGAAATAAAGATACTGTATTTAATAGAATAATCAATAAGATTAAAGAAATATTAAATGCAGTACTTGGTACGAAGTTAACTGACAAAGGGTTATTAGAAATTTTATCTAGCTTAAGACAAGACCTTGATAGCATAGATGTTAACGATTCAGATATCGTAGTTGATGATACTAGATATAGCAAAAAATCTAACAAATCCTCTTCTGATAAGACAGCCAATGACGACCTTTTTGATTTTGGTTTTCAAGATTCAAGAAAGGTTTTAGACTTTAAAAAACTAAAGAAAAACCTAAGTAAGGAGTCTATAGAGCAGTTAGATAAGATAGATAAATTAAGGAATGATAACGAATATGAAATAAGTGGCAATAAAGAAGTCTTGGATTATATAAAGCAAACAGATTTAACTAAAGAGATAATTGATATCCTTGTGAAATTTGGGGATGAAAATGTTAGGCTTAAGATGATTGACCAAAAAAATATATCAGATAAGTCTTTAGAAAAACTAGCTAATGACATGGATTTTAAAGTAAGAGAAAATGTGGCTGCACATGATAATACTAGTATTGAAACATTAAAGAAACTGGCTACTGATAAGAACTCGTATGTAAGAGAAAATGTATTAAATAATCCTAACATAAATTCAAAAATCCTTAATATATTGGCATCTGACCCTGAGAAAATCATAAGAAAAAAAGTCCTCAATAATTTATTAACATCAAAAGATATTTTAGATAAATTAGCAGATGATGAATATGATGAGATTAGGATTAAAGTTGCAGGAGGTTTTCTTACAAGCAAAAATACTTTAGATAAATTAGCCGATGATGAAAACTTAGATGTTATTAAAAACGTATCATTAAATGCTAATACTCCATCTACAGCTTTAGAAAAAATATCTAACCATAATGATGTAGTTATAAGAAAAAGAGTTGCACGTCACCATAATACCTCAGAGACGACTTTAGATAAGTTAGCAGAGAACAAAAATTCAGATGTTAGATTTGAAGTCGCTAAAAACTTTAATACTAATACTGAAACTTTAGATAAATTAGCTAAAGATGATAATGTTGATATAAGAGTGCAAGTAGCTAAACACAAAAAAACAAGCCCTAATACACTTGCTATATTAGCAGATGATGAGGGGGATGTTAGAATCGAAGTTGCTAGAAACTCTAATGCTAACAATGATACATTAAAAAAATTAGCTAAAGATATAAACGGAATTATAAGGGAAGCCCTTGCAGAATCACAACAAAAACTAGATGGGGATATTCTTAGAATATTATCAAAAGACAAAAGCGACTTTGTCCGACAGCGAGTTGCACAGCACAGCTCAACCCCTGTTGATGTTTTAGAAGAATTGTCTCATGATATCGATGCATATGTCAGAGAAAATGTTGCTAGAAATATAAACACCTCTCTTTCGGTATTAAAAGAACTTTCAAATGATAAGCATGCTATGGTTAGGAAAGAAGTTTCTAAAAACTCAAACATTCCAGCCGATATTTTAGAGCAACTATCTAAAGATAAAAACAAACCCGTCAGAGAAAATGTTGCGAGAAATATAAATACACCTGCTACTGCATTAAAAGAGCTATCAAATGATAAACATGTTAATGTTAGGGAAGCTGTTGCTCAAAACTCAACAACGCCTATAGATATTCTAAAAAAACTATCTAAAGATAGTGAACACAGCGTGCAATTTAAAGTGGCTGTAAATCCTAATACTCCAGTTGAGACTTTAAGGGAACTCTCAAATAGAAAAAATTTAGGCATTAAATTAAGAGTAGCAAGAAATAAAAACACTCCTTTGGACGTTTTAGAGAAATTTTTCAACTCTGACAATATTAATTTAAATGAAGTCGCTTCTTTTAACATAACTCTACCTAATAAATACTTTAGAGATGATATTAAATTTTCTTTAGACGCCATAAATAATGGTAGAGAAGATAAAGAACTAGCAGAGCATATATTAAAAGAACTGCAAAAAAACGAAAATTACGATTATGAAGCACTCAACATTTTAATTCGGTCAGGGTTAATAGATATAAACTCAATTAGAGATGTTGGCATTAAGACTGTAATGCGTAAACGCAAAGAGCTTAAAGATGCAACAAAAGCCGTAGAGGCAGGAGTGTTTAAATTCGAGGACGTATTTAAGGCTAGTAATATTCCTAATAAAGATAGATTTATTGGAGACCTTTCTCAAACATTCGGAAAAGAAGTCGTAAATAACTGGAGGGCTAAAAATCTAATAGAGCCTGAGGTATGGTTAAGCGTTATGGACTCTAGTCCTTATATGATGACTAGACCTCTAAAACGAGAAAGCATTATGCAGACTATAGGCGGATATGATTATGCCATTAACTTTTTCCATGAAAGAGGGGAGGATATTCCTAAAATTAGAGATTTCTATATGAAAATAGCACAAACTCCACATCCAAGCGGATTTGGGTTTGTGTTATTTAGGGATTTTGATAATAATGGGGAGAAAAGCGCAGTAATTACTGAAGTCCAATCAGACCTTATGAGCGTGCTTTATAGTAACGATAAAACAGAAATAGCTCATCATGTGTTTGGTGATGATTTAGAGGCGGTTAAACAATACTTAAAACCTGAGCAAAAAACATATCCTAGAGTGTTAGCTAGAAATACAATTAGGCAATTATTTAATAGTGGGTATAAAAAGATATATGCACTAACTCCTGATGGTATTAAGAAATTAGGAGCTAGCCCACCTGAATCAGTAGTTAAGGAGTGGCACGATGACTTTGATTTAGAAAACGAGACTATAGTAAAAATAGATGGTAAGAAAATCTTTGTATCAGCACCTATCGATGTGGATAGTGATTTTGCTCAAGGAGTTTTATTTAGTAAGTCTCCTAACAAAGACAGGAATTATCAAAGAGTAATTAGAAATACGTCTGATTCTACTAATGCAAATGACGATGCTCAATTTTCAAAAGATTCTGTTAACGACATAAGAGAAAGACCTAAGGCTAAATATAAACCTAATCTAATTCAAAAAGCTAAAGAGATTGACTATAAAACTGCTAAGGATACTATTAAATATGTATTTGCAGGAGGGGATACTGTTCAGCCTGAGTGGTCTGAGAAAATAACTACGCTTTTCTTTGACTCAAAAGCACCGTTTAGTAATCTACTTAAATCTTTAAAAGGAGAGGATACTAAAAATCTTGAGAGGATATTTAGGACTTATGAAGCAGCAGCTTCTCAAGAGTCAAGCGATATGATTAAGAATTTTTATGAGCCTCTGCAAGATAAGTTACAAGGCTTATGGAAAGAGAAGTATAAAGAGATATATTCTGATAATGGAGGCTGGAGACAATTCCTAGAGGACTTCTCAACAGTAGGTAACCTTATCTTACATGGTAAAGAGCGTAATAAAGAAATCTTAAGAAAAACAAAAGGTAAAGATAAGGCAGGCTCAGGTGCTACAGATGAGGAGATAAACGCATGGGCAACCGAGATAAATAGAATCGCACCTGACTTAATTGATGATTATAAAGATATATACTCTAGTATTATTAAGCCTATGCTTGAGTATAAAGATAATCTGTTACTTGAAGCAGGGTTATTGACCCAAGAGATGATAGATGCTAGACCTAAGTATGAATATTATGTGCCTCTTTATGGCGACCCTGCAGAGGAGGCGATATTTAATGTAGGGGATTTAGAGGGTTCTGAAAAGGTTAAGCTAAGAGATATTACCGATTTAAATGCTAAGGGCAGGAGCGGCACCTTAGCAGATAACGTAATACAGAATATTCTTACCACTACACAAAATGCAATAAATAGAAGTGGGCAACAAGTATTTAAGCGTGAACTCTTTAAGGTAGTAGAAAACAATAAGGGTTTAAAAGAGCTTATGGGTGCTAAATTAAATACCGTTGATTTCCAAGATGCATATAAAAAGAAATTAGGTAAAGACGGATACGTTTACTATCTACCTGATAATTCAGTATTTACCGATAAGAAAGTTAACTCTAAGGACAGAATGTTTGCGGATAAAAACGCAATAGTCCTAAGAGATGGGCGTGACGTTAAGATACTTCGTATAGGGGATGCTAAAGTAGCAGAGAGTATACAGCAGGTTAACCTTAAGGATACGGGACTTTTAGATACAGTTTTTGGGCGATTAACTAAAAGAGTAGGTAGTTTATTTACGATTTATAACCCAGTATTTGGACCTTTAAATAAGATAAGGGATATGCAATCTCAGTTTAGTTTGGTGTTAGCTAATGGGGATATCCCTTTAAATAAAGCAGTTCAAATAATAAGAAAAGCGTTTATAAACAATGTCGCCTTTATGGCTGATAGAAACACTGACCCTAATAGCAAATATCAACAGCGTAAACGTGAATATGAGAAATTAGGTGGTGTTACATTCTATAGCAAGCTATTTGGAAAAAATAAAATAGATACTGCTGCAGATGAATTTGCAAGAGCAATAGGGGCTAGTACTAAACATGAAATAGCTAAAGGTATCAAAACTTTAAGTAATTTCTTTGATGAATTTAATAACCATTTAGAGATGACCTCAAGGGTAGCAATATTTGATGCCATAATTGAAAGTGGAGTTATGAATAAAGAGGATGCTGCCTTATGGGTTAAAAATACCATGAACTTTGAAACTAAGGGTAAATTAGGTGATAGTCTAGGAGCGTTATGGTATTTTGCTAATCCTCAATTATTTGATGCTAGACGGGTATTACAGTCTCTAAGAACGCCTAGAGGGGCAGCAACACTAGTAGCATTAACTGCTATGGATATGGCTATAAGAAGTATGTTAATAGCTATGGGCGGTGTAGATGATGACGGGGAGTATAGATACTTTAAAGTGCCTCAAACTATAACTGGTAACTTTTGGACTCTCATAGAGGATAATGACGGTAACGGCTGGAGAGTCCCTGTTGGTTTTGGTTTTGGGCGTATCGCATCTAACATAGCGGATTCTCTTTTAAGATATCAATACGGCGTGGCAGATGAATCGACTACTATAGCTAACATAGCTAAGAACGCCTTTTTCTCTAATCTATCGCCTGTACAGCCTGTAGATATAGACCCTAGTAAAGACTTTGCAGGGTGGGCGTTGCAATCATTTATGCCGTCTCTAGTTAAGCCTATGGTACAGTTGGCTACAAATAAAAACGGTTTAGGTGGTAATATCCATAAGCCTAGTGAGTGGGTAGGTGAGAAAATGCACTTTACTCAAAGCTATCCTAAGACAGACCTCTTATGGCAGGATTTAGCTAAGGGTGTATATGAATATACAGGTATTGATGCTTATCCTGAGGTATATAGATTCTTAGTGCAAAACTATTTAGGCTCAGGAGCTATGGAGCTTATAAGAGGACTGCAGATTTTAAGCGGTGAGAAAGGAAGCCCATTATTAAAAGAGATTCCTTTAGTCCAAGGGTTTAGAAATAAATCATATAGTCAGGATAGCACTACATTTTTTAATAACAAGAGAGCTGTAGATAGTCTTGTTGCTAAGAAAAACTATGCTATAGAAAACGGTAATCTTTTAGAGTTTAATCGTGAAAATCCCAATGTTGAACTCTTAAAGCAGCTATATAAGAGTGCCAATAAAGAGCTAAGGGAACTTCAATCTAAGAGAAAGCAAATCCTAGCAGATAGGAGTGACTTAGAGTTAAGGCGACAGCGAGCCTTAGAAGTAGACAGAGAGATGAGGCATATCTATCAGATGACCAATAAACTATATAAAGATTTAACAGACCCAGCGAATAAGCTGGGTTTTTAATTAGGGGGACTTATGAACGATAAATATGTAGAGCCAGTCGCAGTAGGCGGTACCGCTATAGTAATGTGGGGTTTAACGCTTTCAGACTGGGTGGCAGTAATGACAATGATTTATCTAGGAATTCATATAGTTTTGTTAATTCCTAGACTTATCACTTACTTTAAAAAGAAAAATGATAAATAAACATATCCTACCTTATATAACCTCTGGAGCTGTAGTGCTTGCTACCTCTACAGTTTCTTACTATGAGGGTAGGAGGTATACGCCTTATTTAGATGTTGCAGGAGTGCTTACAGTCTGCGATGGAATCACAAAAGATATTGAGAATAAAGTATATACAGACAAAGAGTGTGATGAGCTCTTAAAAAAAGAGCTAGATAAATCGTTTGCCATAGTTAAGAAATATGTAAAAGTCCCTTTAAGTGAAACGCAAAAAGCCGCTCTTGCTTCATTTGTATATAACGTCGGGGAGGGTAGTTTTGCACGTTCCACTCTACTTAAAAAGTTAAATAAAGGGGATTACATAACCGCTTGTGCTGAGCTTGATAGATGGGTATTTGCAGGGGGCAAAAAGTGGAAAGGGCTTATAAATCGCAGGAATGCAGAGAAATACCTATGTCTATATAAGGAGGAGAAAAAATGATTAACTTTATAACTGGACGGTTGCCTTTAATTTTGTCTGCAGCTTTTGTAGTGGTTATAGCTTTCTTTTTATTGATTGCAAATATCAATCATTTAAATAAACAAATAGCTAGAGACAAAATCATAATAGAAAATTTAGAGCAGTATAAGACTCAAGTACTCTATGTATCTCAAGAGGCAAAGGCAGCTTTAGATAAACTAGATGAAATGGCTAAAGAGAATAAACGACTACTTAAGGAATATCATGAGCTTGCTAAGAAAAGACCTTTACCTGATGGCTGCGTGCTTGATAATGACAGGCTGCAGCTCATCAATAAAGCAATCCAATCCACCATTAGATAGTTTTATCGCTAAGCCATGTTTAGATATAGACCCTATAGAGTCTACCTCTTGGGATGACTTTGTAGATAGTTATATACGTTTAGTCTATAACTATAAAGAGTGTAAGACTAAGCATGAGACTTTACTTAAACTCTATAACGCCATAGACGATGACACGTAAACGCTTGCGTTGCACTTTTAAGTTTCATATGATACGCAAAATTGTGGTTAGATTTTTTTATTTATATTAGCTTGTTTTAGTATGGCATTAGCTGTGTGCCTAGATTTTAAATTATAGGGTACTGTGACTGTTTTGTTATCATTAGTCCATATTTGATGTGAACCCTTACCCTCTCTTAACTTATAAAACCCATAATTTAAGAATACTGATAGTGGACTCATATAAGTCTTTCATATAGATATAGATTTAGAGGGAAACATTATTTTAGGATTGGCTATAGTATGGGCTTTAGCAATAAACACTTCCAATAAATCCTCTATTACTAATTCGATTTCTTTTAATAAATTCTCAATGGTATCAGATTCAACGATTAAAGATTTTAAGTCAGGGCTAGTGGCATAATAAACATTAGCCTCTTCATCGTGCTTGATAATAATGCGTAAACTTAGAGGAATACCCAGCTTAGCAAAGGACTTCCAAAACGGCAATCCAATTCGATAACCTAACATATTAAGTTCCAGTAATTCAATAAAGTTTGTTTATTATAAACATTTGATTTTAGATTCAGAAATTAGATTGTTTTTTTATAACACTAGATTTTAAAAATTCTGCACCAATATTGCACACAAAATAAATAAGAGCAAGCTATATAGGGATTGTTAATTGCACGCCGGGTGCATTCCCTAACTTTCTAAATTTTTCAATATAATTAAAAATTCTTAAAATTCAAGGCGTTATTTAACAGTCGCTTTATGAATTTTTGTATATAAGCAAAAATATTTAAAACAAATTGCACCAAAACTGCACCAAAAACTGCACCAAAATTTATAATAAGTTTTTTAGTGGAGGAAAGTGCATGGCGAGCATATTCAAATATAGAGACGGCTATGGCGATTTAGAGATAATTAAACTGATAATGAAAATGAATAGTGAAATTATCTCAGAAGTTAAGTCTTTCATTTAAGCACTCTTAAATTGGTTCTGTAAATGTCATAATCTTTTTGACACGACCGCATATAGTAAGGCTTTCAATATTATTTCTGTTAAAGTGAACCGTTTCATATTTAGCATTAGTGTTATCTGAGACCACTAAATAATCGCCTGTTGTTATATCTTTTACTAGACGCTTTGATAATAAGTCTCCACCAATGTCAACAACGTAAATACCGTCGCCGTCATAATAGTTCTTTATGATATCTACGAATAACAAATCCCCATCTCTAATTGTTGGGTGCATAGATACACCCTTGTTATAGATGACTTTAATGCGATTCCGTGCATCCATTCCTAAATTCTCATTAGCCCATTCACGCAATACTTCAAGCTGTTTAATCTCAGGTAAATGTTCGTTTCTAGCATCATAACCTGCAGAGGAATGAATATCGTAATGTTCTAGTGATATATAGTCAGAGCTATCACTTAACTCTGATATATCAAAATAACGCTCAGGCAAATTTAGGACTGTTTCAATTTTACGAGCAGACCTTTCACTCATGTTTCTTGAGTGCCTCTCGTTGTTAGAAAGCCAATGACCAATTTGTGCGAGTGGTACTTTTGCTGCTTCTGCAAAAGCCGTTTTAGAACCTCCATACTTTTCGTTAATAAGCCTGAGAATATTAGCCTTTCTAGTTTCCTTTAAGTCTTTCATTTTCGCTCCTTATGTAGATTTTATAGAAAAATCATCAAATAACAATAAAAATCTAGTTGCACTTTTTAATATCATTTGATATAATTAAATCATCATTTGATAATGTTGATTTTTTATGAAACTAAACGAATTTATTAATAAAAGCGGGCTGTCTGCTAACCAATTAGCAAATCTCATATCTGTTTGCGGCACTCAGCTATGGAACTGGCGTCATGATAAGTTGAAAGTCCCCGTATGGTATTGCTTCAAATTAGAGGCTGTATCAGATGGGCTTGTTACTTGCGAGGAACTAAGACCAGACCTTAACTGGGATTACATAAGAAGTAATAAGGACAATTACAAGAAAAATGAGCCAAGTATTTAATCTCCTTAATACTGATATTAAACGCAATGCTTGCAATACAATCATGCAAGCACCTGCGAGTTATCGATGCGAGATAAAAGAGAGGACTAGAACTCTAGACCAAAATGCCAAGCTATGGGCAATGCTTACTGAAGTCTCTAAACAGCTGCAATGGCAGGTAAACGGTGAGCTTACATATCTAACACCGAGCGAATGGAAAGATATATTTACAGCTTCTCTTAATCAAAGAGTATTATTGGTAAATTAGTAAAATCCAAAATCACGTAATACTATAGATCAAAAAACGATCCATCAATCGCAATATAGTCGCATGCTGAGGAAGGCAAACTTATATATTCTCTAAGTGAAAATAATTTAGAAATAGAAAAAACACCTCAGGAATTGTTAGTCCAGGGTAACAGCGTGGATACCCGAGGTGTCTTTTATGAGTTAACCATATTCGATGATGAGCAAGAAGTCAAGCTATGTCCATTAAATTTGCTACATGACGTGGGTACTTCTTATATGAAGATATAAAAAAATGATAGTCGACAATCTACACACTGAGCGGCTTCAATTACCCTGGCCTCGACTCAAAACTCGACCCTATAAATAAGATCGGAACAACAGATAAAGATCTAAGTCAGTACTTAAAAGTAAAAAAGAACAAAAGAACCACAAACAAAACTTCATATGGCAATGATACATCAGTAGATGGATTCCATTAATCTAAAGGCAATAAAAAACCAGATTATCACACAGCCTGTAGACATAACCGCAGTTAACTACTCCAAAGTTAATAAAACCTGAGTCAGAAATCTCAAGAGATTTTATTTAGATTTACTAACTTTGTTTCCTAATTATCAAGAATATCAATAATAAAGGAGCCATAGTTGCACAGTCATTTTCAAATGATGAAACTCACAGTCATATAGCCGCACCAATATAAATGTTTGGTGAAAGAAAAATAGTAACGCTACTACTTAAAAGTGATGTTAATGTAAATAGACCGTACGCACAGTGGGTAGTATTAGAAAAGGTCTCTATCACCCCAGAATTAGAGGCCGCCCATGATATGGGAAGCACATCCAAGATAGGTGAAAGAGACCAAGTCATAGAGGCAAAAATTTCCTCTAATGACATAGACAATATAATCTCTGAACTCCTAAAAATCAAGCTAGATGAAACAATTAAATATTCAAAAGGTGAAGTAAGGGAAAGACCTAAGGCTTAATATAAACCTAATCTAATTCTAAGAGCTAAAGAGATTGTATATAAAACTGCTAAGGATACTATTAAATATGTATTTGCAGGAGGGGATACTGTACAGCCTATGTTATCCAACCATAAAAAACACAATATATATTCAATTGTATTTGATAAATCTGTAGATGATGGCTCTGCTTATGTTGTAGAAGAAGTAAGGACTGGTAAAAAACATCTAGCTTTAACAACTATGTACAAAAGAAAGCGTACGAGTACTGCCACTAAAACAAAAAGTTATAGCCTTGACTCCTACGTGCTAAACGATACGCTTTCTAATCAAAGTGTAATAGATAATCCTAAACCACGCAATAGTTTATATACGGTTGAAGCAGTAGATACAAATGAAAAGTCCTCTGCAGTAACTTGGGCAGCGACAGAGATTGAAAAAGAAATCCAAGGTCTGGAGCGCCTTCCCTCTACAGAGGACGTAAATATATTAGCAAAAAATTGTTGATGATTTCAATAGCAATTAAAGAGGCTAAGGAAAAAGGAAGCTTAAACTTAAATGGCTACTACCATACTATAGAATCTGATGGCTTAAGGCATACAAGAAGTAAGCATTTTAATGTCAATAAAGAAATTGCTTTTAAAACAAATACCGCTAATTAAGAATGATTTTCTTAACGTTCCGACGGATGTAAGCAGATCAGATAATGTATCATATGGCAGTAAAAATTAACGTAACATGGATGCCATTGTATAAGCTAAAGCCATGGATGATGGCTCTGCTTATGTAGTAGAAGAAGTCAGGACTGGTAAAAAAGATTTAACGTTTAATACTATGTGGAAATATCCTCGTGGGCTCCCTGCCACACAAGCAATACAGCTTGCCATGAGAGCTAACGTGCGAAACGACACGAGGGATATTGATGTTAGTATAGTAGAAAATCCAAAACCACGCAATAGTTTATATACGGTTGAAGCAGTAGATACGAATGAAAAGTCCTCTGCGGTATCTTGGGTAACGACAGAGATTGAAAAAGAATTTCAAGGTCTGGAGCGCCCACCCCACACAGAGGACGGAAATATATTAGCAAAAATTGTAGATGATTTCAATAGCAATAAAAGAGGCTAAGGAAAAAGGAAGCTTAAACTTAAATGGCTACTACCATACTATAGAATCTGATGGCATAAGGCATACAAGAAGTAAGCATTTTAATGTCAATAAAGAAATTGCTTTAAAAAAAATACCGCTAACTGAGAATGATTTTCTTAACGTTCCGACGGTTGTAAGCAGATTAGATAATGTATCTTATGGCAGTAAAAATAAACGCAAAATGGATGCTATTGAATATGATAAAGCTATGGACGACGGAACAGTACTAGTAGTAGAAGAAGTTAGGACTGGTAAAAAAGATTTAACTTTAAATACTATGTGGAAATATCCTCGTGGGCTCCCTGCAACACAAGCAATACAGCTTGCCATGAGAGCTAACGTGCGAAACGACACGAGGGATATTGATGTTAGTATAGTAGAAAATCCTAAACCACGCAATAGTTTATATACGGTTGAAGCAGTGGATACGAATGAAAAGTCCTCTGCAGTAACTTGGGCAGCGACAGAGATTGAAAAAGAATTTCAAGGTCTGGAGCGCCTTCCCTCTACAGAGGATGTTAATATATTAGCAAAAATTGTAGATGATTTCAATAGCGATAAAGAAAAATACAACACTCAATATAAACTTATAAGAGACGCAGTAGATAGAGCAACAGGAAAACATAAAGACAAGGTTAACTTAATTAGTAGAGCGGATTTTGCTAGAGTCTTGGCTAATCGTGGTAAGTCTGCAGATTATATAAAGGCTAATAACGATACTGTAAATGCTTATTTTGATACAGCCTCTAAAGAGATAAATGTAGTTTATAACAAATCAAATATGACCCCTGAGCTTGCTGCATTTGCTGTATGGTACGAGCTAGGACATTATGGATTTGGATTACCACGCTCTCAAGAGTATAAGGTAGTATTTGATACAGCCAGTAAGCATCCTATGATTAAAGAATTATTAAATAAGCATTGGGAAAAAATATGAAATTAGGGTGGGAAGCAAAACATAATAATATGCAAATTATTACCCCAGATGTAAAGTTGTAATCTCAAGTGGAATAACAATACGCAGGCAATGTTTAATTCTAATTTTACTTAGGATTCACTAGCTATACCTACAGAGTCGAAAGAAATAAACTCTAAATCGGGTAAAGAAAATAAATTTACAGTTGCTTTGCAAGCTAATAATAAAAAATTTGAGAAATCTCTAGAATTGAAAGAGATAAGGACCTAAATCAACCTAATTATGAAAAAGTTGCAAATAAGTAAGGCCCCTTTGGAGCCTCGCACCCCTTGGGGGCCTACCACCTATGGAGTGAGGGAATATTCAAATCCCCAAACCCCATCATTATGAAATCAAATTATGTAAAATCGCGTTTATCCAACTCTACACGATTCACGCGGCCCGCACGACCTCTAATCTGAAATTCATGCATAGCAATCATTAGCATAGTTATTGACCAAAATACAAGATACTCAACGCCACCGCCGTTCCATGACCATCCCCAGCCCTTAACTGTGATCAATGCCCATGTAGCCACACCTAAAATCGCAGCTCCCGCAATGCAAGCATATCTTGTGGCAATGCCCACCACCAACATCACCCCCACCAATAACTCCGACACCATAGCAATAGTCACAAAAGTAGCTGCTGGATCAAATCCCGCTTTTTCGAAAAATCCTATAGTCCCTGGATTCAACCCACCGTCAACCCATTTACTTAAAGCATGCGGTAAAAAGCTAAGTCCCGACCAAATACGCAAAATATTCCACGGATTACATAATTTAAAATATTCACCGCGAATTGAAAAATCACCTTTATAAAACATATATCCTCCTAAAGTTGACAATATAAGCTTAATCCTATGAAACCACTTAAGAAACAATCGTTACTAAGTGTTTATCCTAGAGAAGGAAACTTCAAGCAACATTTATCACCTACAATTTTTGTTGGTTTTTTTTAAAGCACCCTCATATATGTGGTAATATCATTTCATCAAGCCACATGGCTTTTCCGATTGGGTTTCGGCCCGTTTACTCAGAGGAGTTATATTATGTCTTTAAAAAAATTCGCTCTAGTTGCTGCATTATCTGCTTTTGCTGCTCCTGCTTTCGCAGCTGAGTGCTCTACAGTTCTTGAAGCAAACGATGCAATGCAATACAACAAAAAAGTTATCGAAATCAGCAAATCATGCAAAGATTTCACAGTTGAACTTAAGCACGTAGGTAAAATGCCTAAAGCGGCTATGGGTCATAACTTCGTTCTAGTTAAAAAAGCCGATACTAAAGGTGTTGCACTTGACGGCGGTAAAGCAGGTCCAGCTAAAGATTACATCCCAGAAGGAGATGCACGTGTTATTGCTCACACTAAAATGATTGGTGGTGGTGAATCAGACAAAGTTACTTTTGAAGTTTCTAAACTTGATCCAGCTACTGAGTACCAATACTTCTGCACATTCCCTGGACACCAAGCTATCATGATTGGTGATATCAAATTTGTAGACTAATTTTAAGTCTCATATTTTAAAGCCCGCCTCGTGCGGGTTTTTTTGTTTTTTTACAACATACTTCTTTGTGGCAATAATCCTGTATCTCATCAATTATTTAACTCACAAAAGTTAATGTATTTTCTTAAGTTTTTATATTTTAAGTTGCCAGCTTTGATCATATTTTGCAATTTATAAAGGTTGTATAAAACACACATATTTATGCTACTCAGCCCCCAACTTTGCATTAAAACCACATTTTTTTACGTTTTTTTGTATTAATACTAGCAAGAAGTCTTAAAATTTGTTTGAATATCATTAACTTCCCGAAAGGGGATAATTTTAGGGTTGTAGATATTTAAGTAATTAGATGTTTGCGGCTCGGTTTTTCAAATCTTACGGAGATTTATAAATGAAAAAGACATTATTAGTTGCTGCTCTACTTGCTGGCTTCGCTGGTGCTGTTGAAGCTAAAACTTCTGTAACTCTATATGGCCGTATCGATGCTGGTATCGGTTATTCTCAAAAAACAATTCGTTCAACTTCAGCTCAAGGTTCTGACACTGTAACAAAAATAGGTGCAATTGTTAATGGGCAATCTAGTTCACGTTGGGGTTTAAAAGGTTCTGAAGACTTAGGTAACGGTCTTTCAGCTATCTTCCAAATTGAATCTGGTTTTGATTCTGTATTAGGTAGTAACAAAGCTGGTCAATTATTTAATCGTAAAGCTATCTTAGGTCTTAAAGGTGGTTTTGGTACACTTACTGTAGGACTTCAAAATAATATTGCTGACGACCTAATTTCTCAAGGTATGGACTGGGGTAATGCAGATGCTGGTGATGCACACGGAGCTCTATCATATCGCCTAAAAGAACTACCTACTGTTAAATATCTTTCTAACGATAATAACGGTCTAGTTTTCGGAATTCAAGGTGGTTATAAACGTACTGGAACAAAAGTAGATTCTGGATCTTCTAATGGGGTAAATACGAACACTTACGATAGCTCTTCATATATGGGTATAGGTATCGGTTATAAGAAAAACAAATTGTCTTTCGGTATTACTTTCGATTCATTGCAAACTCGCGATAAGAAAGCTGTAGGTGCTGACGCTAATGGTAATGTTAAATATGATGTTGTAAAAACTAATGCTAAAGCATTAACAGTCGGCGGTGGTTATGACTTTGGTGCAGTTGAATTATTCTTAGGCTATGGACGTCAATGGGATGGCTTCTTCGGCGGAGATGCTTTAGGAGTTAAAGCTGCTGAACAGCAACCTGGTGGCAATGAAGTTGAACCTATTTCAAATATGTGGTTTGCTGGTATCTCTGCACCAGTAGGTGATGCTTCTAAAGTTCATTTCAAATACTGGGGCGGAAATGCTACTCCTGACGACAATGCTCAGAACAACTCTCAGAACGACTATACAATCATGGGCCATGGATTTGCTTTAGGCTTCGAGCATAAACTTTCTAAACGTACTAACGTATATGTCCAAGGCTCGTACATGTACACTAAATCTGATGCACAAGGTGCTCGTTCTGATTCAAATTCAGAATTCAAAGTTGGTCTACGTCACCGCTTCTAATCTAAATTATATCTAGTTAATTTAGTTCTACTACCCCCGATTATTCGGGGGTATTTTTATAAAAAAATTGATATATTTCCTTTCATATATACCTTCTAAAGTGGTAAAATCAAGCAGCTTAAAAAATATATAATCTAATATGACTGCAGAATATTTTCCCATTTTCCTCTTTATTCTCATAGCTACTGTATTTGGAGCTTTTCTAGTTTTTACTGGAGCTATGCTAGGCCCACATAAACCAGACTCCGAAAAAAATTCTCCTTACGAATGTGGATTCCAAGCGTTTGAAGATGCACGTATGAGATTTGATGTCAGATATTATCTCGTTGCCATCCTATTTATTCTTTTCGATTTAGAATTAGCGTTTCTTTTTCCATGGGCTATAGCAAATGATTATATCGGTCTTGTGGGATTCGGTACAGCCATGCTATTCCTTTTTATTCTTACTGTAGGTTTTATCTACGAGTGGAAAAAAGGTGCTTTGGATTGGGATTAATTCAAGGTTAATTTATGTCAGATTATTCAAATAACAAAGGTTTTTTAGTAACCTCAACAGATGCGGTTTTACATTGGTTGCGTACAGGCTCTATGTGGCCTGTTACATTCGGATTAGCCTGTTGTGCCGTCGAGATGATGCATGCAGGTGCTGCTAGATATGATCTCGACCAATTCGGAATTATTTTCCGACCTAGCCCTCGACAATCAGATATTATGATTGTTGCTGGCACACTCACTAATAAAATGGCACCAGCTTTACGCAAAGTTTATGACCAGATGGCAGAACCAAGATGGGTAGTATCTATGGGTTCCTGTGCAAATGGTGGGGGATATTATCACTACTCATACGCTGTTGTAAGGGGCTGCGATCGAATAGTACCAGTGGATATTTATGTGCCTGGTTGTCCACCTACAGCAGAAGCTTTAATTTATGGCATGCTTCAGCTTCAAAATAAAATGCGTCGCACTTTAACGATAGCAAGAGAGAAGTAGGAGCAAAGCATGAGATCAATTGATAACCTCAAATCCAGTATTACTCAAAATTTAGGGGATAAATTTCCTATAATTGATTGTGTTGGCGAACTTACAGTTGAAGTCCCTGCTTCCGATTGGGTTGATACATGTCGCACCCTACGTGATCATAAAGACTTGCGTTTTGATATTGCGGTTGATTTATGTGGTGTGGATTATTCAAAATACGGTCAACCAAGTTCAATTTCAAAAAAATCATTCTCTAATCGATTTGCTGTTGTTTTGCATCTTTTGAGCACTGTACATAATTCACGTATAAGAGTTCGTACATTTGCTGAGGATGATGAGCTTCCTATGGTCGATTCATTAACTGATATATGGGCAAACATTGGCTGGTTCGAGCGCGAAGCTTTTGATATGTATGGTATTGTTTTCGAGGGACATCCAGATCTTCGTAGAATTCTTACCGATTATGGGTTTATTGGACATCCTTTAAGAAAAGATTTCCCTGTATCTGGTTATGTTGAAATGATTTTTGATGAAGAACAAAATCGTGTCGTTTACCAACCAGTTACTATTGAGCCTCGTGAAATTACGCCTCGCATTATTCGCGAAGAAGGGTATGGAGGTTTAAAAAATGTCTGAATTACAAAACTACACACTTAATTTTGGACCTCAACACCCAGCGGCTCATGGTGTGTTACGCCTTATTCTTGAATTAAACGGAGAAGTTATTCAAAGAGCTGACCCACATATTGGCTTGCTTCATCGTGGTACTGAAAAATTAGCAGAATCTAAGACATTCTTACAAGCATTGCCATATATGGATCGTTTGGATTATGTGTCCATGATGTGTAATGAACATGCTTATGTGATGGGTATTGAGCGACTACTTGGAATTGAAGTGCCTATTCGAGCTCAGTATATTCGTGTGATGTTCGATGAAATTACACGTATTCTAAATCACCTTATGAGCTTAGGGTCTCACGCTTTGGACGTCGGTGCCATGGCTGGCATGCTTTATATGTTCCGTGAACGTGAAGATTTAATGGACTGCTATGAGGCTGTTTCAGGTGCACGTATGCATGCGGCTTATTACAGGGTGGGCGGTGTGTATCGTGACCTTCCAGACACTATGCCTAAGCATGAGATAGATTCAAAATATCGTAATGTTCGTGAGATGAAGCGACTTAATCAAGCTCGTGAAGGATCCTTACTAGATTTTATTGAAGACTTTACTCAAAGATTCCCTAAATGCGTAGATGAATATGAAACCTTGCTTACAGATAATCGTATTTGGAAGCAGCGCCTAGTAAACATTGGTATTGTTGAACCTGAAAGAGCTAAAGCTTTGGGATTTTCTGGAGTTATGCTCCGTGGATGTGGAATAGAGTGGGATTTGCGTCGTAAACAACCATATGAAGTTTACGATAAACTTGAGTTTATGACACCTGTTGGCGTAAATGGTGATTGCTACGATAGATATTTATGTAGAATTGCAGAATTGCGCGAAAGTAATAAGATTATTGCTCAGTGCGTTAAGTGGCTTAAAGAAAACCCAGGTCCTGTTATAGTAGACAATCATAAAATTGCACCTCCTAAACGAGAACTCATTAAATCGGGTATGGAGGATTTAATTCACCACTTTAAGTTCTTCACAGAAGGGTTTCCTGTTCCTGAGGGTGAAGTCTACTCATGCGTTGAACATCCTAAGGGCGAATTTGGAGTTTATATAATTTCTGATGGGGCTAATAAACCTTATCGCTTAAAAATCAGAGCCCCTGGATTTGTGCATTTGCAATCATTCGATGAAATGACACGAGGTCATATGATTGCGGATGCTGTTACCGTAATTGGTACGCAAGATATTGTATTTGGTGAAATTGATCGCTAGTATGTGCTAGCAAATTATTTGGTAGAACTGTATGTTGCTTTCAGAAAAAGCTTATGAATTAATTGACGCGGAACTCAAGAAATATCCTGAGGACCAGCGACAGTCAGCAGTTATGTCCGCATTGCGTATAGCCCAAACTGAGTTGAATTGGGTATCACCTGAAGTAGTGGAGGACATTGCCACCTATTTGGGTATGCCTGTAATGGCAGTTCAGGAAGTTGCTACTTTCTATAATATGTATGAACTTCAGCCAGTTGGAAAATATAAAATTACGGTCTGTACAAATTTGCCCTGTGCTCTAAGAGAGGGTGTTCAAACGATTAATTATTTACAAGAAAAACTTGGAATTGGTATCGACGAAACATCACAAGATGGCTTAATTACTATTAAGGCGGGTGAATGTATGGGTGCGTGCGGGGACTCTCCAGTGCTACTTATAAATAATCATCATATGTGTGTACGTATGGATAAAGCTCGTATAGATGAGCTTTTAGAAGATATTTATAAAGAAGAAGGTGTTGAGCCTAAATTTAAAAATGCTACTGTATCCGATGAAGAGCATGTTGATCCAAGTTCTATTGAGGCACCAAGTGGTTCTCCAAATATAGCAAAGGTAAATCCTTCTGAAACTATGACCTCTGGACTTAGACCTACTGATTCAGGAGAGTCTGCATGAATTTCTTAGAAAAATACTCTCAAGGTTTAGAACCAAATCCATCAGGGAATCATGAAGACAGCATGATTTTCCATGGGCGACATATCAAGCCTCAGATTTTGGCGGATTTAGATGGTTCAAACTGGCATCTTGAAGATTATGTAAAACGTGGTGGTTATGAAGCCGTAAAAAAAATCTTATCAGACGGCATGAAACCTGAGGATATTATTGCTGAACTTAAAGCTTCTGGTTTGCGTGGTCGTGGTGGGGCTGGTTTCCCAACAGGCCTAAAATGGAGTTTTATGCCTAGGGCATTTCCAGGGCAAAAGTATGTGGTTTGTAACTCTGATGAGGGTGAGCCTGGTACCTTCAAAGACCGCGATATATTGCGATTTAATCCACATTGTGTCATTGAAGGGATGATCATAGGTGGTTTTGCTATGGGGGTTACCCGTGGCTATAACTATATACACGGTGAGATTTTCGAGATTTACGAAAGGTTTCAAGAAGCAATTCATGAAGCAAGAGCTGCGGGATATTTAGGTAATAATATTTTGGGCACTGACTTTAGTTTTGATCTTGAGGCTCATCATGGATACGGTGCTTATATCTGCGGAGAAGAGACTGCTTTGCTTGAATCCTTAGAGGGTAAAAAAGGGCAACCGCGATTTAAGCCTCCATTTCCAGCTAGTTTTGGTTTGTACGGAAAACCTACGACTATTAATAATGCAGAGACATTTGCAGCAGTTCCATGGATTATAAGAAATGGTGGTCCTGCATATCTTGAAGTTGGCCTTCCAAATAATGGAGGAACTAAATTATTTTCAATTTCAGGAGATGTAGAAAGACCAGGTACTTATGAAATTCCTCTAGGTACATCTTTTGCTACATTATTAGAATTAGCTGGAGGCATGAGAGAGGGAAGACCGCTTAAAGCTGTGATACCAGGAGGATCGAGTTCTCCTGTACTTCCTGCAGAAATCATGATGCAAACTAATATGGATTACGACTCTATTTCTAAAGCGGGTTCTATGCTTGGATCTGGGGCAGTTATCGTTATGAATGATACTCGTTGTATGGTTAAATCCCTACTTCGACTTTCACATTTTTATCAAGATGAGAGTTGCGGACAGTGTACACCGTGTCGCGAAGGTACAGGATGGCTTTACAGATTAGTTCATCGTATCGAACATGGTCATGGGCGTATTGAAGATCTAGATCAATTAGATCGTGTAGCCGGAAACATTATGGGTCGCACAATTTGTGCTTTAGGTGATGCTGCAGCGATGCCAGTTCGTGCAT
Source organism: Taylorella asinigenitalis MCE3 (assembly GCF_000226625.1). NCBI lineage: Bacteria > Pseudomonadati > Pseudomonadota > Betaproteobacteria > Burkholderiales > Alcaligenaceae > Taylorella > Taylorella asinigenitalis. The sequence goes on from NC_016043.1 coordinate 476,400, forward strand.
TCTTAAAACATTATCGCGATGAATTCATCTACCATATAGAAAATAAAAAGTGCCTTGTAGCACCTTATAACTAGGACATTCATTAATTATGATTGAACTTACAATTGATGGCAGACCAGTACAAGTAGAAGACGGCAGTATGATTATCCAAGCCGCTAATAAGCTAGGAATCTATATACCTCACTTTTGCTATCACAAAAAATTATCGATCGCTGCAAGCTGTCGCATGTGTTTAGTAGAGGTAGAAAAAGTACCAAAAGCATTGCCAGCCTGTGCTACTCCTGTTACTAATGGCATGGTGGTTTATACTAAATCACCAAAAGCAAAAGCAGGGCAGGAAGCCGTTATGGAATTCTTGCTTATTAACCATCCACTTGATTGCCCTGTGTGTGACCAAGGTGGAGAATGTCAGTTACAAGACTTGGCTGTTGGCTATGGATATTCCACCTCTCGTTATGATGAAGAGAAACGAGTTATATTCCATAAAAACCTTGGGCCCTTGGTTTCAGCTGAGGAGATGTCTCGTTGCATTCACTGTACTCGTTGCGTCCGTTTTGGTCAGGAAATTGCTGGACAGATGGAATTGGGCATGGTTTACAGAAATGAACGTTCTGAAATCACCAACTTCCTCGGAAAAGCGATTGAGTCAGAATTATCAGGAAATATGATTGATGTATGTCCTGTTGGAGCACTTACATCTAAACCATTTAGATTCGAAGCACGTACATGGGAGCTAGCAAGACGTGAAACTATTAGTCCACATGACAGTGTTGGTTCAAATGTGATTGCTCAAATTAAGAACAATGAAGTTTTACGCGTATTGCCACAAGAAAACGAAGCCGTAAATGAATGCTGGATTTCAGATAAGGACAGATGGTCATACGAGGGACTTGTTACTGAAGACCGATTGACTACCCCAATGATTAAAACTACTAATAATGTTTGGAAGGAAGTAGACTGGTCAGAAGCTTTAAATTTCGTTGCGGATAATATCAGAGAAATTGTATCTAATGAATCAAACTCATTAGGTGTTCTGGCTTCAGAGAGTAGTACTCTTGAAGAACTTTATCTTCTTAAGAAAATCACAAAACATTTGGGCTCTCAAAATATTGATACAAATCTGCGCTCTAACGATCCATTGCTTGCAAAATCAATCGAAGGTGTTCCTACGCTTGGGGTGTCCATAGCCGATTTAAGCACTATTGATTCAGCGGTTGTTATTGGTTCGAATTTACGCAAGGACCATCCACTTTTTGCTCAGAGATTAAGACAGGCGGCGAAAAGAGGCGCAAGCATTGCCATCATAGATAGCTTTGCAGAAGACCCTAAAATTGAACTAGCTGCACGTGTTCATGTAAAACCATCTGAATTAGCTGCGAAAATTAATGAAATTTCGGATGTTCTCGCTAATCATAAGGAGGATGAAGATTACGATACGAGCGATGCAAATCAACTATTTGCATCACGCATTAGTGGCTTTGAAAATTCTGTTGTACTTGTAGGAAATGCTGTAACTAATGCTCCAAATGCTTCTGAGCTTTTATTGGCTGCACAAAAATTAGCTAAATCTATGGGAGCGAAGTTAGGATTTTTAACTTCAGGCGCAAACACTGTTGGATCATATACATTAGGTACTGTTGCACGAGATGGTTTAAGTGCAAAAGAGATGATTCAAGAAAAATTGAGTGTCTTTATTGTTCATAATGTAGAGCCTAAATTTGATATGGAAAATGGACTGCAAGCTCAAAAAGTGCTTGCGGATTCATTTGCAGTGGCTTTGACTCCTTATGTCTCTGCGGCTGTGGATTGGGCTAAAGTGATGCTGCCTATCGGTCCGTTTACTGAAACTTCTGGCACATATATAAATGCAGAAGGTAGGCGTCAATCTTTTAAAGGCGTTGTTTCAGGATTAGGAGAATCTCGTCCTGCTTGGAAGGTTCTGCGAGTGCTATGTAATTTGCTTGGTGTGCCTGATTCGAATTTTAATGATTCGGATGAAATCGCAAACATTGCCATCTCTGAATCAAGACAAAATCAAACCTCAAACAATATTCTTGAAGTGGGCGGTTTGAAATCGGCTGAGGGTACATCGGTTGCCGCTAGTGCTTCAGATGAAGGTAGTGCGGAAGATGCTTCTGGAGATGCTGCGAAGGGCTCCACAAAAGAAGAAGCACCAATTATGTTTGAAAGAATTTCCGAGGTCCCTATTTACAAAACTGATGCTATCGTAAGAAGAGCTCATTCATTACAACAAACTGAAATTAGCTTATCCCCTTGCGTTCAATTAAGTAAAATCGATTTAGAGAAGCTTGAGGTTTCATGCGGTGATAGCGTTAAGTTAACGAGCGATTCTGGATCTGGTGAATTTACTGTTAGGTGCAATGAGATATTGCCTGAAGGGGTGATTCGTATTTCGCAAGGATTTGAGGAGACCATTAAGTTGGGTAATTCATACTCTATGATTAAAGTGGAGCGTGTGTGATGAATATATGGTCATGGTTTACAGACGGAGTCGCACAACTTCATCTATGGGGAGCTGACTTCTTTGGTCCTACTCTATGGATGATAATTTGGTATGTATTGATGATTCTAGTAATCATCTTTCCAATTGTTATATTGGTTGCATTTTTAACATTGTGGGAGCGCAGACTCATTGCCTACATGCATGTGCGTCGAGGACCTAACCGAGTTGGGCCTGCAGGTTTGCTCCAACCGTTTGCGGACGTTCTGAAATTATTAACTAAGGAAGTCATTATTCCTGCTAAAGCTAATAAAGTTTTATATTTACTTGCTACTTTAATTACCTTAGTGCCTGCACTTGTGACATGGGCTGTAGTGCCTTTTGGCCCTGAAGCTATATTGGCTGATATTAATGCTGGTTTGCTCTTTGTTATGGCTGTTACATCAATCGGTGTATATGGTGTTATTTTAGGGGGTTGGGCCTCTAACTCTAAATATCCATTAATCGCGGCTATGCGTGCATCTGCTCAGATGATTTCTTATGAATTAGCTATGGGTTTTGTTCTATTAACTGTGCTCTTAGTGTCAGGCACTTTGAATATGAACGGAGTTGTACTTCAACAAACAGAAGGATGGTTTGCTGAGCATGGTATTACATTTATGTCTTGGAATTGGCTACCACTATTGCCACTATTTGTGATCTATGTAATTTCATCAGTTGCTGAAACTAATCGTCATCCATTTGACGTTGTTGAGGGTGAGTCAGAGATTGTTGCGGGGCATATGGTCGAATACTCAGGTATGGGCTTTGCGATGTTCTTCTTAGCAGAATACGCAAATATGATTTTGCTATCTTCTATGGCGTCTATCTTTTTCTTAGGCGGTTGGACAAGCCCACTTGATTTTGCACCGTTCACTTATATTCCAGGTTGGATATGGCTTGGTATAAAAGCATTTGTTATCGTTTCATTCTTTATCTGGTTTAGGGCGACATTTCCTAGATATCGTTACGACCAGATTATGCGTTTAGGTTGGAAAATTTTCATACCATTGACAGGTATATGGTTCTTAGTTATTGCCGTATGGAAAAATTCTCCACTTAGTATTTGGAATTAGGAGTAGTTGTGAGTTTTGCTAAATCATTTGCCGGACTTTTTCTAACTGAACTCTTAAAAGGGATGGCGGTTACTGGAAAGTACTTTTTTAAACCGAAATTTACTCTTCGATATCCTTACGAGAAAACTCCAATGTCTCCTCGTTTTCGCGGTCTACATGCTCAAAGACGTTACGAAAATGGAGAGGAGAGATGTATTGCTTGTAAATTGTGCGAGGCAGTCTGTCCTGCCATGGCCATAACTATTGAATCGCACGAGCGCGAAGATGGTGCACGTAAAACTACGCGATACGATATAGATTTAACTAAGTGTATATTCTGTGGATTTTGTGAGGAAAGCTGTCCTGTGGAGGCTATTGTTGAAACTCATATTCACGAGTATCACGGCGAAAAAGCAAGTGACTTGTATTTTACTAAAGACATGTTGCTTGCAATCGGTGACAAATATGAACCTGAGATTGCTGCTAGACGTGCAATTGACGGTAAATACCGATAGGTGTTTAAGATATGACTTTTACTGATATTTTATTTTACTTATTAGCAATCATATTGCTTTACGCAAGTGTGCGTGTGGTTCTTGCAAGACATCCTGTAGTTGGAGTTTTGCATTTGATACTTGCATTTTTTACCGCCTCAATGCTGTGGATTCTAATAGGTGCTGAATTTTTAGGGTTGCTCCTTATCATAATTTATGTCGGGGCAGTCATGGTCTTATTCTTGTTTGTGGTTATGATGGTTGATGTTTTGCCAGAGACATTAAGAAAAGACTTTCGTACCTATCTTCCAATTGGTTTAGTTGTAGGTGGCATCATGGTTGCTGAGATTGGGTTTATTCTTGGATCAGCATATTTTGATACTTCATCACCTATGACTTGGCCTGAAACATATAATAATGCTCTTGCACTAGGTATAGAGATGTACAGTAAATATTCCTATCCAATTCAAGTAGGTGCTCTAATCCTTTTAGTTGGAATGATTGCAGCTATCGCACTAACTTTGCGTGAGAGAAAAAATCGTAAATATGTATTGGTTAGTGATCAGCTCAAAGTACAAGCCAAGGATCGCGTACGTCTAGTTAGCTTAAAATCTGAGCCTCGTGTTGAGCCCTTAGCGGATAATGTCAGTGATATACCTGCTGATGCTACTATTGCTGGAGCTAAGCATACTTCAGCCGCAGAGAGGGACGCAAAAGAAGTAAAAAATGATAGAGATCTTAAAAATATCAAACCAGCAGCTGGCCAGCCGACACCTGTGAAGCCAGGAGAACCTGCAAAAGTGCAAGCCGCACAAAATGATAAAACTGCACCTGTGGAGTCCACTAAGGAAGTTAAGTCTGATGCAACAAAATCCGAAGCAAAATCAGCACCGAATAATGAGGAGGTAAAAAAATAATGACACTTACACTTGCTCATTACCTCATTCTTGCGGCCATACTTTTTGCACTAGGAGTATTTGGTATATTCTTTAATCGCAGAAATCTTATTGCACTGCTTATGTCATTGGAGCTCATTCTTCTTGCAGTTAATATTAACTTTGTAGCATTTTCATTTTGGAATCCAGTTGATGGTTTGCCAGACCCATCTGGTCAAATCTTCGTTTTCTTTATATTGACTGTAGCGGCTGCAGAGGCAGCAATCGGCCTTGCGATATTGGTATTATTGTTCCGCAAACTTAACTCGATTAACGTCGATGACGTATCGCAATTGAAGGGCTAAGGTTATGAATATGTCTACACTTTCACCAACTTTACTCATAGCAATTGCACTAGCTCCTCTACTAGGTGCGATACTTGCAGGTCTTTGTGGTACTAATTTTCTTTCTAATTTCGTTACTCGAAAAGGTGCACACCTAATCACTATTGCATTAGTAGCCTTTTCAGCAATTGCTTCAGGCTTTGTGCTTTATGAGGTAATCGTTAATGATGCCTATTTCAATGAGATGTTTTACACTTGGTCTGAAATTGGTTCTTCAACTGATGAATCTCACTTTGCAATTGAATTAGGTTTTCTGATTGACCCTTTAAGTGCCATGATGATGGTTGTGGTTACTTCAGTTTCTTTGATGGTTCATATTTATACCATCGGATACATGGCTGATGATCCTGGCTATAAAAGATTCTTTGCATATATTTCTCTGTTTACCTTCTCTATGCTTATTCTAGTCATGGGTAATAATATGTTATTACTCTTCTTTGGCTGGGAGGCTGTTGGCTTAGTTTCGTATTTGTTGATTGGTTTTTGGTATACAAAAGAGACTGCGATTTTCGCAAATATGAAAGCTTTCCTAGTTAATAGGGTGGGTGACTTCGGATTCTTGCTTGGAATAGGTCTATTGTTTGCATATTCGGGCTCACTAAATTATGCAGATGTATTTGCTCAGGCTGATAGACTTGATAAAATCACTGTTATGGGAGATTGGCATCTTCTTACTCTAGCATGTATCTGTCTTTTTGTTGGGGCAATGGGTAAGTCTGCTCAAGTTCCACTGCATGCATGGCTACCTGATTCAATGGAAGGCCCTACACCGATTTCTGCATTGATTCACGCAGCTACCATGGTAACAGCAGGTATATTTATGGTGGCTCGTTTTTCTCCATTGTATGAGCTTGCACCGAGTGCATTATCCTTGATTATTATTGTTGGTGCGATAGGGGCATTATTCCTTGGCTTACTAGGTCTTATACAAAACGATATCAAACGTGTAGTGGCTTATTCTACTTTATCGCAATTAGGATACATGACTGTTGCACTTGGTGCTTCCGCATATTCTGTTGCAGTCTTCCATTTAATGACACACGCATTCTTTAAAGCACTACTTTTCTTAGGTGCGGGTTCAGTCATAATTGGTATGCATCACAATCAAGATATCCGTTATATGGGTAATGTTCGCAAATATATGCCTATAACATGGATTACTTTCTTAATAGGTACACTATCCTTAGTTGGAACACCATTTTTCTCAGGTTTTTACTCCAAAGAGCATGTTATAGAAGCAGCTAAATATGCGGATGTGTGGGGTGCAGGATTTGCTTATTGGGCTACTTTAATTGGAGTCTTTGTCACATCACTTTATTCATTTAGACTCTACTTTATTGTGTTCCATGGAGAAGAGAGGTATCACTTGGCACCTGTGGATGATCATCATAATGATGGACATGTAGAACATGACCACGGTCATTCTAAACCACATGAATCGCCGTGGGTGGTTACATTGCCACTAATATTATTGGCTATTCCTTCCATATTTGTAGGTGCATGGGCAATCGATTATATGCTGTTTGGTGGCTTCTTTAAGGATGCAATATTTATAGATACCTCTGTACATAACGCGATTACCGAATTAGAGCATCATTTCCACGGATGGGTTGAATATGGCTTGCATGCCTTTACAACTGTACCATTCTGGCTTATGGTTGCAGGCTTTGTTGTTGCATTGTATTGTTACGTGATTGACAAGACATTGCCAACGAAAATTGCAAAATCGCTCTCAGGCCCTATACGCATCTTGGAAAACAAATATTATGTGGACTGGGTCTACGAAAACGTATTCGCTGCTGGAGCTAGATATATTGGTCGATTCCTTTGGAATGCAGGGGATAAAGGTATCATCGAGGGAGTGTTCATCGGTGGTGCTACTAGAATCGTAAACTTGCTTGCAGCAACAGGACGATTCTTCCAATCTGGATACATTTACCATTACGCATTTGTAATGATAGTTGGTCTCATGGTCTTAATAACATTATTTTTATTTATGAAATAAGGTAGGCATATGACTTCTTCAATTCCTTGGCTAACCTTATCGATATTTGTTCCTGTAATTGCAGGCTTGTTCGTGCTTTTCTTCGGAGGCGATGATAGAGCTGAGTATACTCGTCGCTTGGCTCTTATCGGGGCTATCGTAAGCTTCGTAGTAACTATCCCTTTGATTGCTGGATTCGATGCAAGCACAGCTGAGTTCCAATTTGTAGAGCATGTTGAGTGGATCTCTGCCTTTAACGCCTCTTATCACTTAGGGGTGGATGGTATCAGTGTCTGGTTTGTACTCCTTACTGCTGTTACTACTATTTTGGTTATTGTTGCTGGCTGGGAGGTTATTAAATCTCGCATCTCACAATATATGGCTGCATTTTTAATTCTATCGGGATTGATGATAGGCGTATTTGTTGCTCTTGACGGCTTATTATTTTATGTATTCTTCGAAGCGACTTTGATTCCGATGTATATCATTATCGGTGTGTGGGGTGGTCCAAATCGAGTGTATGCAGCATTTAAATTTTTCTTATATACGCTTTTAGGTTCATTGCTTACTTTGATTGCGTTTATATATTTATATAGCCAATCTGGGACATTTGAAATTTCTCAATGGCATAATCTGCAACTTGATATCACACCGCAGTTGTTTATATTCTTCGCCTTATTTGCGGCATTTGCAGTTAAAGTTCCGATGTGGCCCGTCCATACATGGTTGCCTGATGCCCACGTCGAAGCACCTACAGGTGGTTCAATGGTTCTAGCAGCCATTATGTTGAAACTTGGGGCCTATGGATTTTTAAGGTTTTCATTGCCAATTACACCAGACGCATCTCACGATATGGCTTGGCTTATGATAACTCTTTCTCTTGCTGCGATTATCTACATTAGCTTAGTTGCAATAGTTCAAGAGGATATGAAAAAACTTATTGCCTACTCTTCCGTTGCTCACATGGGTTTCGTAACTTTAGGTACATTCTTGTTTACTGCTATAGGTCTTGAGGGGGCCATCATTCAGATGATTTCTCATGGCTTTGTATCGGCTGCTATGTTCATGTGTATCGGCGTTATGTATGATCGTCTGCACACTCGTCAGATTAAGGACTATGGAGGCGTTATTAATGTGATGCCTAAGTTTGTGACCTTCTTCGTATTGTTCTCCATGGCTAATAGTGGCCTTCCTGGCACAAGTGGTTTTATCGGTGAATTTTATGTAATTCTTGCTGCGGTTCAACATAATTTCTGGATTGGTTTGTTAGCGGCTACTTCACTAATTCTTGGAGCAGCATATTCTTTGTGGATGGTTAAGCGAGTAGCTTACGGCCCAATCCGCAATTCACATGTTCGTGAGATGTTCGATATCGATAGTCGTGAGTTTGCAATTCTTGCGATACTTGCGGTGTTTACTATATTTATGGGTGTTTACCCACAAGCATTTACTGATGTGATGCATGTTTCAGTACAAAATTTACTTGAGCATGTATCTCATTCGAAACTATAGAGGCTAAGAGAATGGAAAATCAATTTAACTATATTCTTGCGCTTCCTGAGATCATTCTATGCATATTTGCAATTCTGATTCTCTTAGGTGATGCCTTTTTACGTTCAGTTGATAGTGTGACTAGTTATTTTCTATCATTGGGTACATTGGCTATAACTCTAATCATTACGCTTGTTCAGTGGACTCAAGGGGTTGTAGGGCATACCTTTTACGACACCTTTATCGTAGATTCATTCGCACATTTCCTTAAAGTTTGCTCGATTATCGCTGTAGCCGTTACTTTGGTATACGGCCGTAGATATCTGGTAGAGCGTCATATGGTCAAAGGTGGTGAGTTCTATTCTCTTGCCTTATTTGCACTTCTAGGTCAATTTGTGATGATTTCAGCTTCAAGCATGCTTACGATTTACCTAGGGCTTGAGCTTATGTCTTTATCTCTATATGCCTTGGTTGCCGTACGTCGTGATAGCTTATCGAGCATTGAATCTGCTATGAAATATTACGTGCTCGGTTCCCTTGCATCAGGTTTCATGCTTTATGGTATTTCGCTTATATATGGTGCTGTTCATGGTTTAGGCCTATCACAAATTGCATCCGTGCTTGCTAGTGGAGAATACCACCCTATGGCTTTTTATCTAGGACTAGTGTTCGTGGTTGCTGGTATTGCATTTAAACTTGGTGCAGTTCCGTTCCATATGTGGTTACCCGATGTGTATAGCGGGGCTCCTACCATTGTGACATTGACTATAGCATCTGCTCCTAAATTAGCTGCTTTCGCTATGGCAATGCGCCTGCTCATAGAGGGTATGCATTCTCTTCAGGAAGTATGGCAGCCTATGTTAGTTATTATGGCAGTTCTTTCACTGGTTGTCGGAAATCTCACGGCAATTATGCAGACTAACTTTAAGCGCATGCTTGCTTATTCAACTATTTCACATATTGGTTTTGTGTTGCTTGGCTTACTTTCAGGTGTTGCAGACGAACAATTAAATTCTGGTGCATATGGATCTGCTTTGTTCTATATCGTTATATATGTATTAACGACTTTAGCTACTTTCGGAGCTATTTTATTTATGAGCAATCGTGGATTTGAAGCAGATGAAATTAGCGATTTAGCTGGCTTGAATAAGCGTTGTCCTTTACTTGCGTTTGCAATTTTGCTTATGATGTTCTCGCTAGCTGGTATACCACCGTTAGTAGGATTTTATTCTAAATTAGTTGTACTACAAGCAGCTCTATCTGCTGGATATGTAACCTTAACAATAATTGCCGTTATATTCTCTTTAATAGGAGCATTCTATTATTTACGAGTTGTTAAGACTATGTATTTTGATGAGCCTCCAGCAACAGCCGTTCCTCTAGCTCCTGTGAGTACTGCAGGATATGGAATATTTGCAGTTAATTCCGCACTTATTGTGTTGCTTGGAATAATGCCTGGCTGGCTTGTTAGTTTATGCGTTCAAGTAATAGATCAATCCCTAAAGTTCGCTAATTAATAGATGTACCCAAGTTATACAATTTGGCTAATATTGGCCATAGCTCTAGTATGTGCAAATATGCCATTCTTTACAGAAAGGATGTTTATATTTTTGCCTATGAGGCTCTCTAATGAGCCTACATCAAAATCCGCAATATTTTATTTCTTAAGATTTATATTGTGGTTGCTTGCGTTTGGGGCAGGGGCTTATATGGCCTCAAACGTTCTTCTAGATAAGCCTTATAAATTAGCAGGTATTGCGATTATGGTTGCGTGCTTTGTAATACCAGGCATTGCCACCAGAAAACATATTCAATTTAAAAATATATTTTTAAATTTTTTTGAAATTATCTTTTTTATGCTTTTCGTGGGAGCAATTGGCTTTTTTATTGAGGGCTATTTTTCAAATCAAGTTAGTCAAAACTGGCAGTTTTACGCTGTAGGAGCTTGCATCTTTTTAGTTATGGCTTTTCCTGGATTTGTATGGCGTCATCTAATGAATCACCCACATCTACCTAAACATAAGTTGTACGAAGTGTAGGACATATTTGTCCACCCCTATCTAGATTAATAAAGTACAGAAAATTAATATTCTATTTTGAAATTAACAAAATTTAGAATATACTGTGAACAAACGATTACATCTAGACTTCCATGATAAACCTAATTTAGAAGTCATTCTTCATCCTCGATTTATAGAATGGATAAATTCTATTAGTGATAGAACTGTTCGTAATAGGTTGTTGTTCAGGATTGATAAAGTTAAAAGGGGGCTTATTGGAGACTATAAATATTTAGGTTGTGGTCTATATGAGCTGAGAGAATTTTTTGGGTCAGGTTGGAGGATATACTTTGTACTCATTGGTAATTTATCTCTTCTAATACTTCATGGAGGTAGAAAAAAAGCCAAAAAAAAGATATTGAATATTCCTTTAAATTATTAGAAATGGAGGGACTGCATAATGAGTAAATTTGCAAAATATAGACGTTTTGATATGTCGGATTTTATTGAAACCGAAGAAGATGTAGTGGATTATTTAAATAATGCACTTAATGAAAATGATGTAAGTTTTCTTGCCCATGCACTTGGTGTAATTGCTAAATCCAAAGGGATGACTGAAATATCTAAAAAATCAGGTCTATCTAGAGAAGCTTTATATAAGGCTCTAAGAGAAGGTGCTGAGCCAAGATTTTCTACAATAGCTAGTGTTTTATCTGCCTTAGGTTTTAAAATCTCATTAAATAGAGTTTCCTAAAAAATGATTCTTTGTCCACCCCTATCTTTCAACCCAATCCAACACAGCATCTAATCCGCCGAAATTTATGCAGCAATTTACATCATCAGATTGTTGCACTGCAGGTTTCGCATGAAATGCTACGGCATAGTAAGCTTCTCTCATCATAAGTAGATCATTTGACCCATCACCAATCGCAATGCATTGATTGCGAGAAGCTCCGAATTTTTCGCGTGCCTCGATAAAGTAACGAGCCTTAGCGTCTCCATCAACAATATCACCCAGAACCTCACCCGTCATATAACCGTCTGAATCGAACTCTAATTCATTGGAATGAACCTCTGACAACCCTAATCGCTCCTGTAGGGCAGAAGTAAAAAAAGTAAACCCACCTGAGACCAATAAAGTATGTACACCCGCGTCCTGAGCAGCTTTCAAGAGTTCCAATGCACCCACATTAAGCCTAAGCCGCTTATCAAGCACCTCTTGCAGCACATCACGATGCACCCCCTTGAGCATACTTACACGCCTACGTAAGCTCTCCTTAAAATCGCAAATCTCTCCTCGCATGGTCGCCTCAGTGATTTGAGCGATCGCATCTCCACGTCCAGCCACTGAAGCAATCTCATCGATACATTCAATATTAATAAGAGTGGAATCCATATCCATGGATAATAATTTAATATCCGTCCGTGACTGCTTTCCCTGGGGTAAATACGCAAAGTTCATAGATTCAGCCGCAGCCGCAGCCTTCGCCTCAGACAGAGACCCATATCCCTGCAAATCCTTCAAAATAAAGCTCTTCACGTAATCTCCTTCGGCGTTAAAAATAAAATCAGCTCTCGCACAGTTTGAATTCGTTTCTCGATTTCAAGCTCGCTCTCAAATTCGATGCGAAGCTTAGTCGGCCCTTGCAGCCTGATATTTCGATTTTTCTGAATCAGCTCGATAATCAGTGCTGGATCAATAATGTCCTGACTCACATCAAAGTGCAGGGTGGCAATGCCCTCGCCCACATCCATTTTCTTTATTGCAAGCCTCTCGGCCAATATCCTCAATCTATGCGAATGAATAAGCAGTTTTGCTGGCAAAGGTATTGGCCCAAATCTATCTACCAACTCCGCCTGCATATCGATAATATCGCCCTCGGTTTTCTGCAATGCAAGCCGTTTATAAATCTGTAGGCGCATATGCACATCGGGACAATAGTCTTCAGGCAACCGAGCCGAAGCATGCAAATTAATTTCAGTACCTAAATCAAACGGTGACTCAAGATCAGGTTCACGCCCATTTTTCAAAGCATCCATTGTTTTGTTCAACATATCAGCATAAAGCGTAAATCCCACTTCATGAATATTTCCAGATTGTTGTTCGCCCAAAACTTCACCCGTTCCACGAATCTCCAAATCGTGCATAGCCAAGAAAAATCCAGAGCCAAGATCTTCCATCGCCTGTATCGCTTCAAGTCGCATTCTTGCTTGCCGCGTAATAGCCTCATCTCCAGGGGTAAGCATATATGCGTAGGCTTGATGATGCGAACGCCCCACACGTCCACGCAGCTGATGCAGTTGAGCAAGCCCCAGTTTATCGGCTCGGTTGATAATGATCGTATTCGCCGTAGGCACATCGATACCCGTTTCTATAATCGTGGTGCATAGCAAAAGATTAATGCGCTGATGATAAAAATCCTTCATCACCGCCTCAAGTTCTCGCTCACTCATTTGCCCGTGAGCCACACCAATCCTAGCTTCTGGCAATAATTCCTCAAGCATCGCTTTTCGATTTGCAATCGTATCTACCTCATTGTGTAGAAAATAAAGTTGCCCGCCACGCTTTAATTCACGCAGCACTGCCTCGCGTATCGTGCCCTTATCTTCCCGTCGCACGAACGTTTTTATGGCCAAGCGTTTTTGCGGTGCGGTGGCAATGATAGATAAATCTCGTATCCCCTCAAGCGACATACTTAATGTTCGCGGAATAGGGGTAGCGGTTAGTGTCAATATATCAACTTCAGCCCTCAGAGCCTTGAGAGCCTCTTTTTGCCTGACTCCAAAGCGATGCTCTTCATCAATAATAATTAAACCGAGGCTTTTGAATTTAACCTTATTAGATAGAACTTTATGCGTTCCAATAACGATATCAACCGTACCATCTGCACAGCCTGCGATCGTTTGCGACAATTCCTTACCCGTCCTAAAGCGTGACAATAACGCCACTTTCACTGGCCAATCCGCAAATCTATCGATAAACGTTTGAGCATGCTGTTCTGCAAGCAATGTTGTGGGGCATAACAAAACGACTTGCTTTGAATTAGCGACCGCAACAAATGCTGCACGCAATGCAACTTCCGTCTTACCGAATCCTACATCACCGCAAACAAGCCTATCCATAGGCTTCTCACTAGCCATATCCTCAAGCACTGCCTCAATTGCTAGCTTTTGATCAGGCGTTTCTTCAAACCCAAAGCCATCTGCAAATTGCTGATATTCTTCCATCGGGATCTTAAATTTATAACCTTCGCGCATTGCACGCAAAGCATATAAATTTAATAACTCAGCTGCCGTATCGCGAACCTGCTTGGCAGCCTTTTTGCAAGCCTTCTCCCATTGACCCGAGCCAAGACGATGTAGTGGTGCGGATTCTGGATCGCTACCAGAATATCTTGATATCACATGCAGATGCGATACAGGCACATATAATTTCGTATCGCCCTCATAATTAATCTGCAGCATCTCGACCGTTTCATTATTTACCTCAAGATGCACAAGCCCCTGATAACGCCCTATACCGTGCTGAGCGTGCACAATCGGATCTCCCACCTGAATTTCAGATAGATCGCGCACCATCGCATCCACATCTGTATGCTTTTCACGTTTTCTCTTACTTCGTGGCAATGCCGCCGTATCTGGAAACAGGTCATTTTCCGTCAGTACATGTACACCTATCGACTGCAGTGTAAACCCTCGATTTAAAGGAGCAACCACAATCGCAAACTTCGCTTCACCCGCAGCGAACGCAGTGAGATTAATCTCTTCAAAAACCGCATCAACGGAAAGCCCAGACTCATACATGCGTTGCGTTAAAATTTCACGTCGTCCTGCCGAATCAACACATAACAGAACCTTGGCCCCATCTGCGTTTAATAATGACGAGAGTTCAGCAAATGGCTCCGCACTTCTTTTACGCACGGATATCTTTGGAGGCTCACTTATGGGCACATGTGGTGATTCAATCTCAGATAGATGAAGTCGTGGAAATTTGTTTAATGCTTTAAAAAATGCCTCGCTCGATAAAAACAAATCTTGCGGTGGCAATACAGGTCTCTCTCGATCCGACCAAATGAATTTATAACGTTTCTGCGTATCTGCATGAAACTCTTCTATTTGCTTATTGATATCGCCTTTAGTTATCGTAATTGTACCCTCAGGCAGATAATCAAATATTGTCGCAGTGGTATCAAAAAACAAAGGCAAATAATACTCGATACCCGAGAAATTAATGCCATTGCCTACATCGCGGTATGGTATAGCTTTTGTAGGGTCGCCCTCAAATTTTTCCCTAAATTTTGTGCGAAAATTATTGCGTGCTTGCTCATCGAATGGATATTCCCGACCAGGTAATAGCTCAATTGAAGTAACAGGTACCGTACTTCTTTGAGTATCCACATCAAAAATGCGTATGGCTTCAATTTCATCATCAAATAAATCAAGCCTATAGGGAATTTGCGAACCCATCGGAAAGATATCAATAATCCCGCCTCGTACCGAATATTCACCTGAAGCCGTAACCTGCGTTACGTGCTGGTAGTTAGCGTCAGCAAGTTGCGAAGTTAAAGCCTGCTCATTGACCTTATCCCCGCATTTAAATAAAAAAGAATGTGCACCTAAAAAACTTGCAGGTGCCAGCTTGTAAATGGCTGTAGTAGCCGGTATCAAAAGAACATCTACTTTCTTGTGATATAGCAAATTTAAAGTTTTAAGCCTCTCAGAAATCAAATCATGATGCGGCGAAAACGTATCATATGGCAATGTCTCCCAGTCCGGAAACTGCTGTACATTTAACTCTGGGTCAAATAATTTAATTTCATATCTAAGCCTATTTGCTTCAAGAGGATCTGCACAAAAGATGGCAATGCACACGCCTCTATCCCTCGCATACTCACTCACCCACAATGCATCACTAGATCCATAAAAGTGAGGTATGTCGAATCGAGTCCCGATTTTTAATTTTTCTGGAACTTTTATATTGCTTAATACAAGGGGATTTGAAAGGGCTGACACTGAAGAATTAAACTCTTAGAAAGCTTACTATTATAGCTTAGTATAATTATGGATTATTTATAACTACACATAGAATTATGGCTGTTTTTGCTATTATTCCTGCTGGTGGTGTTGGTCTTAGAGCCATTAAAAATCCTACTTCTACCACCATTGGAGAAAACATTCCAAAGCAATATCAGATGCTTGCTAGTTTACCCATGATAATGCATTCTATAGCCACATTACATGCAAATCGATTAATCAAAAGTATTCATATAGGTGTAGCAGAGAGTGATGAATGGGCAGAAGAATTAGAGTTGCCTGAGCATTGCCACCTATATAGAACGGGTGGGCCCAACAGGGCTGATACTGTCTTAAATACACTTGAGGCTATAGATTTTAATGATAGTGACTGGGTTCTAGTTCATGATGCCGCTAGGCCTGGATTGCAAGATGAGGATTTGCAGAGGCTTATAGATACTTGTCTTGATACAGGAATTGGTGGGATTTTGGCTTATCCAGTAGGCGATACGATAAAGTTATCGCAAGAGGATGTGTCCCTTGTAGCCTCAACTGTAGATCGGAAAAATTTATGGCAAGCTCAGACTCCACAGATGTTTAAGGCTAAGGAACTGAGAGATGCATTGCATACGCATTCTTCACTTGTGACGGATGAGGCATCGGCCATTGAGGCTTCAGGTGGTGCTGTGCAGTTGGTGAAAGGCAGTAGACTTAATTTTAAAGTGACATGGCCGGAAGATTTTGAGATGATGGAACACCTAATCATTGCCAAAGGGAAGGGGATGAGATGATAAATTCAATACGAATTGGGCAAGGTTTTGATGTGCATGCATTAGTTGAGGGTCGTCCATTAATCATTGGGGGTGTGACTATTCCTCATACGCATGGTCTTTTGGGTCATTCTGATGCGGATGTCCTGCTACATGCATTGACTGATGCACTGCTTGGAGCAGCTGCATTAGGTGACATTGGAACATTGTTTCCTGACACTGACCCACAATTTAAGGATGCGGACAGTCGTAAGCTTTTAAAAGAGGCCTACTCGAGAGTCGTTTCTGCTGGTTGGAGGGTTATTAATATCGACTCAACGATACATGCTCAAACTCCAAAAATGCGTCCTCATATCGCAGCTATGGCCGAAAATATTGCCGAAGACCTGAAGATAGAGATATCTCAGATTAATGTGAAAGCGAAGACAAATGAGGGCTTGGGATATTTAGGACGGAAAGAGGGCATAGCAGCAAACGTATGCGTGCTACTAGCCCACTTGTAGGGTAATTAGTCTGCTTGTGTTATAGCAAGTACTCCAGCAATAGCATTTACCACTGCTGTTATGCGGCCGATATCCTGAATTTGTTCAGTAGTGTATCCTGCTTCTTTAGCTCCATTAATATGAGCTTTAATGCAGTGGTCGCATTTACCGATTATTGAAGCAGCCAAACCATAAATTTCGAAGTGGCCTTTTTCGATGCCACCGCTATTTGCGTAAGCGTTCATGCGTAATTTAGCTGGTAAATTTGCAAGCTCGTCATTTAGATGAGCAAATGGATAATATGTGTTGTTCATACCCATTAGGGATGCAGAGGTAAGTACACCATTAAGTTCACTTTCCTCTAAACCTTCTTTGAATGTCTCAACCAAATATCTATTTTTCAAAGCATATGCAGCTGAAACAGCAACACCTTGAACCTCTACTGGTGATAGGCTTGAACGAGCCATTGTTCCATCGATATTTAAGCGAACATCTTTTGCCCAATCTGGGATTTTGTCCTTTAAAGTAGTTAAAAATTCCATACTGACTTCCTTTAAAAAAGCCCGACTTTTGGGTCGGGCTCTTAGTATCTTAAATTAAGATAATGTTGCACCGCCTGCTGCACGGTTACATCCGCATAGTTCTTCAGTTTGAAGAGCATCGAGAATACGTAGTGTTTCTTCTGGGCTACGACCAACATTTAAGTTGTTAACTGTAACGTGTTGAATAACGTTATCTGGGTCAACAATAAAAGTTGCACGAAGAGCAACACCAGCATTTTTCTCGCGGACGCCAAGCTGATCAAGTAAAGAGCCTGTTGTGTCAGAAAATGAGTAGTGACCTAGTTTGCTTAAGTCGCTGTGGTCACGACGCCAAGCAAGCTTAACGAATTCATTATCCACAGAACCGCCCATTAGAACAGCATCGCGATCTTCAAAATCTTTAGCTAAGTTGTTATAGCCAACAATCTCTGTAGGGCAAACGAATGTGAAATCCTTTGGATAAAAATAGATTACTTTCCATTTGCCTGGAAATGAACTTTCTGTGATTTCTTCGAAAGCAGAAACGCCGTCTTCATCTGGATTATTAAAACCAGGTTTTACACCCATTACTTTGAAAGGGTCTAATTTATCACCAACTGTCTTCATAAAAATCTCCTTTAATAAAAATGGATTGGTATGGTCAATAAAATATTAGCATATTTATCATTATATAAAAATTTTATTAAAAATACAAAATTAATATAAAAAATTTATTTAATGTTTTTTCCATCATACCTCTTCAAGATAACTCTACAAAGTATGCCATTAGGATAATTTTTAAGAATTTTGAATTTACCGTCTATAGATTTCGTTAATTTATCAACTATAGGCAAACCTAGTCCTGAACCCTCAACTCCAGTACGTGCTGGCTCGCCACGTACAAATGGTTTCATAAGTCGTGGGAGTTCTTCGAGATCAAAGCCAGGCCCATTATCTTTAATATCAATAAAAATATCATGGACCCTTCCGTAACACTTGAGATTAATTTCGAGGGTTCTATCATTGGATTTGCCGTATTTAAGAGCATTGCCAACTAAATTACTTAAGATACGATTTAAATCAAGAAGCGATATTCGGGCATATAGATTAGGTTCTACATCATATATAAACTTCGCTCCAAATGTGTTTATACGCACTTCCTCAGCCTGACAATACATCTTCACAGCATCAGTTACATTCAATGGAGAAATCTGATCAGCAGGTGCCGTCTGCGAAAACTCATGAATCTGATGCATGATATGATCGATTTGCTTTAAGTCTGTATCTATATTGTTTTTTGTAGCTTCGTCTATTTTAGCCATCTCTACTTCCAAACGAATTCTTGAAAGAGGGGTGCGAATGTCATGTGAGAGCCCCTTTAACATAATTTCTCTATCTTTATTTATGTTATTTAAGTGATCGAGTGTCTCATTAATTGTTCGATAAACATCTATCACTTCAGGCGATCCATGACTTGTATCAAGCTTAGGAGGGGTTTTATTTTTCTTAAGAATTTTGAAAATATTTAAAATTTCTTTAAGTGGTTTAAGAAAAATTTTTGTATGTAAATATGCCCCTATAGCCGAAATTAGTAGGGCTGTGACAAACCACAGAAACCAGTTAGAAAGAATATCATTTGAGAACACAAGCGTTTCTACAAATATCCAATAGTGGTGCATCTGACCTTTTATCGGAATACTCATACTTACCCATAGCCCCTTTTCTCCATTAACTGCGGAGGCAATGGTTATGTTTTCTTCTTCAATGATTTCTTCCAAATTCTCTTTTATAAGTCTCCACATTCTAGTCCTATAGGCAGGAGTCACTTCATCGTTAGGGAATCGTTCGTGAATTTCTGTGTCACCTAATCTATTAAATCTATCTATAAACTCACTTTGTAACTCTGGACTTATGTACTTAAGTGCTTTAGCCGATAGGTTGTAGGTGCTTATTATTCGATTACTTACGATTAGTGCTTTATGATTTTGCTGCCCATATAAAACAGCAAGAAGCCATATAATGAGCGAAATTAGAGCTGATAGGAAGAGAAATAGGAAGGCTCTTGTTGAAAACCCAAAAGAAAATCTAAATCCACTTTTGTGAGAGCCTTGTTCTATTTCATGAGGCATTATTTGAAACCATTTTCGGGATCAGGAACGAATACATACCCGAGACCCCAAACAGTTTGAATGTACTGAGGGTACGAAGGGTTAACTTCGATTAATTTGCGAACACGAGAAATTTGAACATCAAGACTTCTGTCAAAATTCTCATATTCTTTTCCTCTAGCTAACTCCATTAATTTATAACGTGAAAGTGGTTCGCGAGGATGACGTGCAAATACTTTTAAAATAGCAAATTCACCTGTAGTCATCGGGACGTTCTCGTCATTTTTTGTAAGAGTTCTTGTAGAGAGATTTAGCTTAAATGGACCGAAGGTCACAACTAAATCTTCTGTTGAAGGAGCTCCTGGATGTTCATGTTCTACAACATTCCTCCTTAAAACCGCATTAATACGAGCTAATAGTTCTCTCGGATTAAACGGTTTAACAATATAATCATCTGCCCCCATCTCAAGACCAATAATTCTATCTATGTCTTCGGATTTCGCAGTGAGCATTATGATTGGAGTTATATCGTTTGTTGCTCTAAGACGTCTACAAATTGATAGTCCGTCTTCTCCAGGAAGCATAATATCTAAAACAATGAGGTTAAAATTTTCCCTTTGACAAGCTTTAGACATTTCTTTTCCATCTTCCACAGTAGTTACAGTGTAACCCTGCTCGGATAGGTATTTTTTTAATAGTTCTCTAAGTCTTGGGTCATCATCGACCACAAGAATTTTTTTTGATGATGGGACATTTGCCTGCATGCAATTACCCTTTGTAGAATAGATGAAGGATATAAATAATTTACTAAAAAAAGTTTGACTATTTTAATATGATTTTGTTAGCAATTGAAAATTCAGCCCCTCTTGCATCTATATGTTTGTATAAAGATACGTTTTTGACTCATTCTGTTACTTTAAATCGTAATGTAAATATAGCGGAAGCTTTAATACCTATATTAGAAGCCCTCTTAGAAGAGGCTAAGATAGAAAAATCCCAGATTGAGGGGGTAGTTTTTTCTCAAGGTCCTGGTTCATTTACTGGATGCCGTGTAAGTGCTGGAATCGCTCAAGGAATCGCACAAGGTCTTAATATTCCGATATACGGTGTAAATATTTTTGAGTCCACTGTATCTCACATACGGGATGTAGAAGATAAATTGGTTTTCCTTGCTTTTGATGCTCGCATGGATGAAGTTTATCTTGGAGGATTCTATTACAGTAAAAATAGAGTTTTATACGAAGTAATTGATCCTTTACTCGTGCACAAAGACGATGTTATTCCATACTTGGAAGCAATCTATGATGGACTTTATCTTAAATATGGGCATACAGTAAAGTCATTTAATGAAAAGCAATCAAATGAAAAAAAGATTGAAAAGACTGATAAACAATCCAATCTTGATATTAAAAATTGCTATCAAGAACAACCATTTATTTTTGCGGGTAATGTAAAAAAGTTTTTCCCCCATCACAAATATTTATCCTATAGACCAAGAGCTTTTTTTATTGCACATTTTGTAGACGAAATGTATAACTCAGTGGGTAGATATTTTCCTAGAAATAAAATGGGGATTGATAGGGCAGATGGAGAGTCGGCATCGGTACCACTACCGCTTTATTTGAGAAAAAAGGTGGCATTTACTAGTTTAGAGAGAAAGAGTGGATTTGGGGGTAATCCTAAAAGTTCTCCACCAGAAATTCCTGAAGATCTAATTGACTATATAGATTTAGCAAAAAAATTTAGAAATGAAGGGCTGAATGTTGAACTTATGGACTTAGAAGATGTTGATAGAGTCTATCAATTAGATAGGAAAGTTCATGCTACACCTTGGAGTCGTGACTCATTTTCTTATGCATATTATGATAATAACTATATAAATTTAATGTTACTTAAAAACGGTGAATTAATAGGTACAGCTGTTCAACTTTTATATGAGACTGAGTCTCATCTTATGACTATAGGAATACTCGAAGAGTTTAGAAATAAGGGATATGCGAAACTTCTTATTGAGTTGATGCATTTATTAGCAAGAGATAAAAAAATTCAGAATAATTTGGATGATTATCAACAAATATTAGAGGTTCGTGTTTCAAATCATTCTGCAATAAATTTATATGAAAAATTTGGATATGAAAAAATTGGTGTTAGAAAGGGATATTACGATATGCCTTCAGGCAATAAAGAAGATGGTTTAGTTTATGCAAAGAAAATTTAGCCATAATCAAATTCAATGGCTTAAACAGCTAGGAGTAGAGGGGTTGTGGGGAGAAAAATTTAAATCCTCATTAATTAGCGACTCTAAAAAATTTGAAGAAAGTAAAGTTAGGCCTAGTGATTTAGTCAAAACTGAAGATTCATCATTAAGCAAAAAAGTTTTTGCTGCTAAGGATATTCCATCAATCGATGATATTTCCATATCTACTGAACCATCAGTTATTGATATAAACATTTTGAAAATTAAAGGCTTTACCGATTTAAAGACTTGGTATTTAGATACGTATCGTAAATGGAATGTTCCTATTGATACAGATACATTAGTGATGAGGGAGTGGAATGGTTCTGAGGATTTTCGTTTAATGATTTTTGAAGAAAGTCCTAATTTAGAAGATGTAATAGTTAGTACTCAATTTAACGGTGAACCTGGAGAGCTATTAGATAATATGATTGCTCAACTAGGTATTAAAAAGGAGCAAGTTTACATATCATCATTCTATAAAACAGATAATCCAAATTTCCTATCAAAAGATCAGAATAATCTGCTTTTTGAAGTCTTTAAAAGAGAGATAGAGTTAATAAACCCTAAGGTTTTATGGTGCTTTGATACATCACTTCTTGCAATTCTCACAGGAGCTCAAAAGGTTACACATAATCAGGTAACTTTTGAACTCACCATAAATAATAAATCTATTCCACTTATCTGCAGTTTCAATCCTAGAGTTGTAATTGAGAATTCAAATCTAAAAGCAAATGTTTGGAGAGATTTGAATAAGATTGAAATATTACTGCACTCTTAGATTCGAATTAGTGTCCTTTGTGGGCTAGCTTTCCGTGGCTTCTAGAGCCAATTTCAGCAAATGCCTCGGGATATTTGTTTTTATTACTTTTATATAAAAGAATAAGCAGATACATTAACGCTGACACAGTCAAGCCAAAGATAACTATGATTTTATTGATATGTAATCCAGAATGTACTAACCATCCATATAATGCTACAAAGAGCAGAATATTTAATTGCTCATTAAAATTTTGAACTGCAATTGAATGTCCAGCAGAGAGTAATACATGACCTCTATGTTGCAATATCGCATTCATTGGTACAACAAAAAATCCTGATAAACCCCCAATAAAAATTAGAACTATATATACCGCCCACATTTGTTTAACAAAGATTAGTAATATAGTCACTAATCCCATCAATACACCGACAGGAAGGACATTAAAAGCTTTTTTAAGAGGTACTCGTCCAGCAATAACTGCACCAACCACGGTTCCTATAGCGGCTATACCCATAAGGAAAGCAGATTCCGATACATCAAACCCTAGATGATCCTGCCCCCATTTCAAAACGACAAGCTGAACTACGGCACCTGCACCCCAAAATAAAGTTGTAACTGCCATGGAAACCTGACCAACTTTATCCTTCCATAATATAGCCACATAATTAGAAAATACTTTGATTAATGTGATTGGATTTTTAGGCTGTTTCGGATAAATATATTTTGTGCGAGGAATAAATAGATTACATATAGAAGCAGATATATAAATTAGCCCTATGAAAAGAATGGCTATCATGGCTGGATAATCTTTAAAGGACTCAAAAATTCCAAAACTAAGTACCCAGTTGACAAATTTATGATTGATTAAAAAGCCACCAAGCATAAATCCTAAAATAATTGAAATAACTGTTAACCCTTCCATCCAGCTATTTCCGCGAACTAGAAATTTTGGATGTAGTAATTCAGTTACCAGACCGTATTTAGCAGGAGAATATGCAGCGGCACCTACACCGACTAGGCCATAAGCTAAAGTGATCATAATAGGCTGTAGAAGCTCTGAGTCTGAATTCAAGAATCCAACAGCAAACATCATCATACATCCTATAATTTTTATACCATTAGTGACAAACATTACACGACCCTTTGGGTACGTATCAGCAATGGCACCTATATGAGCAGCCAAAACAACGTAGGCGGCAGCAAAAAACCATTTAAGAGCTGAGTCTAGCCACTGAGGACCTGAAATTTGGTGTAATAATTCAATAGCAGCGATAAACAGAGCATTATCTGCTAGAGATGATAATGCTTGAGCTATTAAAAGGGTGTAAAAGCCTTTTCTCACAAAAATATACCTACGGGATTCGAATGCAAATTATTATAGAAGTTTTAATTGCCTTTTTTTAAGTAAAATTCCATTAATAACAATTAGAAATCATTTGACACGTGAGATTAACACATATAAAACTTTCAGGATTTAAATCATTTGTTGAAACCATAGACATTGCCATCCCTAGTAATTTGGTAGGTATAGTTGGTCCAAATGGATGCGGTAAATCCAATATTATCGATGCAGTAAGATGGGTCCTTGGGGAAAGTAAAGCCTCTGAATTGCGTGGTGAATCCATGCAAGACGTTATTTTTAATGGGTCTACTAACCGTAAGCCAGCTGGTAGATGTTCTGTAGAGTTAGTGTTTGATAATTCAGAGGGTCGTCTACAGGGTCAATGGAGTTCATATACTGAAATCTCTATTAAGCGCGTATTAACTAGAGAAGGTAGCAGTAGCTACTACATAAATAACCAAAGTGTTAGGCGTAAAGACGTTTATGACGTATTTCTAGGGACAGGTCTTGGTTCACGAGGGTATGCAATTATTGGTCAGGGCATGATTAATCGCATAATCGAAGCTAAACCTGAGGAGATGCGAGTTTATTTGGAGGAAGTTGCAGGAGTTTCCCGTTATAAAGAGCGTAGAAGAGAGACGGAAAATCGCCTATCTGATACCCAAGAAAATCTGCAAAGGGTAAATGATATTGAATCGGAACTCGATAAGCAGATTGAAAAACTTAATGTTCAGTCTGAAGAGGCCTCTAAATATAACACCTTAGTTTCAGAAGCTCAGAAAATGGAGCACGTATTCTGGTATTTAAAAGAAGCTTCTGCACTAAAAGATCAAATATCAATAAAAGAAAAACTAGCCTCTAGTACAACCGAATTAGAAAAGCTTATGGCTGAGTTAAAAACTGCTGAGCTTGAAGTAGAAAATAAACGACAAGCCTATCAATCAGTTAGTGACAGTATGAGGGATGCTCAAGCAGGATTCTATGAGACAAATAATTCAGTTATTAAATTAGAGTCTGAAAGCAAGCATTTATCAGATGCAAAAACAAGACTTAATGAACAGAATAAGCAACTGTCGGAAAAACTGCTTCAATGGAAGGACCAGATAAAATTTTTGGATGAAGAATTATCTAAAAATGACGTAGATATAGCTTCAAAGAAAAATTTACTTGATGATTTGAAAACTCAAGAAATTGAATTATCTAAGGGGCTGCCTGAACTCGAGAGCATTGCCCACCAATCATCAAGACAAAAAGATGAAAGAAGGTCTGAAATAGGTAAATTAGAACAAGCCATCGCACTACTTAGACAGAAAGTTCAGGATTACGAAAGAAATAAATCTAGACTTTCATCCAAAATGGAGTCACTTAACAAGGAAAAGAGCTCGATTGATATCCCCAAGACTGATGGTACTGAGATGCTTGTTAAACAAATGACATCATTGACAGATAAACAAGCGGTTCATGAAGAAGAATTCTTTAAATTAGAAGAATCCTTGGGTGTAACTTCGAAGGCTTTAAATAAAGCTAGAGAAATTGCGGATGAGGATTTAAAAAATTATTCTCAAAGCAATGCAAAACTTACAGCTCTTCAGAATTTACAAAATGAAATTCAATCTAAAGGTGCTTTAGAAGCTTGGCTTAAAAAACATGATTTATCAAGTTCAAAGCGTTTATGGCAGCAAGTACATATTGAACCTGGGTGGGAGGTAGCCCTTGAATCTGTACTAAGAGAGAGATTGATGGGTGTTGAAATACAAAATATTCTAGATATCAAAGAATTTCTATCTTCTAAGCCGCCTGCTCGATTCAGTTTTTTTAAGAAAATAACTCAGTTTATAGAGCCACAAAGTTCAGACTTTAATTCTCTATTCTCAAAGCTTAAGGTTCATGATCAAGACTTAAAAAATTCTTTGCATAAGTGGCTTGGCGGCATTTTTGTATTAGAGAATCTTGAAGGGCTGGATGCGAAAATTCAGACATTAAAAGCTGGTGAATGTTTTGTAAGCAAAGAAGGCCATATTATCGATGAGACGGGAGTTTTATTATATGCACCCGAGAATGAACAGGCTGGAATTCTTGCTAGACAGCAGGAGATAGAAAATCTCGAAAAATTAACTAAGGCTCAGAAACTTCAATCAAATGAATCAAATGAAAAATTAAATAATTTAATAAGTGAATCTAATCGTTTACAACAACAGCTAGAAACTTCACGAGTTAATTTATCAAACATTACTAAACAAATTCATAATTTAGAAATTGAGCAGAACCGTCAGAAAAGTAAACTCGAGCAAGCATTAGTTTTAAGCGAAAGACTAGATAAAGACCTTGCTGAGACAAAAACTCAATTAAATGAAGTAGAAAAAGCAATTGTAGGCTTTGAAGAAGATTTGCATACAGAAGAAGCAAATCTTAAGGTTTATAAAGATAAGTTTAGAGAACTTCAAAATGAGAGTGCTCAAAAATACGATAATTACAATGCATTACTCAATAAAGTGCAGTCCATAAGGGCTGATATTCGAGAGGCTAAACTTTTATTTGAATCGCTCGGTTCAAGAAAAAGTGAGCTGGAGAGAAACAAGGGCATTGCCACCAAGCAAATTGAAACTTTAACTCTTGAACAAGAGAGATTAAATAATGATTTGTTAGGTTTTGATGAAGCGGCATGTAATACTGCATTGCAAGAGGCTTTAAATTTAAGAGAAGCTAAATCACAGGCATTAAACGATATAAAAATTTCTCTAGATAATGTTGCATTTGAACTTAAGAAAATTGACGAGAATCGTCTCACAATTTCGCATAATATTGATCCATTGAGGGATGCAATTACTAAGCTTCAACTCGATGAGCAGGCGGCACGCATTCAAGCAGAACAATATTCTGAAAAATTAAATGAGGCTCAAATCTCTAGAGCTCACATAAAAGACGAGTTAGTTGAGCTGCCTTCAGAGTGGTCAAAAGTCACGTGGTTACAGTCTCAAATTGCCAATAGGCACAGACAAGTTGAAGCTATGGGTGCCGTCAATTTAGCGGCTCTTGAGGAATTAGAACAAGCCAATGAGAGAAAGCTGTTTCTTGTAAAACAAATAGATGACTTAGAGGAGGCCATTGTCACATTAGAAGATGCAATATATAAAATCGATAAAGAGACTAGCGAGCTTTTATCGAACACTTTTAACGAAGCGAACAAGCATTTTGCAGATATGTTCCCGAAACTATTTGGTGGCGGTGAGGCAAAACTTCGATTGATAGGGGATGAGATTTTAAGCTCTGGAGTCGAGGTCATGGCTCACCCTCCTGGAAAAAGAAATACTTCAATTCATTTACTTTCTGGGGGCGAGAAAGCATTGACAGCAATAGCTTTGGTATTTGCTTTATTTAAATTGAACCCTGCGCCATTTTGTTTGCTCGATGAAGTTGATGCACCTTTAGATGATGCGAATACTGAACGGTACGCCAAGCTTGTATCTGAAATGAGTAAAGATATTCAATTTATATTTATTTCTCACAATAAAATTGCTATGCAAATGGCTCATCAGTTAATTGGTGTAACACAGCAAGAACAAGGCGTATCAAGAATTGTGGCTGTAGATATTGAATCTGCTGTAAAATTGGTTGATAGTTAATTTCAAAAACCAAGGCTTACATTATATGTCTAATATGCAAATTGGTATTCTATTGCTCGGAGCCTTTGCGGTTCTAATAGTTTTAGTCTATAACTGGTGGCAGGAAAAAAAGATTGAAAAACGCATCGGCGAGCAGTTTCCACATACCGATCAGGATCCCTTACTAGGTCCAGATCATAATCTCGGCTTGCATAATTCCATCAATCCAGTAGTTGATGAATCCTCGGTCTCATCCAAATCTATTTTGGCTTCTCGTCAAGAGCATGATGCAGAATCTATAGATCATATAAGTGAAGCGGTATTTGATATAAATTTTCCTGAAGCTATAAACGGAAATAAGCTTTTACATCATATTCGTGATATGAAACTCGTTTTTAGTAAGCCTATTCGTTTTTTTGCTCAGACGCACGATAACTATCATAGAGCTTCTATAAAATCTGATGAATCTTATAGCTCATTGCAACTTGCTGTTGTATTAGCTAATCGTAGTGGTCCACTTTCATCAGAAGAATGGGATGCAGCCTATTCATATGCGGATAACGTGGCGAATGCGTTTGACGGAAGTGTTGAATATAAACCTAAAGAACAAGTTTTAAAACAAGCTCAAGAATTCGATCTCTTATGCATGGAACTAGATGCAAGAGTTGGCGTTAAGCTTATATTAAATGGTCCGCAACCCGTTAAGGCTGTTATAGAAATTGCTGAAAGACTTGGTTATAGCGAATATGGTCTTGGGCATGTCATGCTTGACGAAAATAATAATGTGCTTTTTCATCTTTTGCTCGATGGTGAATATAGCACTCAGGTTAGATCCGCTGGAGTTGAGTTTGTAGAACTAATTATTGATGTTCCAAATAGTAAGCCAATTGAAAATCCTTTTTCAAATTTATGCGATCATGCTTTCAAACTAGCTTCTGCACTCGATGCAAGTGTAGTAGACGATAACGATAAACCGCTAACTTCTACCGATCCTGTGATTCCAGAAATTGATTCGCAGCTACTGCAGGTTTATCAGGAATTAGCTCAAAATGGCTTCCCAGCTGGTTCTGAGCGTGCTAGAAGGGTATATCACTAATATGTCTGAAGAGGACTTTTCAGATTACGAATCCCTTAAAACCCAAATTGCTGAACACGATAGGGCTTACTATATCGAAGACAATCCTAAGATTTCTGATGCCGAGTATGACGGTCTGATGAGAAGATTGCTCGAATATGAATCATTACATCCAGAATGGGTTACTCCTGATTCTCCATCACAAAGAGTAGGCGGTGAAGCACTAAAAATATTTAACTCAGTGCGTCACACTGTTCCTATGCTTTCTTTGGGGAATGTATTTAACACTGAAGAACTGACTGCTTTTTATAATCGCATGGTTGAGGCCTGCGGCACTAGAGACATTGAATTTAATTGCGAACCGAAATTTGATGGTCTAGCCATTACTTTGCGATACGAACAAGGTTTGCTTAAGTATGCGGCTACAAGGGGCGATGGGCAAACTGGAGAGGATGTAACGGCTCAAGTAAAAACTATCCGTACAGTGCCTATAAAATTAAATAGACCAAATGAGGGAACATTGCCAGAGGTCATTGAGGTTAGGGGCGAGGCCTTAATGTTCAAACGCGATTTTGAGAAATTAGTTAAATTTCAAAAAGAGCAGGGCGTGCAAACCTTTGCGAACCCTAGAAATGCCGCCGCAGGAAGTCTTCGGCAACTTGACCCTAAGGTTACCTCAAAAAGAAATCTACGTTTTTATGCTTATGGCTTAGGAGAGTTTAAATCCTCTAATTCTAAGGGCATTTTTAAGAATCAGAGTGAACTTTTGGATTATTTTTTGTCTCTTGGTTTTAATGTTACAGAGCATAGAGAAGTGGTCTATGGAATGGAAGGGCTACTTGGATTTTTTGAAACTATGAAGGAGAAAAGGGAAGCATTGCCATTTGATATCGATGGAGTGGTCTATAAGGTGAACGACTTCTCACTTCAAGAAAAAATTGGCTATATCTCAAAGGCTCCTCGATTTGCCATTGCTCATAAATTCGCAGCCGAACAAATGCAAACAAAACTTCTCGATATAGAAGTTCAAGTTGGCAGAACTGGGGCTCTCACACCAGTAGCAAAATTAGAGCCCGTATTTGTGGGTGGGGTAACGGTACAAAAAGCTACTCTTCATAATGAGGATGAAATTGCTCGCAAAAACCTAATGATAGGTGATACAGTTATTGTGCGAAGGGCAGGAGATGTAATCCCAGAGGTAATGGAGTCATTGCCAGAATTGCGGCCTGCAGATGCACGCAAATTTATAATGCCTACGAGCTGCCCAGTATGCGGATCTGCTGTAGAAAAGCCTGAAGGTGAAGCAGTTGCACGTTGCACGGGCGGGCTATTTTGTGCGGCGCAAGTTACACAAAGCATAATTCATGCGGTATCTAGAAAAGCCCTAAATATCGATGGTTTAGGCGATAAGCATATTCAAAAATTAGTCAGCAGTGGAAAGATTAATCATTTAGATGATTTATATCGTTTAAGCGTCTCAGATTTAAATGTTTTAGGCCGTAATGCCGAGGAATCAAAATTAGAAGTCTTAGCTCCAACTCTGCACGCACGCATTCAATCTAGTAAATCAACTACTCTAAGCCGTTTTCTTTTTGCATTAGGAATTCGTCATGTTGGAGAAACTACAGCTAGGGATCTAGCTAAGCATTTTGGAGATCTGCAATCTATCATGACAGCTGATACTTCAAAATTAATTGAGGTCCCAAATGTTGGAGAAGTTATGGCAGACTCTATCCATAACTTCTTTAAAGAGCCACACAATAGAGAAGTTATAGAGAATTTATTGACTCTTGGGTTTGAACTAAAAGCTGAAGAGGAGAATATTTCTATAAATCCTGCAATTGCTGGACATAGCTTTGTAGTTACAGGCACACTTGAGAGTTGGAAAAGAGATGAAATTTCTCAAGTAATAATCTCCGCAGGGGGACGCATAAGTTCTTCTGTTTCAAAGAAAACTGATTATTTATTAATTGGCTCAGAGCCCGGTGATAGTAAACTTAAAAAGGCTCAGGAGCTAGGTACCAAAATTCTTACAGAGAGCGAATTTAAGGCTTTACTTCAAAAAAAATAATGGCCCAACTTGTGGGCCATAAAATTAAATCAAAGCAAATTACTTAAGATTAGTTTTGATTTTTGCTTTCTTTTTAAGCTCTTCAGTGTATTTGTTCACTTTCTCTAAAGATAGTGCACTAACAATTTCACGTTTAGACGCTTCATAAGATGGCAATGGAGTTGGACGCACATCATCCACCATAATTAAGTGATAGCCAAAATCTGATTTAACAGGTTGAGTTAGAACGCCGATTTTCGCCTCTTCCACAGCTTTACCGAATTGAGGTACGAAATTACTAGCAGGATGCCATCCTAAAACACCGCCACCACTAGCTGTACCGTGGTCAATAGATTCTTTTTTTGCTGTTTCAGCAAAATCGATTTTCTTTTCGTTTAATTGTTCGTAAATTTCTTTGGCACGAGCTTCATCTTTGACTAGGATATGACGAACGTTGTACTGTTTAATATTTCCTAGAGCTTTAATTTGTGAGTCGTAAAGTTTTTTGATATCTTCTTCTTTTACTGGATTTTTTTCAATATATTTTGAAAGCAAAGCAGTAGTTAGAATTTGATCGCGACTAAATTCGATTTGTTTAGCTACAGCTGGATCTTGATCAATCTTTTGTTTTTTAGCTTCTTGAATTAAAACTTCTCTAGTCACCAAATCTTCAAGAATGCCTTTTTTCTGCTCTTCAGTAAGTTTATTACCCTTAGCGATAACATTTGTAATTTCTTCAAACTCTTTGTTTGTAATGTTCACTCCGTTAACGGTAGCTACATTTTGTGCGTAAACTGGTAGAGCTAATAAAGATGCGACCAGTAAAATTTTTTTCATTAATAGTTCCTTTATTCAAATGTTAGATGGAAACTTCAGTCTTTATAGCTAAAGCGTGAATAGGATTTGGAATTATATCCTTAACTGCGTCTAAAACTACCCTTTGTTGTTCGACGCGACTTAATCCAGCAAATACTGGACTTGCTATAAAAACCCTAAAATGGCTTAATCCATTATTATAAGCGTTATGCCCTTTATGTAGATGAGATTCATTAAAAATTTTTAATTCTGTAGGCTTCAGCTTTGAAAGCCTCTCTCTTAGCAGTTCTTCGTGTTGTTTAAAATTTGGGCTCATCCGATTTTTTCTCATTTTGAATAACTGTCATATATTTTCCAAGCCATAAACTTTGTGAAATTGCGAATAAAAATGTAAGAATTGTGATTCCAAAGACCTTAAAGCTGGCCCACTGATCAGTCGTAAATCCCCCCCAAAAAGCCACATATAAGTTGGCAACGCCCACGATCACAAAAAATGATATCCATGCAACAGCCATTTTATTCCATGCATGTTTGGGCATAGAAATTTGCTTTCCCATTAATGACCTTATAAAGTTTTTCTTAAATAACAAACCAATTAACAATATGCCAGCAAAACACCATGTCAAAACCGTTGGTTTCCACTTAATAAATGTTTCATCATGAAGTAGAATTGTAGCCCCACCAAATACGACAATTATTGAGAGATTTACCCAATGGATTGCTTCGATAGGTTTTTTAGAAATGTAAAGATAGAGAATTAGTGCGATTGATGCAGCTATTGCTACCGCAGTAGCTACGTAAATGTCATAAATTTTTAAAGCGATGAAAAATAAAAGTAGTGGAAGAAAGTCAGAAAATATTTTTTTCATAAATAGGTAATATCCCTAATGACTAATAGTGGTTTATAAATATACTAAATAAAGAGTATAGATTAAATCTAGTACTCTTTATTTTTATAACCATCTTTTTTTCTCATTTTATTTTCGGAGATTAATTATGAAAAGATTTGCATTATTTGCATTAAACGCAGTTCCTATGATGGCCTTAGTTAGCGCAGTTTGGGCTCAGCAGCAGATTCGCATCGGTGTTTCCGTATCTGCCACAGGTCCTGCAGCTTCGTTGGGGATACCGGAGAAAAACACCGTCGAAGTACTGGATAAAAATTTTAACGGTATTCCAGTCGAGTATTTTGTGTACGATGACACTGGAGATACTGCAACTGCAGTGCGCAATATGCGTAAGTTAATCTCCGAAAACAAAATAGACGCAATGATAGGAAGTTCAATTACAGCCCCAACATTAGCTATGATTGACGTTGCTGCGGAAACAAAGACTCCCTTAGTGAGTATGGTAGGGAATAATGTTGTAGTTGTTCCTGTAGAAGGTCCAAAAAAGTGGTCTTTTAAAACATCTCCAAATGATGCCTCTATGGCTACAGCTTTGCTTTCAGCTATGAAAAAGCAAGGAGTCAAAACTTTAGGCGTAATTGGATTCGCTGATGCTTACGGGCAAGGATGGCTAGAACAAATTAAGATTGTTCTTAAGGACTCTGAAATAAAAATCGTTGCTGAAGAAAGTTATGCCAGAA
Organism: Taylorella asinigenitalis MCE3; assembly: GCF_000226625.1. Lineage (NCBI taxonomy): Bacteria > Pseudomonadati > Pseudomonadota > Betaproteobacteria > Burkholderiales > Alcaligenaceae > Taylorella > Taylorella asinigenitalis. The sequence continues at coordinate 509,569 of NC_016043.1, forward strand.
ATGACACCAGTGTAACTGGACAAGTTCTCAAAATAGTGGGTAAGAAACCTGATGCGGTTTTAGTTGCAACGGCTGGAACGCCAGGAGCATTGCCAACAAGAGAATTAAAAAGCCGTGGTTTTAAGGGACAGATTTACCATACTCATGGTTCTGCTAATATCGATTTTCTTCGCGTATGCGGAAAAGCTTGCGATGGCGTGATATTGCCAGCAGGTCCTGTTTTAGTGGGTGATCAGTTAGAAGACTCTCATCCATCTAAAAAAATTAGCCAAGAGTACAAAACCTTATACGAAAACAAATTCGGACAAGGGTCTATGAGTACTTTTGGTGCACATATGTTTGATGCCGATTTAGTCATCAAAACTTCAATGAAAAAAGTTCTCGATTCTGGATTAAAACCTGGAACCGAGGAATTTAGAGTAGCACTTCGAGATGCGATGGAAACTTCGAAAGAGGTGATTGGTACCCAAGGTGTGTACAACATGACAAAAGACGACCACACAGGTCTTGATGAAAGATCTCGTGTGTTAGTAAAAATAGAAAATAATAATTGGGTATACAAGCCCGAACTACTTAAATAATTGGGGAATTTAATGAACTTAAAAAATTCAATTTCTGCCATTGCTTTGATGGCAGCTTCTGCGTCATTATTAGCACAAGAAGTAATTAATATTGGTGTAACTGTTCCAGCTACTGGTCCAGCTGCATCTTTAGGCATACCACAAAAGAATACTCTTGAAGTGTTATATAAAGAGATAGAAGGTGTGCCTGTGAAGTTTACGTTTTTGGATGACGGCGGTGAGACTGCGACCGCAGTGAAAAATATGAGAAAACTAATCTCCGAAAACAAAATCGATATTATGTTTGGTAGTTTAGTTACTGCACCTACACTTGCTATGTCTGAAGTGGCTCACGAAACTAAAACTCCATTGATTGGATTTACAGGAAATAAAAACACTGTAGTACCTATGGATGAAGACAAAAAATGGGTATTTGAAGCAGCTCAAACCGATGAAATTATGGCTAAAGCTATTTACGATGCGATTAAAAAACAAAACGTAAAAAAATTAGCCATCATTGGATTTAACGATGCATATGGTCAATTATGGGCTCGAGAAATGCAAGGTGTTCTAAAAGATAGTGACGTTGAAATAGTCGCAAACGAGAGCTTCGCACGTAAAGACACTAGTGTTTCTGGTCAAGTATTAAAGATTCTATCTAAAAAACCAGATGCAGTTTTAGTAGCAACTTCTGGAACGCCAGGAGCATTGCCAACTAGAGAGCTAAGAACTCGCGGCTTCAAGGGCATAATCTACCACACTCATGGATCGGCAAATGGAGATTTGTTAAGAGTATGTTCTACATCATGTGAAGGTGTGATTCTTCCAATTGGTCCAGTTGTAATTGCAGATCAAATTGAAGATTCTAATCCAACAAAAGCAGTTGCATTATCTTATATTGAGCCCTATGAGCAAAAATTCGGTAAAGGTTCGGCAAATGCTTTCGGGGCATATATCTATGATGCAGCAATTCTAGCTAAGGCCGGTATTAGCGAAGTGTTGAAAAAAGGCATTAAACCTAGCAGCGAGGAATTCAGAGTCGCATTAAGAGATGCACTAGAGAACGTTACAGAAGTCGTTACGACTCAAAGTGTGTTCAATATGACTCCTGAAAATCACTCAGGCATTGATGATAGATCTAGAGTACTTGTTGAAATTAAAGACAACAAGTGGGTTTATAGACCCGACCTACTAAAGTAAGGAATCTTGATGATATTAAAAAAAGTCATTCTAAATAACTTGCTGGCTTCCTCTGCTCTTATGTTATCAACATCTTTGATGGCACAAAATGCCATTAATATTGGGGTAACTGTATCTGCGACTGGACCAGCTGCATCTCTTGGTATTCCACAAAAAAATACTGTGGAAATTTTGAATAAAGAGATTAATGGAATACCTGTGAACTATATTGTTTACGATGATGCGGGTGATACAGCTACTGCAGTGAAAAATATGCGTAAGCTTATCTCTGAAAATCATATCGACGCTATCATTGGTAGCTCGGTTACAGCAGCATCATTGGCTATGGTTGAGGTAGCAGCAGAGACTAAAACCCCTATGGTTAGCATGAACGGTAATATCATAGTTGTAACTCCGCAAGAAGGTGCAAAAAAATGGGCTTTTAAAACAGCTCAAAATGATGCACTAATGGCTCAAGCTCTTAAAACAGCTATGCAAAAACTTAAAGTAAAAAATCTTGCAATTATCGGATTTGCAGATGCTTATGGTGAAAGCTGGGCTAAGGAGATGAAAGCCGCACTTGAAGGAACTGATATTAATGTCGTGGCTAACGAGAGTTTTGCTCGCAAGGATACAAGTGTCACTGGGCAGGTACTTAAAATTCTAGGAAAGAAACCTGATGCGGTGTTAGTAGCTACATCGGGGACACCTGGGGCATTGCCAAATAGAGAACTTCGATCTAGGGGCTTTAAGGGACTTATATTCCACACTCATGGATCTGGAAATGGAGATTTTCTAAGAGTTTGCCCTTCTGCATGTGAAGATGTAATCCTACCTATTGGTCCAGTGGTCGTTTCTGAACAGCTTAACGATGATCACCCTTCCAAAAAAATAGGATTAGAATATAGAAAACTCTATGATGCGAAGTTTGGAGAAGGTTCTACTAATGCTTTTGGGGCTTTTTTATTTGATGCTGCAACTTTGGTTGAATCAGCTACTAAAAAAGTGCTCGAATCAGGTGTAAAACCTGGCAGTGAAGAGTTTAGAGTGGCTTTGCGTGATGCTATCGAACAATCTAAAAATGTTGTAGCTTCTCAAGGAGTATTTGATATGTCTCCAGAGGATCACACAGGCTTAGATGAGCGATCTCGCGTTATCGTTAAAGTTAAAGATGGGAAGTGGGTTTTACAACCTGATCTTCTCGAATAAATTGATATGTAAGAGTAATTAAAATAGGCCTGACTTGTTAAAATAAAAAGTTATACAAAAAATTGAGAGATATCCATGGATTGGATGATAGCCAAAGTACTACTCCAAGATGGTCTTGTTACGGGTGTGATATATGCATTGATGGCTGTGTCGTTGGTGCTTGTATTTGCAGTAACCAGAGTCATTTTAATTTGTCAGGGTGAGTTTGTTTCCTACGGTGCACTGAGTTTTGCACTCATGGCACATGGACATACCCCTGGCACCATCTATCTATTGCCAGTTTTAGGCACCATCATATTTATCAAAGAATTAATCAATCGTTTTCGAGGACGGCATGTGATGTCGTTACTTTGGGCCTTTATATACTTTATTTTGCTACCTTTTGCAGTCATGTTTGGAGTGCCTCTTGTCCTTGAAACGCAACCAAATTTATGGGTAAAAGCTTTACTAGCACTAATTATTGTTGTGCCTTTAGGCCCTATGATTTATAGATTAGTTTTCGAACCTGTAGCTTCTTATAGCGTTTTGAATTTGTTGATCATTTCAATTGCTCTTCATTTTGCTATGGTTGGCACTGGCTTAATCGTGTTTGGAGCTGAAGGGTGGTTGGTTCAAGAACCTTTCTTTGATGGCGAAATTGAATTATTCGGTCTTCCTTGGTCATACCAAAAATTATTAGTAATAGGTTTGACATTCCTTACGATATTAGGATTATGGCTGCTCTTTGGTTATACGCTTATCGGTAAGGCTCTAAGAGCAACAGCTGTAAATAGAAGAGGTGCTCAATTAGTTGGGATAAGTACTTCTATTTCTGGTCACTTAACATTCTTGCTAACCGCATTTGTCGGTGCGTTGGCAGGAATTATGCTTGTGTCATTTATTCAAATTACATATGAGACAGGATTTATCATTGGTCTGAAAGGGTTTGTGGGTGCCATTATTGGAGGACTTGTTAGCTATCCAATAGCCGCATTTAGTGCAATTGGTGTTGCGATAATCGAGTCATTTACAACATTTTGGGCTTCCGATTACAAAGAAGTGATAGTGTTTACGTTAATATTGCCAGTTTTACTGATTCGCTCATTAACGACTACACATCATGAGGAGGACGAATAATGTATAAGATATTCGTCGCTATATTTGGAGCTATCCTTATATCGCTTCCACTTATACCAGCAACTCCTGAATTCTGGATTAATCAGCTAAATACAATTGGTATTGCATCTCTAGTGGCTTTGGGCCTTATTATTCTCACGGGCATAGGGGGCATGACCTCATTTGGTCAGGCTGCATTTGTAGGAATTGGTGCTTATACGTCTGCTTATTTAAGTACAGCTTTGGGGTTTTCACCTTGGGTAGGCTTAGTTTGCGGGCTTCTACTTTCTTGCGTAATTGCTTTTATTTTAGGGCAACTTACTTTAAGGCTCTCAGGTCACTTTTTAGGATTAAGTACGATTGCTTTAAGCTTGGTTTTCTTCTACCTCTTTGGCAATATGGAGTTTCTAGGCCGTCATGATGGTATCCCAGGCATACAGCCTATATCATTGTTTGGTTTTAGTTTCCTCAAAGCAAGAGATATGTTTTATCTAATATGGTTTTGCGTATTTGCAGGAATTTTACTGAGCATTAATTTACTTAATTCTAGAAACGGTAGGGCTATATGTTCGCTTAAGCATGGTGCATCCATGGCTGAGTCATTTGGTATTAACACTCAGTCATATCGCATGGTTGCTTTTGTGTATGCGGCATTCTTTGCAGCGCTTGCAGGTTGGTTATATGCACATGAACAGAGGGCAATAAGTCCGAGTGCATTTAGCTTAAATTATGGTATCGAATATTTATTTATGGCTGTTATTGGCGGCTCAGTAAGTATTTGGGGTGCTGTAGTCGGTGCGGCTTTAGTTATTATCTTACGCGATCAAATACAGGCTTATGCACCTTTGTTTGTGGATGAGCGAGTAAACGTTGAGATTATTGTATTTGGCATAATGATGATATTGATTTTGCATTATGCACGCGGTGGATTGTGGCCAATCATGCTTGAGAAATTTTATCGTTTACTTGGGCAAAAAACTGTACCTTCACATGAATTAGAAATTAAGGATGGTACTGAAGATTTATCGAAAAGACCTAAACCACCTGTTGGTGAAGTAATTTTAGAAGCTCAAAATCTTCGTAAAACTTTCGGTGGCTTAGTTGCTGTAAATGATGTTAGTTTTAAGGTTGGTTCTGGTGAAATTATTGGTTTGATAGGACCAAATGGAGCTGGGAAAAGTACGACATTTAATTTGATTACGGGAGTATTGCCACTTACATCAGGAAAAGTGATTTTCCGCGGTAAGGATATAACAGGAGCTTCGGCACGCAAAATTGCAACTCTTGGAATTGGACGTACTTTCCAACATGTGCAGCTTTTGCCTGGTATGTCGGTGCTAGAAAACGTAGCTCTGGGAGCCCATCTGCGAGCACCTTCCTCAATTATTAGCAGTATTTTCCATTTAGAACGCGGTAAGGAATCTCAGCTTCTCAAAGAGGCTAAATACCAATGCGAACGCGTTGGTTTAGGCGATTACCTACACGAGCAAGCAGGCAGTCTTCCATTGGGTAAGCAGCGCATTGTGGAAATTGCACGTGCTCTTGCTCTTGACCCATCATTGCTGCTTTTAGATGAAGTGGCGGCAGGTTTGCGTTATATGGAAAAACAGCAGCTCTCTAAAGTACTGTCAGATTTGCGAGATGAAGGCGTGAGTATTCTTCTCGTTGAACACGATATGGATTTTGTGATGAATTTAACTACGAATTTGGTTGTTATGGATTTTGGCACGAAAATTGCTGAAGGAACACCAGAGGAAATTCAATCTAATCCAGCCGTGATTCAAGCTTATCTTGGGGTGTCAGACGATGAATAAATTATTAGAAATAAAAAATCTCTCTACATCCTACGGTAAAGTTAGTGCTCTTAATAATATCGATTTAAGTCTTGATAAAGGGCAGGTCGTTTCAGTGATTGGGGCAAATGGTGCGGGTAAATCTACATTGCTAAATTCGATTATGGGCTTATTGCCTAATAATGGAAAAAGTGAGGGACAGATTTTTTATAAAGGTGAGGATATATCTCATGATAAAACCGAGCACCGCATGCTTGCTGGTATCAGTTTGGTTCCTGAAAAGCGTGAGCTTTTTGCAAGCATGGAAGTAGAAGATAATCTTTTGCTTGGTGGATTTAGAAGGTTTTTAAATAGAGATCCTGAATTTAGAAAATCACTTGAGAGAGTGTATGAACTTTTTCCTCGCCTAAAAGAGAGACGAAAACAATTGGCTGGAACATTGTCAGGTGGAGAGCGTCAAATGCTCGCCGTGGGACGGGCCCTCATGTCGAATCCTACTTTGCTTATGTTGGATGAACCATCTTTGGGCCTCGCACCTTTAGTGGTTCGTGAGGTTTTTGAAATCGTTAAGCGATTAAAAGCAATGGGGGTTTCTATTTTGTTGGTTGAACAAAATGCTCGATCTGCTTTGAAAGTTTCCGATTATGCTTATGTGTTGGAGATGGGTGAGGTAAGTCATCATGGACCAAGCAGTGAGCTATTAAATGATCCTAAGGTAATTGAAAGCTATCTTGGATTTGGAAAAAAATCTTAAAAAAGAGTCACCCGTTGGGGTGGCTTTTTTTATCCTCGTATTCACTACTTAAACTTTATGAATTATCATTAATTTGATTTTAAATAGAGGACCAAAAATGACCAAAACCCCAAAAAGTTATCTTACGGAAGAAGAAAGGCAAAACTACTTGAAACAGGATCCTAGGGGTAAAATTTTAAATTTATCTGAATCCTTTGAAGCTTGCATGGCGGGGGATATTGATTCTGCATGGTTGTGGTTAGCCAAAGTTGATTTGTGTGAGAATACAAAAAGGAATTTGAGAAATTCTATGCCCAAAGAATTAATTGATGAATATGGTTTGAAAGTCGATTAAACCTTAAATTTATATGGGACTTATTTTCTAGTTGTTGCGGAAATTTTATCCTCGTATTCACATAAATCCGCTATCATACATTGCTCACACCTAGGTCTACGGGCCTGACACACATATCTCCCATGCAGGATTAGCCAATGATGCGAGTCTCGTGCAAATCTTCGCGGCACATGTCGCATTAAAGCCTTCTCCACCTCCAACACATTTTTCCCTTTGGCTATGCCCGTGCGATTCGCCACTCTAAATATATGCGTATCTACAGCCATCGTACTCTGTCCAAATCCCACATTCAGCACAACATTCGCTGTTTTGCGACCAACACCGGCTAATGATTCAAGAGCCTCTCGAGACGAGGGAACATTGCCACCGAACTTAAGTACTAAATCCTCGCATGTACGAAATACATTTTTCGCCTTAGTCTTATAAAGCCCTATGCTTTTAATCTTCTGCTCAAACTGCTCATATCCTAGGTCAAGCAGCTGTTGTGGTGTGAAAATATGATTCCAAAGATCGGCCGTCGCATAGTTCACAGAGCGGTCCGTTGCCTGTGCTGACAATATCACAGATATCAAGAGCTGAAAATTGTTCGTGTAGTGAAGTTCGGTTTGCGGATATGGATTCGCTTCATAAAAGCGCTCGAAAATTTGCTCACGTTTATGTTTATTCATTTTCTTGCCCGACGCTCCCGAGCTTTATTCAAAGCATCCATAATAGATGCTTTGCTATCTGAAGAATGGCTCTCTGACAAAGCCTCAAGCCGCTTTTGTTCTAAAATTTTATCGTCCTCGAGTCTTGCATTTCGTGCATGAAATCTCTCTCTGGCAATGCTCGCGTCGCTCTCACTCCATGGCTCTGGACTCAATTTCATCTCGATGCAATCTACGGGACAAGCCAAAACGCACAACTCGCATCCTGTGCAAAAATCGCTAATGACGGTATGCATCCATTTATTTGCACCAAGAATCGCATCCACAGGGCACACTTGTATGCATTTTGTGCAACCAATGCAATGCTCTTCGATAATACATGCTTTGTGCAGAGGCTTAGTTTCACCACACCCTGGGTCCACTGGTTTGACGACACTACCTGCCACTAAATTCGCAAGTTTCGCTACTACAGCATCACCCCCAGGCGGACAGCGATTAATATCCGCACCTTCGTAAACAATAGCTTTTGAGTATGCAAGACAGCCCGCATAGCCGCATTGCGTGCATTGTGTTTGTGGCAATGCCCCGTCAATCGCCTCTACAAGCCTTTCTTCAGAAAGTGTGTTCATCCACTTCTACCAATATTTTTCAACCGCAAGATTACCGATTGCACCTCTGCGGCCAGTCGCAAATCCTCGCTCTTTAAGCAACGCACGGGCCTCGCTTAGCATTTCAGGATTTCCGCAAAGCATAATGCAAGAGTCTTCCGAATTAATATCCAATCCTGAAAGTCGCACCAAATCACCGTCTTCGATTAATTTAGTAATTCTCGAAGAAGGCATCACAGCCCCTGACCATGGATGTACAAACTCAGATTCACGCGTAGGAAGTGGCAAATATGTAAAGCGATGCAAATACTTTTGCGATAATCCAAGCAATAAGTCCTCATAGCTTAGTTCCGCAGCAGTCCGCACTCCATGGCACAGAACAACATTTGAAAATAATTCCCACGTTTTTTGAGTTTGCAATATAGACAAAAATGCGGATAAGCCCGTGCCTGTCGCAAAAAGCCATAAGGTTTTACCGCCGTTTGGAAAATTATCTAAAGTCAAAAATCCAAAAGGAACTTTGTGTATGGCAATGCTCTCGCCTTCATCCAGTGCAAATAATTTCGGACTAAATTCTCCTGTAGGCACCAGTGTTGCGTAGAACTCTAAATAATCGGCTTCCTCTGGGTTAACCATTGAAAAGCCTCTCCAGATAGTGGGCTCTACTCCATGTCCAACTGGTAAACCTAATCGAGCAAATTGTCCTGCTTTAAATTCAAATTCACTAGGTCTATTTGTGATGAATGAATGCAGCTTTCCATCCACCCACTTAGTTACTTTGTTAATTGTTACTTTATGGTAATTGCTTTCTGAGGAGCTCATATTAAAGACTAGGGCTTAATAAGGTACTCAAGCTTATTAGGTTTGCCATTCCACTCCTCAGCATCAGGAAGAGGGTCAACAGATCTGCTGATTGGCTCAAAAAGAGGTGTCAATTCAGCATTAATTTTTATAAAGTGCTGCTGATCACTAGGCAAGTCTTCCTCAGCAAAAATAGCATCAGCTGGACATTCTGGTACACAGACAGCACAGTCGATACATTCATCAGGGTCAATTACTAAGAAATTAGGACCTGCTTTAAAACAGTCTACAGGGCATACGTCAACGCAATCGGTATATTTGCAACGGATGCAGTTGTCGCTAACTACGTGAGTCATGGTTAATCCAAATAAAAATTCTAATTATTTTGATGTAATATATAAATTTACATTTGATTTTAACCCATTTAAATCAAAGCCCTAGAAAGGCAATTGGATTGATAGGGTTTATAAAAGATTAATTGAAGAGCAATCATGATTATTAAATCACTTCTTGATACAGACCTATATAAATTTAGTATGATGCAAGCCGTTTTGCACCAATTTCCTAGTGCACAAGCGGAGTATCACTTTAAGTGCAGAACTGAAGGAGTAGATTTACAGCCTCTAATTCCAAAAATTCAAGAAGAGGTTGATTATCTTTGCTCTCTACAATTTACTGAAGAAGAACTTCAGTATATGGGAAGTTTTAGGTTTATAAAACCAGACTTTATCGAATTTCTTGGTCTATTCCATATGCCTAGAAATCGAATACATATTCAGGCTAGCGACGACGATAACGGAGGAATACAAATCATTGCCAAAGGGTCGTGGTTGCATACTATTTTATTTGAGGTGCCTGTCCTATCTATAGTTAATGAGCTATATTTCAGCCATAACTATCCAGATTTATATAAAACTGAAGGTAGAAAACGTCTTCACGCAAAAATTAATCAAGTGAAGACTGCTACAGAATTGCCTGATTTTGTATTTGCTGACTATGGCAGCAGACGCAGATTTTCAGCTGAATGGCATGATGAGGTCGTTAAAACTTTGGTTGAACAGCTTCCAAAACAATTTGTTGGTACTAGTAATGTTTTATTGGCTAAAAAACATAAAACTAAACCTTTGGGTACGATGGCTCATGAATTCTTGCAAGCATGTCAGGCTCTAGGACCACGCCTTAGAGACTCACAGGTATTTGCTCTTGAGACATGGGCTAAAGAGTACCGGGGAGACTTAGGTATTGCATTGTCTGACGTATATGGGTTAAATGCATTTTTGCGTGACTTTGATATGTATTTCTGCAAGCTATTTGATGGAGCTCGTCATGATTCTGGAGATCCTTATGAATGGGGCGAAAGGATGATTGAGCACTATAAGAAAAATCGTGTTGACCCTAGGACTAAAACTCTTGTGTTTTCGGATAGTCTTACATTTGATTTAGCCTTAAACATTGCCAGAAGGTTTGTTGGACGCGTTAAAACATCATTTGGTATTGGTACAAATTTAACAAATGATATGGGAGTCAAACCTCTTCAAATTGTTATGAAGATGGTCAGATGTAATGGTCAGCCCGTAGTTAAAGTTAGCGATGAACCGAATAAAACTATGAGTGTGGATCCAGAGTATTTAAATTATTTAAGATATGTTTTCGATTTGCCTAGAAATCAAGAACTAGAGGCAGGAGATCATCTTCTTAAAAGCAAGGCTCCTACTCAATTTGAAATTAAGGATTAATGATTAATGAAACATCCCATAATTGGTGGTGATGATTTATTTAATGAAGCATGGCAGAAAACTGTATTTGAGGATTTCACAAACAATGAGTGTGATTTTCTAAATGAGGTTTTTAATTTCGCATTACCTTATTTACAAGATAGAAAATTAAGAAGTCAGGAAGGTAGTTTGCATCACGCAAAGGGGATGATTGATATTCTATCTCTCCTTCAGCTTGACGTACACACATTAGCTTCCAGTGTTTTAGTTGTTGCAGCTCCCGACTCAGACCATATTACTGAACAAGCCAAATTTAAAACCAAAATAATGGATAAATTTGGTGAGGAAATTTTTGATCTTGTTGAGGGTGCTCAAACTCTTAAACGCGTCGGAATCGTCGCTCATCAAGCGAGCTTGCCTACTGCTCAACAAGAGTTATATCAGCAGGAATTGCTACGCAAGATGCTTTTAGCGATGGCTACGGATTTGCGTATTGTTTTGATTAGATTAGCTTCACGATTACAAACATTGCGTTGGTTTGTTGATTCTAAGTTAGTATGTCCACCAGAGTTTTTGCAGCAAAATCGTACTCTTTATGCACCATTAGCTAATCGTCTAGGTATATGGCAGATTAAGTGGGAGCTAGAAGATCTTTCATTTAGATTTGAAAACCCTGAAACCTATAGAGAAATTGCAAATAGACTTGAGGCTACTAGGGCTGAAAGAGAGCAGCTTATTAGAGACTTTATCTCAAAGATTAAAAATTCCTTAGATGCTCAGGGCATTCAATCTGATGTTTCGGGTAGGGCAAAACATATTTTTAGCATCTATAACAAGATGAAAAATAAGTCTCTTAAATTTGAAGACTTATATGACTTGCTTGCTATTAGAGTTATTGTTCAAAATGAACGAGATTGCTATACCACTTTGTCATATGTACATTCGAACTATCATCCAGTAATGGAGCAATTTGACGACTACATTGCCAGACCAAAACCTAACGGATATAGGTCCTTGCATACTGTTGTGCGCGACGATAATGGAGCTGTATTTGAAGTACAAATTCGCACTCAAAAAATGCATGAATTTGCAGAATATGGGATGGCAGCACATTGGCGTTATAAGGAGGCGGGTGCGAAAGGCGGTACTGTTAGTGCTTCGAGTTTGTATGATCGTCAGATATCTTGGATGCGTCAACTTCTTGCATGGCGTAAAGAAGTAGGGATTGAGGAGGCCTCAGCTACTGCTTCTGCAGCTTCTTCTGTACCTACTGCACCAAAAAAAGAAGATAAGGCCGATGGCATAGATCAAAAACGCATCTATGTTATGACACCTCAATCGAAATTGCTTGAATTGCCAGAGGGAAGCACTCCAGTTGATTTTGCATATTTACTTCACACTGATTTAGGTCACAGATGTAGGGGTGCACGTGTTGATGGGCAGCTTGTATCTCTGAACACACCTCTTCAAACTGGACAAACAGTTGAAATCATTACGGCTAAGTCTGGAGGGCCTTCTCGAGACTGGTTAAATCCTGAGCTAGGGTATTTAAAAAGTCCTCGTGCAAGAGCAAAAGTTCGTTTATGGTTTAATGCGATTGCATTGCAAGAGAAAATCAATAACGGTCAGGCTTTAGTAGAAAAAGAGCTTCAAAGATTAGGTAAGACAGCGGTTAATTTAGAAACGCTCGCTCAAAGCCTCGGATTCTCACGTCCAGATGATTTATTTTTAGCAATAGGCAAGGATGAATTTAGTGTAAAAGCATTGGCAAATGCATTTCAGGAAAACGTTGAAACTAAGGACTCTGTAGAGGATGAGGTAGAATCAGTCACTAAAAGATCACGCAGTAATAGTACTACGGTTACTGGAAAGAGTGGTGTATTAGTTGTGGGTGTGGATTCACTTATGACTCAGCTTGCAAGATGTTGTCATCCTGCACCACCTGATGATATAGGGGGCTATGTAACTCGAGGCAGAGGGGTAACCATTCATAGATTATCCTGTTCGGCTTTTGATGAACTTCGTGCAAAACACCCAGAGCGAGTGATTGACGTTAGTTGGGGTGATACTCAAAATTCTGTTTATCCTGTGGATATTCAGGTGCATGCAATGGATCGCACGGGACTTATTCGCGATATTTCTGATGTATTAGCTAAACAAAAGGTTAATGTTATTGCTGTAAATTCTAGAAATAGAGAATCGTATGCATATATCACATTGACTCTTGAAATTATGACGGGCGATCAATTGAATAAAGCACTCGCAAATTTAACAAACAATGTACCAGGTGTTCTGTCTGCTAAGAGAATCTAAAATAAGTTAAAATTTGAGATTACCTATTAATTAGGACTTAAATATGAGTTGGATTGACAAAATATTGCCACCAAGGATTAATTCCTCTGAAGCCTCTGCAAAGCGTGTACCTGAGGGGGTATGGGTAAAGTGCCCAGCATGTAACACAACACTCTACAGGGATGATTTAGTTCGTAATCTTAATGTATGCCCTAGTTGTGACCACCACTTAAGATTAACAGCTCAAGAGAGGATTGACTCATTACTGGATACAGAAAATAGGGTTCTAATCGGTGATGCTGTACGTTCAACTGACCCACTAAAGTTTAAGGACACAAAAAAATACACAGATCGCTTGGCCGATGCTCTAAAAAAAACAGACGCAACTGATGCAATCGTAATCGTAAAAGGTACATTATCATCTGTACCTGTAGTTGTTGCCGCTTTCGATTTTGGCTTTATGGGCGGATCTATGGGCTCTGCGGTAGGTGAACGATTTGTTAGAGGAGTGAATGCCGCTATAGAGGATAAAATTCCTTTTATTTGCGTATCTGCATCCGGTGGTGCTCGTATGCAAGAGAGCTTATTCTCTTTATTTCAGATGACTAAAACTACGGCCGCATTAACTTTATTATCTAAAGAAAAATTGCCTTTTATTAGCGTTTTGACTGATCCCACTATGGGTGGTGTATCTGCGAGTTTTGCGTTTATGGGCGATATTGTTATTGCCGAGCCAAACGCTTTGATTGGTTTTGCTGGTCCACGTGTGATTGAACAAACTGTGAGAGAGCAACTTCCAGAGGGTTTTCAAAGGGCTGAGTTCTTGCAGGATAAGGGTGCAGTGGATATGGTCGTGAATCGCAAAGATCTTAAACACGAGATTGCTTATTTACTGGCTCTTTTGACTAATCAATCTTACGAAGTAGTCGAAAGGTTGTAGAAGTTTCTATAAAGCGTAATTAAGGTTCCATGCGGAGAGTAGAATAATAAGGCCCCATGCGGGGGCGAAGAAGAATAAGGTCAGCTAAAATTTCTCTTAGCTGACCGTTTTCTTTTAAAGATTTAGGCGAGTCTCTACTTGCTCTAGTGGCTCGGTTGGTAGTGGTTCTAAAGGCTTGCGTTCGCGACCTAGTTTGATTTCTACGACAGGAATTTCGACGACTTTCTCTGGGTCTGTTTCGATCCAAATCATGCCAATTTTCTCGCATGTAGCAATCAATGTTTCTTTATCGAAAACAAAGGTCTGTTCAGCTACAGCCGCCCGAACCGCCGCACCTGTTGCTGCATCCGAAGATCCCCCAACGCCTGCATCCGAAGATCCCCCAACGCCCGCATCCGTATCATTACTAGACTCAGCCGGTCTACGCCCCTGACTTCGTGGCAATGGCTTAGGAGCCACCTCCAGCCCAAGCGATTGCGGATCCAATTGAGCTATAGTCTCACTTAAAGACGGAGCTTCCACGTTTTGCTTTAAATCCTTGTCATGAGGCACATCTTCTCTAGCCACAGACGAAGGTTTTGCTCTTTTATTCAATGGCTCAGCTATAGCATTTGGAGTCGCTTGAGAAAGTTCAATCGATTTCGAACCTTCATTTATAGATTCGCTTGAAAGAATATCTTGTTGCTCAAGAATAACCTCATTTGGTACAAACGCTTGATTGTTGTTGTTGCGATTTCTGCCGCGACCACGTCTGCTTCTATGATGTTTGTTTGAAGGCTTAGTCTCTTGATTAGCTTGAGTCGCTTGAATACTGTCAGTCGCTTCAGTTGCATTAGAGATTAGCTCGACTTCTTCTTTTAAAGTTTCATTAGCCTCTTGAATTTCAAGTTTGTTTTGTGCATAGCGATCGCCTCTGGATTTTCCTTTGCGACGTTTGTTTTTAGATTTTTTCTCTTGGATATCATTAGTATCTCTAGCTACTTCAGTAAAGCCCATAATTTGTTGAGTTTCACTTTTTTGCTCCGCTTTAGATTTGCGATTTTTATTTTTATTTGATTCAGAGCTTGCCTTGGTTTTGGTGGCAATGTCCTCCGCACCTTCTCCATCGCTTGGTTTTCTTGCATCAAATTGCTTTTGACCCTTACGCACCTGTTGTTTTCTCTGAGTTGCTTTTGGAGCACGTCCTTTAGCTTTTGGTCGAGCCGATTTTTCAGTAGTAGGGGCCTCTTTTATAAACCCAAAGAATGATAGAATTCTCTGCCAGAAAGTCATCTCTGACTTAGCTTTTGTAGACGCTTTTGGCGATGGAGTAGGGGCTGGAGTAGTTCTACGAATACCCTTCACCACAGCTTCTGGAGTCTTAGGTCTGTCCTTTTTCTCCTGCCATATAGGAGTGGTCTCCTCTGGCTCATCAACCAAATCATAACTTACTGGTTGCTCATCCATACGCGAATCATCATGCTTGATGCGCTCAATATTATGGTGAGGCGTTTCTAGAGTTTTGTTTGGAATTAGATAGATGCGTATCTGGTTTTTCGCTTCCATCTTAACAATATCTTGACGTTTCTCGTTAAGTAAATAGGTGGCAACGTCCACAGGAACCTGTGCATTCAGTACTGCAGTATTCTCCTTAAGAGCTTCCTCTTGCAATAAACGAAGCACATTTAGTGCACTTGATTCAATATCTCGAATAACTCCTGTACCATTACATCGCGGACAAATAATATGCGACCCTTCATTCAATGATGGACGTAGCCTTTGACGAGATAATTCCATAAGTCCAAATTTTGAGATTTTTCCCATTTGAACTCGGGCTCTATCAAATTGAAGAGATTCACGCAATTTCGCTTCGACAGCTTTTTGGTTTTTGCTATCTTCCATATCAATAAAGTCGATAACAATAAGCCCGCCTAAATCTCGCAACCTTAGTTGACGAGCTACTTCCTCAGCAGCTTCAATATTAGTGCGCATTGCAGTTTCTTCAATATCACCGCCTCTAGTCGATTTAGCTGAGTTAACGTCTACTGCAACCAGTGCTTCTGTATGGTCAATGACTACAGAGCCACCAGATGGTAGTTGAACATGCCTCGAATATGCAGTTTCAATTTGGTGTTCAACCTGGAATCTTGAAAATAGTGGAACTGCGTGGCGATAACGTTTAACTTTTGCGACATTATCTGGCATAACGTCATGCATAAAAGCATGGACTTGATCATAGATTTCATCTGTATCAATTAATATTTCAGAAATGTCATGAGAAAAATAATCTCTTAGAGCCCTAATAACTAATGATGATTCTTGATATATAAGAATAGGGGCACTGTAGTGGTTTGCAGCATCTTCAATAGCTTTCCAAAGCTGCATAAGATAGGTAAGGTCCCAGTTTAGCTCTTCAGTTGTGCGTCCAATACCTGCAGTTCTGGCAATAAGACTCATACCTTCAGGCAAGTCCAAATGCGACATAGCTTCTCGCAACTCCTGCCTGTCCTCCCATTCAATACGACGAGAAATCCCACCGCCTTTAGGGTTATTAGGCATAAGCACCAAATAACGACCAGCTAATGATACATATGTAGTAAGAGCAGCCCCTTTATTTCCTCGCTCCTCTTTTTCGACTTGAATTATTAATTCCTGTCCAACCTCTAATGCCTCAGAGATACGACTAAAGTCCGCACCCTTTTTAAAATAATTTTTAGATACCTCTTTAAAAGGGAGAAAACCATGCCTCTCTTGACCATAATCTACAAAGCATGCTTCGAGAGAGGGTTCAATGCGGGTTATAACGCCTTTATAAATATTTCCTTTTCGCTGTTCGCGTCCCGCAGTTTCAATATCGATGTCCAATAACTTTTGACCATCAACGATTGCAACACGTAATTCTTCTTGGTGTGTTGCATTAAATAACATTCGTTTCATATAAATACTCAGAAAAAAACTAATACTTCGGATTAAGCATTAACCTAGTTCGAGAGGATGATTGAATGAGTATAGGGTGGCAATATAGAAGCGTCCTGCTCCTATATAAAAGACTTATAAATTATTATGATTAACGTAAAAATTCATCAATTCAGCAATTTACAATACTATCTGCAGAACTCATATCTGCAAACAAAAAATTCTATACAAATTCTAATCGCAGTCTGTGGGTAGGGATATCAAACTACCGCATAAAAACAGAAAGCTTATACAACACAATCGAAATAGACCTGCTAAAGTTCAAACAATATGTACAATTTTTATTATTATTTTACAAATTTAAATACGTTGTAACTTAAGCCGTCATTAGGCGTTGTGATTGTAGCATTATTACAATGTTTTAGCTACAATTAACTTCCTTTTCTACCTATTCTTTTTATTATGAACTCCCCAAAACCATCAGTTAGATATATCCAAGTGGATGATTCTTCAGATGGTCAACGCATAGATAACTTCATGTTGAAATATTGCAAGGGAGTCCCGAAAAGCCATATATACAAAGCAATTCGATCTGGTCAGGTGAGAGTTAATAAGGGGCGGGTTAGTAGCGAATCTCGAGTTAAGGAAGGAGATGAAGTTCGTATTCCTCCATTTAGAGTCTCAGAAGAAACTCCTAAGAACTTTATACCAAGTCGAGAATTTGAAGTAGTTTTTGAAGATTCTTATTTTTTGATTATTAATAAACCAGCTGGTCTTGCAGTTCATGGAGGAAGTGGAGTATCTTTTGGGGTTATTGAACAAATCAGATCAAGTCGACCTGAGCACACCTATTTTGAATTAGTTCATAGACTCGATAAAGAAACCTCGGGTTTACTAATCATAGCCAAAAAAAGAATTGGACTTGTAAAGCTTCAAGAGATGATGCGGCAGAAGCATTTCCACAAGGCCTATTATGCTTTAGTTAAAGGTACTTGGCCAGCCAATTTAAAAGACATAAAGCTACCTTTATATAAATATCTCACTCCTCAGGGAGAGAGAAGGGTAAGGGTGGACATGGAAAATGGAAAATACGCTCATTCAATTGTAAAAAAAGTAAAAAAATACAACGATTTTGAACTTTTAAGTGTTCAGATTTTAACTGGACGCACTCATCAGATCCGCGTTCATTTACGTGCATCTGGATTTGGTATTGTGGGTGATGAAAAATATGGAGATGATACTCTCACAAAATATGTAAGTAGCTTGGGATTTAATAGAATGTTCCTACATGCATATAAATTGTCGTTTGTTCACCCTATCACCGATGAAAGACTTAATTTTGAAATAGATTTGCCCGATGATTGCAAAACATTACTAAAAAAACTTGGACCATGAAATATTCCTTAGTTATTTTTGATTGGGACGGGACATTGATGGACTCGACACATAATATTGTGGTTGCCATTCAAAAAACATGTGCCGACCTTAATTTACCCATTCCCTCAGCTCAACAAGCAAGTTGGGTTATAGGATTATCTATCTACGAAGCGGCTCAAAAAATAGTCCCAGAAATTACTCCCGAACAAATCTCTGAATTTGCAGAGCGTTATAAATTTCACTACTTTAGTATTGGGCCTGATATTAAATTATTTACTGGTATACCCGAGCTTTTAGAGAATCTTAAAAATAGAGGTGTATTGACGGCGGTAGCTACGGGAAAAAGTCGTTACGGATTAGATATCGCATTAAAACAATTCGGTTTAGAGTCTAATTTCGATACCACTAGAACTGCCGATCAAACAGCTGGAAAGCCCGATCCTCTTATGTTGTATGAAATTATGGAAGAGCTTCTCGTCAAACCAGAGCAAGCTATCATGATTGGTGATACATCTCATGACTTACTAATGGCCCGAAATGCTGGGATTCATGCTATTGGCGTATCTTATGGGGCTCATAACCGCCGTGAATTAGATGAGTTGCAACCTAATCATGTTGCCGAGTCCGTATCTGAACTCTCTCGTCTATTATCTATATATACGCAAAAACACGTTTATTAAGCTAAGAATAGGAATATCGTAGGCACTTTATGAAAATCAGGGGTCTTCGATTTTTTCCATTCAGCGATTGTTTTTGTTGAAATTATCTGCTTCCTAGTATGAATACCTATGCCCACACAAAGTTTAGTCTGTGGGTTTAATGTTTCAAGAAGGCTGGCAAATACGGACTCATTTCTGTAGGGCGTTTCAATAAAAATTTGCGTTTGAGAAAATTTTTTAGAATTCGCCTCCCACGCTTTAAATGATTGTTTTTTGGTGGCAATGTCCAAGGGAGCGTATCCATGAAAAGTAAAACGTTGCCCATCTAAGCCACTCCCCATTAACCCAAGCAAAATTGAGGAAGGTCCAGTCCAAGGCACAATTTCAATTCCATTTTTGTGTGCGTATTGGACAACCTTAGCCCCAGGGTCTGCAACAGCAGGACAACCAGCTTCTGATACTAGTCCTATAATCCCTTCGTTTGATTCTTCTGAAAACCATGAATCGTAATCTTTATTTGAATCCTTATCGCTTAATGTGAATATTTTTATTTCTTGTATAGGCTTATTTGGACCAATTAACTTTAAAAATGCTCTCGCAGTTTTAGCATTTTCTGCTATGAATACATCAATTTTCTTAGTAATTTCAATTGCTTCGTTAGGAAGCCAGTATTCAATTTCTAAATCACCTAAACCTACAGGAATCAAATGCAGTTTTTTGTTACTCATTTTGCAGGGAAAAAACCAAGTTTTCTTAAAAATTCTGAAGTTCTTATTAAAGGAAGGCCAATTATAGCTGTGGGGTCATCACTAGTAATAGATTCCATAAGCGTTATGCCAAGTGACTCAGCTTTTGCACTACCAGCTGTATCTATAGCAGGTTCAATTGAGAGGTAATTTGAGATTTCTTGCTCAGTTAAATTTCTAAATACGCATTTAGTCAATACGGTATCTCTCATGATGCCACCTGCATGCATCACGCATATAGATGTATTGAAATCAACTGTTTTTCCGCTTAATTCTTTAAGCTGTAATTTCGCCTTTTCTATGCTGCCAGCTTTTCCAACTGTTTTCCCATCAAATGTAGCAACCTGATCAGATCCAATAACTACTGAATTGGGATATTGGTCAAAGACAGCCTGTGCTTTTTCTTTGGCTAGTCTAATTGACAATGCCACAGGAGTCTCAGAGGGGTGTTGTGTTTCATCAATATTTGGTGAAATGCATTCAAATGGTATATGCAAACGTTCTAACAATTCTTTTCGGTATTTTGATGATGACGCTAATATAAGTTTTGGGTCAGAATTTGGCATGAATTATTGACTTAAAGTATTAAGAAATATAAAATAATCGATTACTTTAAAATAGTTTAAGATTTAGCTTTATAGAGATTATTTTACTATATGAGCTTATTTAATAGGTGCTTAGCTTAGTAACTTAAAATATGGCTTATGTGTTTTAAGGGACAATTTATGGATTTTTATGAATTGATTAGAAACCAAAAAACTGTCCGAGACACTTTTCCTATTACTAATCTAAACCGTTTATTAGAAGATTATCCAGATCAGCATACGAATTCTTTTGTTGATTGGTCAGTGACTGGCATTCCTGATAGGGTGGGTATATCTGAGGCACATAAGTTAATTAATCTTTCAATAAAAGTTACTCCTAGACTTATTTGTCAGCGTTGTAATAAATATTTTGATTTCCCTTTAGAAATTGAATCTACCCTTGAAGTTGTCTCAAGTCTTTCAGATTTAGAGGCTGATGTAGATACATCTGGAGAAATATCCGATTACGAGCATGATAAAATACTGGCCTCTCAAGCTCAAGATATGGTTTCATTTATAGAAGACGAAATCCTTCTTAATATTCCGTATATTCCTAAGCACGAGACATGTCCTGATGGGATGGGTGTATTATCTAATTTAACTGAAAGTAATCTTTCTTCTAAAGAATCACCCTTTGCTATTTTAAAGAAGCTTAAAAAAAATTAACTACTGGAGTCATAAATGGCTGTTCAACAAAATAAGAAAACACCTTCAAAAAGAGGGATGCACCGTTCACACGATTATTTAACTAATCCTCCAACAGCGGTTGATCCAACTTCAGGTGAAGTTCATTTGCGCCATCATATCAGCCCTAATGGCATGTATCGTGGCCGTAAAGTATTAAAAACTAAAAACGACGAGTAATTTATTCCGCTCATTGTAGGTTTGCAGTGATTAGGATCGCTATTGACTGTATGGGCGGGGATAATGGTATCTCCGTTACAGTTCCAGCAGCAGTGAGGTTTGCACATCGCATAGCTGATGTGCACTTTTTGCTAGTGGGCGATGAAACAAAAATAAAAAAATCCTTAAATCACAGTAAACCTCGTGACCCAAATCAATTTGAGATTATCCCCTGTAATGAAGTAATTACAGGAGAAGATGCTGTCGAATCAGCCCTTAGACATAAGAAGGGTTCGACTATGCATGTGGCCATAAAATTGGTTAGTGAACAAAAAGCCGATGCTTGTATTTCTGCCGGAAATACTGGAGCACTTATGGCTATATCTCGTTTGATATTAAAAACATTAGATGGTATAAAAAGACCAGCCATTGCCTCAGCAATTCCTAATATTTCTGGGGGTGGCACATATGTGCTTGATCTTGGGGCAAATGTGGATTGTACCCCTCAGCATCTGCAGCAATTTGCAATTATGGGCACCGCACTTGTTCAAGCTATTGAAGAAATAGATAATCCTACACTAGGTCTTTTAAATATAGGTCACGAAACACATAAAGGAAACGATGTGGTTCGAAAAACTTATTCTCTATTGCAAGAGTCTGGGCTTAACTTTATCGGGAACGTTGAGGGCGATGACATTTTCAAAAGTAAATGTAATGTTGTTGTTTGTGATGGATTTGTGGGTAATGTTATGCTTAAGACATCTGAAGGTTTGGCTAAGATGATTAGCCAAAAATTAAAAAAACGTTTCCTCCATTCCTTTTTCACTAAATTAATCGCATTTATAGCTAAACCTGTTTTATCTAAGTTTAAAGAAGAAGTAGATAATCGCAGATATAACGGGGCAGTTTTCTTAGGACTAAAAGGTGTTGTAGTCAAAAGCCATGGCTCAGCTGATTCTTTAGCTTTTAAACATGCGATATATAAAGCATATTCAGCCATAAAATTCGATATCCTTAATAAAATTAGCGTTAAGGTTGGCGAGTTGCAGTCCACAGAAGTTAGTGAACAAATTTCAAATAATACTGAACACGCTTAATTGGTATCAGGTTTTGGAGATATAAACTTATGGTTTATTCAAAAATTCTTGGTTCTGGAAGTGCATTGCCAGAACTAATAGTGTCCAATGATGACTTAGCTGAAAAATTAGCTAAAGATGGCATTGAAACATCTGACGAGTGGATAAATTCACGAACTGGTATTTCTCAACGATATATTGCATCAGAGTCTGAAACTACCTCAAGCTTGGCTACTAAAGCCGCTAAATTAGCTCTTGAGGATTCGAACATAAATCCAGAAGAAATCGATCTTATAGTTTTAGGAACCTCGACCCCAGATTTTATTTTCCCAAGTACAGCTTGTCTTATTCAAGCGAATTTAGGTATTGAACACGGAGCTGCTTTTGATGTTCAAGCGGTTTGTAGCGGCTTTTTATATGCCCTTACAGTCGCGGATAATTTTATAAAAGCTGGTTCCTCTAAAACGGCCCTTGTTATTGGGGCAGACACATTAACAAAAATTCTTGATTGGAAGGACCGCAGGACTTGTGTCTTATTTGGTGATGGGGCAGGTGCTGTAGTTTTAAAAGCTTCGGATGAACCGGGGATCATTGCCACCCAATTAAATGCTATGGGCTCACTTAATAATATTTTAAATACTCCAGGAAATATTCGGCATGGAGAGATTGTAGGTGACCCGTTTTTAAGAATGGATGGACAGGCTGTATTTAAACAAGCGGTTACAAAATTAGAAAAGTCTGCTTTAGAAGTCTGCGAGAAGGCTGGTGTAAAACCTAGTGAAATCGATTGGTTTATACCTCATCAGGCAAATGCTCGAATTATTTCTAGTTTAGCCCGTAAGTTAGAATTGCCTGAAGAGAGAGTTGTTATGACTGTTTCGGAGCATGCAAATACATCTGCAGCTAGTGTGCCATTAGCATTAGATTATGCGAGAAAGCAAGGTCTAATAAAACCTGGACATCTTGCAATGCTTCAAGGTGTAGGTGGTGGGTTCACATGGGGCTCTGCCCTAGTTAAGTTTTAAAGGATTATTATGAAAATTGCGATTGTATTCCCAGGGCAGGGTTCTCAAGCTATAGGTATGTTGGATTCATGGTCAGATACTGGTGTCGTTCAAGAAGTTCTTAAAACCGCTAGTGAGGCCCTAGGACAGGACATTGCCACCCTAATACATGAAGGTCCTGAACACGATTTGAATTTAACAACAAATACTCAACCAGTTATGCTTGCTTCATCATATGCTTTATATAAGGCATATGTGGAGGCGGGATTGCCATTGCCAGAAGTTATGGCAGGGCATAGTTTAGGCGAATATACGGCATTGGCAGCGGCGGATGTTTTTAAATTAGAAGATGCTGTAAAAATTGTTAGAGTTAGGGCGGATTCTATGCAAGCTGTTGTACCTGTAGGTGCTGGGGGTATGGCTGCGATAATTGGACTATCAGACGAAAAAGTTGTTGATATTTGTAGGCGTGTGTCAGAGCAATCAGGAGAGATTGTTGAGGCCGTAAATTTTAATGCTCCATCGCAAGTAGTGATTGCTGGACATAAAGTAGCTGTTGTGACTGCATGCGAAATTTGTAAACAAGAAGGGGCAAAAAGGGCCGTGGTATTGCCAGTGTCTGCACCATTTCATTCATCTTTGCTAGAACCTGCAGCCATGAAACTTTCAGAAGAATTAAGTAAGTACAAATTAAATGTACCGAAGATACCAGTTATTAATAATGTGGACGTATCTATTAAAGAATCTGAAAAAGACATAGTTGATGCCCTTGTCAGACAAGCATGGCATCCTGTGCGTTGGGTTGAAACTATGCAAAAAATGTCTGATTTGGGGGTCACTCATGTTATAGAATGTGGTCCTGGAAAAGTATTAACTAATCTGGCTAAACGTATATTGCCAGAGGTTGAGGTATTCACATTGAATACACCAAGTGATTTAGAAAATTTGAAAAATGTTTTATCTTAAGGTGCTTAAATGAATAATGAATTAAAAGACAAAATTGCACTTGTAACTGGAGCTAGTCGCGGAATAGGTGAAGCTATCGCATTGGAATTAGCTAGTAGAGGAGCTAGAGTTATTGGAACAGCTACAAGTGAATCAGGAGCTAAGCAAATTACTGAAAAACTTTCAGAATTCGGTGGTGAAGGAAAGGTATTAAATGTAACCGATGCGGCTGCTAGTGAAGAATTAGTTAAAGAAATCGTCGAAATGGGCGGTCCACATATTCTTGTTAATAATGCTGGTATCACTCGAGATAATCTTATTATGCGTATGAAAGATGAGGAGTGGGACGATATTGTTCAGACCAATTTGACTGCAGTTTTTAGATTATCTCGTGCTGTTGTCAGACCTATGATGAAAGCTAGAGATGGCAGAATCATTAATATCACTTCAGTTGTTGGTATGACAGGAAATATTGGTCAGGCAAATTATGCTGCAGCTAAAGCTGGTGTGGCTGGTATGACTAGATCTTTAGCTCGAGAATTAGGTAGTAGAAATATAACAGTTAATTGTGTAGCTCCAGGGTTTATCGACACAGCTATGACTAGAGCTTTGGGTGATGAAGCGGCTCAAAAATTAATCAGTCAGATTCCTCTTGGTCGTCTTGGGTCAGTTAAGGATATAGCTTATGCTGTTGCCTTCTTAGCTAGTCCTTATGCAGGATATATTACGGGTGAAACAATTAACGTAAATGGCGGTATGTTTATAGGGTAGTTTTATTTTTAAATTAAACCTTTTTTTCATATAATACACTTTAATTTTGTAAAATTAGTTATTTTTATTTGGGACTTCCCACTTTGGAGATTTAAATGAGCATTGAACAACGTGTTAAAAAAATCGTTGCGAAACAACTAGGTTTAAACGAAGATGAAATCAAAAACGAGTCTTCTTTTTTGGATGATCTAGGAGCTGACTCACTTGATATGGTTGAATTGGTTATGGCTTTCGAAGACGAATTCGAAAACACAATTACTGATGAGCAAGCTGAAACTATTACTACAGTTCAGAACGCTATCGACTTTATCGAGAATAACTCTAAACAGTAATTACTGTTGGGTGGAATAGTTCTGACAAATTGAGAAATTCTTAGAAAATTTCTTAAAGCGTTTTTGTAAAGTAGCTTTTCATGTTGCTTTACAAGACGCTTTTTTTATATAAGGAGCATATGTGAAAAAACGCGTAGTAATAACAGGTCTCGGTTTAGTAACTCCTGTGGGAAATGATGTTAAGTCCTCATGGGAAAATATTGTTGCAGGTAAATCTGGCGTAACAAAAATTACTCGTTTTGATGCAAGTGCATTCAGCTCTCAAATTGCAGCTGAAGTAAAAGATTTTGATCCATCTCTATATATTCCAGCTAAGGAAATAAAGCAGATGGATACATTTATTCATTATGGTCTTGCAGCTTCTTTTGAAGCATGGAAAGATTCAGGGCTAGAAGTTACAGAGCAAAACGCTCATCGCATTGGTGCAATCGTGAGTTCTGGTATTGGAGGTCTTCAAAGAATTGAGGCTACTCAAACAGAATATCTTGAAAAAGGTCCACGAAGAATTTCACCATTTTTCGTTCCTGCTTCTTTGATTAATTTGGTTTCTGGGCATTTAACTATAAAACTTGGAATAACTGGCCCTAGCTATGCAATTGTCTCTGCATGTGCGACAGGTGTTCATTCAATCGGTGACGCAGCAAGATTGATTGAATACGGTGATGCGGACGTTATGATTGCTGGTGGTGCAGAATCTACTGTTTCCCCATTAGGTATTGGTGGGTTTGCGGCTATGAGGGCATTGTCAACAAGAAATGATGACCCTGCTACTGCTTCTCGTCCGTGGGATGTGGATCGAGATGGTTTTGTGTTAGGCGAAGGGGCTGGTGTCGTTGTTCTTGAAGAATACGAACATGCGGTTGCACGCGGTGCAAAAATATATGCGGAATTTGCTGGATATGGCATGAGTTCTGATGCTCATCATATAACTGCTCCAAGTATGGAAGGTCCTGCACTTGGGGTTAGAAATGCATTGAAGAATGCTCATATTAATCCTGAACAAATTAACTACGTTAATGCTCATGGAACTTCAACTCCTCTTGGAGATAAAAATGAAACTGAAGCACTTAAACTTGCTTTAGGTGATCATGCATATAATACAGTAGTTAATTCAACTAAGTCTATGACTGGTCATTTGCTAGGTGCTGCAGGTGGTATTGAGACAGTATTTGCTACTCTTGCTGTAAAAAATCAAGTTTCACCACCAACTATAAATATATTCAATCAAGACCCTGCATGTGATCTTGATTACTGTCCAAATGAAGCACGTGATCTTAGTATTGATTATGCATTATCAAATTCGTTTGGTTTTGGTGGTACTAATTGTTCTGTTGTTATTAAAAAATTCTAATGAATGGGGAAGCTATAAATTACGGTGTTTTGCAAGATAACTGGGAAGTTAATTGCTCAGTCGGATTAAAGCCAATTCACCATTATTTTTTAGCCTCTCTAATTTTTCTTACTCTATTAGGATTTGTGGGGTTAGTCTACTCTCTATGTATAGCACTGCTTTATGTAAAAAGTATCCATAATTCATTCAGACTAAGTCCACTAAAATTTCAAATTCGTCCCTCTCATATTTCTCAAATTTGCCCACCTAATGGTGTGGTAGATATTGTAAAAGTGGATTTTTATCAAATATGCTTTCATATCCAATATAAGTTTAGAAATAGGATGCAAAGTTTTTATCTATTTCATTGGGATATTGATAGGAATTCATGGAGAAGGCTTAGAGTACTTTTAATAAATAAAAATAATTACCTTTGATTTCAAATTAAAAATTTTTTAACTTTCCAACATTAGACTATTAGCAACAGACAATTTTTAAAAACAAGGATAATTATGAAATTCCAAAAATTACCAATATATGCATTATTACTTGGTGCTTTGGTTTCAGCACCTGCTATTTCACAGAATTCTTCATCCTCTACTAGTTCATGGGGTACACCTGCACAAACTGAAACAGATGCTCTTACCAAATTCCCTGCACAATCTACTAATTTAGGACTTCCCGACTTTACTAAAGTTGTAGAAAAAACCGAAAATAGTGTGGTTAACATACGTACCATGGAAACTATTAGCACACGAGGTAGAGGCCGTTCGGGTCCAGGTTGGTCTTTCCAAGGTGATCCAGACGCAGAAGAGTTTTTCGAATTTTTCTTCGGGCCTGATTTCTTTCCTGAACCATTTTCAAAACGATTTGGTCCAGGACCAAATGACAGAGATTCTGATAAATCAAGACCTAAAAAAGGTGATCGTCAGGTTCCGAGCGGAGTAGGTTCTGGATTTATTATTTCTAAAGACGGCTATATCATTACAAATGACCATGTAGTTGATAGAGCAGATAAAGTTATAGTTACATTAAATAACGGTAAAGAATACGATGCAGAAGTTGTTGGTACAGATAAACGTACTGACCTTGCTCTTATTAAAATTGACGCAAAAGATCTAGAGCCTATTGAGATAGGTAATTCAGATGCACTTAAAAAAGGTCAATGGGTTTTGGCTATTGGATCTCCATATGATTTGGAGTCCACTGTTACTTCAGGCATAGTTAGTGCCATAAATCGTGATACGGGCGATTACCTACCATTTATCCAAACTGACGTTGCGATAAACCCAGGTAATTCAGGTGGCCCTTTAATTGATTTAGAAGGAAAAGTTGTAGGGGTCAATAGTCAAATCTACACCAGAAGTGGCGGTTCTATGGGTATTTCCTTTTCTATACCTATTAATGAAGCTATTAATGTAATCAACCAATTGAAGGATACAGGGACAGTTGAAAGAAGCCGAATTGGTGTTGCAATAGGACCTCTTCAAGAAGATGTTTATAAAGCTTTAGGTCTACCTAATGATAAAGGTGCATTAGTAAGTAGTGTTGAGCGTGATGGTCCAGCGGATAAAGCTGGTATTCGTGCGGGTGATGTTATTTTAAAATTTGATGGTAAAACTATAAATAAATGGACTGATTTGCCTCGTATGGTTGGACAAACTAAATCAGGCAAAAAAACAGACATTGAAATTTTCCGTCGAGGTAAAAATGAGACCTTGTCTGTGACCGTAGAAGCCATTGAATCTAAAGGCATCAAATCTAAAAAAACAAAAAAACCTGAAGTTAATCAAGAAAATAAACTGGGGTTATCAGTTGAATCTTTAGATAAAAAACAACGTGAAAATTTAAATATTAATGGTGGTGTCTTAGTTTATGACCTTACAGATGAAGCTAAAGAAGCCGGTTTTATGAAAAACGATATTATTTTGACAGTTAATAATGTTGATATTTCTACTGTAGAAGGTTTTAACGAAGTAGCTAAAGACCTACCTAAAGATAAAGTTGTTGCTGTATTGGTGCTTCGTGATAAAATGACACAGTGGATAACTACTAAACCAAACAAGTAGTCTTTCCCTAACTTAAACTGTTTGACCTCGATTAAGTTCACTTAGTCGAGGTTTTAAATTTTTATTTATCCGCACAAATTGCATGCAAAATATACGAAACTTCTCAATTATTGCCCATATTGACCACGGAAAATCAACACTTGCAGATAGGCTTATTCAAAAAACTGGGGGCCTTGCTGATCGTGAAATGTCTGCTCAAGTTCTAGATTCTATGGATATCGAGAGGGAGAGAGGTATTACTATTAAAGCTCAAACGGCCACATTAAACTATAAGGCCAAAGACGGCAAAGACTATATCCTAAATATTATTGATACTCCTGGTCACGTGGATTTCTCTTATGAAGTAAGTCGTTCATTATCAGCCTGTGAAGGGGCTTTGCTAGTTGTTGATGCTACCCAAGGTGTTGAGGCTCAAACGGTTGCTAATTGTTATACGGCTATTGATTTAGGTGTTGAAGTTATACCAGTCTTAAATAAAATGGACCTTCCTTCAGCTCAACCCGAAGAAGCTAGAGCTGAAATCGAAGATGTTATTGGTATAGATGCTTCTGACGCAGTGTTAGCTAGTGCTAAAACAGGACTGGGTATAGATGAAATACTTGAAGTTATCGTAAATAAAGTACCACCCCCAAAAGGCAATACAGAAGCACCTCTTCAAGCATTAATAATAGACTCATGGTTTGATAACTATGTGGGAGTAGTTATGCTTATACGCATAGTTAATGGCACTATCAAACCAAAAGAAAAGATTACTTTTATGGCTACACAAGCCAATCATCTTGTAGAGCAATTAGGCGTTTTTACACCTAAATCACAACCTAGAAATTCTCTTTCTGCTGGTGAGGTGGGATTCTTAATTACGGGAATTAAGGATTTAGCTCACGCAAAAGTGGGTGATACTATCACTCATACACAAAATCCAGCAGCGGAATCATTGCCAGGGTTTAAAGAAGTTAAGCCACAGGTTTTTGCAGGTCTTTACCCTGTAGAGAGTAGTGAATATGATCAGCTTAGAGACTCTTTAGAGAAATTAAAACTTAACGATGCATCTCTACAATTTGAACCAGAGGTCTCACAAGCTCTAGGTTTTGGTTTTAGATGCGGCTTTCTTGGGCTTTTGCATATGGAAATTGTCCAAGAGAGGCTTGAGCGCGAATTTGATATGGATCTTATTACTACAGCACCGTCTGTAGTTTATGAGGTCGTTAAAAATAACGGTGAAGTTCTCTATATTGATAGCCCTTCTCGTATGCCTGATCAGGGTACTATACAGGAGATTCGCGAACCTATAGTTAATGTTACTTTGTTTATGCCACAAGACTATGTTGGTCCAGTAATGACTCTTTGCAATAATAAACGCGGTATTCAAAGAGATATGAATTATCACGGACGACAAGTGCATTTGCATTATGAAATTCCATTAGCAGAGATTGTGTTAGATTTCTTCGATAAATTAAAATCCATCTCTAGAGGCTATGCTTCTATGGATTATGAATTTTTAGAGTATCGCTCAGCAGATGTGGTTCGTGTGGATTTGCTTATAAATGGCGATAAAGTTGATGCACTATCTATGATTGTTCATAGAGCTTCAGCTCGTTTTAAAGGGCGTGAAGTGGTCTCTAAACTGCGAGGATTGATTCCCCGTCAGATGTATGATGTAGCAGTACAAGCGGCGATTGGGGCGGAGATCATTGCCAGAGAAAATGTAAAAGCATTAAGAAAAAATGTGCTTGCTAAATGTTATGGCGGGGACATTACAAGGAAGAAAAAGTTACTTGAGAAACAAAAGGCAGGAAAAAAACGCATGAAACAAGTGGGCAGTGTTGAGATTCCACAGGAGGCGTTTTTGGCCATTCTTCAAGTTGAGGATAAATAATGGATTTGATTTTTTTAATTTTAGTTATTGTAACTTTTACTGCTAAGGCATTAGAAAAATATGTTTTAAGGCCTAGACGTGTGAAATTGTATGGAGCCGAAGCAGATAAATATTCAAATGGGTTGCTCAACTATGTGGGTAGTTTATTTGGATTGGTATTTTTCATATTTATATTGCGGGCATTTGTAGTTGAACCGTTTAGAATTCCTTCGGGGTCTATGCTTCCAACCTTACAAAGTGGAGATTTTATTCTCGTTAATAAATTTAAGTATGGCTTGAGACTGCCTATAATTCACCAAAAAATTATTCCTATAGGTAGTCCAGAAAGAGGGGATATTGTAGTTTTTAGATATCCATTAAATACAAAACAAGACTATATCAAAAGAATTATAGGATTGCCTGGAGATACAGTTAGATACGAAAACAAGCAACTTTATGTTAACGGAGAGGCTATTGCCACAGAAGCAATTGGTCCTTATATAAATCCTGAGCAGCAATCTGGAAATCCTGAGAGACATAAGGAGAAGCTATTTGGTGTAGAACATGATATTTTGCAGATGCCTGGTCTATATTCGATACAGCCTATAGAGCAATTCGAAAATTTTAGTTCCTGCAAATATTTTGGACAAGCAGCTGTAGAATGTGAGGTACCAAAAGGTTACTATTTTGTTATGGGCGATAATCGCGATAATAGCTTAGATAGTAGATTCTGGGGGTTTGTTCCTGATAAATATCTTGCCGGTGAAGCATTTTATATTTGGTTGAATTTAGGGGATTTTGACCGCATTGGCTCAATAAAATAGCATGAAATTAACTAAACTTCAGAAAAAGTTAAATTACTCATTTAAGGATGTGCAACTTCTAAATAGAGCTTTGACTCATAGAAGCTACAGTTCTACACATAATGAGCGACTGGAATTTTTGGGAGACTCAATTCTTAACTTTTCTGTAGCTTCAATATTATTTAAAAAACTCAAGGATCAGGCTGAGGGTGATCTCACACGTATTAGAGCAAGTTACGTTAATCAAGATACTTTAGCTAAAATCGCTCAAAACTTGGAATTACCAGACCTAATTCATCTAGGAGAGGGTGAGCTAAAAAGTGGTGGTTTTAGAAGGCCATCTATTCTTGCTGATGCAGTTGAGGCTATATTTGGAGCTATTTATATAGACAGCGGAATACTTGAGGCTCAAAAGGTGGTAGAGAGTATTTATGAGCCACTTATGAAGGATGTTGATTTTTCAACTTTAGGTAGAGATTCTAAGACACTTTTGCAAGAGTTTGTGCAGGCGAAAAAGGTACCATTGCCAACATATAAAGTTTTGAACATTTCTGGTGCTGCACATGATCAAGAATTTGAAGTTGAGTGTTCGGTTGAACTTTACGATATTTCTGCTCAAGCTGTTGGATCAAGCAGAAGGTCAGCCGAGCAAGCGGCTGCGACTATTGTTTTAGAGAAACTAAAAAAAATAAAATCATTTTCAAAAAAATCCTCCAGTAAACTTAGAAAAGTCACTCAACTTACATTGCCAGTGGCAGTTGAACAAGATGCAAAATAGCAGCAAAAAAACGGGATTTATTGCAGTTGTTGGTCGCCCAAATGTAGGTAAATCTACATTAATGAATGCACTGATCGACAGTAAAATTTCTATTGTTTCAAGAAAAGCTCAAACCACGAGACATCGTATTCATGGGGTTCTTACAAAGGATGAGATTCAATATATATTTGTAGATACACCTGGTTTTCAGACCCGTCATGGAGGAACTATGAACAATATGATGAATCGTGTGGTTTTGACTACTCTTAATGATGTGGATGTAGTATTGCATGTGGTTGAAGCGGGAAAATGGAATGATGGAGATGCACAAATATTGCCACTGTTACCTAAGGGTAAACCTACGATTCTAGTTCTAAGCAAAGTGGATTTAGTAAAGGATAAAAATTCGCTTTTTACATTCACTTCAGATATTTTAAAAAATCACGATTATGATGCGGTGGTGCCTGTGAGCTCAGAAAAAGGTATTCAGCTTGATGCTTTGCTTGATGAGATAAAAGAGCGACTTCCTCATGGAGAACATCTTTTTGATGAAGAGGCGATAACCGATAGAAGCATAAAATTTATAGCTTCTGAAATCATACGCGAGAAAATTTTTCGACTTGTAGGGGATGAGCTGCCGTACGAGTGTACAGTGGTTATAGAAAAATGGGATGAGAGTTCAAGTGGTGTAACGATAAACGCTTGTATACTTGTTGAGCGAGAAAATCACAAGCCTATTTTATTAGGGTCTAAAGGGATGCATATGAAACGCATTGCCACAGAATCTAGGCAGGATATTTCAAAGCTTATTGAAAAGCCCGTATTTCTTGAAATTTTTATTAAGGTGCGAAAAGGTTGGTCTAATAAAGAGGCTCAACTTCGGAACCTTGGGTATGAGTAATGTTTATGCCTGAGGAAATCGCCAAACCCGAGGCTGATAGTAAGCCTAAGGAAATCGCCAAACCCGAGGCTTATGCTTCGTCCTTCGCAGCACACACGCCCCTCACGCCTTCCTCATCTCTTGCATCCACCGCTCCCCACACACATACTCATAAAAAACGCGTTTCCGATGCGCAGGCCTTTTCACTCCAATGCATTTCATGGAGCGAGCATTCTCTTATCGTAACCTTGTTTTCGCGAGAATATGGGCTTATCGCAGGCGTTGCCAAAAGTGCTAAGCGCCCTTATTCTGTGCTTAGGCCCATAAGTGCTCATTTTCAGCCTCTCCGCGTTTCATGGAGTGGAACGGGTGAAATTAAAACTATTACTCGCGTTGAGACAGACGGTTTTATTAATTTGTCATCTGAGAATTTGATGTCGGCTTGGTATTTGAATGAGCTGATATTAAGGGGCATTGCCAAAGAGGATCCGCATGAGAGGCTTTATGATTATTATGTGCAGGCTCTTAATGATTTAGCGGCACATGTAGATGCACGTACTGTTTTAAGGCGTTTTGAGTGGCAATGGCTCTGCGAAACAGGTTACGGCTTTGATACGCCTGAACCAGATTTTTCTGACTTAGAAAAAGAGCCTGAATTGCGTAAACAACTCAGGCTCAAAATTGCTATTGTTTTGAATCGAACCTCACTAAATGTGCGAGAGAATCAAAACCATCTATCCCGATTAATCACTACTAGAAGTAAAACCGAAGATACTCAATAAGTTTGCGAAGATATTATATAGGCTAATAAATATACTTAGAGTAGCCATAATATAGTTAGTCTCTCCGCCGTTAATTATTCTTTGAACATCAATTAGTAGATATAAAGAACAAATCACAACTACTAATGTAGATAAAGCCAAAGCCAAAGCTGGAATCATAAAGAAAATGTTTGCGACAGCTGCGATAATACATGCAATCAAGCCTATAAACAGAAACTTAGCCATAAAGGTCAAGTCTTTTTTAATCACTGATGCAAGAGCTGCCATAACAAAGAATATGCCTGCAGTAGAAGCAAATGCATATAGCATAAGTGTAGGGCCATTAGATAGTTGCAATATGGTGCTTACTAGATTGCTTAAAGTCAATCCCATAAAGAATGTGAAACCCAATAAGAAAGCTACACCTACAGCGGAATTACGGTTTTTAATGACCAAAAACATAAGACCATATGCACCGATCATAAAGATGGCAAATTGCATAAAGGCACCCATTCCTTGGAATAGGTTAAGTTGCATCCCTAAAAGTGTACCAAGAGCAGCAACACCAATAGAAATTGCAAGCAAAACATAAGTTTGGCTTAGAACTTTGTTCTTAACTGAAGCAGAAACAGTACCGCCATTTCCGCGGAAAGTATCCTGAGAAAGTGTATCAGAAGGCCTTTCAAAAGAAGGTCTACCAAAATTTTTCATGTGATCTCCAAATTATTGATTTGATTAAGTTTACTATAAAATTTTTATAATTTTTATTATGGTAATCGAACGTTAATTTTTCTTATATTTGAACTCGTGAAATTTAATTACATGGCCCGCAGCTTTATATTTTTGTAAACGTGCTCTACCCATTTCCTTAGATTTGGAGTCATTTAGAACAAATTCAAGAACCATGGGAAATAGAGATATATCCTCAATAAAATCCTCGCTTAGATTTATGAGCAAGTTTGGCTTCGGATTAAGCTTAGAGGCCCATTTAGCGATATCCTCGTCGCATATTACGATGCGTGCGGGGATAATCATCTCATCCCCTGCGAAATAGTGGGGGATAAATGTGGTCTTATCAATACCCCACAATCCCTCACTAAATTTTGTGGCAATATTTACGTCTCTGCAAAATACCAATATGCTTTGACCCTTTTGGTGTTGCTTACTCACGGAGTTTACAGACATAATAAGAGTGTCTTCTATGCTCCTTGCCCCGTGAGCAACAAAAATTTCAGCCACTAGTTTTGGCCTAATAAATATGCCATCAATAGAGAAACTGGACGTCCAGTGGCACCTTTGTTTTTGCCGCGATTCCATGCAACTCCAGCAATATCAATATGTGCCCATTTATAATCGCCGATAAATTTCTCTAAAAATGCTGCAGCCACAGCAGATCCTGCAGTGCCATCTCCGATATTTGCACAATCTGCAAAATTGCTTTTTAAATTTTCTGCAAATTGACAATCCAAAGGCATTTTCCATGCACTATCGTTTGCGATATCACCCGCATCAATCAACGCATCTGCAAGATCTTCATCATTTGAGAACACGCCTGCATGAACATGACCTAAAGCTTGAATGATAGCACTTGTTAGGGTGGCAATGTCTATGACTACTTCAGGTTTAAATTTATCTGCATATGTCAATGCATCTGCTAACAATAAACGTCCCTCAGCATCGGTATTCAGAATTTCAATAGTTTTTCCAGACATGCTAGTTACTACATCGCCTGGTTTTGTAGCATAACTACTAGGCATATTTTCAGTAGCTGCAATCACGCCTACAATTTCTCGGTCAAATCCGATTTCGGATACAGCCTTCATAACACCTAATACTGAAGCGGCACCGCACATATCGAACTTCATCTCATCCATATTTGCTTTATTTTTTAGAGAAATACCACCAGTGTCAAATGTCACACCTTTACCTACAAAGACGATAGGTTTTTTATTTGATTTTTTAGTAGGCGAATATTTGAGAACAATAAGGGCAGGCTCCTCACTAGCACCAGCAGCTACTGATAGGAAAGCACCCATTTTAAGAGTTTCAATTTGTTTGCGTCCCAAAACTTCAACTTTAAGCTCTTTATATTCTTTAGCTAAATCTTTAGCACAATTTCCTAAATAAGTAGGTGTGCAGATATTGCTAGGCAAATCGCCTAATTGCATAGTAAGGTGCATCCCATCAGCAATTGCTTTTCCTGTGGCTATGGCCTCCCTTACATCTTTTGTATATTTTTTAGAAATCGTAAATCCGAATTTTTTAAGGACATTATGGTCTGGTGTCTCTTCAAATGTAGTTGTATATTTGTAATTTGAATAATGAACTTTACGTGCAGCTAAAATGGTTGCATCTTTAAGAGTAACTTCTTCGTGGTTTTTAAATAAAGCCTCTTCTTCAAGTAAAGTACTAACTCCTTCTTTAATGCTGTACTCTTCCATAAAGCAAGTTACGGCACAGTGTGCATCCTCAAGTGCTTTTATATCGAATTTGTCTTCTTCGCCCATACCTATAAGCACTAGCTTCTCAGCGGCAAACCCTGGCACATCACGCATCATATACGCATCGCCGATTCCGCAACGAAACTCTTTTCTAATTATGTTTTTAATTTCGGCATTATTAGGAAGATCCTTAGAAATAACACCATGTTTTCCATCTTTAAAAACACCAACAAACAATGCTGGAGTTTTGATTTTTAAAATATCTGCTGTATCATGAACGGTGAATTGCATTTCACTCCCCTTTAAAAAAATATATCCTCTATTATTACTCAATTCGTTTCATGTTTCTATTTAAACGTTCAGTTGTATCCGAAATATTAAGTAATGCCGGAGTGGTATTTTCAACTCTCCTTATTGTTTGGCTTAGCGTTCTTTTAGCTAGACTTCTGGCACAAGCGGCCTCAGGTGCAATTGGAGCTGATTTGGTTTTGGGGATATCAGCTTTTTCAAGCATCACGGCTCTACCGATAATTCTTATAGTGTCACTATTTATTTCTGTTATTACAACGGTGTCTCGAAATTATCGTGAACAGGAGATGTTCGTATGGTTTACTTCAGGAGTTTCGTTGGTAGATTGGATAAAACCAGTGTTACGGATTGCGGTGCCTGTAAGCGTGCTCATTGCCATCTTAACTATTGTTACCTCACCATGGGCTTATTTGCAAATAGAAGAATACAAACAGCGATATGCTCAAAGATCGGATTTTTCCAAGGTGGTTGAGGGACAATTTTTAGAAACAGATGGGGGAAATCGTGTTTTTTTTATTGAGCCCTCCACTAATAATAAACATCAATTTGGAAGGATATTTGCTAGAGAAGTAAAAGAGGAATGGATTGGCATTTTAAATGCAGACTATGGGGATTTTGTCACGAATTATGAAACAGGTGAAAGATTTATAGAGCTTGGGCCTGGAACTAGATATGATATTAGAATTGGAACGCCTGAATTTAGGGCTTCTAAGTTTAATTCTGTAACTATGAATATAAATAGAAAGAGTGCTTATACTGATGAACAAATAAGAAATCAAGCACTCGATAAGATTAAGGCTAGACCATTTACAAAACTGATTGAGGATAATAATCCTAGAAGCGATTCGCAAATTTTATGGAAACTATCACTTCCTATAGCGGCACTAAATCTTGCTTTGCTTGCTATTCCATTAGGTTCAGTAAATCCTCGCATGGGAAAATCTGCAGATGTTTTTATGGCTGCTCTTGTGGGCATGCTTTATATGAATTTGCTTAACGTTATGCGCGGTTGGGTCGCTTCTGAGCAGATTAATTTATGGCTTGGTATTATTTCAGTAAATGGTTTGTTCACAGCATTAGCTGTTTTCCTTTTTTGGTATAAAGTTAGAATAAGAAAACCTAAAAAATCACATGAACATTCAACAGTTTAAATATATTCTTGAGACGGTTAGTAATAACTTTAATCTTTCTGATGCAGCAAAGAAGTTGCACACATCGCAACCTGGTATCTCCAAAGCAATAATCGAATTTGAGGAGGAACTAGGATTTCAAATTTTTGAGAGAAACGGCAAACGACTCAGGGGTCTTACCAAACCAGGTAAAGCTGTTGTTGCGGTTATTAGAAGATTGCTCTTAGAGGTTGAAAATTTAAAAAGAATAAGTGATGAGTATGTCAATCACGATGAGGGAGTTTTAGTCATTGGATGCACTCATACACAAGCTAGATATTTTTTGCCACAGATAATTTTGGATTTTAAGCAAAGATATCCTGGTGTACAGGTATCTTTAATTGAGAGTAGTCCTCCTCAACTAGCTAATATGTTATTAAATGATGAGTTGGATATTGCGTTTGCAACTGAGACACTTGCTCAAGTTCCTGGGGTGGTTATTTTTCCTTGCTATGATTGGGAGCATTATTTGGTTATGAGGGAGGATCATGAACTCTCTAATATGACCTCAACACAAGCTAAGAATTTATCTCTACAAGATATTGCCTGCTATCCATTAATTACATATTCAAGACAGTTCACAGGAAGACCAGCTATTGATGCTTCTTTTGAAGCGGCGGACATTAAGCATAATATAGTTCTTGAAGCTATTGATGCGGATGTAATAAAGACTTATGTGGATGTTGGTCTAGGATTAGGAATAATTGCAAGTATGGCTTATGATCCACGTCGTGATAGGGGGCTTATAGGTTTACCTGTGGGTCATTTATTTGGGTATCACACTTCAAAAATTGGTCTTAGAAAAGGTGTTTTTGCAAGAGACTATGTATTTGAATTTATTCAGATGTGTGCACCAGGCGAAAATAAGAAATCAATTCTAGAAAAATTGCACGAGAATTTATTTTAGTCTTGATTGGTTTCTCTAAATTTCGGTAAAGGTGCATAGAGACCGCCAAGCAAAAAACTTAAAAGGCGCTTTCTAAGACGTTTGTCGCTAAGATTAATTTTAGAGGTATCTATGTTTTCTGTATGCTCAAGAAGTGCTTGGATACCTGAAATTGCATAAGATGTGGCACCTAACATAAATTGAAAGCGCCATAGAATTTCCTCCTCGGGCACATCGGGCATAGCTTTAAAAAAAGCTTTTCTGTATCTCTCAAAAACCAATGCGTTTTCCTGAGCAACAACGGATGTAACAAAGTCACTTGGGCTAAGCATGGTTTGTTCTAGTATCTTCAAATAAATATTTCCGTCGTGGTCATCTTCTCCAGCATGTGCCACTAGACTTCCAAAAAAGGCATATATCAGTTGAGAAGGGCGCACAGGCTTACCAGCAGCTCTAGCTTCTAGGGCATCTAATTTTTCAAGACGCTCTTTATTAATTGCTCCAAGTCTTCTTTTTAAAACTGCAGCAATAAGGGCATCTTTGCTACCAAAATGATAGTTAACCGCAGCTAAATTGACTCCGGCTAATTGCGTAATATCACGCATAGAAGCACTCTCGTAGCCTTTCTCTACAATAAGTTTTTCTGCAGCATTAAGAATTTGCCTTCTAGTTATAACGGCTTTAGAGAGTTTATCTTCGCTCATTAAAATACTTGTATAAAACAAACGATTGTTTAAAAATCAAATTATACAAAAAATACAATTAACTTCAAATATAAAAAAATGTTGAAATGAGAATCATTCTAATTTAGAATTAAGGTTAATGAGAATCATTATCAATTAAAGAGCTTATATGGAATTAATTCAAATGAATGCTGTGATAGTCGGAGCGGACAAATTAGGCAAGCTTCCCGATATCCTCAAAGCACATAATATAAAAATTAATAAACACATAACTGGTCGAGATCCAGCACATCAGAAGAAAGTTCTGTCATTGCCATCAGGAACGGATATTGTGGTTTTATTAACAGATTTTTTAGGACACAATGTCATGAAATCTTTTAGAAGCGTTGCAGAAAAACAAAATATACCAATTGTTGCATGTAAGAGATCGGTTTGTAGTTTACAGACGGCTCTTGAGCAATGTCCACATTTATGTGAGCGCTGTCCAAATAGGAGAAAGTTATGAAAGCACTAAATAATTTTCTTATGCTGCTTGTGGCCTTGGTGGTTTTTTGTTCTTTGTTTGGAATAAAAATAGGGGAGCAGGGACATAGTCTAAGCGTTTTTATTAAAGAAGAGCCCACCCTAAAAATGCTCTACTTCAAATAATAAGGGAGGTTCAGTACCTCCCTTAATCAAATTTGCTATCCCTTTAGGACATAGCATCCTATAGAAAATTTAAATTAATTTATTCTTCTAGCACCGTTGAATCTTTTTGACCAGTAAGTAGAAATATTTTCGATTCTAACCTTAGCCCCTGTTCTTGGTGCGTGTAAAAATTTATTATCCCCCACGTAGATGCCCACATGAGAGTTTCTGCGTCCACGCGTATTGAAGAATACTAAATCGCCTGGTCTCATATTATCGCGTGAAACTTCCGTGCCTACCTTAGCCATATTAGATGCGACTCGTGGAAGCTTAATGCCCATGTATTTATCTGCTGTGTAGTAAATTAGTCCAGAGCAATCGAATCCACTCGGAGTAGTGCCGCCATAGCGATATTTAACTCCGATATAGTTTAAAGCTCCCTGTACTAGCTTGCTAGGTTGCTCTTTTGATTCAGATGGCAATGCTTCCGATTCCAAATCTACGTGTATATCCGACAAATTTTCGTGTTCTATCAAGCTTTGAATAGGGTCAGGGTTTAAAGCATCCACTATTTCTTTAGTCTCAGTTAATTCTTCTTCAGTTAACGAAGCTTGACCAGGAACAGAAGAGAGACTACTAGGAGTCGAATCCGAAAGTGGCAGTGATACGTTTGAAATAATGTTTGAAATTTGATCTTCTGATTGAGGTACCGTTAAGTCCATAGATTGGTCAAGTTGGCCAATAGTTTGTGCTTGAACAGATAGAGGAATTAGACCAAAAGAAGATGCCATCCCTAAAATACAACAAATATTTTTTAGTTGAAAATTAGGCTTGGCATCTTTTAAATTCAAAAAAACAAAAGATTTCAAAGACTTAGGCGGATTCATAAATTTAAATTATAGCTAGCAGAAATACACGTACATTTTGTAGGATTTTATGAAAATTTCGTTAAGTTTACAAGCACTTTACTTGAAATTTAAAAAATTACATCCCGTTATAAACTGGGCCCTCGCCGCCTTGTGGGGCAGTCCACACAATATTCTGCTTAGGATCCTTGATATCACAAGTTTTACAGTGAATACAATTCTGAGAATTTATCCTTAATTTTTGTTCTCCACCCACATCTAAAAATTCATAAACAGCCGCAGGACAATACCTTTGTTCTGGTCCCGCATAAATTTTTAAATTGACTGAAACAGGAATTTCCTTATCCTTAAGTTTAAGGTGACAAGGTTGGTTTTCCTCATGATTCGTATTTGTGAGAAATACTGAGCTAAGTCTATCAAAGCTTAAGACACCGTCAGGCTTAGGGTAGTCGATTTTTTTGCATTCGCTTGAAGGCTTAAGCGACTCATGATCCGTTTTTTTATTATGTATAGTCCAAGGAATCGCATTCTGCAAAAATTTTTGCTCTAAGCCTGTCATTAATGTACCAACAAACAAGCCTTTCTTAAACCACTGCTTAAAGTTACGTGATTGCTTAAGTTCCTTATAAAGCCACGAATCTTTAAACTTCACTTCATAATCCGTAATAACATTCGATTCCGATCCAGAACTTAAGTTTGTGGCAATGGCCTCCGCCGCCATCATCCCAGTCTTTATCGCCGCATGGCTACCTTTTATCCGAGAAGCGTTTAAGAAGCCAGCTTCACAACCTACCAATGCACCGCCTGGGAATACAAATTTAGGCAAGCTTAATAATCCACCTGCAGTAATAGCCCGAGCTCCATAAGATAATCGTTTTCCGCCCTCAAACGTTTTTCTAATTACAGGATGTGTTTTAAATCTCTGAAATTCCTCGAATGGTGACATATATGGATTGGAATAATTAAGTCCAATCGCATAACCAACAGCAACCAAATTATTATCTAAATGATATATAAAAGAGCCACCGTATGTGTCCGTAGGCATAGGCCAACCACCAGTGTGTACAACAAGTCCTGGCCTAAAGTTCTCGGGCTTAACTTCCCATAATTCCTTAAAGCCAATGTTGTAAGTTTGTGGGTCAGAATTCGCATCCAATGCAAATTTGCCGATAAGCTCGCGTCCTAGCTGACCTCGCGAACCTTCAGCAAATATAGTGAATTTCGCATGTAGTTCCATGCCTTGTTGATAATTAGCTGAAGGAGACCCATCCTCGTTAAGGCCCATATCACCTGTAGCCACACCCTTAACCGAACCATCTTCATGATATAAAACTTCAGCGGCGGCAAATCCAGGAAATATCTCTACTCCTAAAGACTCTGCTTGTTGGCCAAGCCATTTAACTACATCTCCTAATCGAACAATATAGTTACCCTCGTTTTTAAAACAGGGTGGAAGCAAAAAAGCAGGAACTTTATAAGACTTAGTCTCTGTTAAAAAAAAGAATTCATCTTCTTTAACTTCAACCTTTAGAGGAGCAGATAATTCCTTCCAATTTGGAAATAATTCATTTATGGCAATGGGATCCATTATCGCTCCAGACATGATATGAGCCCCAACCTCACTTCCTTTCTCTAAAACGCAAACAGAAATATCTGGGTTTATTTGTTTTAACCGAATAGCAGTAGCTAAACCTGCAGGCCCAGCACCAACAACGACCACATCATATTCCATAGACTCGCGTGAAGACATCTATTACCTCTTGTAATTTGTGTAAATTATTAAACTTTTGATTTTACAAAAATTACTTCTAACTATAATAGTAGATTACCCTAAATAACGGAAATATCCATGAATTTACCTACAGATCGCATTAAAGCATTACGCAGTTCTATGAAAGCTAAAGGTATAGATGCTTGGATTGTGCACTCTGCAGATCCTCATCTATCCGAATATCTACCTGCTTACTGGCAGCAAAGAGTATGGTTAAGTGGTTTTACGGGCTCGGTAGGCACAGTTCTAGTAACAGATGATTTTGCAGGCTTGTGGGTGGATAGTCGCTACTGGGAGCAAGCATCTAAACAATTGAACGGCTCAGGCATTGAATTGATGAGAGCTGGTGAGGCTGGTGTTCCTACTTTGACTGAATATCTATCTTTATCCCTTAAACCATCTGCTGTTTTAGGATTTAACCCCGATATGGTTTCCCTCAAAACAGCCAATATATACCGCGATGAATTGGAGAGTAAGGGCATTAATATAAATACTGAAGAGGACCTATTACAGCCTCTATGGACAGATCGATCTAAATTGCCGTCTCAAAAAATATTTAAGCACGATAAAAATTATTATGACCTCGATGCTTCACAAAAAATTAAATTGGTTCGAGATGAACTAAAACTTGATGATGGTGGTTGGCATTTAGTTTCGTCCTTGGATGATATTGCTTGGATTCTTAATTTACGTGGCAATGATGTCGCATACAATCCAGTGTTTCTTGCTCATCTAGCTATATTCAAAGATAAGGTGGTGTTATTTATAGATTTGGAGAAAGTGGACGAGAACATTGCCACCTATTTGGAAGGGCATGGAGTTCAAACTGCTAATTATGATGATCTTAAGGAATTTATAAGCTCTATGGATATCTCTAAGCTTATGGTGGATCCTGATCGTGTTGCACTTGGTTCTGTTAGTGCTTATAAAGGTGGGATAGTTGAGATAATTAATCCATCGCGGCTATTAAAATCACGCAAAACAGACCATGAATTAAGCCATATTCGATTGACCATGGAAGAGGATGGAGCTGCATTGTGTGAATTTTTTGCATGGTTTGAAGCGGCCTTCAGCAAAGGTGAAGAAATTTCAGAACTTACAATTAACGAAAAACTTTTAGAGTATCGTTCAAAACGCAAAGGATATGTAAGTCCTAGCTTTGCGACAATTGCGGGATTTAATGCAAATGGTGCGATGCCACACTATAGGGCTACAGAAGAATCATTCTCACTTATTAATGGCGATGGCTTTTTGCTTATTGATTCTGGGGCTCAATATCTTGGCGGTACCACGGATATCACTCGTGTAGTACCTGTGGGTGTTGTCTCTGAGGAGCAAGTTAAAGACTATACTTACGTTCTTAAGGCACATATTCAATTAGCGATGGCCGAATTTCCAGTAGGATATCCATCGCCGCTACTCGATAGCATTGCCAGATTGCCACTATGGAAAGCTGGGCTTGAATACGGGCACGGCACTGGTCATGGTGTTGGATATTTTTTAAATGTGCATGAGGGGCCGCAGGTCATTGCCTACAAGGCATACAAAATGAACCATACGGAAATGTACGGCGGCATGATTACATCAAATGAGCCAGGTGTATATAGGCCAGGAAAATGGGGGGTGCGCATAGAAAATTTAGTTGCAAACATTCCTGCACAAAAGACTGAATTTGTTGAGACTTTAAAATTTGAGACGCTAACATTGTGTCCGATAGAGACTTCATGCGTTGATATTGGTCTTCTTGATTGTGCTGAAAGAGAGTGGCTTAATAAATATCATGAGCAAGTTCGAGAACGACTCTCTAGGCATCTTTCGGGGCAGGCACTAGATTGGCTCAATAGAAAAACTAAAGCTATATAGTTTATGCTTAAATTTTTTAATCTTTTCATTTTTTTCGTTACGGCTGTGGGTGGGGTTTATGCACAGCCCATGGTGTCAGGTAATTTAAATA
Organism: Taylorella asinigenitalis MCE3; assembly: GCF_000226625.1. NCBI lineage: Bacteria > Pseudomonadati > Pseudomonadota > Betaproteobacteria > Burkholderiales > Alcaligenaceae > Taylorella > Taylorella asinigenitalis. Next base: position 553,889 of record NC_016043.1, read on the forward strand.
CTATTGAAGCACAAAACGCAGCACAGGTGCATGTAGGCCCAGGACACAATCATCTAAAGCAGCTTATAAATAGCTTTGGAGAGGTGACTCCAGTTAAAGTGCTCACCAATTATGCGAACACGGCTTATCGATATTATGAAAATAGTTTAAATGCTCTAAATGATCTTGAGTATGCCATAACCAGTGCTCAAATCAATGATATCGAGGCAGTTAGATCGTCTTTTGATACTGCTTTTGATGCTTTTGGACTGACGGCTATATTTGAAAACATGGGTGGTCCGATAGATGCATCTTCGGGTTGGGTTTATGAGAAGTATGGTAATCCAAAGAAGCGGATTTATGAGGATTTTGAAAAGTTGGAAGACGTTATTAAGTCTGATGACTTTTTTGAAAAGCGGGATAGGGCCTTAAGCATTGCCACCGAGCTAAAGGGGAAGCTTACTTTAATCTCAGATGCATGGAGTGCAAGTATTATTGGAGATAAGGGGCTCTACAGAGCGGCTTTTTTGGGAAAACTACATAACGACGCAAGAAATTTAAATACGAAAAATAATTTATTGGCTATACGTAACGGCCTTGCAAACTATATCAATAAAAATATAGTAAAGATTGATGATATGGATCGCTCTGCATACAACAGTTTTTTAGATATATTGTTTGGACAAAGATTTGGCCGCAAAACGGGGCACGGCATATATGATTTGCTTTCTAAATCTGAGAGACGGAAAATATCTAAGGCTCTTTCGGCCATAAACTCTCGCTTTCGTAGGATGGACCTTCTTACCTCGAAAGTTGGAGAGGAAGGTGGGGGTATGAGCACATCGGAGCAGAAGCGTCTTCATAAAAACAATCAGTATTTAATTTCGCAAGCTAAGAAAATCGCAGGTATTTTGAGCAAAGGAAACTGACAGCAATGAAAACTTATTCACTTTATGAATCTTCATTCAATAGTAACGATGAAAAGGAAAAATTACAAATAGCAGCATTGGCAGCTAACGATGAAAAAATTCAGAAGTGGTTAAAGCTCAATGAAAATCAGTTGTTATATATAGAGTATAGGGATTTCAAAAATGTTGGAACTGTTCAAAGGAAACCTGAGAATCAAAGTCTTCTCACAAATTTAGCATGTTTTATATTGAAGAAGGATTCAAATGAGTCCAAGGGATATAGGGTTATAAATTCTTATCCTATTATGGGTAATGAGTTTGAACTTTTTTCTTCTGGCTCATTCTTTAAAAAGTCTTTAAATGAACAAGTGGATGGATTAGAGGATATTTATAGTCAAGATTTTCCATATCTATATAATTTGCTTAAAAGCTATTTAAATAAAAACTACAAACAACTTACTAATTCGGATGAATTAGAGGATTTAATAGGGAAGTATTTAGATAATATTTCCGAAAGTGAAAAACAAAAGCTTAATAACGAAATTGAAGAATTCCAGAAAAAATATAAAGGTATTGAAGATGCTAAATTTTTGGAATTATTTAATCCAGAAATCTACATAGAAAGTCCCAAGGATTTTCTAGAGATGTTACATAGAACAATAAATAACTTGGGGTCTAAAGTTGATGGAATTGTGAATACTATCTCTGATAGGCTCAAAGATATGGATATCGCTTTAAGCTCTGATGGTATATCAATAGGTAAAACTAGGGAGATATCTAAGAGTAAATCTATGGGTTTTTCGAAGACATTTACTCTAACTGATATTATTAATTTTTTTAGAGGTAAGAATAAAAAAAATTAATTTTTTTTGTTTTTTGAAAATGAAGAACTCACCGTCTCAGGTGGGCTTAATCATATGCAAAAAAATTATTTGCAGTTCTTGCTTACGCTTTTATTCAAAGAGCCACCATCTAAATACACATCGTTAATTTCGCAAGCTCCAGAACTTAAGCAATTCACATCCCAGATCACAACCTCAGATTCTCCGATTTTAGCGAGCAAAATATTTTTGTGATTTCACTAAATGTGATTGATTGATTGAAATCGGGCTTATCCGCATTCCACATAATATTTTCTTTTACACCGCAAGAATTACCGTTGCGTGTTGATTTCTCAAGTTTCAACAAAGAATCTTTTAATCGACTTGAGGCCGCTCCATAAACAACATCCGTAGATTTAGCTTTGCCGTCGCTTTCAAGAACAGCTACATACAATTTTGCAAGAAAATCGGACTGCAAATTTGTGGTGTTTTCTTGAGCTGTAACTGACGAGACACTTTTGCTTGGAGCCTTAGTCGGTAATATCTTTCCCCGCATTCTCAATCTTGTAGTTTTAAGCGGCGTTTACGCAAAGTGTACGAGAGAGGCTCTTCGTCTAGGAATCATATTGTATGGTTTTAGGATAACGCTTGATCAAATAATGCTTGTGGGATACGAGGGCATTGCCTACGCATTTATTTTCGTATTTAGTACTTTTTTTGTTGGCTTCTTCGCTTCGCGAGCAATGGGTCTGGATAGGCAATCTGCTTCGCTCATTAGCTCAGGAAGTGCCCACTCTTCAGGGCAAAGCGAATATTACTGTTGCTGAAGGTACGCAATCAGGTAAGGTATTCCGCTTAAAAGGTAAGGGTATTCAAGGTGTACGCTCTTCTGTGCCTGGTGATCTTTACTGTCATGTTCATATCGAAACGCCTGTTAATTTAAGCGATGAGCAGAAAGATTTGCTACGTCAGTTTGATGCGACAATTGAGAAGAATTCGGGAAAAAATTCACCTCAAAATAAGCATTGGACAAACAAAGTAAAAGATTTTTTTAGTAGTCTATAAGTTAGAATTTTCATTATGACCCACCGAAACGGTGGGTTTATTTTTGTTACACATAGATAAGTTCTATATAGAACCTATTAAAAAATCTTACAATGTTTCAATATTTGTAATTTTAATTTCCTAAAATTACGGGGTTTGATTTTTAAATAATAATTTCTAATTGAGGGTTGTATGAACAAAATTTTCAAGGTTGTATATAACAAAACACTTGGTTCATGGGTTGCAGTAAATGAATTTGCCCGAGGTTACTGTAAGAATGTAAGCACTAAAAAATTAATCGCTTCTTTAGCCCTCAGTGGGATGGCAATGGGTGTGCTTGCACAGACAACTACTGTGGATTTGACAACTTTGAGATTTGATCCAGCTGCTGACGGAGTACCTACAGATTCTAATGGACCTTGGGGTGATAATGCGGGCGAAGGACCTATTGTTGCGGGGGCAGGGGAAAGTAAAATCTTAACAGGTAAACTTTCTGGTATGATTCAACCTACAGGGGGGGGGTGCATATCTTGGATGGTGGCTAAGTGCTAAAAATTTTAATGCTGCTAAAGAAATAATTAAAACAATCTACGAACCAACTAGTGAACAATTGGCTAATGATAATAAATTATTAACGCCTGATCAATTCAAAAATTATCTAGCCCAAGAAGGAAATGTTTTTTTAGAAGCATCACAATCTCTTACAAGATCCGCTAGAAAGTTAATTGAGTACAAAGACAAAATTACAAACCTACCAACGACATTATCTGTTTATGATACTAATAAATTAAGTTATTGTTTCAACGCTTATAGAGATTGTTATGGTTATAGACTCGATTTATATAATCCTAATCCTACATTAAACCCATACACATCTACTAGGGTAGCAACAGCTAAAGATGGTGGGGTGCTCGATATTGAACTTGATGGTGGTAACGTAGGAAATAACCAAAATACTTTATCGATAGCTCTAAAAAACTCTTCATTATTTGTAGCTAAAGGTAATGGAAGTACTATCAAATTAGGTACTAACAGCAAAACTTTATATCTTAATTTTAGAGATTCTTATGCTTTATCTAGGGGGCAAGACGTTCCAATAAAAACAGAGCCAGAAAAGAGATGGTACGAATACTACAAACCCAGAGGAGAGTTTGTCCCTAAAATTGATAATATAGTATTAGATTCTCAGAATGTTCAAAACTTAGAAGACTATAAGGCTTATAACGATTATCTAATTTCAAAAGTTAAAGACGGAACAATAAAAAATGAAAATCAATACAATATTTTAATGGATCAGGCATTGAGAACTGAAAAAATAAGTGTCTTAATTAAACCTGAATATTTGTACAACTCAAATGAAGAATTAAAACAGCCAGTTGGTGATAGATCATTGCTACTCGCAGATAATGGTGGAATTATTGAAATTAAGCCTAATGCAAAACTTCAGTCAACTGCTATCAATGGTGGAGATGTAACTAAACAAAAATATACAGCTGTAGGTATTGCTAGGGGTGAAGGCAGTTTAATAAAAAATCAAGGAACTATTACACATATTAGAGGAGATAACGGTGCAGGTGAAGGTTTAATCGCTATAGACGGAGCTAAAGTTATTAACGAAGGCTCCATTATTAACCATTCGTATTGGGGGGCTTGGGGTGAGTATTCATTAGTAGCTACAGGAAAAAATTCCGAAGCCATTAATAAAGGAATTATCAAATCTAACGGAGATTTTGTTAAAAATATGGCTGCCTTCGCAGGTGGTAGAATTCTCAATGATGTAAATGCAAATATATACCTTCAGAGTAACCCAAGGAGTCGTGGTAGCGTCATAGATTATTTCTTTGCTGGCATGTATATGGAATCTAGTACTGCAACTTCAGAAAATAAAGGTTCTATACATATAGGATTATCTTCAGATAACCAATTATTAAAACTTCATAACTTAAAACTAAATGGTGTTTTGTTAAGGGGTGATGGTAAGGGTACTGGTGAATTTGTAAATAATGGTTTAATAAAAATTTATGAAAATGTTGATCTAGCTAAAGGAATTTTCCTAGATGGCAAAAACTATACTGTTACTAATAATAGAGACATAGAAATTCTTGGGCATAATCCAGAACTATCCTATTCCAATATAGGGATTGCATACACAGGGGCTCCAGGAAATCGCTTAACAAATAACGCTAATATTATAGTTAAGGGATCTAACAATATTGGAGCAAAGTCATACGCTTATAATAATGCTGCAAACTATGATAATGAATTTATTAACGCTGCTAATTCCAAAATAATTGTTTTTGAAGCTATAGAAGGCGGGTTGCCTAACTATGGTGTTTGGGCCGAAGGAGGAGTTATCAGGGTTGAAGGTAATGTTGAGTTACATGGTAGTAAAACTATTGCCATTCATGCAAGAAATAAAGGGAGAGTAATTCTTGGTGAAACTGCTTCTGTTTTAATTGAAGGTGATGGCGTTGGACAAGTGTCTTACTTTATACATGGCAAAGATGCAAGTATTATTAACAATAGCACTCAGTCACTTATCGCCAAGGGTGCTAGTTCAACACTATTCAGGATTGATGGCGGTGCAGTTTACAACGGAACTGCTGAAGAGGGTAAAGCCCCACCTACTTTAGAGGCTAAAGGTAATGGATCAGTTGCATTATTGATTACAGATAAGGATCAAGCATCTAAAAAATCATCTAACGTTATTACAGGTAATGCCACAATAAATGCTACTGGTGAAGACTCTATTGCACTTAAAGTTGCGGGTGGTGCAACTGGCTTACTTAGTAGAGAAACAACCTTAAATTTATCTGGGCTTAGAGCTAAAGCAGCTGTTGTAGATGGCATGTTAACTTCAGTGGCTGGAGATGAGGTAGGAGTTAAAGAAAATACTAAACTAGTTTCAGAATCAAATATAACTTCTTCAACTTCTGCTCAAGATTCAAGAGCTTACACAGTTACCAACTTAGGCGAACTTGAGAATCGTGGAGACGTTAATCTTCAAGGTAAGGATGAAATTGCTGTTGAATTAACCAAAGGCGGTAAATTAGTTAATCACGGAAATATAGTAGTCGCAGGTGCTCATAAAGATGGATCTACTCAAGCAGTTGCAGCCGTGGACGTATCAGGTGCCTCTGACTCAGGCGTTCAATCAAAATTTGAACATAAAGCAGGCAATATACAGCTCACTAATGGTAAAGCCACTGACGCAGCTATTCGTTTAGGTGAAGGTGCATCACTTGATATGTCGGGTGAAGGTTCTACTGAGGCGACAATCAAAGCTGGTGGTGCTGCGAGTGTAGTTCTTGTAGATACAGGTGCAACAGGGCTTACTCTTGGAGCAAATACACTATCCTTATTAGCAGGTGGTACTGGTGCTATTGTAGAGAATAAGGCTGAAATAGAGGGCATTGCCACAAAAGAGACTACTTTTGAAGTGACAGATGGCATTGCTATTCGATCAGGGACTGCATTAGCTAATGAATCTAGCGGTACCATTAATATTACTGGATCAGGTACGGGTATTGTTTTTGCGAACAGGAAAGCAGATGCAAGTCTTAGTGGAGATGACCGTTGGGAAGAAACAGATGAAAATCTAACTGTTGGCGGAATCGATATTAATGTTAAGGACGGGGCTACTGGTAGAGCACTGTATATCAATACTTCAGGTTCATTTAGCAGTGCAGCAAATATCAATCTTGAATCTACTGATGCTGGAGCTGCTTGGGATATAGATAATGCGGGACCAAGCCTTACTAATAGTGGAAATCTGACATCAAATTCCACTAATGCTATTATCGACCTAAAAGAGTGGGTTAAGAAACATCCGCAAGATAACGTATTCACAAACAATGGAAATATCACGTCTCCAGACGGTGGGGTAGCTATCGACTACTCTGCAACAGCTGATTCCATTATTAGTTTTAAAAACCTTAAAGCTGATCCTTCTTCAACTGAAGCTGGACCAACAATTACGGGAGAAATTAAATTTGGTGAAGCTCAAGTTAATCTTGAAAATAGCGGAGTATTAGAAAATAAGGTTGTTACTAAGGCTAAAGATGATGAATTCCATATTTTTGGAGCAAATGCTGATGTAAAAGGTGGTATTGATGCTGGAGAGGGAAATAATACAATTTTCATACAGTCTGATACTCCTAACAATAATTCATCAGCCAAACAAACTGGTCATATAACTGCAGGTGCAGGCGATGATACATTCAGAATGGCTAATGGCTCCAGTATGTCTGGAAATCTATCTCTAGGTGATGGAACAAATACAATCACAATAAAAGATGAAGATACCACATTTACAGGTGAAATTAATACTGGTTCGGGCATCGATACATTAAACATTCAGGGATCATCAAGTGTTGATTCCTCACTTGTAAATTTACGTGATGGTAATAATGATATTAAAGTTTTGGATTCTACAGCATCCATAGACAATCTTATAACTGGAGCTGGCGAGGATGAACTTTTAGTTGATGCATCAGGCAATTTAGAAGCCAATATCAACCTAGGAGAAGGAACTAATTCCATCACAAACGGTGGAACACTTAATTCAACTGTTTTATTAACTGGATCTGGCGATGACTCTTTAATTAACTCAGGCACACTAAAAGGAGATGTAAATCTTGGTGAAGGAGAAAACTCTTACATAAATAGTGGAACCTCAACAGCCGCTATTAAATCTGGCTCTGGATCTGATACTTACGATTTGCAAGATGGCAGCATCAATGACGGTAGTATCAAAACAGGTGAGGGTGCGGACACAGTAAATATTAATGATGTCAAATCAGCTAAGTCTATTGAAACTCAAGAGGGCGATGATAAGGTTAATGTAACTGGATTAACTGATGCAAATAAAGCGGCTTTAGGCATTCTTGATGGTGGTGATGGTACGGATACATTGACATTTAATAGTTCTAAAGCATTGTTCTCAACGGATGAGCAACAGATAAGTAATTTCGAGAGCATTGTTTTAAATCAAAACTCTGATATAGAGATTAAATCATTAGGCTCAGGTGCATCTGCAGCCAAAGTTACTATCAACGATTCATCACGTTGGTATCATAATCAGTCAGATGCAAGCTCAGATGTTGCTCTAGCTTATAGTGTAAGTTCTGCTGCTACAGGTGTTCTTGAGGTAAATACAAATAATCAAAATCTTAACTTCACAGGTTCTGATTACACTCAACATTTAGGTACTACAAAATTAACTAACGCTAAACTTGAACTTAATGAGGCTAATATAAAAGCTGTTAAGGCTGGTACTTTAGAACTTTCTTCCGAAGCAGAAGCTTCTGTTGTCATACAAAATCCTGACATAACTGAGGAAATAGGTAACCTAAGTCTCACTGGTGGCTCTCTAATTATTGATAAACCACTATTAGCCCTTAAGCCAGGTTCTGAAACTGCTGCTCTTAAAGTAAAAGATTTAAATGCTGATAGCGGGACTGTAAAACTTACTTCAGGTGAGTTCCTAAATGACTTTGACCAAAATGGTGCATTATCAGATATCTCACAACTTGGACTTCTTGCTCAAGATGATGGGGAAATTATCGCCAATATCGTTAAGGCAACAGGAACAGTAACAGAAGGCAATTTAGAACTTACAATCGATAACCAAGCGGCGCAGCAAAGCGACAAAAGCATTGCCATCAAACAAGGAGGCGAAAAAGTTGCCGATGCTAAGTATGGAATCGGAGCTCAGGTTGCTGCTAGCGGCGATAACAAAGGTATTAATGCCATTTATGCACTTAAAGAGCTAAATATTTTAGCGGGCAAGATGCTAGATCTTCGAAAAGCAGGCGAGGGTGATGCGGCAGTGCTTTCTGCAAAAGTGACAGGCGAAGGCGGTATCAAAGTTAATGCTCAGGATGAAATTTCGCTCAAAAACGAAGCAAATGCTTATAAAGGTGCAACGCATGTAGAGTCTGGCAAACTTACTCTCGCTTCAGATAATGCGACTGGTACTGCAGAATCGCATACAAGCAAAATCATTTTAGAGAATGGTACTGAAGTTGCGACCGATTCGAATAAGGTGGCTCACTCAGATGCACTTGATGCGAAGGAAGGCTCTAAAGTTACGCTTAACGATGGCACTTTGAATCTACACCACTCGAATGCTTCTGAAGCCTCTAGTAGCATAGCAGGCGAAGGGGCTTTGAGCGGCTCTGCTAAATCGAAAATTGTTCTTAATACTGCAGAACACGCTTCTAGCCTAGTTATCAAGAAAGCAAATAGTGCATTCTCAGGCACTGTTGAAGCTCAAGATAACACATCGCTTGTACTTGAAAATCTTGATTCAATTGGCAATGGTAAAGTGACCGTCTCAGGATCAGGAAATGCTACGCTTAAAGCATTAAGCGGTGTATTTGATAATGTTGTAAGCGGAGATGGATCTCTTGTAGTAGATGGTGGAGATGTTGAATTAGCGGCTGATAATTCTGCTCTCACTGGCACTGTTGATATCAAAGATAATTCGATTGCAAAAGCTAAGAATCAAAATGCACTTGGTACTGGAGTAGTAAATACAAACGACACTGGTAAGCTTGAACTAAGCACCATGACTGGTGATGCTGGCAAGCTTAAGGTTGCTATTAAAGGCTCTGGTAGCGTTGAGACTTCTGAAGGTGCACAAGTTGAACTCACTAAAGATAGTACTGAGTTTGATGGAATTTGGAATGTGCTTGAGGGAACTAAATTAATTGCCACAAAACTCTCTCAATTTGGTACAGGTGAGGCTGTAGCTGAAGGTACAGTTGAACTTAAAGGCATTAAGGGTGAATCAGGCAAACCTGAAATACTCTCTACACCTACAATCTCTGGAGCAGGTGAAGTTGCATTAACAAATGCCTCTTACATCTCTTTAACTAAAGACTCTAAAGTAGATGAGTTCACAGGAAACTGGAATTTAGCTAAAGGTACTAAGCTTCTCAGAGATAACTCAGAGGCATCAGCTGAGGTCTCATTAACCGATAAGGTTAAAGGAGACGGTACATACGCAGTAGATGCAAACAATCAGTCAGTTGCATTTAACGGTAAGTATGATGAGTTTAATGGCTCTTATGAGATAAATAACGCGAAAGTTGAACTTAATCCTCAAAACGTTAAGGCTACTCACTCTGGAACTACATTAGTTCTAAATAAAGGGGCGGTTGCTGATGTACCTAAATTCGGTAATCCAGCTGCACCTGTTGAGATTGGCTCATTAACGCTTAATGGTGGCGAAGTTAAATTAAATAACGCAATCATCGCATTTAAAGAGAATGTTCCTGCTTCGCTTAAAGTTGAGAACTTAAATGTTCAAGCGGTTGTTGATCCAGTTCTTGGAGCTACAGGCGATAAATCTAAGGTATCAGTAATCGCTGATGAGTTTGTATCTAATCCTCTAGCAGAAAATGAGAAAGCACTTCTTACTCAGGATGATGCAGAGAATAAAGTACTTCTAATCGAAGCAACAGGTAAAGTAGAAGGAGAAGAATCAAATGTAGAGGTTGTATTTACCGATAAAGACGGCAATAACATCTCTAATCCAGCTAAACTTGATATTGTTCAACACAATGAAGCTGTAGCTAAAGGTGAATACGACCTTGCATCGCATCTGCAAAAAGGGCAAGATGGTGAAACTAAGAAAGGTCTTTATGCTTCCTATATTCTTAAATCACTTGAACTTCTAAAAGATAAGCAACTCTCTTTGGTAGCAGACCCTGCAAATACAGCTGAAGGTGCAAATACACTTTCAGCTAAGCTTACAGGAGAAGGCGGTTTAGATATCGGCACTGGCAATGATGACCCTAACACTCACAAAGTTGAAATAGCAAACTCTGCTAATGAGTTTACAGGCGATACTAATGTTTTAGGTGGCACACTTATCGCAGGCTCAGAAAATGCTCTAGGTTCTGCTGATAAACACACAGCTAATTTAAATGTTGATCCTAATGCAGTGTTTGAAATCAAAGAAGGATTAGATACGACTAAACCTGTTCATATTGGATGCTTAAACGCTCAGAAAGACTCTACCGTAGACCTTAAAACAGGCAAACTTGTGGTTCATGGTGATTGTGCAGATGGTCTAAGCACTGCCAAAGAAGGCACTCTTAAAGGGCTTGATGGTAGTGAGCTTGAAGTCGTAGGCACGGAGGCTATGAAATCTCATCTTAAATCTGAAGGTGCTCAAGATGAATTAAATAGCAAAATCACTGTCAGTGAGCATGGCATCTATGAGATAGGTCATGAAGATGGTGCAGGCCATGGTCCAGTGGCAGTTGCTCAAAACGGTAATTTTGTAATCAATACAGACGGTAATATCGATAATGATCTCTCTGGAGATGGTTTGGTATCAGTTAAAGCTGATAAAACTGTAGAACTCTCAGGCGATAACTCTGGTTTAACAGCCACTTCAGAGCTTGATATTGAAGATGGTGCAGACGTTACAGCTAAAGAGAAGAAAAACCTTGGCTCAACAACAGTTGATACCAATAACTCAGGTACTATCAATTTAACAGCCAATGGCACAATCGATGCAAAAGTTAAAGGTAATGGTACTCTTAATTTTGATGGTCGCTTAGAGTTAACACCAGAGACATTACCGAACTTTGGTGGAGATTTGGTTGGAGCCGATGGCAGTACGCTTATTGCAGGCTCAAATGACACACCTATTGACCTTAAGGTTAAGAAACTTGCTATAGGTACAGGTTCTACTTTTGCGGGTGTCGGCTCTATAGCAGGTGATATCGAAAACAATGGCTCATTTATCGTAGGAGATGAAGACAAAGGACTTGCAGCTGATCAAGCACAAGGACCTGGCTCTAAATCTGATTATATTGTGGGAGGTAATTTCACTAATAAAGCAGATGGAACAATATTCCTTGGTGGTGAAAAAGACGATCTAGATAATGTAGGTTCAACTCTAAGAGTTGAAGGAGACTATGTTGGAGAAGAGGGCTCTAAGTTAAAAGTAAACACTATCTGGAATAATCCAAATGAATCGGTAACTGATGCTCTTCATGTTAAAGGTAAAGCCTCTGGTTCTACTAAAGTAGAAGTAGGTAATAACGGCGTAGTACGTGGTGATGTTATTCCTTATGAGGACGATAAATACTCTGAAGACGTAGTAACCGTAGACCAAGATCATGAGGGTAATGTGTTTACTGGTTCAGCAGAGACTGAGGGAGCAGAACAGATACAGCTTGTTAAAGTGGGTAATAACTATAAGTGGAAACTTAAAGGTACGTTCTCACAATCAGTTCCTGGATATTTGCAAGGGCCTACGATTAATTTAAGTACAGGGTTTGCAGACCTTGGGACCTTAAATGAGAGGATTGGAGCTCAGTCTCAATCTACAAATGCTGGTGGTAAGGTTTGGGGTCGAATCAGAGGCACAGATCTAGAATTAACAGGCTCTAAGCAGTTCTCCTCTAAGTCTACATCTACCTCATGGCAGTTTGGCTTTGACCTTGCGACTAAGTACAAGGGTCTAAATGCAAGAAGTGAGACTGGGGTGATGTTTGGCTACACAAACACAGATGTGGATACGTTTGATAAAGAGAGAAAAGTAAACGGCATAGTAGTGGATGATAAGTTAGCAGGTGGTATCACAACAGATGCCCTAAGCCTAGGAGTCTATCACACTAACTATAACCCTAATGGTTCGTACTTAGATTTAGTAGGACAAGTGAGTAAACTTAAAAACAAATACAATGCACGCAATGGTATTAAGGTTGATCAAAGCGGCTGGAGTGCGTTGCTATCGGCAGAGATTGGACATAAGTTTGCACTTGGTACTGCAGGTGGATTTATCGAACCACAAGCACAGCTTGCCTACCAACATCTAAGCCTAGATGACTTTAAAGACAAAGCTCGTGAAGTCAAGGGAGTGGATGCAAATGCCCTAAGAGGCAGAGTTGGTGTAAGGATGGGATATGACTTAGCCCCTAAAGCATCTGCAGTAGGCAGCTCGGTGTATATGACAGCTAACTTAATCACAGATTTAGCATCAAATCCGAAAGTGAAAATCGGTAAGGATAATGTGGAAGAGAAATTCAACCGCACATTCTTAGAGATTGGCTTAGGAGGACAAGCATCTATGAGTAAGTCTTTGAACCTATATGGTGATATAAGAGTACAGACTAATGTAGGCAGCAAAGATCGCTCTGGAATCAAAGGTCAGATTGGTCTTAAGTATAGCTGGTAGTAGTAAGGGTCCTTTGGACCCTTGCGATAAGCCCAAAATACAAAAAAGCCCACCGTCACAGGTGGGCTTAATCATATGAGCATTCTTATTATTTAAGCTTAGTTTCTTTGTATTCTACATGTTTACGAGCAACAGGATCATATTTTTTGATAATCATTTTATCTGGCATGCTACGTTTATTTTTTGTAGTAGTGTAGAAGTGACCTGTGCCTGCTGAAGACTCAAGTTTAATTTTTTCGCGAATACCTTTAGCCATATCTATCTCCTATGCTATTAAACTGATTGACCGTTTTTACGCATATCAGCTAAAACGGCATCAATACCTTTTTTATCGATAGTACGTAAAGCATTAGAAGAGATGCGTAGACGAACCCAACGGTTCTCACTTTCAACCCAAAATCTATGAGTTTGAAGATTTGGAAGGAAACGTCTTTTAGTTTTGTTATGTGCGTGTGACACATTATTTCCGGACATTGGGCGCTTGCCGGTTACTTGGCATACTTTAGCCATGATTATTTACCTCGTTAAGTTAAAAGATCTGTATTTTTGGCTCAGACCAACCTTATGTGATTTCCAAATAGGAAAACGTTAATTTTATTCTAAAAATATTTTATATGCAAATAACTTATTGAAATTTATGACTTTTTGCGATTTAGTAGCTCTTTTTTGTAGTAAAAAGGCATATTATTTTTTCTAGATTTAGGAAGTAGAGTACGTATTACAAAAATATACCAAGAGCCCAAAATAATAGTACATACATAAAGAGAAATAGTAATCATAGTCCACATGGAAGAGATACCAACGGGAGCACCAGGCACAATAAAGTCAGTTAAAAACGTAACTCCGCCTTTGCCAGAACCGAATCCAAAATAAAAACCTCCTATCATCCCTATACCCAATAAGATAATCGATTGAGTCACAAATGGTACTGTAGCAATTTTGTGAGCTCTCAATATATATGGAACATAACATTGCAAAGCATCAGCTAAATGGAAGAATGGAATTATCGAAATCATAATTAAGGTGATTTCTGCTACATTTGCATCGTTTGTGTATAGAGAGACTAACGGCTCTTTAAATACTATTACAAGCACAGCTAATATGGCATATCCAGCCAAAACTAAATAAGTGCCAATTTTTACGGTGTTATAGGAGAGAATATATTTTCTTGCACCAATAGCTTGAGCCGCTAAAGCTGAAGTTGCAATGCTTATCGATTGAGGAATCATATACATCACTGCGACTAAATTAGTCATAATCTGATGGGCCCCAGAAACGAATTTGCCTTCTCTAGCAACGAATAAAGCCATAAATGTGAATATACTTATTTCTACTAGATATGAACCCCCCATAGGGATACCAAGTTTCAATATTTGCTTTATATATTTAAATGTTGGGCGACCTAAGTGAAGCTTATATTTTTTATATACGGGGTTACCGAATAAAATCCATAAACCTATACCATAGGTTATCCAGCTTACAATCAAGGTAGAGAGACCAGCTCCAGCACTTCCAAGCTCAGGAAACCCAAATTTTCCAAATATCAATATCCAATTTAATATCGCCTTTGATGCAGTTCCCACGATACTTATGTACATGATATGTCGTGGATGCTGAGAAGATGTGCTCACTGCATATACAGCCCTATACATAAGCATAGCTGGCAATGCCAAGTAACTTATCCGCAGATAAATTGTAATTTCATCACGTACCTCTTTTGAGACATCCCCTGACATCGAAAGCCACAAATCTGGAAATAGCATAAGTAGCCCTGCAACTAGAGATAAAATCAAGGCTAGCCATGTCCCTTGGCCCCAAAAAATCCCAACTTCAGAATTTTTACGAGCACCGATTAGCTGAGAAATTATCGGGATAATCGCATGCACAACCCCCATCAAACTAATGCTTATAGTAACGAATATGGCAGAAGCTAAACTCATAGCTTGCAAGCTAGTTGAGCTGTAATTTCCAAGCATCATTGTGTCTAAAACTGCATATGATATACCAGCTAGCTGACCTATTAATATAGGCCAGATCATTGAAATTAGCTTTTTAAATATCGCATTACTGTACGTAGACATGTTTACCTATTTTTTAGAAGAATGAAATATTCTCCGTGGCGCTCGCTAGGCCTATTTCCTTCCCATAACACTGAGTTTGTGGCCAGTGGAGAGATTTTACTTAAAGAAATTGGATTGTTTTTGTTTGTTTGAAGAAAAGCGAACTGACACTCGTTTTTACTAAATTTTAAATTGGAAAAAATATGAAAAACAGCTAATTGCCCAAGCCCTGTATTTATAGGTTCTACGCATGCATTAGGTGGCAATGCCCCCGCAACTTCCCTCGCTAAATCTTCACCAGCAATTCTATAAGATCGGCTGTAATTAATTAGAGGTAGCCAAAGCAAAGAGAGTAAAAACCAAACGCAAGTAAGCCCCCCTGCAGTCACAATCAGTCCTCGCCATAGGCCCTGAGGTTGTTTTCGTAAGCGCCAGTTTAAAAGCATAATCCATAAAATGCAGACCACAACACCAACAAATACTTCAATCCAATTGATGGTAATTCCGTAACCAGTAATTAATCTCATTATGTTGAAATTAATTTTGCTTGGCCATCCAGTTTGAAGTGCAATCCATCCAAACCACACTGTCAACAGAGCAATAGACACAGTCATAATGCTAAACCAATCGAGAATATTGATAGCATTACGTTTTAGAGTAGGAATACACATAGCGGCCAAGGCAACATTGCCAAACATAATGGGTCCATAATAAAGGTCATATGCAGGGCTGAAGAAAAATATAACAATTAGATTCGATGCGTAAAATAAAAAGGGAATCAAAATATGAAACTCTTTAATCCATCGAGCCCATTTATAAATTGCTATTAAGGCAAATGGCCAGCTAGGCCAGAGGTACCAACTTAAATCGCGAATCTTAATTAATGTATCCTCAGTTTTAAGCTCAAAAGCCATCTTCAAATTATGCAGGTACCACCCGTCTAGCCAGTAAGGATTGCTTTGACGCACATACCAGTCCCACAAGAAGAAAGCAACACTCGTGATAATCAACGGAATAAGCAAATTTAATTTTGTACGTGCATCATAGGCAGGAAGAATCAGAAGAACAAAACTGACTAAAAGTAATGGAAACAAACCAATAAATCCAAAAGAAGCCAATGACCCTATAAAAGCGAGACTTAAAGCTATAACGCCTTGAGGTTTTTTATCTATAATTCGCACAAAACCGTAGAAAGCAATAGAATGCAAAGCCATAAGAAGAGGGAAATAGCTTGTTTCATGAACCCGAATAATAATTCCTACAGTAGCTATACCAAAGAAGTACGCAACATCAGCAAGCATTCTCCCATAGTCCTTTGGCCTAGGCTCCCCTCCAAATGAAAGTGGCAATGGCTGTGCCTCCTTTCTCCTAGCTAGCAAATATGTCCCATACCAAATGCCCCATAGAATTAAGAAATAGTAAAAAACATTAGGTATGCGTGCGGCATTGATTTGAGCGTCTAAGGGATTAAGAAAAAGTTCTAAAAATGGGGCAAAGATTAGAATAGAAATAGCCCCAATAATAGAATTCAAAGGCCCCTCACCATAAAAGGGAATTTCAGATATATGTGTAGTTAGCCAAGCACTTAAGTCAAATCCGTTAGAGAGATCTCTTACTAAAGTGAGCATACTGGCAAAGCCTGCTGCATCCTCAGTTTTCCATGGATCACGCCCAAAAAGCCCTGCGAAAATGAACGCAAACATAACCCAGTAGAGTATTCTTCTAGGTAGTTTGGAAGCCGCAGGACTGGCTAATCGGGCAGGAGTTTTACGGATTGAATTCATAATAAAAAAGGCAAACCCAAAACTAGATGCGTTTGCCTTATATTTTAGTACTTTGAATTTGTACTAAATCTTTTATTTTTTGATAGTACCTTGAGTACGTGCGAAACGAGCACGGAATTTCTCCACGCGACCAGTTTCAACGATACGAGTTTGAGCACCAGTATAAAAAGGGTGAGACTCAGAGGTCACGTCACACTTAAATAGCGGATATGTTTTACCGTCAATATCAATAGTTTCGCGAGAATTCAAAGTAGAGCGAGTAATGAATTGTTTTCCTGATTGCATATCTTGGAAAACAACTTCTCTGTATTCTGGGTGAATGCCTTCTTTCATGATTATCCTTATGTGTACGGGTCGCCAAATCAAATATAATTTAATTCACGTATCCTAAAAGTAATCTATTATTGTATCAAAGATTAAAAACAATTCCACATATTAGAACCAAAAATTAATAAATCCGTATGAATTTTTTAACAAAATCATAGGTTTAATAGGCCATTGCATTATTAGTCATTAATTAGACCCATCTCGGCCATTGATTTAGCTTCTAATCTAGTGCAGACTATGTGGTCTATTAATTTTATATTTACTAAATCCAAAGCATCACGCAATTTTCTAGTTATTTCTATGTCGGGTTTACTTGGTTGGGGCTCACCAGAAGGGTGGTTATGAGCCAAAACTATATAAGCGGCATGATGTTTAAGAGCACTTTTTACAATTTCTCTAGGATAAATTGGGGCATGGTCAATTGTCCCTTTAATCGCAATTTCCGAATGAGTAAGTTTAAAAGAATGATTGAGAAATAAAAGCAGGCAGTTTTCCTCGGTTTTATTGCCAATTGTATGAATGCAATATCTTTTCACTGCACTTGCTTGTTGTAGTACAGGATATTCTTTTAGGGGCTCTTCTAAAACTCTCTTTGCTATTTCATGTAAAGCCATAAGTTGCGTAACTTTAGCTAGGCCTAAACCGTGAATATCATATAACTCTTCTGAATGGGCATTTAAAAGTTGTCTTAAACCTCCAAACTTTGTGAGCAATTTTTGACTAAATTCAACTACAGGCTGCCCCTTAGGGCCACTTCCTAATATCAGAGCAAGTAATTCTGCAGTCGATAAAACCTCTGGCCCATGCTTAATGAGACGCTCTCTTGGTTTTTCAGTTGGTGTATCTAAACTTAAAATTGACATAGTGATTAAAATAAATAACTTTAAAACCAGATTTTGATGGAAATTAATCCTTATGACTAGTCGGGATGATAAAACTATCCATAATGATTCATACTTAACTCTCCACTACAAAATACTCTTAAAAACAGGAGCATTGCCAGCGGAAGAATTTATAAATACCTTCAATGGTCCACCAGCAACACTTCATATGGGTTTAGGGCAGTGGGCAGAAACTATGGAAGCACCACTAATTGGTCATAAAGAGGGCGATCAATTTAGTTTTGAACTTTCCGCAGCTGAAGCTTTCGGAGAAAGAAATCCAGAACTAGTTCAAACTATATTGGAGGATGCCGTAATCAATGGATCAGATGATATTCCAGTTTTTGAAATCAATGATCGAATAGAATTTACTGCTCCAAATGGCTCTCGTTATTCTGGTCTATTTAAGGGTAGGGACGGAGAGAATGTTATTATCGACTTTAATCATCCACTGGCGGGACAAGCACTTCATATAGAAGTAAAAATTATTGGAGTTATGTAATGACAGATAATTCAAATGCAGAGATTCTCCTTTCTGAACCACGTGGCTTTTGTGCAGGCGTAGACAGAGCGATAGATATAGTTGAGCGTGCACTTGAGCTACATGGGGCACCCATCTATGTTCGTCATGAGATTGTTCATAATCGTTTTGTTGTGCAGTCATTAAGAGAAAAGGGAGCCATTTTTGTCGACGAACTCGATGAAGTGCCCGAAGGTTCTATTGTAATTTTTTCTGCTCACGGGGTTTCTCTAAAAGTGAGGCAGGAAGCCGAAGCACGAGGATTGCGTGTTTTTGATGCAACCTGTCCCCTAGTTACAAAAGTGCATATTGAAGTAAAAAAAATGCATGAAGCGGGTAGGTCAGTGATTATGATTGGACATAAAGGACACCCTGAAGTTGAGGGTACACTTGGTCAAGCCCGAGGCAATATGTACCTTGTCGAAACTGTTGAGGATGTTCACAATTTAGATATACCAAATACAGATAATTTGGCCTATGTTACTCAAACTACATTATCAGTTGATGATACAGCATTGATCACAAAAGCCTTACATGAGAAATTTCCCAATATCATTGCCCCCAAAAAAGCCGATATCTGTTATGCAACTCAAAATCGTCAGGATGCAGTCAAAATCATTGCCCCCCAATGCGATGTGTTTTTCGTTGTAGGAAGTACAAATAGTTCTAACTCAAATAGGCTTCGAGAGTTGGCTGAACGCCTTAATTGCCCTTCATATCTTATTGATGACCCTGATATGATTAAGCCAGAGTGGATCGAAGGAAAAAAATCTATAGGCATTACGGCAGGTGCGTCTGCCCCAGAAGTGCTTGTGCAAAATGTAATTAATAGACTACGCGAAATGGGTGCGATTTCTGTAAGAAAAGTTGCTGGAATCGAGGAGAACGTGTCATTTCCGCTCCCAAGAGATCTATCTAGGAAGCTTTAAGTCGCAAGCCACAAAGCAGTTGATATGTTTCAAACAAAGGCAGCCCCATCACACCCGTATAGCTGCCTTCTATTTTTTCAATAAAAATTGAGGCCATGCCCTGAATGCCGTAGGCACCAGCTTTTCCGAAAGGCTCTCCACTTTCTATATATTTAGAGACATCATCCATCGAAAGCCTTTTGAAATAAACATTCGTGCGAGAAACTGCCAATGTCCTATCGCCCCTAACATTTATCACCACAGCTGTATGCACCTGATGCATTTTTCCAGAAAGCTTAAGCAAAATCTGAGCCGCATCAATCTCATCTTTTGGCTTACCTAAAACATAGCCATCCATCATAACGCATGTGTCAGCCGTCAGAATGGGCCTATAGTAAAGCTTATCATTGAGTACATAATCCCAAGCTAAATCTGACTTCTCATATGCAGTGCGAATCACATAGTCCTCTGGTCTCTCGTTTTCGAGCATTGGTTCATCCTCGCCCTCAGGCTTTGGTACACGCAATATTTCATGACGAATTCCAATATGCTTGAGTAGTTGATGTCTGCGTGGACTCTCAGAAGCAAGATATATTATTGGAAACTTGTTTGATATAGGTGTCTCTTTAAAATCATCGACCATACTAAGCTCTGTGATAAGGGTGATTGTTTAATATGCTCCATGCCCTGTATAACTGTTCAATTAGCAACACACGGACCATTGGATGTGGCAATGTCAACGACGACAACCTCAATTTTTCATTACTCTTTGATTTGAGTACTTCATCCAAACCATCTGGCCCTCCAATCAATAGAACCACTTCAGGTTTTTCATTCATCCACTCACTAAGCCTTTTAGAGAGAGAAACGGTGGTCAAATCCCTTCCATGTTCATCGAGTGCAACTACCCACGCATCGCTTGAAATCGCAGACTCAATTCTGATAGCTTCTGCGGCCATCATTTGTTTTGCTGTTTTGCCCGACGTTCTAGGTTCAGGTTTTACTTCATGCAAAGAGACTTGTATTTCTGGGGGCATGCGTTTTTCATACTCAGCATATGCCTCTTCAACCCATTTAGGCATCTTCTGACCAACAGCGATAATTTTTAATTTCATACTAATCCAAATCTGGATCGTAAGTATGAGAAGGCGGTGTTTCAATGGTGGATTGAGGAAGAAGTTTCATGCGTACTGGACGTCCACCCCACACAGCTTCCAAATCATAATATGCACGAATATGTGGTTGCATACAATGGATAATAATATCTCCAATATCCACTAATACCCACTCGCCACTATCTTCGCCTTCAAGTGCAATAATTTCAATATCATGCTTACGAACCGCATCAATAACACTTTTAGCCAAAGAACGAGTTTGTCGATTCGAGGAACCGCTTGCAATAATCATGCGGTCGAACAAACTTGTTAAATGGGTAGTGTTGAAAATTTTGATATTTTGAGCTTTAACGTCTTCTAGTGCATCGACTACGATTCTTTGAAGTTTTTGAATATTCATTCTTTATAAAGATTGTGAGTATTAATGTATTTTATAACCTCTGGGTGGACAAGCCCCTCAATAGATTGCGAATTTTTAATTTTTTCTCTAATTTGAGTTGAAGATAAATTTTGATCTTCCATTTGCAGAAAATGTATCTCTTTATTTAATTTTTTGAGTTCTTCGCTTATCTCAGAAGGAATCTCAAGAGGGTAGGATGGTCTATGAGCCACTAGCAGATCAACATGTCTAAGTATATCCTGCCATCTATGCCAGGTCGTAAAATTTTGAAGCTGATCACTGCCCATAATCCAATAATATTTATGCTCCGGTGGCAATGCCTCAACTGTATCTATCGTATATGTAAGCCCATCTCTTTCTAATTCACTTGTGTTAATGCATATGTTTGATTGTCCTGCAATCGAAAGCTTAATCATAGCAATTCTATGAGCGGCTTCCAGCATCTGAGATGGTTTCTGCCACGGTTTTTTTGCTGGCAGTAATTGCACTTGCTTAATTTCTCCAAAATTTAGTGCACTTAGAGCAAGTGAGAGATGAGCTTTGTGAAATGGATTAAAACTCCCACCCAATAAGGCTATATGCATTAATTTCCTTTTAAGGCTCTCCAGCCTATATCTGTACGATATTGCATACCGTCAAAATTTATTTTCTTAATTTTCTCGTAGGCAATGTCCCTGGCTCTTTTCAATTCTTCACCAACAGCACATACGCAAAGTACACGGCCACCTGAAGTTACTAAATCTCCATCTGCGTTAATTTTTGTGCCTGCATGGAAGATCTTAAAATTATTAGATTCACTCAAATCACCACTAATTGCATCGCCTTTTCTAGGATTAGTCGGATATCCATCTGAAGCAAGTACTACTCCAAACGCAAATCCTGAATCCCATTCAATCTCTGCCTCGTTAAGATGCCCATCTATAGCAGCACCTACAATATCGGAGAAATCAGATTTAATACGCATCATTATAGGCTGCGTTTCAGGGTCACCCATGCGGCAATTAAATTCCAAAACCTTAATAGAACGTGTTTCATCTGAACCATCATCAATCATTAGCCCTGCATATAAAAATCCTGTGTATTTAATACCGTCAGCTTTCATACCTTCAATAGTTGGGCGAATAATCTCATTCATAACCCGATTATGAATTACATCGCTTACGATAGGAGCAGGTGAATAAGCTCCCATACCACCTGTATTTGGCCCCTTATCGCCATCTAATTGACGTTTGTGGTCTTGACTGCTTGCTAGAGGAAGTATATGTTCACCATCAACCATAACAATAAAACTAGCTTCCTCGCCCTTTAAAAAATCCTCAATCACAATGCGAGAACCCGCTACGCCCATAGTAGCTCCTGCAAGAAAATCATCCACAGTCGCATGAGCGGTGTCCATATCCATCGCAACTACCACACCTTTCCCCGCCGCTAAGCCGTCCGCTTTTATAACAATCGGTGCCTGCTTTGAGTTCAAGTATTCATGAGCCTCTTGAGTCGATGTAAATGTCCTATAATCCGCAGTTGGAATCGAATGACGCATCATAAAATTTTTCGCAAAATCTTTGGAACTTTCAAGCTGTGCAGCAGCCTTTGTAGGGCCAAAAATCCTTAAACCATGTTTGCGAAATAAATCTACGACACCCTGAGCAAGTGGAGCTTCAGGACCTACAACAGTAAATTCAATTCCGTTTTCTTGAGCAAATTTTAAAAGCCCCTCATTATCTGAGATGGCAATGTTCTCGAGTTTCGCTTCTTGATCTGTCCCGCCATTTCCTGGGGCAATATACACTTTAGTGACTTTATTGGATTTAGCCAATCTCCATGCAATTGCATGTTCGCGTCCACCAGAGCCAATTACAAGCAAGTTCATCTATTCGGCCTCATCAAAAACGGCTGTAGTATGTACTTCTTGAACATCATCTAGACTTTCTAGTTGATCGAGAATTTTTTGCATTTTAACGGCATCATCTCCTTCAAGAACTGTCTCGTTTAATGGTTTCATAATGATGGCATCTACTTCTGGAGTTAACCCCGCATCTAAAAATGCTTTCTTCACGGCCATGTAATCAGAAGGCTCACATGTCACTTCAATAAGTCCTTCTTCGTCTGTAATAACATCATCTGCCCCTGCCTCTAATCCTATGTCCATTATTTGTGATTCGTCACTACCTGGAGCAAATAGGAATTGTCCACAATGTTTAAACATAAAGGCTACGCTTCCGTCTTGACCTAAATTACCCCCATGTTTAGTAAAAGCGTGACGAACATCGGAAACTGTTCTTGTGCGGTTATCAGTCATACATTCAACAATCACGGCTGCACCAGCAGGGCCATAGCCTTCATAGCGAATTTTTTCGTAGTTTTCACCATCTGCACCGCCAGCTCCGCGTTGAATCGCACGCATTATATTATCTTTAGGCATATTCGCGGCAGTAGCCTTATCCCATGCAAGACGTAATGATGGATTTGCATCGGGGTCAGGACCTCCAGCTCTTGCGGCAACTTGAATCTCTCTAATTATTTTCGTCCAGATTTTTCCACGTTTAGCGTCTTGACGTCCTTTACGGTGTTGAATATTAGCCCACTTACTATGTCCAGCCATTTAATTTCTCTATTTGTTAAATATAAAATGACTAATTTTAACAAGACTAGGGTTAATTTATAATTAGCTAGTTAAATTTACTTGTATGAGGTAATCATGGCTGAGCCTATTCTTTTTGCTAAAGGAAGTGAAGATTTTGTATATATGTTGCCAAAACTAGCCAATCGGCATGGTTGCATAACAGGTGCAACAGGTACTGGTAAGACTGTGTCTCTTCAAGTTCTTGCTCAGTCATTCTCAAAATTAGGTGTACCAGT
Source organism: Taylorella asinigenitalis MCE3 (assembly GCF_000226625.1). Taxonomy (NCBI): domain Bacteria; kingdom Pseudomonadati; phylum Pseudomonadota; class Betaproteobacteria; order Burkholderiales; family Alcaligenaceae; genus Taylorella; species Taylorella asinigenitalis. The sequence goes on from NC_016043.1 coordinate 577,696, forward strand.
TTTTATGGCTGACGTTAAAGGTGACTTAACAGGTATTTCTCAAGCTGGTGAAGCCTCTCCAAAATTGGTGGCTCGTTTAGAAAAATATGGTATTCCAACACCAAATTTTGCTGCTTGTCCTGTTACTTTATGGGATTTATACGGGGAGCAGGGACATCCAATTAGAGCAACTATTAGTGATATGGGACCTCTGTTACTGTCACGTATTTTAGATTTAAATGATACTCAGTCTGGTGTACTAAGCTTGATATTCAAACTTGCAGATGATGAGGGTCAGTTAATCCTTGATATGAAAGATTTACGTGCCATGTTGCAGCATGTCTCAGATCGTAGAGCTGAAATACAAGGTACTTACGGAAACGTATCGCCTGCTACAGTTGGGGCCATTCAAAGAAAACTTCTAGAATTGGAAGCTCAAGGAGCAGACAAATTCTTTGCAGAACCTATGCTCGATATATTCGATTTAATGCGAGTAGATCATAACGGAAATGGCATGGTTAATATCTTGGCTGCAGATAAATTGATGAATTCGCCTAAACTATATGGAGTGTTTTTATTGTGGTTACTAGCCGAGATCTACGAAGCATTGCCAGAAGTAGGGGATTTAGAGAAGCCAAAATTTGTTTTCTTTTTTGATGAGGCACATTTGGTTTTTGAAGATGCACCAGATGCATTATTAGAAAGAATTGAGCTTATTGTTCGCCTTAGCCGTTCAAAAGGAATTGGTGTTTATTTTGTAACTCAAAATCCATTAGATATTCCTGATAGTGTTTTAGGTCAGTTAGGGAATCGTGTTCAACACGCTTTACGTGCTTATACACCACGCGATCAAAAAGCGGTTAGAACTGCAGCTGAAACCATGCGCCCAAACCCTAAACTTAATATCGAACAGGCTATAACTGAACTTGGTGTGGGTGAGGCCTTAATCTCTTTCTTAGATGAAAAAGGTGCTCCTACAATAACAGAGAGAGCTTGGGTTGTTGCACCTGCTTCTAGAATTGGCCCCATCACTGACCTTGAGAGAAATCAACTTAAAAATTCTTCACATGTGTACGGTAAATACGATCGTACTGTCGATCGAGAATCCGCTTATGAAATACTCCAAAAGCGTGCTGCAGAAGTTCAAGCGCTACAACAAGAAGAATCTGCACAAGCACAAGGAAGTGGAGGTGTAGTTGGAATTTTTAAAGACTTTATGATCGGCAGTACTGGTCCTCGTGGGGGACGTCGTGATGGCATAATACAAAGAGCAGTTAAAAATGAGGCTTCACGTATGACACGCTCTTTAATTCGTGGAGTTTTAGGATCTTTGTTAGGTGGTAGACGAAGATAATTATTTTTATTTGTGATTTTTGGGCCTATGAATACCAACGATATTAATAAAAAAAGTTTAGAAAACGCCAAGAATCTTTTTTTAAGCGGAAAAATAAATCAAATTGAAGTAGGTACACTTCTAGGCCTTAAAGAAATTCACAGAGAATTATTCTCTGGTTTATATGAATTTGCTGGTGAGATAAGGACAAAAAATATCTCAAAGGGAAATTTTCGATTTGCAAACTCTCTTTATCTCAAGGAAGCTCTATCTGCTATTGAAAAGATGCCAGAATTTAGTTTTGAAGAAATTGTGGCTAAATACGTTGAAATGAATATAGCCCATCCTTTTATGGAAGGTAATGGGAGAAGTACAAGAATTTGGCTTGATATGATTTTAAAAAAACGAATTAGAAAAGTTGTGGATTGGGAAAAGATTAATAAATTTGATTATCTCCAAGCTATGGAGAGAAGCCCGATAAACGATTTAGAACTTCGTACATTATTAGGAAATAATCTCACAGATAGAATAGAAGATATAGAGGTAATTTTTAAAGGTATTGAACAATCTTATTTTTATGAAGGATACGATGCACGAAAATAGTTGAAAGCCTCGTATTTGAGGCTTTCTTTTTATTTGAAGTAGGATTTGAAAGTTTCTACTTCATTTTTTGAACCCAAGACCACACTCACTCTTTGATGAAGGTCTTTAGGTTCAATATCTAAAATAGGATTTACTGTATCCACAGCCAAACCGCCAGCTTGTTCAATGATTAAAGACATGGGATTTGCTTCATAAAGAAGACGCAATTTACCTGGCTTTTCAGGATTACGTTTATCCCATGGATACATAAAAATACCACCTCTTTGCAAGATTCTATGCACCTCTGCAACCATTGAAGCCACCCATCGCATATTAAAATCTTTTCCTCTAGGACCTGTAGTGCCTGCCAAACAATCATTTATATAATTTTGTACAGGCTCATCCCAATGCCTCATATTAGACATATTTATGGCAAATTCCTTGGTATCTTCAGGTATTTGTATATTCTCTTTAGTAAGAATCCAACTACCAAGCTCCGTATCTAGAGTGAAAGCCACAACACCATTTCCCACCGTAAAAACTAGTTGCGTTTGTGGGCCATATAAAGCATAACCTGCGGCAACTTGTTGACGTCCAGTGTTATAAAAAATATCTTTAGAAATTTTTGGGTTTTCTAGTTTTTTACTGTCAGCTTTAACTATTGAGAAAATTGTGCCTATAGAAATATTTACATCAATATTCGATGAGCCATCAAGCGGATCAAATAGAAGAAGATATTCGCCCTTAGGATATTTTTCAGGAATTTTATGAATATCTTCCATCTCTTCAGAAGCCATCGCAAGCAGATGCCCGCCCCATACATTCGCCTCGAGCAAAACATCATTGGAAATTACATCTAATTTTTTCTGAACCTCTCCTTGAACATTTTCCTGAGAAGTTTCACCTAAAACATCATTTAGATCACCTTTACCCGTTAGGTTGGCAATGGTCCTGCATGCCCTTGCTACTGACTCTATAATCAATCTGACTTCTGGAGCGAGTTTGCTTTCATTACGTTGTTGTTCAACGAGATATTGAAACAAGGTTTTTCTAGTCTTCATGTTTTACTCAATGGATGATGCTTTTGAAATGATTTCTATCACATTAGGAGATAGTTTATCCTGTGCGGAAATTTTATCTAATTGTGCTTTCATAAGTCCACGGTAAGGCTCATCATATTTAGACCAATTATCCATAATACGTGCATACCGAGCTGCAACTTCAGGATTTTTCGAATCGATTTCAAGTAAATATTTGGTGAAAAATTCGTATCCTAATCCATCTTTACTATGGAACAACTCCATATTATTCATACTAAATTGGAAAATTAAAGATCGTGCACGATTAGGGTTCGATAAATTAAATTGCGGGTGGGCAATAAGAGCATTTATAGCATCCATATTACTTGCATACATAGCTTGAAGTGCAAACCATTTATCGATAACTAATTGATCATTTTCAAATTGATGGTAGAAGTGATTTAAGAAAGTTTTAGTCAATTCATGGTCAGGGTGGTATTTAACAAGGCTTGATAAGGCCGCATATCTGTCGGTCATATTATTTGCATTTAAATACTGATCATTAGCTAAATTCAAATGTTTATCTGACTCTTGATTAAGCAGAAAATTTAGACATGTATTTTTAAGTGCACGAACTCCATAATTTTTTGCATCTAAAACGTATGTCAGATTTTCGTTTAATTTGGAGTACAAAGCAAAAAATAAGCCTTCTAATATAGTTGCAAGTTCACGTGAGAATTTTTTCGAAGCTCTAACAAGATTTTGTGGATTTATAGGTGATTGCATTTGAGAGAGCAACTTCAATCCAGGCACCTGCAATAGCAATGCCTTATATGCATCACTAATATTCGTATCAGATATATTTAACTGCCACACACGAATAACATCAGCATCCACTATTTTTTCAGGAGATATAGTAATTGCAAGTATTTCATTTATCGCTAGAGTTTGAGCGGATTCCCAACGAACAAATGGATTTGTATCCTTAGTGGCTAGAGTAATTAGCTCATTTTTAGTATAAGAATATTTCACTTTTACAGGAGCTGAAAAATCCCTTAATAAAGATGGAATTGGTTTAGAGCTCACATTTGTAAATGACCAGGTTTGAGTTTCTTGATGCAAGTCGAGAATAAAACTATTTGGTTCATATTCCGTAATCGCAGAATTATAGTCGTTGCTAATTGGTTCAGCTTTAATAGTGGCCCCATACTCATTTATGAATCCAATCTTAAATGGTATGTGGAATGGTTCTTTTTTGTAGTCCGCTTTCATTTTTTCGACCCCAACATTTGGGCATGATTGAGAAAGGGTAACTTGAGCCACATTAGTCTCTGGCGAGTAGGCAATGCTCACGTCTACTGTCGGTGTGCCCGCTTGTGAATACCATCTTCTAAAAATATCAAGATTGCGTCCTGGATTTTTAAGGCTATAAATTGATTCCATAGCATTTACAAAATCATCGCATGTTACGGCCTGCCCATCATGACGTCTGAAATACTCACGCATACCAGCCTGAAAATCCTCTTCACCTAAAAGAGTATGCTGCATGCGTATTACTTCTGCACCTTTTTCATATACAGTTGATGTGTAAAAATTTGCTATCTCTTGATAAGACTGCGGTCGAATTGGGTGTGCCATTGGCCCTTCATCTTCAGCAAATTGAATGGCACGTAAATTAATTACATCTTGAATTCTATTTACTGCTCGAGCACTTTCAGCTTCTTCATTTTCAAGTCCTTTAGCCATCATATCTGCAGAGAATTCTTGATCTCTAAATACTGTTAGTCCTTCTTTAAGACTTAATTGAAACCAGTCTCTACATGTGACGCGGTTACCAGTCCAGTTATGAAAATACTCATGTCCAACAACACCTTCAATGCCTTGATAATTTGCGTCGGTAGCTGTCTCAGGTGAGGCTAATACATACATTGCATTAAAAATGTTAAGTCCTTTGTTTTCCATAGCACCCATATTGAAGTCGCGAGCTGCGACTATCATAAAACGCTCTAAATCAAGTTCAAGTCCAAATCTTTCTTCGTCCCACTTGATTGCATTTTTTAAACTCTCCATAGCCCATTTAGTTTGGCTTTTGCTTCCAGGGTCACTATAGATTTGAAGTAGTACTTTTCTACCTGATTTAGTTTCTATATGATCTTCAAGTAAATCAAACTGACCGCCTACTAAAGCAAATAAATAGCAAGGTTTTAGGAATGGGTCATGCCATATAGCTCTATGCATTCCATCTTCTAAATCTAGTGACTCAATTAAATTACCATTAGAGAGGATATGTGGGTATTTCTCTTTAGAGGCATCAATAGTAACTCTAAACTCAGACATAACATCGGGACGGTCTGGATAAAAGGTTATTCTTCTAAATCCTTCTGCCTCGCATTGAGTGAAAAAACTTTCTCCTGAAATATATAAACCCATTAATGCACTGTTATCCTTTGGGTTACAAGAGTTAACTATCTCAATAGTGAACTCTTTTGCTGGAGGAATTAGAGTTAAAAGTTCATGTTCATATTTATAGTCATTAAACTCTACATGATTAATTTTTAATGACTTAATGTCCAAATCAACACCATTTAAAACTAGCGGAACAATTGAGTCGTTCTCATCTTTAAGTTTTACCTGCATCGTATTAGTAACAGTGGTGCATTTAGGGTCTAATTTGAAATATAAACTAACGTTCTGTATTGAATAAGGGTAAGGAAGGTAATCTTCTCTATAAACTGTTTTTTGAGAATTCATTAATAGTACCTTATAGGGTAAAAATTCAGATTATGTATTATAGTCCCGAGCATGTTTGAACTATAATGATATGTTTAAAAAAATAAAGTTCAATTTTATAACTTATGACCTCTATTTCCTCTAGCGAATCTCCAATCGTACACGCAAAAAAAATTCTCCTAGACGACAATGGAATCACCATTGAACATATAGCAAAAGCATTGGGTGTTATTCACAGCCATAAAACGAATTATGCGGATCTCTACTTTCAGTACAACAGTTCAGAGAACTGGAGTTTAGAAGAGGGGATTGTGAAAACTGGTGGTTTTTCTATTTCTCAAGGTGTAGGTGTTAGAGCTGTGGCTGGAGAGAAAACTGCATTTTCCTATTCGGATGAATTATCTTCATCGATTCTTTTAAAGAATGCGGAGACCGTCAAAAGCATTGCCACCCAAGGGGAGGCTAAGGTATACACATCTCCAAAAGGTTTAGTTAAAAGTGAAAGCCTTTACGCACCTATTGACCCTATCAATACTATGACTTCAGAAGAGAAGCTAGAGATTCTTCATAAGGTCGAAAAATATGCGAGAGCTATGAGTCCTGAGATTAAGCAAGTTATGGCTGGTCTCGGGGCTGAATATGAAGTTGTTTTAGTTGTTAGTAGTGGTGGTCGTTTGGAGGCTGATATTAGGCCTCTTGTTAGACTTTCACTAACCGTAATTGCTGAGAGAAATGGTCGTCGTGAAAGGGGAAATGCTGGAGGCGGCGGAAGATTTGGACTTAATTATTTTACGGTTGAGCTAATAAAAGAATACGTTAAAAAAGCCGTAGATGAAGCTCTAATTAATTTAGAAGCTAAGCCAGCACCTGCAGGAGAAATGACTGTTGTTCTAGGTTCTGGCTGGCCTGGTATTCTTCTTCATGAGGCTGTAGGACACGGCCTTGAGGGCGATTTTAATCGCAAAGGAACTAGTGTATTTTCTGGACGTATTGGTGAAAGAGTGGCTTCCAAAGGTGTGACCGTTATAGATGATGGAACAATTAAAGATCGTCGCGGCTCTTTAAATATTGATGATGAAGGAAATCCAACTCAAAGAAATGTCCTTATAGAAGACGGAGTTTTATGCGGATATCTACAGGACACTTTAAACGCAAATTTAATGAACATGCCTTTAACTGGAAATGCACGTCGCGAATCATATGCACATCTTCCTATGCCACGTATGACTAATACTTATATGTTAGGCGGAGAGCATAAACACGAAGAGATTATCGAATCAGTTAAAAAAGGAATTTATGCGGCAAATTTCTCAGGTGGTCAGGTTGATATAACAAGCGGAAAATTTGTCTTTAGTGCTTCAGAAGCATATTTAATCGAAGATGGAAAAATCACCTCTCCAATTGTTGGTGCTACTTTGATTGGTAGTGGTCTAGATACTATGAATAAGGTTAGTATGATTGGGGATAATATGTCTCTTGATAGTGGTGTCGGGACTTGCGGAAAAGATGGTCAAAGTGTGCCTGTCGGTGTAGGTATGCCTACTATAAGAGTTGACGGTATAACTGTAGGTGGTACCCATCAAGGCAGTTAATATGTCTAAACCTAAAGTTGTTGTTGGTTTGTCTGGAGGAGTAGATTCATCAGTTACCGCTCATATTCTAAAAGAGCAAGGGTACGAAGTACTGGGCATCTTTATGAAGAATTGGGAGGACGATGATGATTCCGAATTTTGTTCTTCTCGCCAAGACTGGATTGATGTTGTTAGTGTCGCAGATACTCTAGGGATTGAAGTGGATGCCGTAAATTTTGCGGCAGAATACAAAGATAGAGTTTTTTCAGATTTCCTTCGAGAATACTCTGCGGGCCGTACACCGAATCCTGATGTTTTATGTAATGCAGAAATAAAATTTAAAGCATTTTTAGACCATGCGATGAGTACAGGGGCGGAGTACATTGCCACAGGGCATTATGCTAGGGTTAGGGCTGTGGATGGTCCTAAGGGCAAGTCCTATCAGCTTCTTAAGGGTCTTGATCCGCAAAAAGATCAGAGCTATTTTTTGCATCGACTCAATCAAGAGCAACTCTCTAAAGTTATGTTTCCATTGGGGGAACTTCATAAAACTCAAGTGCGTGAGATTGCCGCTAAATTAGGTTTATCTAATGCCACAAAAAAAGATTCAACAGGAATTTGTTTTATTGGAGAGCGCCCATTTAGGGAATTTTTAAATCGATATTTACCTTCAAAACCTGGCCCTATACTGACTGATTCGGGTGAGCAAATTGGGGAGCATGTAGGTCTTTCCTTCTACACTATTGGTCAGCGAAAGGGTATTGGAATAGGAGGGGTTAAATCGCATATGTCATCTGATGGAGTTTCTGATGCTTGGTATGTGGCTCGCAAAGATATGAAATCCAATACTCTTTATGTCGTTAATGGTCATGACCATCCATGGCTTTTATCAAATGAATTGGTGGCACTTGATGCCTCATGGGTTTCAGGAGAGAGTCCAAATTTAGGTGCTTATGCCGCTAAAACACGTTATCGTCAGTCAGATGCAGAGTGTGAATTAGTTCATTCTGAGGGACAGGAATTTAAATTACATTTTCGTGAGAATCAATGGGCCGTTACGCCTGGGCAATCAGCCGTGATTTATGACGGTGAAATTTGCCTAGGAGGTGGAATAATAGAAGTTTCACGCGACTCAAATTAAAAAGGTCAATTATGAAATTAGACGATCAAACTTCAATGCAAGATTTTGTATTAACTGCTTTATCTCCTATAGATGGTAGATATGCATCTAAGAGTACCGATCTAAGGACCTATTTATCGGAAGCTGGGTTTATGGCTCATAGAGTTGAAGTAGAGATAAACTGGATGATTGCATTGTCAGAGGCTGGATTAGATGAAATTAAGCCATTTTCCGACGATTCTAAAAAAGAGCTACTTAAAATAGTTTCTGATTTTTCTTTGGTCGATGCTGCTCGTATTAAAGAGATTGAAAAAACTACCAACCACGACGTTAAGGCGGTTGAATATTTTCTTAAAGAGAAAATAACTTCAAATGAAGAATTATCAAAAGCCTCAGAATTTATTCATTTTGCATGCACATCTGAAGATATAAATAATACATCTCACGCTTTGATGCTTAAAAGAGTGAGGGCAACGGTGTTATTGCCAAAAGCGAAAGAGATTATTAATTTAGTAAAAAACTATGCTCTTCAATTTGCTGAAGTTCCCATGCTTTCACGTACACATGGACAAACTGCTAGCCCTACGACACTAGGAAAAGAATTTTCAAATGTCCTAATTAGATTGGAGAGGGCTTATATGGCCATTGAATCGGTCGAGCCACTTGCTAAATTAAATGGTGCCACAGGTAACTATAATGCCCATGTTTCGGCATATCCAGAAATTAATTGGCCTGAATTTAGTAAAAAGATTATTGAGTCATTAGGTCTTATTCAAAACACACATACGATTCAAATTGAACCACACGACTGGATGGCAGCCTTATTTGATGCGGTTGCTAGGTTTAATACAATTTTGATTGATTTTAATCGTGATATTTGGGGATATATCTCTTTAGGATATTTCAAACAAAAGCTTAAAGAAGGCGAGGTAGGTTCATCGACTATGCCTCATAAAGTAAATCCGATTGACTTTGAGAATTCAGAAGGCAATCTTGGTCTGGCTAATGCGGTGCTTAGACATTTATCAGAGAAGCTACCTATATCGCGATGGCAGAGAGACCTAACCGACTCTACTGTTCTAAGAAACCTTGGTGTTGCCTTTGGATATTGCATGATTGCTTGGGATTCACATATAAAAGGACTAAATAAGCTTGAGGTTAACGAGGGCAGGATAAAAGAGGATATTGAAAATTGTTGGGAGGTTCTTGCTGAGCCTGTGCAAACAGTGATGCGTAGGTATGCATTGCCACAACCATATGAGCAACTAAAAAAACTCACTCGTGGACAGGGTATTACAAAAGAGGCATTAAGAAATTTTATTTCAGAACTCGATTTACCTGAAGCGGCTAAAAATGAGCTTTTAGAGTTGACACCTGAGAAATATACTGGTCTTGCTGCTAAATTAGCAAAGATTGTTTAAAATTCTTTTAATGTCCAAACTTTAACTTTTACTAGATTTGGACTTTTTTAAGGAGAATATTATGAAATTTCTAAAATCATTATTTATTGCTACCTGTATGATCTCTGCAGTAGTAGCTCAAGCAGAAGAGAAAAAAGAACCAACTGCTGCGGAAAAAGCAATTAAATATCGTCAGTCAGCTAAAACTGTTATGGCTACTCATTTTGGTATGTTAGGCGGTATCTTAAAAGCTGAAAAATTCGATGAAGATGCAGCTGAAAAACAAGCTGAAATTCTAGACGTTGTTGCTCGCTTGCCTTGGTCTAAATTCGGTCCTGGTACTGAGGGCGGGAACGCAAAACCTGAACTTTGGTCAAACACTGCTAAATTCGAAGAATATCGTGATCTTCTATTAAAATCAGTAGATGACCTAGAAGAAGCTGAAGAACTTGATGAGTTTAAAAAAGCTTTTGCGGGCATGGGTGATGCTTGTAAAAAATGTCACACAGAATTTAGAGTTAAAAAATAATAATGGAGGATGCTATTAGTGAAGGAAAAATCTAGATATTTTAAATTTAAGAAACTTTCATCTTTTAGCATCTGGGCATTTATTATCACGGCTTTGGCTGCTTGTTCGACTCCCTTTATAAAGCAGCCGATTAAGCCACTTCCGAATGAACTTATAAAATCATCATCAGCCTTGAAAGCGAGAGAGGGGTTAGATGGCGGGAGCATTGCCATAGCAAATAATTCGCCTCTAGCTCAAGTAGTTGGCAGAATATATCTTAGTAATCAAAATGATTCATCAGAGCGTACAGGAAAGTACGTCGAAGTTGCATTAAATCCTGTATCAAATGCAAGTAATCAATGGTATAGGGATGTTTGTTTAGGCGGATTTGAATTGGCAGGGGATATTGGGCCAGCATATAGGAATATGATTAGAACTTCAGTTTCTAATGAGTTGGGGCAGTTTGCATTTCCAAATGTTCCTGAAGGGGAATATTATCTTTCAGCTAGACTTTATTGGTTCGATGAAAAGCCAATGAGCGGTCCTGAGATGTATGGGGGTCTCTTAGCTAAGAAAATTCGCGTAGGGCAGTTAGCTATTTCAGAGCAACTTACACAAGAAAATGCGTGCAGTGGAAATTATCGTGAATATAGATTGATTAATATTTTCAATTAGTACCAAATTTTTAATTTTTGTGTCATTTCTGTGATATATATTAGACGGATTATATTTTTTCATCCCCTCAATTTATAAATTATGAAACTCTCACATATTTTTCTATCTGCCGCTCTTGCTTGTGGTTTAATAGCCTGTGAATCTACTGGTACAGGTCCAAACGGTCCAAAAGGATCACTAAGAGTAAATCCATATAAAGACGGTAAAACTCTGGCTTTGTACGTTGTATCAACAAAGAAAGGCACTGTAAGAAAACGTGTCAGAAACAAAAAAAATCGCTTGGTTTGGGTTAACGAAAAACAAGATACTCAGCTTAATGCTGACGGTAAAACTTACTTTACTACTGGTAGAGTGATTGGATTGGATGATGTTTCTTATGCTCTTGCAGCTAAAACTATTAATGATGAACCTGCACTAGGTCTACGTTTAACTCCAGATGCAGCTTTAAGACTTGCAACTGAGCTGCAATCCTCAAAAGGTGGGACAGTTTTAGCCAGTATAGATAATAAATTTTTCTCGCGTTTAAATAATGCGGGAGCTAAGCTAGAAGACGGTGTAATCCTATTCCCGGTATCATCATTAGTTGATGCAAGAGACTTAGCTGTAACTTTACGTGATGGAAAGAAAGGCAAGTAAGTTATAAAATTTTCTTAAAATTTACTTTCAGGAAAATTTATGAATCTACTTAAAAAACTACTACTTCTTTTTATACCTATTCTATTAGCTGCGTGTCAGAGCCCGAATCAACCGGGCGACACCGCTAATCCTTCTGAAATTGACTCTATTGTTGAGGTTTATCATGGATCTAATGATCCAGTTGAAAACTTTCAATCACTTAAAGTTAATGAAAAAATTAGAATCTATGTTTCTAAGTTTCCAATTATCAATAGATCTTATATAAATCAGGTCCAAAATATTGTGGACGACAAGGGTAATGCATATGTGCGACTAGGATTGACAGCCGAAGGCGTTGCCATCATGTCAAAAACTCCTCAAAACTATGGATATGTAACGGTCGTTAAAGGAAATTTAGTTTCTATAGATGGGTTTGTTCAAAAGAGTAACTTCTTTTTCTTAGTTCCTAACCAAGAAACCGCTCAATCTCTAAGCAAAATTATTTCAAGTTCAATTCCTAAATAATTAGGTCTAATCATGGCTAAATTTTTATATTCTCGGTACACAGTCTTCGTACTTGTTATTTTGGGTAGCATTATCGGTTTATTGTTAGCCATGATATTCGACTCAAATTGGTTGTGGCTTGCTATTCCCTGTATTTTCTTAACTGCTATAGGTATTCGTGATCTTACTCAGACTAAGCATGCAGTCACTAGAAACTACCCAGTTATAGGAAATATGCGTTATATTCTTGAGTCAATTCGTCCAGAAATAAGGCAGTATTTTCTTGAGCAGGATAATGAAATATTGCCATTTTCAAGAAATCAGAGGGCTGTAGTTTATCAACGTGCAAAACAGCAAATCGATAAGCGGCCTTTTGGGACAATTAAGGATGTATATGAACAAGAGTACGAATGGATTAACCATTCTATGCATCCTACTACTATTGAGAATCACGATTTTAGAACTACGGTAGGCGGTCCTCAGTGTACTAAACCATATTCGATTTCAGTATTCAATATTTCGGCTATGAGCTTTGGGGCATTGTCTAAAAATGCGATTCTTGCCTTGAATAGAGGGGCTAAACAAGGTGGATTTGCACATGATACGGGTGAGGGTGGTATCAGTAAATATCATATGCAAGGCGGAGACTTAATTTGGAATATCGGCTCAGGTTACTTTGGTTGTCGCAATGAGGATGGTTCTTTTAACGATGAGGAATTCGCTAAAAAAGCCACTCAACATAATGTCAAGATGATTGAACTAAAAGTTTCACAAGGGGCTAAACCAGGGCATGGGGGTATATTGCCAGGGGCTAAAGTAACTCCTGAAATAGCAGAAGCTCGTGGTGTTCCTGTAGGTGAAGATTGTAATTCTCCAGCCTTCCATCCAGAGTTTGACAATCCAATTGGTATGATGAAATTCATCAAGAGATTGCGAGATCTTTCAGGGGGCAAACCTGTAGGGTTTAAGATTTGTATTGGTCACCCATGGGAGTTTTTCTCCATAGCTAAGGCTTTTTTAGAAACTGGTATCTACCCAGATTTTATAGTGGTGGATGGAGCTGAGGGTGGTACTGGTGCGGCTCCTATAGAATTTGCTGACCATGTCGGTACGCCTCTACGTGAGGGCCTACGATTAGTACATAATACATTAGTTGGTATAGGTTTAAGAAAACATATCAAAATTGGTGCTGCAGGTAAAGTAATTACTGCGTTTGATATTGCTCGTGCACTATCACTTGGGGCAGATTGGTGTAATGCTGGTCGTGGGTTTATGTTTGCTGTGGGATGTATTCAGGCTCAAGCCTGTCACACTGATAAATGCCCTACAGGTGTTGCTACTCAGGATCCACTAAGAGCGAAAGCTCTTGTTGTGGAAGATAAGGCCTATAGAGTCTACAACTACCACAAAAATACACTGCATGCTTTAGCAGAACTTTTAGGTGCAGCGGGCCTTCACCATCCAAGCGAACTTAGAGCACACCATATTGCTAGACGCGTATCTCCAACTGAAATTAGATTGCTCTCTGCACTATATCCCGAATTGGTAGAGAATGAATTAATTGAAGGGAAATATAGTACGAGATTATTTGAAGTCGCGTGGCCTGTAGCTAATGCTCAAAGCTTCCATTTAGAAGCTTCTGCTCAAAATATGGTGGAGTCATTCCATAAAGCATATGGAATGAACAATTAATTAAGCTTAGAGCAAGACTTAATAAATTTATCTACGACTTTTTCTTCTGGTTCAAGTTTGTCTTTAGGGGTATTCCAGAGGCCTTCAGCAAAAGCTTTAAAGTCAGTTGGGATATCAGGATTCTCTGAAATATAAGTCATTGCTTCAGATATAGGTTTATCCTCAAGCCTTAAAGAATAAAGATTATGAATAATTGGTTCAGCCATATCGCATGTAAAACCGCTTTCCTCCACAGGAGATGCTTCATTTGAAGTGTTCTCGAAAGCGTCTTTGGTACTCAATATTTCAGGATTAGTTGCGGGAGTGTTTTCGGGACTTACTACTACTGGTGCTTCTGGATTAACTGGATCATCCTGTAATAAAACATCTTTAAACGAGTTGAATAAAAGATAAGCAATACCCACTAAAATTAAAACAAAGATTAGTACTTTAAATAAATTCTTCATTAAAAACCTTATGCAACTACCCAAAATCAGAAAGAATCATTTCGTTTATTTTACATTAATAATAATTCTTCTCATTAGTATATGGGCTTATTTAAAACCTTCTAAATCACAAGCTGAGGCCACTATACAGAATCTTCAGGATCAAAACTCCTGTGAAATAGTGATTCCCAAATGGATTAAAGATAATCTTAAAAACAATTTAAATTCTAATCAAGTTTTTGAAATTGTGCGTAATCTTGAGAAAGAGGGGGCATTGCCACCTTATTATGTGACAAAAAGAGAAGCACGCGAGATGGGATGGTCTCCTGGTAAGCCATTTAATGAAATCCAAGGTTTAAAAGGTAAATCCATAGGAGGCGATAAATTTCGTAATTTCGAAAAGAGGCTACCCCGCGGACGATGGAAGGAAGCGGACCTTGACTACAATGGAGAGCGTCGCAATGCAAAAAGATTTTTATATAGTGAATCTGGACGCAAATACATAACATTAGATCATTACGAGACTTTTGTGGAGGTGCCTGCATGCAAATAAAAATTTGTGATTTGACTGGTGTGAAAAGCAAAAGCAAATTTTACGATCGCATTTATTATGAATTAGATGTGGCAGATTATGCGGCCAATAATTTAGATGCTTTACACGATATATTGACTACGGATATCGAGGGTCCAATTGAAATTGTTTGGAGTGATCTCGATGGCAGTGCAAGTGAGATGACTTGGGATGAGGTAAATAAAATCTTAAGTGTGTTTCGTAGTGTAGAAAGCGACAGAGAAGACTTTATTTTGCGAATTTCAGACTAAAATCTTGTTTTTTTTATGGTGGCAATGTAGAATAATTTTCTTTACTTTATGTAATTGGCGACTTGCTTTTTGCATAACAGATCAAAATCCCTCATAAAGGCTCTTTAGCTCAGTCGGTTAGAGCGACGGAATCATAATCCGCAGGTCCCCCGTTCGAATCGGGGAAGAGCCACCAAATTTTCCTTCTTTTTTGAATTTAGTTTTTGGCGGAGTTGTTTGCACACATTTGTTTCAAAATGCTATTTCTTTTACTGTTTGCCTCAAACAACTCATGAAATCTATAGAGATCATAGAAAAGTAATGTTTAAAAGTTGCAACATTATTTCATAAAAGTTTTAGTAATTGTTAGAAATTTTCTTTTTTTGTATATAAAATCATAGCAAATTAATTCAAAACGATTTTAACTGTTTCAGTCAAATTCAGGTTGTAGTCACTCTGCAACCTATTTTTTTATTTATCAAAATTTGGGGTATTTATGAACAAAATATACAAATCTCTGTTTAATTCTCTAACTCGAACCTGGGTAGCAGTACCTGAAATTAGTAAAAACCATGCGAGTGGTAAATCCTGTAAATCAAGAAAATTGGTTACAGCTGCGGTTGGTGTTGCTATTACTGTTGGTTCTTTAGTTGGTCAATTTGCCTTAATGGATGAGGCTGAAGCTATTAATTGGACTCACTGGCGTTGTGGTGCATTAATAGGTGGGGACGGTAAACTTTCAACTGCATATTTATGTGGAGGCGACCACGATGAAAGTGGTAATTCCATCCCTATGATTATTAATACCGCCGTTGGATTTAATCACAATGGAACAAATACTACTGCACACCATATAACAGGATTTGGATATGCCAATAGATTTTATCAACATATTGGTGTAGGAATTGGTGGCAGAAATGAAATTCATTCTCTTGGTTCTGTAGCTCTAGGTTATCAATCTGTAGCTGACAGAGATTATTTAGGTCCTGACAATGGAAACACATTTAACCCTGCTAGTAAAGTCTATCTTTATAATTCACCTATGGTTCGTCAGACTATCCGCGGAAAAATGGGTGCTTTCTCAGTTGGTCTAAGAGACATTATTAGAAAAGGCCCAGACGGAAGACTTTACAGATATAGTGGAGTTACTAGACAGATTATTAATGTAGCCCCAGGTCGACAATGGTCTGACGCAGTAAACGTTGCTCAATTATTGGCTGTAGAAAATGCATTAAAAAAATATGTTGACGATAACGTTACAGAAATCGAAAAACAACTTGATAATCCAATAGACAAGCCTGACTATACTGGTAATGAAAATCACAACGGCTCAACTGGAGACGATAAACCAGATAGTAATGGAGTAGTTGGAGGAGAAATACCTGGTCCAAATGATCAACCAGTACTTATAGACCCATCTGATAATCCTGGACACGACAATCCAGGCGGAAATACAGCTGGTCCAGATAATCCTGACGACCCTAATAATCCAGATAGCCCATTTAATCCAAATAATCCTAGTGGTCCTGGCGACAATCCAAACTCAGGTGTAACTGTTGCTGGTGGTGGTGTTGCTTTCAAATTTAAAGGAAACACAGGTCTAGATGCTACTAGCCCTAAAGCAAATAGTGTGGTTCATATCAAAGGGGCAGACGCTAAAGACGGTGAAACGTTAAAAGAAGAAGATTTTGATGATGGTGAAAATATCCTAACTAAACTTGAGAAGTTTAATAATGATCTTATACTTAGAATCAAGCTTCGCAAGAATTTTAACCCTCAAAGCATTACAGTAGGTAAAGGTGTCCCAGGTACTCCAGGTGCTGATGGTGTAAACGGCGAGATCAAAGTTATCAATAAAATCGACAAGGAAACTGTTGTAGTTAAAGGTGATGAAAAAAACGGAGGTGTTATAGAGATCTATGGTCCTAACGGCAAAGATGGTCGTGATGGAACTAATGGAAAAGATGTAGAATCTGGACTAACTTTAGCTAACGATGGAATAACCTTCAATAATATTCCTGGTACTAAATCTGATCCAAATGGTGAGGTAGACGGTAAAGGAGACTCTAGTTTATCTATGACAGCAGATACCTCAGATGAAAATAATAAAACTCCTGGTACACTAGATAACGGAGAAGGGAAACCTGTAACTCCACGTCTTGTTTATACTGATCCAAACAATAACAATGAAAAAGTCTTCGTAGCAACTATGAATGACGGTTTCAGATTTGGCGCGAATACTGGTGAAACTGACAAAAACCCACTTGCAACTAAGCTTAATTCCACTGTTGAAATTAAAGGTAAAGACTTAGCTGAAGGTGCAGATACCGAAACATTGTGGAATGATGAATTCGATCAAGGCGAAAATATCATGACACGAGTTGAGGAAGAAGATGGCAAAACCATTATACGAGTAGCTATGCGTAAAGAAATCGCTACAAACACTGTTAATTCAACTACTGTTAATACCAATACTATTGTAGTTGGTAAAGGTGATCCAGGTACTCCAGGTGCTGATGGCCAACCAGGAGAACCAGGTAAAAATGGTGTCAACGGCGAAATCAAAGTTATTAATAAAATCGATAAGGAAACTGTTGTAGTTAAAGGTGACGAAGAAAATGGAGGTGTTATAGAACTCTATGGCCCTAACGGCAAAGATGGTCGTGATGGCAAAGATGGAAAACCAGGCGAACCAGGTCTTACTTTAACAAGTAAAGATATCACATTCCATAATATTCCTGGTACAAAAGGTAAAGATGGAAAAGATGGAACTGGTTCATCAAGTCTTTCTATGGATGCAAAAGACACTACACCAACTTTAAATGATAAGGAAGGCGAACCAAAAACACCTCGCATTGTTTATACAGACCCTAACAATCCTGATGAAAAAGTTGAAGTTGCAACAATGAAGGATGGTTTGATTTTCTCAGGCGATAACGGTGACACTAAACTTAAAAACAAACTCAATACAGAGTTAAAACTTGTGGGTGGAGCTGATATCAATAATGTTTCTGAGAATAATATTTCAGTAGCTGCAGTTCCTGCGACGGATGAAAATCCAACTAACGAAATCAAAGTTCGCCTATCGAAAGATCTTAAAGGCTTGAACTCTGCTCAATTCGTAAATGGAACTCATGAAACTATTATCAAGCCAGAAGGTATCGTAATCAGCAAAGTCGTTCCTGCTGAAAATGACTCAAATGGTTCTAACGGCGGTTCTGATAGTGGCTCTGATGGCGGCGATTCAACTGGTTCTGGAAATGGTGCTACTGTTACTAAACCTGTTGTTGAAATCAATGAAAACGGCTTAGATCTTAAAGGTGAAGGCTCAATCACTGGCTTAAAACCTAGTTCTGACCCAAATTCAGCTACAACTCTAGGTCAAGTTCAAGGAATTGTATCTAACTCAGAGGTCAAACAATGGAGAAACACGCGTGAAAGTACGGCAACTGCTGTAGCTATGGCGAACTTACCGCAAGCATATGTGCCTGGTAAGAGCATGGTTGCAATTGCTGGCGGAAATCATGAAGGTAAAGCCGCTGTAGCAGTAGGTATTTCTACGATTTCCTCTAGTGGTAAATGGGTACTTAAAGGCTCTATGGCCAAATCCAAATCTAAATTTAGTGCTGGAGTAGGCGTAGGATATCAATGGTAATCTAGCCCTCAAATAGAAAGCCCCGATTCGCAAGATTTCGGGGCTTTTTTATATCTTCGCTTCAAGTTTTTGCCACTTATCAAAAAGCAGCTCCAACTCCTTTTCTAAATTGGCAATGTTCCCGTGAATCTCCGCCGCTGCCTCTGGCCCATCCGTATAAATCTCTGGGTCTGAAAGCTTAGCTGTCAAATTTTCAATTTCTTCTTCAACTTTAGATATTCTCTCAGGAAGCTCTTGTAGCTCTTTAAGTTCATATGAGCTGAGTTTAGATTTATTTTTAGACTTAGTTTCTTTTGGAATTTCTTTTCGAACTTCATCCTCTATAGGATTATTTTTTGGTTCTTTTTGGGGCCTTTGCCTTATGTAATCTTCATATCCACCAAAATAATTATTCCATGTTGCATCACCATCATAGGCAATGGTTTGCGTAATAACATTATCCAAGAACACACGATCGTGACTCACAAGTAAAACCGTTCCAGAATATGTTTGCAGCAACTCCTCTAATAATTCTAGAGTTTCAATATCTAAATCATTTGTGGGTTCATCAAGTACTAGAACATTTGCAGGGCGAGCAAATAATCGAGCCAGCAATAGCCTAGCTCGTTCACCGCCTGACAGGCTGCTAACAGGAGAATGAGCACGTGCAGGCTCAAACAGAAAATCCCCTAAGTACCCCATAATATGCTTTTTGGTACCACCAATCTCCACCCATTCACTACCAGGACTAATCACATCCGCCAAGTTAGCACCTTCATCAAGTTGATTACGCATCTGATCAAAATAAGCGACTTCTAGACTAGTCCCTAATTTCACAGAACCAGATGTAGGGGTTAGTTGGCCAAGGATTAAACGTAAGAGGGTGGTTTTACCCGCCGCATTAGGACCTATGATGCCAATGCGATCCCCACGCAATATCTTTGTTGAAAACCCTCGTACGATCTCTTTCGAGCCATAGCTGAAACTCACATTATCCAATTCAGCCACTAGTTTCCCAGATCTTTCACCGCTTGAGAGTTGAAAGTTAACATTTCCCACTCTATCTCTTCTTTCGGAACGTTCCCGACGCAAAGCTTCAAGTCTTCGAACACGTCCTTCATTCCTAGTTCTTCGAGCCTCAATACCCTTTCGAATCCAAACTTCCTCTTGAGCGAGAAATTTATCGAACTTCGCATTTTGAATTTCTTCGGCCTTTAAAGCAGCCTCCTTTTGAGTCTGCCATTTAGAAAAATTACCAGGAAAGCTATATAACTTTCCGCGATCTAATTCAACAATCCTTGTGGTAACCTCATCCAAGAACCGCCTATCATGCGTAATCACAAGCAGTGCAAATGTAGCTTTTTTTAATTTTTCCTCAAGCCAAATAATGCTCTCAAAATCTAGATGATTAGTAGGCTCATCTAAGAGCAAAAGTTGCGGGTTTTTTAATATAGCAGCTGCCAATGCAATCTTTTTATTCGTACCACCTGACAGCCCAACCGCTTGTATAGCCCCATCTAAGCCAAGTTCATCCAGTATTTGCTCAGCCCTTGAACTGCGCTCCCAGTCCTCGACCTCTAAATAATCAGATAATAAATTTTCGAGAATAGTTTTACTCTCATCTAATTTTGGCTCCTGCTCAACGGTCACGATCCTAATGCCATTTAAGAATGAAATTTCCCCATCATCCGCATGAATTCGTCCGTCTATAATTTTTAGCATTGAAGATTTGCCTGCACCGTTCCTTCCGATAAGTCCAATGCGCTCACCTTCAGAGATAGAAAAATCGGCATGGTCAAGTAAAGCATGATGCCCAAACGCAAGCTGAGCATCTGTAAAAGTTACAAGAGAATTTGACGCCATCAGAATTTTTCTTTTCGTAGCGTATTTAAAATAGATTTATCTGGAATTCCTGTCGCTGGCAATGCCAACCTTTGCTGCTCAAATCGTATAGCATCCTGAGTCTTAGATCCTGCAATGCCGTCAGGTTCTCCTATTTGATGCCCACGTGCGAGCAAAATGCTTTGTAGTTCGCGCGTTTCAGCCCTAGATAAGCTCTCGTCCTTCGTTGGCCAAGGTGTCACAAATGGCCCCTTACCGCGCAATCGATCCGATAAATGTGCAATTGCTAATGCATAGCTCTCCGCCGCATTATAGCTATAGATAGCATCGAAATTTTTAAACGTAATGAATGCTGGTCCCTTAATCCCCGCTGGCAATAACAACGCCGCCTTCGTGTTTGGTTGTGCGATTGAGCTCAAACTCTGACCATCTATAGTTTTGATACCCTTGTTCATCCAATATTGAACAGTTCTTTTATGCTTTCTGCCCGACACATCTAAATTAATATTAGGTGGCAATGCTACTTCAACCCCCCACGGTCTCCCTGTTTGCCATCCACTTTTGACCATATAGTTTGCTGTAGACCCCAATGCATCCGCCACATTATCCACTAAATCCCGACGCCCATCTTTATCGAAATCAACGGCAATTCTCTCAAATGTTGATGGCATAAATTGAGTCTGCCCAAAAGCTCCAGCCCATGACCCTTTCAGTTTCTCACGAGATATATCTCCTGACTGCAAAATACGTAAAGCAGAAAATAATTCACCCCTAAAATATGGTTGCCTACGCCCCTTACATGCCAATGTCCCTAATGAGCGCACTAAATCATACTTACCAAGATTCGTCCCAAAATTACTCTCAACCCCCCATATAGCAACTACAGTCGCAGGATCAACGCCCATCTGCTCCTCAACACGCTTTAAAATATCGAAGTGTTTATTCATAAGAGCACGCCCTTGATCAATGCGTTCCTGATCCACAAGATTGGCCATATAACGCCATATTGGAGTCACAAACTCAGGCTGGTAATTTAGTTTTTGAATTAATGAATTATCTGGCTTAATCGGTAGTAAATACTTTTCGTAAGTCGCATAGTCTACATTCGATTTCATAGCTGGACTTCTTAAATTGGCAATGCAGTTCTCAAACGCATTCGTAGCAGCAATACTAAATTGAGAATAAGTCAGTCCTAATGTGGCAATGATTACCGATTTCATCAACTTTTTTGAGCTCATATAAGGTAATGTAGTGAAATAAAATTAAAAGGGATTTTACCGATTTTACAATGCTTTGGTTAAGTATAATCAAACATAAACAATTAATAGATTACGTTAAGTTTTATGAATTTAAATCGAGTTTTCAAAAGCACGCTCATTGCCATAAGTTTAATTTCTGGATCTGTATCCTTAAATGCAGTCACAAACGATGCTCAAACTAACGAGGCATCATTGTATAAGCCAGCTAAATTTAAAGATTTGGAATTTAAAGACAATTATGCTCGTGCAACGGTATTATCAGCTTTAATTCTGAATAGATTCCAATTCGAAAAAAAACCTTTCGATGATAAATTACAGTCGCTTGTCTTCGAGAACCTATTTAAGTCGCTCGATGTAAACAAAATGATTTTTACTAAAGAGGATATAAATTCATTTAAAAAATATGAATCGAAAATTCTCTCTTACTACAGGAAGGGTCAGCTCCAAATAGGATTTGAGATTTTTAATCTATATAAGCACAGATTGGTTGAGAGATATGATTACGCAATCTCGCTATTAGATAAAGGTTTTGATTTCAAAAAAAATGAGGAGTTTGTTCTTGATCGTGATGAACTCGATTGGCCTTTGACTCATCAGGAAGCTAACGATTTATGGCGCAAGAGAATCAAAAATGATTTTCTTCGCTTAAAACTAGCTAATGTTGATGAGGACAAAATCAAAAACACTCTTCGTAAACGCTATATCAACCGCAGAAACACTGTTGCACGCATGGATGGAGAGCAGGCCGCAGAATACTTTATAAATGCTTTAGGTGACAGCTTAGATCCTCATACTACATACTATAGTCCCTCATCAGCGAAAAACTTTGATGTGTCTATTAGCTTGTCTGTTGAGGGTATTGGTGCCGTATTGCAAAAGCATTTTGAATACGGTCAAATTCGTGAAGTGGTTGCTGGCGGTCCTGCCGCTAAAAGTAAGCAAATTAATCCTGGTGATTTAATTGTGGGAGTTGCTCAGGGAGAAACTGGTCAGTTTGAGGATGTTATCGACTGGGAACTTGACGACATAGTTAAGAAAATTCGCGGCAAAAGAGGAAGTGTTGTTAGACTTCAATTAATCCCTGCTGGTACTGGTATGGACGGTAAACCTAAAGAGGTTAAGATTGTTCGCGAAAAGGTTTCTATGGAAGAGCAAGCTGCAAGATCTAAAGTGATAGAAACTAAATCAGATGGAAAATCTCATAAGGTAGGTGTTATTACAATTCCATCGTTTTATGAAGATTTCGATGCTAGAAAAGCCTTGGAGAAAAACTACAACTCATTATCTAAGGACATTACTAAATTTCTTAATGAATATAAAAAGTCAGGGGTTGAGGCTGTTGTTTTAGATTTAAGAAATAATGGTGGTGGTTCTTTAAATGAGGCCGCTAAAGTAAGTGGACTTTTTATAGGCAATTATGAGAAGGTTGTGCAAGTAAGCTCACAAAACGGCGATATTAATGTAGTCCAATCTCGCGGTGTCAAACAAGAGTGGGATAAACCTGTTGTTGTTATTATTAATAGGTTTTCTGCTTCAGCATCTGAAATACTTGCAGCAGCCATTAAAGATTATGGCCGTGGAGTAGTCGTAGGTTCTCAAACATGGGGAAAGGGTACTGTTCAAACCTTTAGAGATTTAACTGACTTTTTACAAAAAGACGTTGAGTATAAGGATCTAGGTGCTATCAAATGGACCATTCAAAAATTCTTCCGAGTTAACGGTAGTTCAACTCAACTAAAAGGCGTAGAGCCGGATATTGAGTTTCCATCAAGCGTTGACAACGAGAAACTTGGTGAATCTAGTTATGATAATCCATTGCCATGGACTATTTTGAGACCAGCTGAATATAAACCTTTTGCAGATTTGAAGGGAAGCATTGCCAAACTAAATACCTTACATAAAGATCGTATTGCAAATTCTGGAAGCTGGAATCTACTCAAAAAGGAAAATGCATATCGTTTGAAATTATCTCAACGTAAATCGTACTCTCTTAATTATGAGACACGCGTTAAAGAACGAGAAGAGATGGATGCACAAATCAAGGCCTTCGATAAAGAAAGAAAAGAACTTGGAGAAATTAACTTTAATGATCTTAAGTTAGATGATGGACTTGCTAGAGGAGAGGGCGATTTAAAAGAGGAGCTAGAAAACGAGAAAAAACGCAAGGAGAATCTTGATGTTGTGGCTCGTGAAAGTGCAAATATTGCCTCTGATATGATTTCTGTTACTTCAGGGTTAAATTTTAGCCGATAGATATGGCAGCGGCTCTTAAAGCCCCTCCTTACAAATTCGCCGTAATAGTTGGCGACTCTGGACAGTTGGGGCTTACATTTAAATATTCCAGACATATATATAGTATTTGCACGAGATATGAATTTTTTCCTAGCTCATCCTTAGATGCACACGAAAATTTTCGAGCTCTCAAGCGATTTCTAGATGCTTACAAACCTGATTTAGTAATTAATACAATTGCTTATACTTCAGTAGATGAGGCCGAAAATAATAAAGAAGTCTCCTATGTTATTAATGCTGTGCTACCTAGGACTTTAGCTCTATGGTGCTTCTACAACAAGGCGGCAATTGTTCATTTCTCTACTGACTATGTCTATGATGGAACCTCTAAGGAACCCTATCCTGAGACTACACTACCTTGCCCAATTAATCAGTATGGTCTTGATAAATTAACTGGTGAACTCTATATAATGAAGGAAACCCCTGATTTTTATATCTTTAGGACTAGTGCTTTATATAGTCCCTTTAGGGTGAACTTTGTTAAGAAAATTTTTTCTAAATTAACTAACCCTAAAAAGCAAGGCCCATATAGATTTAATGTAGTAAGAGATCAATTTACTGTACCCACATCTAGTGAATTTTTGCTTGAATACATGTTTAAGATTATCAGTAAGAAAGCATTAGGGGTTTTTCATGTAGTTCCATCTGGATACAGTAGTTGGTATGAATTTGCCTTAATGATTCGTTCTGAAGGTATTAAATGGAGTAATTTGAGCCCTAGAGCTCCATTAATTTCTCCAACTAAAACTAGGAAAGATCATAAGGGTGCTAATCGCCCAGAGTTTTCCGTATTAGATAACTCTAAGATGGCGAAACTTTTAAGAACTACTATTCCCGAATGGGATGAGGTTTTTCGTGATTGTTCTGATGAACTACTATCTGTCCTTAGGGATAGGTGACATTAGTCATTGATTTTGTTAAAATTAACTTTAAGCTGTATATCTGATAGACTGAATTATTTTTGGACGCGGGTTCGACTCCCGCCGTCTCCACCACTAGGGCATTTATCAGAGTGTTTTATTGGAGGGGACGTATTGGCTTCGACAGGGATAACTAGGAATATTGGCAGTCGGTAGGCGATGACCGTAAATCAAGCACATCTATAAATGCTAACGATGATAAATTTGCATTGGCAGCTTAATTAAACAAGCTCCAGGAGTGTGATTCACTTGGCAACAGAACGAATCAAGGCAGCTTCGGCTGCCTTTTTTATTTAAATAATTTATCTATTCCAACAGTAATTTCAGCTGGTGTATGGGCTATGAAATCTGCACCCCATTCGGGAATCATTTCAGGTTCAGGACAATATCCATATGTCAGGATTATTGTTTTCATGCCCGCAGCCTTACCAGCTTCAATATCTCTTTGATCATCTCCAACATATATGCAATTGCTAGGATTTACACTAGCTTGATCACATGCTAAGAATATAGTATCTGGGTGAGGCTTACTTTTGGGAGCTGAATCTCCATAAGTAGATGAAATAACCCGATGAGTTAAATTAAGAAAATTTAGCAATGGAATGGTTAGATTAGATGGTTTATTTGTGACAATGCCCCAAGGAATCCTCTTATTATCTAAGTCTTCCAACATTTCAGGTATCCCATCAAAGAAACGAATATTTTGAGTCAATCTTTCCCTATAATCTGTAAGATATTCTTCTCTGATTAAATCGTAGTCTGGGTCCTCCTTTAAAAGACCTATAGCTTCTTTTAACATAGCTGGAGTACCACGAGAAACGAAGTTTTTTAGATATTCAAAGGGGAGAGGCTCTTTATTTCGTTTTAATCTTTGCAAATTTGCACATTCCACCAAATCTTTAGCAGAATCAACAAGAGTACCGTCAAAATCAAAAAAAACCGCTCTAGAGACCTTAAATTCCATGCTTTTTAACTGCCAACATATAATTTATATCAAGCGATCCACTCAATTCATAATTACCCGTAAGTGGTTTATATTCAAAACCAGTGGAGTTCAATAAATCAAGATTGTACATTCTAGCAAAACGCATAATTTCACTAGGTTTTAGAAACATACTATGATTATGGGTGCCTTTAGGAACCATACCAAGAATATATTCAGCAGCAACAATGGCTAAAGCGTATGATTTAAAGTTTCTGTTAATAGTGGAAAAAAATGCAATGCCACCAGGTTTTAGTAGGGTAGAAATTGCTTCAATTAAACTTTGAGGATTTGGTACATGTTCAAGAAGTTCCATGCACGTAACAACATCATAAGTTTGTTTATGAGATATTGCATGATCTTCAGCAGATTCCACTAAATAATTTATTTTAAGACCACTCTCAAGGCTATGAAGTTTAGCTACGGTTATAGATTCTTTTGCTAAATCTATACCAGTTACATCTGTAATGCCTGAGCTAACTAGGCTTTCAGTTAGGATACCACCTCCGCACCCAATATCTATTAACTTAATATCTTTTAGAGGTTTATCAATATTGGATAAAATCCAATTCAATCTAATTGGGTTAATATCATGAAGTGTTTTAAATTCACTAGATTTATCCCACCATTTTGAGGCAATGGATGAGAATTTTTCAATCTCTGTGTCGCTTACATTTGTCATAGTTTTAAAGAAATGAAAATGGCCCCTAACTGGAGCCATATTCATTTTTAAATAATATCTAGTTTAGAAATTATTTAGGTGTACCAACCATCTCGATATCTACGCGACGGTTTTGAGCACGACCTTCACGAGTGCGGTTATCTGCTACAGGTTGAAGTTCACCGCGACCAGAAGCGATGATTTGTTCAGCTGGGATACCTTTGTTTACAAGGTAGTTTTTAACTGTAGCTGCACGGCGTTCAGAAAGTTTTTGGTTATATGCTTGAGTACCGATAGAGTCAGTGTGACCAACAGTAATCAATGATTCAAGAGTTAAATGAGTTACTTGTTCAGCGATTTGATCTAGAACAGCACGACCTTCAGGTTTAAGATTTGATTTGTCGAAATCAAAGAAAGTATCTGCATTGAAAGTAACTTTGTTTGCTGTAATAGGAAGTGGAGTACCGTCAGCAGCTACTGCTACTGTGCCACCACACTCAGGAAGTGCAGTTGCAGGAGTCCAGAAGTCATTCTGCCAGCAATCACCGAAGTCATTTACTACAGGGTCACCGAAGTCACTAACCCAGTTATCTACTGTTTGAGCTGATGCAACGCCAGCTGAGAAAGCAAAAGCAATTGCTAGAGCGAATTTAGAGGTCATTTATATTTCTCCTCGAAGAGCTAAATGTGCTAAAAAAAGATTCGCAGCGCGTGACGCCACATAATTAAAATTCAGGGATAGTATACCAATCATTACGGTCATATTCAAAACCTTTTGACGGTTTTTCCCTTATTTCCGTAGTTAATATTACGTTATTTAGGCAAATATTGTTATTTTTGTAGGTCAAAATAAGGATACAATGCAAAAAAGTGTCGTTTTTTTTGAACAATAGTTGCATATTTCATACATTTTTGTGACTGAATTATCGATCAAAACAAGTGAATTCCGCTTAAAAATTTACGTTTAGAAACACAAGTTAAAGCAATTTCTTAAGTTTATTTGTAACTTGAAACGAAACTGTATTGAAACACCCCTCAAATGCTAAAATTCCAAGTTAAGCAAAATAAATAAAAAAGTGAAATAAATGGATTCTTTCGCAAAGGAAACCCTACCTGTATCTCTTGAAGAGGAGATGCGTCGTAGTTACCTAAGTTATTCAATGAGTGTAATAGTAGGCAGAGCATTGCCAGATGTTAGGGACGGTTTAAAACCTGTTCACCGTCGTGTTCTTTATGCTATGCACGAACTATCTAATAGTTGGAATAAGCCCTATAAAAAATCAGCCCGTATTGTGGGTGATGTGATTGGTAAATACCATCCTCACGGTGATTCTGCTGTCTATGACACTATAGTTAGAATGGCTCAAGATTTCTCTATGAGATATATGCTTGTTGATGGACAGGGTAATTTTGGGTCAATTGACGGTGATGGTGCGGCTGCCATGCGTTATACAGAAATTCGCCTCGAGAAGATCGCCCATGAGATGCTATCAGATCTGGAAAAAGAAACTGTTGATTTTGGGCCAAACTATGATGGTAGTGAGTTCGAACCGAAAATATTGCCAACTAGGATACCAAACCTACTTATTAATGGCAGTTCTGGGATTGCAGTCGGGATGGCTACTAACATTCCTCCACATAATCTATCTGAAGTAATTGAAGGATGTCTATATTGTCTTAAAAATCCTGATTGCTCAATTGACGAATTAATTGAATATATTCCAGCCCCTGATTTTCCTACGGGCGGAATTATTTATGGGTACAGTGGTGTCCGTGAAGGCTATCGTACAGGACGTGGTCGTGTAGTCATGAGAGCCAAAACTCATATAGAGAATTTTGAAAAAGGTAATAGACAAGCCATTGTTGTAGATGAAATTCCTTATCAAGTAAACAAAAAAACTCTCCAAGAGAAAATAGCCGAACTAGTTAATGGAAAGAAAATTGAAGGCATCTCCGATATTAGAGATGAGTCAGATAAAGATGGAATGAGACTAGTTATTGAGCTTAAACGTGGAGAGGTGGCTGATGTCATCCTCAATAACCTGTTTAAGTTAACTCAGCTACAAGATACTTTTGGTATGAACTTGGTAGCTTTGGTTAATGGTCAACCTAAACTTCTAAATCTTAAAGAACTTGTAGTCTATTTCTTGCAGCATCGTCGTGAAGTTATCACCCGAAGAACTGTTTATGAATTAAGAAAGGCTAGAGAAGAGGGACATAAGTTAGAAGGCTTAGCTGTTGCACTGGCTAATATAGATGAATTTATCCAAACAATTAAATCATCTGCTTCTCCAGACGAGGCCCTTGAGCGCTTAATGAGTAAAGGGTGGGATTCGTCTTTAGTCAAAAGCTTGCTATCTAGAGTGGATGAAGATCAAACATTGGGTGGCTTTAAAGCCTATAGACCAGAGGGGTTGCCTGAAGAATATGGTTTGCGAGAAGACGGATTGTATTATTTAAGTTATGAGCAAACACGTGAGATTCTTAATATGAACTTGCGTCGACTTACAGGCTTAGAGCAAGAGAAAATTATTTCTAGCTATGAGGCTGCGATGGAGGCTATTACGGATCTTTTAGATATTCTAGCTAAGCCTGAGAGGATAACTACAATTATCGGAGAGGAACTCATTGCCATCAAAAATGAGTACACTCTAAAGGATACTCGTCGCTCTCAAATCGAATATCAAGCTGCTGAATTTGAAACTGAAGATTTAATTACTCCTATGGATATGGTTGTTACTCTATCCAAGGAAGGTTATATAAAGAGCCAACCATTATCTGAGTATCAAGCACAAAATCGGGGTGGTCGCGGCAAAAAAGCCACCGAGATGAAAGATGATGATTATATCCAACAGCTGTTTATCGCTAACACACACGATTATGTTTTATGTTTTTCAAGTTTAGGTCGTTTACATAGGCTTAAAGTATGGGAGGTACCTCAAGGGACGCGTACGTCCAAGGGGAAACCTATCGTTAATCTTTTTGATTTACAGGAAAATGAAAGGATAACGGTAGTATTGCCAATTAAACAATTCTCAGATGATCAATTTATTTTCTTAGCTACAGCTAAGGGCATAGTTAAGAAAACCGCTCTGTCTCAATATTCAAGCACTCGTAAGATGGCTGTTATAGCTGTCACTTTGGATGATGATGACTACTTAGTTGGGGCTGAATTAACAGATGGTAATAGTGACATTATGTTGTTCTCTGATGCGGGCAAAGCTGTGCGTTTTGATGAATCGTCTGTTAGGGCTACGGGCAGGTCATCGCGAGGTGTGCTTGGCATGAGATTGGAAGAGGGACAAAAAATTATTTCACTTATTGTCTCGAAAGATGAACAGGCAAGTGTCTTAACTGCCACTGAAAATGGATATGGTAAAAGGACAGCTGTTACAGATTATACGCGTCATGGTCGTGGAACTAAAGGTATGATTGCGATTCAGACCAGTGATAGAAACGGTAAAGTTGTAGCTGCTGTATTAGTTCATCCTGAAGATGAGATAATGCTGATTACCACTGATGGTATAGTGGTTAGAACTAAGGTTGAGCAGATTCGTGAAATGGGCAGGGCTACTCAAGGTGTGACTTTAATTAGAGTGGATCAAGGTACGAA
This sequence comes from Taylorella asinigenitalis MCE3, assembly GCF_000226625.1. Lineage (NCBI taxonomy): Bacteria > Pseudomonadati > Pseudomonadota > Betaproteobacteria > Burkholderiales > Alcaligenaceae > Taylorella > Taylorella asinigenitalis. Next base: position 607,853 of record NC_016043.1, read on the forward strand.
ACTTTCTGGAGTTCAGAGAGTTGTAGAAACTGTAACGGAAGGCGATTTAGGACAACAGGAGACTGAGGATGAGGAAGCATTGCCACAGTCATCTGAAGTGGAAGCTGATTCGCAAGATAGTGAGAATCCAGCTAGTAATTCTGAGGGAGATGAATAATGAGTGTTTGGAATTTTTCTGCTGGTCCAGCAAAACTTCCACGTCCAGTATTAGAACAAGCTGCATCTGAAATGCTCGATTGGAATTCTAGTGGTATCTCTGTTATGGAGATGAGCCACAGATCTCCAGAATACGAGCAAATTTTGTCAGATGCATTGACAGATTTTAGGGATTTGTTTGCTGTTCCCGATGGATATTCGATTTTATTTATGCATGGAGGAGCTACGGCTCAAAATGCATTGGTGCCTATTAATTTAATAGCTAGTCGTGATGCCCAAAAGGCCGATTATGTGCTCACTGGTACTTGGTCTATAAAATCTCATAAAGAAGCACAAAGATTTGCAGATGTTCAGGTAGCCGCAAGCAATCAAGTGGAAAAAGAAATAGACGGCGTTTTGTATAAATCAGGAATGTGGATGCCAGAAGTTTCTGACTGGAAAATTAATCCAGACTCATCATATGTTCATTTTTGTTCTAATGAAACTATAAGTGGTTTAGAGATGAAAGATTTGCCGAATATGGCCAATCTAGGGGCTCCTGACGTACCTATGGTTATTGATATGTCCTCTCATATTCTATCTAGACCTATAAATTTTGATGGTGTAGGCTTGATATATGCAGGAGCTCAAAAAAATCTCGGCCCTGCGGGTGTAACTGTTGTTATTGTTAGAGATGATTTGATTGGGTTTACTAAAGATATTTGTCCTTCCGTATTTAATTACGAAAACGTAAAAGGAGGAAATTCTGGCTTTAATACCCCTCCTGCTTATAACGTATATATTTGCGGTTTAGTACTTAAATGGTTGCGTTCAAAAGGTGGTCTAATGCCTATTCACGAGCAAAATCTAGCTAAGGCCCGATCCTTATATGAATTAATCGATAAATCTCAAGGGTTTTATAAAAACGAGATTCAGCCTAAATATAGATCTGATATGAATGTGACATTTACATTGCCATCAGAAGAGCTTCACAATTTATTTTTAAAAGAAACTAAAGCGAATGGTCTTTTAGGATTGAAAGGGCATAAATCGGTAGGTGGAATTAGGGCTTCAATTTATAACGCAATGCCTATTGAAGGTGTTCGCGAACTGGCTGAATTTATGGACAGCTTTGTAGCTCAACATGGATAAACAAGATGAACTAGCTCTCCGCTTAGAGCCGCTTCGTCAGCAAATCGACGAAGTTGATTGTGCTATTTTGGAGTTGCTTGATAGGCGTGCTAGTTTAGCTATCGAAGTAGGGGAATTTAAGAAAACTCACGGCTCTGATACGGATGTACTTAAACCTGAACGTGAGGCTAAGATTTTTAAGTCTTTATCGGAGAAAGCAAAGGTTTTTCCTTCTATAGCGGTGCAAAGTGTATGGACTGAGATAATTTCTGCTTGTCGTGGTTTAGAAAAAAAATTGACCGTTGCATATCTCGGCCCCAGCGGCTCATTTTCTGAAGAAGCGGCTTACAAACTTTATGGCCACTATATCGACAAAAAGCCATGCACTACATTTGAGGAAGTTTTTAAAGCAGTAGAATCAAAAGAGGCAGATGTTGGAGTCGTACCAGTTGAAAATTCTACCGAGGGAATGGTAAATACCACACAAGATTTGTTTTTGACTTCTAAATTAAAAATTCATAGTGAATGTAATGTGGAAGTAAAACATTGTTTACTGCATAAAAATGGCCAAATGAGTGATGCAAAAAAACTTTATGTTCATCCTCAGACTCGCGGGCAATGTCATAAATGGCTAATACAGAACTTGCCTAATATTGAGATAATTACGGCAAAAAGCAATTCAGAAGCGGCCATGCAGGCATCGGCAGATTCTGCGGCACTAGCAATTGCTAGTGAGAGTGCTGCGGAAATTTATGGACTCAAGTGCATTGCCACAGGAATACAAGATTCTTCAAGCAATAAAACTAGGTTTGTAGGCATAGGGCATATTGCACCCAAACCAAGTAATAATGATAAAACAAGCTTAATTTTTGCGGCCTCAAATGAAGCAGGAAGCGTATATAACCTGCTATTTCCGTTTGCCCAATATGGCCTATCTATGAGTAGATTAGAATCTCGCCCATTTAAAAATGGAGAATGGGAATATTATTTTTATGTCGATCTTTTAGGGCATGCACAAGAGGCAAATGTCTCTCAAGCATTAGATCTTCTTAAGAGCAAAGCACCATTTGTGAAAGTGCTGGGCTCGTATCCAAAGGCTAGTTCATGATATGACTATGATTAAGAACTTAGGATTAATTGGTGTGGGGCTGATTGGTACCTCAGTTCTTTTGGGTCTATCAAAGAAAAATTTAGTCTCTCGTGTGTATGTTTACGACACTAATAGTGAGAATATTGACTATGCCATCAAAGAAGGATGGGTGGATGAAAAATCTACTATAGATGAAATAGCTAAGAAGTGCGATTTCGTAATCATTGCCACTCCGACAAAGGCGATTATTAATGTTCTTAAGCAGCTAGCATATAATTTGAACCCAAATGCGACGGTCATAGATGTAGGAAGTACAAAGGCAGAAATTATCACTTATACGCTTCAGAATTTTCCCCATCTTAAATCATGCTTTGTGCCATGTCATCCAATAGCTGGATGGCATACGAATGGCCCTCATTCTGCGAATCCTAATTTATTTGTGAACCGCAATATAGTGATTACGCCTTTTAATGAGACTCCCTCTGAACGCCTAGAGTTTGTTAAAAAATTGTGGGATTTGCTTGGGGCAAAAGTAAATTTAATGACTAGCTTCGAGCAGCACGATAAAATATTTTCTGCCCTTAGCCATCTGCCTCATTTTATTGCCTCTTCATATATGGAATATTTAATGAAGAATGTGCATTTTCGCGACAATATCGATTTGGGCGGAACGGGGTTTCGTGATTTTTCCCGCATTGCAGGCGGATCGGCTCAAGTTTGGACCGATATTTTTCTTAGTAATCGTGATGTGCTTTTGGAGCAAATTAGTAACTTTGAAACTCATTTAAATATGATGCGAGAGTTTATTGATTCTGGGGATAAACTGAAGATTATGGATTGGCTTGAGAGAACATCAAAGTTGCGTAATTCTTGGAAGGGAATTATCGAGTGAAATTAATAACTATTGATGGGCCAAGTGCTTCTGGAAAAGGCACTGTTAGTCAAAGAGTTGCTGAAATTTTGGGCTGGGATGTGTTGGATTCTGGTGCACTTTATAGGCTCTCAGCCCTTGCATGCCTCAATTTAAGTACAGATTTAAAGAATATTCAGGATGTAGTCTCAGTAATAAAAAATATGCAGATTAATTTCTGTGATGGTCTTGTGTTTCTTAATTCCAATAATGTGACTGATGCCATTCGTACAGAACATGTTGGCAATGTTGCCGCTCAACTCGCCACAATCCCAGAAGTTAGGAAGGCGTTAGTAAATCTCCAACACAGTTTTTTAAAGGAAAAGGGGCTTGTTGCTGATGGTCGAGATATGGGGACAGTTATATTTCCACAGGCACCCCTAAAGATATTTTTAATTTCTGACTTAGAAACTAGAGCACTTCGAAGATTCAATCAAATAAAAGACAAAAACCCGAATATCACTCTTGATGCTATTAGGAATGATATGAGAAAGCGAGATGAACAGGATAGAAACAGAAGCATTGCCCCATTAGTGGCTGCAAAAGATGCCATTACCATTGATACTACTTCAATGAGTATTGATGAAGTTGTTAATTTCATAATACAAAAATGGAAAATCTTAGAAAAATTCTCCTAATTATTTGATTATCAAGAAATTTTTAATTAAAATATCAATCTTTTTTTAGTGCCCTATTTATAGGGTTTTTTTAACTCCACTGGTTACTTAGTAATTGGTGTGCATATTTGGGATTAGGCAAACTGTTTAATCTCTTGGATTTATTAATGTCTCAAAATCTTAACTTACAAGAAGCCCTCGGGGGCGAAAGCTTTGCTGATCTGTTCGCTAACGCTAATCAGCAAGAAGTCAAATCAGGTGAGGTAATCACCGCAGAAGTTGTTCGAATCGAACACAATCATGTAGTGGTAAACACTGGACTTAAATCTGAGTCTATGGTGCCACGTGAAGAATTCCTTAACGATCAGGGTGAACTTGAAGTAGAAGTAGGCGACTTCGTTTCAGTTGCAGTTGACTCTCCAGAAAATGGTTTTGGTGAAACTGTTGTTTCTCGTGATCGTGCTAAACGTTTGGCTGCATGGCTCAAACTGGAGGAAGCACTTAACTCTGGTGAGCTTATTACTGGTACCATCACAGGTAAAGTTAAAGGCGGCTTAACTGTTATGACTAACGGTATCCGTGCTTTCCTTCCTGGCTCACTTGTTGATGTACGTCCAGTTAAAGACACAACTCCTTTTGAAGGTAAAACTATGGAGTTTAAGGTCATTAAACTTGACCGCAAACGTAATAACGTAGTTCTATCACGCCGTTCTGTTCTTGAATCTAATATGGGTGAAGAACTTCAAAAACTTCTTGAAAATCTTCAAGAAGGTTCTGTGGTTAAAGGAACTGTTAAAAATATCACTGAATACGGTGCATTCGTAGACTTAGGTGGTATCGATGGTCTTTTACATATCACTGATATGGCATGGCGTCGTGTTCGTCATCCATCAGAAGTATTAACCGTTGGCCAAGAAGTAGAAGCTAAAGTTCTTAAATTCGATAAAGATAAAAATCGCGTTTCTCTCGGTATTAAACAACTTGGCGAAGATCCATGGGTTGGCTTAGCTACTCGTTATCCGAAAGATTCTAAACTAACTGGTAAAGTTACAAATATCACAGAATACGGTGCTTTCGTTGAAGTTGAAACTGGTATTGAGGGTCTTGTTCACGTATCTGAGATGGATTGGACAAACAAAAATGTCGATCCTCGTAAAGTAGTTTCTCAAGGTCAAGAGATTGAAGTATGCGTTCTTGAAATTGATGAAGACCGTCGTCGTATCTCTCTTGGTATGAAACAAGTTCAACCAAATCCATGGGAAGAATTCGCTAATAAACATAAACGCGGTGACCGTATTAAAGGTGCTATTAAATCTATAACAGATTTTGGTGTATTCATTGGTCTTGAAGGTGGCATAGATGGTCTAATTCACCTATCTGATCTATCTTGGAATGAGCCAGGTGAAGTTTATGTACGTAAACTAAGCAAGGGCGACGAGATTGAAGCCGTTGTTATTGCCATCGATACTGAAAAAGAACGTATCTCATTAGGTCACAAGCAACTTGAAGGTGATCCGTTCACTATGTATACCTCGACTCATGAGAAATCTGCTCTAGTTAAGGGTGTAGTGAAATCTGTAGAACCTAAAGGTGCTACTGTTACCTTGGATTCTGATGTTGAAGGATACCTTCGTGCATCTGAAATTTCAAATGGCCGCATCGAGGACGCGACTACTGTTCTGAAAGAAGGTGATGAAGTTGAAGCTATGATTATTAATATTGATCGTAAAGCTCGTTCAATCCAACTTTCTATTAAAGCTCGCGAAAATGCTCAAACAGCTGAGAAGCTTGAATCACTTAAAGATTCATCTTCTGGAACTACAAGCCTTGGTGCACTTCTTAAAGCAAAAATAGATCAAGCTAAAGATAATAAATAGTGACAAAATCTGAACTTATTGATGCACTGGTTGCTACTTACCCACAATTTGCAACCCGTGACATGGATATAGCCGTTAAAACTATTCTTGATGCGATGACTAATTCCTTAGCGGATGGTCAAAGGATCGAGATACGAGGGTTCGGTAGTTTTTCATTGTCACAACGTGCTCCGCGTGTGGGCCGCAATCCTAAGACTGGAGAAGTCGTTGAGGTCGTCGGTAAACGAGTACCTCACTTCAAAGCTGGTAAAGAGTTGCGAGAAAAGGTAGATGAGGTCTTTAAGAAAGAGTTAAATCCAATAATTACAGAGGATAGCTTTCTTTCTTAATATTTCTTTTACTAGTAGCCTGAACATTAAGTTCAGGCTTTTTTTTACTCTAATTTTTGTCTTACAATATGGAAAAATGAAATTTTGAGGTCTATATGAAAATAGTTGTCTGGGCTATACGCATTATTCTTTTTGTTTTAGTTATATTGTTAGCCATAAAAAACACCGCTCCTGTAGACATAAATTTCTATGGAAATCTATCGCTTAAACAGGTTCCATTGATTGTTGTAATCCTTACAAGTTTTCTACTTGGTGGTGTTTTAATTTATTTACTTACATTGCCAACTAAATTAAGCAGAGGCGTAGAATTAAGTCGCCTGCGTAAAGAAAATCAGATTTTGAAATCTGACCTTGAGCACACTCATAGAAAAGAACAAATTGTGCCTGTTTCATCTCCAGACGGCTTTGTAGTAACGGAAAAAGTTCGCTAATAGGTGAAATTTGAATTTTGAATTCTGGTTTTTAATATTTATACCTATATTCTTTTTGCTTGGTTGGTATGCCTCACGTATAGATGCCAAGCAAATGATGGACGAATCTAGCAATCTCCCAAATTCATACTTTAAAGGTTTGAATTTCCTTTTGAAAGAGGATTACGACAGGGCTATAGATTCATTTGTAGAGGTTGCAAAACTAGATACTGAAACAACCGAATTACATTTAGCTTTGGGTAGTCTATTTAGAAGAAGAGGCGAAATTGACCGTTCAATTAGAGTTCACCAAAGTCTATTAAATAGACCAGATTTACCAGCTCATGAAGTTGCACATGCACGATTTGAGCTTGCTCAGGATTACTTTAAAGCTGGGTTGTTGGATAGAGCAGAAAGAGAGTTTAAAAACTCCCTAACGCATAGTAAGTATGCATTGCCATCGTATGCAAATTTATTGAGAGTCTATGAGATTACTCATGACTGGGACAATGCTATCAAAACTTTAAAAGAACTTCAGAACCGTCTCAATAAACCACTTCCTGAAATTGTTCACTATTATTGCGAAATTATTGAAGATGAGCTTAGAAAGGAAAAGCCTGATATTCAGGAAATTGAACAAATCCTTATGCACGCAAGGGATGAGTTTGAAAATCTAGGAGAATCATCGAATCCTTCAGTTAGTGCAAGGCTAAGTATTGTTAGAGCTAAAATTGCGGGACTTAATAAAGATATAGGTTTACAAAAAAAACATTTGCTCAGTGTTTTATATGAGGCTCCTGAATTTGGTGGATTGGTAGCTAGAAATTTAATGGATCTTATGAACAGTTCTTCAGAGGGTTCGGAAGGTTTTGAGTTATTAAAATCCCATTATGCAAAATATCCTTCTATTGAAATCTTTAGTGTACTTTTTGATTATCTAGTGCAGAAATCCCCAAAAGAAGCAATTGAATTTGCAAAATCATCTTTAAGCACTAATCCTTCTATTTTGGGGCTTAGTAAGGCTCTATCTAGTTACTTGAAATTTGGCACTTCTGAGGGGGTGGATAATTTAGTCATACTGCAGAATTTGATATCTTCTCAAAGTGATAAACTTGAAAAATACACGTGTAACCATTGCGGATTTCAAGCTAAATCTTTTTATTGGCAGTGTCCTGGTTGCAATAATTGGAATACATTTGATCATAAAAGAGTTGAGGACCGATAGTGTCACATAACTATCCAATAGAAAATATAAAGAAACGCAAAATATTAGTGGTTGGTGATCTTATGGTAGATCGCTATTGGTTTGGTAGGGTGGATAGAATCTCTCCTGAAGCACCTGTGCCTGTGGTCCACGTTAAGAAAAATGAAAATAGGCTTGGTGGTGCGGCAAACGTTGCTAGTAATGTTGTTAGCTTAGGAGCTCAAGTATCATTAGTTGGAATTGTTGGGGATGATGAACCTGCGAAAATTTTAAAGAATTTATGTGAAGAGCACTCAATAAGTCATCATTTTATCTCAGATAATACTTCAGAAACTACCATCAAGATGAGGGTTTTAGGCGGTCAGCAGCAACTTATAAGGATAGATTTCGAAAAATTTCCAAGTGACCAAAAAGCCCAAGAGTTAAATCAGAAAACTAAAGAATTAATTAAGGCTCATGACCTAGTGGTATTTTCAGACTATAGAAAAGGTGCACTTAAATATATCGAAGATATGATTGTTTTTGCTAAAGCAAATTGCATTCAAGTTTTAGTGGATCCAAAAGGGGCTGATTATTCTAAATATTCAGGAGCCTCTTTAATTACTCCAAATAGAGCTGAGATGGAATTAGCTGTAGGACATTGGGATTCAGAAGAATCTTTGCTTTTGAAGGCAAATGCTTTGAGAGAGGCCCATGATATTGATGCAATTTTAGTTACTAGATCAGAACTAGGTATGACTCTATTTGATAGAAATGGTCGCACACATCAAAATGCTCAGGCTAAGGAAGTTTTTGATGTGTCGGGAGCTGGAGATACGGTTTTAGCTACCTTGGCGGTAACAAGGGCGGCTGGCCTAGAGTGGAGCGAAGCTATTAACTGGGCAAATAAAGCTGGTGGCATAGTTGTCGGTAAACTTGGTACCTCAACTGTTAGTTCAGAAGAAATAATGCATTATCATGATTAGTAAATTCAGTAGATTTTTTGTATATATTTTAGTTTCTTTTTTTGCTATCAATGCTTTATATGCTAGCTCGATTGACGTAAATACGGCATCAATAGAAGCACTCGATTCTATAAAGGGAATCGGCCCCAAAATGGCCAAATCTATAATTGAAGCTAGAAAATCAGGTGGCCCCTTTGAGTCTTATAGTGATTTAGCTGATAGGGTTAAAGGCTTAGGGGAGAAAAAAGTAAAATCTCTTCGAAAAGCAGGATTGTTTATAAAAAATGCAAAAGACGAGAATGCGAAAACATTGCCAAAGAGCAAAATAAAAACTAAGAAAAAATCTAAATCTAAAAAAGAGAAGGTTAAGGAAACAGCCGTGCCTTTTGATACATTTCCAAAATTAGTTAGACCTCCTAAATCATAATGGCATCAAATAAATCAATTTTTTCTATACCAGATAATTTACCGCAAGAGGAACGTTCTAAACGAAGAGCATTGCTATCAAGGCTTGGTATATCTTGGCTTGTAATGATGCAAATTATGATGTTTGCGGTGCCAGGTTATGTGAAACCAAGCTACGAAAATACAGATAGCTATGAAATTCTGATGAAGGTGATAGTCATGATGAATTGGATTAGTCTTGCATTGACCATTCCAATTATTTTGTACTGTGCAACGCCGATTTGGAATGGACTATTTAGAGACGAGAATCGCAATCATATAAACATGAATTGGCCCGTAGCAATTGGGATAATTGTTGCTTTTGTGCCATCAATGTTAGTGACCATTACTCATAGAGGAGAGGTCTATTATGACTCAATTTCTATGTTCGTGGCTTTTTTACTAACTGCAAGATATCTAGAGCTTGCTGCTGAACAATCAACCTTTAACAAGGCTAGTACACTTGATTTGCGGACTCTTCACCAGAGCCTTAAGAATAGAGCCGATAGACTGGCTTATGTATTTGTGATTCTACAAATAGTACTAGCTGTTGTTACTTCGGCCGTGTGGTATTTTTGGATCGACAAAGCACATGCATTGCCAGTTTTAGTGTCCTTATTTGTTATGAGCTGTCCATGTGCTATGGCTATGTCTGTGCCCACAGCATTTTCAGCGGCTCGAGCAGGGTTGAGTGAAGAATATGTTACAAGAGATACTCAAAACCTGTATTCTAAGATTAAAATCTGTACTTACCAAAATCTGTATGGTTCTTTGATTTGGCACTTACTAATGACTCCATTAGCCATGACAGGTATAGTAGAGCCTTGGCTTGCTGCCATTACTATGCTTATTTCATCTTTAGGAGTAGCTTGGAATTCATACAGATTGTTTAAATATTTGAAGTCCCATAGCTAGAAAATGTTTGCACTTTTTATACTTTTGGCACTGTCATTTTTCTTTGTAGTTATCGTAGGACTGTTCCTATATTGGGCTACAAGCTCAGGACAATTTGATGATGTTCAAAAGCACTCTACATCTATCTTAGAGGACGACGATACACAAAATCTTGATGTATCTCAATCTTTAGATGAATAGAGTACAAATGCTTCTAGATTTTTTGACTTACTTCAAAATATTTAAGTAAAATGTTAAAGTCCGATGAAATCGATTGAAATTATTCGGGCTTTAATTATAAATTTAATAGACTTGTTTTATTAAGAGGAAAACCTATGCGTACATTAAGCGCTGATACTCCTGAAACCTTCAACTATAAGGTAGTAAGGCAATTTGCGATTATGACTGTGATATGGGGTGTTGTGGGTATGTTGGTTGGCGTTATTATTGCCGCTCAACTAGTATTCCCAGAGCTTAACCTAGCAGATATTCTCGGTTATGGTCGTTTACGTCCACTTCACACTAATGCAGTTATCTTTGCGTTTGGAGGTAGTGCTCTTTTCGCTACATCATACTATGTAGTACAAAGAACCTGTCACACACGCCTATTCTCAGATGCACTTGCTGCATTTACATTCTGGGGGTGGCAGTTAATTATCGTTTTAGCGGCAGTTACATTGCCAGCTGGTTTCACTAGCTCTAAAGAATATGCAGAGCTTGAGTGGCCAATCGATATTCTTATTACTCTAGTTTGGGTTGCTTACGCAGTGGTTTTCTTCGGAACCATCTTAAAACGTAGAGTTAAACATATCTATGTTGCAAACTGGTTCTACGGAAGCTTTATCTTAACCATTGCCATCTTACATATTTTCAATAATATTGAATTCCCTGTAAGCGGTGAGTTATTTAAATCTTACTCATTCTACGCGGGTGTACAAGATGCTATGGTTCAGTGGTGGTATGGCCATAACGCTGTAGGCTTCTTCTTAACAACCAGCTTCCTAGGAATGATGTATTACTATGTTCCTAAACAAGCACAAAGACCAATCTTCTCATACCGCTTATCAATCGTTCACTTCTGGGCTTTAGCATTCACTTACATGTGGGCAGGTCCTCACCACTTACTTTGGACTTCATTGCCAGACTGGACTCAAAGCTTAGGTATGACATTCTCTCTTATCCTTCTTGCGCCATCTTGGGGTGGTATGGTTAACGGTATCATGACTATGTCAGGTGCTTGGCATAAACTTCGCCAAGATCCTATTCTTAAATTCATGGTTACAGCATTATCCTTCTACGGTATGTCTACATTCGAAGGTTCAATGATGTCTATCCGTACCGTAAATGCTCTATCTCACTACACTGAATGGACTGTTGCACACGTTCACTCTGGTGCGTTGGGATGGGTTGCTATGATTACCTTCGGTAGTATGTATTACACAATCCCACGTCTATGGGGTCGCAGTGAAATGGCTTCTAAAGGTCTAGTCGAACTGCACTTCTGGATTGCAACTATCGGTGTGGTTCTATACATCGCTTCTATGTGGGTAGCTGGTGTTATGGAAGGCTTAATGTGGCGTTCTGTAGAAGCTGACGGTACTATGACTTACTCATTTGTACAAGCTCTTGATGCTAAGAAACCACTTCTAATGATTCGTCTACTTGGTGGTACTTTATACCTAGTTGGTATTGTGATCATGCTTGTAAACGTATTCAATACTATTCGTGGTCATAAAGCAGTTAACCCTGCTGTTCCTGCACCTACTGAGCACGATGTTGCTCCTAACACAGTAACTGCTTAAGGGAGAAATAGTTTATGGCTACAAATAATAAAAAATTCTTCTCTCATGAGGTTATTGAGAGAAACATGGGTTTATTAATCATCTGCTCTATATTGGTGGTTATATTTGGTGGTTTGGTTCAAATCATTCCATTATTCTTCCAACACTCTACTACTCAAGCAGCACCAGGAGTTAAACCTCTTAATGCTCTCCAATTAGTAGGTCGCGACGTTTATATTAAAGAAGGTTGTTACGGTTGTCACAGCCAGCAAGTACGCGTTCTTGCTTCTGAAGTACAACGTTATGGTCCATATTCAGTCGCAGGTGAAAGTGTTTACGATTATCCATTCTTATGGGGTTCTCGCCGCATGGGTCCAGATCTTGCTCGTGTAGGTGGACGTTACTCTGATGACTGGCATCGTGCTCACCTTCGTAATCCTAGACAGTTTGTACCTGAATCTAATATGCCAGCATATAAATGGTTGCAAAATAAAGATGTTTCATCTGAAAACATTCAAAACCGTATGAAAACATTGAATTCTCTTCATACTACTCATACTGGTCAACCTATGTATTCAGAAGAAGAGATCGCAAAAGCACCTGAAATGCTTAAAGGTAAAACTGAAGAAGATGCAGTTATTGCATTCCTTCAAAACCTTGGTGTTGGTTACAGAGCTGCATTAGCTGAGCAAAATAAAGCTAATGCAACTACTGCTCAACCCGCAGCTAACTAATAGGAGTCCTAGATAATGGCACTTTTGAATGGTCTTCTAACTATTCTTTCGATGGCATTATTTTTTGGAATTATTTGGTGGGCTTGGTCAACTAGACGTAGTAAAGATAATGAAACTGCAGCTAATTTGCCCTTTAGCCTACCAGATGAAATTGAATCAGATCATAAAAATGGAGAGATAAAATCATGAGTGATTTTTTTAGTAGCGGTTGGAGTTACTGGATCACCATCATTACGATTTTGGGTATAGTTTTCTGTGTATGGTTACTATGGTCTCAACGTAAATGGCTAAAACGACAAACAGAAATTACCGACACTGGTCATGAATGGGACGGTATTACGGAGTTTAACTACCCAATCCCACGTTGGTGGATTTATATGTACCTTGGCCTTTGTGTTATAGGTGTATCTATTATTTTCCTATACCCAGCTTTAGGTGATTTCAAAGGGTTCTTAAACTTTACTTCTCAAGATAAGGTTGAACAAGAACTATCTGCTCACGCAGAACAAATGAAACCTATCTATGCGAAATTTGACGGTAAATCTGTTGAAGATTTATCTAAAGATCCAGAAGCATTAGCTTTAGGTGAACGTCTTTTCTTAAATAACTGTGCTCAATGTCACGGTTCAGATGCAAAAGGTTCTCCTAATTTCCCTAACTTAACAGATAACGATTGGAAGTGGGGTTCTCAAGAGGGTGATAAATTCGTTACTACACCTAATGATGTAATAGATATTATTACTAATGGTCGTATCGGCGTTATGGCTGCTTGGAATTCTGTTCTTACACCAGATGACGCAAACAACGTTGCACACTTTGTTCGTTCATTATCTGGTTTAAGCCATGATGCAACTTTAATCGCAAAAGGTAAAGAGAAATACGATCAAATTTGTATTGCATGCCATATGGCTGACGCTAAAGGTAATCGCCTTTTAGGTGCACCTAACCTTACTGATGATGTATGGTTTAATAGTTCGTCTCGAGACGTAATTGTTCACACAATTCTTAACGGACGTTCTGGTGAAATGCCTGCCCATGGTGCTTTACTAACTGAAGATCAAATCAAAATTTTAGCTAGTTATGTTTGGGGTCTTTCACACTCTGAAGCAGCTAATTAAGCTGAGATAGCGAAAGGGTATTTAAGTACCTGTTAATAACTAAGTTATAATGACCACTATCTAGTAGATAGTGGTTTTTTTTTAAAAGCTATGGAAAACGAAAGAAAAGATATCAATCCTGAAATTGAGGAAGAAGAAGTAACACCTGATTGGCAGCCCCAAAGAATTGCCATATCGGATGATGAATCCGAAAGGATTATGAAAGAAGCTACGGCAAAAGTTTATGCTCGTTCCGTAAAAGGTAGATTTGACCGTGCTCGTCAAGTAATGGTTTACCTAACTCAGTTTGTATTTTTAATACTTCCTTGGTTTAATTGGAATGGACGTCAAGCTTTTTGGCTAGATATCATTAATAGAAAATTCTATCTCGGCCCGATGGTTCTCTCATCCCAAGATGTCCTTTACCTAGCTATTATTCTTATTATTTCAGCTTATGGTTTATTCTTAGTAACTGCATTAGCTGGACGCGTATTCTGTGGCTACGCCTGTCCTCAGACAGTCTACACTGAAATTTTTATGTGGATCGAAAAACATATTGAAGGGGATCGTGTTAAGAGGATGAAATTGGATGAATCCCCTTGGACAGGCCGCAAAATATTATTGAGATACTCTAAGTATCTAGCTTGGGGTTTGTTTTCATTATGGTGTGGTTTGTCTCTTGTAGGTTGGTTCTTACCTATAAGAGAAGTTTTTCCAAGATTCTTCCAACTTGATTTAAGTTTCTGGCCCTATTTTTGGACTTTCTTCTACGGAACTATTATGTTCCTATTTGCTGGTCTACTTAGGGAAAACGTTTGTAAGTATATGTGCCCTTATGCACGTTTCCAAAGTGTAATGATCGACAAAGACACCATTATTGTGACTTATGATCAAAAACGTGGAGAGCCTAGGGGTAAACGCAAAAAAGGTGCGGACTATAAAGCTCAGGGACTAGGTGACTGTATCGACTGTACTATGTGTGTTCAAGTCTGTCCTACTGGTATTGATATTAGGAACGGTCTGCAGTATATGTGTATAGGATGCGGAGCCTGTATTGATGCCTGTGATGAAGTGATGGATAAGGTAAATTATCCGAGAGGATTAATTCGATACACTTCAGAATATGGCGTAAACAATGGTTTGAGCTTTAAAGAAGTTCGTCATAGATTTTATAGACCAAGAATCTATATTTATATGACTCTTCTTGCACTTCTTGTTGGAGGTCTTTTCTATTCACTTTACTCACACAATCCAATAAAAGTGGATATTGTTAGGGATCGTGGCTCTCTAGGTAGGGAGGTTAAGGGTGGTTTTATCGAAAACGTATATCGTATTCAGGTCTCAAATATGACCACAGAACCAAGGGTATTTACGGTTTCAGCTGATCAAGAAATTCTCCCAGGAGCTACAGTTTATCTTCAGCACAGAAGGGGTTTTGCTCATATAGGAAAAGACGACAAACTGACTGAAGCTCAAAAAAAACGTAATGAAAATCTTAATTCTGATAGCCGTGTAGTTGTTGAACCACTTGAATCTAAGTGGGTGCCTTTAGTTATACGTGTACCAGGAGAAAATTTAACACGTGGGCAATCTTATGATTTTGATGTTAAAGTAGAATCTTTATCTGAAGAACTGGGCGATTTAGAAGCCGACCATGAAACAAGCTTCTATGCCCCTAAATAAAATATGAGTAAAAAAACGTTTGAAGAATTAGATAAAAATCCTAATCCTTGGTATAAAGAGCCTTGGCCATGGATACTGATGGCAGGGCCTATCCTTGCCATTATTGGATGTATTATTACTATCAACTTAGCCCTTAAAAGCGATTACGACGATAAAAACAAAGTTCATGCCTACAAGCAGGGTAAATTTATTAGTCGTGACGGAAATGATCTCCCGAAAACTCTTCTCAAAAAGACGGATAAAAGTGACTTTGAAATTGGGGCCGATCAAGATATAAAAACTAAGGAAGATAGTAAAAAATAACCTTTTTCCTTATAAAAAGAGGGCTTAAAAGTTATCTTAAGCCCTTTTTTTTACGTGTACTTTTGTTTGATTTAAGATTTCTGGATCGCAAGTAATTTTTCTCGATTAAGGATATGGACATTCCTATTATTGATTGTCAAAATTCCTTCTTTTGAAAATTTAGAAAATAATCTACTTACAGTCTCTAAGGTTAGACCTAAATAATTTCCTATGTCTTCTCTGCGCATGCGTAGAATAAATTCATTAGGTGAGTAGCCCATAGTTTCTTGCTTTTGGGCGGTATCTTGTAAAAACATAGCAAGTTTTTGATCCGCATTAAGTGAGCCCAAAGTCAAAATCATATTATGTGATCTAGAGATCTCAGTTCCTACCAAACCAACCATAACCTCACGAATTTCTGTGAACTCTTCAAGCATATGTTCAATATCTTTTACGGCTAATAAACATACCTCTGAGTCTTCCATGGCAATGGCATAGGAAGCATGAGCCTTATTATTTAGAGCATCAAGTCCAAGAACTTCATCCCGATAAAAAAATCCAGTGATTTGACTTTGACCGTTGGAGTATTCAATTAATGTTTTAAAAGAACCTGAGCGGATAGCATATAAGCTAGAAAAGGGGTCCCCAGTTTTATAAAGAGCCTCCTTTTTTGGAATTCGTATTCTCTCTTTAACG
Source organism: Taylorella asinigenitalis MCE3 (assembly GCF_000226625.1). Taxonomy (NCBI): domain Bacteria; kingdom Pseudomonadati; phylum Pseudomonadota; class Betaproteobacteria; order Burkholderiales; family Alcaligenaceae; genus Taylorella; species Taylorella asinigenitalis. The sequence goes on from NC_016043.1 coordinate 624,111, forward strand.
ATTATGTCCTCAGTAATTTTTAGATTGTTAGGCAGCTTACCATTAGGCAAACACAATCTTCCAACTTTGCATGAAATACAACTAGGAGATAACTCCTTTGCTATGACATGTTTAAGCAAATTTATCCCTTATAAAAATTATTGTTTTTCTGATTTTAACAATTTTTTGCATATCTAACATTTTGGTACCACGAGCCTGTTCTGATTAATGGGTGACTATGCATAGTAACCCGCACTCTCGTTTTAATTGGCAAGTATCCGTGTGAAAAAATTCTATCTTTATAAATATCTGAACTTGTTTTACCTAATAGAGTTGAGATTAGTATCTGAACGCCTGGCACTACTGGTTTATAAGGATAGATTAATTCTAAATCTAAAGTATTTGCGTCGTAAATACTTGTGTCGGATTTTAATTCAGCTTGCTCTTTTTGGTAGTTGTTATTTATAAGGGGTAAGGCAAATACTATGGAACTATCGTGCCATTTTTTTAAATCTTTACATGTAGGAGAATGCACAGTAATTTCCCATGGTCTTCCAAATAATTTCCAGTTTTTTGCGTATGTTTTTTTCTGAAGCTTTGTTGCAGATTTGCTTACAAAAAGTGGCAATGCTTCCGTATTAAATGTTTTTTCTAAAATTTCAAAATCTGCATTTTTAACCATAGCTTGTCTAGAAGCCTCAAGCAATGCGAGATTTAAAACCTGCTTGTATTGATACCAACGAGTAAATTCAAAACATATCAAAGAAAGAAGTAAGCAAGGAATTGCTGCTATCAGAAATTCTACGGCACTAAAGCCTTTATAGATGAATTTATTCATATCAAATCTCTTTAAAAAAGAAATTTGATTTTGAACTAAATTTAAGAGAATTTATATAAGTGTGGACGAAATTGTCCTAGTGTTCAGTTTTAGGATTATCTTGTATTTGAGATTGACTTGAATCGATGAATAACTGAGCCGAATCGACAGCATCGAAATTATATTTTTTACCGCAGAACTGGCAGCTAACTTCGATATTATCTCTTTCACTCAATATGCTTTCAACTTCTGATTTGCCGAGCATTCTAAGCATATCACCGACTTTTTCTTTAGAACATGGACAATACCAAATTACCGTATTACTAGGATATTCAAGAAGTTGAATTTCCCAAAATAATCTATCAATTAAAGTAGAGACAGAAACTTCAAGCATCTCTTCATAATCAATAGTAGATGCTAGGGCTTGAATATTACTCCAAGTCTCCTGAGCCTGTTCCTCACTAATTTCTAATCCTCCAGAATAGGGGAGTTTTTGTATTAAAAGGCCAGTTGATCTTTTTTTTTCTGAAGCTAAATATAGTAGAGTTTCTAACTGTTCCGACTGCTTCATATAAAGTCGCAATGCATCTGAAACAGAATCTGCTAGAAGTGGTACTATTCCTTGATATGGTTGCTGGCCCTTAGATTTGTCCTTAGGATCAAGAATAACAGCAAAACTACCTTTACCATTAAAATTAAGCAATGAACTAAAGGTATCTGTATCTTTAATTGCATATTCTTGATTTTGCTTTATTGTTGATCGAATTTTGAAATCAGAAGTACACTCTACTACTAATAAAGATACGGGTCCTTCGCTTTGAATTTGTAAAACTACAGAACCTTCAAACTTAATGTTTGCTGCTAAAAGCACACTTGCAGCCGTAAGTTCACCTAAAAGCTTAGCTAATAAAGGATGATAATTTTTCTCAAATTGTGAATCATCCCATGCATCTTCTAAGTTAACACTGATTATTCTTACGCTTTTATCTAATGTTATGAATTTCTGTACTAAATCGCTCATTAATCAATCCTTATTAATGATTCTATATACTTCTGACCTAATGAGACATATTTAAGAGTATTAGCTTTAAATCGCTCGTAGAGCTCTTCTGTGACAGTGCCTTTGATTTGATTGACTCCAATTACAAGAGAATTAGGAGGGATTTTTTTACCCTCAGTAACAATGGCCCCAGCGGCAATGATTGAGTTTTCTCCAATTTCAGCACCATCTAAAATGATGGAATTCATACCGATTAAGCAGCCATTACCGATACTGCACGCATGAACCATAGCCATATGACCTATAGTCACAAAATCACCAATTATTAAGGGATATTCCGAAGCCTCATGTAATACAGAACCTTCCTGTATATTTGTCCCGCAACCGATTACAACCTTATTTACGTCACCCCGAATCGTAACATTGGGCCAAATACTGCAATCCGCACCAATAGTCACATCACCTATAATCACTGCATTCTCGAAAATAAATGCAGATGAATCGATTTTTGGTTTTAAATCTTCTATTGCATATAGTGGCATCAGTTTCCTTTGTTCGAGTCTCTTAGCCAATAATATCCGTTTTTATCCACTTTGATTTCGATGCCAGTATTAAACCACTGGTCATTAATAATAGGCACTGGATGAAGAAAATTGGAATGCCAATAAAGCGTACAGACACCAGGGCTAGAATCATCGTTTTTATCGGTTTCTTTAACATGTAAAGTGCCAAAAGAATTAGTTTTGACTTTGTTTCCTTTAGGGTCCAAAACGGCTAATTCGTATCCAGGAACTGCTTTACCTACGCTTCCTGGAACTGACGGCCACTTGGCGTTTGATTCTGAGATGATTGAAGAGAAACCTTGAGGCATTAAAAGTTTATTGAATTTAAAATTAGTGGATTCGCGAAGCCAAAACTCTAGAGCTGGACTGCATCCTTGAGCAATAGTTGATACGCAACGAAGACCTGAGTCGCATTTAGATAAAACCCCTGAAAAAGCCCTTATACGTTCCAACTCCTCTGGTGAAGTAAAAAAATTGGTCACAGGGTAGTGCTCTATTAATGATAATAATCTAGGAACAGTCCGTCCCCCAGGGCATCCTACAATAGTTCTGCCAAAATATAAAGTTGGCAATAATCCCCCCATCAACCCGTAATAACTGCTCCAATCGTAAGTGGTAAAAAATATATCTTTATTTTGCGGAAACCAATCTTGTGAGCAGGTGAATCCAGGTAGACCACCAATTAAAGTTTCATGAGATATAACAGTAGCTTTAAGTTCTGAAACTTCAGATAGCGAGTCTGAAATTTTTTTCTTTCTTGAACTTTCAGCCTCAGTCCCAACATTTGGATAAAGAAGTATGGCCGTAGTATCTGGCCTAACTGGAATGACATTAAAATCCTTTGGTTGGCGAGCTAGCAATGCTTTCCAAGGTATCAATCGCTCATCTTCTGTATTAATACCAATTATCTGTTTAAGCGAATTTTTAAGTTGTGACGAATGATCGACAGCATGTAAAAACGGTGTGAAAGAATGCTTGTCTACAATAGCAATTCGAGCCCCGCAATCAATTAATCTATTTGCGTAATACTGAGAATCTTCACTTATACCTAATGGAACAGCTATTGCACCTACAGTTATAGCCGCCAAAATCGTAATTGCAGTTTCAGCCGAATGTTGAAGTGCTATGGCAATGCGATCCTGTGGATGAATTCCCATCCTTACAAAACCATTTGCTAATTTATTCACTTTCTCGGATAGTTGACCATAAGATAAACTAGTTAGTTGACCAACCTGATCTTCAAAATATATAGCCGCTAATCTAGCTTCATGCGGACTGGAGGCCCATCTATGACAGCAAGCAGAAGCAATATTGAAATTAGATGGGACATACCACTCATATTCTTTAAATAAAGTAGAGTGCATATCAGATTTTGTTTTTTCTTCCATGAGACCGCCCATAGACACTAGAGATAATTAATTGATTTAACTATTTATTATAAATTTTTGAGTCTTATTTGACTAGTGTGAGATATGTCCCAGATAGCCTATCTTGGAGAAATAAGCCCTTAGGATCAAGCCATGAGTAGACAAAATTAAGAAATGGAGTGAAAAATACGAAAACTGTGACCGAAGCCCATCCTAACATTTTTGATACTTGGTCAACCACAAAAGCCCCAATAAGAGGGATAATCCATGCAGAAATATATCTTATTATTAAACGTCCAGTACTTGGTTTTTGAGAATTAAAAGTTTTCACGCCTATATTCCATGTTTTCATTGGCAATGTTTGCCCTTTAGCTCTCCAAGAAAGTACAAAATATAAGCCAATTGCTATGAATATTAAGGCCTGACTTATCCAAAAGTATTTTTCCACTTCAGTTCTTTGTGTGAGACTGTCAAACGCATAAGAAGTTACAAAAATAACCGCCAGCAAAAGCATGCCCTCATACATGTAACAAGCGAAAATTTTCATTCTCGAGGGTCTTGCAAACTCTAAATTAGGCTTAGTCATTTCTATAGCTCTCTTCAACCATTTCAAAATTAAATAAGCGGCACTCCAAATTGCCATTAAAAACAGGAGTTTTGCGTCTAGGTTTAAGTCTCAATTTTGATGGTAAATCTCTATCGCTAGTAATAATATTTATATCCCATCCAGTAAATTGTTTTTTTAGAACAGATGACCACTCACGCCAGAAGGGGGTATCTTCCGAGTCTAATCGCTCTCCATATGGTGGATTGCATAGAATTACCCCAGGTTCTGAAGGTGGGGTACACTCTAGTGCATTAATATTTTTAAGCATTATTTCATCACTCTCTAAACCAGCTCGAAGAATATTTGCCCTTGCGGCTTTAAGTGCGAATGTGTCAATATCGGTTCCATATATATGCAATGGTTCACTAGCTTTGAGATTCTCCTTTGCTTCAGCTTTCATTTGACGCCATTGTTTGACAGGATGATTTCTAAATCTTTCAAATCCTAAAGGATGAAATAGCCCTGGCGGTATATTTTTTGCGATCCATGCAGCCTCTATTAAAATTGTTCCACTGCCGCAAAATGGGTCGTAAAGGGGCTTTTCAGGTGACCACCCCGTAAGAGCTAGCAGTCCAGCAGCTAAATTTTCTCGAATCGGTGCCAAACCTTTATCGAGTCTCCATCCACGTTTAAATAAAGATTCCCCTGATGTATCAAGATAAAAAGTAGCCGATGCACTATCTAAAAATAAATGGACCTTTGCACTTGGACGCACAGTGTCAATGCTCGGACGAGAACCCTCTTTGTCACGCAGCCTGTCTACAATCCCATCTTTTGCACGTAGATTACAGAATTGCAAACTCGTAAAAGCTGTCTTCATACCCGTAGTATCCACTCTTAAAGTATGCTCTGGCCCAAACCATCGCTCCCAAGGAACCTTATAAGCAAGTTCATATATATCGTTTTCTGTTTCTATTTTCTCGTGAGCAACTTGAACTAGTATTCTGGAGGCAATGCGTACGCTTAGGTTAGCCATCATTATTCCACTCCAATCAGCCTTAAAGCTACATCCAGATTTACCTATTTCAACATCTCGCAACCCTAAACTTTTAAGTTCATCTAACAACACACCTTCCAATCCAATGGGGCAGGGTGCAAAAACAGAGAACATCTCAGTTGTGTAATCTGAAGTGATTTTGGGAATAATTTTAGTTTTTGGTGCATTTAAAGCTCTTTGAGCAACTTTTCTTGCCCTGGCACCAGAACGCACAGTCTTACTTTCCGAATCCTTAGATAATGTGGATTTTTTTGAGGTCTTTTTTAGACTTAGAGTTTTACTATCTTTTTCCATATTTATAAAGAGATAGTTTTAAATACAGCTAGCCAAACAATACCAATAAGTAAGATTAAGGGCAGCTCATTAAAAATTCTATAGTATTTGTGAGATTTAGTATTTGTGCGGTTTTTAAAGGATTTATGAATTTTAAAACATAAATGATGATAATACATAACACCAAAAACTAATAACAACTTAACATGCATCCATGGGCCACTATTCCAATAATAATTAAGCCATAAAATTAAGCCTAGAATAACCCCAGGTACAGCTATCACAGTCATAAATCGTAAAAGTCTATGAGACATACCCAAAAGATATTCATAAACCTGAGGATTATCCCGATTGCTAGCAAGATTTACAAATATTCTTGGTAAATAAAAAATACCCACATACCAAGAAAGCACAAATACTATATGAAAAACTTTAAGCCATAAAAGCATACTAATTCCTTTTCCTACAATAGACCATTGCCAGCGGTTTTTATAATTAAACGCTCCATCTCAGAAATTGGACTCTTTAGTCGACCATCTATTGGATAGCCCTTTGAAGTCTGATCGATATCTGTTGCATGCTGAAGTAAACCCATTACTTTAGGCATATTAAAACGATTAACTGCACTCAAATATCTTTGATGAAAGCTAGGAAACACCCCCATAGAGCTCAATATAGATGGCAATGCCTCTGCATTCACCTTCCCTTGCATTACTCTATATAAAATTCTAATTTCTCGAGTCACCATAGCCAGAATTTGAATAATATTTGCCCCTTCCTGAATCAGACCATGAAATATCTTAAGACTTCTTGGAATATTACCTAGCATCATGGCTTCTGTCAGCTGAAAAACATCATATCTAGCTGAATCTGCCACACTCGATCGAACCATATCTAAAGTAAGATTTGTTTCACTTCCAGCTAAAAGAGCAAGTTTATTTATTTCTTGCTTTGCCGCAACAATATTTCCCTCTATCCTATCAATCAGAAGTGTCAATGCATCATCATCTATGGTTTGCCCATTTTGTTTTATAAGTTTGCGAGCCCATGCAGGCAAATCTTTGCGTTTTAAATTAGGAATATCTATTAAGGTGGCAATGTTAACGACACTTGTAAACCATTTTGTTTGTTGAGTTTTTTTATCTAGCTTAGGGCATGAAATTATTACACAAATATCCTCGGGATTTTGCTCCTTTATATACTCAGCTAATTTAGCTAAAGTAGGGCCACCTTTACGACCAAATTTTCCACTCGGAATAGATATTTCAAGAATTTTATTTTCTGCAAACAAAGTGTTTGTCTGTAAATGAGTAAGCACATCATCCCAAGGGCCGTTAGAATCAAGTACCATAGATATTCTTTCTGAATACTCATGTTTTCTACAGAATTCTCTTAATCTATCAACTGCATCGATGTTCAATAGAATCTCATCGCCCATTACTAGATAAAAATTTTTAGGGCCAGATTTTGACTCTTTTATATGCTTATCTAATGCGTCATAGCTAATCTTCATCTCAATTCTTCTTCAGAAAATTATTGCTTATATCAGATGCTGTTATTCTTCCGAATAATTTTGATGCGATTTCCCTCTCCATATCTTCGTACAAAAAATCAGATTCTTGATCACTAGCCGATGATTGCAATATGTCGTAGGGCATAATACGAGTCGAAGATATGATTGATTGGGGTAGGAGTATATTGTTGCTAGCATCAAATAAACTAAATTCCAATTCCAAATATAGTTCATATTCTTCAACTTTTCCTAAAGCATCAAGAGAAAAAGGCGTTCTCTCGCGTCTTAGCTCTGATGTTTTAAGAATTATATCTGCGTCTTTAGGATTATCCACGAATTTAAGATTAGGTGATCTAGTTTTAAGCATACGCATAAGCATGACACCAAACCTACTGTTCGAATCAAGATTCGTATACATCATATTAAATGGTAGATGCATCTCTGAGCGCATTTTAAAACCACAAGATACACTAAGACTTAAAGCAAAAAGCAAAAAGAGTCTGAAAATGATTTTTAGACCTAGGTTCACTTACTATCCCACAACATTCACTAACTTATTAGGTACCACAATAATTTTCTTAGGAGTTCTACCTTCCAGATGTCGTTCAATTTGTGGATGAGCAAGGGCTATCTGTTCTACTTGATCTTTAGATGAACCATTAGGAACTGTAATTTGTCCGCGTAATTTTCCGTTTATCTGTAATACCATCTCGATTTCATCAGATATTAAAGCTGACTCGTCTACCACTGGCCATGGGGCATCTAGAATTTCACCATATTTAGAGGCAAAACCAAGCTCCTGCCATAAAACATAGGTTATATGTGGCACAGCTGGATACAAAAGACGAAGCAATATGCTGACAGCTTCTCTAGTAGCAGGTAATTTGTATTCACTTTCTGCAAAATTCGCGTCTTCAAGTGCATTTAAAAGCTTCATATTTGCAGATACCACAGTGTTATATTGCATACGACTGTAGTCGTAGTCAGCTTGCTTAAGAATTTGATGTACGTTTAATCTAAATTGTTTTATGTCTTTAGGTGCATTTGTGAAATCAAAGTTATCAGAAACAGAAGAAATGCTGTCTTTTATTCCATAACAAAGATTCCAAAGTCTTCTAAGGAACCGATTTGAGCCATCAAGCCCTGTATTAGACCATTCAAGAGTTTGCTCTGGCGGACTAGCAAACATAACAAATAGGCGAGCTGTGTCAGCCCCCATGGTGTCGATTAGATATTGTGGGTCTACACCATTATTTTTTGATTTAGACATAGTGCCTATGCCCATATAATCAACAGCTTGACCATCTTCAATCGATGTTGCACCAATAATTTGCCCTTTTTCACCATAAATATTTTCTACCTTATCGGGCCAAAAATAATCTATTCCGCCGCGTTCGTTTTTACGGCTATAGATATGGTTTAGCACCATTCCTTGAGTCAATAAATTTTCGAAAGGCTCATCAAATTTAACAAGCCCTAGATCTCGACTTACTTTTGACCAAAAACGTGCGTAAAGCAAATGCATGACCGCATGTTCAATACCACCGATATACTGGTCCATAGGCATCCAATAATCGCATCTTTGATCGACCATAGCTTGATCATTATGGTGAGATGCGTATCGCATGTAATACCACGAAGAGTCCACAAATGTGTCCATGGTATCTGTTTCGCGTTTAGCATCTGAGCCACATTTCGGGCACTTGCAATTAAGGAACTCTTCAGATTTGTTTAGTGGGTTGCCACTTCCATCAGGTATTAAATTAGTTGGCAATACTACTGGTAAATCTTGGTAGGGAACAGGTACAGTCCCACAATGTGGGCAGTGAATAATTGGAATAGGGGTCCCCCAATATCTCTGTCTAGATATTCCCCAGTCACGCAGTCTCCATGTTTCTTGACGTGCCCCCAGACCTAATTCCTGCATAAAAATTTCGAWTTTTTTGAATGCATCTTCATAATCAAGTCCATCTAATAGATCTGAATTAACACAATAACCACGTGATTTATCTGCGTACCACTCTCTCCATTCTTTGTTACTGAACTCCTCTCCGTCTATGGCAATGACCTGTTTTATAGGTAACGAGTATTTAAGAGCAAAGGCAAAATCTCTTTCATCATGAGCTGGCACACCCATTACTGCACCGTCTCCATAAGACATAAGTACATAATTGCCCACCCAAATTTCGATTTTTTCTTTTGTTACTGGATGAGTGACGAAAAGACCAGTTGGAACACCCGATTTCTCCTTCGTAGCCATCTCCGCTTCAGTCGTACCTCCAAGTTTAGCTTCTTCAATAAATTTAGCTATCTCTGGATTATTTGAAGCTGCAAGGGTGGCAATGGGATGTTCTGGAGCCACTGCACAGAAGGTGACTCCCATAATGGTATCTGGCCGAGTAGTGAAAACATAAAGCCTTCCATCCTGAATTAAATTCCCTTTTTCATCTTTAATATCATGTGGAAATGCAAAACGTAAACCTTCACTTTTACCGAGCCAATTAACTTGCATTAGTTTTACACGTTCTGGCCAACCTTTAAGATCATTTTGAACAAAGTCTAATAATTCCTCTGCATAATCAGTGATTTTTAAATAGTATCCAGGGATTTCACGCTTTTCAACTAAAGCACCAGATCTCCAACCTCTACCATCTATAACTTGCTCATTTGCCAAGACTGTCTGATCAACAGGGTCCCAATTCACTACCTGAGTTTTTCTATAGGCAATGCCTTTTTCAAGCATCTTTAGGAACATCCATTGGTTCCATTTATAGTATTCAGGATCACATGCCGCTAACTCGCGAGACCAATCAATTGCAAAACCCATAGCTTGCAATTGTTTTTTCATATATTCGATATTTTTATAGGTCCATTCAGCAGGTGGCACCTTAGATTTAATTGCAGCATTTTCCGCAGGCATACCAAATGCATCCCATCCCATGGGCATGAGAACGTTATAACCTTTCATACGAAGCTGTCTGGTTAGCATATCGTTAATGGTGTAATTTCTAACATGTCCCATATGGAGTTTGCCACTAGGGTAGGGCAGCATAGAACATGCATAATACTTAGGTTTTTCAATACCTTCAGCGTTTGTCGCATGTTCAATTACTCGATAAACATCTGATTCATTCCATTCTTTTTGGGCTTGTTTTTCAACAAGTTGAGCTTGGTATTGGTCTAACATTTGACTCTATATATTTGTTATTTTTAAAGTTTATTATTATAAATCACTGACTAGATTGATATAGTAATATATGAGCATTAGACAACTTATGAGGCTTATATGAATTCTAATTCCATTACAGAACTAGAACCCAAAATCTTATGGAAATGGTTTGATGATTTTTGCGGCATTCCACATCCAAGTTTTCACGAAAAAGCTCTAAGTGACTTTATCTTAAATAAAGCAAAAGAAATTGGCCTTTATGTAGAACAAGACTCAAAAAACAATCTTTTAATACGCAAACCAGCAAGCAAAGGAATGGAGGATAAACCTGCTATTGCCATGCAAGCACATATTGATATGGTTCCTCAAAAAGGGGTGAATAGTAAACATGTGTTTGAACGCGATCCTATTGCCACCTACATTAGGGATGGATGGGTTTATGCGGACGATACTACTTTAGGAGCGGATAATGGTATAGGAGCTGCCATGGCTCTAGGTGTTATGTTTTCTGAGAATCTATCGCATCCTGCACTTGATTTAATTTTGACTACTGAAGAAGAGATTGGGATGGGTGGAGCTGAGGTTTTAAATCCTGCATGGCTCTCTGCACCATATTTACTTAATTTAGATTCAGAGGATGAAAGGGTAATAACAGTTGCATGTGCGGGAGGTCGCGATATTACAATTCATTTAGACTATGATCTAAAGGACATATCATCGGACTCCATAGTTTATGAGATTAAGCTGCATGGATTGAAAGGCGGTCATTCGGGAATAGATATTAATAATGGCAGGGTAAATGCAATTATTATGCTTTCTCAAATCTTAATATCAAGTGGCATAAATTTTGAATTAATAAGTTTGAATGCTGGAACTGTTAGAAATGCAATTCCACGAGAGGTCTCTGCTATCGTTGCCATTGAAGGGCAATCTATGGGTGATATTGAAGGCAAACTGCTTGAATTATTGCCTATTTATTCAGAAGAATTTAAACATACTGAAAATCCATTTCAATTAAGTGTTAGTTCTGTTGCTTCTGATACAGAAGTGAAAGCTGCTACATATGAGAACTCATTAAAAATTCTTAATTTGATTTGCAGTATTCCAAATGGAATGATTAAAAACACCCATTTTTCACATGATTTAGTTGAAATTTCTACAAGTTTAGGCGTTGCCAGAATTAGTGATGGAAATTGTGAGTTGCAGTGCTTAATGCGTTCATTGATTGATGCTTCTAAATTTGGCTTAGAGCAAAGATTTAAAAGCGTTGCAGACTTAGCTGGTGCACGGATGGAATCAGATGGGGATTATCCTGCTTGGCAGCCTGAAATGGAATCACCTTTGTTAGCAAGTTTAGTAAAAATTTTCACTGATTACTATGATGAGAAGCCAAGTATTAAGGCTATGCATGCGGGTCTTGAATGTGGAATTCTTAAAAAACATGCCCCAGATATGCAGATGGTTTCATTTGGACCAAATATACGTCAAGCTCATTCACCAAAAGAGTGCGTTGAGATTAAGTCTGTGCAAGAATGCTGGCAATTACTAGTTAACTTTCTAGCAAATCCTCCAGTAAATTGATTTATTAAAGCCGCTTACAAAAATTTTAAACAATCAGAGTAAGCGGCCAAACCAAACTAGCACGACGAGCAGGAGATATTCAATTAATCACAAATTAACCATCCATCATCAAGCCATCTATGCAATAACTCAAATGTAAGTTCATCACTTGTATTAGCTAGTTCAGCAGTGATTTTTCTATCATCTGCCAGTGTTTTGAGAATCTCATTTAACGGAGCTTCCACAACTTCACCGTTGATATATACCTCATTATTTCTATAAAGCATCTTAGATTTGATATCTAATCTAAGAATTGTTTCGGGGCTCATATCTTCAATATTTAGTTCTTCCTCATTAAATTCAAATTCAGCAACTTTATTTGGCTCAGTCAACCAACATCCCAAAAAACGGGAAGCCAGTTTATCGTTATATTTAATATTTTTTAGAGCCTCTAATGATTGTTCAATCATGCTTTCGGGAATTTGGGCTGGATTACTTACAGGTACTTGCTGCGGGTCTGAATATAAACCATCAACTTTATAGCCATCAATCAAGGGTTCAGAATATATACCAATACCTAAGCCTGACTGAACGCTAATTTGATCTATAGCAGCTTCCAAAACACCACGGGCCATATTAGCAAGTGATAGTGTTCTAAATCCAAATGAAATCGTTACACAATCATTTGTATCAGCAATGCCATCATGAGCACATTGCGGAGGCAAGTAAAGCATATCTCCAGGCTCAAGTACCCACTCATTTTCAGGTTTAAAGTTTTTAAGAATTCTACATGGTAAATCAGGAATAAGTTCTTGGTCTTCTTGTTGACTTATTCTCCATGTACGTGAGCCATTTCCCTGTAAAAGAAACACATCATATGTATCAAAATGAGGTCCAACTCCACCTCCAATAGAAGCGAGGCTTACCATTACATCATCAAAGCGAGCATCTGGAATAAAGCGAAAATTTTGTGCCATATCGTAGAAGGCTTGTTCGTGCAAATCCATACTTTGCACTAGCAAAGACCAATTAGGCATATCGTTAGTTGGAATCTCTTCGAGTGGACCACGATCTAGAAGCCATTCCTCACCATTGCGTCTGACCATTCTAGATTCAACGCCCTCGAAAGAGGCGAGAGTTCTAAGTCTCTCAAGTGGGATAGGCATTTTAAAATTTGGAAATGCTTGCTTGATTAATAGAGGTTTTTTTTGCCAATAATCCCTCATAAACTCTTCAGCACTCAATCCACCAAGCAGTTGCATGGGCTTGTTCATATCCATTTGCATATCATGTCCTCCCTATGTATTCGAAGAAAAATCCTTTAAGCGATATAGCGTCTCAAGAGCCTCGCGTGGACTCAATTCATCTGGATCAATATCCGAAATAAAATCCTGAAGATTTTTAAATTTATCTCGCGTTTCGGCTGGATCTTCAAAGCTCACATCTATATCAGAAACCTGCGTGTCAAATAAATCCATCTGTGAAGAATTCGATTGATTAAGCCGCTCTAGCACGTTTTGAGCTTGCTTGATTACAGCCATAGGCAAGCCCGCTTTCTGAGCCACTTGAATGCCATAGCTTTTATTCGCAGGTCCATCATGTACTTCGTGCATAAATACAAGCCCATCCGAGGTTTCAACTGCACTTAAATGCACATTGGCAATGCCCTTGTATTCATCCACTAGTCGTGTCAATTCAAAATAGTGCGTCGCAAAAAGTGTGAGCGATTTATTGTGATTTAACAGCCTGCATGCTATGGCCCAAGCCAATGATAAACCATCGTATGTCGATGTTCCACGACCAATTTCATCCATCAAAACAAGGCTCGCATTTGTGCTATTAGTAAGAATTGATGCAGCTTCAATCATCTCAACCATAAAGGTTGAACGCCCTCCAGCCAAATCATCCGATGCACCGATTCTAGTGAAAATGGCATCCACCTCACCAATGCTTGCACTTTCCGCAGGAACATAGGACCCCATTCTCGCAAGAAGTACAATAATGGCCGTTTGTCGCATATAGGTTGATTTTCCGCCCATATTTGGGCCAGTGATAATTTGCATCCTATTTTCAGAATTAAGAAAGCAATCGTTTGCCGTAAATTTCTCGATTGTTCTCTCCACGACTGGATGACGCCCTTGTTCTATGGCAATGCTTGTGCCTTCTACAAGCTCAGGTTTAATCCAATTATTATTGTATGCGTGATATGCTAGGGCCGAGTAAACATCAATACTTGCAACTAATTTAGCAATATCCTGAAGTAGGGAGACCCATATTTGAATATTTTGCAAAATTTCATCGTAGAGGTATTTTTCGCGTTTTAAAGCTCTCTCATCGGCAGATAAAATCTTATCTTCCCATTGTTTTAATTCAGGCGTAGTAAAGCGCTCCACATTTTTAAGGGTCTGTTTGCGACGAAACGTATCTGGTACATTTTCGGCCCGCGATTTTGGTATCTCAATAAAAAATCCCTGAACACGATTGTATACAACACGAAGTAAACTAATGCCTGTAGCCTCTTTTAACTTCGTCTCATATTCAAGTAAAAAAGAACCATTATTACTACTAGTATTCCTTAGGTCGTCAAGTTCCGAATCAAAACCTTCAGCTATTACTCCGCCATCACGAATCTGAGTTGATGGCTCTGTGGCAATGGCCTTGCTTAAATACTCTTTCAGTTCTTCGGCTTTGGGAATACATTCTAAATTTATGCTTAAATTCCCATAATTTTCGAGCAAAAATTTTCGTACAACTTCCAAAGTATGCAAGCTATCACGCAGCTTAGCAAGCTCCTTGGGCTTGATTGTTAACATAGCCACTCTAGAACTTAATCTTTCTATATCAGTAATTGGTTTTAATTGATCCTTAAGATTTTTAAGAATTTGAGAGATACTGAACTCTTCGTTTGTTGGCTGCAGAAACTGAGAAACATTCGTTTGTCTTTCATTAATTTCAGAATTGTTTTTAAGTGGATTATGAATCCAATTTCTTAGAAGACGGCTTCCCATGCCCGTTTCGCAATTATCTAAAGTAGAGAAAAGTGTGGGACCTTTTGATGAACTTAATGATTCAGTGAGCTCTAAATTTTTTCTTGTAAATGGATCAAGACCTAGAAAACGAGATTCCGATTCGATATAAATTTTCTTGATATGTCCTAAGTTTTCATTCTGAGTTTTTACGATATATCGAAGCAAACAACCAGCTGATATGATATTTAATGATGTCTCGACACCAAGCCCAAATACACTTAAGTCATCAATCTTAAAAAATTCCTTTAATCTTAATGTGCATTCTTTTAGATCAAAATGCCAATCAGGAACTTTTGTTATTGTGCATTTATAGCTAAATTTGTAATTGCTACTCTCAGGAACAATAATTTCCGCTGGGCTTAGACGATATAGCTCCTGATCTAGTGATTTACTCAGAATTTCAGAAGAAGCAAAATCGCCGTTAGCTAAATTAAGCCATGTAATACCC
The DNA here is from genome assembly GCF_000226625.1 of Taylorella asinigenitalis MCE3. Classification (NCBI taxonomy): domain Bacteria; kingdom Pseudomonadati; phylum Pseudomonadota; class Betaproteobacteria; order Burkholderiales; family Alcaligenaceae; genus Taylorella; species Taylorella asinigenitalis. The sequence continues at coordinate 639,433 of NC_016043.1, forward strand.
GAGTGTGCACCTTTAGAGTATATGCATAATATTAGGCTATCAGATTTTTGAGGTAGAAGATTTTCGTCAGTAATTGTGCCTGGAGTAATAATCCGAACTAACTTACGTTCTACAGGCCCTTTGGATGAGGCAGGATCGCCTACTTGTTCACCAATGGCTACAGATAGACCGCTAGCAACTAAACGAGAGAGATATTGATCTAGTGATTGAACAGGAATGCCTGCCATTGGGATATCATTGCCACCTGTATGGCCGCGTTTTGTAAGCGTAAGATTTAATATCCTAGATGCTAATTGTGCATCATCGTAGAACATTTCATAAAAATCTCCCATCCGAAACATTAGTAATACATCGTCGCCAGCTTGCGATTTAAGATTGAAATACTGCTGCATCATAGGTGTCAATGATGCCGCATCTGGAGGGATAAATTTCTTGTTCATACTTATCAATTAAAATTATTAGATTCTATTTTAATATTTCTAGGTGATTTTCATGCAAACACAAGATTTATGGGCTCGTTGGGAGCCGTGGGTCATGTCATTTCTTGTTAACTTTGTATCAGCCGCAGTTATCCTGATCATTGGATGGATGATATCAAATCTTATAGGAAAAGGCCTTAAAAATATATTAACTAAAACTAGGGCGGTCGATAGAACAGCTATGCCTATGATTACAGCAATTGCTGTATGGGCCATTCGTATAGTAGTTATATTGATTGTTCTTACCCAATTTGGTGTTGAAACGGCATCATTAATTGCAGCCTTAGGTGCAGCAGGCTTAGCAATTGGTTTAGCTCTGCAAGGGACATTGCAAAATATCGCCTCTGGAATAATGTTAATTGCTCTTAGACCACTAAATACAGGGGATTACATCACAGTTCACTCTACTGATGTTTCAGGTACTGTTGTTGAAGTAGGTTTGTTTTTAACTAAACTGGTTAAGCTTGATGGAATGCAAGTAACCCTACCGAATAGTGTTGTTTGGGGCAGTCAGATTACGAATTTTAGCCGCTCTCAGCAAAGACGTATGGATTTGCAAGTACCTATAAGTTACGGAGATGATTTGGATAAAGCCATTCGTGTTTTAAACGATATGATAGAGTCCGACCCCGATGTATTAACATCCCCTAAACATGAGGTTCTTGTTACCGATTATAAAGATTCAGTGGTGATAGTGACTATGCGTGTTTGGGCACATGCAAGTGTTTTTTGGGATCTTCAGGCTAAGCTTATGAAGGATACACGAAAACACCTTGAACAAAATGGATTCAAACTTCCTGTTCCAATACAGCTACAAACATTTCAAAACCCTAAAGCTTTTAAAGAAGCCCTAATTGAAGCTGAGGGTGATAGTGAGGTGAAAAAGATTTCTAACAATTAGGATTTTGTGCTTTAAGGAACTTGACAATTCCGAGGAGCATTTGAACTTCCTCTTTAGAAATTTTGGCTCTAAGTAATATATGCGTAAGCTTGCGTTCTAGGGATGCAAGCTTTTCTTTTTCATAGCCCGATTCACTTAAAATCGATTCAACAGATTTAATTAAATGATTCATTTGCCCATGGGTGGCAATGTCCTCTCCCTCCATCATTTGTTCCTTAATTTCACCAGTTAATATGTACTCATATCTAAGTTCCCAAGCAGCCAACTGCAAAGCTTGTGCGACATTTAATGAGCTATATTCAGGATTTGCAGGAATATTTACTACGTAGTTGAAATCATATAAAGAAGCGTTATCTAAGCCATTTTGTTCATTCCCCATAACAACAGCAATTTTATGATTCTCAGTTTCTAGTAAATGCTTATGAGCAATTATTGCCATTTGTCTAATATCTACAGATTCAAAGTCCTTTCTTTTTCTTGCCGTCATAGCAAATGTTAAGGTCGCCTCTGACAATGCTTGTGATAAATTTTCTACAACTTTTATATTTGCCAATGTGTCCTGTGCATTTGATGCCATAGCAATTGCATCTGAATTTAAATGAATATCTTTTAGAGAGGAATTACAGAGCACTAAATTACTAAACTGCATAGTTTTTAAAGCTCGAGCAGCTGCTCCAACATTGCCACCATGAGATGTTTTATCTAAAACAAATATTGTGCGAAGGAATAAATTTATTGTCTTATTCATTTGAGGCTTAAAAAAGGTGTTTTTAATATAATAGTATTTTTTAAAATTTTATATTTAAACAGTATGCAACCTCAATTAGCTATCGCTATTAAAGCTGCAAGAAAAGCAGGTTCAATTATTAATCGAGCTAGTCTGGAACCTGAAAAAATTAAAGTTTCTAAAAAGGATTCGGGCGACTATGTAACTGATATAGATACTGCAGTTGAAGAGGCTATTATCGAAGTGCTACTCGAAGCTTATCCAGAACACAGTATCCTTGGAGAGGAGACAGGTGGTCAAAAGGGTCAAAATACAGACCACGTATGGATTATCGACCCTATTGACGGTACAAACAATTTTGTTCATGGCACTCCTAATTATGCTGTATCCATTGCACTTGCTCATAGGGGGCAGATTGTTCAAGCTTGCATTTATGATCCTTCTAGGAATGAGTTGTTTACTGCATCTCGAGGAAGTGGAGCATTTTTGAATGATAGGCGAATTCGTGTCAGTGGTGTTAAGTCTTTATCTGATGCTTTGGTTTCTGCACGTTTTCCACATTCTAAAAATGATTCTGTTGAAGACTACGCAAATAAGTCTAAAGATTTAATTATGCATTCTGGTGGGTTCAGAAGACTTGGGTCGACAGTACTTGAGTTGGCATATGTTGCCTGCGGTAGATTTGATGCATATTTCGGTGCTGGATTGCAAAATTGGGATATTGCTGCGGCCACATTATTAATTATTGAAGCAGGCGGACTCGTTGGAGATTTCCAAGGAGAGCAAACATGGAAGCAGACGGGAAATATGATTGCGTCGACTCCGAAGTTATTTCCACATTTAATAAATCACTTCAAATAACATGAGTAGTGATTTTATCTTTTTGTTAAAAGCTGCAATTTTGGGCGTTGTTGAGGGTGTTACTGAATTTTTACCCATCTCAAGCACTGCCCATTTATTAATCCTCGGTGATTGGCTTAATTTTGACGCTGGTCAAGATAAGGTCTACGAAATTGTTATTCAGCTAGGATCCATTCTTGCAATTGTTTGGCTATATAGAAGCGAGTTATTAAAAATAGCTGCAGGCTCTATGCGTGCTAGAAAGCCCGATCTTCTATTTGTACGAAATATTCTTTTAGCTTTTTTGCCAGCTGCTGTTATAGGCCTAATATTTATAAAACAAATAAAAAAGCTGCTTGATGATCAATTTATAGTCTATGCCATTACATTGGTTTTAGGCGGTTTAATTATGCTTTGGGTTGAGAGCAGGCCTGAGTTTTCAAAAAGGGTCAGAGACGATGAAAATATAATGGTTAAATCGAAGACTCTAAGTATAGAAGAGATATCTATCATGCAGGCATTGGCAGTTGGATTTGCTCAATGTTTAGCTATGATTCCTGGTACTTCACGATCAGGTGCATCTATTATTGCAGGTATGATGGCTGGGATTGAACGTAAAGTTGCCACTGAATTTTCTTTTTTCTTAGCAATTCCAACTATGATGGGAGCTACAGCCCTCAGTATTTATAAATACGGTCATCTATTAAGTGAAAGCAATATTATTGCTGTAGTTATAGGTTTTGTGACTGCGTTTTTCAGTGCTCTATTTGTTGTTAAGGGTTTGTTGCGATTCGTTGCTAAGCATTCTTACGTGCCATTTGCATGGTATCGCATTATATTTGGGGCTATTGTTGCTCTTTGGGTATGGAATATTTTGTAATTATTTGACCATCAGATGTAATTACTAAGTAACCACCTCTACTGTCATGATCGTAATCCCAATCTGGTAGAACATATCTAGTTATGAAACCATGCTCATGAATAGCGGGTCTATGTGTGTGACCATGAATAATGGTACTAACGTTAGGATTTTTAAAAAATATTTTATCTACCGCCCTTTGAGCAATATCTAAATAAAAATGACCACTTTTTTTGTTTAATTTACTTTTGCCTCTAATTTTATTTGCAATTGAAGTTCTTCGGTTAATGCTAAGGCTTAAAAAAATACGTTGAAGAAGTTTATTTCTAAATAATTTTCGTATCTTTATATAGCCTGGGTCATCTAAACAGAGCTGATCTCCGTGAGAAATGTGAATGTATTTTTCGTTTTGAGTTTTAATTATTACTTCTTCAGGCAAAAGCTTAATACCAGTTGTTTTTGAAAATTTTTTTCCAATTAAAAAATCACGATTACCATGAATAAAGTAGGTAGGAACTGCACTGGCAAAATTAGTTAATTTCTCGATGGCTCCCTTAAGCCAAGCAGGGGGATTTTTATATAAAAGATCATCTCCAATCCAAACTTCAAACAAATCGCCAATTATGAAAAGGGCGTTTGCCTCGGATTGAATGGAGAAAAGGAAATCGTAGAAATGAGAATTTGTTTGTGGAATATCTGGCCCCAGATGAATATCTGAGACCAAGAATGTAGAGCCGCTAATATTTAGTTTAATCAACTAAAGTTGCCTTTTGGATTATCACGTCTTCTTTAGGAACATCGTTATGGAAACCACGGCTACCAGTACTAACATTTTCGATTTCGTCTACAACTTCAGTACCGCCAACAACTTTACCGAAAACAGCATAACCCCAACCTTGTGCGTCTTTAGATTTAAAGTTTAAAAAATCATTATCCGCAGTATTAATAAAGAACTGAGCTGATGCTGAATGAGGATCATTGGTACGAGCCATTGCTACAGTGTATTTGTCGTTTTTAAGACCGTTATCTGCTTCATTTTGGATTGGTTCACGAGTAGATTTCTCAGACATGCCTGGTGCAAAGCCCCCACCTTGAATCATAAAACCTTTGATAACGCGATGAAAAATAACCCCATCGTAGTGACCAGCTTTTACGTATTCAATAAAATTTTGTGAAGTTTTAGGTGCTTTTTCTAAATCAAGTTCAAGTGTGATAACACCTTTATTAGTATCGAGAGTTACATTTTGTTTAGTCATTTTTTTCTCCTGTGTTTGTGCGTGTATGTTTAAAGACACGGGAATTATAGACGCAAATAATAAAGTATTAATTAATTTTTTCATATCCCTATTTTCATTTAATTAGATGATCAAGCTCTTTAGCTTTGTTGGACGCCCCCGAAACCCCAAGCCTCCCAGCCTTCTGAAAATGCTCTCGCGATTTAAGTGCATATACTATGCCGAGATTTTTTTGAGCGACACCATAGTTTGGATTGATGGAAATAGCTTGCTCTAACGATTGCTTTGCTTCTTCTAACAGCCCAAGCCGTAATTGTATAACGGCAATATTATTCCACGGTTCAGGAAGCTCTGGGTACGACTGCGTCATGTTACGGTAAGTTTCTAAAGATTTTTTAAGATTATTTTGTCTTTCATAAACCCGTCCCTCTAAAAATATAAGTTGAACATCAACTTGAGGTGCAATATGCTTTAAATCATCTGTTTGATTCTTCTTGATTTCTCGCAGAGCTTCATTAAGTTTGCCTTGGTTTATAAGACCGTTGATTCTGTTTGCTAAGTCAGTGCGACTTTCAGGAATGGATGTATCTACTGAGGGCGTAAAAATGTCTAGAAATCTAGCAACAGTAGTTGAGCCACCTTCATTGCTGTAATCCTTCTCCGCAGCTAAGGTTGGCAATGCTCCCGTAATCATCAAAATCGCTAATGCAATGTGTTTAATATTTTTCAAAATAGAATTTCTAAGGTTAAACTTATGGAAAATTTTATCCATTTTATACTTTTCAAATGCAAATATACGACTCTCTGACTCGTCAAAAACAAGATTTAAAGCCTGTTGAACCTAACAAAATTCGCATGTACGTTTGTGGAATCACTGTTTATGATTTTTGTCATCTTGGCCATGCCCGCATGCTTGTTAGTTTTGATGTTATCTGTAGGTGGTTAAGATTGAAGGGATACGAAGTTAAATATGTTAGAAACATTACTGATATAGACGACAAAATAATAAAAAAAGCTGTTGCCACTAATAAGAAATTAAGCGATGTGACAAAGTTTTACACGGACGCCATGCATGCAGATGAGCGGGCTTTGGGGGTATTGCCACCAGATTACGAACCTAGGGCAACTCAACATGTAAGTGGGATGTTAGAGATTATCAAAAAACTTGAATCTAAGGGCCTTGCGTACAAATCTGAGGATAACGATGTTAACTTTTCTGTACGTAAATTTGAACCCTACGGCAAGCTCTCTGGTAGGTCATTAGATGATATGAGATCTGGAGAGAGGGTGGCGGTTTCCGAAGCCAAACAAGACCCTCTTGATTTTGTCTTATGGAAAGCAGCTAAGGAGACTGAGCCTGAGGACTCAAAATGGGAGTCATCATATGGTTTGGGGCGTCCAGGATGGCACATAGAATGTTCTGCTATGAGTAAGGAATTGCTTGGTCTACCTTTGGATATACACGGAGGCGGACCAGATTTGAAATTTCCACATCACGAGAATGAAATTGCTCAATCTGAGGGTGCGTACGAGATAGATTTAGCTCGTATATGGATGCATTGCGGACCTTTGATGGTCGATAACGACAAAATGTCTAAATCTCTTGGAAATTTTAAGACAATTCGTCAGACGTTAGCTGTCGGTGATATTTCAGATGATGAATCTGAGTATAACTACAATGTTCGCGAAGCAGAAATGCTACGTTTTTTTATAGTTCGTAATCACTACAGAAGTGCTCAAAATTTTACGCCAGATAATTTAATTGATGCACAGGCCGCCCTTGATAGGTTCTACCAAACCTTAAGTAACTTTGATATTGAGGATGTACAAATTGATTGGTCTAACCAATTTGCCTCAAAATTTAAGCAAGCGATGGATGATGATTTCAATACTTCCTTAGCCATCTCTATCTTATTTGAATTAAATACTGAAATTAATAAAACAAAGTCTAAAGAATTATTAAACTTATTAGTCGCATTAGGTCGCGTTTTAGGTATTTTTGTTATTGAACCTAAGTTGTATTTTCGAACCTCTACAAGATATTCTAAAGTTCAAATTAGTAATTCAAATATTGATTCTTTGTCCGATTCTGAAATTGAACAATTGATTTTGGATCGTAAGTCAGCGAAAACCAACAAAAATTTCAAAGCTGCAGATGAAATTAGGGAAAAGCTTAAGAGGGCTGGTATTGAACTTGAAGATAAGCCAGGTGGAATTACAAATTGGCGAAGAACCTAAGTGACATTAAAATCAATGAATGATATTATTACTTATCTCAATTTACGCCTAAAATTATGAAAAACACATTTCTTGAGTTCGAAAAGCCGATTGAAGAATTAGAACAAAAAATCGAACAACTTCGTAATGTTTCTACAGAGGACGTGATTGATATATCTGAAGAGGTCTCTAAGCTTCAAGCAAAAAGTGAATCTCTTACTAAATCTATTTACGATAAGCTTACCCCTTGGCAAACGGCACTAGTTGCACGTCATCCTCAACGTCCTTACACCATGGACTACGTTAATAGTATATTTTCTGACTTTCACGAGCTACATGGTGATCGCATGTATGCTGATGACTTGTCGATTATAGGTGGGCTTGCACGTTTTAATGGTGAACCTTGTATGGTTATAGGCCATCAAAAGGGTCGCGATACCAAGGAAAGGGCTAAACGTAATTTTGGTATGCCCCGTCCAGAGGGATATCGCAAAGCTTTAAGATTGATGAAGCTTGCTGAAAAATTCAATATTCCTATTTTCACTTTTGTTGATACTCCAGGTGCATATCCTGGGGTGGGTGCTGAGGAAAGAGGTCAGTCTGAAGCTATAGGACATAATTTGTATGCAATGGCAGAGTTAAGCGTACCAATCATTGCCACCATAATAGGCGAGGGTGGTTCTGGAGGAGCTCTAGCAATTGCCGTAGGTGATTTTGTGCATATGTTGCAGTACTCTACATATGCAGTTATTTCTCCTGAAGGATGTGCTTCAATCTTATGGAGAAGTGCAGATAAAGCCTCTTTAGCAGCCGAAGCTTTAGGTATCACAGCCGATAAGATTCTAGAGTTCGGATTGATAGATAAAGTTGTTCCAGAACCAGTTGGAGGTGCTCATCGCAATCCAACTTTGACAGCAAAAAATTTAAAGCGAATTTTAAATGAGTCACTCAAACAATTAGAAGGCATAGCTCCAGAGCAACTTATTGAGCGACGCATACAGAGGTTGATGTCTTATGGACGAGTTGCAGAAAAAACGTGATAGTACTTACGACTTTAGAATTAAGACTACTGCACCAGATAGGGATTTAACTGAAAAAGAAAAAAAAGATATTGAATTTATTCAAGCTTTCCAACGTTTCAAAGACTATGACGTTGATAAATGTTTTAAGGAATTTTCAGAACTCGGTATAGATAAAGTCGCCTTAGGTTTTAGTGGTGGAGCTGATTCAATCACCCTTGCTTTGAAGGCACAAAATTCAGCTGATAGGTACAATATTGAACTTCACTTAATGCACGTTCACCACGGGCTTATTGCCACAGCTGATGAATGGGTTGAACACAATCTAAATTTTGCTCAGAAACATGGTTTTCTAATTCATATTCTTTATGTTGTTATTGAAAGCTCCAAAAAAGGAATTGAAGAAGCTGCTCGAACAGCGAGGTATAGAGCCATCATTGATAAATGCAGATCCTTAAACATATCAGATGTGCTTTTAGCTCATCATATTGTTGATCAAGCCGAAACGATTCTCTTTAGATTAATTCGAGGCACTGGAATTTTAGGAATGCAAGGTATGCCTTCTGTTTCTACCAAAGAAGGAATACGTTTTCATCGTCCACTATTACACAGAAGGATTGATAGAAAATTATTAGAAAATGCCAATATCAAATATATTGAGGACCCAAGTAATAATGATCCTAAATTTAGTCGTGGATCTATAAGAAACCATTTGTCAGAGGCATTTTCTGATATATTTTGGACTTGGCCAGAAAATGTGGGCAGGTTTGGTCAGTATTGTGAAGACGTTCAAGATCTTCTAGTAGAATTAGCAAAAATAGACGCACTTTACGTTAATTTGGAATTTGGTATTCATAGAAAAAAAGAGGCAGCTTCTTTTGATCTTCTACATTGGAGATATATATCAGAACTTCGGCAGAAAAATCTACTGCGTTATATATTGGGTGAGCTAAATCAATACAATCCAAATCATCGAAAAATGGCTGAAATAGTTAGGCAATTACAAAATGTCCATCAAATGGGTACAGATAGAGAAATAGCCATAAAGCACGAAAGCGTTCTTATAACTGTTGAAGAGGGAAGAGTGAAATTCTATCAGGGAAATCAGTGGTGAAGGGCTTACGAAGAATATTAATTCTTAAAAAGTAATGGCGCGCCCGGCAGGATTTGAACCCACGACCCCTTGGTTCGTAGCCAAGTACTCTAATCCAACTGAGCTACGGGCGCTAAAGGAAACTATAATTTTAATGTTGAGCGTATTCTAAATCAATAATTACTCTAAATTTAGCTCAGATTTGTTGTATTTTGCATTAAAAACTTCATCTCTCATACGGATTAACATAATTCCTTCATAAATAGAATATAAGGCAATCGCATACGGAACAGCGGCTAAAAACAAAAAGGCTTTATTTTCAGTTAATTGAACTAAAAGGCCAGTAGCGATAACAAAGATTAAACTAAGAATGGAATATAGCAGTCCTAGAGAGTTCTGGTTAAGGTAGAATTTATGCATCCCTATAACTCCACCAAAAATACCTAACATTCCAGCCATATATTTATTCTTTAATTCATTTTTCGTATAGTTATATTCAAAATCCTCTTCATTATCTTCTTGCTTACTCATAAGTGGATTTCCTAATAGTGGTTTTACTAGTTAAAGTTTTAAATTCAAATGTTACTATTAATTAAATATACTAGTGCAATTTATTTAGGAGTATTTTATGAAATTGTTTAAAACGACTAGCATTTTAGCCTTCGTATTAGTTGCCTTGGCAGCATGTGGAGAAAAAGAGGATACTAACAAAACAACCAGCAAAACTGAAACCACAACCACAGAAACTAAAACGGTAACACAAGAAACTAAAGCTCCTGAAACTTCATCTGATACAGCTAAATCAGAAGGTTTAGAAACCAAATTCGTAACGATTGCAACTGGTGGTGCATCAGGTCCATATAACATTATCGCAACTACTTTAGCTGACGAATATAACAAAGCTTATGGCGTAAATTCTAAAACTCAAACTACTGGTGCTTCAGTAGAAAATGCTAATTTAGTAGGTGGCGGAAAAGTTGAGATGGCATTCTTGATGTCAGATATCCTTTCTGATGCGGTTAAAGGGCAAAATAGCTTTAAACAGCCTGTAGAGACTATTCGTCAGATGGCTGTCCTATATCCTAACTTTGTGCAAGTTGTGACTTCTAAAGACTCTGGAATTAATACTTTGGCAGATATTAAAGGTAAACGTGTTTCTGTTGGTGCACCTGGCTCTGGTACAGAGGCAAATGCCAGAAATCTTATTGAAGGCTTTGGTATGACATATAACGATATTAAAGTTGATTATTTAGGATATGCAGAATCTGCAGACGCACTAAAAACTGGAAAAGTTGATGTTGCATTCTTAACTTCTGGTTTGCCTAATGCATCTTTATTAGAATTATCTAGAAGCTTTCCTATGAAATTAGTATCTGTTCCAGCGGAAAAACTTAAAGAAATCGCAGATAAAGCACCGTACTTTAGTTCTAAAGAGATTCCAGCTGGCACCTACGGTAATGATGAGCCTGTAACAACTGCAGTTATTAGGAATGCAATTATCGTTTCTAGTAAACTTAGCGACGATGATGTTTATAAATTAACTAAAACATTCATTGAAAAATTGCCTAATCTACAAAATTCGCATCAAGCAATTAAGGCTGTCGATTCGAAATCTGCTCAAGAAGGTATGGTTGCTCCTATTCACCCTGGAGCGAAAAAATACTACGACGAACTTAACGCTAAACAGTAATAGCTTAATTTTTTGTTAGTATGAGCAAAATCAGATTAATTCTGATTTGTGCATCTCTTTTAGTTTTGGCTCTGTTTTACCCTATAAATAGAGCCAAAATTTCATATCTCGATAAGTCATGTTTATTATCTGACGGTAAATTTTCCTTATCCTGGGTACATTCAGTTGAACATGAGACCTGGATAGAAAATTACGAAGCTAAATATGGATATATACTTTTAGAGAGCACGTATCTTAAAACTTTTGGTGCAGGTACTCCTTCTGATGGTGAAGTTATAGATGCACCTAAGGGTTTTATAGGTTATAAAGTAAATCGTAAAATACCAATGCTAAATTGGGTTGTATCACAAAATATGCAAGGCTCTATCATTGCTGATGGGCATGATTGGGTTATAAGTAAGGAAGTACCAAGGTTTACCGAGGTTCATATTGAATCTATAAGTAAACCTTTTATAAAGATGTTGTTTGGAGGTTTTTGTAATGACAAATAATTTAGATCAAAGCAATGATAGTCAAACTATTTTGGAAAAGTTTGATCGTGAGTCTGTCACTAGACATCCAGATAACAAATTTTTCAAATATTTAATTTCTGCAGTTGCAATTTTTTATTCGCTTTTTCATATATACACAACTTTCTATCCAGTACCTACACTAGTACTAAGATCTATTCACGTAGGTTTGGGTGTATTTTTAATTTTTTTGTTGTATCCACCTTTCAAATCTAGTAGTCGCAGAACTATTCCTTGGTATGAAATTGTTTTCTGTATCGGAGCATTAGCAAGTTTCATTTATATAGCTTTTGAATACGAGGCTCTATCTACTTCTAGAGGCGGCATGCCTAATCAGATGGATATTGTGATGTCCATAATTACTGTAATTATCGTTATTGAAGCAGGTAGAAGAATTACTGGTTGGATATTGCCTATTTTTGCTTTGATATTCTTGCTATATCCTTTTATTAGTCATATGGATTTTATGCCTGGTAGATTGATGACTAGGCCCTACGATATAGGAGATATATTTGGTCAGTTATATCTAAAGACTGAGGGTATTTATTCATCTGCAATTGGTGCATCAGTTAACTTTATATTCTTATTCATTTTGTTTGGTGCCTTTTTATCAAGATCATGCATGGGCCAATTGTTCAATGACTTAGCCCTAGCTCTTGCAGGTAGCCAAAAAGGCGGTCCAGCTAAGGTAGCCGTTATATCAAGTGGCTTTATGGGAAGTATTAATGGATCTGCAATTGCAAATGTTGTGGGTACAGGTGCATTCACCATACCATTGATGAAAAAAATTGGATATCACAAAAATTTTGCTGGAGCGGTGGAAGCTAGCGCCTCAGTAGGAGGTCAGATATTGCCACCAATCATGGGTGCCAGTGCCTTCATTATGTCAGAGACAACTGGTGTGTCTTATGGAACAATTGCGTTAGCGGGCTTATTGCCAGCATTGCTCTATTATTTTGGGGTGATTGCTCAAGTGCATTTCAGGGCAGGGAGCACTAATTTAAGCGGTGTTGCTAAAGCTGATTTACCTCGCTTAAAAGATGTTTTAATAGCACGTGGTCATATGCTATTACCTATTGTGTTTTTAATTGTGATGCTTGGAAAATCTGTACCAATTGGATATTCGGCGGCTTACACCATTGCATTCACAATAGTAATTTCCTGGCTTCGCAAGGAAACTCGTATGGGCCCTAAGCAAATTTTGGAGGCCTTAGAGGACGGTGCTAAACAATCCCTATCCGTAATGGCTGCGTGTGCGGTAGTAGGTATAGTTATTGGGGTAGTAAGTTTAACAAGTTTCGGATCAATTATGACCTCACTAATTGTTAGTTTAGGTCAAAATTCATTGTTTTTAACTCTATTCCTAACTATGATCGCCTCCATGATTTTGGGTATGGGCCTGCCATCAATTCCAGCTTATATTATCACTGCTACTATGGCTGCTCCAGCACTAGCTCATTTTGATGTACCAGTTTTAGTTGCACACTTTTTTGTATTCTATTTTGGTATCTTCGCTAATATTACTCCTCCTGTTGCCTTAGCTTCTTTCGCTGGGGCAGGTATTGCAGGGGGTAATCCAATGAAGACAGGATTTATATCCCTCAGGTTGGCTTTAGCTGGGTTTATCGTGCCATATATGTTTGTATATAACCCTGATATGTTATTGATTGATGTTGAAGGTATAACAGTGACTGCAAAAGAGTTTCCATTGCCAGGAGTAATAGAAATACTAGCTGTTATTGTGACCTCTTTTATGGGTGTTTTAAGCTTATCTGCAGCATTAGAAGGTTATTTATTTAAACACATTCCAACTTGGCAGCGAATAGTATTTGCAGTTGCTGGATTGATGCTTATATTCCCAGAATTGACCACTGACCTAGCAGGTATTGCGTTGTTTTTAGTTATGGCATTTATGAATAAAAATTCTAAGGGGCAGGGGGCTCTTGGAGTTTAGTAATCTGCGTTATATAAAAAAAGCTAGTATTAAATAAATACTAGCTTTTAAATTATTCATATGGCGGAAACGGAGGGATTCGAACCCTCGATACAGATTTAAGTCCGTATGCTTCCTTAGCAGGGAAGTGCCTTCAGCCTCTCGGCCACGTTTCCGTATAAAAAAGAATTAAAAATTTTAACCTTTAAGAGGGCCAAAATCAATTTTAAATTAAAGTTTAACTGGTTCTTTATCGAGTTCGAAAGCTTTATGTAGTGCTCTAACCGCAAGTTCCATATATTTATCCTCAATCGCAACTGAGGTTTTAATCTCACTAGTACTAATCATCATAATATTAATACCTTCTTGAGATAGGGCACGGAACATTTTCGCTGCGACACCACTATGAGATCTCATACCAATACCTACGATTGATACTTTTGCAATTTTATCGTCGGCAATCATCTCACGAGCACCAATAGTACTTACTATTTGCTCAATAACTTCACGAGCTCGTGCAAAATCACTTCTATTAATAGTGAAAGAAAAGTCTGTTGTGCCATCAACTGATGTATTTTGAATAATCATATCAACATCAATGTTAGCTTGAGCAATGGGATCTAGAATACTATGAGCAACACCTGGGTTATCTGGTACACCTAGAAGTGTTATCTTAGCTTCATCTCTACTAAATGCGATTCCTGAAACAACAGCTGCTTCCATATTTGTATTTTCCTCAAGTGTGATTAAAGTGCCCGAATTTTTTTCTACTTCTAAATCCATATCTGGATCAGTTAACGATGACAATACGCGTAATGGAACATGGTATTTCCCTGCAAATTCCACAGCACGAATTTGTAATACTTTTGAGCCTAATGAAGCCATCTCAAGCATCTCTTCGAAGGACACAAATGGCATGCGGCGAGCATCAGGTTCAATTCTAGGGTCTGTGGTATAAACACCATCTACATCAGTGAATATCAAACATTCTTCTGCTTTAATAGCAGCAGCAATTGCAACTGCAGATGTATCTGATCCACCTCTACCTAGGGTGGTAATGTTTCCGTCTTCATCAACCCCCTGAAATCCAGTCACTACTACTACTTTCCCTTTATTAAGGTCTTTAGTAATTCGATCACCGTTTATAGATTCAATGCGAGCTTTAGTATAAGATTTATCAGTACGAATCGGTAACTGCCAGCCAGCATAACTTCTAGCTGGAATTCCTTCATTCTGAAGTGCAATAACAAGTAAGGCACTACTTACTTGCTCACCTGTTGCGGCGAGCATATCCAATTCACGACGATCAGCTAATTCGTTTATGTCTTTAGCCATGCCCAATAATCTATTAGTTTCGCCAGCCATTGCAGAAGGAACTACAACGATTTTATGGCCTGCGGCATACCACTTAGCCACACGTTTAGCAACATTTTTAATACGCTCAAGGGAACCCATAGATGTTCCACCGTATTTATGAACAATCAAAGACATGTTAGGATTAAATTGTTATTATTAAAATCTTATATTTTAAACGTTTAAAGCTAAATATTGAATAGAGAAACCCTATATTTAGTTGAAAAATGTCTAAATAACCCCATATAAAGTAAAATACAGAATTAGCAATAAGTATAAATTTATGAGTTTAAAAGTATTTAATCTTAGCTGCGATCACGGTCACGAATTTGAAGGTTGGTTTGAATCTTCAGAAGCACTCGAAAAGCAAGCGAGTATGGAATTAATCGAATGCCCTTATTGCCAGTCTACAAATGTTTATAAGACTGCGTCGGTTCCTCATATTGCTACTTCATCAAGCAAAAAGAAATCTATTGAACCTGACTCTAAACCTGAATCTGAGAAAACTTCAGAAGCTTCCCTTCCAGAAGAGATGGTTACCGAAGTTTTTAAAGCTATCGAAAAAGCAATAACAGCTGCGGAAGATGTAGGTGATGGATTTACAGATGTAGTAATCAGAATCCATAAAGGAGAAGAGCCAGCTAGACCCGTTAGAGGAAAAGCTTCAATAAAACAACGCAAGATGCTGGAGGAAGAGGGCATTGCCACCCTTGCGGTGCCAGATTTTCTTGACCCTGATTTTAAAAAGAAACTTAATTAAGAGGATTCTTATATGCCTTCGTTTGATATTGTTAGTGAACCAGATACTATCGAAGTTAAAAACGCTATTGAGCAAGCAAATAAAGAAATTTCTACTCGCTTTGATTTCAAAGGTTCAGATGCACGCATAGAGCAAAAGGACCTAAGTCTATCCATTTTTGCGGATGATGAGTTTAAGCTTAATCAAGTAAAAGATGTTCTTCATAACAAAATGGCTAAACGCAATGTAGATTTACGTTTTTTAGATTATGGAAAACAAGAAAAAATCTCAGGCGATAAAATCAAGCAGCTCGCTTCTATAACTAAAGGCGTAAGTTCAGACCTAGCTAAAAAAATAGTTAAAACTATAAAAGATAGCAAACTCAAAGTGCAGGCTAGCATTCAAGGAGATGCTGTTCGAGTTACTGGTGCTAAGCGTGATACATTACAAGAGGCTATAGCTTTAGTTAAAAAAGAAATTTCTGACGCACCACTTAGTTTTAATAATTTCAGAGATTAAAAGAACACAAAATAAAAAATCCCAACATCGAGTTGGGATTTTTTTAAATACGAAGATTAAACGCGGCTTCTGTATTCATTTGTGCGAGTATCAATTTCGATTTTGTCCCCTATATTGCAAAATAAAGGTACTTGAAGTTCAAAACCAGTATTGATTTTTGCTGGTTTCATAACCTTACCTGAAGTATCGCCTTTTACCGCAGGCTCTGTATACACGATTTCACGAACAATAATTGTAGGCAGCTCTACAGAAATAGCACGTCCCTCGTAGAACACAACTTCAACAGTCATGCCTTCTTCTAAGAAATTTAAAGCATCTCCCATATTATCCGCTTCAACATCGTGTTGGTTGTACTCCTCGTCCATAAACACGTACATAGGGTCAGCAAAGTAAGAGTATGTGCACTCTTTTTTCTCAAGCATAACAACATCGAATTTTTCGTCCGCTTTATACACAGACTCAGATCCAGAAGATGTTAGAAGATTTTTGAATTTAAGTTTAACTACGGCAGCGTTGCGGCCTGATTTATTGTATTCAGCTTTTTGTACTACAAGTGGCTCGTTATTAACTAAAACAACGTTACCCACACGTAACTCTTGTGCAGTTTTCATGAAAAAAAGGGCTCCGATATGGAAAAAATCTAATCCGACTATTTTACAATTTTTTAGATTTACGTGCCAAAAATTCAATTAATTGGCCCGTTAAGTCTGGTATTTCCCTTTGGCAATGCTCCCTTAACCCATAAAACTCTTTCTTTAAATATCCTCCTAGAATATCTCCAATATTTTCGATTAACAATGCATTGCCTCGTCGTGGGTCATTTAATTGTAAGGAAGCTTCGAAATATTTATCTCCAAAACCAGCAATCTTAAGCCAAGCTTTAAGCTTTACTAAATGAGTGTCTTCCGTTTGTTTATAAATATTCCAGTAAAAGGGTTTTCCAGACCATATAGCTCTTACAAAACTATCTTCACCACGCACAAAATTCAAATCCCCCACTTGTAGCAAATAATCAAATTCCGAATGTGGGACAAAGTCACATATATTAATCTTGTGATTATTCGAAATTTTGAGATTTTTAATTTGGGGAAAGTTTTTATAAACGCTTATGGGGAATTGAAAGACTAGATTCTCATCCTTTGTCGTAGAATTCTGCAGGCCATTGATTATGGCCTCTATGGGGGCATGTGGATAGGTGAAAAAATTAATTACTTTATATCCATTTGAGATGAGAGGGGCGAGGGCATTGCCACAATATTTATTGATCCAGCTAGACTTAAATTCACCTTTAAACGAATTTAATCTATCGAGCGCATCAAGTTCACAAAGTAATCCTCCGCTCTTCTTTGTTAACCCAGGCATAAAGAAATATTTAGGAACGCCGTTGTTTTGAAACGAGGGGGTCAAATGATACGATTCAATCCAAGCCTCAGCACTTAAATACTCAAGATTAATCCATATATCGGTCTGGCCCCGCATCTTTGAAATATAGGACTGAGGCAGGTCGCAGCCAAAAGCCTCAATAACCGCATAAGCTGGTGTGATGCCATCGAAAAGGTCATCTTCTAGAGTCTGATACCCCATGACCTTAACCCTATATGATTGATAGGAGGGCTCAATTGTCTTGAGAGTATCAGGTTTATTTGTAAATAGCCGAATTTTAGATTCTGGAAGCCTCGCAGCTAAATCCTTGCATAATCTCCAGCTAACACCAATATCTCCGAAATTATCGATTACATTGCAGAAAACATCGATGCTAGCTGGAAGAGGCATTTATCGTTTAGCGTTTTTAATTGATTGAGCGAGCTGCTCTACGCCTTTGCGGATTTTGTCTTCTGCTACGGTAACGAAACTTAGGCGTAGTTCATTGTGTTTAACATGAACAGGGTCCGACGCTACATAGAAGGCTGAGCCTGGTACATAGGCAACTTTATAATCTCTAATCGTAGGCGTAAGAAGGTCTAAGGTATTGAATTCAGGTGGCAATGTCATCCAAATAAACATCCCGCCTTCTGGTTTCGTCCATTTTGCATCAATATCCTTAAAGTTTTCTTCCAAGGACTCAAGCATATAATTGCATTGGTTGCGATAAATCTCTCTTACTTTAGGAAGATGCTCATCAAGGAAATTATCCTTAATAGTTTCGTATACCGCCATCTGAGTGATTACTGACGTATGCAAGTCCGTAGCTTGTTTAAGTTCAACTAAAGCATTAATAATTTTCTCATCTGCAACGATATAACCTATACGCATCCCAGGTGATAATACTTTAGAGAAAGATCCTAATCTAATCACTGTCCCACCGTGTTTCTGAGATAGTGCATATAAACCTGGCAAACTTTCTCCATGATAGATAAGCTCTCCGTATGGATCATCTTCAATAATCGGCACATTTAGTGACTTACATTTTTCTAAAAGGGAGATTCTTCTTTCAACACTTAAAGTACGGCCAGTTGGATTGTGAAAATTTGGCAATGCATACAGGAATCTTGCATCTTTTGCGTTAGATTCTGTAATCGATTCAGGTATCAAACCGTGGTCATCAGTTTCAATAGTCTCGTATTTAGGGAAGTATTGATCAAAACATTGCAAAGCACCTAAATATGAGGGTGCTTCAACCAATATCTTAGAACCTTCATCTAAAAACACTTTAGACACTAAATCTAAAGCTTGTTGGGAACCAGAGACTATTAATACATTTGATGGCTTAATTTGGGCACCTTTAGATGCCATGTAATCAACAACCCACTCTCTAAGTTTAATATAACCGTCAGCAGAGTTGTACTGCAGAGCCATATATGGATTTTCAGAGAGAACTTTGTCGTAAGCTTCCTTGATTTTCTGTACTGGAAAGCCTGCTGGAGATGGAAGACCTCCAGCAAATGAAATTACATTTGGGTCAACGGTTAATCTAAGTATTTCTCTAATGATTGATACTTCACCATGGTTAACCCTTTTTGAAAATTTAATATTATTCATTAGATTTCTACAGTTTTGGCAATATCAACAAAGTCTTTAATTTGATCAAAATTCATATATTTATATACAGAACTACCGTTTTCATTAATCACATTAATATCTCGGTGATATTCTTCAGTAGTCGGAATGTGGCCAAGTTTTGAACATATTGCGGCTAACTCTGCAGAACCTAAGAATACATTAGAATTTCTACCTAGGCGGTGTGGGAAGTTACGAGTACTTGTAGACATTACAGTAGCTCCTTCGTGTACTTGTGCTTGGTTACCCATACACAATGAACATCCAGGAAGTTCTGTACGAGCACCAGCTGTACCAAATACGCCATAATGACCTTCATTCGTAAGCTGCTGCTCGTCCATTTTTGTAGGAGGAGCAACCCAAAGTCTAACTGGGATATCGCGTTTGCCTTCTAGTAATCTTGAAGCAGCTCTAAAGTGACCGATATTTGTCATGCAGCTACCGATAAATACTTCATCAATTTCAGTACCAGCTACATCGGATAATTTTTTGATATCGTCTGGATCATTAGGGCACGCAACCAATGGCTCAGTAATCTCGTCCATATTAATTTCAATAACTTCTGCATATTCAGCATTATCGTCTGCTTTGAGAAGTTGTGGATTTGCGAGCCATTCTTCCATAGCACGAATTCGACGTTTAATAGTCTCGGCGTTTTGATATCCATTAGCGAGCATCACTTTAAGAAGCGTGATATTGCTGTTTAGATATTCGATAATTGGCTCTTTATTAAGTGCAACTGTACATCCAGCAGCTGAACGTTCAGCAGAGGCATCAGTCAATTCAAAAGCTTGTTCAATTTTAAGGTCTGGGAGTCCTTCAATTTCAAGGATACGACCTGAAAATACGTTTTTCTTACCTTTTTTAGCGACTGTAAGTAAGCCACGTTGAATAGCAAAATATGGTATTGCATTAACTAAATCACGCAATGTAATTCCAGGCTGCATTTTTCCAGTAAATCGCACTAGAACTGACTCTGGCATATCTAAAGGCATAGTTCCAGTAGCAGCTGCAAATGCCACCAGTCCAGAACCAGCAGGGAAACTTATTCCGATAGGGAAGCGAGTATGTGAGTCGCCGCCTGTACCAACAGTGTCTGGCAATATCATCCTATTTAGCCATGAGTGAATTACTCCATCACCTACTTTTAAGGAAATCCCACCGCGAGAGCTCATAAAATCTGGCAACTCTTGATGAGTTTTAACGTCTATTGGTTTTGGATATGGTGCAGTGTGGCAGAATGACTGCATCACTAAGTCCGCTGCAAATGATAAACAGGCCAAGTCTTTTAGCTCATCGCGAGTCATAGGGCCAGTTGTATCTTGGCTTCCAACCGATGTCATCTTAGGTTCGCAATAAGTACCTGGGCGAATGCCTTGTCCTTCAGGCAAACCACAAGCGCGGCCTAGCATTTTTTGAGCTAAAGTAAATCCAGCATTGCTAGGTTTAGGTTCAGCTGGTTTGCGGAAAATATCCGAAGGCTCTAGTCCTAAAGCTTCTCTAGCTTTAGCTGTCAATGCACGTCCAATAATTAAATTTATGCGACCGCCAGCTCTTACTTCATCAAATAAAACATCGGACTTAACTTCAAAGTCAGCAATAATTTCTCCGTTTTTAAGAGCTTTTCCTTCATATGGGCGAAGTTCAATCTCATCTCCCATTTCCATTTGAGATACATCTAATTCAATTGGCAATGCCCCCGCATCTTCCATCGTGTTATAGAAAATTGGGGCAATCTTACCGCCTAAACATACGCCTCCAAAGCGTTTGTTTGGAATAAAAGGAATATCCTTTCCTGTAAACCATATTACTGAGTTAGTAGCAGATTTACGTGATGAACCTGTGCCCACAACATCACCAACATAAGCTACTAGATTACCTTTTTCTTTTAATTTTTCGATAAAAGCAACTGGACCTCGTTTACCTGGTTCTTCAGGTTGAAATTCGGCACCTTCACGTGCATTTTTAAGCATTGCTAATGCATGTAGAGGAATGTCAGGACGGGTGGTAGCATCTGGAGCAGGAGATAGGTCATCCGTATTAGTTTCTCCAGGTACTTTGAACACTGTAATCTTAAATGACTCAGGTAATTCTTCTCTTGAGGTAAACCATTCAGCATCAGCCCAACTCTGAATAACTTCTTCGGCAAATTTATTTCCGGATTTTCTGAGTTCGTCTATTTTGTTAAATGAATCAAAAACGAGCAGAGTTTTCTTTAAGGCATCTGCAGCTATCGGAGCTAATTTCTCGTCGGAAAGTGCTTTTATAAGTGGGTCCACATTGTATCCACCTAACATAGTACCAAGTAATTCCACAGCTAATTCAGGAGATATTAAATCTAATTTGATTTCTCCGAATGCAACTTTCGATAAAAATTCTGCTTTTACTTTAGCGGCGTCATCCACACCAGCAGGAATTCTATTTTTAAATAAATCTAATAAATACTCTTCTTCGCCAGAAGGAGGATTTTTTAATAATTCAATTAAATCAGTAGTTTGTGAAGCGCTTAGTGGTAATGCAGGAATACCTAGAGCTGCGCGTTCTGCCTCGTGTTTGCGATAAGAATCAAGCATTTATAGTCCCTTATTTGATTTAAGTTTATCTCTTATTATAAATTGTTGTGAAAAAAATTTATTTATATGTCAAAACATATATTTTGTTTTAATATGAATTTTTTTAATTGAAAAGTAACAAAATCTTATTAAAGTTACAATTTTAGTTATTTCCGTGTAAAGGAACAGTGATGAACGACAATACTAAAAATCCACAAAATCCGCAAAACCCACAAAATCCACAACCTGTTCAACCAACAGGTGTTAATCCTAATAATCCTAACTATACTCAACAAGCTCCAGTTGTTGAGAGAAAAACAAATCCGCTTTATTTCATTATCCCTTTAGCAATAATTATTATTGCTGCTTTGGCATATTTTCTTTTCTTTAAATCTGATAAGAAAGTTGAAGATACAGGAAGTACACAGCAAAGCACTCAAAGCATTGTTCAAAGCGAAGAAGGTAAACAACCAGAAACTCCTACGACCACAACTACTACAACTCAAGAAGCTCCTAAGCCTACTGAAACTAAATCAAATGAGAAATTTGAAAATTTCAAGTCATATGTAAGTAGTCAGTTCGCAGAAGATGAAATCGTATGGGGAGATAAAACAGATTTAGATAACGATGGATTTAGATTAAATGATTTCAAAATTATCAATAAAGATGATAAATCTGAACTTACAGTTGAAAGTGTAGATGTATTGGATTTCACTAAAGTTGAAGGTGGTTACAACTACGAATTTAAGGCTAAAAATATTCTAATTGATGGAAAACACCCATTTATGGCTGATGATGAAGCTAAGAATGAATTAGCTAAAGCTGGAATCTCAAATTTGGAACCTCTTGAAGTTTATCAGAAAGTAGTTCGAGATGTTGGAGCAGATAAGGCAGATTTTACTGGTGACTTTATTCAGCCGGGACTTATGAAAATTAATACTTCAGGTGTATTTCATAATGTGAACACTCTATATAAAGAACTTGAATCAGACCCTAGTGTAGCTGAAGACTCAACCCGTATGATGGCTTTGCTAGTTCCTGTTTCTATAGAGAAAATGGATATGACTTTTAAAGATGAAGGTGCCTTGAAATTAGCAGGTGACTCATTAGGCCAATATAATGCAAAAACGTGTTCTGAAATGCTTGTGATGTTTCAAGTGAACCTAGATAATGAACAACTTTGTGGGCCATTAAGTAATTTTCTTACCGGAGCTAATAAAGAATTTCATATAGAAATGAATCCAAATTCTCCTTACCAAATATCTAAACTGCTTTCTGTATTTCAATCTCCAACTCCTCCAGACTTTAAAGCATTGTTTAATGAAATGGGATTAAATATTCACAACTAATATGAAATCAAAAAAAACCTTTGTGATTTACGGTGTCATTGCCATCCTAGTACTTTTAGTGCTAGGGTGGTTTGGTGCTAATTATTATCTAAGTTACAGAGTAGATGCTCAAGCAAGAGAAATTGTAGACTCGATGGGGCTCTCAGAGAAAATTAAATGGAAGTCCATCTCAGCAAGCTTCGGAAAAACCGCCAAAGTCCAGGAAGTGGAATTAAATTTTCCAGAAATTTTACCTAAGCCTATACAAATTAAAGAGTTAGCTTTAACAAATTTTGAACGTGTTAGAAAAACATTTGAGCTAGATTTAGTTGCAAGTGACATTACCGATAATACTGATAAATCTTATTTCTACACGCTTAAGGATATGTACAAAGAGCTCAAGGGGTTTCATCTACGAGACATTCCTCCTATGAATGCTAGTTTGCATATTGAGAATAGTTATATCGATGATTTAATTTCTGTTCAGATTGACTTAGAGCAAGAGGGAGGTCTTAATTTTGATTTCAATACAAATCTTAAAAATATCAATCCCTTTTTAGAGCAAGTCGATAAAGTATTAGAACCAAGCTCTGATGAAGATACTAAAAAACTAAGTGATGCTGAACTTCAGATTTTATTAGGGTCACAATTAGCAATTGTGCAGGTAGTTAATAGCGAAATCTATATTGAGGATTCTGGCTTAATTAAAAACAACCGCAATGATGCTAGAAATTATATGCATAGAGTTCACTGCCCAAATATTTTGAATAGTTTGGAATATAGACGCCCTGAACAGTTATGTGAACCATTTCATAATTTTCTCTTAGCTCGAGAAAAAGATGTTAACTTTTCTATTTCGCCAGGAGGCGGATTCTATTTATCAAAATTACTCGAATACTACCCGTTTGATAATTTTGATAATCATACAACTGGACAGCTTCTTCGTGCATTGCAATTTAAAATAAGCAATACTACGGAAATTTTTAATAAATACATTAATAGATGAATAACAATAAAAAAAGAGTTCTCACTGGTATTACTACCACAGGAACACCTCATTTAGGAAATTACGCTGGTGCACTAAGACCTGCGATTGAAGCAAGTAAAAATCCAGAAATTGAAGCCTTTTATTTTTTAGCTGATTATCATGCATTGATTAAATGCGATGACCCTAAGAGAGTTTCTAAGTCAAGACTCGAAATAGCAGCTACATGGCTTGCGGCTGGTTTAGATCCAAACTCAACTGTTTTTTATAGGCAATCTGATGTCCCATTTACAACAGAACTCTCATGGATATTGACTTGTATGACACCTAAGGGGCTTATGAATCGTGCACATGCTTATAAGGCAGTGTATGACCTAAATCTTGAGAGAAATATCGATGTAGATGATGGTGTAAGCATGGGACTATATTCTTACCCCATCCTTATGGCTGCTGATATTCTTTTATTTAATGCTCACGAGGTGCCTGTCGGAAAAGATCAAGTACAACATTTAGAGATGACTCGATTTATAGCTCAGAGATTTAACCATCACTATTCTAAGGGTGAGGATATATTTGTATTGCCAGAAGCTAAAGTGGATGAGGAAGTAGCTACATTGCCAGGGCTTGATGGTAGAAAGATGTCTAAAAGCTATAACAATACGATTCCTCTTTTTGATGGTGGCTCTATGGCTTTGCAAAATGCAATCAAACAGATTCAAACTGACTCCAAATTGCCAGGTGAAGCCAAGGATGCTGAAAATTCTCATTTATTCATGATTTACAAAGCTTTTGCTTCTGCTGACGAGTGTTCTGATTTTAAAAATCAGTTAGAAGGGGGGCTCTCATGGGGAGAGGCTAAGGATAAGTTGTATATTTTGCTAAATGAAATTCTTTCGCCTATGAGAGAGCGTTATGAAAGCTATATTTCTAAGCCTGATGATATAGAAGACGTGTTAAAAATGGGTGTTCAAAAAGCAATTGAATACGCACGACCTCTAATGGAGAGAGTCAGAGATGCTGTGGGGCTTGCATCTTTTAAATCAACTCAAATTTACACTTCAAAAGATGAGAAGAAGAAGTCTAAAAAATCTGCGAAATTTTTAAGTTATAAAGATGTAGACGGTAGTTTTAAGTGGAAGCTTATATCAGAAGAATCCCAAGAATTATTGATTTCTGAAGCTTTTGCTGACCCTAAATCAGCGGCTATTGCCACTAGAGAGCTTTTAAATTTAGAGCATTTTGAGATTGTAGATGGTGTTTTAATGGTTGAAGGCAGGGGCATTGCCACCGTAAATAAAAATATATTGAAATCTGATATGGATATTCATAAATTAATTGAATTATCCCTTTCACAAATCAAAAATAAATAACGGAAGGCGGATGGTACAAAGTAAGAGATACACAAAATGAAATTTCCAAATCCAGAAACAACAGCACTGGAGTTACGTTTTTTCTTTTGGTTGCTCTCTTTAAATAAATACAAAGGCGTCACATACATAAGCCGTCAAATATCTAAACTTGGAGATGGACCATTTTACGTGCTCTGCGGGATATTGTTTATTTTGTTTGGCGGCTCGTTAGGTGAGAGGATGTTTGTTATCGGATGCATTGCCTACTCGATTGAGCTTCCTTTATATTGGAGTATTAAAAATAGTATTAAACGGGATCGACCATTTAGGACATACGAGAATGTTTCTGCTGTGGTCGTGCCAAACGATACGTTTAGCTTTCCATCAGGGCATACTGCAGCGGCATTTGTATTTGCAACTATGGTCAGCAATTTTTTTCCAGCATTTACGATTCCCGTCTATTTGTTGGCGTGTTTGATTGGTTTATCTAGGGTGTTGCTTGGAGTGCATTATCCTTCAGATATATTGGCAGGAGGACTGCTTGGAAAAATATCTGCTTGGATTGCTTTATCGGTGGGTCTATGAAAATTTTATATGGTGTACAAGCCACGGGAAATGGCCATATAACTAGAGCTAGAAAGATGCTACCCCATTTGCTTTCACATGGCTTTGATGTAGATTTTGTGTTTAGTGGCCGTCCCAAAGATGCCTATTTCGATATGGCTCAATTTGGGGATTTTCAGACTAAGCATGGCTTTACGTTTGTATATAACGGTTCTGAGGTATCGATTCCTAAAACTGTTATTAATTCTAGACCTATAGAATTTATTAAGGATTATCTTAAGTTAGCTAAATCGCTTGATAAATATGATTTGGTTTTGAATGATTTTGAACCAGTTTCTGCTTGGGCTGCACGTCGGGCAGGCGTGCCTTCAGTGGGCCTTTCGCATCAATATGCATTGTCATATCCAATTGCTGATTATGATTTTCCTATTGGATTTCGTGCGGGCTTAAAGTTTTTTGCTCCAGCTAAATACCGACTTGGTGTGCATTGGGATAGTTTTGGATATCCTATTTTGCCGCCTCTTATAGAAATAAATTCAAAAACTGAGACTGTTGTTGGTGATTTTTCGCTAGTTTATTTGCCTATCGACCCTCTTGAAGCTCTTTTAGAAATTTTTCATAAAATCCCTGACCATAAATTTATACTTTATACAAAAACAGATAAACCCTCTTTAAGTGGCAATGTTCTCGTTAAACCTCTTAGTCGTGAAACATTCCCCATCGATTTCGCTTCATGCGATGGAGTTATTTCTAATTCTGGTTTTGGGCTCTGTAGTGAAGCAATGGTGCTTGGCAAGAAAATTCTTACTATTCCTCTTAAGTCTCATACTGAACAGCAATCTAATGCAGCTGTTTTAAAAATATTAAATCGTGCAACAGTAGTAGACGCACTTCGAATCGATACATTGAAAGATTGGATTTCGCAGCCAAATCCTCCTAAAGCAATCTTTCCTGACGTCGCTGAGGAAGTTTCTAAGTGGTTGAAGAAAGGTGATTTTTCATCTATTTACAATTTATCCGAAGATCTTTGGGCCCTTACATCAAATGTAAAAATATAGTATCTAGCTCTATGTCCTATAGGGGTTAAGAATGGCGAAAAACAATGAAATGAATCTCAAGAACTTGAATCTATAGTTAATGAAAAAGGCCCCAAATACTGGGGCCTTAGCTTTCAATTGGTGGTCCTCCCGGCTGGACTTGAACCAGCGACCAAAGGATTATGAGTCCTCTGCTCTAACCAACTGAGCTACAGGAGGAAAAAAGAGATAAATTATACAGTCATTTTTTAATTTTGTCTTATTTTTTCATTAATTCGTAAAATTCATCGTTAGTTTTCGTTGCACGAATCTTATCTAAGATGAATTCCATTGCTTCTACTTCATCCATATCATGAATAAATTTACGTAGAACCCAAGTTTTCTGTAAATCTTCAGGACGCATAAGCAACTCTTCTCTACGTGTACCGCTCTTATTAAGATTGATAGCTGGATAGACACGTTTTTCTGCAAGACGCCTTTCTAGGTGAATTTCACAGTTACCAGTACCTTTAAATTCCTCGTAAATAACCTCATCCATACGGCTACCAGTTTCAATCAATGCAGTACCAATAATAGTTAGAGATCCACCTTCCTCAATATTACGAGCTGCACCGAAAAAGCGTTTAGGACGCTGCAATGCATTTGCGTCAACCCCTCCTGTTAATACTTTTCCTGAGGATGGAACTACAGTGTTATAGGCTCTAGCTAGACGCGTGATAGAATCAAGCAAAATTACAACATCTTTTTTAAGTTCAACTAAGCGTTTTGCTTTCTCTATAACCATCTCGGCAACTTGTACGTGTCGTGTTGCAGGTTCATCGAATGTGGATGCCACAACTTCACCCCTAACAGTGCGTTGCATTTCTGTCACTTCTTCTGGGCGCTCATCAACAAGCAAAACTATAAGAGTAGCTTCTGGATAATTTGCGGTTATCGAATGAGCGATATGTTGCATCATTACTGTTTTACCTGATTTCGGGCTAGCAACGATTAAAGCCCTTTGACCTTTACCGATAGGAGCAAAGATATCGAGAATTCGGCCAGTATAATTTTCCTCACTTCTAATATCTCTTTCTAGCTTAAGAGGCTCATCAGGGTGAAGAGGAGTCAGGTTTTCGAACATAATCCTGTGTTGAACTTTTTCAGGATCAAGTCCGTTAACTTTTTCAACTTTAACAAGGGCGAAATAACGCTCTCCATCTTTTGGAACCCTGACCTGGCCCTCAATATGGTCTCCTGTATGTAAATTAAATTTTCGCATTTGTGAAGGAGAAATATAGATATCATCAGTACTTGCTAAGTAAGATGAATATGGTGATCTTAGAAAGCCAAAGCCATCTGGCAATACTTCCAAAACTCCGTCACCAAAGATTTGTTCACCGTTTTTAGCTCTTTTTTTCATTATTTGGAACATAAGTTCCTGCTTGCGGAAACGGTTTGCGTTTTCTATTTCTAGGCCAAGGGCCATATCAAGTAATTGAGATACGTGAAGATTTTTGAGTTCGTTAAGATGCATTTTAGATAATGAAGTTTGAAAGTGGCTTAAGGGGAGACAGGAGTAAATTCCTTAGGTTTAAGCCACTTGTAAAAATTAAATGTTAGTGTTTATGAAATTAGTTAAATCAGTTTTGTTTACGGCACCAACTTTTACAGCTGATTGCTTACCGTCTTTAAATAACATAAGAGTAGGTATGCTACGAATTCCAAACTGAGCAGCTAGGTCTTGGTTATCGTCTACGTTAACTTTAACGATTGAAACCTTTTCGCTAAGTTCAGAGTCGATCTCCTCAAGAATAGGTGCAACCATTTTGCATGGGCCGCACCAAGGAGCCCAAAAATCAACTAAAACAGGTTTAGTAGAATCTAATACTTCAGCTTTAAAGCTATCTAAATTTGCTTGTTTAATCATATTATTCTCTCTTGGGATGAAGAAATTTGTAGGAAGTTATATATTCTTATTTTTATAACTAGATAGGATTCGATAATTATAATAGTAAGCTAAATAATACCATTAGCTTTTAGCAAATTTTATATTTTTTCCTTAAAATAGTCGAATTTTGCACAATCTAAAATACATTAAGTTACAAACTAGAGCCCATAGTGAGTAGTAAAAATTACGATAAATATGATGAGGGTTCAATTAGAGTCCTCAAAGGTCTGGAGCCAGTTAAAGAGCGTCCAGGCATGTATACCAGAACAGAAAATCCATTACACATAATTCAGGAAGTTATAGATAATTCAGCCGATGAAGCATTGGCAGGGTTTGCGAAAAAAATATCTGTTACTTTGCATGAAGATTCAAGTGTCACTGTTGAAGACGATGGTCGTGGCATTCCAGTGGGCATGCATCCAGAAGAAAATGTGCCTGTCGTGGAGATTGTCTTTTCACGACTACATGCTGGAGGCAAGTTCAATAAAAAAGATGGGGGTGCTTACGCATTTTCAGGTGGTCTGCATGGGGTAGGCGTTTCGGTTACGAATGCATTGTCAACAAGATTAGTGGTTAATGTTACCCGCGATATGGGTGTGTACCAATTAATTTTTTCTAATGGTGGTGAAGTAGAGCAGCCGTTAGAGAAAATATCGGACGCCCCTAAACGCAAATCAGGTACAGTGGTTAAGGTTTGGCCAGATACTAAATATTTCGATAGTGCCTCAATTCCGATAAATGATTTAATTCATCTACTGCGAAGTAAAGCGGTTTTATTGCCAGGTATTGAGGTCAATCTAAAAATAGAAAAAACTGGAGATAAATATAGATGGTTATATGAGTCGGGGCTTATAAGTTATTTATCAGAGGAGCTCGATGGATCTGAATTGCTTATTCCATTGTTTAGTGGTCAAGATTATGCTCAAGAAGGCCATGAATCTTTTGAACAGGGTGAGGGTGCTAGTTGGGCCGTTGCATGGTCAATGGAAGGTCCTTTAGTTCGCGAATCATACGTTAATCTTATCCCTACTATAAACGGTGGTACTCATGAATCTGGTTTAAGAGAAGGACTTTTTCAAGCTTTAAAATCCTTTGCAGAAATGCATAGCCTTATACCTAAAGGTGTAAAACTATTGCCAGAGGATTTGTTTTCTAGAGCGAGCTTTGTTTTATCTGCAAAAGTTCTCGACCCACAGTTTCAAGGACAAGTTAAAGAGCGTCTAAATAGTCGTGATGCCCTTAGATTAGTGAGTAATTTTGTAAAAACTTCATTTGAATTGTGGCTTAATTCAAATGTTGATGAGGGCAAAAAATTATCTGAATTCACAATCAAGCAAGCTCAAGCACGTTCGAAATCGGCTCAGAAAATCGAGAAGAGAAAAAGTTCTGGTGTTGCGGTATTGCCAGGTAAGCTTACTGATTGCGAGTCCAACGACGCAACTAGGACTGAAGTATTTTTAGTTGAGGGTGATTCTGCAGGAGGTTCTGCTAAAAAAGGTCGAGATAAGGAATATCAAGCAGTACTGCCACTTCGCGGTAAGGTTTTAAATTCTTGGGAGGTAGATCGTGATCAACTTTTTTCAAATAAAGAAATTCATGATATCTCTGTAGCGATAGGTGTAGATCCACACGGTCCTAATGATAGGCCAGATTTATCCAATATTCGATACCGTAGAATTTGCATTCTTTCTGATGCTGACGTAGATGGTTCACATATTCAAGTGTTGCTATTGACTTTATTTTTTAAGCATTTTCCAAGTTTGGTTGAAAATGGTTTTGTTTTTATATCTCAACCTCCTCTATTTAGAATTGATGTTCCAGCTCAAGGTAAGAGACCAGCTAGGAAGTTTTATTGTCTCGATTCTGAAGAACTACAAAGCATTAAAGATAAGTTAATAAATAAAGAAAATATTAAGGAATCTTCTTTAACTATAAGTCGCTTTAAAGGTTTAGGTGAGATGAGTGCAGAGCAGCTTTGGGAAACAACGATGAATCCAGACACTCGCCGACTAATGCAAGTGACTTATGGATCTAGTTCCATAGAAGAAATCAATAAAATTTTCGATACCCTAATGGGTAAAAGTGAATCATCAGCCCGGAGAGCATTAATTGAAGAGAAGGGTAATCTAGCAGAATTGGATGTGTGATGGAAGATACAGAATTAGAATTAGATTTCGGAAATAACGATCAGGAACGAGTTGACTTAGGCTCATATGCAAGTAAAGCTTACCTAGATTATGCATTTTCAGTAGTGAAGGGAAGGGCATTGCCAGATGTAGGTGATGGTCAAAAACCAGTGCAAAGACGCATTTTATATGCTATGGACCGGATGGGTCTTAGAGCTGGGGTTAAGCCAGTTAAGTCCGCACGTGTGGTGGGTGATGTTTTAGGTAAATATCACCCTCATGGCGATCAAGCAGCCTATGAAGCTATGGTTCGGATGGCTCAGGAGTTTTCTTTACGCTATCCTCTTATAGACGGACAAGGAAATTTTGGTTCTCGCGACGGAGATGGAGCAGCTGCCATGCGCTACACGGAGGCTAGACTTGCTCCAATTGCTGAGTTGTTACTTGACGAACTAGGCGAAAAAACTGTTGATTTTATTCCTAACTATGATGGTCAGGAATTAGAGCCTGCAATGCTCCCTGCTAGATTGCCTTTTATTTTATTAAATGGTGCTTCGGGTATTGCGGTCGGTATGGCTACAGAGATACCGTCGCATAATTTGGTAGAGGTTGCAAACGCATGCATTGCCACCATAAAAAATCCAAAAATAACTACAGATGAATTGTTCGAAATTATTCCAGGACCTGACTATCATTCTGGCGCTCAAATAATCACTCACCAAGATCAATTAAAGCAAATATATGAGACTGGAAAAGGCTCAGTTAAAGTAAGGGCTAGATGGGAATTTGAGGAGCTTGCTCGTGGTCAATGGCAGCTAGTCGTAACAGAGCTTCCACCAAATACCTCATGCCAAAAGGTTCTTGAAGAAATCGAAGAGCTTACAAATCCAAAAGTTAAGCAAGGCAAAAAATCTTTAAACGCTGAGCAGCAGAATACAAAATCGCTAATGCTTGGATTGCTTGATACTGTAAGAGATGAATCAGGTCGTGAGGATTCCGTAAGATTAGTGTTTGAGCCTAAGACTTCTCGGATTGACAGAGATGAATTTGTAAACGCTTTGTTATCGCATACCAGTATGGAGAGCAATTCATCCATAAATTTGGTCTGTATTGGTATTAACGGAAAACCTCGTCAACGTAATTTAAAAGAGATATTAAGTGAGTGGGTTGAGTTTAGAACCCAAACGGTTTTATCACGCACTAAATATAGACTAGATCGCGTGATTGATAGAATTCATGTACTTGAAGGGCGAGAGCTTGTACTGCTTAATATTGATGAGGTTATAAGCACAATTCGAAATTCGGATGAACCAAAACCTGCACTAATGCAAAAATTTGAACTCAGTGAGCGTCAAGCGGAAGATATATTGGAGATGAAGCTTCGCCAATTAGCTAAGCTTGAAGCCATAAAAATCGAGCAGGAGTTGGCAGATAAAAGAGCCGAACAGAAAAAACTTGAATCACTTTTAAACAGTAATAGTTCTCTTAAAAAACAAATAATAAAAGAGATTGAAGCGGATGCTAAAAAATATGGAGACGAAAGAAGAACTCTAATTAAAGAGGCTGAAAAAGCGGCGATTGAAATTAAGGTAGTTGATGAACCAGTAACTATCATAGTTTCAAACAAAGGTTGGGTGAGAGCCCGCCAAGGGCATGGTGTAGAGGCGTCTTCCCTTAACTTTAAGTCAGGGGACTCCTTATATGCCACTTATGAGGCACGTACTGTCGATAATCTTGTGGGCATTGGCTCTAATGGAAGAGTATATACGGTGCCGGTGTCGTCATTGCCATCTGCAAGAGGAGATGGTCAGCCATTTACTGCGATGATTGACCTTGAATCTAAAACGCAAATTACTCACTATATAAATGGAAAAGATGATTCTGAATGGCTGCTTCTTCAAAATAACGGAGTCGGCTTTATAACGCATTTCAAAGATATGGTTTCGCGAATTAAAGCTGGTAAATCCTTTGTTAGTATGGATGAGGGAAGCGAACTTCTTAGACCAGTTCCGATAACTAATAACACAAAATTTATCGGCTTTTTGTCTAAAAATGATAGATTTTTAATCATATCTTTAGATGAAATTAAAAAGCTATCATCTGGTGGACGTGGTACTATTTTGATGGGTCTTGATCCTAAAGACTCTATATCTCAGGTCGTTGCTGTTTCGGAGTCAGGTATTCAAGCAACTGGTATATATCGAAATAAAGAAGTTGAACAATTAATTGCTTTGGGGGACTTACATGAATATATCGGTAAAAGAGCCCGCAAAGGCAAAACTTTAAAATTAAAATTGAAGCAAGCTACATTATTGCCACTGGATTGAGGAGCGTATGGCACACAAAGTCGTAATTGAATCTACTGGAGATGAATTTTTAGTTAATGAGGGTAATAATATTATCGATGCTGCTCTCGAAAATAAGATAGTTATGCCCTATAGCTGTAGAACTGGGTCATGTGGTACTTGTAAGGGTCGAGTGGTATCAGGAAACTATAAACTTGCTGACTCTGCTGAGGATTTAATTACTGACGAAGAAGCGACACAAGGGTATGCTTTACTATGTTCCGTTATACCATTATCTGACATGGTCATTCACCCAACAGACGTTAAAAAAGCAGGTGATATCGAAATAAAAAAAGTACCAGTACGTGTAGCTGAATTAAACAAGCTAGCAGATGATGTTATGCAAATTAAATTGCAGACACCTGCTACGGAACCATTTCGATACTTGCCTGGTCAATATATAGATATTCTTTTGAAAAATAATGTGAGACGCTCTTATTCATTGGCATCAAAAGAACCTATGGATTCAAAAATAGAACTTCATATACGTCATATGAGTGGAGGGCTTTTTACAGATCATGTTTTTGCTGAAGACGGAACTGGAATGAAGGTTCGAGAAATCCTTAGAATAGAGGGACCCCTCGGAACTTTCTATTTACGCAAGGATTCAAATAAACCCATAGTCTTTATTGCAACGGGTACTGGCTTTGCACCAATCAAGGCTATTATTGAAGATATGATTGAATCAGGAATTCAAAGAGAGGCAACCCTATATTGGGGCGGAAGAAGACCACATGATATTTATATGATGGACTTTTGCAATGATATTGCCTCTAAGCATGAGTGGCTAAAATTTATTCCTGTAGTATCTCAACCTGAAAGTTCCGACGGTTGGACTGGAAGAACAGGAAATGTTAGTGATGCAGTTTTAGAAGATTTTTCGGACCTAAGTGGATTTGAGGTATATGCTTGTGGTTCGCCATTTGTTCTAGAAATTACACGAGATGCACTTGTAGAGAAAACTAATCTTCCCGAAAGCAAATTCTTTGCTGATTTATTTATTTCTCAAGCTGATACTGAAGATAATGATGGATAAAAATATCCGTACGTCTCTTTACGGATTTTAAAATATAGTTAAATTTCGCATTATATAGACTCTTTTATTTGAGCTATATAGTTATGAAATTGATTCCGAGTTTTTTTATTTGTGCCTTATCTTTATCATTAGCAGCGTGTGGTAGCCAACCTAGTTGGCTTATGAAGAAAAGGTTTTTCCCAGGTTGGCAGCATTCACCTAGATATGTGAATTCATATGATTTTGATTGGCATATGAAAGGCACTCAACATATTCTTCCTAAACAAGTTTTTAGTACAGAGAATGAAGTTTGGTTTGAATTTCCAGATTTGAACGTAATTGATGGGCTACCAATGATTTTTTCTCTAGACCCATATAGAGGTAAAGAGAAAATTATGAAAATTTATCAAAATCCTCCATATTTAGTCATCAAGGGTAGGCATTCACAAATAAGAATTAGACATAAAAATGCTGATGCAGTTGTTTGGAGAGAGTTAAAGTAAGCTAAAATTAAAAGTTTTAATTCCTTAGCATTTGTTTACATGAAAGCTTCTGAAATTCGCCATAATTTTCTTAAATTTTTTGAATCTAAAAATCATACGATTGTCACTTCATCGCCTTTAATACCAGCTAACGATCCAACACTTTTATTTACAAATGCTGGTATGGTTCAGTTTAAGGATGTTTTTTTAGGTAAAGAGAAAAGAGCCTATAAACGAGCTACGACTTCTCAAAAGTGTGTACGTGCGGGTGGTAAACATAATGATCTAGAAAATGTTGGATACACAGCAAGACATCACACTTTTTTTGAGATGCTTGGAAACTTTAGTTTTGGTGATTATTTCAAAGAAGATGCTATTACTTTTGCTTGGGAACTTTTGACTACAGTATTTAGTTTGCCTAAAGAAAAACTACTAGTCACTGTTTATGCTGAGGATGATGAGGCATTTTCAATTTGGAAGGACAAGGTTGGAGTTCCAGAGGAAAAAATTATTCGCATAGGGGATAACAAAGGCTCTCGTTATGCATCGGATAATTTCTGGCAGATGGGTGACACAGGTCCTTGTGGTCCATGTACAGAAATATTTTATGACCATGGTCCAGAAATTTGGGGTGGACCTCCTGGTTCTCCTGAAGAAGATGGTGATAGATTTATTGAGATTTGGAATCTAGTATTTATGCAGTTTGACAGGGATAGCGACGGAGTTTTGCATCCATTGCCAAAACCCTGCGTAGATACAGGTATGGGCTTAGAGCGTATAGCTGCAGTTCTTCAAGGCGTTCATTCAAATTATGAGATAGATTTATTTCAAAATTTAATCAAAGCAGCTGCTGAAGCTACAAACACAAAAGACTTAAATAATAATTCACTTAAAGTTATTGCAGATCATATTAGGGCCTGTAGTTTTCTAATTACTGACGGAGTTATCCCGGGTAATGAAGGTCGTGGTTATGTATTACGTAGAATCATAAGAAGAGCTCTTAGACATGGACATAAGCTTGGTCAGGACAAAGCATTTTTCTATACATTGGTTCCAGCTTTAGCAAAAGAGATGGGTGAAGCATTTCCTGAATTAATTGAGTGGAATGAAAGAATAAGCTCTATTCTTAGGCAGGAAGAGGAACGATTCCAAGAAACATTAGATCATGGCATGAAAATTTTGGAGTCTAGTCTTTCGTCTCTTAAAGAAGGGGAGAACCTTGACGGTCAAACTCTCTTTACACTTTATGATACTTATGGTTTTCCAGTTGATTTAACTGCTGATATTGCTAGGGAAAAAGGTGTAACTGTTGATCTTGATGGCTTTAATAAAGCTATGGACAAACAGAAAGAAACAGCACGTGCCAGCGGAAAATTTAAGGTTCTCGAGAATATTTCATATTCGGGTGGGGACACTCAATTCACAGGATACGATTTATGTAGAGAGATAGATTCTGAAGTTCAAGCTATTTATGTTGAAGGAACATCGGTCGATCAGGCTGTTGCTGGAGAGGAAGTGTGTATAGTTTTAGATAAAACACCTTTTTATGCAGAATCTGGTGGACAGGTCGGGGATATTGGTGTTTTGTTAAATGCAAATACTAATCTAAATATCAATATCACTGACACTAGAAAAATAACTCCAACCGTATATGGTCATTATGGCTCAGTAGAGAAAGGTATTATTAAAGTTGGGGAAAAAGTAGAAGCTTTTGTAAATCCTGAACATAGAGTTCTTGTGACGGCTCATCATTCAGTGACTCATTTACTTCATATGGCCTTGCGTGAAGTACTTGGAGATCATGTTCAGCAAAAAGGGTCATTAGTAGATTCTGAAAAAACTAGATTCGATTTTTCTCATACTGGTCCTATGACAGCTGAGGAAATCAAAAAGGTTGAGTTGATTGTAAATTCACAGATTTTGAGTGGTAGAAAAACTCAATCAGAAATTATGAATTATGAGGATGCCCTTAAATCTGGTGCAATTGGGCTTTTCGGTGAAAAATACGGTGATGTAGTTAGAGTTATGCAAATCGGTGATTCTAGAGAGTTATGTGGCGGTACGCACGTAGACAACACTGGTGAGATCGGATTATTTAAGATAGTTAGTGAAACGGGTGTTGCTTCTGGAATTAGAAGGATTGAGGCCATTGCGGGTTATAGATCTGTAGAGTGGGCACAAAATTCTTCAAGTAATCTTGCAGAAATTGCCTTTTTACTTAAAACTAATCCTATTGATTTGGCTCAGAAAGTAAAAGCTCAGCTTGATCAGATGAGCCTATTAGAAAAAGAAATTTCTCATCTAAAACAAAAACTAGTGTCATTATCTAGTGGAGACCTCTTAAGTCATATGCAGGAGATTTCTGGTGTAAAAGTTTTGGCTTGTGAAGTGCATGATGTAGAAAGTAAAGCCTTAAGAGATTTAGTCGACCAATTAAAAGGAAAAATTGGATCTGGTGTTGTTGCAATTTTCTTAAAAAATGAAGAAAAGGTGTCCATTGCCACAGGAGTGAGTAAGGATTTAACAGATAGATTTAAGGCTGGTGAACTAGTTTCACACTTATCTCAGATTTTAGGAGGAAAAGGTGGTGGCCGCCCTGATATGGCTATGGGTGGTGGTACAGACGTATCCTCCTTAGCTAAAGCCTTAGAAGAAGTTAAGACATGGGTTGAATCTAAGGTTTAAATATGGAATACGATAGTTTTTTGGATGCTTCAGGTTTGTTATGTCCATTGCCTTTACTTAAAACCAAAAAAGGACTTGCTGAACTTAATTCTGGTCAAATTCTATGTATAAAAACAACCGATCCGCATGCATCACAGGATTTTGAATTGTTTTGTAAACAGACTGGAAATCATCTGCTTAAGCAAGAAGTTGGACAAGAGTTCACTTTGCATTGGATTTCCAGAAAGTAGTATTCTATTTTTGCTACATAATAGATTCAAAGGCTTGATAAATATTAAGAATCTTACTAAAATAATTAGCTTTACTAAATTTAATTTAATAATAGAGAGGATAATTTCCTATGGTCGTGATTAGACTATCACGTGGTGGCTCTAAAAAGCGCCCTTTTTATAATATTGTTGCAGCTGATTCACGCAATCGTCGTGATGGTCGCTTTATTGAGCGTTTAGGTTTTTATAATCCAGTAGGTAACCCTGAAGTTGAAAATCTTCGCATCAACTACGATCGTATCGACTATTGGGTTTCAGTTGGTGCTCAGGTTTCTGATGCTGTAAAACGTATCATTAAGGATAGCAAAAGCGATAAAGCTGAAGCTTCAAATGAAGACATTAAAGCTAAAGAGGCTTCTAAAGCTACAAAAGCAAAAAAATCTGATGAAGCTCCTAAAGAAGAACCTAAGACTGAAGATGCTCCTAAGGTTGAAGAACCAAAAACAGAGGAAGCACCTAAAGTAGAAGAGCCTAAAACGGAAGAGTAATTTTAAGGAATTTCCTCTATCAAACCGCCTAATTGAGTGGCGGTTTTTGCATTTTATGAATATTAAAAATACTGAGTTCGATTCAAATGAAAAACTGATACCACAAGATTTGGTTATCGTTGGACGTATTTCCGATGCAAATGGTGTTAGAGGAAAAGTAAAAATATTTCCGCATTCTAAAGAGAATACTCAGCTCGTAAAAATCAAAAACTGGTATCTTCAGAAATTTGACGAAGATGAACATCCTATAACGCCAATTAAGTCTATCAATGTTTTGCAAAAAACTTTAATAGGCAGCCATATTGTGGCTAGTTTTGAAGGAATTACCGATAGGGATCAGGCATTGCTATTAAAAGGATATTCAATTCTTGCATCTAGATCTGAATTTCCTTTGCCTGACTCAGATGAGTTTTATTGGATTGATTTGATTGGATGCTTTGTTTATTCAAATAATTCAAGTGAACCAAGTCTTATCGGCATTGTGAAGAATCTTTCAGAAAGTGGGGCACACACACTTTTACATATTTATCAGATTCATTCTGAAGACGATTTATCGCCTAGACTCAATTCTAAGGGTAGACCAATCGAAATCTTAATTCCTTTTGTAAAAGATATAGTGCCAGTGGTTGACATAAAAAATAAAAAAATCTTAGCTAATTGGTCTATGGAGTAGACATTGCGTATTGACGTAATCACTCTGTTTCCTGAGATTATTGAATTTGTCTCTAAGCTTGGTGTGACAGGTCGAGCTTTAAATAAGGACATATGGCAAATAAAAACTTGGAACCCCAGAGATTACACTAGCGATATTCACCATACAGTTGATGATCGCCCCTATGGTGGAGGTCCAGGTATGGTCATGATGGCTGAACCCTTAAAATTGGCTTTAGAGGCAGTTAGAGAAGATAGAGCGAAAGATACTGAATGTGAAGTTCCTAAAGTAGTTTATCTTTCTCCATCTGGTGTTAAATTTAATCAATCTTTAGCTAATTCGTATGCAAGTTCGTCTGGCTTTATATTAATTTGTGGACGTTATGAAGGAGTTGATCAAAGATTTATTGATAAGTATGTTGATCAACAAATTTCAATTGGTGATTATGTGATGTCAGGTGGAGAGCTACCAGCTTTAGTTATGATAGATTGTATAGTTAGGCTCATCCCTGGAGTTCTTAACTCATCTGAATCTCATTCTATGGATTCATTTCAAAAATCCCTTGATGGATTATTAGATCACCCTCATTACACAAGACCAGAAGTTTTCGAAGGAATGGAAGTTCCTAAGATTTTATTGTCGGGTAATCACAAGGAAATTGAGTCCTGGCGTCTAAAAGAATCTAAAAGAATTACAGCTTTGTATAGGCCTGACTTAATTTCCGACGAATAATACTTGATTTATAAAGGAATTTCATTCAAACTTACGGTTATGAAAACGAGTGTACTTTTTGTCTGTATGGGAAATATATGCCGCTCACCTAGTGCTGAGGGCATTTTACGCAATCTTGTTAAAGAGGCTGGCTTACAAGATAGCATATCAATTGATTCTGTTGCGACCCATGATTATCATATTGGTGAGCCCCCTGATGGTAGGGCTCAGTACGTATGTAGAAAACGAGGAATTGATATTTCTAATATTAGAGCTAGGAAAGTTACCCTAGATGATATTAGAAATAACGATTTGGTTTTAGCCATGGATTGGGAGTGCCTCACATTCCTTCAACAACTATCACCTAAAAGTCAACACTATAAACTAATGCTTCTTATGCGTTACGCTAACGACTATGAGGAAGCAACTGTTCCTGATCCATTTTACGGTGGTATCGACTCTTTTAATAAAATGATGGATTACTTAGACGATGCCTGTTTAGGTGTCTTTGAGGTAGTGAGTAAAAGAGTAGGTCTCTATCAGTCCTCTGAATTCTAATTCGTATTAATATCCTAGTAATTTAGTAGGATATTTAGTATAATTACATATATACATAAATTACGGATTGGATATGAGATTAACTACCAAGGGGCGATTTGCAGTTACAGCCATGATTGATCTTGGATTAAGAAATCACTCTGGCCCAGTAACTCTTTCAGCTATTAGTGCACGTCAAAATATTTCCCTCTCTTATTTAGAACAATTATTTAGCAAATTGCGTCGTCATGAGCTCGTTGAGAGTGTTAGAGGTCCGGGAGGAGGGTATATGCTTGCTCGTAATCCCCGAGAAATCACAGTAGCTGATATAGTATTTGCGGTTGATGAGCCCTTAGACGCAACTGGTTGCGGAAATAAAGTACCCTGTACTACAGGTCGGGACGGTCGTGATCATGGTACCTGTATGACTCATGACCTTTGGAGTAGCCTGAATGCTCATATGGTCGACTATTTAGATTCTGTTTCCCTTCAAGATCTAGTGGATCATCAGCGATTGGGTCCTAGCGAAAAATCTAAATTGGAAGAAAGAAATATTCAATTTAGATCCAAGTTTGACTCTAACAGAAATTTAGATACACCATTAATTTTTAAAGGGTTTGGCGGTTAGTATGTCATCACCAAATTTAAAATTCCCAATTTATTTAGATAATTCTTCAACTACCCCAGTAGATCCAAGGGTTGTGGATGCTATGGTTCCTTGGCTCTATGAAAAGTTTGGAAATCCTGCTTCTCGTACTCATGCTTTAGGGTGGGAGGCAGAAGAAGCAGTAGAAAATGCTCGCAAACAAGTAGCCGAATTAGTAGGAGCTGATCCAAGAGAAATTATTTGGACCTCGGGAGCCACCGAATCAAACAATCTAGCGATTAAAGGTGCTGCTCATTTTTATAAAGACAAGGGTAAGCATTTAATTACAGTTAAAACTGAGCATAAAGCTGTTCTTGACACTATGCGAGAACTCGAAAGACAAGGTTATGAAGTAACTTATTTAGACGTTCAGGAAAATGGGCTTATTGATCTTGAACAATTAAAGAATTCTATACGTCCAGATACTATTCTTATCTCTGTTATGTTCGTAAATAATGAAATAGGAGTTATTCAGCCTATAGAACAGATAGGTGAGATTACGAGAGAGAAAGGAATTATTTTCCATGTTGATTCAGCCCAAGCAGCTGGAAAAGTAGATATAGATCTACAGAAACTTAAAGTTGATTTGATGTCTTTCTCCGCTCATAAATGTTATGGACCTAAAGGAGTGGGGGCTCTTTACATACGACGTAAGCCCAGAGTTCGTATTGAAGCTCAGATGCATGGTGGAGGTCATGAAAGAGGATTTAGATCGGGAACATTGCCAACTCATCAAATTGTAGGTATGGGGGAAGCATTTGCGATTATGAAAGCTGAAATGCATGAAGAAATTCCACGTATCAGAGCTATGCGAGATAGGCTTCTTGAAGGTCTAAGTGAGATTCCTGATGTGTATATAAATGGAGATATGCAGTCTAGAATCGCTCATAATTTGAATATTAGTTTTAATTATGTTGAGGGTGAATCTCTAATTATGGCTATAAGAGATGTGGCGGTTTCAAGCGGATCGGCTTGTACATCTGCTAGTTTAGAGCCTTCATATGTACTTCGGGCTCTTGGGCGGGATGATGAATTGGCTCATAGTTCTATTAGGTTTACTTTGGGACGATTTAATACCATTGAAGAGATTGAATATACGATTCAATTAGTGAAATCTAAAATCGATAAATTCCGAGAAATGTCTCCACTTTGGGAGATGGTACAAGAGGGTATTGATCTCTCTACTGTGCAATGGACGGAACATTAATTTAAGGAAATTTAAATGGCTTATAGCGAAAAAGTTTTAGATCATTATGAGAACCCTAGAAACGTGGGGTCTTTTGATAAATCAGATGAATCTGTAGGTACTGGTATGGTAGGTGCTCCAGCTTGTGGTGATGTCATGAAACTTCAAATTAAAGTTAATGATGCAGGTATTATTGAAGATGCTAGATTTAAAACATATGGCTGTGGATCCGCTATTGCTTCTAGCTCCTTAGTGACTGAATGGGTAAAAGGGAAATCCTTAGACCAAGCAATGGATATAAAAAATACTGATATAGCAGAAGAGTTGGCATTGCCACCAGTAAAAATTCACTGCTCAATTTTAGCTGAAGATGCTATTAAAGCTGCTATCAATGACTATCGTCATAAAAAGGAAGGTAAATCTTAAGATGGCTGTTACGCTTACAGAGAGGGCCGCTCAGCATGTCAAAAGCTTTATTGAAAAGCGAGGCAAAGGTTTAGGTCTGAGGGTTGGTGTTAAGACTTCGGGTTGTTCAGGTATGGCCTACAAACTCGAATATGCAGACTCTCAAGATGTTGCCGATAGTGTGTTTAAAAGTTTCGGTGTCCGTATATTTGTTGACTCTAAAAGTCTTCCATTTATTGATGGAACTGAATTAGATTTTGTAAAAGAGGGGCTTAATGAGGGGTTTAAATTTAAAAACCCAAATGAAAAAGCTTCTTGTGGATGTGGTGAGTCCTTTACGGTATGAATTACTTCGAGCTTTTGAAAGTTCCGCAAAAATTTGAAATCGATGAAGTTGAACTTGAAAATGCATGGAGGGAAGCCACATCAAAAGTTCACCCTGATAGATTTGCAACTGCCTCTGCTTCAGAAAAAAAAGTTGCCCTAAGCTGGGCTTCATTAATAAATGAAGCTTATAGCAAGCTTAAAAATGATGCTACTAGGGGCTTTTACTTGTGCGAACTCAACGATATAAATCTTAATACTCCAGTAAGTGGAGAGTTTCTTGCAACTCAGATGCTTTGGCATGAACAGCTTGAGGAATACTCAAACGATAAACCTAAGCTAAGAACTCTTGCAAATGAAATAAACGAAAAAAAATCCGATCTTATTGCCTGCATTACAGAGCTTATTGATCATAAAGCTGATTACGAAAAAGCATTTTCTAAACTTCAGCAACTACAATATATTCAAAAGATATTAAGCTTAATTGAATCTAGATTATGACCTTATTTCAGATTTCAGATCCCGATGAAAAACCAATAAAACATGCGGTGGGGATTGACCTAGGCACTACACACTCATTGATTGCAACTGTACTAGATGGCGAAATTACTGTTATTCCTTCATCGGATGGAAAAAAATTATTTCCATCTGCTGTCCGTTATTTGAAGGATGGTACTGTACACACTGGAAGTGAAGCAGTTAAGGCTAAAAATCGAGATCCTTTTAACACACTTTTATCTACAAAAAGATTACTTGGCCGCTCTTATGATGAGGCGATGGCGGAAGCATTGCCATATAGGCTATCTCAAAATGAAGGCACGGTAAGTGTTATTACAAACCAAGGAGATATTTCTCCTATACAAGTTTCAGCAGAGATTTTAAAAGCTTTGCGCAGTCAAGCTAAGGACTTTCTTGGTCATGATGTGCAGGATGCAGTTATTACGGTTCCTGCTTATTTTGATGATGCTCAAAGGCAAGCCACTCGCGACGCTGCTAGAATTGCGGGATTTAATGTGCTGCGTCTTTTAAATGAACCTACAGCAGCAGCTATTGCGTATGGACTGGAGAAGGCCGTTGAGGGCGTATATGCCGTTTATGATCTAGGCGGTGGGACATTTGACTTTTCCATTTTGCGATTGCAGAAGGGGATATTCGAGGTTATTGCCACAGGTGGTGATACGCAGTTAGGAGGCGATGATTTCGATAAGCTTATTGTTAAGGATGTACTCACTCACCATGATACTGACCAACTTACTGCTCAAGATCATAGACAGCTTCTATCTATTGCTAAAACTGTTCGCGAGCGCCTTACAAAACAGCAGAGGGCTTATTTTCAGGTTAAGCTTTCAGATGGCTTGCATATCGATTTGAATTATCCACGATCGCATTTCGAGAACATTGCCTATGGGCTTGTGAATCGCACGTTGGATAAAGTTAATTTTGTGCTTAAGGATGCGGGGCTAGAGCCTGATGAAATTAGCGGTGTTGTAATGGTAGGTGGGGCCACACGTATGCCTATTGTTCAAAAAATGGTGGGTGATTATTTTCAAATGGAGCCGTTGACGAATATCGATCCCGATCAAGTTGTGGCAATGGGTGCGTCACTTCAAGCTGATAAGCTTGTGGGTAGTCGATCTGGGGATGATTGGCTGTTGCTGGATGTAATTCCTTTGTCTTTGGGGATTGAGACGATGGGTGGTTTAACAGAACGCATTATTCCAAGAAACAGTACGATACCTGTCGCTCGTTCGCAAGAATTTACCACATTTAAAGATGGTCAAACAGCTATGAAAAT
Source organism: Taylorella asinigenitalis MCE3 (assembly GCF_000226625.1). Classification (NCBI taxonomy): domain Bacteria; kingdom Pseudomonadati; phylum Pseudomonadota; class Betaproteobacteria; order Burkholderiales; family Alcaligenaceae; genus Taylorella; species Taylorella asinigenitalis. Next base: position 683,954 of record NC_016043.1, read on the forward strand.
CCATGTGGTGCAAGGTGAACGCGAGTTAGTTGACGATAATCGCTCCTTGGCTCATTTTGAATTGCGTGGCATTCCTCCTATGGTTGCTGGGGCTGCACGTATTCGCGTTGATTTTCAAGTGGATGCTGATGGACTATTGAGTGTGACAGCTAGAGAAATGAGCTCAGGTGTAGAGCAAAGTATTATCGTGAAGCCAAGTTATGGGTTAAGCGACGAGGTCATTGCCACCATGCTTCAAGATAGTATTCAAAGCTCAACAATCGATGCAAATATAAGGGTAGAGCGTGAAGAGGTATTGGGAGCTTCTCAACTATTCGAGGCCACTAACTCTGCATTGCAAGCAGACTCCGATCTGCTAAGCGAGGAGGAGAGCATGAAGCTTCAGTCTCTTTTAGCAAAGCTTAAAGGTGGCATAGACTCTTCAAATTTAGAGGCTATTCGTAAGATACAATCCGAAATTGCCCCTCTATCCGATGATTTCGCTGCTAGACGTATGGATAGGTCGATACGGAAAGCGTTGGCAGGGAAATCTATTGATTCTGTAAGTTAAGTGAAATCTAGTATGGCTAAAATAACAGTTTTACCGCATGAGACTTTATTGCCAGAAGGGCTTGTAATCGAAAATGCTCAAAAGGGTGTTTCGCTATGCAAAAATCTTCTTAATAATGGCGTTGATATCGAACATGCATGTGAGATGGTTTGTGCATGCACCACTTGTCATGTTTATGTAGTAGAAGGGTTCGATAATTTAAACGAATCTACCGACGACGAGGAAGACATGCTCGATAAAGCATGGGGGCTTAAGCCTAACTCGCGACTATCGTGTCAGGTGGTTGTGGGTGATGAAGATCTAGTGGTAGAGATTCCTAAATACACCATTAATCACGCGAGAGAATAAAATGAGACTTTTATCCGCAATTCTAACTTTAACTTTAGGTACTTTTATGATTTGCGGATCTGTCTCCGCCCAAGCTCAAACTTCTGCAGCTGAATCAAATGAGCATGTTAAAAAAATCACCCCAGATTTTAGAAAAGGGCTTGATTTGTTTCTTGGTTACAATGGGCCACAAGATTTTGTGAAAGCACGTGAAATTATGGAGCCTTTCACTCCTAAGCATAATACTACCGCTCAATTATTTGTTGCAGATATTTATTTAGCTGGACTTGGCGTAAATAGAAACGTGAAAAAAGGTTTAGACCTTTTGCTTGCTTCCGCTACAAGATTTAATGATTTAGCATCATATAAGTTTACGGAAACTCTTGTATATGGCGTTGGTGTTGAAACGCCTAAGGATTTCTCTCCTTTAGGAGTCATAAGAGATTATCGAAAAGAATTTATAAAATCTCAATTTCCTAAAGGCTATTACATTGGAAAGAAAACCAATGAAAAATTGCCACATACATTTTTAGCTGAAGGTCCTGCTGTTTTTAATTATATTAAAGAAGCTGCTGACTCAGGAAATGCATTTGCTCAAAATATTCTTGGTGATATGTATTATTTAGGTGCTGCTGTTAAAAAAGATTATGCAGCAGCATATAAACTTTACGATGCTTCAGCTGCCCAAGGAAATCCAAATGGCAAGATGAATAAAGCCCATATGCTTATGTGTGGTTATGGTGTAGAACAGAATCGCTCTCAAGCCGCAAAATTAATGTTAGATGTTGCTCAAAACCATACTGTTCCTTATGTCTACTATCAAGTTGGAAATCTATATTTGTATGGTGAAGGCGTAGAACAAAATTATGATGAGGCTAAAGCTTGGTTTAAGAAGGCTGCGGATTTAGGAGATGAGATTGCTGCTCGCGATGTTAGAATGATTGAGAAAATCAATACACCTCAAGTACAAACTGAATTAAAATTAGCTAAAAAATGGAGAGGGGATGATGGGGCTTGCAGACCTAAGTTTCCTCATATCATTAAATAGTTTGTAACCAAGAGAGCATAACTTGAGGCATTGTTATCAAATTTTAAAATCAATATTTAGTTTGATCATTTTATGTCTTTTGGTTTTATCCAACACATCTGAAGCAAAACTAAAACCTACTGATCCAGAACTTAATTTAGAACAAATTCATCCTGATTTATTAAAAGGGATGAATTTATTTTTTGGGTTTAATGAAAATCAAGATTTTACTAAGGCTTGGGAATTGCTAATTCCGTACTCTACAGAAAATAATTCTTTTGCTCATATGCTTTTGGCTGATATGTTTCTTTCAGGATTAGGCGTACAAAAGGATTTAAAAAAGGGTGTAATGCTTCTATATTTATCAAGTTATAGACTAAATAAAATTGCAACTAACAAACTTCGTTATTTAAGCAGTTTGGTCAGGAGTGAAAATCGAAAATTTTACTTAGAAAATGAAAGGTTTTTTTCTGTAAATGATAGTATTATTGATGATAATCGAACTGCATACTATAAACAGAACAGACATATACCTCATATCTTTGAAGACGAAAAAATTTGGGTAATTGAATATCTAGCTAAGGCATCAAGTAAAGGAAATGCGATTGCCCAAAACATGCTAGGTGATATGTATTTCAATAAAATTATGGGTATCGATTCATATAAAGAAATTGCTTACGAATTCTATGATTTAGCAGCATCCAAGGGAAACCCCAACGCGATTTTAAATAAAGCTCATATGCTTGTGTGTGGATATGGTGTAAAAAAAGACATTTCTTTAGCGATTAAGCTGACAAACGACATTGCTGAAAAGTACAAGATTCCTTACCTATTTTTAGAAATTGCGGATTTGTACATATATGGGGAAGAAGGTGTTGAGCAAAGCAATGAAGAAGCTTTAGTTTGGCTAAAAAAAGCTGCAGATATGGGCTCAGAGTTGGGCCAATACACATATGATTTAGTAAAAAACGCAGATAATCCTCGTAATGCAGGTGAGCTAGATCGATCTAAAATGTGGCGTGATCTTGCAAATTCATGTTTATTTATGAAGTATCCTTTGTTTCTTAAATGAGTTTGCAATGATTAAATGAATTTTTCTCTTATCTAAAAGGGAAATATTTTTCTAAAAAGCACAAAAAATATCCCCCCATCCTACAGCGATTTCTAAAATTATTTAAGATTTTTGAGACTTTCGCATGCCTGTTTAAACCCGATATCGCATGACTTTGAGAACATCTCCTTAGCTTTTCCTAAATCTTGCGGCATGCCTTCGCCTCTTTTATACATAATGCCTAAATTATAAAGAGACCCAGGATGGCCTTTAGAAGCAGATTTTTGCATCCATTCAGCTGCTTTCTTAATATCCTGAGGTTTGCCTTGGCCCATTAGATACATAGATCCTAAATCGTGTTGTGCTTTTACATTACCTTGGTTGGCAGATTTTTCGAATAAGTCTCCAGCTTTTTTAAGGTCTTGTTTAACTACATCACCTCTAAAATAAAAACTTGCTAAATTGTACTGAGCTTGATCATCACCCGCCTCTACAGCTTTCTCTGTATATTTCAAACCTTCTTGTATATTTTGATCAACTCCTAAACCTTTGATTAACATGATACCTACATTTGTCTGAGCAACAGTATGGTTTTGATCAGCTGCGGTTTTAAAATATTTAAAAGCCTCTGCATAATTTTTTTGTTCATAAAAAGAGCCACCTTTATTGAACAATTCATCAGGTGAAGGATTTTGAGCTAAAGCAACAGACCCAAATAGAGTAATAGAAGCTAAAAGTGTGGCAATGCTTTTGTTTTTCAGTTTCATATTTGTATCTCCTTAATATAAAACGTTAATTGTATCCATTAATATACAAATAAATATGAATAGAATTAAATACTTATTTCAATTTAGTTCGTAACTCTAGGTATTGAGAACATCCAGTCTTATCGCCTTTTTCGCAAGATTTCTGTAGTAATTCCATGGCCTTATTAAAGTCTTGTGGTCCACCTTCACCTTTAATATACATAAGTGCTAAATTTGTCTGTGCCAATGCATTATTTTGTTCAGCTGATTTTTCGTACCATTCTCTAGCTTTAACTAAATCAATATCAACACCATGACCGTTGTAATACAAGGTGCCCAGGTTAAATTGAGCAATTGCCAGACCCTTCTTGGCAGCATTTTCATTCCAATATTTTGTTTTGGATAAGTCTTTATCTACACCATCACCAACAAAATATATGGAAGCCAAATACAACATTGCCTCTGTATTACCTTGATTTGCTGCTTTTTCAAACCAATATACGGCCTTATTCATATTTCTAGGGATATCTTTTCCATTGAAATAATTTTTTCCTAGTGCGAACTGTGCATTATCGAATCCTTGATTAGCTAATATCTCGAGATAACTAATTCCCTTTTGAGTATCCCTTGGTATATCTGTTCCTAGCATATAAGCATCGTAGAGAGTCTCCATAGCAGGATAAAAATTTTGTTCAGCTGATTTTGTTAACCATTTAATAGCTTCTTGAGGATTTTTTTCTATATGTTTAATGCCATGTAAATAAAAAATTCCGACAGCAAATTGACCTCTTGGATTGTTATATTTCTCAGCTAATAATTTATAGGCTTTAAAAATATCTTCTAAAGTTTGCTTTCTGCTAACAAATATCAGTAATTCTTTTTCTGATAATGAATTTATATGAGTATCGATATTCTCTGAATTTGTTTGAGCCCAAATTACAGAGCTAGTAAATATAAAAATATTTAGTAAAAGGGCGGTAATCAAGTTTTTCATAAGGCGAAGAAAAGATTTATGTTGTAAATTCAGAATCATCATAAAGAGATTAAATTTACTTCATGTGACAAAAAACAGCTTATGACATAAAAAAGGGTGGAACCTAAGTCCACCCTTATTAAACATTAATCTTCTTTTCTTAAATGAGGGAAAAGTAATACATCCCTGATTGAACTACTATCAGTCAAAAGCATTATTAATCTATCTATACCAATCCCGCATCCCCCAGCATATGGCATGCCATATTCCAAAGCACGAATATAATCTGAGTCGTAGTACATAGCTTCCTCATCGCCCGCATCCTTGGCCTTAACTTGCTCCATAAAGCGTGCCGATTGATCCTCAGGGTCATTTAATTCCGAAAATCCGTTTGCAATTTCGCGACCAGTTATGAATAGCTCAAAGCGCTCAGTAATTTCACTATCAGTATCCGATGCACGTGCAAGAGGCGATACTTCTACAGGATAATCGATAATAAATGTTGGATTCCACAGTTGGCTCTCTGTAGTCTCTTCAAATAAAGCCAATTGCAGAGCCCCTAATTTTAAGCCCTCAGCCGCTGGTGCTTTCAGAGCAATAAGTTCAGAGCGAATAAAATCAGGATCCTTTAATTGTTCTTCTGTATATTGGTGGCAATATTTAAGTATCGCTTCCACCATAGTTAATCTCTCAAAAGGCTCATCAAAATTCAACGGACGGCCTTGATGCATAATTTGAGCTGAACCCAAAGTTCTAACAGCAACTTCACGCAAGATTTTTTCAGTAAAATCCATCATCCATTCATAGTCTGTGTATGCTGCATAAAACTCCATCATTGTGAATTCAGGATTATGACGTGGACTAACTCCCTCGTTTCTGAAATTGCGATTAATCTCAAATACACGTTCGAATCCGCCAACAACCAATCGTTTTAAATAAAGCTCTGGTGCAACGCGTAAATACATATCCATATCTAAAGCATTATGGTGAGTTACGAATGGCTTAGCTGTAGCACCGCCTGGAATAGGGTGGAGCATAGGAGTTTCAACTTCCAAAAAGCCATTTTCAGTCATAATTTGTCTTAGGTGAGACATAGCCTTAGACCTAACAATAAAAGTCTCACGTGTAGATTCGTTCATTATTAAATCTACATATCGCTGTCTATAACGTAATTCTTGATCTGATAGGCCATGAAATTTATCAGGCAATGGGCGTAATGATTTACTAATAAGTTCAACAGATTGAGCATGAACAGAGAGTTCGCCCTTCATTGTTTTAAATACACGTCCTGAAACACCGATAATATCTCCGATATCCCATGATTTAAATTCATCATAAGCTTCGTCGCCTAGATGTTTTTTATCTAAATAAACTTGGATACGTCCGCTAGAATCCTGTAGAGTTGCAAAACTTGCTTTACCCATAACGCGTTTTAACATCATACGTCCAGCTACGATTGCTGGAGTCTCTAAAGGATCAAGCTCTTCTTTGGAGAGTTCATCAAACTTTTTATGTAAATCAGCAGCTTTATCGATTGGTTTAAATTTATTTGGAAATGACCACCCCTTAGTCTCACGTAAACCTTTTAATTTCTCTCGTCTTTCAGCGATTAAACGATTTTCATCTATCGAAACTTCGCTTGATTCATCTGCGTTTTTTACTTTATCTGACATTCCTTAAACTCCCTGTTTGAGGCTGGCTTCAATAAACATATCCAAATCCCCATCTAAAACTTTTTGCGTATTCGAAACTTCGACGTTGGTTCTTAAATCCTTAATTCGACTTTGATCTAATACATAAGAGCGAATTTGATGTCCCCAACCAACATCCGATTTTGATTCCTCTAACTTTTGTTGGTCTGCCATACGCTTTCGTAATTCAAGCTCATATAACTTAGATTTAAGCATAGACATAGCCTCAGCCTTATTTCTGTGCTGAGATCTATCGTTCTGACATTGAACAACAATACCTGTGGGTTCATGCGTTATGCGCACAGCTGAGTCAGTCTTATTAATATGCTGACCACCAGCTCCACTAGCTCGATAAGTATCAATCCTAAGGTCTGCAGGATTAATTTCTACCTCAATCAAATCATCAATTTCAGGATATACATATAAACTTGCAAACGAAGTATGTCTGCCATTAGCCGAATCAAAAGGGCTTTTACGAACAAGTCTATGTACACCGCTCTCAGTACGCAAAAAACCAAAAGCGTAGTCACCTTCAACCTTAAGAGTTGCAGATTTAATGCCCGCAACATCCCCTGCAGATTCTTCAAGCAACTCAGTTTTAAAACCCTTACGCTCGCAGTATCGCAGATACTGTCTCAAAAGCATGGAAGCCCAGTCTTGAGCTTCAGTACCCCCAGCTCCCGATTGAATATCAATAAAACAGTTCAAAGGGTCGGCAGGTTGAGAAAACATACGCCTAAATTCAAGACCCTCGATAGCCTCTAAATATCGCTTAGAATCTTCTTCTATGGCAATGAGTGTGGAATCATCGCTATCTTCCACTGCCAATTCATATAAATCCTTACTATCTCGAATAGATTGCTCTAACTCAGATAAAACAAGAACTACATCTTCAAGAGATTTTTTTTCTTTTGATAAAGATTGAGCCTTTTCTGGGTCATTCCAAATATTTGGATCTTCAAGTTCCAAATTGACTACTTGCAGGCGTTCTGCCTTAGTGTCAAAGTCAAAGATACCCCCTGAGGGATTCCACGCGTGATAAATAATCACTCAGATTATTTGCGATTTGATTACTACGTTCAGCTTCCATTTCTAATTATTCTTGGTGAGGTAAAGGGAATTTTACTATATAAGATGCTCTTGAACCATAAGTTGCAGGTTCTCTAGACCATTGAATTGATTTACATTTAAAGTAAAAATAAGCTCTACTTCCGGTGGCAATGCTTCCGTAAAATTAAAGTAAATTGCTTTAAATTCCACTCCATCTTTTTCTATACGTAGACGAGAATGTTTTTCTTTTAATATGGTTTGATCCAAAACTTTAAAGCTGTCATTAAATAGAGGTTTAGGAAACCCAGCTCCCCAAACTATATTATCGAGTTCTTTTGCTGTATCAAGTTGAGCCCATACAACATCTATCGGTCCATCGGTATCTACCACGCGATTAAATTCAGTGATACCTGAGATATCGACTACAGCTTGATTAAATGCCGGTTTAAACTCCTCAAGATATCGCTCATGCATAGTCAAACCTGCGGCCATCGCATGCCCTCCAAATTTAGTGATAAATTCGGGATATCGCTTTGAAACTAAATCAATCACATCACGTAAATGTACGCCTGGTATTGATCTACCTGAACCTTGAATTAAACCATCTCCAGCACTAGCAAAAACTATAGAGGGCACCCAAAATTTTTCTTTTAATCGAGAAGCCACAATCCCAATAACACCAGGATTCCAATCCTTGTTAAAAGCTACCAGAGACTGTTTCGATATGCTTGTTGAGTCACTTCCATTTAAGGCCTCTAACTTTATTTCATCTTCTATAGATTTTCTTTTTTTATTAAATTCGTCAAGTTCAGTTGCGTAGATATATGCTTCGTTAGGATCGTCAGTTAGCAGGCATTTGATACCTAATGACATATCTGCAAGCCTTCCAGCAGCATTGATTCTTGGACCGATTCTGAAACCTAAGTCAGTACTAATAGCACTTTGATAAGGAGTAGACGCAACATTAAAGAGGGCCAATATTCCTGCTTTTGTTTTTCCGCTTCTAATTAGCGATAAACCTTTTTCTACAAGCAATCGGTTATTCGAATCTAGCTTTACAACATCTGCCACCGTTCCAACAGCAACTAAATCAACTAATGAAGCCACTAATGGCTCTTGAGATCTATCTGCCCATCTTCCACGTTTTCGAAACTCAGCTCTTAAAGCGATTAACAAATAAAACATCACCCCAACACCTGCCAATGCCTTCGAAGGAAATGAGCATCCTTTTTGATTAGGGTTGATAATGCTCAAGGCTTCTGGTTTTTCATCTCCTGGCAAATGATGGTCGGTAACGATTACATCAATACCAAGCGAATTTGCATAACTTACTCCATCGACGCTTGCTATTCCATTATCCACAGTGATTATCAACTCAGGCTTATGTCTTTGCTTAAGTAGTAAATCAATTAGTTCAGGCGATAGTCCATATCCAGTCTCCGCTCTATTTGGCACAAAAAAATCTGCGTCATGTCCAAACATGCGAATACCCCTAATAGCAACAGCACATGCGGTTGCGCCATCGCAGTCATAGTCGGCCACAATCACAATATCTTTTTTCTGCTCAATAGCATCAGCTAACAATGAAGCCGTCATCTCCATATTAAGCATTAATTTTGGGTCGAGCATATGATGCCAGTCTGTAGACATTTGCTCAATATCAGTGACACCTCGTGCCGCCAGAATCCTTGCGATTAATGGGTTATAACCCTGTTCTTCGAGCTTTCTAGCAATGTTCTTATCGAATTCTCTGATTTTTATTTGACTTGCGTCCACACTTTCTTCCAGTTTGGTTTAAACCACTTATCTAAAAATTTCGCTTCTTTTAAATGTAAAATTTTGTCGGTAGAGGTTAAAAATATATTTTTATAATCTGCTATCGATTGATCAATTTCGAGAAGCTGATTAAACCATGATTCCCAATCGTTTTTGATATACGCTTCTCTTAATCCATCTACGAAAACTATATCCTTTTTCTGTGGCAATGCCCCCGCATCCTCCCCGTAAATCCATATCCCGTTTATATATTCATCCTCAGCAATTTGATGCATGGTCATCAATATATGATTATAGATTTTACGAAAATATTTAGTTTCCTCTGTATCAGGCCACCACTGTGTAATTGATGTCTCTTCTATAAGAGAGGTACTTGGTAATCTACCCAAAGAAATTGGACTTAATAGAATAAATTTATCTTTTTCTCTTTTTAAATCTATATCATATTCAGTCAATTCTTTTCGTATTGTTTGAAGAACATTTTTAAATTTATCGCTTAGAAGCAAGTTTTCTGAGACTTTGTGAAAATTCACTTCATGATTCCTCACAGAGTTATGACCAAAATCTAAAACATAATGAAATTCTTTAATTTCGTTTAAATAACCCGCAGAATTCAAATCTTCGATATCATTATGCATTAAGTACTCATCAGCTGTACATAAATATTTTTCGCATTCGAAGTCATAAAAAGAGATTTTAGAATTTCGAATCAACTTATGAATATTGGGTAGCGATTTTTCAATATATTCCGCAAATTTATTAATTAAAGGTTTAGGCGGGATAAATGAACTAATAATTAAATCCATTATTACGTTATGGGCAGCTGTTAAAATTTCAATTTTAACTGGATATCAATAGTGACATTACCATATGAACTGTGGATCGGTACTCGATACGCAGGACTTACTAAATCCAAAGGCAGAGGATCAAAGAGAGATAAATTTGTCTCTTTTGTAGCTGCAAGTTCAATGGCTGGCATAGCTTTAGGCGTGGCGGCTCTAATTATTGTTTTATCTGTTATGAGTGGCTTTCAAGTGAAAGTGCGAGATCGCATGTTATCGGTGATACCTCATATCCAGGTCTATTCTACAAATGCAACAGCTGTCGAAGGTTTGAAAAATTGGAAGTTCATTCGAGATGAAGTACTCAAATACGATGATGTTACGGGTGCTTCACCATTTGTATCTGCAGGTGGAATGCTTGTTAGAGATCAAGTTCTTAAAGGGGCGCAATTTCGAGGGATAATTCCGTCAGAAGAGGGAAATGTATCTGACCTTCCCTCACAAATTGTAGAAGGTTCTTTAGATAATCTAAAGGCTAAGGAGTTTGGTTTGGTTCTTGGTTTAAGAGCCGCTAATCAACTTGGTGTTGGAGTAGGTGACACTCTATTAGTTATGAGCCCTCAAGGCTCAATTAATCCATCAGGTTTCTCCCCAAGAATGCGTCAAGTCACAATTGTTGCTTTATTCGATTCTGGGCATGCAGAATATGACACAAACTTAGCTTTTATGCATGCAGATGACGCAGCTGTACTCTTTAGAAATACTGCTATATCAGGGGTGCGTGTTAGAGTTAAGGATATGTTAGAGGCACCTGATATCGCTATCAATATGTCAAATACGCTCCCATATGGATATGTAGCTCATGATTGGACATACGATAATAGAACTTGGTTTGCAGCTGTTAAGGTCGAAAAAAGAATGATGTTTATGATTCTAACCTTAATTGTTGCGGTAGCTGCTTTTAATCTACTATCTTCTTTAGTTATGTCCGTAAAAGATAAACAGTCTGACATTGCCATATTAAGAACTTTAGGGGCCAGTCCTAGATCTATTGGTTTGATTTTTCTGATTCAAGGTGCACTGATAGGTATTATCGGAAGTATTCTAGGGGTTGTTTTTGGTTGCTTAATTGCCTATAACATTGAGACTATTATTCCATTTATAGAAAATCTTTTGGGATTGCAATTTATAAATCCAGAAGTTTATTTTATTTCTCAACTACCATCTCAAGTTAATTTAAATGAAGTATTCATAATCGCAGCTACATCAATTATTCTTTCTCTATTAGCAACTATATATCCTAGTTGGAGAGCCTCTAGACTTCAACCTGCGGAGGTTTTAAGGCATGAATAACTACGCACTTGAAACCCGATCAGTTTTTAAATCATATTCAGACGGAACCTCAACTCTTGAGATTCTAAAAGGGATAGATTTAGCGATTCCTAAAGGTGAAATGTTAGCCATAATTGGGGCTTCTGGGTCTGGTAAATCTACTTTATTGCATATTATGGGTTTGCTTGATAAACCAACTAGTGGTGAAATTTTTATTGATGGGGTGGATACTAGCAATCTTTCCGAAGTCCAAAAAAGCAAAGTAAGAAATGAGAAGCTTGGGTTTGTATATCAATTTCACCATTTACTCCCTGAATTTACGGCATTAGATAATGTTGCGATGCCTCTAATTTTAAGAAGACTCAGTTTTGATAGAGCCAGGGATGAAGCTCAAGAATTTTTAAGAAAAGTTGGGCTTTCTAATCGAGAACTACATCGTCCTGGTCAGCTCTCAGGAGGAGAGCGTCAACGTGTAGCCTTGGCTAGAGCTTTAGTTACTAAGCCAGTTTTAGTCCTTGCAGATGAACCTACAGGCAATCTTGATACAGAGACTGCATCATCCATGTTTAGCTTACTTAAAGAGATGAACTCTGAACTTAAAACTGCTTTTGCAATCGTTACGCACGATAATAAACTAGCAGCACTAGCAGATAGAAAGCTTAGAATGGAGAAGGGTGTACTGAATCCTACTCAGACTTAGTAAGCATATTTGTAATAAATTTCTTAAATGGCGGTAAGTTATTACTAATTCTAAGAATAGCGGTACGAACTAATTTGGCTGGTTCGCTATCATTAGTGAATATACCAACTACGGTATTAGTTCCATGATATAAGAAGCGAGTTTTAAGCATATGTTTTTGTTCGTAAGCACCGAGCACCGCTTGAGAAGCAAAGTCTTGACCACGTCTTTCTGCTTTTAAAATTTCAGATCCGAGGATTACAGCCGATGAAAGCCCAAGGTTATAACCGTGGGCCGTAACTGGGTGCATACCTACTGCAGCATCTCCAATAACAGCACAAGAAGGACCTATAAATCTTTTCGCATGAACTCCGACAAGTGGGTATGAAACCATTTCACTATCTACAGATACATCGCCCAATTTTCCATCCAAAAGTTTATACACTTCAGCAGCACGTTCGGTTGGAGATTTTTCTAAAATTTCATGTGCACGATTTGAATCTATAGTAAATACCGCACTACTTAAGTGCTCTTCAAGAGGAAGGATAGCCAGAGTTTTTCCATAACGGAAACACTCCATAGCAGTGTGATTATTTGAATTTGTGTGTCTAACTCTAAAAGTGACTACAGTGCGGCCATAATCGTTAGAGTCGGCCCCTATACCCATTTTTCTACGGGTACTTGAGAATCTACTATCTGCAGCAACTAAAAGTCTAGCCGTAAGTTTTGTGCCATCTTCAAGAATAACGCTCGCTTTATCGTAGTCAACTTTAACGTCAGCTACACCTAAACCAAAACGCATCTCTACATTATCTTGCTCTAAGACGGCTTCATATGAAGCTTTGCGAATATGATGATTAGAAATGAAAAATCCTAGACCTTCATCAGGATTTTTAGGATTATCTTCAGAGAAATGAAGATTATAGTCAGAGTCTCCGTTAAAAACTCTCGCATCGTAAAGAGGATATATATCTTCAGGTTTAACGCGACCCCAAATACCAAGTTTTTTCATTGAATTTCGTGAGGCATGCGTTAGTGCAATTTCACGTGCATCAAATTTTGGGTTGGCAATGTTCTCTTGTGTGTTCTTCTCGATGAGTAGTATTTTTAAGTTACTTGAATTGAGTGATCTACAGAAAGCGAGTCCAGCTGGGCCAGCTCCCACAACAATAATATCTGCATCCAATGGCATAACTTACTCCGCGAGATGAATAATGTTAAATTTAATAGGTTCATCACATTGTAACAAAAGAGCATTTATGTTGATAGACACGCATTGCCATCTTGATGCCTGTGATTTCAAAAAAGATTTGGATGAGGTTGTTGAGCGCGCAAGAAACTCAGACGTAACTAAAATTATTATTCCAGCCATTAACACTAGCAATTATGAGGCTGTCGAGGGAATTGCTAATCGTTTTGAGGGTGGATTTTTTTGTCTAGGGTTGCATCCAATGTATCTTGAAAGTGCTAGTATTGAAGACCTGCAAATAATTGAAAGCATATTGAAAGAGAAGAACAATCCTAAACTTATTGGTGTAGGAGAGATTGGACTAGACTTTTTTGTTGATTCTTTGCAAAGTCCAGAACAAATTGAAAAGCAGGAATATTTTTTTCTGGAACAGTTAAAACTAGCTAAAAAATATGATTTAGCAGTGGTTTTACATGTAAGAAAATCCGTGGATAGAGTCTATAAGTATTTAAATCAAGTCGGCGGTTTGCGTGGCATAGCACATGCATTTAACGGAAGTGAGCAACAAGCTCAAAAGTTTGTAGAGATGGGGTTTTGTCTTGGTTTTGGTGGAAATATTACTTATGACAGAGCCCTACAAATACGAAGATTAGCGAAAACATTGCCACTTCAAAATATTGTTCTTGAAACTGATTCTCCAGATATAGCACCATCATGGATTTATAAGCAAAGAAATGAACCGTACCATTTGAGGAAAATAGCTGAAGTACTTGCAGATATTCGTGAAATAACTTTGGAAGAGCTTGCTGAAGCGACTTCCGCGAACGCTGCGAGAGTTTTCAATTGCCCTCAACTACGACACTATGTTCATTAGCTACGATATTTGCCTTTGCGATAGTGCAGCAATTAGGTGCATTGCCACCAAGTAAGTGGTATTTTGTATTAGCCCTAATTCCTATAATTTGGCCACTTAAGGGTAGATATCGCATCATATATTTATGCTTTTATTTAGGTGCTGTATATAGTTCTTATCTTGCGTATGAGAGGCTTAATATTCGCCTTCCAACTTTCTTTGAGAACAAGACCATTGTCACAAAAATTCTAGTAACTAGCATTGCTAGTGAAACAGAATCGACTATTCAGTTTGACGCAAAAATTTTACATGATGGATATTCGCAAATTCCTTCTAAGATTCGTGTATTTTGGAATATTACACGGGGGTTTAATCTTTATAAATATGGACCAAAAGTAGAGCCATTGCCAGATGTGGTTCCAGGGCAAGTATGGGCTGTAAATCTAAAGATTAAGTCGCCTTCTGGACTTATGAATCCTGGCGGATTTGATAGCGAAGCAAATATGTTTCGAAAAGGATATCGACTAATTGGGGCTATAAAGGGGCATCCTCGTTTAGAGAGTGAACATAATTTTGATTTCCCAATTAGAGTTGAATACATAAGGCATAAAGTTAGAGAGCGGCTAAAAGCGTATTTAGAAAATAAAAAATATGGCGGAATAATATTGGCATTGGTTATGGGTGATCAATCGTCCATACCGCAGGAATATTGGGAACTTTTTAATAAAACTGGAATCACGCATTTAGTTTCTATTAGTGGCTCCCATATAACAATGCTCTCTACGATGGCCACATTACTAGTTCTTATTCTTTCACGTCGACTTTTCCGTAAGGGAAAGCTGGTGCTTGATTCCTTTAATGCCCATACACTATCGCTTTTCATAGGATTAATCGTTGCTTTTGCATACTGTCAGTTAGCGGGGTGGGGCGTTCCAGCTCAGAGAACATTTTTGATGCTACTGATGATATTTCTAATGAAGCTTCTTAAATTAAAAGCATCATTTCTACAAAACTATTTATTGGTGGCAATATTTATATTAATTCTTGATCCCTGGGCAATTTTAAACGTCGGATTTTATTTGTCCTTTGCTGCTGTAGCCATTCTTCAATATATTTTGCATTTTTATAAGACGCTTGAAGCAAGTGATGTTTCTCGATGGAAAAAGATTCGAATAATGGTTTTAGAATGGGCTAAGTTGCAGTTTGGAATTAGTTTTGCAATAAGCCCATTTTTAATATTATTTTTCAATCAAATCTCTATCGTTTCACCTCTTGTAAATGCATATGCGATCTTTCTAATAGGATCAATAATCACACCAGCATGCCTTTTGTTGGCAATGCTTGTGTTCATCAACCCATACGTTTTCATAAATCAATATTTAGCAGATACCATACATTTTTTATTGTTTAAGACAATGCAGCTTACAGAATATATAGCTCGTATGAGTTGGGCGAGTATTGATATTCCGCACACTAGTACCTTGTTTTTTGCTTTGTCCTTAATTGGGGTTGCAATCGTTATTGTGTTTAAACATAGGTTTATTAAATTACTTGGATTTTTGATTATCGTGCCATCGATGTATGGCACGAGGGCATTGCCACAATATGGGAATTGGGAGCTTATTGCTTTTGATGTTGGGCAAGGAGGAGGTGTTTTAATTAAAACTAAAAATAAGCGTCTTTTATTTGACACTGGCGTTAGAACCTCCCCAAAAAACGATGGATTTAGCAGTGTGTTAGCATCGAGTTTTCGATATTTAGGTGTAGATAAACTTGATTATTTAGTTGTGTCACACGCTGATATTGACCATACGGGTGGTATGGCTGAACTAATTCAAAATATTTATGTCGATAAGGTGTATGCTTCATTTAAAGTAGATGAATTTATTGATTTTGAAGAAGAGGCTTCAGGGAAGCACTATAGAAGCAAAAATTCATTGCTTCTATATGATACGTGCAAAGCTGGAACCTCTTTTAGTGCCGACGGTGTCAAATTTACTTTTTTGCATCCAAAGAATAAAAGGGTATGGCCCGTGAAATCTAAAAATGATGAAAGTTGCGTGCTTTTGATAGAGGGCATGCGACATAAAGTACTTTTAACGGGGGATATACTCTGTGAGCAGGAGGCGGGGTTATTGCCACAAGTAAAAGATATTGATTTAGTTTTAGCGGCTCATCATGGATCGAAGTCTTCATCGCAACAAATGTTCGTAAATTCAACTAAGCCTAAAATTGTCATTGCTCAAGCTGGATATATGAATCGATATGGTCATCCGCATGAAGCCGTGCGTCAGAGATGGACTCAAGCAGGAAGCGAATTTTTGGTGACTTCTGAATTAGGAGCTATATACGTAAGATCCGATATGTATGGATTAAAATGGGAATCATACAGAAAAGAAAAACGAAAGTATTGGCATCGATAATAATTATTAAATGGAGTGATTATGCTAAATGTCGACTTGCATTGCCACTCAACAGCTTCAGATGGTGCTCTAAGCCCCGAAGAGATGGCAACTATAGCGAAAACTAATAATGTAGATATTTGGAGTCTTACAGATCACGATGTGCTATCTGGGCAAGAGGCTGCGATGTCAAAGGCTAAGGAATACGGGATAAATTTTATAACTGGCGTAGAAATTTCTACGGTATGGGGTGGTAGGACTCTGCATATTGTTGGTTTGAATTTTGACCATAATAATGAATTAATTCTTAAAGGTTTAGAGGGCATACGAAAAGGTCGTGCTATAAGGGCAAGAGACATTGCCTCACGGTTTGATTCGATTGGTATCAGTGGAACATTTGAGGGTGCCATGAGATATGCGGATAAAGAAGAGAATCTATCTAGAACTCATTTTGCGAGACATTTAGTTGATACAGGTGTATGTTCGCAGATGCAAGAGGTTTTTGACCGATATTTAACTGTCGGAAAGCCCGCATATGTTGCTGGGAATTGGGCTACTTTGGAAGAAGCTGTTACTTGGATTACAGAATCAGGGGGAATTGCGGTTATTGCTCATCCTGGAAGATATAAATACACAACTGAGGAGTATGTAAATCTTTTTAATGAATTTAAGGATTTAGGTGGCCGAGCAATTGAGGTGGTTACAGGCTCTCATTTTCCTTCTCAATATGAAGAATATGCATTTGTAGCTAAGAAATATGGTTTTCTTGCTTCATGTGGGTCTGACTATCATGGTCTTGAAAAAAATTCTATGATGTTAGGAGAGGTGCCACCATTGCCAAAAGGGCTTGACCCAGTATGGGAGCATTTTTAAATATGAGTAGAGCTTTCGTAAAAGAAGATTCAAACGAGGACGAAGAGCTTGAGCATGAGCCAGATATGCCTAAAGGCTTAAAAAATTATATGACTCTTACTGGCTATCAAACTCTTAGAAAGGAGCTTTCCGATTTAGTGACTGTTGAGCGGCCTGAAGTAGTTCAAGTAGTGTCATGGGCGGCATCAAATGGCGATCGTTCAGAAAATGGGGACTATATCTACGGAAAAAAACGTTTGCGTGAAATTGATCGTCGTATTCGTTTTCTCACAAAGCGATTAGAGATTGCAGAAGTTATAGACCCATCAACTCAGCCTAACAAGGATCAAGTATATTTTGGGGCTACTGTAACCTATCTAAATCCTGAAGATCAAGAAGTGACAGTAACTATCGTGGGAATAGATGAGGCGGACCCACTTAAGGGCAAAATTAGTTGGATCTCACCTGTAGCTAAAGCATTGATTAAAGCTGAAGAGGGACAAGTTGTTATTCTTAAGACTCCGACTGGAAAGCAAGAAATTGAGGTTCTTGAAATAACATATCCCGATTAAAGATTAGCTGAGTGCTCAACTTTATATGAAGATTCACCCTTAATTCCAAGATGTTCCACTAAAGCGGGCATATTTTCTTTTAATGAATCAATTAGTGTATAAGGCGGATTAATAATAAACATACCACTCCCAAACAATCCATAGCCAGATTTGGGAGCTTTAGAGATAGTAAGTTCAAAATTCAGCCACTTGATACCATCCAGAGCTTTTAAGTGCTTAATCATTTTGCTCACCTCAAGTCTCTGAACTAAGGGATACCAAACAACATAACATCCGGTACTAAATCTTTTTAAAGATTCCTTAATACAAAGAAGAACCGATTTGTAATCAGCCTTATCTTCATATGAGGGGTCGATAAGGACAATAGCACGCTTAGTTGATGGTGGAAGTAGCCCAATCATACCCTTGAATCCGTCTGAAAAATTGATTTGAATCTGCTTGCTATATGGCTGGTCCTCGAAGAACATATTTTTTCTGAGTACCTCAATTTCAGTTGGGTGCAATTCAAATAATTTTAATTTGTCGCACTCCCTCATAAATTCTAGGGCTATCCATGGAGACCCTGGGTAAGCTGCGATTGTTTCTTCCTCGGAATTAGGCCCAATTTCGTTGAAATCCTTTATATATTGCACGTATTCACTTAGATCTTGTGGCAATGTTTTCGTTAACAAAGCCTGTATTCCTCCAACATATTCAGATTTAGTATTCGCCCACTCGCCCATCAAATCATAGACGCCTGCGCCTGCATGTGTATCTATAACCCAGTATGGAGCTTCCTTACGGTTGAAGTAATTAATAATATGGATAAGCACAAAATGTTTGAGCACATCTGCATGGTTTCCCGCATGAAATGCATGTCTGTAGCTAAACATTAAAGATCCCTCATGTATAAAATGACTATTATAAATCTGTTAAAATTTCCCCCTTATTTAATTTAAACGTTTAGAGTTGTAGTATGTTGGAGTTTTTACGCAAACATTCGAAGTGGGTTTTATTTTTCATTATTCTGCTTATAGTGCCTTCATTCGTGTTTTTCGGGTTGTCTGATTACTCGGGTATGAATGTAAATGAAAAACCCTTAGTGCAAGTAAACGACGACAAAATTACTGAAAGTCAATTCAATCAGTCATGGACAGAACGTTTGAATTCCTTACGCAATCAATTAGGTTCGAATTTTAAAGTATCTGAAGTTGATACTCCTGAATATCGTAAATTATGGTTAGAAAACCTAGTGGATAATTTAGTTATTACGAATACTGCAAGGGATAAAAAATTCTATGGTTCGGACTCTATGGTTAGATACTCTATTGCTCAGGACCCTAGATTTATGACTGACGGTAAGTTTTCTATGGAAAACTACAATGCTTTCTTAACTAGTGTCTCCACTAATTCCCAAGAATATGAGAACTTTCTAAGAGCTACTTTAGGAGTGAATGTTGTGGTAGACCCAGTTATCAACAGCACTATTGTGCCAGATTCCACCATAGAAGAGCTTAAAAAATATGTCACTAAAACTCGTCAAGTTCAAACAAAAGTATTTGCAAACGAAGATTTTGTGAAATCAGTGAATATTGATATGAAAGAGCTTGAAGAGTGGTTTAATAAAAATGCCGAATCAAAATTTCGTATTCCTGAATACTTAAATGTCGAGTACATCATTCTGAATGAAAAAACAGCTGTCGATCAAGTTCCAGAGCCTAATGAGGATGCACTTAGGAGTTATTTCGAAAACAATAAAAATAGATTCTCAACTGAGGAAAGAAGATTTGTTCGTCATATCCAAGTTGAAACTGAAGAAAAAGCCAATAATTTACTTGAGCAACTTAAAGCTGACCCTTCAAAGTTTGAAGAACTAGTTTTAAGCGAATCTAAAGACTTAGGTACCAAAAATAATAAAGGTGAGCTTGGCTATCTTAAAAAACAAGATATACCTGGTTTGGAAAATACTGTATTTGCACTTGAAAATCCTGGATTGACAGGTCCAGTTAAGTTAGGTGAAAACTTCCATATATTTGAAGTAGTAAATATTGAAAAATCTCAATCTAAATCTTTTGAAGAGTTAAAACCTACATTAGTTAATGAAGTGAAATTACAAATAGCTTCTGAAAAATTTGCCGAATTAGCTACTAATTTGACTAACTTAACTCATGAGAGAAGGGATGATTTAAAAACTATTGCTGATGATTTAATGCTACCTGTTGGTCAAGTTCACGGTATTACGAAATCTGGAATAATAAGTGATATTCCAGACAAAGTAATTCTTAACGAGGATATTAAAGCAATATTTAATACACCTCGTGTTATAGATATTGCTTTTAACAATGAAGTTTACAAACAGGGACAAAATTCTGGTGTAGTTGAAATTTCTCCTTCTGAATTTTTAGTTTTTAAATTAACAGATAAAAAAGAGTCAGCAGTACCTTCATTTAAATCAGTTAAAGCTAAAGCTGCACGTGAATTTCAATTAGAAAAAGCTTCTGAATTAGCTCAAAAGGCAGGAGAAGACTTTATTAAAACCCATAGTGCTTCAGCTTCTGTTGAACCTAAATCAGAAGATGGATCATCTCTATTGAGAGAAGGAGTAGATGTTAGCTTATTTGCGGGTAATCTTCCTGATGCCCTAATGGCTGATGTTATGGCTATCCCTAGCGATAAGCTTCCTGCATATGTTGGAAGCAAGACGAATGATGGTTATGTTGTTGCAAGAGTAGTAAAAGATTCAGTTCCTGATGAACGCATGGTTAGAGTCTTTGAGCAACAATTTCCTTTGATTGTCAAAAACGGGACTTCTGCACAAATCGGCGATGCATATAAATTTAGTCTACGCGATTTTCATAAAGTCCAATATACAGATGTTGTTCAAAAGACTATAGAAAATAAAGAAAATTAAAAAAGTGTAGACTTTTTAATAACTTATTTATAAAATATACGTTTTTAAAAACAAAATTTTAAATAAAAAATAATACAGATTAAGGGTTTTATAGAAGACACTAATTTTAGTGGCACCCGTATCTATAAAGGTAAAAATATGCCAAAAATGAAAACCAAAAAAAGTGCATCTAAGCGCTTTAAAGTCCGCGGTAGCGGCTCTATTAAGCGTGGTCAAGCTTTCAAGCGCCACATTCTAACTAAAAAAACAACCAAAAATAAACGTCAACTTCGCGGTTCTACTCAAGTTCATGAGTCTGATGTTGCATCAGTTCGCGCGATGATGCCATTTGCTTAATAGGAGAAATATATGCCACGCGTTAAACGCGGTGTAACCGCACGTGCTCGTCACAAAAAAATAATTAAATTAGCTAAAGGTTATCGTGGTCGTCGCGGAAATGTATTCCGTGTAGCTAAGCAAGCTGTAATGCGTGCTGGCCAATATGCATACCGTGACCGTCGTAATAAAAAACGTACCTTCCGCTCTCTTTGGATTGCTAGAATTAATGCGGCGGTTCGTGAGCAAGGTATGACTTATAGTGCCTTTATTGCTGGTTTGAAAAAAGCTGCTATTTCTCTAGATAGGAAAGTTCTTGCGGACATGGCAGTTAACGACAAACCAGGGTTTGCAGTCATCGTAAATCAAGCTAAAGTTGCTCTAGGCTCTTAGACTTAGTCTTAGTTACTAATTGCTTTAATTCATACGGGGCTCGCATATTGGGCTCCGTTTGTATTTAAACTTCTCGAAAAATCTCATGTCTATAAATTTAGAAGAACTTATTCAAAAAGCTTCTCAAGACTTTAGAGAAGCTAAAACTCCAGCTGCTCTTGAAGATGAAAAAGCGAAATATATCGGAAAGAACGGCACTATAACTCAACTTATGAAGGGGTTGGGAGCATTGCCACCTGAACAAAAAAAGACTGAAGGGGCAAGATTTTCTAAAGCAAAAAACGAAGTTGAGAGACTTCTAAATCTTAGAAGAGAGGAATTTGCTAATCAAGCATTACTAGAGAAGTTATCTGCAGAAAAAATTGATGTAACTCTTCCTGGAAGAGGTGGTCAAAGGGGTGGTCTCCATCCTGTTATAAAAACATGGAGAAGGGTTGAAGCCATATTTAAGTCTATTGGTTTTGATGTGGCAGATGGTCCTGAAATCGAGGATGATTGGACAAACTTTACTTCTCTAAATAACCCAGAAAATCATCCTGCTAGATCTATGCAGGATACCTTTTATATCGACAAAAAAGACTCTAATGGACTTCCATATTTACTAAGAACTCACACAAGTCCTATGCAAGTAAGATATGCTCGCTCGCATAAACCACCAATTAAAGTGATTGCTCCAGGAAGGACTTATAGAGTTGATTCAGATGCTACGCATTCTCCTATGTTTCATCAAGTTGAAGGTTTATGGATAGCGGAGAACATATCTTTTGCTCATTTAAAAGGTGTTTACACTAATTTTCTTCAAGAGTTTTTTGAAACTCATGATTTAACTGTAAGATTTCGTCCTTCATTTTTCCCATTTACTGAACCGTCGGCTGAGGTCGATATGATGTTTACTTCAGGACCTAACAAAGGTAAATGGTTAGAAATTAGTGGTTCAGGTCAAGTACATCCTGCAGTAGTTAGAAATTTCGGACTTGACCCTGAAAAATATATTGGATTTGCATTCGGATCTGGTCTTGAAAGATTAACTATGCTTAGGTATGGAGTCGATGATTTGAGGCTCTTTTACGAAGGGGATCTTAGATTCCTTAAACAATTTCAAGTTTAAGAGGGTTGAATATGCTAGTTTTAGATTCATGGTTACGCGAATTCGTCAATCCTCCTGTAGAACCTAATGTTCTTGCTGAAGCTTTGACTATGGCAGGGCTGGAAGTTGAAGAAATCATAAAAGTTTCTCCAGAGTTTACTGGAGTTGTGGTTGGAAAAATAGTAAGTATAAGCAAACACCCACAAGCTGATAAATTAAAAATTTGTACGGTTGATGCTGGACTAGAAGAAAATCTTCAAATTGTGTGTGGTGCTCCTAATGCAACTGAAGGGATTAAAGTGCCTCTTGCTACTGTTGGTGCTAGATTGCCGAATGGCTTAAAAATCTCTGTAGGAAAACTTAGAGGAGTCGATTCTTTTGGTATGCTTTGTTCGGCTTCGGAATTAGGAATTAGTTCCGATACAAGCGGCTTACTTATACTTGATGACGAGTTAGAGGTAGGCTCAAATTTATCAGATTTATTTTGTTCCGATGATGTAACTTATGAGATTAAGCTTACACCTAATCGCGCGGATTGCTTGTCGGTTTATGGAGTAGCACGTGAAGTAGCAGCATTATTTAAATTGCCGCTAAAAGAAGGGCCGATAGTAGGAAGCATTGCCACAAAAGAAAATATTGTATCTCCAAAAGTAAATGTGTTGGCTCCAGAATTGTGCGGAAGATTTACCTCTAGAGTTATTAGAGGCGTGGATGCTTCTGTATCTACACCACAGTGGATAGTTGACCGACTAGAAAAATCTGGTCAGAGGAGTGTTTCTGTACTTGTAGATATCTCAAATTACGTGATGTTGGAATATGGTAGACCAACCCATGTTTTCGATTTAGATAAAGTCAAAGGCGATTTAACTATTGATTGGGGTAAATCGGGAGAGCAATTAAAACTTCTTAATGAGGAGCTTATTGAATTAAGTTCTGAGTATGGTGTAATTTCATCAGATGCTGGCCCAGAGTGCTTGGCTGGGATTATGGGTGGCTTCGAAACTTCTGTTACTAAGGAAACAAAAAATATTTTTATCGAGGCTGCATTTTGGTATCCAATTGCAATTGCTGGCCGTGCACGAAAACTAAAACTTTCATCTGAAGCTAGTCATAGGTTTGAAAGAGGAGTCGATTTCAAAACTAATGTAGAACATATCGACTATATAACCAAACTTATCTTGGATATTTGTGGCGGTGAGGCTAGTGAGGTAAGTGATCAAATCATAAATTTACCTAGTCAGAATAAAGTTTCAATGCGTCTTAGTAGGTGTCAGAAGATTATAGGTATTCCTGTAAGTGCGACAGAAGTGGAACAGATATTTAATGGTCTTGGCTTTGAATATGAAATATCAAAGAGCACCGAAGATACTATTTTTGAAGTGATATCCCCGTCTTACAGATTTGACATTGAGATTGAAGAAGATTTGATTGAGGAAGTTGCACGAATTTTCGGATTCGACAATATCCCAGCCATTCCTCCTATTACTGAGAACATTATGGATAATCTCAGTGAACTTAAACTCAGTGCTCATGATATTCGTGACATTATGGTAGGTGAGGGGTATCAGGAGGTTATTAACTACAGTTTTGTTGACTCCAAATGGGAAGACTACATAGGAAATTCCAATTCAATTAAATTACTTAATCCTATTGCCTCTAATCTTTCTGTAATGCGGAGCAGTCTTGTATTAAGTTTGGTTAATAATATTTTCCAAAATTCAAAGAGAAAACAAGCTCATATTCAAATTTTTGAGATTGCAAGGGCATTTGAATACGACAATTCTGTACAAAATTCAGAACTTGAGGTGCATGGAGTTTCTCAAAATTCAAAATTAGCTGCCGCTGCATGGGGTACGGCTTACCCTCAACAGTGGGGTGAAAAATCACGTCTTATTGATTTTTATGACGTAAAAAAGGTTGTTGAAAACTTATTTTCCAATACTAACGAATTGTCATTCAAAGTATTTAATGAGAATACACAAAATCCATTGTTGCATCCTGGCAGAAGTGCTTTAATTCAGTTAAATAGTAAAGATATAGGTTTTATTGGTGAATTACATCCCCAAATTGCTCAGGATTTTTCACTAAATCAATCACCAATTGTGTTTGAAATTGATCTTGATGCTTTAATTAATAGATCTTTACCTGAATATAAAGCCATATCTAAAAAGCAATTCCTCGAGAGGGATTTAGCAATTTGGGTTTCTAAAGATTTGGAATATTCAGAAATCAAAAATGCAATTGAGAATATGATGATTCCAAATTCTCAAACAAGTTTAGTTAAAAGTTTTAACATTTTTGATGTTTGGTCTGATGCACAAAATGATAAAGAGAAGAGCATTGCCATCAAATTTACTCTTCAGGAAGATCAATTACCATTAGACGATAAAACTGTAGAGGCTATTATGAGCGAAATTTTAAATGAACTAAGTTCTAAATTTAATGCTCGTTTACGGTAAGAGGACAAAAATGAATAATAATGACTTAGATTTACAAGATGCTGACCTTAAAAGCAAAACTCTAACAAAAGCAGAGTTAGCTGAGATGCTATTTGAATCTGTTGGATTAAATAAAAGAGAAGCAAAAGAGGTGGTTGACCAGTTTTTCAACCAAATTCGAGATGCACTTGCAAACGGAGAGCCTGTAAAACTTTCAGGATTTGGGAATTTTCAGGTTAGAGATAAAGCTGCACGACCAGGAAGAAACCCAAAAACAGGAGAGGTTATCCCTATTGATGCGAGAAGGGTTGTAACTTTTCATGCTAGCCAAAAGCTTAAATCTGTGGTCAGTGAAGCACATAACTAAATTAGTGTAAAATTGCTTTTATTTGTCTTAAATTTGACATTGACACCTGTTAGCGGAACTCACGATGATACAGACAGAAATTTTACCTACAAGCTCATTGCCAGCTATACCAGCTAAGCGATATTTTGGTATAGGTGAAGTTTCTGAATTATGCAATGTTAAGCCCCACGTTATTCGCTATTGGGAAAAGGAATTTACACAGTTAAATCCCGTTAAACGAAGGGGAAATCGAAGATACTATCAGCACCACGAGGTTTTACTAATTCGTAGAATCCGTGAGCTGCTATATGACCAGGGGTTTACGATTAGCGGGGCACGTAATCGCCTAGCTGAAGGTAGAGATAATTCATTGATTCCTGGTTCCGATGCTGCGGTTCGCTTCAGCGCAAAGGAAATAGCGAATCTTAAATCTTCCTTAAAACAAATAATCAAAGATATTGATAAACTCCTGAAATAAGGTGCTGTATGGAAAATCTCAAAAAATTAGTTAAGCCTATCGCAGTTTTTGACGCTGGTATTGGAAGTTATGCATGGGCTAGGGCTATTAGAGAGAAGTTTCCTAAACAAGATATTATCTATTTCGCCGACAGAGCTAATTTTCCTTATGCTTGGAAAACTAAAGAAGAGTTAAAAGCTTGTATTAAAGGGGCGATTGAGCGTCTTGCTGAGATGGGAGCGTCTTTAGTTGTAGTTACATCAAATGCTCCTTCAATCACAGTAGTTAGTGATATCAAGGATGAGTGTTCTGTACCTGTTGTCGGAAGTATCCCTCCTATAGCTTCAGGTGTAGCTGCTTCTAAATCAGGAGAAATCATAAATCTAGGCGTTAAGATTTTATCTTCACTTCCTGAATTTAGATTTTTCGTTGAATCTATTTCTGATGGTGCTCAAATTCATCTCGTAAATGCAGAGGACTTAGTCACTACAGTGGAGAGTGGACAGTTCATTACAGAACCAGAAAAAACAGCTGAGCAAGTTAAAAAGTTTATGGACGATGTGCGTTCCAAATATCCAAATGCGGACGTATGTACACTTTCCTCTACCCATTTAACATGGATTGTGGATATATTCCAAAAAGTAGCACCTGATATGCTTTTCATAAATCCAGTTGATCGTACACTTAAAAAAATAGAGCCCTACACATCTGAGGGCTCTGGAATGACTTTAAGCTATGCTACTGCAAGTGAAGAATATCCGCTTATTGGCCTTCAACTTATGTTCGATAAGCTTGGTATTCCAATTAAG
This sequence comes from Taylorella asinigenitalis MCE3, assembly GCF_000226625.1. Classification (NCBI taxonomy): domain Bacteria; kingdom Pseudomonadati; phylum Pseudomonadota; class Betaproteobacteria; order Burkholderiales; family Alcaligenaceae; genus Taylorella; species Taylorella asinigenitalis. The sequence continues at coordinate 710,541 of NC_016043.1, forward strand.
CTTGTCGAAGTTCCTGCCGTTTAAGCTAATTTCATATCTTCAGGGATATATAAAATATCGCTTGAAGCTTGCGATAAATCTGTAATACCGCAAAATCCCATAGTCACGCTTAGCTCTTTTTGCATGATATCGAGTGCTTTGCTTACTCCATCCTTACCGTATGCCCCTAATCCGTAGATATATGGTCGACCAATCATAACTCCGTCGGCTCCCATGGCATATGCCCGCAAGATATCTTGACCTGATCTGAAACCGCCATCAATCCAAACTTCGGTTGTACTTCCTATGCGATCTACCGCTTCTAATATAGGTGGCAATGCTTTAATAGTCGATAATGCTCCGTCTAATTGACGGCCTCCGTGATTTGACACAACAAATGCATCGGCCCCAGAATTACATGCCTCGATTGCATCACCTGGATCCATTATTCCTTTGAGAATAATTTTTCCGCCCCATTGATTTGCAATCCAATCCAAATCCTTCCAATTTAATGTCGCATCAAATTGACGGGCAGTCCATTCAGATAAAGCCGTAACATTGTCCATGCCTTTTACATGACCAACCAAATTTCCATAAAACCGTCTTTTAGTATGTAGCATTCTCCAGCACCAATCAGGTTTAGTAGCTAAATTTAAAAGATTTGGTAGTGTTGGTTTCGGCGGCACAGTCATGCCATTTTTAACCTCATTATGTCTCTGTCCTAGTACTTGTAAATCAAGAGTCACCACAAGGGCAGAGCAAGCTTGTTTTGCTCTTTGAATCAAATCAGCCATAAACCCGCGATCTTTCATCATATAAAGCTGAAACCAAAATGGTTTTTTTGTATTCGCTGCCACATCCTCAATTGATGCACAACTTACTGTTGAGAGCGTAAAAGGAACACCAAATTCTTCCGCAGCCTGAGCACTCAAAATTTCCCCGTCAGCTCTTTGCATACCACATATACCTACAGGTGCAAGAGCGACTGGCATAGCATATTCCTCGCCTAGTAATGAAGCTTTAGTAGATCGGTTGGCAATGTTCACGGCTACTTTCTGTCTGAACTTTATGCTACTTAAATCGCTTTCATTCGCTCGGTATGTTGATTCTGTGTAGGAGCCGTGGTCGGCATACTCAAAGAACATTTTTGGTACTTTAGTGGCTGCAATTTTCCGCAAATCTTCGATGCTAGTTATTTTTTTTAGATATTCCATTTCTAAATAATTTAATAATCGTAAGTTATAAATATATTATTGAATTTACAACTGTAAATGTTGTAGAGTTTTACATTAAATTTTTTATTTTTATACTGAGAGAACTTAATGTCAAGATATTTCGAAGATAATTCCCTTTCTATCGGGAATACACCGCTTATTAAGCTAAATCGTATTCTTAATGGTGCTCAAGCTGAAGTTTTAGTTAAAGTTGAAGGTCGAAATCCAGGCTATTCTGTTAAAGACAGAATTGCTTATTCTATGGTGAATACAGCTATAAAAGATGGTTCATTAGGAAAAAAAGGGTTCTATAAGGAAATAGTTGAACCTACAAGCGGTAATACAGGTATTGGTTTAGCGTTTGTAGCTGCATCTAAGGGCATAAAACTCACACTTGTTATGCCTGACACTATGAGTATAGAGCGTAGAAAACTCTTGGTAGCATATGGTGCAAAACTTGTACTGACCGAAGGCTCTAAAGGTATGAGAGGGGCGATTGCTAAAGCTCAAGAAATAGTTGACTCTAATCCAGATCAATATATTATGCTTCAGCAATTTGAAAACCCAGCAAATCCTGCGATTCATGAGCAAACTACAGGTCCTGAAATTTGGGATGCATCAAATGGAGAGATTGATATTTTTGTGGCTGGCGTAGGTACTGGTGGAACTATTACAGGCGTTAGTCGGTTTATAAAGAAATCTAAAGGAAAAGCAATTCTATCTGTAGCAGTTGAGCCATCATCAAGTCCTGTTATTACTCAAACTCTGACTGGTGCAGAAATTCAAACAGCTCCTCACAAAATTCAAGGTATTGGTCCTGGCTTTATTCCTAAAAACTTAGACCTAAGCCTTATTGATAGTGTTGCTCAAGTTTCAAATGAAGAGGCTATAGAATATGCTAGAAAATTAGCTAAAGAGGAAGGTATTCTTACTGGTATATCAGGTGGTGCAGCTGCAGCCGCTGCAGTAGCTTTAGCTTTTGACCCTAACAATAAAGGCAAAACAATCGTGGCTATACTTCCTGATTCAGGCGAAAGATATTTAAGCACAGTTTTATTTGAGGGATTATTCGATGAACAAGGATTGGCTATAGAATAATAATTTTTATAGCAAAATTTCTATTAATGAGAAAGCCTATACACTTTGTATAGGCCTATTTGTTATTTAACTATAGTTGATGATGCTTCTGATATAGGTGCAGCTGACGAGGGTCTGTTAGTAGTAGGAATAGGGGTCAAATGAGAGTTTGCACAAGTAAATGTCATAAAGTAGCCATCATCGGCTGAGCCATTTCCTATAGGGTTAAGTTGCTTAACATTAATAACTTGAGCTGGAGCACATATACGTTTAGCACTAACCATACATCCCTCCCAGTTTGGAGTCGATTTTGGTCCAGCAGAACATTTCAAACCGTAGTTGTCTTTATTGGTTAAATCAATCCCAGTACCAGTCTGGCATGCAGACAATAAACCAACAAATCCTAATATCCAAAAAATTCTCATAAGAATCCCCATATTGAAAGCCCAGTTTTCCTATTATAAGAGACATATTTGTCCACCCCACTATAAAACCTTTCATTTTGTGTTCACAATTACCTTAAACGGAGTATTCGATGAACATAAAAGACCTTAAATCTAAACTTACAAAAAAACAGTATGAAGCGGCAAGTACTTCTTCGCAAAATATGCTTTTGTTAGCAGGTGCTGGCACTGGCAAAACAAGCACAATTATAGGTAGAGTTATATATTTATGCGAATATTTAAAAGTCCCAGCAAGTGAAATTTTAATGCTTGCATTCGGTAAAGATGCCGCTTTAGAAATGCAAGAACGCTTATCGCAAATCGAATCTTTGCAGGATATTGAAGTTCGTACATTTCATAGCCTAGGATTAAGCATAGTAAGTTCGGTTGAGGGTTCGATGCCTAAGTTGACATCCCTAAGTGAAGACAAAAATCTCGAGAACTTTATTTCAAATCAAGTATTTTGTGACAAAGATCGCCTTATCGAATATTTCAATTTTTATGAGAATGATTTCAGTGATTATGATTTTAAGAATGCAAAAAAAATTTGGCGTTCTTTAAATGATGACTTTTTCGATGACCCAGTTAGACTAATAGTCGCTAATATCCTTTATCTGAGGGGAATACGATATATATCCAATTGCTTGTTTGAAAAAGATATATATTTAAACAAAAAATACAATCCTTATGAAATTGCGTTTTTTCTTCCTGATTTCAATACATATTTGGGATATCAGGACAGTCCACAAGAAAAACAATTGCATATCAAATATGGTACTCATTACATAGATTTAGAATTTTGTGGCAATGCTTCCTCCCCTTATCATTTTGCCAATGAAATCAAAAATCTTTGCAAAAATAATGGTTGGGGAGAAGAAGAAAAATTTCGAATCAACAGTATTGGTCGAGTTAAAACTTTGTCCAAATTACTTATCGATGTATTTTTATTTGTTAAGTCTAATCCTAATGAGAGCTTTGAAAACTGGGGAGCTAAGAAAAAATTTCTTGGACTTTGGGCTAAAGAAATATACAAAAAATATCTATACCTACTTGAAAGTTCCAATGAAATTGACTTTGACAAGATGATTGTAAAATCAAGCGAGTATGTAAAGAGCAAAAAATATGTGCATAGTTGGAAGTACATTCTTGTCGATGAATTTCAAGATATATCAAAATCAAGATTTAATCTTTTAAAAGGCTTAATCGATCAAGATAAAGATATAAGTTTATTTTGCGTAGGTGATGATTGGCAAACTATATATCAGTTTGCTGGCAGTGAACTTAAATATATCCGAAATTTGGATCAATATTTGTCTAATTTAAATATTCTTGCCTTGGATAGAACTTTTCGTTTTCATACGGCATTAGCAAATTTAAGCTCTAAATTCGTTCAGCAAAATCCTAATCAATATAAAAAGAATATTGAGAGTCACAAATCATTTAACGGACATTGTGTAACTTTGTTGGAATATGACATAGACCTTTGGATTTTATTGAATCATATTAATAGGAATGCAACTAGTTCTAAAACATGCTTAATACTAAGTAGATTTAATTATCAGTTACCATTGCCACCTAAAATTGAGTGCTTAAATAATCAATTTGATAAGTTAATAATAAAGACGGCAACTATTCATAAATCGAAGGGAAGGGAAGCCGATTATGTGATTTTGCTTAATGTAGAAAGTGGAGAGATGGGTTTGCCATCGGAAAAAGAAAGTGAAATCGAATTATATTGCTCCGATGAGAAATACCCGCATGCTCAGGAGCGTAGAGTATTCTATGTTGCCATAACGAGGGCTAAAGAACATGTGTTTATCTATTACTCAAATGAAAAAAAATCTCCATTTATAGAGGAGATTTTAAAAGAGGAGCAGTATGTGAAGTTATGGAATAAAACAGAAACGTCACAAAATTTTATTGCATCTGTAAATGATTAGGTGGAGGAAGATCTTTTGGTACAGCAGGTCTTTCGTCTTTCATAGCACATGCCGCAATTCCTAGTATTAAAACTAATAGACTAATTTTTTTAAGCATAAATCACCCTTGATTTAACTTATCTTTAATAATGCCTGAAACTTTAGACATGTCTGCACGACCAGCTAATTTAGGTTTAATTAAACCCATAGCTTTACCCATAGCAGGGTTACCTGTTACACCTTCAGACTTTAATTGTTCTATAGCATCAGTAACTATTTGATTAATCTCTTCATCAGAAGCTTGCTCAGGCAAGAATTCCATCAGAACTTCAAGCTCAGCTTTTTCAGCAGCTGCCGAATCTGCACGCCCCGCCTGTTCAAAAGCAGCAATAGATTCTCGTCTTTGCTTAATTTGCTTCTCGATAATAGCGACAATTGCTTCATCTGAAAGCTCAACTCTCTCATCGACTTCTTTTTGTTTAATAGCAGCAGAAAGAAAGCGTAATGTAGATAGTCTTTCAGATTGTTTTGATAGCATAGCCTCCTTAATACTGCTGGAGATGCGTGATTTTAGGGACATGATTTTGACCTAATATGTGAGTAAAATAGTATTTTATCAAAAACAAAATTTCCGATGTTTCCTCACAAAAACCTCACTCAAAACCCGAATCAAGCATCTGACGCATCTCAATTATTTATTCTTTGTTTTCCAAGTCTAGATAATCTAAGAATGCTTGATGTAGTATCAAAAGCATATCAGGACATATTTCCAATGGCGAATGTCTATGGCATTGCCATAGAAAGTGAAGAGCAGATAGAGGAACCAAAAAAAATTGAGGAGTTTGTTGGAATAAATAAGATTAAGTTAATTGAAACGATTCGACATATCCAAAAGAATACATTCAGTAGTGCGGAATATACGGCTTTAGTAGGGAGTGGTCCGATTGGATCTGCGATACTTTCTCTCTTAGGTTTAAGTACGGCAATTGCAGGGCGTGTGATTACATTTAACTCATTTATACCGTCATTATCAATTGGAACGGAAGTAAGTTTAGATTACACTACGCACCTACTTTATACGCAAACAGAATGCGAGTTTGCTGATACTAGAATACGAGACGATTTTGAGGCGATAAAAACTATAGGTGCAGATATAACATTAGATATCTTGGGGGCACATCAAGACCCTATAGATGTCTCTATAAATCGTTTAAAAACGTGTATTCCACTAAAGATAATTAAACAAATTCAGCAGTAACTAAAAGATTGACGGGAAGTCATTCTGAACAATATGCTTAATTCTTATAGCGTCTGAAAACCTAGTTACACCGCCATTTGCGTTCATAAGAACAACAGCCATATCTTTTCCGTTCATCTTAGTAATCATTACTATGCAACGGCCAGCTTCTTTAATATAGCCAGTTTTGGATACATGAATATCCCATTTGTCATTACGAATTAGACGATTAGAGTTTTTATAATTTTGAATTTTTCCGCCATTGGTAGTGACAGTATATCCATCGCTTGTAGAAAATTGATGAATAAGCGGTTCTCTATATACGACAGCAAGAAGTTTAGCAAGGTCTTGAGCTGAAGCTACATTTTGAGGTGAAAGTCCCGTAGGCTCAACAAAACGAGTACGAGTCATTCCAATTTGACGTGCAGTTGCATTCATCTGTTTAACAAATGCTTCTAAACCACCAGGATAATGTCTTCCAAGAGCATTAGCCGCTCTATTTTCTGAGGACATTAATGCAAGAAGAAGAGCTTCACGTCTAGTTAGTTGAGTACCATATGTAAGTCTAGATCCTGTTCCTTTCAAACGGTCCATATCCTCTTCTGATATGGTAATTATTTCATCTAAAGATTGACCACCTTTAATAACTACATAAGCCGTCATAAGCTTAGTAATAGAGGCTATAGGCTGCACAGTATCGATATTTTTTTGATAATGAATCTGCCTGTCATCTAATGACATAACAAAAGCGATTTCAGAATTAATTACATCGCCGTTATCCGCAAAACCTACAATATTCACGTCAGTAAATGAGTTTTTAATATCTTCGCTATCATTCGCTAATCCAGCAGAGGAAGAGATTAAATTTGATTTTGTTTTTACAATCGATGATTTAGATTTAAGTTTACGTGCAGTTTTAGGTTTTACTTTTTTACTGGCAATGACTTTGCTATTTTTCTTATTTTTGGATGATTTTGCCTTGCTAGTAGTTTTTTTAGATTTAGATTTAGAGGAAATCTTAGTCTTAACCCTAGTCTTTGCTTTAGATGTAGTTTTAGAAGTTTTTTGTTTTGTAGCAGCATAAACCTCTTGATTAAAAGAGGTAGAGACAAAAAATATCAATGAAATACTAATTATTGCAGACTTTAATAATCTAAACACTATAACACCCGACTCGTTATTGTTTTAATAATTATACAAGAAAATTAATGAGTTACACGATTTTTGTATAAATAGCTTTAACTATTTCTTGAAGCATCTTTTAACATTACAAATTCTATAAATTATTTGAATTTAAAACTTGTAAAATATATGTTTTTAAGCCAAAACGTGGATTAAAGAAGTGTCAATTCATTACTACTTTCAAGGTGCATTAGCACTATCCCAGTTCCAATCAGAAAAAATTTTAGAAAAATTAAAAAAATTAAATGTACCAGTTTCTTCAGTTCAAGGACAGTATGAGCATTTTGTTTACTGTCATTCAGAATTAAATCCTGAGGAAATTTTTAAACTTAAGTCATTGCTAAGCTATGGAAAAGAGTTTCCCGAAAATATTGCTGATAGTGCGACTTTAATATTGCATGTTGTCCCTAGAATTGGGACTATTTCTCCGTGGGCTTCAAAGAGTACGGACATTGCCACTAATTGTGGTCTATCGAAGATTTTTAGGATAGAGAGGGGCATTAAGTATTATTTTGAGTCTGAACGTGGTTTGCTCGGATCAAAAAAATTAAATGAGCAGCAATTGGCCACCTTAGCTAGTGCTATTCATGATCGCATGACTGAAGAAGTTCTTCCTGATGAATTTGATCCTAAGCTCTTAATTAATGAATTAAGCACTAAAGATCTCACTTATATTGATGTGTTAGGTAAAGGCGAGATGGCTTTATATGAAGCGAATCAAAACTTGGGCCTTGCATTAAGTAGTGTTGAAATTGATTATTTACTTAATTCATATACAAAACTTGAGCGAAACCCCACTGATGTTGAGCTTATGATGTTCGCACAGGCTAATAGTGAACACTGCAGACATAAGATATTTAATGCTTCTTGGACTATTGACGGGGTACCACAAGAAAAATCCCTTTTTGGCATGATTAGGGACACATATAATGCTCATCCAGAAGGTTGCGTTGTTGCTTATTCGGATAATGCAGCTATTTTTTCAGGAAGGGAAATTTCTAGGTTTTATCCTTTGTCAGATTCTGAGTTTCAGTACAAATCAACTCAAAGGCTTACACATACATTAATAAAAGTTGAGACACATAATCATCCAACTGCGATTGCACCTTTTCAAGGGGCTTCCACTGGTGCAGGTGGAGAAATAAGAGATGAAGGGGCAACTGGTCGAGGAGGTAAGCCTAAGGCAGGTCTTGCGGGATTTACAGTTTCTAATCTACATTTACCTGAGTTAACCGAAAAATGGGAAGAAAATGACTCACATATAATGCCCGAGCGCATTGCCACTCCAAGAGAAATAATGACTCAAGGGCCTATTGGGGCTGCAAATTTTAATAACGAGTTTGGTCGTCCAAATCTATCGGGATACTTTAGAGTCTATGAACAAACTGTCGACGGTGTTAGATGGGGATATCACAAGCCAATTATGATTGCAGGTGGCTTGGGTTCAATTGACGATGCATTAACAAAGAAAAATGCCCTTAAGGATGGAACGCTTTTAATTCAACTTGGGGGGCCTGGTTTTAGAATCGGTATGGGCGGCGGAGCTGCTTCTAGTATGGGCGTGGGCTCTAATGCAGAAAGTCTTGATTTTGATTCTGTTCAACGAGGGAATCCAGAGATTCAAAGGCGTGCTCAAGAGGTTTTGGATACGTGCTGGAGAATGTTAGAGAAAAATCCAATTCTCTCTTTGCATGATGTAGGTGCAGGGGGACTATCGAACGCATTTCCAGAGATGGTGCATGATGCGGATATGGGGGCAGTGTTTGATTTAAATAAAGTTAATCTTGAAGAATCAGGTATGTCACCAGCTGAGATTTGGTGCAATGAATCTCAAGAGAGATATGTGCTTGCTATCGATCCCGAGAGTTTGCCTTTATTTGAGGAAATTTGTGCTCGAGAGAGATGTCCGTTTAGTGTCGTGGGCATAGCCAAAGAAGAGAAAATGCTGGTCGTTAAAAATGAGCCTAAAGAAGATGCAGTAAATCTGCCTATGGATGTGATTTTAGGATCATTGCCAAAGCTTAAAAAGGATATACAAACGCAAAATTTCTCTTCTGAGAAACTTGATTTTGTCGAAGCGGATTTAAGCGATATTGCTTTAAAAGTTATTCGTCATCCTACTGTTGCGAGCAAGTCTTTCCTAGTGACTATTGGTGATCGCAGTGTTGGGGCATTGACATCGCGTGATCAAATGGTAGGTCCATGGCAAGTGCCAGTTGCTGATTGTGCTGTTACGCTTGATGATTATGAGGGGTTCACTGGTCAAGCCATGTCTATGGGCGAGCGTTCTCCTATTGCTATCGCAAATCCAGCTGCTGCTTCGAGAATGGCTATTGCAGAGGCTATAACTAATATTGCCAGTGCAGATATTGCGAGCATAAGCGATCTAAAATTATCGGCAAATTGGATGGCTTCTTCTGGCTCTGAGGGTCAAGACGGTGCACTATATGAGGCGGTTAAATCATGTAGTGAATTTTGTATAGACCTTGGTATCTCTATTCCTGTAGGTAAAGATTCTCTTTCAATGAAAACAAAAGCTCAGGAAGAAGATGAGGAGCAGACTATTATTTCACCTGTTTCCTTGATTGTAAGTGCATTTTCAAATGTTAGGGATATAAGAAAATCATTGACCCCGCAGCTTATGCACGATACGGATGAGTCATCAGTTCTTATTTTGATTGACTTAGGTGAAGGCAAGCAAAGGCTTGCAGGCTCTGTGCTATCACATGTTTTAAATCAGTATGGCAGTGAAACTCCTGATATGGAGAATGCAGATCTTCTTAAATCCTTTTTTGGTGCGATTCGTTCTCTTTCAGATAAGGGCCAAATCCTTAGCTATCACGATAGATCGGACGGTGGATTATTTGCTACTGTTGCAGAAATGGCTTTTGCTGGGCATATCGGTGTTTCCATTAATGTTGATATGCTTGTTTTTGATGAACAAAATAGTGATTTTGGTGATTTCAAAATTAAGCCAGAGCAGGTTGAAAACCTTAGAAATGAAAGCACTATCAGAGCTTTATTTAATGAGGAAGCTGGTGCGGTGATTCAGGTTCGTAGATCTGATAGAGATGCTGTACTGCACACTCTAAGTGAAGTAGGTTTGTCTAAAGTCTCTCATGTTATTGGGTCATTAAATAAAACAGACTCTATCGATATATTGCGAGACGCAAAAGTTGTAGCTTCATTTTCACGCTCCGAACTTGGAAAAGAGTGGACAAAGGTTAGCTATAACATTTCTAAAAACAGAGATAATCCAAAAACATCTCTCGCAGAATTTAAACGTTGGGACGATATTTCTGACCCTGGCATGCAAGCAAAAGTTCATTTCAATCCACAAGAAAATTTAATTGCTACATTTATTGGAAAAGGCTCCAAACCAAGCATAGCAATTTTGCGTGAGCAAGGATGCAATAGTCAATTAGAGATGGCTTGGGCTTTTGATAAAGCGGGTTTCCAAGCTTACGATGTGCATATGACAGATTTGCTTTCTGGTCGTAAGAAATTAGCGGACTTTCAAGCCCTTGTAGCAGTTGGCGGCTTTAGTTATGGTGACGTTTTAGGTGCAGGACAGGGATGGGCTAAGACCATTTTGTTTAATGAAATTTTAAGCACGCAATTTACGGAATTCTTTGATCGAGAAGATACTCTCGCACTAGGTGTATGTAATGGGTGTCAAATGATGGCTCATTTGGCTGGATCAGGAATGATTAAAGGGGCACAGGATTGGCCCGCATTTACATCAAACGTTTCTTCAAAATATGAAGCTCGATTATGCATGGTAGAAATTATGGATTCACCTTCTATTTTCTTCATAGGCATGCAGGGGATGCAAGCACCAATAGTCGTGTCACATGGTGAAGGGTACGCAAACTTTAGTGTTCAGGGCAACAAAGGCCAAGTACACAGGGCTTTACGTTATGTAAATAATGTTGGTCAGCCTACTGAATCCTATCCATTTAATCCGAATGGTAGCTTAGATGGTATTACGGGAGTAACAAGTACTGATGGGAGGTATATGATTATGATGCCGCATCCAGAACGTGTTACTAGAAATGCCATGCTCTCATGGTCTCCTAAACTTTGGGGGCAGAATGATAGTGGGGGAGACTTTTCACCTTGGATGCGTATGTTTATGAACGCACGTGTATTTTTTAATTAAAAATTTTATAATCTATCTTTGTGTAGGAGTAATTCATGCGATTAACCAAAAAAGCACTCACTTTTGATGATGTACTATTGGTGCCTGCTTATTCAAATATCCTTCCCAAGGATACTAGTCTTAAAACCAAATTAACTCGTAATATAAATCTAAATATTCCAATTGTCTCTGCGGCTATGGATACCGTAACAGAATCAAGCCTAGCCATTGCTATGGCTCAAGAGGGCGGTATCGGTATTATTCATAAAAATATGTCCGCAGATAAACAAGCTCAGGAAGTCTCACGCGTTAAACGTCACGAATTCGGTATTGTTATTGATCCTGTTACGGTATCACCGAAAACTACTGTTCGTGAAGCAATTGAACTTCAGAAGTCCCATGGGTTTTCAGGATTGCCAGTAGTTGAAAATGGAAAACTAGTCGGCATTGTAACGAACCGCGATTTGCGTTTTGAAGAAAGATATTCAGAACTAATTGCAAATGTAATGACTCCAAAAGAGCGTCTAGTCACTATGAAGGAGACGCAAACTTTGGACGATGCACAAGCATTGATGCATAAACATAGATTGGAACGCGTCCTTATCGTTAACGATAATTTTGAGTTACGTGGGCTAGCTACAGTTAAAGATATTCTTAAAAATCATGAACATCCAGTCGCAAATAAAGACTCTAAAGGACAGTTACGCGTAGGCGCGGCTGTTGGTGTAGGTGAAGGTACAGAAAACCGTATCGAGAAATTAGTAGCCGCTGGAGTGGATGTTGTAGTAGTAGATACGGCTCACGGGCATTCTCAAGGGGTGATTAACCGTGTGAAATGGGTTAAGCAGAATTTTCCGCAAGTGGATGTAATAGGCGGGAACATTGCCACCGCAGCAGCAGCTTTAGCTTTAGTTGAAGCGGGTGCAGATGGTGTGAAAGTAGGGATTGGACCAGGGTCTATTTGTACCACTCGCATTGTGGCAGGCGTTGGTGTTCCACAAATCACAGCAATCCACGATGTCTCAACAGCACTTGAGGGCACGGGTGTGCCTATGATCGCAGACGGCGGGATTCGTTATTCGGGAGATGTTTCGAAAGCGTTGGCAGCTGGGGCTCATTCATGCATGATGGGTAGTATGTTTGCGGGAACTGAGGAAGCTCCAGGTGAGGTGATTTTATTTCAAGGGCGCTCATATAAGTCATATCGCGGCATGGGTTCGCTTGGTGCTATGGAGAAAGGCTCCGCGGATAGGTACTTCCAAGAAACTGGTTCTGCTACAGATAAACTGGTGCCTGAAGGTATAGAGGGGCGCGTACCTTATAAAGGCAGTGTGCTTGCGATTATCTACCAACTTATTGGAGGCGTACGTGCATCTATGGGATACTGCGGTTGCCCGACGATTGAGGATATGCGTACTAAGGCTGAGTTCGTAGAGATTACATCAGCAGGTATGCGTGAGTCTCATGTACATGATGTACAAATTACGAAGGAATCTCCTAATTATCGTCAGGGATAAATAAGAAAGAGGGGTGGAGTGCGGGGGCATTGCCACCCTTAATTTTTGGAGCGAAATCTATCGGCACGCGGCTTAATTAAAAGAGGCGTGAAGCGATATAAAAAGAGACCAAAAGCAATAATCCAAAACAGAGCGGCCGCATGCCAAAAGGCCAAGATAATATTGCTCGGATATAGGCCAGCCATGCGGATTACAAAAGCTATAAGCACGCAAATATACATCCACACCATCCATCTATCGGCTTTAAGTGGCTGCCCAGTATGTCCAAGCGAAGTGCGAGTGAGCATCCCAATAATCATGACCGCAAAACCGCCCATCCCGATAATATGAAGATGGAATGCGGGTCTTGATAGCATAAACGCCAGATTGTTTTGCGTACCCCAAGCTTCTACAAGAGCCGCATATGAAGGCGAGAGCAGAAAATATATGCCCGAAAAAATAAGCCCGATACCTAAGAAAAAATACGAAATATAAAGCACCCAAAGCAGAGGTATGCGTACGACTTTGTGAGGTTTCCATTGTGATAGCTGAAAAATAGAAATAAGCCCTGTGGCAATAACCCCGCCTGCAGCCACTACATGTAATCCCAACACTGATGCTGCGAATGTAGCGACCATAAGCGATAACTGTAGGGAGCCTGATTTTTGATGATTTGGGATTTCGATATTAGCTCCACGCGATGCAAAAAATGGCAATACTCTTCTAGCGATCAGCAATGCGATATAGGCCATGCCGATAAAACCAAAGTCTAGATAACGCGAAACGCCAATATAATCTCCATTTAGAACGGAGTACAGATAGCCAAGATCAAGAAAAGCGAGCACTAGAAGGACAAAGGGCAGAATATAATTGCGTTTATTTTTTGTACTCCAGACAACCGACCAAAGTCTATAAGCTGACAAAGCAAAGAATGAGAATTCAGTGACCATTCCGATTTTAAAGGCAATGTCATTTGGAATTAGCAGCAGAAATCGAGAAACCCACCATAGCAAAACAATGACCATCAATGTGCGGCCCTGAGCAGGATTGCGACCTGTCCATGTGGCACTAGCAGTCAGAAGAAAGGCCACGGCAATAGTAATTACAAACCCCCACAACATCTCATGAGCGTGCCAATAGCTAGCTGTAATCGGCCCTTTAAGTGAAGCAGGAACATAAATCCAAAGAATGATGGAGATAATAGACCATAACGCAGCCGATAGATAAAGCGGACGAAAGCCTAAAGAGAAAAGGGCTTTTAAGCTAGGCTTATTCGATTGAGTGTCATTGGAGTTTTGAATATTTACTAACATATGCTGTAAGGTAACGTAAAGCAAGGCTATACGGTGGCAATAATAATTATTCTCAATAATATCAAAGCACAATTTGAATCCAAGCAAAAACACTAAATTTTGAGAGGTTAAATCTGCATGCTTACCGCATGCTTACTCAGTAATCTTTTATAATTTTGAAATATTTAATACTTAGGTTTTTTAAATGCATCAGAAAATACTTATTCTTGATTTTGGCTCTCAAGTAACGCAATTAATTGCAAGACGAGTTCGTGAGACTGGCGTATATTGTGAAATTCACGCAGGTGATGTGAGTGAGGAATTTCTACGCGAAGAGCAAGCAAAGGGTTTGAAAGGCGTTATTCTGTCGGGCAGCCACTCATCTGTATATGGTGAGGAATCGGATAAAGTTAGCAATGCCGTATTCAATTTAGGAGTTCCAGTTTTAGGTATTTGCTATGGCATGCAGCTTATGGCAATACAACTGGGTGGTCGCGTTTCATGGGCTAATCATCGTGAGTTTGGACATGCTGAAATTGAATTGCATGGTGACTCGAAATGGTTCAATGGCTTAAAAGATGGTGTTGTTGCAGGAGATGAATCTCGTCCTAACTTGCATGTCTGGATGAGTCATGGAGATCAAGTAGAAATCATGCCGGATGGATTCGTGTGCATTGCCTCCACAGGAAGTTGTCCAATAGCTGCTATGGCTGACGAGGGACGTGGATTTTATGCAGTGCAATTTCATCCAGAAGTAACTCACACAAAGCAAGGGGCTGAGCTTTTGCGTCGCTTTGTTCGCGATATTTGCGGATGTGAAGGTGACTGGAATATGCCCGATTATATCGATGAAGCTGTGGTATATATTAAAGATACTGTCGGCGAAGATGAAGTGCTTTTAGGCCTCTCAGGCGGGGTGGATTCTTCTGTTGCGGCAGCTTTAATTCATCGCGCAATAGGCGATAAGTTGACATGTGTGTTTGTGGATCATGGATTGCTTCGAGAAAATGAAGGCGATCAAGTTATGCAAGCTTTAAGCACAAATTTAGGCGTAAAAATTATCCGTGTAAATGCAGCTGATCAATTTTTAGGAAAGCTTGCAGGTGTGTCCGACCCAGAGCAAAAACGCAAAATCATAGGACGCGAATTTGTCGAAGTTTTCCAAGAGGAAGCCGCCAAGCTCCCTAATGCGAAATGGCTTGCTCAAGGAACAATTTATCCTGATGTGATTGAATCTGCGGGATCAAAAACTGGTAAGGCGGTAACCATTAAATCGCATCATAATGTGGGCGGATTGCCAGAAACACTGAATTTAAAATTGCTTGAGCCATTGCGAGAGTTGTTTAAGGATGAGGTGCGTAAACTCGGATTGGCCCTAGGTATTCCGCAATCATTGATTTTTAGACATCCGTTCCCTGGACCAGGGCTTGGAGTGCGGATATTGGGCGAAATTAAACCTGAATATGTTGGCTTGCTCCAAAAAGCCGATACTATTTTTATAGAAGAGCTTCATAATTTTATTGATGAAGAGACGGGCAAATCTTGGTATGACGTTACATCGCAGGCTTTTACTGTGTTTTTGCCAGTTAAAAGCGTTGGAGTGATGGGCGATGGCCGCACATATGACTACGTAGTTGCATTGCGTGCCGTGCAGACTTCAGACTTTATGACGGCGGATTGGGCACCATTGCCATATTCTTTGTTGGCAAGGGTTTCGTCGCGCATCATAAATGAAGTTCGTGGCATCAATCGTGTGACCTATGACATTAGCTCTAAACCCCCTGCTACGATAGAGTGGGAGTAGGTGGGCTACGTTCGTCTTCGGGACTGAAAATGTCCCTTCGCCTCACTCCGCTTGAGTACCAAGTGGTTACGATGATGGTGAGTAAACAGGAGGGGTTCTTAGTTCATCTGGTGGGATCTCGGTGTGGGTGGTTCTCCAGATTTTGTATAGTTTGGCACGGGTGCGGTGTGAGTTTTGCACCATTGGGGATGATGTAGGTGCTTAGTTAAACGCTCGGATATTCATAATTAAGTTTACTTAATGCTACAAAAGGGGCAAGTAATATTATCCACATCATAAGATACTAAGAAATAAAAATACTGCAAACTACACAAAAAGAATTAAATTTTCACCTAATTACATAGGTTAATTTTTATAATCATTTAATTTATCAGTGTATTCTTTGAATATTTTTTGAAGAAAATATTTTGAAAGCCAGAATGAGTGGTTAGAAACTCTACAACCATTAGGAAGTGCATTGGTAACACTTTTATTATTTATATATTTTCCCTTTCCATAAATGGATTTATTAGGAAACTCATAAACTGATTGGCTTGAATGAATTTTATAGAAAATGACATTACATTCTTTAGCCTTGGGAAATTTATGTTTAATTCTATAACCGTTTTCCCTTTTTACGACACTAAAGTTATTTTTTTGACCTAATATGGTTTTAACACTTTCCCAATCTCTTTTAAGTCCATCCTCTAAATTTTCAGGGAACCCCCAGAAAAATACATGCTTCAATAAATATTTATCTTGTTGACTATCATCCTCCACAAATAAAACGAACATTATTCGTTTTTGATATATTTCTGTATAAACCTGTGATTGCTTCCATTTCATTTCATTATGCAAAGTTTTAAAACGAAAAACTTTAAATGGTGAATCTTCTTTGGGCAATAAATTAGGTTTTACTCTAATAACTCTAAGTAACATATTGGATTTTTGGAACTCTTCTGAAAGTTCGATATTTTCATTAAGATTCAGAATTTTTCTAATTAAAAGATTAGCCTTATTTTTGGATTCTTTTTTTATATCAAATTTTTCAAGTAAGTATTCTAAACTTTTTCCAAAGTGAGGTTTAAATTTCTCTATTATTAAATCTTCAAAAGGCTTCGTTTTTTCTATATCATTTTTGGCTATAGATTCAAATTTTGGCGTAATTTTGGGAATTTTTGGTGTGTAACCATATAGCTTTTCTTCGTGCTGAAGGTTTTTAAACTTATTATTTAGTAAATAATTCAAGTATTTTGGTTTTAGTGACCAACATCTTGGCTTAGCTGGTATAACACCGAATCTTTGGTTTCTTAAATCTTTACCTTTTTTACCTTTTACTGAAGCTGCAAGATAGGCAGTGTCGCTTTCAGATATCGTATGAGCCTTACCCTCTAATATTTTATTAGAAATTGTTTCGTAATCCTTTTTGATTTGAGGCAAATCTTCATTAAGCCAATCATAAAAGCCTATGTACTTAATAGTGCTTTTCAGTATGTTTTCCTTTGAGACATGTTCATAAAATAGGATTATTATGTTTTTACATTTTTCATACAAAGGGGACTCTTCAAATTTTACTTTTTTATAGTTTTTATAATTAATCATACATAACGAGAGTCTCTCTTTAGCTTTTAAAGTTATTTCAGGGGTATTATTAGAACAACTTTTTTCTATTTTTGATTTTTTTTTAGTTGAAACGTAGGGGGTAACTTTAATCTCAAGAGGTATGTTCGTAAAATCAGCAGTTTTTTTATTGTTGAGATTATATCCATAAAAACATTTTTCTATTATTTGTCCAACTTTACCTTTGTTCTTCTCATCGAACTTTTGTTTAACCTCAGAAGAATTATTAACAATTTTTTTGTTTAGGTAATCGTCCCTGGATTTGTAGCAATTTTTGTCGTATTCAGATATTATTTGATCTAAACTTTTATTTAATATTCCTTTTGAATATTCGTACATGCTTTTTAAATCGCTATCATCGTAACTAAAAAGTTCTTGGGATTCTTTGGGTTGGGTGCTAGACATAACTAATCCGTATTTATACTTACTACAAACATTTTATGAAAAAAAATAAGTCGATGCTCAAAATATTGGAACTATTTGCTGGAGTAGGTGGTTTTAGAGTAGGACTTGAAAATTCTGATTCGTCATTTTTCCAAACTCATTGGTCAAATCAATTTGAACCCTTAAGAGTCTCACAAGATGCTTTTGAGGTTTATAACTATCATTTTCCAGATTCTGAGAATATAAATATTGATATTGCAAAAATTCCTGATAGTAAGTTCTTATCAATGGATGTTGACCTGATTGTGGGTGGTTTTCCATGCCAAGATTATTCAGTTGCAAGGAGCAAAAAAAATGAGTTAGGTATTGAGGGTAAGAAGGGGGTGTTATTTTGGCAAATTATTCGAGCAACCAAATTAACTAATCCTCAATATTTGATATTGGAGAACGTTGATAGACTTTTGAAAGCACCCTCAAAACAACGAGGAAGAGACTTTGCTATTATGATGTCAGCCTTTAATTCTCTTGGATATTCATTAGAATGGAGGGTTATAAACGCAGCCGATTATGGTAGAAGTCAAAAGAGAAGTAGAGTTTATATTTTTGTGTTTAGAAACGATTCTAAATATTTTAAAAAATTTACATTATTTAAAAATCTTAATCTTGAAGAGTCAAATCTAATTAAATTAGCAAAAATACACCTAAAGAAATTTGGACTATTTGCAAGACAGTTCCCAGTTAAAAATGAGTTGAATAAAAATAGAATATCGTACGGTAAGCTTTCCGACGATATATTAGATGTTTCCAATAATTTTGTAGGTAATTTCTGGAATTCAGGAATTATGACTCAGGGTAACTTTGTGTCTGTAGATTTAAATTCTAACTATGAAGGTAAACGTTTAACACTTAGAGACATAATTCAAAAAAATTGTGAAATACCAAAAAGGTTTTTCATAACAGATGATTTCACGATTCAAAAATTTAAATACCTTAGAGGGCCAAAGAAAATTGAAAGAACCTCTTCAGACGGCTTTAAATATATGTTTGCTGAGGGTGGAATGTCTGAAGTCGATGACCTTGATTCACCAGGAAGAACAATGTTAACTTCAGAAGGTTCAATAAACAGATCAACACATTTTCTTCAAGTAGATAACAAATATAGACTATTGACACCCATTGAAGCTGAGAGACTACAAGATTTCCCTGACGATTGGACTAAGTATAAAAAAACCTCTACTGGAGAGGTAGTTGAAGTTTCAGACAGAATGCGCATGTTTTTTATGGGTAATGCTCTAGTCACAGATATTGTCAAACTAATTGGTGATTATTTAAAGAAAATTTAATACCTTAAATTTGTATAGACATTAGGATTTTCCCTCTGATTTATCTTGTATTTCTTAACTTATGATGAAAGTTCCAACACTTTTTGAGGTTAAGAAATATGAAGTTCCCACTTAAATCATTAACAATTATTATTGCTTCACTTTTTGCTGCTCAAAGTAACTCTGCTCCTGTACTAAGTACGGATGATGTGAAGGTTAGTCAATTGTCAGAGTTCTCTGCTAATGCGTGGATAGAGGTTGATGTTCATGCCTTCGAAAACAATATTGCTGAACTCCAAAGATTACTAAATGGTAAATCTAAAGTTTGTGCAATTCTAAAAGCTGATGCATACGGACATGGTATTAATCTTATAATGCCGAGTATCATAAAAATGAATGTACCATGCATAGGCATTGCCAGCAATGAGGAAGCCAGAATTGCAAGAGCCCATAAATATGAAGGTACCATTATGCGTGTGAGGGCGGCTTCTATTAATGAAATCAAAGATGGTCTTAAATATGATATGGAAGAGCTTGTAGGTGATGTGACGCAGGCTCAGACCATTAATGATTTGGCTAAGGAAGCAGGTAAAGATGTGCGAATTCATATATCTTTAAATTCTGCTGGTATGGATAGAAACGGTATTGACATGACTACTGAAAAGGGCAGGTCAGAGGCACTGGAACTTACAAAGTTCTCTAATTTAAAGGTAGTTGGAATTATGACCCATTATCCAGAAGAGGATGAAGAAGTAATTCGTAAAGATTTGGCTCGATTTAATGAAGACACTAAATGGCTTATTGAAAATGCTGGTTTAAAACGTGACCAAATTGTCTTACACACCGCAAATTCTTATACTACTTTAACTGTACCTGAAGCTCATTTTGATATGGTGAGGCCTGGTGGCTTACTATATGGTGATTCTATACCTACGAGAACTGAATATAAACGCATTTTCTCGTTTAAATCGAGGGTCGCTAATATCAATCATTATCCAAAAGGCTCTACCGTTGGGTATGACAGAACATTCACTTTAGAAAGAGATTCTATGTTAGCAAATCTGCCGTTTGGGTATTCGGATGGTTATAGAAGGGTGTTTTCAAATAAGGGTTATGTATTAATTAATGGTCATAAGGTTCCAGTTGTGGGCAGAGTTTCTATGAATACAACTATGGTGGATGTCACAGATTTCCCTGATATTTTAGAGGGTGATGAGGTAGTGATATTTGGAACTCAAGGTGATGCGAAAGTTGAGCAATCCGATATAGAAGAGATGAATGGTGCTTTATTGGCAGACCTTTACACTGTGTGGGGGAATTCAAATCCAAGGATAGTGAAACCAACCAACTAAACCGCCCTCCTAACTATTTTACAAATGCTAATGATAATTATTATCATTAGCATTCAATTTATGATATCCTTGCATTCTGTTACTAATTTGAAACAAATTATGGGGATAGGATGCAAAAAGTTTTCACATATACTGCGGTAATGTTGCTTTGCGTGCAGGGTGCGGTTGCATTGCCACAAACAAATTCCACTGAAATCGAGGCTATTGATGTAATCTCTGATGCTCAAGAGTCGACTTCAAAGCAAAGTGTGTATATTGCTCCTAAGGCGGCGTCGGTGCGTGTGATAGAAAAAAATAACACTAAGTCTGTGGATGATATTATGCGGTCGGTGCCTGGGGCTTTTACGAATATCGATAAAACTTCAGGGGCCGTGAATGTAAATATTAGGGGTATGAGTGGCTTCGGTCGTGTCAATACGATGATAGACGGTGTGTCTCAGACGTTTTACGCTGCATCGTCAGACAATGGCTCTAAGGCAGGCGGTACGTCGACTTATGGCAGTCTTGTTGATCCGAATTTTATTCGAAGAATTGATATTGAGAGGGGCGGCTTCTCGGGGCGTGGTGGTGTTAATGCTCTTATGGGTTCTTCGAATTTTCGCACTGTGTCTGCAGATGACATTGTGCAAAATGGTCGCAATTTTGGTATTCAGTTAAGCGGTGCGAAAGGGAATAACGGTATCGGTCCTAATTTTGCGGCTATTGGGGCGTATAGGCGTAATGTTGGGGAGAGTGGATCGCTTTCGTTCTTGTATGGTGTTTCGCTTAGAAATACTTCTGAAGATTTTAAGGTAGGTGGAAATGTTCAGCCACGCGTCTACCAGAAGACGACTCGCAAAGGCTACAACACGGTTCTCCGAGTAATTGAAGTCGAAAATGAAAAGGGTCACTTAGAAAAGAAAACTGTTCAAGTAACTGTTCCATATGATGTATATGAAGATCAATATGGAAATTCTTACGATCATGACCCAAGTGCTTTGGATAAATCATTAAAGCAGACGCCACTCAGTCACATTGCCAAAATTCAATATAAAAATGATATGTTAAGCACAGCTTTGCAGTATCGAGATTACAAGACGGAACTCTCAGGCCGTGTCATAAGGCAAAACACATATCAATTCGATGCGAATATTCATCCAGAAGATAACAATTTAATTGATTTCAATATCTTGGCTGCACGCACTATAGGCAAACAGCACTTTGATAAGGCTGCAAGATTCCAGAGCTTTAAGTTATTTAAGGATTTGGATTTAAAAAATACTGCGGATACGATTGATTTAAACAACACGTTTAGAATGAAACTAGCTGACAATGCGAATCTACGCACAACAGTAGGTTTTAACATGCTTAAAAATAAGTATGAGAGAAATCGAAATCCGTATGAGATCAACTACATATCCAACTCAAATAATCTCCTATATGACACTGCTTTATTTGATGGTAACTATATGGTAGGCGGTCGTCTATCTAATACGGTTCAGCCTGAGGGTTCTCAAGAATTTCAATCTGTATATCTTGATAATACTCTAAACTGGGGTATCTTCAGTCTTGATGTAAATCTTAACTACACGAAAGCTGATCATAAGGGTAAGGTGTATATGTACAAGGGCTTGAATGGGCCTTCTCGACGTGCATGGCTTAAAGAGAAATATTCAAAAGATATATTTGCCGTAGGGGCAAATCCAAGCTTTACAAAAGACTCATATGCGGGTTCATTTGCAAATCCAGAATATGAAAAAATTATTTCGAATAACCTAATCTATGAATTCGATGAAACCTTGGACATTGCTGGAGGTACGGAAGAAAATGAAGATGGTGTTATGCCTGATGGGGTTATCGACAGAAAAGATTTCGATGCTCTTAAACAAAGAAATATGTATCCATTTGCTGAATTAGGAAAACTTAAAAAACGTCTAAAACGTGAGGGTTTATCGAACGAGGAAATTAATCAACGCATAGATCAAAGATGGAATGAAATGGTTCAAGATATGACGGAGGATCTTTTTAATACAGTATCCTCTGATCCAAAGGATTGGAACTATGAAGAGATTCAAAATGGTTGGAATCGATATCTAAACTACCACATAGGCTTGTCAGCAAATATAAGTGATTGGTTTACTCCTTTTGTCAATATTTCCAGAACGCATAGAGCTCCAAATGTGACGGAAATGTATTTCTCCGAATTGGCTGACTCAGGTGTGGATTCAAACATGAAACCAGAGATCGCAAAAACTACCCAAGTAGGGTTTAATACGTTTAAGGAGAATATTTTAAAAGAAGGTGATTTTCTAGGTCTTAAAGTCCTTGCTTATAGAACTGAAATCGAAAATTATATCTATAACATAAAAGGTAATAGACATATAGGAGAGGATGCTTACAACAAATATGGCTTTAACTGGTATATCTATCATAAAAATAGCCAAGTGCCTGTAAAAATTAGAGGTTTTGAGATTGAACTGAATTACGATTCGGGTAATTTCTTTGCAAATCTATCTTATGCGCGTCAAAAAACGAATCAGCCATTAAACTTTACGGATGCGAGTCCAGATATTGATTCTAAAGATGGGCGTGAGCGTTATTTTCAAGGTTATGGCCTTACAAAACTGACTATGCTTCCTCGTGATTACGCATCTATAGAGTTGGGAGGGAGATTCTTTAATAAGAAATTGGTACTCGGGGGCATTGCCAAATACTATGGGCCAAGCAAAATAAGCAAAGCGTATGATGCGATTCCGATGGATTGTAGCGGAGAGCCAGCTGTTCATGTGGTCTTGCCAGATGGAAGCTCATATTGGAAGACGAACCATCTCTGCGGTTTTACAAAAAGAGAGGGCACGCTTAAAAAACAACCTTGGATTTTTGATATATATGCTACTTATCAGCCAAACGATAATTTAAGTGTTAAGCTTGAAGTGCAAAACGTGTTTAATAAAGGATATATAAACCCTCTTGACGCTGGCAATGATTCTGCAAATCAATTTTTATTTCAATCTGGTGCAGGGGATTATGCACATATAGGCGATAATTATGCAAGAGGTCGTACGGCGATTTTAAGTATTGATTATAGATACTAGAACATTGCCATCTAGAGTATATAATCATATTGATTTTAGGGGATTTGAATGGATGAAATCGATAATTATTTGATTGTATGTCTTAGATTTAATTTGCATTTTTTGAATAAGAGGATTCAAAAAGTAGCAAAGAAACAGAATCTTGCATTGAATGAGTTTGACCTTTTGCATCTCTTATACTGCAATGGAGAAATAGGTGTAACCGAATTAAAAAAATGGATACCGATAGGTCCTAGTTATGTCGACATTATTCTAAAGAAACTCCTAGTACGTGGGTATGTAGATCGCCGAAGGAATCCTAATGATCGCAGAGAGGTTCTTTTTAAATTAAGTGAGCAAGGCATGTTTGTTATGGATAGTCTTATAGTGGATTATCAAAAAGTATAGCTAGGTCCTTTGCAATACTTACTGAAGACGACAAATATAATCTTGTCAATCTATTGAAGAAGTTAGGGAGGGGGTATGACCTGTAAGGTTACAAATATGCAAACTGGATTTGCTACTAAAGACGGTGCAGGTGTGAGTTTGATTCGTGTTTTGGGACATGATACGGTCAAAACCTATGACCCGATACTTATGCTTGACTCTTTCGATAGCACCAATCCAAACGACTACACTGCTGGATTTCCTATGCATCCACACAGAGGAATTGAAACTATATCTTATGTGTTCAGTGGTGACATGCAACATCGAGATAATCTTGGATTTGAAGACACAGTATCTAATGGTGAAGTTCAATGGATGACTGCTGGGTCTGGTATTCTTCATGAAGAAAAAGTACCAGCTGCAGATAGATTATTAGGTGTTCAACTTTGGTTGAATATGCCTGCGGCTAATAAGATGAATGACCCTGAGTATCATCCTATTAAGAACTCTGATATTAAAGAGATTGAACTAGATGGAGCCAAGCTACGTCTTCTTGCAGGTCGATTTCCAATAAAGAGCTTTGAAGAAGAGGAATTGAACGATCAGCAAGTCGCTAAAGGATTCATATCAAAGTATTCTCCATTTAATTATTATGATGTAAGTATGCAAGATGGTGCTGTGGTTGATATTCCTGTTCCGTCCGATGCTTCTGTAATGATTTTTACCCTGCTTGGTTCTGTAAAAGTAGGTGATACTGTAGTTAATCCTAAAACTGCCGCAAAAATTTTTTCTGATGGAATATTAAAGCTTGAGGCTACAGAAGGGGAGAATAAAGTCTTAGTAATTATTTCTAAAGCTTTAAATGAGCCAGTAGCTTGGGGTGGTCCTATTGTGATGAATAACCGAGATGAATTGGATCATGCCTTTCAAGAATTAAGAAACGGTACATTTATTAAATCTAAGATGGCTATAGAGAAATAACTTATCCATGATTCAAATAACCGAACCCCTACTTAAGGGTCTAACGTTTATTGACCTTTTTTCTGGAATAGGTGGCTTTAGAGTTGCCTTGCAAAGTCTCGGTGCCAAGTGCTTATTTTCTAGTGATTGGGATAGATACGCTAAAGAGACTTATTGGATAAATTTCAAAGAACTTCCTCACGATGATATTACTAAAATTGATATAAAGTTTATACCCGAACACGATATTTTGTGTGCGGGCTTCCCTTGTCAGGCCTTTTCAATCAGTGGGAAAAGATTGGGATTTGAAGATAGTAGAGGTACTTTATTTTTTGATGTTGTACGAATTGCTGAGTCAAGACGTCCTAAAGTTATATTTTTAGAAAACGTAAGGAATTTTGCTAAACATGATAGTGGACGAACTTTGAGGGTAGTTAAACAATCTCTTTTGAGACTTGGTTACAGTTTTGACTGGAAGGTTTTGAATTCTTCAGATTATGGAATTCCTCAAAGTAGAGCTAGAATTTTTATGGTTGCATTTCGTGAAGACCTTAAACATTTAGAGTTTAATTTTCCTTCACCAATAAAATTAAATAAGTATGTAGAGGATATTTTATTACCTGATTCTGAAACATCTCACTTAGTTCGAGAAAGAGAGGATATAAATTTATTTAGAGATGAGCCTGAATTAAACGTTGATGAAACTTATAGAATTGGTATAGTTGGTAAAGGTGGTCAGGGTGAGCGGATATATAGTCCAAAAGGCTTATCTGTTACTTTTTCTGCAAATGGTGGCGGG
The DNA here is from genome assembly GCF_000226625.1 of Taylorella asinigenitalis MCE3. Taxonomy (NCBI): domain Bacteria; kingdom Pseudomonadati; phylum Pseudomonadota; class Betaproteobacteria; order Burkholderiales; family Alcaligenaceae; genus Taylorella; species Taylorella asinigenitalis. Next base: position 736,181 of record NC_016043.1, read on the forward strand.
CTTTTTGCTCACACATGCGGCTATTTAATAAATGGTAAAACTAGAAGGTTGCATCCTAGAGAGTGTGCTCGTTTAATGGGTTTCCCAGACGACTTTAAACTGAACCCCAATGAAAAGCAGGCTTACAAGCAACTAGGAAATTCTGTAGTTGTAGATGTAGTTCAAAGTGTCGCTCAAGAGATAGGTAAAACCTTATCTCTTGAGTAGCTTACTCTATAAGCACCCCTGCCTAATTTTAGATTTTTATTAAGCATAAATCTTCTACTGTTTGCTTCTTAAAACCAATTCGTTATAGTTAGTATCTGAGTAATTAAAAAGTTTTTTATCTTTTATTTCTACATGCTTATTCATTATTCATGGCCTCAACCATGAACCTAGAAAATAAGTAATTCGGATTTCTATTTATTTCTGAGTAAACAAATTTTCCGTTCCTATCTTTTACTACAAATTGGCCACTTTGGGCCTGACCATTTTTTGCATACGATATAGAATGTACGTCTCTAAAAAGATATATCACTAACAGTTGAATTTGATCCGCCAACACATTTAAAGCTCTTGCCGCATTCGTAATTTTCATTTAGATATGACGCACAAGCCTCTTCAAGTTCACTCCAACTCATATTTCACTTAATTAAATATAAAATAGATGGAAATTAAATTAATTATCATTAGTTAAATTTGTGTTACTAGATAATAAATGTATTCAAATCAATTATTTATGAGAATCGCACTGCAAAATGCTAAGAAAGCTTTCGAACATGGTGAGGTTCCAGTCGGTGCGGTGATAGTGGGCCCAAATAATGAAATTGTGGGGCAAGGTTTTAATCAAGTTATAAGTAAAGCAGACTCTACTGCCCATGCGGAAATCATTGCTTTAAGAGAAGCTAATAAATTTTATAAGAATTACCGACTCCCTAAGGGTTCCTCCCTTTATGTAACCCTAGAGCCTTGTATAATGTGTCTCGGAGCTTTGTTGCATGCCCGACTTGAAAATTTAATCATTGGGACGCGAGACTATAAAACTGGTGCTTGCGGTGGAAAATTATCAATCCATTCATCAGATTTAAATCATCATATGAATACTAGTGTCGGTGTTATGGCTGAAGAATGCTCCGAAATTTTAAAAAAATTTTTTCGCGAAAGACGCATCGTAAAGGATATTTAGCATGATAGACTCCCTAAAAAAATCCGACGAACACGAATTAGAACAATTAGTTAATGATGCCCAAATACTCTTTGATGAAGCAGATGACGTACCGTTGCAAGTTAGAGAATATGAAAAAAAACTTGGCATTTACCTAATTTCACCTTCAAGCTATTTAGCAGACCCAAAAAGAATACAAGTTGCGAAAACAAATCTACAAAGCTTCGGCTTTAAAGTAAAAGTTGATAAATGTGCAACTGAAAAATATCTCAGATTTGCTGGTACCGATATACAAAGGGCGAAATCATTCACTCGTGCGATTAAGGAGTCGAAAGCACCCATAATTATGCCTACTCGTGGTGGGTATGGATTAACAAGAATATTGCCACTAATAGATTGGAAGCTGCTAGCAGAAAATCCTCGCACTTATTGCGGATACAGCGATTTCACGGCATTCAATCTTGCTTTACTCGCTAAGACAGGATTGCCTAGTTTTACAGGACCTAATGCTGTAAGCGATTTTGGTTCAGATAAACTCGATGAACTAACTACCGAAATCTTTGTCGAGATGATGCGTGGGGAACTTGAAATTCTTAGTTTTGTATCTGAAGAGTCCGATTCCGTGGATGAAACAGGTGTTTTATGGGGTGGTAATCTTGCATTGCTCACAGCATTACTTGGAACCCCATATTTTCCGAAAATCAAAAAGGGTATTTTGTTTTTAGAGGATGTAAGCGAACATCCATATCGAGTAGAGCGCTTACTTATTCAGCTGCACCAGGCGGGAGTTTTAAAGACACAAAAAGCAATCATTCTTGGAGATGTGTCTGACTATCAATTAGTGGATAACGATAATGGTTTTAGCATGATTTCAGTTATTGAATGGTTACACAAGACCGTTAAAGTGCCCGTTGTGACTGGACTTCCGTATGGACATGGGGAGGTGCGGGTAACATTGCCAATAGGGAAAAAAGTTGGACTTGCAACTGAAGATGGCATGGCACATTTAGTCATCGATAAGCATAATCACTCAAAAGATGACTCTGACCATCATACAAATTGTCTAAAACTTGAAAAATATAAGAGAAAAAATAAGTGATCCAAACTTCAAATCTAACTATTCAATTTGGTCCAAAGCCGCTCTTCGAGAATGTATCGGTTAAGTTTTCTGGGGGCAATAGATACGGACTTATCGGCGCTAATGGTTCGGGCAAATCAACATTAATGAAAATCCTTGGGGGAGAGCTTGAGCCTACTTCAGGGAATGTATCTTTAGACCCTGGCCTAAGATTGGGAAAGTTGCGTCAAGATCAGTTTGCATACGAAGATAAGCGGGTTTTGGATGTGGTCATTATGGGCCATAAGGAAATGTGGGATGCGATGACCCAAAGGGATGCGATTTATGCAAATCCCGAAGCCAGCGAAGATGATTATATGCGTGCTGCTGAACTTGAAGCCAAGTTTGCGGAATATGATGGTTATACGGCTGAAGCGAGAGCAGGTGAATTACTACTGGGTCTAGAAATTCCTATTGAAAAGCATAATGCTTTAATGAGCGAGATTCCTCCTGGATTGAAACTTCGTGTTTTACTTGCTCAAGCTTTATTCTCAAACCCTGATGTGTTGCTGCTTGATGAGCCTACGAACAACTTAGATATCAATACAATTCGTTGGTTGGAAAACGTGCTTAATCAATATGAGAGTACAATGATTATTATCAGTCACGATAGGCATTTTTTAAATCAGGTTTGTACTCACATGGCCGATCTCGATTATGGAGAATTGCGTATTTATCCTGGTAATTACGATGACTTTATGCTCGCTTCAACTCAGGCTCGTGAACGCATGCTTGCAAATAATGCAAAGGCTAAAGAGCGAGTTTCAGAGCTTCAAGACTTTGTTAGACGATTTGCGGCTAATAAATCGAAATCTCGTCAAGCAACTTCTCGTTTAAAGCAAATCGATAAGATTAAGGCCGAGCAAGTTGAGATTAAGCCATCCTCTAGACAAAATCCTTTTATTAGGTTTGAGCAGAAAAAACCTTTGCACAGACTTGCATTTGAGGCAGATAAAATTTCTAAGTCCTATGATTTGCCTGTAATTCGTGATTTCAGTGCCATGGTTGAGGCTGGACAAAAAATTGCCATTATCGGTGGCAATGGTGTCGGGAAAACTACTCTATTGCGTATGCTCGCACTCGATTTAAAACCTGATTCTGGTTCTCTTAAATGGTCAGAAAATGCAGATATTGGTTATATGGCTCAAGATGTATCCTATGCTTTTTCTAAATCCTCAAATTTATTTGATTGGATGTCTGAATTTAGGCAAGAGGGTGATGACGATCAACAAATTAGGTCTGTATTAGGCCGTTTGCTTTTTTCAGCAGATGATATTGTTAAAGATGTTAGTGTTTTATCGGGCGGTGAGAAAAATCGTATGTTTTTCGGCAGATTGATGCTTGGAAAACACAATGCTTTATTACTTGACGAGCCTACTAATCACCTAGATATGGAGTCAATAGAGTCTCTTCAAATGGCTTTAGAGAAATTCAAGGGAACTGTTGTCTTTGTTTCCCATGACCGAGAGTTTGTCAGTGGGATAGCCGATAGAATTATTGAAATATTTCCTGATGGACAAATAATTGACTATCAAGGAAACTATGACGATTATCTGCGTTCTAGACATATAGAAGAAGATTAATGTCTTCAAAAATCTATAGAATTCAATCATATCAGTATTTCGAAGAGCGAATTAAAAATAGTCTTTTTATTTGCCATTGTGCTCCTGTTTTTAGTGCAGAAGAGGCATTTGATTTCTTCAATAAATACAGCCAGTCTGATGCCACTCATAATTGTTGGGCCTTCAAATTAATTGATTCATATAGGTTTAATGATGATGGAGAACCTGGTGGAACAGCTGGAAGGCCTATGCTTCAGGCTATTGAGGGAAAAAATCTAATCAATATTGCTTCTTTAGTAATTCGATATTATGGAGGCATAAAGCTAGGTACTGGTGGACTAATGCGTGCTTATGGCGGTGTGACGGCTAAATGCTTGGACCTAGCAACATTGATTGAAGTCGTTCCAACTAAGAAAATAATTTGCAAAGTGCCATTCAGTGACATTGCCATAGTGAAGTCAAAATTCACTCAAGGTATAAGTGTTGTGGAAGAGAATTTCACTAACGAAGGTGTAGTTTGGCAGCTTGAAGTAGAGGAGAACTTAGTGTCAAATCTTGGTCAGACTGTAATAAATCTGACCAAGGGTAAAGGGGTATGGGATATCCTTGAAATTAAGCAATAGCAAATCTAAGTACAAACAGAGCGGCAATTAAGATTGTTGCTAGATGCAGCTCTTTAAATCGGAATGTGAATGCTTTAATAATTACATAACTGATAAAGCCAAATGCCATACCTTCAGCGATAGAGTAAGTGAAAGGCATAGCAATCAATGTAATTGCTGATGGCACGACCTCTGTCATATCATTCCAATCTATCTCAGTAATTTCTCTAAGCATTAAAAGTGCAACATAAATCAATGCGGGAGCAGTGGCATATGCAGGAATAACTCCAGCTAGTGGCGATAGGAATAACACTAACAAGAATAAAATTCCAATAACAAATGCTGTTAAACCAGTGCGACCACCTGCCTGAACACCAGACATACTTTCCACATATGCTGTAGTACTTGAAGTACCAATAAGAGAACCAGCTAATATGGCAGCAGAGTCGGCCATGAGTGCTTTACCTAAATTGTTTTTGCGATTAGGTCCAACATCTAGAAGATTTGCTCTTTTTGCTACACCTATCATAGTCCCAGTGGCATCAAAAACTTCGACCAATACAAACACAAGTAATACGCTAATTAAGCCTTTTTCCATAACACCAGGAATATCTAGTGCGAGAAATGTAGAGCTAATAGATGGAGGCGTTGAAATTATGCTTGCAGGTACAGGAGTAAAGCCGAGGATAATTGAAAGAGCTGAGACAGCTAAAATCCCAATAAGAATAGCACCACGTACTTTTAAGCAATCTAGAATTACTATTATGAAAAATCCAAGAATGGCTAATTGAACTTGGTGGGATCCGAAATCTCCGTGACCCGTGAGTGTAGCTGGGTTATCAATAACAATACCTGATGATTGGAATCCAATAAAAGCCAAAAATAGACCAATACCCGCAACAATCGCAGATCTTAAAGATTGAGGGATGCCATCAATTAACCATTTGCGAGCACCAGTTAGTGTAAGAATGAAAAATATCACACCAGAGAGGAAAACTGCGGCTAAAGCTTGCTGCCATGTATAACCCATAGCACCAACCACACCAAATGCGAAGAATGCATTAAGCCCCATTCCAGGAGCCATACCGATTGGCCAATTAGCAAGAAAGGCCATAATAAATGAACCTACGGCAGCAGCCAAGCAGGTGGCAACGAACACCGCACCTGAATCCATTCCTGTAGTTCCTAAAATATTAGGATTAACAAATATAATGTAGGACATGGTTAGGAATGTTGTGATTCCAGCAAGAATTTCAGTTCTTATATTTGAATTATGTTCAGAAAGTTTGAACATCCTCTCAAACATGATAAAACTCCAAATGGTTTAAGAATGCGTCATTTTAATTCCTAAATTATGGATTACATGAATTGTGAAAAGTCTTATATATTAAAATTTTATTTAAACCCTTTATTTACCTTAAATTTGTTTTCTTATAACAACAGATATGTTAGTACTCGGTATTGAAAGCTCATGTGATGAAACTGGATTAGCTCTTGTAGACACGCAAGATGGATTGCTTGGTCATACATTGCATTCTCAGATTAAATTGCATGAGGAATATGGTGGCGTAGTGCCAGAGCTAGCATCTAGGGATCATATAAAGAATTTATTGCCACTTTTACATGAGCTCCTTTTAAAAACCAATAAAAGTTTAAAAGATATTGACATTGTTGCTTATACTGCTGGCCCTGGTCTTCAAGGGGCTTTACTGGTGGCATCTTCATTTGCACATGGTTTTGCATGGAGTCAGGCTCTACCACTTATACCCATTCACCATCTTGAAGGGCACCTGCTTTCTCCGATGCTTTCTGAGCCAAAGCTGGAATTTCCATTTGTAGCTCTGTTGGTTAGTGGTGGGCATACTCAGATAATGCAAGTAAATGGGATAGGGGACTACAAACTCTTAGGTGAAACATTAGATGATGCGGCTGGTGAGGCCTTTGATAAAACCGCAAAAATTTTAGGTTTACCTTACCCTGGAGGAGCACATTTAGCAAGGTTAGCAAAAGAAGGGGATGCATCGGCGTTTGCATTGCCACGGCCAATGAAGCATAGTAAAGATTTAAACTTCAGTTTCAGCGGCTTAAAAACAGCTGTTATGAACCAATATAACAAACTAGCTGCTAGTGAAATTACTCAAAAAAATCTTGCTGATTTAGCTGCCGCAACCCAAGAGGCAATTGTTGATGTCTTAGTCCATAAAGTAATAGAAGCTCTAAAAATGACTGACTCTAAAAGGCTTGTTGTTGCAGGAGGTGTTGGAGCGAATCAAGAACTACGTAGCAGACTTAAAAGCGAAACTTCTAAGCTTGGGGTTGAAGTATATTTTCCTCCACTAGAATTTTGTACCGATAACGGAGCAATGATCGCAAATGCTGCTAGTGAAAGAATTAAGGCTGGAAAAGTAAAACTCAATAAAAACTACAACCAGCCTGTAAGAGCGAATTGGCCACTTGAGGATATCAATTCTTTTTATTAATAAGCTTATCAATATTGGATTTGTGCTTATATAAAAGGAGTGACGCCATAACAAGAATTGCAGCAAAGATTGGCCAAACTATATAAGAACTCATATGTATAAATAGGTAAATGAAGGGTGCTGCCAATGCGGTGATTACTGCGGCCAATGCAGACACTCTAAATAGCACAACAACAAGTATCCATATACTTAGCAATATCAAAGCAAAATTAAGATCTAATGCTAAAAATATACCGAAGGAAGTAGCCACACCTTTTCCGCCTTCAAAATTTAAAAATGGTGAAAACAAATGTCCTAGAAACGCAGCTACAGCTACTAAAGCAATGATTGTTGCCGATATATGCGGAAAAATCTCTAAGGTTAGTAATATGGCAATGGCTCCCTTAGCAGCATCTCCAATAAATGTTAATGCTGCGGCTACTTTATTTCCGCTTCTTAAAACGTTTGTGGCACCAGGATTTCCCGAGCCATATTGTCGCGGATCTTTTAAGCCGAATAATTTGCTTACAACTATAGCAAAGGGGATTGAGCCTATAAAATAAGCAATTGGGATAGCTAAATATTCGTACATTTGGTTCCTCTTTAAGTTTTTTTTATATATTAAAATAAATCACATTTAATTTCGAAGGTGTTCTATGACTACAAAAATCCTCTTGGCTAACGATGACGGCTATTATGCTCTTGGTTTAGAAAAACTTTATGATGAACTTTCTAAATGGGCAGAGGTAGTGGTATTCACTCCTGAGATCAATCATAGTGGAGCTTCAAATTCATTATCTATTAATAGACCTTTAAGCTTAAAAAAATCTTCTAAAGGTTTCAATATCATAAATGGTACTCCAAGTGATTGTGTCCATGTAGCGTTAACCAATTTTTTGGACTTTGTTCCTGATATTGTTGTGTCGGGTATAAATAATGGTGCAAACTTGGGTGAGGATACTCTATATTCAGGTACGGTTGCTGCAGCAACTGAAGGGTATTTATTTGGTTATCAGTCTATAGCTTTTTCTTTAACTCACTACAATTGGCCCAATATTGATGAAGCTGCAAGCATCGCTAATGAATTTGTGAAATTAATTGTTGCTAATCCCACTGAAACTAAAACATTACTAAGTATAAATATCCCACCTAAAGACTCCTATAGTATTAATGATTTTCGTGTTACTAGACTAGGTCGACGTCATCAATCTCAACCAGTTGAAAGGACCAAAAGTCCATTTGGACAGGAGCTATTCTGGATAGGTGCCTCTGGTGAAATCATGGATTTTGGCGAGGACACAGATTTTTATGCGGTGGATAATGGCTATATTTCTGTAACTCCTATTCAATTGGATATGACTCATTACAAAAAATTGGAATCTACAAAATCTTGGCTCAATAATGTTGTCAAAACTGTTTCGGAATAAATGATAAAAAAACAGATCATTTCCACAAATAGTAATACTCGATTATCTTCAGGGTCTAGGAATATAGGGATTAAAAGTCCTTCTCCTGAAGTTAAATTAAGGTTTCAAAAAGCCTTGGAACTGAATTCAGGCCTTAATTCTGATATTCACAGAATCAGAATGGTTGAGGCGTTGCGTGAATTCGGAATTACTTCAGATACCAGAGTTTTGGACGCAATGGTTAGAGTTCAAAGACATGTCTTTATGGATCCTGGTACAAGAAGTAGAGCTTATGTGGACGAAGCATTGCCAATAGGATATGGGCAAACAATCTCTAAGCCTTCAGTCGTTGCACGTATGATAACTTTGGCACTTCAAAATAATCGCCAAAATAATGTGCTTGAAATTGGTACGGGGTGCGGATATCAAGCTGCAGTTTTATCTTGTATCTATAAATCTGTGCATTCCATTGAGAGAATAACTGGTCTTTACAATTTAGCTTTAAGCAATATAAAGCGAATATCTGATTTGCCATCAATTGATATAGTTTTAGGGGATGGTATGTTAGGTTTAACTAAAGCAGCCCCCTATGATGCGATTATTCTAGCTGCAGCAGGTCTAGAAGTACCAAAAACATTATTAACCCAATTAGATATTGGAGGGATATTAGTTGCTCCAGTAGGTGGGGCTAATCAGAAGTTAGTAACATTTAGAAGGATTTCTAATAACAATTGGATTAACTCTGAGTATGAATCAACAAGGTTTGTGCCGTTGAAATCTGGAATACAAGTATAATAATTGGGAAATTTTAGGATAGGGTTTATGTTATTAAACAAGCAATCAAAGTTACTTACTGTTTTATTTGTATCATTACTAGCTGCGTGTACCACTTCTCAAAATGCACCAGTGGACGATTACAACCAAGGGTTTCCTCCTCACACTGTCCAAAGAGGAGAGACATTAAGCCTTATTGCTCGTAAATACAATACAACTGTTGAAGAGTTAGCTCGTTTAAATAATATTAATGATATAAGCCGAATCTTTCCTGGGCAGGTTTTACGTATTTCAGCTAAATCTCATATTAGAAAAACCGTCGGCGGAAAAGGAAGTTCGGGTTCAGATCCTGTCACAATTGGTAGAGCTTCAGATGCGGGCTTGATTGATTGGACTAAACCAACTGCTGGAAGGGTTATAGCAAACTATACGAATGAAACAAGAGGCATTGATTTTGGTGGTTCAATTGGTGACCCAATATTATCTGCCGCTGATGGTACTGTTTCATATACGGGTAATGGTATTCGTGGCATGGGCAATTTAATTCTTATTGCACATAAGAAATCATTTATTTCTGCGTATGCTCACACAGATAAAATTCTTGTAAAAGAAGGTCAAAAAGTTAAAAAAGGTCAACAAATTGCTACCTTAGGATCTTCAGATACGACTTCACCTAAACTTCATTTCGAAATTAGGCGAGACGGCAAACCAGTTAACCCTGCTGCCTACTTGCCTTAATAAAACTTTATTTTTATTTTTTTCTACTTACTTTAATTACTTCACTTACAGGGAGCAATCTATGTCAGTATTGAATAAATTTTTTGCAGCTTCAGTTTTGTCTTTAGGAATCGCTGGATGTGTTATAGCAGCTCCAGAAGAGTTTGATCACTATAAAAAAGGGAATCCTCATAAATCTGCACAACATAAGTCATTTCACCATAACTCTGTAGCATTTCAATTATTAAATCCAAAAGTAGTTAATAATGAAATCACTTTGAACAATGAACAAAAATTACTTTTCAAAGATGCATTAGATTTTCATAAATCCATGAATAAGTCTGTTAGAGACAGAGCAGAAGAAAATCATAATGCTCAATTGACTCTTATAACTACTAACACCCCAGATTTAGAAGCAGTCTTTAAAGCAGATAACCTAGCTATGGAAGATTTTCTTTTAAAGACAAAACAGTATCAAGCTAAATTATTAAGATTTTGGAATTCATTAGATAAGAAACAGAAGGATAAATTAGTTAAAGCTTATCAAGATAGACTTGATGGAAAAATTAGACGTAATGAATCTGAGAAAAAATCAAGTTTACGAGATCATGAATTTATGAAAGGTTATGTTGATATTATGGATGAGCATAAGAAAACTAGACATGATCAATTCTATTCAGATCAGAAAAATTCCATCGAGGCTCAAATGAATAAAATAGAGAATCAGATGAAAGAGATGGATAAAGCTTTTGATGATTTGGGAAAATCCAATTCTCAATTCTAAACTTGCATTCGTTATAATTGTTCACTTCATTTAAGGTGAGCAATGTCAGAAATTCTAAAGATTGATTCAATCGATAATAATGGTCGGGGAGTGGCACGCAGAGACGGTAAAGCAATTTTCGTTGATGGTGCCATTCTTAATGAAACAGTCGAAGCTAACATATATCAAAAAAAGGATTCTTTCGAGGTCGCAACAGCAACCCGAATTATTAAAGAATCTTCTGCAAGAGTAACTCCAAGATGCCCAAATTACGGCGTTTGTGGGGGATGCTCTATGCAACATATAGACCCATCTACGCAAGTTGCAGTTAAACAAAGAACACTTGAAGATAATTTGCGGCATATCGGCAAAGTTGAGAAAGCGAAAGTATTGCCACCAATACATGGGCCATATTGGGGGTATCGTTACCGTGCACGATTATCTGTACGATATGTAAGAAAGAAAAATGATGTATTAGTAGGCTTTCGTGAGAAAAAGGGCAGATTTGTAGTCGATATGGACACCTGTCCTGTACTAGCTAAAAGGGTCTCAGACTTGCTCCCGAGCTTGAGGGCTTGTTTGAACAATCTTGCGTGCCGTGAGGATATTCCTCAAATTGAGGTGTCTGTGGGAGATGAGACAGTCGTTTTAGCTTTGCGTCATATGGTTCCATTGACAGATGAGGATACGCAAAAACTGCTTGATTTTGCTAAAAAACACGATATTGTGTGGTGGACGCAATCAAAAGGATTGGATACTCTAAAACCATTGCTTACGGACTCTTCGGATAGTCATAAACTTTACTATGATTTACCTCAGTTTGGTTTAAGAATGTTTTATGAGCCAAGTGATTTTACTCAGGTAAATCCGTTTATAAATCGCACATTAATTCGCAGAGCCTTGAATTTGCTTGAGATTGAGAGTAGTGATAGGGTGGCAGATTTATTTTGTGGGCTAGGGAACTTTACATTGCCACTTGCTACGACGGCCAAAGAAGTTATGGGCTTTGAAGGAAGTGAAACTTTAACTGAACGTGCAATGCAAGGTGCAAAGATTCATGGCCTTGAAAATAAAGTTAGTTTTACTACTCTAAACCTATTTGATGTGGATAAAGAATGGCTGGAGAATTTAGGGTTTTTCGATAAGATGCTTTTGGATCCTCCACGAGACGGGGCATTTGCTGTGTGCAAGGCTCTCACAGAGATGAATCCGAGCCTAAGGCCTAAGCGAATCGTTTACGTCTCCTGTAATCCAAGTACTCTCGCACGAGACGTGGATGTTCTAGTAAATTCAGGAACATATAAGTTACTAAGCGCGGGCGTAATCAATATGTTCCCTCATACAGCTCATGTTGAATCCATAGCCGCTTTCGATTTGGTTGGCTAAGAATCGGCTTTTGTTATTCTTGAGATGCCTCGGAGAAAATCCTTTTTATCTTCAGTAAGCCTTGTAGAATCCTTGCATTTCAAAATTATATGGTTGTGGGTTAGTTTTGGAAGCCTTTTTTCAGTTAGGTATGGCAATGTTTCCTCCCACCTAAAAATTAATGCTGTTGCGAAAAACCAAGCAACTGCAGATCTCAAATAGAAGTCTTCCGATGCATTAACTGCTGCAATTGCATCAAGGTGTTTTACATCAAATCTATCTTCCAGATAATGTCGTAAAGTTGAGACTATGCCAAATCTAGTTGTGAAAAGATCATCACTATTTAGCCATTTTTGAATATGCTCTTGTAGAAATGCATCATGTGCGTCATCTAGTGGATGAGCAAGTCTAATGATATCGCAAGTCCACCAATTGTCTATTGTAGGCAGAAATATATCCAATTCTCTGTATTGAACTTCTATGTCTTCAATACAGTTAATAATGTATGAGTGCACATTCTCTTCTTCTATAAAGTAATGCGGTAAATCATCTAAGAAGAAACGTAATCCCTCTAAACCTCTCTCGTAGTACATATCATGTGCGGCTTCTTTTACATCATCCGATTTCACCCCAATAATTCTGTCAGAATCAACATCAGGAATGAGTTTCTCCATGTAATCTTTTTGTTTTTTTGTTGCGTAACTTCTTAAATATTTTGAAATGATTTCTTTGCTCATATTTTGTAACGACTCATCTTGCAAAAAAATTGTTTATGTTAACGGTGGTTAAAATAAAAATATATATTAAAAGGAGAATATTGTAATGGACTTGAATCTTAAAGATAAAGTAGTTTTAATTACTGGTTCGACAGGCGGAATTGGAGCGGCTGTTTCCAAAGCTTTTGCAAAGGAAGGAAGTAAATTAGCACTTTTTGCTTTTAAACAAGAGGAATTAGATGAATTTATACCTACACTTGGCTTAGATGACTCTCAAGTGCGTGGTTATGTAGCAGACGTTACTAATGAAGAACAAATGAAGGAACAAGTTGAAAAAGTTGTTTCTGATTTTGGAGGCATTGATGTTGTTGTACCTAACGCAGGTATTAATGGAGATTTTGCTGAAACAAAAGATGCCGACATCGAAAACTGGAAAAAAACATTCGAAGTAAATGTGTATGGTGTTTTATTTACTATGAAATACACTATTCCACATTTGCTTAAAAAAGGTAAGGGTTCCATAGTTACTCTTGCATCCGAAGGTGCTTATGTTGGTTCTGCTGGTATGGGTCACTATTGTGCTTCAAAACATGCAGTTGCAGGTCTAGTTAAGTCGGCTGCACATGAGTTGGGATCAAAAGGAATACACTGCAATTACATTGCCCCTAGTGCTGTAGATACTGATATGATGCGTCGTATCGAGAAAAATACTTTTGGGGATTCTAAAACTCCAGAAGAAGCAGAAAGATTTTTTGCAGATGCAACGCTAGATAAACGTTATGCTAAACCTGAAGAGGTTGCAGCTGCAGTGGTTTACCTTGCTAGTGATGTGGCTTCTCATATTATGGGTTGGGGAATTCGTATTGACGGCGGAAAACATATACAGTAACTTTTTTTTGTAGTTTCACTTAGCCCTTATTACTTTGTAATAGGGGCTTTTTTTTGTCATAGCAAATTCCCTAATTGTGTGATTTTTACAAATTGATAATCTATAAATTCTTTTAACTTATATTGGATTGATTATGAAGACCTTACTTAAATCGCTCTCCTTAATCACAGCTTTAAGTTTGCCAGCAATCTCTGTTCAAGCGGCTGTTAAGGATCCTATAAAAGATACTACTACTGGTATAGTTTTAAGCACACATGAATTAGCTAATGTTGTGGGTAAAAGCGTTCTCAATAAAGGAGGAAATGCTATTGATGCTGCTGTTGCAGTAGGATATATGCTTGCAGTTGTTCATCCAGCTGCTGGTAATATTGGAGGCGGGGGATTTGCACTCGTACACACAGCCGATGGTAAACAAATTGCTCTAGATTTTAGGGAAATGGCCCCCAAAGCTGCTACTCGTGATATGTATTTAGATGAACAAAAAAACGTTATAGACGGGCTAAGTGTTAGTGGTCATTTGTCGGCAGGTGTGCCAGGCACAGTTAGAGGGATGAGTGAATTATTGAGTAAGTACGGCACGATGTCATTGCCAGAATTAATTCAACCTGCTATTGATACAGCAAGAAAGGGCTTTAAATTGACTGCACGTCAAGCAGAATCCTTTGAAGAAGAGAAGGAGCGAATGCTTAAATATGCCGCAACGAAAAAATACTTTTTCAAGGAAGATGGCACAGCTTATAAAGAAGGAGAAATATTAGTTCAAGAGGATTTAGCTAGGACCCTAGAGCGAATTTCTAAAAATGGTCCAGATGAATTTTATAAAGGAGAGACTGCTGATTTAATTGTTAAAGATCAGGAGGCCAATAAGGGTCTAATAACTAAAGAAGACCTTGCAAATTACAAAGCTGTATGGAGAGAACCTGTCAAGGGCACATATAGGGGTTATGACATTATTTCAATGTCTCCTCCTTCATCTGGTGGAACGCATATTATTCAAATTTTGAATATTATGGAAAACGCAAATATTGGGGAGCTGGGTGCACTTTCAAGTTACACAATACATTTGATGGCAGAAGCCGAAAGACAAGCATTTGCAGATCGCTCTGAATATATGGGTGATCCTGATTTCGTAAAAGTTCCAGTCGAAAAGCTAATTGATAAGTCTTATGCTAAGAAAATCTATGAACGCATAATGGCACAAAAGGGTGAAGCAATTTCTAGCGATAGGGTTAAGCCAGCCCTTGATATGCCATATGAATCAAATCAAACAACTCATTACTCTGTGATTGATTCAAAAGGCAACGCTGTATCTGTGACCTATACGATAAACTGGTCCTTTGGTTCTGGGGCGGCTGTTGAAGGTGCAGGGTTTTTACTTAATGATGAAATGGATGATTTTTCCGCTAAACCAGGAGTACCTAATTTATTTGGAGCTGTTGGTTCGGATGCAAATGCAATAGAGGGAGGGAAACGTCCTTTATCTTCTATGTCACCAACTCTAGTTTTAAAAGACGGACAAATTTTTATGGTTGTTGGTTCGCCAGGTGGAACTCGAATTATAACTACAGTACTTCAAGTTATATCTAATGTAATTGACCATAAGATGGATATACAAAAAGCAGTGGCACACCCTCGTTTTCACATGCAATGGTTACCAGATGAACTTCGTGTGGAAGATCTAACTCTAGTTAAAGACGTTGAGATGAATCTTAAAAATAGAGGATATAAAATCACTGAAAAACCTGATATGGGTGATGTTAATGCCATTATTAAAGATCCAGAAACTGGAATTTTTTATGGAGGTAAGGACCCTAGAACAGAGTTTTAATTAGCAACTAAGCAAAACCCCAGTCTTTAGACTGGGGCTTTTTTATACAATGTAGAGTATTTTATTTTTTCTTTTAATTATGAATCGTAAACCAATCCACACTAGACGCTATGAAGTAAATTCTTTTCAAAGAGATGATGGATTATTTGATATTGAAGCTACTCTGTGGGATGAAAAGGCTTATGACTTTACAAAATTAAACAACGAAGTTCACAAAGCTGGCGTACCTATTCATCATATGACCTTAAAAATAACCACAGATATTGATGGATTAATTTATCATGCAAGTGTTGGACACGGTGCTGTACCCTATGGGCAAGAGTGTATGGATGTAGCTCCATTTTATAAAGGCTTGGAGGGTTTGCATTTATTACAAAAATTTATCCCAACGGTACGCGAAAAATTTGCAAATATAAAGGGCTGTACTCACATTACAGAGATGTGTTCTTTATTGCCAACTGTATTTGTACAAACAACCTCTGGCCTTAGAAACTATAGAGAATCGCAATCTGATAAGAGGCCATTTCAATTAAATAAATGCTATTCGTTAAGACTTGATTCTGAAGTAGTTAAGGAACATTACCCTCAATGGTATAAAAAAGATGAAATGTGAAAAATATGACAATGAAATAATTTCAAAATACGAAATCATATAAAATACCCATTTCAGTAACTAGTTCAATAAGGTTTTCAATGAAAATTCATGAATATCAAGGTAAAGAAATTCTGAGAAAATTTGGGGTTAATGTCCTAAGAGGCATTCCAGCATTTTCTGTAGAAGAGGCAGTAAAAGCTGCAGAAGAGCTTGGCGGAAACATTTGGGTAGTCAAAGCACAAATTCACGCTGGTGGTCGCGGTAAAGGTGGTGGCGTTAAACTAGCTAAATCTATTGATGAAGTTAGAGAAATAGCTTCAAAAATGCTAGGAATGCAATTAGTTACTCATCAAACCGGACCTCAAGGTCAAAAAGTAAACCGTCTTCTAATTGAAGAGGGTGCAGATATTAAAAAAGAATATTATTTAGGTATTGTGACTGACAGAGGTTCTCAAAGAAACTGCATTATGGCATCAAGTGAGGGTGGAGTAAATATTGAGGAAGTCGCTCAACAAACACCTGAAAAAATTATTAAAGTTTTCATTGACCCTGGTCATGATGTTTCTTATGAGCAAGCTTTACAACTAGTAAAAGGAATTGAAATTCCAGCTGAACTTCAGGATCAAGCAATTGATTTAATTCAAAAACTTTATAAAGCATATTGGGAAACAGACGCTACATTGGCTGAGATTAACCCGCTTATCTATACAGGCGACGGAAAAGTTATTGCACTTGATGCTAAATTTAATTTTGATTCAAATGCATTGCCACGCCATCCAGAAATTGTTGAATATCGCGATCTTGATGAAGAAGATCCAGCTGAAATTGAAGCAAGCAAATATGATTTAGCTTATATTCAACTTGACGGTAATATTGGTTGCCTAGTTAATGGTGCTGGCCTAGCAATGGCTACTATGGATACTATTAAGCTTTTCGGTGGTGAACCTGCTAACTTCCTAGATGTAGGCGGTGGTGCTACAGCTGAGAAAGTGACTGAAGCTTTCAAAATTATGCTTAAGAGCGATAACGTTAAAGCAATACTTGTGAACATTTTCGGCGGTATTATGCGTTGTGATGTGATTGCTGAAGGTGTTGTAGCGGCTTGCCGAGCTGTGGATCTAAAAGTGCCTTTAGTGGTTCGTATGAAAGGAACTAACGAAGATTTAGGTAAGAAAATTCTTGCCGAATCTGGTCTACCTATTATCAGTGCTGACACTATGGCTGAAGCTGCTACTAAAGTAGTTGAAGCTGCTAATTAAGAAGGAATTTGCAATGTCGATTTTAATTAATAAAGATACTAAGGTTATCACTCAAGGTATCACAGGAAACACTGGTGCTTTCCATACTCGTATGTGCCGTGATTATGCAAACGGTAAGGAATGTTTTGTAGCAGGTACTCACCCAAAGAGAGCTGGTGAAGATTTTGAAGGCATTCCTATTTTTGCTAAAGTAAAAGAAGCTAAGGAAGCTACTGGTGCAACTGTTTCAGTAATTTATGTTCCACCTATGGGTGCTGCTGGAGCTATTATCGAGGCTGTAGAAGCTGAATTGGATCTAGTAATTTGTATTACTGAAGGTATTCCAGTAAGAGATATGCTTATGGTTCGCCAACGCATGAAAGACTTAGGAAGTAAAACTCTTCTATTAGGACCTAATTGTCCTGGATTAATCACTCCTGATGAAATCAAAATTGGTATTATGCCAGGTCATATTCACCGTAAAGGAAAAGTTGGTATTGTTTCACGCTCTGGTACTCTTACTTATGAGGCGGTAGCTCAAGTTAGTGAATTAGGTATGGGTCAATCCTCTGCTGTGGGTATTGGTGGAGACCCAATCAATGGTCTTAAACATATTGATGTTTTAAAAATGTTTAATGAAGATCCAGATACTGAAGCAGTTATTATGATTGGTGAAATTGGTGGTCCTGATGAAGTAAATGCTGCTGAGTGGGCTAAAGATAACATGAAAAAACCAATCGTTGGCTTTATTGCTGGTGTAACTGCTCCTCCAGGAAAACGTATGGGTCATGCAGGTGCATTGATTTCTGGTGGTGCAGACACAGCTGATGCTAAATTGGAGATTATGGAAGCTTGCGGTATTAAGACTACTCGTAACCCATCTGAAATGGGGAAACTTCTTAAATCAATTCTTTAATTAATCAAATTTAGTATCAATAGATTAAAACCGCTAATGTAGACATATATTAGCGGTTTTTGTTATTATCGTAAGCTTAAGTATTACAAAGGCAAAAATTATGTTGGAATGGTTTGAGACTATTAACTGGGCTGCAGTTGGTAGCATTATTATGATTGATATCCTTTTAGGTGGGGATAATGCGGTAATTATTGCATTAGCATCTCGTAACTTACCTAAAACTAAGAGAATGCAGGGTATTATCTGGGGTACTGTCGGTGCGATTGTGATGCGTGTCGTGCTTATTTTCTTTGCCATGCAGCTCTTGGATATACCATTTTTAAAAGTTGTTGGTGGACTTTTACTTATATGGATTGGTATTAAATTAATCATTCCTCATGATGATGGTCACGACAACGTAAAAGGTGGAGAAACAGTATTATCGGTAGTTAAAACTATCTTGATTGCCGATTTAGTTATGAGTTTGGATAATGTGATTGCAATTGCTGGTGCTGCGGGCACAACAGACCCAGAACATCAGATGTTTTACGTTATCTTTGGTTTATTGCTTTCAGTTCCTATCATCATTTGGGGTTCAACTTTAGTTCTTAAATTAATTGATAAATTCCCAGTAATCGTTATTTTTGGTGCAGGTTTACTAGGATGGATTGCAGGACATATGATTATTACGGATGTCACCTTCGATAAATATATTCTTGACGGTCAACCACCTAGTACCACTCTTGATTGGAGTGCAAAAATTATCGGAGCACTTATTGTTATGGGTGTTGGCTTACTCCTTAAAAAGCAAAAAGATAAGAAAGATCTATTAAATAAAGACACTCAAATCTCAGGATAAGAATCTTAACTTATGGTATTGAGCATAAAAAATTTAAGAATAGCTACACGCGAAAGTAGGCTTGCTGTTTGGCAGGCCGAATACGTTAAACAAAGGTTAACTTCAGTGTTTCCTCACCTTAATGTCGAACTCGTTAAAATGACGACTAAAGGGGATAAGATTATTGATAGGTCACTATCCAAAATTGGAGGAAAGGGTTTATTTACTAAAGAGTTAGAAAATTCTCTTTTATCTGGAGAGTGCGATTTAGCCGTTCATAGCCTAAAGGATGTTCCAGTTGAAATGCAAGATCATTTTGAGATTGCTTGCATCATGAAAAGAGAAAATCCAATGGATGCCTTTGTATCAAATGTTTACAAATCATTGTATGACCTTCCAGCTGGATCAATTGTTGGAACTTCCAGTTTAAGACGTGAGTCTCAAATTAGGGCAAAATTTCCTAATCTTCAAGTAATGCCATTACGTGGAAATTTAGATACTAGGATTCGAAGACTAGATGAAGGCATGTATTCAGGAATTATTCTTGCTGCTGCGGGTCTAAAAAGACTTGGAATGATGAACCGAATAAAATCGTTTTTGTCGATTGACGAATCATTGCCAGCAGTAGGTCAAGGTGCATTAGCTATTGAAATTCTTAAAAATAAATATGCACTAAAAGAGATGCTTTCTTACTTGCATGATGATGAAACAAGTATGTGTGTCACTGCAGAGCGACTTGTATCGGAATCTTTGGGTGGGTCTTGTCAAGTGCCTCTGGCCGCTCATGCATGGATTGTTCATGATACGCTACATCTACGAGGCTTAGTTGCAAAAAGCGATGGATCTAAAGTTGCTTACACTGAATGCGAAGGGCCGCCTGAGGATTATAAGGTAATAGCTCAAAGAGTATCGATGGAATTGAAAAATCAAGGAGCACAGGAAATAATCAATGCTTCACTTGGTATTAACGAGTAATTCTGAGCGTAATTCTGAATTAATTTGCGCATTAAAACCTTTGATGAGTGCAACGTTTCATAATATGCCCGCACTCAAAATAATGCCGTTAATACCTCCTCAAGATATCCTATCATTGGATTTAATAAGTTCACTGCAATATATTTTTTTTGTAAGTAAAAACGCCGTAGCAATTTTTTTTAAAAATTTTGAGAAATATGCAAAGGCATTGCCAACTCAAATTAAATTTCTATGCGTAGGCCCTGGGACGGCAAGTGAAATAAGAAAATATTCTGCAGCAGATGCGGAAATTATTTTCCCTGAAAATGATGTTCATGATTCTTATTCATTATATTTAAAAATCCATAAACTTGTCAGACCCAATAGTAAGATTCTTATCGTAAAGGGAGAGGGTGGTCGTGAATTCTTTAAAACTGCTATGTCTAAAGACGGTCACGAAATCTATGAATTAGAAATTTATAAAAGACTTAGCAAGGACTATTCGGGGCAAGAGATGTTAATTTTTTCTAATTTGGACTCTCAAGATGATTTAGCTATTCTGTTTACGAGTCCTGATGGGATTAGGGGGCTGATGCCACAATTAGAGAAATACTGTGAGCCTGAATTGCTTAAAAGAACCCTATATCTTATTTTGCATGAAAATCATAGGGACTTATTGCCAAATAAAAAATGTGAAATTGTGAGTCTAGAAGCAAATATAATTCATGCAAAATTGGCCTCAATATTCGAACCTATGAAGTACAATATTAAACATTAAAATTCCTGAGAGTGCATCAATGAAAGATAAGTCATTTGAAGATGTTGAAGAGCTAACTCAAATTGAAACCAAAAAACGAGACATAGAGGATGTTGAGATTTTGGACTCGGAAATTGAGACTGAAAGCGAGTATGAGGATACGATTTCGCATCAGGAAAGCATTGACATGAGTGCATCGGCTGAAGAAATTGATGATTTGTCTGATACTCCTTATACAGAACCAGAAACTGAGGAAGTTACTGACTTTGAGGAAGATGTTGTTGAACCTGAATTTACAGAGTCTAAAACTAAGGGGGGGCCAAGCCCACTAATTTGGGTTCTTGTTCTGGCATTGTTTGGGGGCGGCGGTTATTTTATTTACGAAAATTATTTGAATAAACCTAATGCTGTTGTAAGTACTGAATTAAATGAACCGCAGAATCAATTGGAACAAAATAATGATTCTAATCTGTCTTCGATTTCCGAATCTTCAAATGCAAATTCTACTGAATCTGAGAGTACGGCTACTGAAAATTCTGTATCTGACACGGCCATTGTTGATTCAAATTCATCTGAATCAGTTACAGGGGATATTCAATCAGAGGCACCTACAAGCGACGTACCGTCTATAAGCACTGTTCCACCAACTGAAGATAAAAATGAGCCTATATTAGATGAAAGTAGCAATACTGAGAATTCTAAATCGTATAGTGATTTAACTGAGGCTGAACAAAAAGATTTAAATCAAAATCAAACACAAACACAAACTCTAACGCAAGAATCAGCTGAAAATATTAATCAAACTGACGGTGCTACAGAGCCTAAATCTGTAATTCCCAACGAAGAATTTAGCAAATTAGATCCAAATTTGTTTGGTCAAAATGAATTTCAAAATCCAGATGAAACTGATAGAAAACCTGATGTTGTAGAGGTGTTTGAAATTCCACCCGATCAGTACAAAAGTAATCAAAAAGATACTGATACTGAAACAGATTCGATATCGGAATCGGCATTGGAATCGAAACTGGAGGGTACCGACTCATCTGATACTATGCTAGGCGTTGTACCTTCAAATTCTGGAGGGTCGTCTAATGAACCCGACATTGCAGTATCAGAAAATATTCAACCAAGAGATCCAATTAAAGTTGAGGACCCTGTGAGTTCTCATGTAATGACTGGCGGTGAGCCAGAAAAACAAGCCCAATCCGAACCTGGATCGCAGCCAGAATCCAGAACACAGCCTGGGCCTGAATTTCAAAATAAGCCTATAGACATTGTTGAGCCTACTGGTCCTGCAGAGCCTTCTGAACTAGAGGTTCCAGTGATTGTGCCTGTTGAGCAAAAACCAGTTCAACCATCAACACCTGTGCAATCAGTAGATACGAAAGGGCCGACAGCATTGCCACCAGAACTAGATCCTATTTATAGACAGAAGGTTGCACAAATTAAATCAAGAATCGACCAAGTAAATAATTATTTGCTCGTATCTAAGGATAGACCAAAGGCTTTAAGTGTTATAGCTCTATTAAGCTCCGAGGATTTGGATCCGAAGCTCCAAGAAGCTATCGATAAAGACAGAAAGAATATTGAATCAGTTCAGGGTATGGATCAGGCACGCATTGCCAGCGTAACTAAGGACCTTCAGAAGCTTATCTATGATTTGCCATTTAATAGTGCAGATAAAAAATCTGACCTAAATTCTCTTGAGACTTCTAAAGCTATGAAGGCTGAGACTGTGCCGTCGGAACCTAAGGCTAAGGTAGATGAGAAGCCTAAAGGGAATTGGTTTGCCCGTCAGTGGAATTCTGTAAAAGAAATTCCATCCGATATATACAACGGTGTAAAAGAGGACATTCAGTCATTAGTTAAGGTGGAAAAATTTGACGACATAAGTTCGGCCACATTGTCTATTGAAGAGGTCAAAACGCTTAAACTATCTGCGATAAATCATTTGAATTTTGCTCAATCCGCCCTTAATAGTGGAGATGGGGAATATTGGAAATCTTCATTAAACGAGGTTAAAACTATTATCCAATCAAATACCAACCCTGAGTCGCCTAAAGCCGCTCACGTGATAGCTGTATTGGATAAGCTGATGGAAGAGCCTATTGCTACTAAATATCCAATAATGACAGAGACGCTCCGTGTGTATAAAGAGCTGTATCCAATTACATCTGAGATTAAACCGAACAATTAGGACCTAACAATGAAAGCTTTAATTAAATTAATAATTTTTTTAGGACTTGCGATAGGTCTAGTGCTATTGTTTAAAGATAGTAATGATGTTGTTATGATTGTCACTGGCAATGAACGCCGGACCGTCTCACTTCTTACTGCAGTCGTCGCTCTTTTAATTGCATTCATTGTCTTATATCTTCTATTCAGACTTATCGGTTGGATTCTCTCAAGACCTAAGGCTGTAGTAGATTGGTCTGAAGAACGTCATCACAAAAAAGATATTCGTTTGCTTGAAAGAGGGTGGGTTGATCTTCTTGAAGGCAAGCATTATGACGCTGAGAAAAATTTCACAAAGCTTACATATCACACTAAAAACGTCGATAGGCATATATTAGCTAATATCGGGGCGGCTAGAGCGGCTCATGCTATAGGAGATTATCCTAAAAGAGATCTTTTGCTTAAAGATGCTAGAAGACTTAGTGCGGATAATCCTAAATTAGATGCTGCTGTAGTGGCTGTTCAAGCGGATTTACTTATTGAACAGGGTCAAGCTCATAATGCTTTAATGTATTTGGAATATGCAGATTCTGTAGATAATAAGCAACTTCATATTAAACATCAATTACTAAGAGCTTATGAACAAACTGACCAAGAAGTTAAATTAATTGACACCGCTAAATTCTTATATAAAAGAAAATCTATTTCTAAAGAGGAATACTTAGGTTTAATGAGAGAATTTGGCCCTAAATTAATTTCAAGGGCCAAGTATGATGATGCTGTGAGTTTCTATAATTCTCTACCTAAAGAAGAGAAGCAGTTCCCTGAAATTGCTTTAGCTATATCTAGGAGATTTGATCAATTAGAAGAATATAGTAAATCCTCTCAAGCTTTAGAGACTTCAATTAATAATAAGCTAAATTCTGCTGTTTTGGCATATTACGCCAAAGCTCATGAATCTGTAGTGAATGACAGACTTCATAAAGCTCAAAAATGGCTTACAACAGACCCTAACAATCATGAGTTATTACTTGCCCTTGGCCAGTTATGTTTGGCAAATAGTTTGTGGGGTCAGGCTGAGAAATATTTAACTCAAAGTTTGAAAATTAAAGATAACGAAAGAGTTCATGCACTATTGGGCGTTCTTTATGATAAACAAGGAAATCATAACCAAGCATTAACTCATTGGAGAAAGGCTTCTTTAATTAATACTGATTTTACAAATCAGGATCATCTTATTTTTATAGAGCCAGCTGATTTGAGTAATGATCCAATTACTCCTCCAGATGTTAAAAATCTTGAAAAACCAGATGATCACTTTTTAGAAGATAATGTTCAATCCTACCAAGAAAAACCATTAAATTAGGAGATTATATGAGTCTTAAAGATGTTAAGGCAGGGGATAAGTTACCAGAGGAATTCAATGTAGTTATAGAAATTCCAATGAATTCAGATCCTGTTAAATATGAAGTCGATAAAGAAACAGGGGCTGTAGTCGTTGATAGATTTATGCTTACTGCTATGTACTATCCATATAACTATGGCTATATACCAAAAACCCTTTCTCCAGATGGTGATCCAGTAGACGTATTAGTAAAGACTCCATATCCAATTATTGCAGGGAGCGTTATCAAATGTAGACCTCTAGGTGTCTTAAAAATGGAAGATGAATCTGGTCTGGATGCTAAATTAATTGCTGTTCCAGTTACAAAGTTATATCCTCCATATGCTCAATTTAAGGATATTAATGATTTGCCTCAACAGGATTTAAATCAAATCAAACATTTCTTTGAGCACTATAAGGATTTAGAGGAAGGTAAATGGGTCAAAGTTACAGGTTTTGAAGGAATTGAATCGGCTAAAACGGATGTTCTAGAGGCTCAAAAATCTTACAAAGAGTAAATTTTGTTTGTTTCAGTTACTTAATTTGCTGAAATTAATTGGTTTTATAAAATTTGTAATAAAATATTAACATTGTGAATTTAATATTTCACAAAATAATCCAATAAATTTTAAAGGAGTTTGGATATTATGAAAAAATCATTAGTTCTTGCTACACTTTTCTCTGCAGTTGTGCTTGCAGCTTGCGGCGATAAAGAAGAAACTAAAGTTTCTGAAACAACAACAACTACTACTACAACTGCACCTGCTGAAACTACAGCTCCTGCAACAGAAACAACTACAACTACTACTGAAACAACTACAACAGCTGCTGACGGTAAATTACCTCAAGAATGTGAAGATTACTTCAAAAACATGAATGATTATTTAGCTAAATTGCCTTCAGATCCTGCAATTCAACAAATGAAGGATTCTTTCAAACAAGCTGAAGAGCAAACTCGTGCTTCTTTGAAAAACTATAACGATCAAGGTCAAATGGCTTCAGCTTGCAAACAAGCTAATGATCAATTTAATCAAATGAAAGAACAAATGAAAGGTATGCCAGGTATGCCTCAATAATTGATTGATTATTGTTTTATTAAGCCTCCATTTAGGAGGCTTTTTTATATAAATTTAGGATTTTTATGAAAAAGTCATTAGTTCTAGCTACACTTTTCTCTGTACTCGCTCTTGCAGCTTGCGGCGACAAAGAAGAATCGAAAGTTTCAAAAGACAGCAATAATACCAGCTCACAAAATGATACATCTTCATCTAGAGACCTTCCAAAAGAATGTGAAGCTTATTTTAAAGAGGTCGATAGGCTTTTAGTAAACCTTTCTGGTCCTATAAGAGAATCGGTCAAATCACAATCAGAGAGTTTACGCTCTACTTTTATGGCAGACAAAAATTTAAGTAAAAATGATTTAGCTCAAATTTGTTTGCAAGCTTCAGATTCTTTAAAACCGATTCGCAATTTAAAACAGTAATCAATTCAATAAAAAACCTCCATTTAGGAGGCTTTTTTTATTTTAATCTTGAGAGTTGTTCCTTGACCTTTATTAATAAATCAGTGAAATGTGCAACTCTAGATTTCTCTTGCTCTATTACTTGTTCTGGAGCTTTCTCTACAAAATTAGGATTATTTAGCTTATTTTGAGCTTTTTCGATTTCCTTAGTCATATTTGCAATCTCTTTATTTAATCTTGCCGTTTCCGCCTCAATATCAACCTTCACATTAAGCATAAGCGAACAGTGAGTAAGAATCTGGCTCGGTGCTCCTATATCTGGCAATGCATCTACTATCTCTATATTCTCTACCTTAGCCAAAGCCTTTATATATGGAAAATAATCAGCCATATCATAGGATTGAACTAAATAGAGATCTATTTTTTGAGCAGGTGAAATTTGCATCTCTCCTCGAAGTGCACGAATTGCTTCAATAGTGGCCTTAATTTCCTTAACCTCTACCATTGCATCTTCATCAATTAAATATTCTTTTGGCAATGGATACGCCTGATGACACAGGAATACGGGCTCAGTATTCTCGGTATTAAAATACGATCCTGAAACTTTAGACACTTTCTGCCATAGAGTTTCCGTAATAAAAGGAATAATCGGATGGGCAACCCTAAGTATTCCTTCCAAAATATCTATTAGTACACGTCTGGTGATAGGTTGTTCGTCCTCATCACCTGTGTTTAGTAATATTTTGGAGAGTTCAAGATACCAGTCGCAGAACTCATCCCACACAAACCTATATATATTATTTGCGATATTATCGAACCGATATTCCTCAAACCCTTTACGAATCTCAGAGACAAAGATTTGAAACTCACTAATAATCCATTGATCAACGATTCGAATATCTTTTGGATCAAAATCAGGTGAGAAAATTGATGTTTCATAAATGGGCTTGCCCTCAACATTCATAAGAACAAATCTCGTAGCATTCCATAGCTTATTGCAGAAATTTCTATAACCCTCGCAACGCTTTAAATCAAAATTCATATTACGACCAAGCGTAGCATATGTGGCCATCGTAAATCTTAATGCATCTGCCCCATAGCTGCTTATGCCATTTGGATAGTCTTTACGGGTATCTTTTTCAATTTTGCTTGCTTGTTTAGGGTTCATCAATCCCTGAGTGCGTTTTTTAACAAGTGTTTCAAGATCAACCCCGTCAATTAAATCCACTGGGTCTAGTGTATTTCCTTTGGATTTACTCATTTTTTGACCATGGGCATCTAAAATCAAACCATGTACATAAACTACTTTAAATGGAATTTGACCTGTTAAGTGCATGGACATCATGATCATTCTAGCTACCCAAAAGAAAATAATGTCAAACCCAGTAACCAAGACACTTGAAGGTAAATATTTTTCATAATCCTCACTAGGTTCGGGCCATCCCATAGTTGTAAATGGAACAAGGGCAGAAGAGAACCAGGTATCAAGTACATCTTCATCTCTTTTTAAACTACCAGAATATCCAGCACTAGTAGCTTTCTCTTTTGCTTCAGCCTCATTTCGTGCAACAAAAATTTCCCCATTTTCGCCGTACCATGCAGGAATTTGATGCCCCCACCATAATTGCCTTGAAATACACCAGTCTTGAATATTTTCAAGCCATTGATTGTAGGTTGTAGTCCAATTCTCAGGATAAAACTTAATATCGCCGTTTTTAACTACTTCTAGTGCAACATCAGAGATTGATTTGCCTGGATTAAATGTGCCGTCTGGAGCAGGCTTAGTCATGGCAACGTACCATTGATCCGTAAGCATTGGTTCAATGATAGTTTTGGTTCTATCGCCTCTTGGAACCATTAATTTATGTGGCTTAATTTCTTCTAAAAGCCCTTGTGCTTCAAGATCAGCAACGATTCTTTTTCGTGCTTCAAATCTATCAAGCCCAACGTACTGACTAGGGGCGTTTTCGTTTATTTTAGCGTCTAATGTCAAAACATTAATTTGCTCAAGTCCATGTCTTTGACCGACTGCATTGTCGTTAAAATCATGAGCTGGGGTGACTTTTACGACACCAGTACCAAATTCCATATCCACATATTCATCTGCGATTATTGGAATTTGCCTGTTTGTTAGTGGCAATGCTACCGCTTTCCCAATCAGCCCCTTAAATCTCTCATCTTCAGGATGCACCATTACTGCAACATCCCCAAGCATAGTCTCTGGACGTGTAGTTGCTACAACTAAATATTTACGCTCTTCTGTGGGTTCCACTAATGGATATCGTATGTACCACATAGAGCCATCTTCTTCAGTGCTCTCCACTTCCAAATCAGAAATTGCAGTACCTAAAACAGGATCCCAGTTGACAAGACGCTTTCCTCTATAAATTAGCCCTTGTTCATAAAGTTTAACGAATGCTTCAACTACTCCACAACTCATCTGATCATCCATAGTGAAATATTCTCTAGACCAGTCTGCAGAACTACCTAAACGTCTTACTTGCTTATGAATTGTGCCGCCCGAGAGATTTTTCCATTCCCAGACTTTTTCTAGAAATTTCTCTCTACCAAGATCATGGCGAGAAATGCCCTCTGCGTCTAACTGTCTTTCAACTACTATTTGGGTGGCAATGCCTGCGTGATCTGAACCAGGAATAAATACCGTATCACTTCCGTTCATACGATAGTACCTAGCCAAGCCGTCCATTATGGTGTTATTAAATGCATGCCCCATATGCAAAAAACCAGTAACGTTTGGGGGAGGGAATTGGATTGTAAATGTTTCACCAGATAGAGGTGAATCTGTTTGAACGTATTGGCCAGCAACAAATGCGTTATTGGATTCCCAAAGATGGTAAATATTGGATTCTAGAGAATATGGACTATAGGGTTTATTTAGATCGAATTTGTCTGTATCAAAATGGGACATTATTAAAAGCAAATTGGAAAATGATTATTTTAATATAGTAAGAGAATGAAGCCTTAGAATGTTAAAATAATCGACTAAATTATTTTCCTAAGGATTTATATGTCTATCGAACGTACTCTATCAATCATTAAACCAGATGCTGTTAAGAAAAATGTTATCGGCGAGATAATTACTCGCTTTGAAAAAGCTGGTTTAAAAATAGTTGAAGCAAAATTAACACAACTAACTCGTGAACAAGCTGAGGGCTTTTATGCTGTTCATAAAGAGCGTCCATTCTTTAATGATTTAGTTGAATTTATGATTTCTGGTCCTGTATTTGTCCAAGTTCTAGAAGGCGAAAATGCAATTGCAAAAAATCGCGAACTTATGGGCGCAACAGATCCTAAAAAGGCTGAGCCAGGTACTATTCGTGCAGATTTCGCTGAAAGTATTGACGCAAACGCAGTTCATGGCTCTGATGCTGCAGAAACAGCTAAAACTGAAATCGAATACTTTTTCGGTAAATAATAAATTTTCCCGTGACCAAATCTGAGAAAATTAATTTAATTGGTCTCGATAATGTGTCCCTCACTGAGCTAGTTGCAAAGTGGGGGCATAAGCCTTTTAGGGCTAAACAACTTATAAATTGGATTCACCAGAAGGGTAAATCTGATTTTTCGAATATGACAAACTTAGCAAATGATTTTCGTAGTCATTTGACAGAATACTCAGTCATTGCCACACCAAAAGTTATCACTAAGCAAGTTTCATCGGATGGGACAATTAAGTGGCTTTTTGATGTTCAAAATAATAATGCTATAGAAACAGTCTATATACCTGAAGATGATAGGGGTACATTATGTATTTCTAGTCAAGCTGGATGTACCGTAGCCTGTAGATTTTGTTCTACTGGGCATCAGGGCTTTAATAGAAATCTAAGCACCTCTGAAATCATTGGGCAAGTATGGTGGGCTCGAGATGAAATTAAAAAAAGTCTTAATACCGATAGCGGATTTGAAGCAGAAGATGATAGGGTTATAACAAATGTAGTTTTTATGGGTATGGGAGAGCCGCTACTTAACTATGATCAAGTATTGCCAGCAATAAAATTGCTTATTGATCAAAATGCATACGGTCTCTCAAAAAGAAGGGTGACTGTCTCCACTTCAGGTGTTATCCCTTTTATGGATAAACTATCTCAAGACTGTCCTGTTGCTCTTGCGGTATCACTGCATGCACCTAATGACGAATTACGAGACCAATTGATTCCATTAAATAAGAAATATCCTTTAAGGGAATTGATGGATGCTTGTAATCGATATATTGATTTTGCACCTAGGGATTTTATAACCTTTGAGTACATTATGCTCGATGGGGTTAATGATACAGACGCACATGCAAAGCAATTAATAGATATATGTCGCGAAGTAAAAAGTAAAGTTAATTTAATACCATTTAATCCGTTTCCTGAATCAGGCCTAAGGAGGTCAAGTCACGAAAGAGTTAGGGCATTTTCTGCTATTCTTAACGGTGCAGGGATTGTAGCAACAACTCGTAAAACTCGAGGAGACGATATTGATGCTGCATGTGGTCAACTTGCTGGAGATATTAAGGACAAAAGTAAAATATCCGAATTAATGAGGAAAAGGAAATCCATTCCTATCAAAAAGGAAACATTATGAATAATGAAATTAAACCTGAATTAAGAGAGTCTTCTAATTCAACATTATCTAGTGACTCTGTTGGTGCCTACCTGCATAAAATCAGGACTTCCAATGGAATTGACTTTAATGAGATCAGCGATAAAACTAAATTTAGTACTAGTCAGCTTAAAGCAGTTGAACAGGAGCAATGGTCAGCATTGCCAGATGGCTTTGTTTTGAGATCATTAGTTAAAAAATTTGCTTTAGCTATTGGAGCTGACGATAAGATAGCTCTTCAAAAATTAGGACAGGCCACAGGAAACATTGCACCTTCAACGGTGAAAAATTTAAGAACAGTTCCTACTTCTGAATTAAATGAATCTATGCCTGATACGGAAACTCCGAGACGTACTGGAGGTTCTTTATTGTGGATACTATTGATATTAATTGTTTTAGGAGTTGTTGCGTACTTGGCTTATAACCAAGGTATGTTCACTCTTGAAGATTTAGGTCTATGAATACAACCCTACCTGATACGCCATATCCTATAGGTCCGAGCCCTAAGAAAAATACTCACAAAGTTGAAATAAATTGGGGGCAGAGATCTGTTTTTGTGGGCGGAGATGCACCCGTAGTTGTTCAATCTATGACTAATACGGATACAGCGGAAACCATTGCCACAGCTATACAAGTTAAAGAGCTGGCATTGGCAGGATCTGAATTAGTGCGTATCACGGTAAATTCTCCAGAAGCCGCTGAGGCTGTACCTGCTATCAGAGATCAGCTTGATAAGATGGGTATAGATGTGCCTTTGGTAGGAGATTTCCATTTTAATGGGCATAAGTTATTAGCTGGATATCCTTCATGTGCACAGGCATTGTCTAAATACCGAATAAATCCAGGAAATGTTGGTGGCGGAAAGAAAAGGGCAGATAATTTTGCACAGATGATTGATGTGGCTGTGCGTAATAATAAACCAGTTCGTATTGGTGTAAATTGGGGTAGTCTTGACCATGACTTAATGGCTAGATTGATGGATATTAATAATTCTCAAACTAACCCTTGGTCTGCTCAGGATTTAATGCGAGAGGCTCTTGTAAAATCGGCCATAGATAACGCAAATTATGCAATAGAGCTTGGGATGAAACCAGAGCAAATCATACTATCTTGCAAAGTTAGTAATGTACAAGATTTGATTAGTGTTTATAGAAATCTTGCAAGTAGATGTGATTTTGCACTGCATTTAGGTTTGACTGAGGCTGGTATGGGTAGCAAAGGTATAGTTGCATCTACAGCTGCTCTTGCTGTATTGCTTCAAGAGGGTATTGGAGACACTATTCGTATATCCCTTACACCAGAGCCTGGCGGTGATCGAAGAAAAGAGGTTATTGTAGCTCAAGAGATTTTGCAAACTATGGGGCTTAGAGCGTTCACTCCGATGGTTGTGGCTTGTCCAGGATGCGGAAGAACATCGAGTACATTTTTTCAAACATTGGCCGATGATATTCAATCTTTTTTACGAACTCAAATGCCAGTATGGAAAGAAAAATATCCAGGTGTTGAAAATCTGAATGTAGCCGTGATGGGTTGTGTAGTAAATGGTCCAGGCGAAAGTAGGCACGCAGATATTGGAATAAGCTTGCCTGGAACAGGAGAGGTTCCTGCTGCCCCTGTATATGTAGACGGTGAAAGAACCGTCACATTAAAAGGCGAGAACATTGCCACAGAATTTCAACAAATCGTTCTAGATTATATACATCGCAGATTCAGCAAAGATAATGACTAATAATAAATTAGAAAAAATAAATGCCATTAGGGGGATGAATGACATTCTTCCTAAAGAATCATTTCAATGGCTTCGATTAGAAAACATTCTACATAATCTTATGGCTGCTTATGGATATCTCAATATCCGAACTCCTATACTAGAACAGACAAAACTCTTTGCTAGAGGTATAGGAGAGGTTACAGACATTGTAGAAAAAGAAATGTACACATTTTCTATGAGTCAGGACAAAACGGACATGCTTACGATGCGACCTGAATTTACAGCTGGTATAGTGCGTGCTGCGATCGAACATAGTTTGACATTTGATAGACCTCAAAGACTGTATACTATGGGGCCAGTTTTTAGGCATGAGCGTCCGCAAAAGGGTAGATACAGACAATTTCATCAAATATCTGTGGAAGCGATGGGTTTTGCTGGTCCTGATATTGATGCCGAACAAATTATTTTATTGAACAGATTATGGAAGGATCTTGGCCTTGAGGATATTCATCTTGAATTAAATTCTCTCGGTCAAGTCAGTGAAAGATTAGCCCATAGAGAGGCATTAATTAAGCATCTTGAAAAGCATCTTGATATTTTGGATGAAGATGCAAAGCGTCGCATGTATACTAACCCTTTGCGTGTTCTTGACACAAAAAATCCTGATTTACAGAAGATGGCTAATTCTGCACCAAAATTGTTTGATTTTCTTGGTGAAGATTCTTTAGGGCATTTCAATGAAATCAGAAAAAGGCTTGATGAGGCTGGTATAGAATACACAATAAATCCTCGTCTCGTAAGGGGACTTGACTACTATAATCTGACAGTATTTGAATGGGTGACAGGTAGTCTAGGAGCACAAGCAACTGTTTGTGGTGGTGGTCGTTATGACGGCTTATTTGAGCTTCTTGGTGGTAAACCAACTCCATGCGTGGGTTTTGCAATTGGGCTTGAAAGATTATTAAGTCTTGTGATTTCTGACTCTAAAAGCGAGACTATTAAAAATTTGTTCACTGAAATGGGGCCTGAAACTGATATTTATTTTATTTATCAAAATGTAGAAGCTTCTCGCAAATGCTCTCAACTAGCCGAACTTTGCAGAAATAATGGTTTTAAAGCCATTGTTCACGCAGGTTCTCAAAACTTTAAGAATCAATTCAAAAGAGCGGATTTCTCTGGTGCGATGTATGCAATAATTATTGGAGAGTCTGAACTAGAATCGAACACTGTTTCCATCAAGCAATTGCAACTGAATCCTGATGGTAGTTCGATAGAGCAAACTACAATCCCAACATGTGAACTTGTGGATTTTTTGACTAAGCTTACAAATAAAAAGGATGCATAAAAATGGCTTATGACTTAGAAGAACAAGAAAAGATAGACCAGATAAAGAACTGGTGGGCTAGATACGGTAATCTGGTTACGTCTATTCTTACAATTTTGGCAATTGCTTATTTGGCCTACCAAGGGTGGCAATGGTACGAGAACAGACAAGCTCGTAAAGCCCTAGGGTATTATGATATTGTCTATAGTGTTTCTCAAAATCCAAATCCTCAGCAATCAGATATTCAGAGATTAACAGAGGCTTTGAGCGTGCTTAAGGAAGATTTTAGTTCATCTGCTTATACTGACAGAGCTACTCTTATAGCTGGAGATATCTTCTATAAAACTAAGGACTTAAAAGCTTCAAGAGAGAATTTAGAATGGGCCATTTCAAATTCAAAAGATAAAGGAATAGTATCAAGTGCATCTTTAAATTTATCCGCTATATATCTTTCGGAGGGGGATAAAAATAAAGCTCGAGAATTATTGAAAAATCCAGCTGAAAGTTTTGTGCCTTTATTTAAGGATAGAGAGGCAGATATATTGATGGCTGAAGGTCAACGTGAGCAGGCCTTTACGATATGGAAGGAACTTGCAAAAAACAAAGATCTCAATCCAAGTTTTCTTGAAGTGATTAATATGAAATTAAAAGTATACGGAGCTGAGTGATGAAACTTACATTAAAAAGAAAATTTATAGCTGTATTAGCTTTAACTAGTCTTTTAGGTGCATGCAGCCTATTTAAAAATGAGAGAAGATTCGAGCCCGCTAAACTTGCTGATATTAAACAGTCTATTGTTGTGAATACCGTATGGCAAACAAGTATTGGTTCTGGTGGTTCAGCTGGATTTGCACCAGTTTACGCAGATAATTCAATTTTTGCAGCCACACCAGACGGCACTGTAGTCCGCGTGAATGCAGAAAACGGTAATATTGCTTGGTCGACTAAATTAGATACGAAACTCACTAGTGGTGTTGGGGTAGGTGATGGTTTAGTTATTGTGACTGATCGTAAAGCTAAAGCTTATGCTCTTAATGCTCAAACTGGGGAAAAGGTTTGGGATACTGAGTTATCTACCATATCAACCATGCCTCCTATCGCTGGTTTTGGAAAAGTAATAGTTAGGGCAGATGATTTCCGTGTACAAGCATTTGATTCTAAAGACGGGAAATTACATTGGAGTTTTGTTCGCACTAACCCTATCCTATCTCTTAAAACAAATTCTAGAATGGCTTTAATAAATAATGCCGTAATTGTTGCTGTTCCTACAGGTAAACTAGTATCTCTTAATTTAAATGATGGCACTGTTAATTGGGAAATCCATTCAGCTTCTGCTAAGGGACCTAGCGATATTGACAGCGTAACAGATGTGGTAGGGCAACCACTAGTATTTAATGACGGGGTTTGTACGTCTAGCTATCAAGGTAATATAACTTGCTATTCTATTAAAAATAGTAGATTGACACCTGTTTGGTTTGAACCGTTTTCATCTGCTGTAGGCCTAGGGTACGACAATAATATTATCTATGGTGCATCTATTGATGGAACCGTAGCTGCTTTCTCCTTAGCAAACGGACAAATTGCATGGTCTGATCAAACATTAATAAATAGAGGACTCACAAATCCAGTTGTTTATCAAAATTATTTATATGTGGGTGATTTAGATGGCCTCATCCATGTTTACGATACCAAATCGGGGTCTCTTGTTGGACGATTTTCTGTAGGTTCTAGCAAGGATATAGTATCTCCACTATTACCAACGGATAAAGGTGTAGTCGTTCAAAATGGTAGTGGAACCTTGATGTTAATTAGAGCAAATTAATGGTCTATAAACCCGTAGTGGCGTTGGTAGGACGTCCGAATGTCGGCAAATCAACTCTATTTAACAGGCTTACTAGAAGTAGAAATGCAATAGTGGCTGACTACTCTGGACTTACTCGTGATAGGCATTACGGAGAAGGTCGCGTAGGTGATAGACCATTTCTTGTTATTGATACTGGTGGTTTTGAGCCAAAAGTTAAAACGGGTATTATGAAAGAGATGGCCCGACAGACTGAGCTGGCTATATCTGAAAGTGACGTGGTCATTTTTTTGGTAGATGCTCGCTCGGGTATAAATGCACATGACCACGAAATTGCAGTAAAGCTTAGAAAGGTTGGTGTACCTGTTATTCTTGCTGTAAATAAGGCTGAAGGATTACAAGCTTCTCAGGCTTCAGCCGAATTCCACGAACTAGGTTTGGGTGAACCATTAGCCATATCTTCTGCTCATGGTGATGGGGTAGCTAATTTAATTGAAGTTGCCTTATCAAAAATACCCCAAGTCGAAGACGAAACTTCTATTTCTTCAGAAGATGAGGTGGATTCAGATTCAAATGAAACTGAATTCAAAGACCATAGAATTAAATTAGCTGTAGTCGGTCGTCCAAATGTTGGAAAATCTACTCTCATAAACTCTCTTTTAGGGGAGCAAAGAGTGATTGCTTTCGATATGCCAGGTACGACTAGAGATGCTATTGAAATTGATTTTGAGAGTAACGGCAAAAAGTACAAATTAATCGACACAGCTGGGTTGCGAAAAAGAGGGAAAGTTTTTGAATCTATTGAAAAGTTTTCGGTGATTAAAACTTTGCAAGCCATTGAAGCATGTAATGTTGTGGTTTTGATTTTAGACGCCCAAAGTGAAATATCTGAACAAGATGCTCACATTGCAGGATTTATTTTGGAATCTGGAAGAGCTTTAGTAGTAGCAATTAATAAATGGGATGGATTATCTGAAGATAAGCGTGAGTGGGTTATTAGAGAACTCGAACGAAAACTTCGTTTCCTTTCATTTGCGAAGGTGCATTATATTTCCGCTTTAAAGGCTTACGGAATAAAATCATTGCTTAAATCTGTAAATCAAGCACATGAAGCAGCATTTAGGAAATTAGCCACTCCTAAACTTACCCGTGAACTTCAATCGGCCGTTGAACAACAACCACCTCCAAGAAAAGGTATTTTTAGACCTAAGATGCGTTACGCACATCAAGGCGGTCAAAATCCACCATTAGTAATCATTCACGGAAACGCTCTCGATGCTATTCCCGACTCATATAGACGTTACTTGGAAGCTAGGTTTAGAAAGGTCTTTAAATTGGAAGGCACACCTTTGAGAATCGAATTTAAATCAACGACCAATCCATACTTAGAAAGAAATTGAACTGTAGTATTTTTACAAGATACCCATATTGTCTTGTTTGTTAAATTTATAATCGTTAATATGTTTGATGTGGATTCTTTATCTACAACTTGCTTTTATATAAAAACAACACGGAGCACCTCAAATGAGTTTTAAAGGACAATCACTACAAGATCCTTTCCTTAATGCCCTTAGAAAAGAGCATATCCCAGTTTCAATTTATCTAGTTAATGGCATAAAGTTACAAGGTCAAGTCGAGTCATTTGATCAGTATGTTATTTTGCTTAGGAATACGGTCACTCAAATGGTTTACAAGCATGCGATTTCTACTGTAGTTCCTGCAAGAGCAGTACCTTTTCCTAGTGAATTGTCAGAATTTACAGAAGAACAACAAATCTCATCAGCATCACTCGATACACAAGAGTAGTTATTTCTCCATAACTTTCCCGTCCTGGCTTCAGCGACGGGTTATCCTTATTTAATGAAAGCAATTGTTATCAGCGTAAACTTTAATGACCCTAATTTCGACTCTCATTTAAGCGAGTTTGAAATGTTGGCTACAGGTGCTGGAGCTGAAATTCTTGAAACAGTAGTTGCTAAACGGGATAAACCAGATGCGAAATATTTTATTGGAAGCGGGAAGGTTGAAGAAATAGTCGAACGCATTGCCACTTTAAAACCTGATATTATCCTTTTTGATCAGGCTTTAAGCCCAGCTCAGCAAAGAAATTTAGAGAGGGCTTTCAATCTTCGCGTTATAGATAGAGTTACGCTTATTTTAGATATATTTGCTCTTAGAGCAAAAAGCCACGAGGGTAAGCTTCAAGTAGAACTTGCTCAACTTCAACATTTGATTACACGACTAACTAGACTATGGACCCACTTGGAGCGACAAAGAGGGGGGATTGGTATGCGTGGACCAGGTGAATCTCAATTAGAGATGGACAGGCGAATGATTGGAGATAAGGTAAAGGCATTAAAAGAGAGACTATCTAAGCTAGACACTCAGAGGCTTACTCAACGGCGGGCTAGAGCCAGATCAAATATGCTCTCTGTATCTCTTGTGGGATATACGAATGCAGGAAAATCAACATTATTTAATGCATTGACACGTGCAGGTACGTATGAAGCCGATCAACTATTTGCGACTCTTGATACTACTACAAGAAGAATTTGGATAGAAGATGTGGGACAAGTTACAGTTTCGGATACTGTAGGATTTATCCGAGATTTACCTACTACGTTAATAGCCGCTTTTAAAGCGACTCTTGAAGAAACTATACATGCAGATTTATTATTTCATGTTGTGGATGCATCAAATCCACAAAGGGATGAACAAATTGCAGAAGTTAATAAGGTTTTGAAGGAAATAAATGCCGATGAGATTCCTACTTTTCTAATCTATAACAAAATTGATTTATTGAAACAAGAACCTAGAATAGAGAGAGATGAACAAGGTAAAATAAAACGAATTTTTGTTAGTTCTAAAACACGCGATGGCATTAATTTGCTACGCGATGCAATCGCTAAATTTAAAAATAATTTATAGGGAATATATCCATTGAAAGATAATAAAATCATGAATCTAAATGATCCTGATTGGGGCAAAGGACAGCCCTCCGACAATTCAAAAGATAGGCCTAAACAGCCACCTTCAAGTGATGATTCTCCACCAGAACTTGATCAGGTGTTTGGCGAATTAGCTAATAAACTAAGAGGAATTTTTGATAAGGATTCAAAAAATCGTAAGGGTTTTGGCCAGACTCCACCTCGTGGACCTAAAAAGCCGAACAGAATTTTTTCAAAAATTGGTCTTTTTGTAATTATTATTGGTTTACTTATAGCTTGGCTAATTAGTGGATTTTATATTGTTAGAGAGGGTCAAGTAGGGGTAGTTACTCAGTTTGGGAAGTATTCTAGAACTGTAGCTCCTGGTTTTCAATGGCATATTCCTACACCTATAGAATCTGTAGAGATAGTTGATATTTCACGTGTTAGATCCTTTTCAGTTGGATATAGGGATAATGCGAGAAATAAAGTATTGCCAGAAGCTTTAATGCTTACTGAGGACGAAAATATTGTGGATGTTCAATTTGATGTCCAATATCGTCTTAAAGCTGATATGCAAGGTTCGAATGGAAAAAATAGTCCAGCAGCTAACTATTTATTTGAGACTCGTGCACCAGATGAATCTGTAAGGCAAGCAGCAGAGACAGCTATGAGAGAGATTGTAGGTAAGCAATCTATGAATAAAATCCTTTACGAAAGTCGTACTCAGGCTGCGATTGATGTCAGAAAACTTATGCAACAAATTCTTGACCGCTATAAGACAGGTATTGAAGTCATAACTGTTGCCATCCAAAATGTACAACCTCCAGAACAAGTTCAGGCAGCATTTGAAGATGCGATTAAAGCTGGACAAGACTATGAGCGTCMAAAAAACGAAGGTTATGCTTATGCTAGTAAGGTAATTCCTGAAGCTCACGGTCGGGCATCTCGTATTCAGCAAGAAGCGGAAGGTTACAAAGCAGTAGTAACGCAAAAAGCTACTGGTGAAGCAGATCGCTTTTCTAAGATTGAAACTGAATATTCTAATGCTCCCGAAATTACTCGCGAGAGGATGTATTTGACTGCTATGGAAAGTCTACTTCAATCCACCCCTAAGATTTTTGTTGATTCAAAAAATAATTCTCCACTTCTGTATTTGCCTATTGATAAATTACCTAGCCCAAACACTATAAATAGCCAAACAAATAGGGAAGAGTATGTAGTCTCAGGGGATTCCATGCAAAATACAATTACTGATCAGGTACGCACCCAAAGTAATGAGCAATTACAAAACAATCGATCACGTGTTTTAAACCGTAATCGCCATCAGTAGAGGGGGGAAGTATGAATCGTTCTATATTAGGAATTATATTTTTAGCTGTTTTAGCTTGGTTTATCTCTTCTACCTTATTTATTGTGGGAGAGCGAGATTATGCACTTGTTTTTAAATTAGGTGAATGGCAAAGAACCATTAGTGAACCTGGTTTGCATTTTAAATGGCCATCACCATTTCAAAACGTTATATATCTAGATAAGCGAATTCAAACTATTGAATCTGGTGATACAGAGCGTATCCAAACTTCAGAGAAGAAAAATCTGATTATTGACTCTTATATTAAGTGGAAAATTAATGATCCTTTGAGATTTTATATTTCATTTGGACCAAATGCGGAAAATGCTCAATCACGTTTAGGTGCTCAGATTAGAGATGCCCTAAATGCTTCAGTTAACACTAGAACAGTTCGTGCAGTTATTTCACAAGAGCGTGATGTTGTGATGGCAGAAATTCTTAAGAATGTTGAGGAAAGAGCTAAACCTCTTGGAATACAAGTTGTAGATGTAAGGCTTAAAAGAATTGAGTTTTCTCAAGAAGTCTCTGATTCAGTTTATAACCGTATGCAAGCTGAACGTAAAGAAGAAGCCAATAGTCTTCGAGCAAATGGTTTTGCAGAATCTGAAAAAATCAGAGCTGACGCAGACCGACAAGTTAAGGAAATCATAGCTAAAGCACAGGCCGATGCCGAAATAACTAAAGGTACAGGGGATGCTATTGCAACTGAAATTTATGCAAAAGCTTATGGAAAAAACCCTGAATTCTATAGTTTCTATAACAGCTTAAATGCTTATAGAAACAGTTTTACATCCAATAAAGATTTGATGGTTATTGACCCAAGCTCAGATTTCTTCAAATATCTAAAACAACCTAGTCGAGGAAGTTCTAATTAAGGTGAGCATATGAAAAATATTGTTGTAATTGGAACTCAATGGGGTGATGAGGGAAAAGGTAAAATAGTCGACTGGCTCTCTGAAAACGTCTTTGGTGTTGTTAGATTCCAGGGCGGTCATAATGCGGGTCACACTCTATGGATAAACGGCAAAAAAACTATTTTGCGATTAATTCCATCTGGGATCATGCATCCTAAAACTCAATGTTTTATAGGAAATGGTGTAGTACTAAGCCCAGAAGCAGTATTGTCTGAAATAGCCGAATTAGAAGATGCGGGAGTTGAAGTTAGATCTCGATTACACATATCCGAGGCGGCTACGTTAGTATTGCCATATCATATTGCTATTGATCAAGCCAGGGAGCTAGCCAGGGGCGAAAACAAAATAGGCACAACAGGTAGGGGCATTGGCCCCGCTTATGAGGACAAAGTTGCCCGTAGAGCTCTTCGTGTTCAGGACTTATATGATGAAGAAGTACTTGAAAAGAAACTGAAATCTGTTCTAAGTCTACATAACTTTATTCTGAAAGAAAGATACCAGCTGGATGAAATTGTTTTTGAAGACCTTTCAGCTCAACTTAAGGAATGGGCAAAAGAACTTAAACCAATGGTTTCTGATGTTTCTTATGATTTATACAATCATCTTAAAGAAGGAAAAAATTTTCTTTTTGAAGGTGCTCAAGGTTCGCTTTTGGATATTGACCATGGAACTTATCCATTTGTCACTAGTAGTAATTGTGCCGCTGGTACGGCTTCCGCTGGGGCTGGTATAGGTCCCCAGCATCTGAATTATATTTTGGGTATCACCAAAGCGTATACCACTAGAGTTGGTTCAGGACCATTTCCAACAGAACTTACTGACGAATTAGGTTCTCATATTGCCTCTGTTGGACAGGAGTTTGGTTCGGTGACTGGAAGACCTCGACGTTGTGGTTGGTTTGATGCCGTTGCATTAAAAAGAAGTGCTATTTTTAATGGTATTTCAGGTCTATGCGTTACAAAGCTTGATGTATTAGATGGACTCAAGGAAGTAGGTATTTGCATTGGTTACGAATTTGAGGGTAAAACAATAGATGTTCTTCCTTATGGAGCTTCCAAAGTATCTAAAGTTAAACCTATTATTGAGATGTTACCTGGATGGAATGAATCAACTAAGGGCGTAACTAATTACGATGACTTACCTTCTAATGCAAAAAAATACCTCAAACGCATGGAAGAAGTTAGTGGAGTTCATATTGCTATGATTTCTACTGGTCCTGATCGAAAAGAAACTATTATGATTAAAAATCCCTTGGAATAGATATGAGTTCTAATCTTCCTGAAAGTACAGATACTGATTTATGGGTTTCTTGGGATGAATATAATCATCTTATAGAAAAATTAGCTTTTGAAGTTTACAAATCTGGCTGGAAATTTGACCAAATTATTTGTTTAGCACGTGGTGGGGTAAGAGTGGGCGATGTTTTGTCTAGAATTTTTGATGTTCCATTAGGAATATTAGCAACAAGCTCGTACCGTGAGGCTGCTGGCACTGTTCAAGGACAACTTGATATTGCGAAATTTATAACTATAACTAAGGGTACTTTACAAGGTAAGGTTTTGCTAGTAGATGATATGGTTGATACTGGACTCACTTTTAGTAAAGTTCAGGAACATTTGAAAAAGGAGTTTCCTAATATTGAGGAGATGAAATCTGCTGTATTATGGTTTAAGGGTCACTCTAGCATAACCCCTGATTACTACATAGATAAACTTCCTAACAATCCTTGGATTCATCAACCCTTTGAGGAATATGACTCTATTCGTCCTCATCAGTTAGAGGCATGGATTAGAAAAGGCAGTTCAGCTAAGTAGTTTTTAAGATACAACTTATCGTAAGCTATTGACTCTAAACAAGATTTGAAATTATAATAATAAACTTTATAAATTTTGAATTACCCAGCAATTTTAGGTGGTGAAATTTTTTTTGTTGGGATTTTTAGCTTTTGAATCAACTATTTATTAATTTAAGGAATTTTAATTTTATATGCCTAGTGTTCGCCTTAAGGAAAATGAACAATTCGAATCAGCTTTACGTCGTTTTAAACGCACCATCGAAAAAACTGGTTTATTAACAGATCTTCGTGCTAGAGAGTTTTACGAAAAACCAACAACAGAGCGTAAACGTAAACATGCTGCCGCAGTAAAACGTCATCACAAACGTATCCGTAGTCAGCAGCTACCTCCACGCTTGTACTAATTTGTTATCATATCGGTACACTTAGTACCTTATAAATTTCATATAGCAGCTAAGTTTTCTACTAGCTGCTTTTTTTGTCTTTATTATGTCGGATACTTTTACTAACGAGCTTATTGAAAAAACTGATATTGTTAGTGTTATTGGTGAGTATGTTCAGCTAAAAAAAGAAGGCTCGGGATACTCTGGTCTATGTCCATTTCATAATGAGAAATCACCCTCATTCAAAATAAGTACTACTGGTCAGTATTTCCATTGTTTTGGATGTCATGCAGGGGGAAACGTTATCTCATTTTTAATGAAACATAATCACATGACATTTAAAGAGGCTCAAGAATTCTTGGCTAAGCGATTAGGCATTCCAATTCCATCATATTCAAAATTAACGCCACAACAGGTACAAGAGAGAAATTCAGCCAAAACTAAACATGAGCTTATGCATGAATGTTTAAAGCAAGCACAAAGTTTTTATATAGATATGTTTGCGAAAAGTCATGAAGCTAAATCATATATAGAAAAAAGGGGATTGAGTGATGAAACTATTAAAAAATTCGGAATCGGATGGAGTGGCTCTGAATATAGAAACCTAGCCCATAAATTTCCAAACTACGACGATAAAATTTTGGTAGATGTGGGTTTGGTAATTCAAAAAGAAGATTCAAGTAAATATGATAGATTTAGAAATCGAGTCATGTTTCCTATACTTAATGATAGAGGGCAAATTATAGGTTTTGGCGGTCGCACATTAGGGGATGAGAAACCGAAATATCTTAATTCACCTGAGACTGAAGTTTTTCATAAAAGCGATGAACTATATGGCCTTTTTGAAAATAAAAAAGGTATAAACACAAGCAAAAAAGCACTTGTTGTAGAAGGGTATATGGATGTTATTTCCCTGAATCAACATGGAATAGACTTTGCCGTTGCCACCTTAGGTACAGCAACAAGTCAATCTCATCTACGTAAGTTATACAGATATACATCAAAAATTATTTTTTGTTTTGATGGAGATGAAGCGGGAAAGAATGCGGCATGGAAAGCATTAAACGAGTCTTTGCTGGTTTTAGATGAGAGGCATGAGCTTAGATTTTTATTTCTACCTAGTGATCATGACCCTGACTCGTAT
This sequence comes from Taylorella asinigenitalis MCE3, assembly GCF_000226625.1. Taxonomy (NCBI): domain Bacteria; kingdom Pseudomonadati; phylum Pseudomonadota; class Betaproteobacteria; order Burkholderiales; family Alcaligenaceae; genus Taylorella; species Taylorella asinigenitalis. Next base: position 779,779 of record NC_016043.1, read on the forward strand.
ATACGAGAGTTTGGTAGAGCCAAGTTTACAAAATTTATTGAATCTTCATTATCGCTGACCAAATTTTGGTTAAATGAGCTCAAAAGTAGGTTTAGGCTAGATGAGGCCGAAGGTAGAGCTAGTTGTATTAACTTTGTGCGTCCTATGCTTAGAAATGTTCGCAAATCTGCTATGAAAACTCAGATTGAGAGGGAGATAGCTAGTCTTTTGCAGCTAACTCATGAGGAGTTTTTAAAAGATTTGGGCATTGATTTTGAGGGGGCAAAAAAAACTTTTCCTGCACAGATTTCTAAACGTTCATTTTCTCAACCTAAGGTTAGAAAACAAGTTGAATCTTTGGAGCGAAAATTTATTAAGTTGGTGGCAATGAAACCGTCTATCACCAACAAAATTTCCTCTAATGTACTTGTATTTTTAAATCTACTCCCCAAATATAGATTAGTCTATGAATTAATCACTTTGATTCGTAAGCACAATATTGAAGTTTTTAGTCAATTGTTCAATATAAATGAAATCAGCTCTGATTTAAAAATAGTTCTTGAGAGTATTATTTCTAATGAATTCGATGAAATCGAGGACGAAAATTCTGAAAGTTTGCTTCAAAGTATTCTAATCAAAGTTGAATTGGAATTACTGGATAGTCAAATACAGAAATTGGCTAGTAATAAAGATATGGATGACTCGAAAAAAACTCTGCTATTACAAGGCCTTAGTCAGCGATTTAATTTTCTTAAAAATCATTAATTTACGTTATAATAATTAGTTAATTTTTTAGTTAAGGGATAAGGTCTAAGCGTGAAAAAGCAAGTTAAAAAAGAGAGTTCTAAAGTTTCTACTAAAGCTACTAATACAAAGACTTCAGCGACTGCGACTAAGAAAACTGCACCTAAAGTAGCTGCAGTGAAGTCAGCATCTAAGGCCGTCCCTAAAACCACTAGTAAGCGAGTTAACACTAAAACTAAGGCGGTCACATCAAAGCCTGCTGTTAAAACTTCAACTAAAACCGTTGCTTCTAAATCAGCAAGTTCTAAAACGAAGGCTGTTGCCTCTAAGCCTGCAGCTAAATCTATGACTAAAGCCGCTACAAAGCCTGCTACTAAAGCTGCTACATCAAAATCAAGTACTAGATCAACTACTTCTAAAACTGCTGCTAAGAGCACGCCTAAAACAGTTGTTAAAGCAACATCTAAAACAGCAGCTTCAAAATCTGCTGCTAAAGCTAAAACTCGTACCGCTAAACAATCAAATAAAACATCGGCAGCTAAGACTAAATCTGAGGTTGTGAAATCAACTAAAAAGCAATCTACACCAAAACCGACACGTCAAACTGTAAGTAGTTCCGATATTGATGATTTATTAGCTATTACTAATGAAGACGACGATTTCATGCCTAAAATATCTCGTCGCGGTCGTAAGCCTGGTAGTAAAAATGCCCCTAAAGCTCAAGCAAAAAATGCTGACGATTTGGATATAGTAGATCCATCAGATGATGATTCAGAAAATATAGATGATATAGACGAGTCCGTTGCCAGAGGAGCTAAAGGCTCACGTAGTAGAGCAGAAAACAAAAAAGTACTAGACGAAGAAAGGCGTCAACTTATTCGTTCTTTAATTAAGCAAGGTAGAGATCAGGGCTATCTTACATATGCAGAAATTAACGATGTTCTATCTGATGATATCGTTGATACAGAACAGATGGAGTCTATGGTCACCACACTCGGTGATATGGGCATTCCTGTATATGAAGAAGCACCTAATGCTGAGGATCTCATTCTAGCCGAGCCGTCAAATATCAACGATGACGATGATGTGGACGATGAAGCTGAGGTTGCATTAACAACAGTGGACTCTGACTTTGGTCGTACTACAGACCCAGTACGTATGTATATGCGTGAGATGGGTTCAATCGAATTATTGAATAGATCTAAAGAGATTGAAATTGCGAAAATGATTGAAGAGGGCCTTAAACATATGGTTATGGCTATTGCATCTTCACCTACGACCATTCATGAAATTCTCGAACATATTCAAAAAGTTAAAGAGGGTAAGGCTCAGATTGAAGAAATTGTTGATGGTCTTATGACCGATGATGGCGAAGAGTATGCTGGCTCTGGTGCATCTGATGCAGATGAAGATACTGAAGAAGCTCAAACAGGAGGCATGAGTAGCGGTCAAATTGAAAAATTACGCGAAGAGTCATTATCTAAATTTGATCGAGTTCAAAAAGCCTACGATAAGATGATGAAGGAATACGAAAAAGGTCGTTTCCAATCACCTGCATACAACAAGGCGAATCAAGAAATTCACGATGAAATATCAGGTGTGAGATTTACCGCCAAAATGGTAGAAAAACTAGCCGAGAAACTTCGCAAGCAAATTGAAAGAGTACGCTCTTTAGAAAAAGATATGCTTAAAGTTTGCGTGGACAAGGTAGGTATGCCTCGTGAGCACTTTATTGACTCATTCCCTGGAAATGAAACGAATTTGGATTGGGTTAATTCTGAGCTTAAGAAAAAACCTAAATATGCTGAAAAACTTGAGAGATCTGTTCCTGATATTCATGAAATTCAGCAGAAGTTCATTGACCTAGAAAAAGAAGTTATCCTTCCGATTAAGGAGCTTAAAAATGTTAATAAACGCATGGTAAATGGCGAAGCTAAAGCGAAAAAAGCTAAACACGAAATGATTGAAGCAAACTTACGTTTGGTTATTTCAATTGCTAAGAAATATACTAATCGTGGGTTGCAATTCTTGGACTTAATCCAAGAAGGAAATATCGGCTTGATGAAAGCGGTGGATAAATTTGAATATCGTCGCGGTTATAAATTTTCAACATACGCAACATGGTGGATTCGTCAAGCTATTACCAGATCCATTGCCGACCAAGCGAGAATTATCCGTATTCCAGTTCATATGATTGAGACAATTAACAAAATCAATCGTATAACCCGTCAAATACTTCAAGAGACTGGTGTGGAGCCAGATTCAGCTATGCTTGCTGAAAAAATGGATATGCCAATTGAGAAAATTCGCAAAATTCTCAAAATATCTAAAGATCCTATTTCTATGGAAACTCCGATTGGAGATGATGATGATTCACATCTTGGAGACTTTATTGAAGATACATCGACCCTATCTCCAGAAGAGGCCGCTTTACAACGCTCTATGACAGAAGTATTTGATGAAGTAATTAACTCACTTACCCAGAGAGAAGGTAAAGTTCTTCGCATGCGCTTTGGTATTGGTATGAGTTCAGATCAAACCCTCGAAGAAGTAGGTAAGCAGTTTGATGTTACACGTGAAAGAATACGTCAAATCGAAGCTAAAGCGATACGCAAGCTAAAACATCCTAGCCGAGCAGATAAGCTTAGAAGCTTCTTGGAAAATAATTAATTTTTTGGGTCAGTCTTTCTGACCCTTTTTTATTTCTTCTAAAAGCATAGATGCGGGTTCATAGCCATTTTGACTCGATGCTTCTAAGTATTGTGTGGCAATGCTCACGTTTCTCTCCACTTTTTTCCCTTCATAGTGAAGAGTGCCCATCAAGTACTGTGCTTTAACAATGCCCTCATCTGCTGCTTGTTTTAAAAAATGTATGGCTTCTTTAGGTTTAGATTCAGTGCCAATGCCCTCTAAGAGCATATACCCCCATACTCCCTTTGCGCTGGAATCATAACGATAAGCAGCATTTTCGGCCCAATTTGCGATTTGTTCAGCTAATTCAGATTTGGGATGTTTTGCTGCATCTGACAATAGTATCTGAGAGAGTTTACTTTCAGCTGGAACATAGTATTGATTCGCTGAGAGGACCAACCACTTTAAACCAGTTTCTTCATCTTTGCGAAAATAATGCCCTGATAAATATGCTAGGCCAAGTGAATACTGAGCTTTAGGATCACCCTTAGTAGCTTGCTCACAAAGTTCCTCCATATTGTAGTCTAGGGCCTCTAAACCATGAGGCTCAGCCATAGCAAAATCAGTTATAACTTTTAAAAACTTTTTGAAGAATTTGGACATTTAATTGGTAGGCGATACTGGAATCGAACCAGCGACCTCTACGATGTCAACGTAGCGCTCTAACCAGCTGAGCTAACCGCCTGTAAAATAGATTGGTATTGTATTGTAAAACATCTATGAATATCAATAAAATCCATCCTAGTTGGCAAAGTTTTTTTTACGAAGAAATGACAAAACCTTATTTCAAGTCTCTTCTTCGCAACATCGAGCAAGCAAGACAGAAAAACATTGTCTATCCGCCCGAGGAGAGCGTGTTTTCAGCTTTCAAGCTAACTGCCCTCGATCAAATAAAAGTCGTTATTCTGGGGCAAGATCCATATTTTAATGAAGGCCAAGCACATGGATTAGCGTTTTCGGTGCAGAAAGGGGTAGCATTGCCACCTTCATTAAAAAATATTTTTCAAGAACTTCAGAAATCCATCCCAAACTTTGTCATACCTACTCACGGATGCCTTGAAAAATGGGCTTCTCAGGGCGTTATGCTTTTGAATGATGTGCTTACTGTAGAGCGGGGCAAACCAAATTCGCATAAAGGTTTTGGTTGGGAAATATTCACAAAAAATGCCATATTAAAAATTAATTCCGAATGCGAGAATGTAGTTTTTTTGCTTTGGGGTGGCAATGCCAAAGCTAAGTCTCCGCTTCTAGATAAACATAAGCACTTAATTCTTGAAAGCCCGCATCCATCGCCATTATCGGCTTATCGTGGTTTTCTTGGTAATATGCATTTTGCTAAGGCTAATACTTACCTTGAAGCACATAATAAGCAAGCCATTGACTGGTCTTTGGAGTAGGACATTTTTATCCATCATCATTGTTACGAATTGGCAGTGTTCAATAAATAATTCAAACTGTAGTCACCTTTTTAACAGGAGACTACTATGCAAATTGTTTTACAAAATCCACAAAAACCTCTCGTAAAAAAACAGAGTCTTAAGCGGCGTTTAGGTCAAGGTATGACCGAATACATTATTATCGTTGCTTTAGTATCTGTTGCAGCAATTGCAGTCTATCAGCTATTTGGTCAAGTAATTCGCTCTCAAACTGCTGCTATGGCTAAAGAGATTGCAGGAGAGGATGGTACTGCTCAATCGAAAAAAGCTCAAACTGCGGCGAAAAAGGCAGAATCTCAAACTTCTGCTAAGTCACTTAAAACTTTCACGGGTAATGCTAAGCAGGCTGGTGGCAGATAATGTTTGAATTGCCTTTGGGCAATCGCAAAGGTCAAGTCTTGGTGCTTGGCCTTGCATTGATTGCCATAGTTATTCTCAGTTTTCTTGGCATGTATAGAAATGGTCAGATCATTTCTGAGCGAACAAAATTAATACATGTTGTTGATCTTGCTTCATATTCAGGAGCTGTAGCCCATGCACGAGCTCTTAATATGCAAAGCTATATCAATCTTGCACAAACGGCAAATCAAATCGCTTTAGCTCACTTAATTACACAAGGCTCATGGGTACAGTGGGGCCAAAATATGGGTAAGCGAGTCACGAAACGAAACCCGCAATCTGAATTAATTAATCGTTTTTTTGGCTCTAAATATTCGCAAGCTTATATAGCAGGAAAAAAAGCCCAAGTCGGAGCTAGTGCCCAAATTCAGGATTTAAAAGCTCAATTTGAAAAACATCAAAAAGTTATTAATGAAGTTTTATATAAAACAAGCATTGCCATACACGAAACCCAATTAGATATGAGGCTTCAGGCAATTAAGGAAGTAATTGAGGCTAACTTTAGCCCTTCAGAATTAAAAAGTATTTCTTGGAAACTTGAAAATATAGAAAACGATGATATTTCAAGTGTTTTTAACCCTAAAGGGGAATATTTAAAATTCGTTCGCAATGTTAGTGAGAAATACAAATTTCTTAAACCTAGATATTTCTTAAAAAGTAGTCGGTTAACTCCAGTTTATAAGAAATGCCCAACCCTAAGACATCGACTAATTCGTCGAGGAGAAACAACTTTAAATAAAAATGGTGATTGGGAATCCATTGACACACAAAGCTTTCATTCATTGAGGAAGAGATTGAAACTCTCATGCTATTACCGCGAATATCCGATGGGATGGGGATATGCAGAGCATGACACCAGTCACATTGGTGATAATTTACCTCATGTTAAGGATCCTCCATCTGATTTTTCAGCAATAACCTTTATCAAATGGATTGATGAGAAAACTTCTGGATGGAATATTTTCGATACTTCAGAAAATGGTTTGGCAAATTCATATGCTTTAAAACAAGGCTTGAAATGGACTTCTGGAGGTTTAGTACCTTTTGTTGATATTACAAAAAAGAACAAAAAAAGTTCATCTTTTAGATTAAGCATTAGAGATAGTGATGTTTTGGGGCATTCGGTAGAAGCTATTTCAGCAGCTGAAGCGTATTTTGCTCAGTTTAGGAGAGATGATGAGTACCCAAATTTATGGCATCCGAATTGGCTAGCGAGGTTAAGGCAATGGAAATAAGAATGCGAAGGGGTCAGGCTTTAGTAGAAAGCTTTGTTTTTTTAATTGTTATGTCACTGTTTTTTATTGGAATTCCTTTCATAGGTAAGTTGGCAAATGATAAGCAAGCTCTTCAAAATGAGAGTAGATATTTGGCATTTCAATATGCCATTAGACTTGGAGAGGGAGCAAAAAGTTTTTATGACTCAAGCTATAGCAACATAAAAAAACTCACCTCAAATGCCCAGCCTGGACAAGATTTAGCTAAATCAGAAATATTAAGAAACGAGTGGCAAATCGAGGATAAAGGAATAATTAACTCCATAAGTCAGAAAAAAGTCGTTGATAAAGCGAAAAGAAAGTTTCTTATCTCAAGCTTGGTTTTAGAGGAAGAAGCAAAATTAATCTTTGATACTGAGTATGAAATCAATGCCAAATTAGCACATAACAGATCGTCTCAGAGTAATACTGCGTGGAAAAAAGAAAATTCAAAAACACAGTCATTAGCAAAAAAATCGAACTCTTTATTAAGTCCAGTTGATAAGCCACTTAAAAGAACTCTTCCTGGGTTTGATTCTTATAAAGAATGGATTGGAGATATACCAAGTAATCACAAAAAGGGGTTGTTAAATGTCTTTAATTAAACATTTTTTTATAACTCTTCTTTTGTCATTCATAAGCCTTATTTTGCTTATAAGTACGGCGTATTCCAGAACCATAGATGAAATCAAGTGGTTAGAGTCTAGTGTCACAAAGTCAGAACTAAAACTTAAATCGTCTCAAAATGGAATTGCTTTAAGTGTCTTTGAAATTGATTTAGATAAATCTTTAAACCAAATTCTAGATATTGTTTTAGATAAAGATATAGAAATTCATGCCATAGAGAGTGATTTATTTCTTATCTCATCAGAGAACTCACTTTCAGAAATACTTCTTATTACAGATTATGAAAAAGAGATTGATCAGAACAGCAATCTTAAAAGTGTTTATTTAAGTCGCATAACAAATCAAATTAGCAAATCAACTACAGAAAAAAGAGACTACTTACCAGACTTTGAAATTCTATTTAGCAATGTATCGAATCAATATGAAATTTATGTCTATGAAATTAATGGAGAGAAAAATATGAAAAATTACTTTGAATATCTGGCTTCAAGTGGATGGTTGGAGAAGTACAAGAAAACATTGCCACATAAAGACCTATCGGTTTGGCAAAGAAAGATTAATTCATCTAACGATACTTTATTTGTAGGAATGTTCAGAATTCGAGACCGAGAATATTTGTCGGTCGGAAAAATGACAAATTAGGTGCACCTATGATTCGGATAAAAAAGTCTTGGTATATCTTTGGATTTGCAGTAGGGGCGGGGCTACTGGCCACATTCTCTGCAAGTAAATATATGAAAGAGAAAATATCGCAAATTGAAGCAAATCATAGACAGGTCATGGTGCCGAGAATTGTTGCAGCTCATGATTTAAGTGTTGGTACTTCAATAGATTCTGCGGTATTAGCCGTACGAGAAATTCCTGAAACATGGATTAGTAGTGATAGTTTAAGTCCTGATGAATTTGAGAGAATTGAAGGGAAGGTTATAACAAGTCCATTGATGGCAGGTGATCCAGTTCTATGGGCTCATACGAGCACTATTAGCAAAAGGCCATTTTCTGAAAAGGTTGGGTTGGGACGAAGAGCAGTGACCATGCCAGTGGATACGATTAATTCGGTCTCTGGATTGATAGTGCCAGGAGATTTGATTGATCTATATGTATCTTTTAAATATAAGAATCGTGATATTACAGCTCCATTGCTGCAAGGGGTTTTGGTTTTAGCAACAGACAAAGAATCAAAGTTAACAAACGATGGAACCGAAAGAGAGTTTTCAACAGTTACTTTGGATACCTCGCCAGAAGAAGCAGCCAAATTAGTGGCTGCACGACAGGATGGCGTTATTACGGCTTTCTTAAGAAACCCAGATGATAAGGAAGCAAGCCAGAAAGGTGTAAAAGGTGATTTGGCGAGTATCTTGGGCATTGCCACCAGTGGGCCAATTGTTAGGAAGAAAGCCTCTGTTATTTACGGAGATCAGGGTACAAAGAAAATGAGCGAAATAGCTCAGGCTGATGAAGAGCAAACACCAACAAAAGAAGAACTCTTGCAACAGGCTTTGATTGAACTTCCAGGCCAAAAAGATATTGTGAGTGCATGGATTAGTGAAAACTCTAAAAAAACAGAGATAGCAACCCCTCAGGATCAAAATATCTCATCAAAAGAGGAGGATCTTGAAAATGAGGAGTAGATTTAAAAATGTACTTGTAGTCCTTTTATTTGGGGCTGTAAGTGTTGTACAGGCTCAAGTGTCACAGAAAGCAAAATCCATAAAAATGGAAATTGGGCAAATTGAGGTACTTAATTTTCAGAGTATTGGTAGAGTTGCAGTTGGGAACAGTAAGCTTTTAAACGCAACTACCAGTGACGATAAAGAACTCGTTTTATTTGGATTAAGCGAAGGGTTTACTACGCTTCAAGTGTGGGATAAAAATGGAACAAGCAATAGCTATAGAGTGCTTATCGAGTCTGCGAATCAAAACAAAATGCTTCAAGATATACAGAAGATTTTGCGAAAAATTCCAAATGTACGAACTTCGATAATAGCCGATAAGGTGATTGTTGAAGGCGATAAGCTTTCTGATTTTGACAGACAGAAGGTTGTGCAACTAACTAAGCACTATCCGCAAATTATCGATATGTCGAGCCAAGTTGGGTGGGATGAGATGCTTATGATAGATGTACAAATTGTCGAGCTTCCGCGACAGTTTGTGCAGCAACTGGGGCTTAAATGGGGCACTTCGGCTGAAGGTGGCGTGCAGTTAGGCCTTACCTTTGAGGGCTCTTCGGGTACTAAAGCATCAGCATATAGGAGTAACTTATTGGCTTCTTCTCTTTCTAACGCAAATGCCATTGTCAATCCAGCTTTATTTGGTGGGATTAATGCTTTCTTGAATGCAAGCATAAATGCGATGGCTGTTGAGGGGCAAGCAGTAGTTTTAGCACAACCGCAATTGACAGCAAGAAATGGTACTACTGCAGAATTTCTAGCTGGTGGTGAAGTACCTTATACGATGATTGATGATAAGGGGCAGACACAGACGGTTTTTAAACCTTATGGTGTTAGTTTAAATATCACACCAATTATTCAAAGAGATGGCACAATCAGGTCCAAAATAAATGTAGAAGTTAGTGCCGTAGATACTTCTATGAATCTAAATGGAGGTCCTGCTTTAAAAACTAGACGAACATCTACAGAATTTAATTCTAAGTCTGGTGAACCTATAGTTATCACTGGTTTTATATCAAGAGATCAGATGCAGAGTATGTCTAAACTTCCTGGTATTTCAGAAACTCCCATCCTAGGTGAATTATTTAAATCGAGGAATTTTCAAAATAATGAAACTGAGCTTGTAATTATTGTTAGGTCCTATGTAGTAAAACCAAACGACAAGACTATGCAAAGACGTGTTCATAGGACGAAGACTATTTTGGATTCATCATTTGAGCAAAAACCAATTTTAAATATTCCGATTGAGGCTGATGCAGAAAGACATTTCAAACCTAATACTAAAAAAATTAAATATATAAAAATGCAATCTAAAACGCATTATTTGCCACCAGTGGCACGAATACCCTTAACAAGACCATTTCCAGATAGATATATAGAAGGTCCAAAGGCCACAAAAATGAAATTTCCTAAAAAAACTAAACGAGTAAGCCGAAGAAAATTAAGGGGGCGACGCAGATGATTGAACTAGATGTTACGTATGAAAACGGGACGAAGAAAAAGGTTATATTGCCACCTCCAATAAAAATAGGAAAAGGAGAAGAAAACGATCTTGTAATTAAATCATGGAGGGTATCTAAACATCACGCCACCATAACAAGAGACGATGGATTTGCTTTTATCAGCGACAACTACTCGTTACTAGGCGTATTTTTAAATGGCAGAAAAATTCAAACGCAGCAGAAATTAAAAATTGGAGACGAAATAATAATTGGACCTACAAAAATGAAGGTCTTACAAGTTCCTAAGAAAGAGCAAATCTCTAGATTAGAGACAAATCCTAAAGTAGAACCGATAAGTACTGCGAGAGAACAAGTTCCAAATAATATTCTGCGAATCCTACATGGAGAATTAATTTCTGCGATGGATTTACGAAAGCTCAAATCTACTCACGGTTCCACAAATGAATTACGACAAAGAGCCGATGAAGTTTTAGACCAAATAATTGAAGAAGGAACTGAGAGATTTTCATCGTTTAATAAAGAGGAGCTTAAAAAACTTGTTATTGATGAGGCGTTTGGTTTGGGGCCTTTAGAGGATTTGCTCAAAGATGAAGAAGTAAGTGAGATTATGGTTAACTCTCATAAAGATATATATGTTGAGAGGAGTGGGAGATTACAAAGAACAGATGTGTCCTTTTCAGGAGAGTCTGCTGTTTTAAGTGTAATAGATAGGATCGTTTCACCTTTGGGTCGAAGAATCGATGAAAATTCGCCTATGGTAGATGCAAGACTTAAGGATGGTTCACGTGTAAATGCCGTAATACCGCCTATTGCCTTAAAAGGTGCAAGCATAAACATACGTAAATTTTCAAAGAAAATTCTTGGTGTAAAGGCTTTGATTGAAAAAGGAACATTGACTTCCGAGATGGCAAGTTTTTTGAATTTTGCTGTTCTCAATAAGATGAATATTCTAATTTCTGGTGGTACAGGCACTGGTAAAACCACTGTATTAAATATATTGACAGCGGCCATTCCTCACTCAGAGAGGCTTATTACGATTGAAGATGCAGCAGAACTTCAATTACAGCATCCTCACACAGTTAGTCTAGAAGCACGACCAGCTAATGCTGAGGGGCAGGGGCAGGTTACGATTCGAGATTTACTTCGAAATGCACTTAGAATGCGTCCCGATAGGATAGTTGTTGGAGAGTGTAGGGGGGCTGAGGCCTTTGATATGCTTTCTGCCATGAACACTGGACATGAGGGCAGTTTATCAACATTGCATGCAAACAGTCCACGAGAAGCTCTTAATAGACTTGAAACTATGATTCTTATGGCGTCTATGGAATTGCCATTAGCGGCGATACGAGAGCACATTGCCAGTAGTGTAGATTTTATTGTTCAACTCACGAGACTAAACGATGGACGCCGCATTGTTTCTAGCATTGTTGAAGTGGGTGGCGTGGATTCGGGCATTATTCAGCTTCAGGAGCTTTACACCTATAAGAAAGCCACTAATACATTTTCTTATTCAGGATTGATGCCTTCATCATTTGAAATTCTTCGTGAAAATGGTCAACCCATTCCTCAGACTATGTTTATATAAATATGGAATACTTTATTTTTATATTGACGATATCTCTTGTATTTCTGTTTGCAGTTCTATTTACAATCGGATCAAAATACTTAGAGAAATACAAAAAGACATTCGATGTATCGATAGGTCAGAGTCTTTGGGAAAGCTTCATACTAATTCCAAGTGGCAAAATTTGGACAATGGCTGCTGTCATGGCTGTAGCTTTAGGCTTAGTTCTAATTTTATTAAGCGGATCGTGGTTATTGGCGGCTATCGTTTCAGTCGCAGTGTTATTAATCCCACCATTTGCTGCCAAAATGCTAATTCGAAAAAGACAGAAAAAGCTAATTCACCAATTTCCAGATTTCCTGCTTTCCCTTTCAAATGCCTTGAGATCTGGTGCAGGCCTTCAACATTCGATTAAGTTAATAAATGAGACAAGCGAAAAACCTATTTCACAAGAATTTGGACTTTTTTTACATCAAATAAGATTAGGAAGCACCATAGAGGAAAGTCTGACAGACCTACAAATAAGAAACCCTTCAATGAATATGAGCCAGTTTGTCACCTTAGTCAAAATTTCGTATAAGACAGGCGGGAATTTAGCTTCTATGTTGGAACTTCTTTCAAATAATATGCGTGAAAATAATCTTTTATTAAAAAAGATAGATGCCCTGACTAGCCAAAGCAGAATGCAATCTTGGATTATGTCTTTGCTACCCATATTCCTTCTTTTGGTATTGACAGTTGTTGCCCCTGATTTAACGGACTACTTTTTCAAAAACAAATATGGTTACTTTGCTTTGTTTCTTATTTTTCTGATGGAAGTAGGCGGTGTTTTAACAATGCGTAAGCTCATGAAGATAAAGGTCGTATGATGTGGATGTCCTTAACTATTTTGATGGGCCTCTTTTGCTTAGCCGCATTATTCGTTGTTCTAATAGGAGATATGAGTCTTAGCGGTATTGGCTCTAAAGTTTTGAAATTACTGGGTTGGCAATTTGGGGCAGGATTAAATATATCTCTTGATCGCTCTGGACTAAGTTCGAAATGGTCTCCAGAAAAACTCGTTGGTATAGTTACGGTAGTGATTATGCTTGAATTACTCCTGGCTCTATGGGTGCTTTTGTCTGGATTGTCCTTGATATTTCTTTACTCGATTGCTATTTTGGTATTTGTCACCTTACTATGGCCAAAAGCTTATATAAAACGATATATATCAAGACGTAGAACAGAATTAGCTGAAATTTTTCCTTTCTTTTTGGACGTTTTAAGCGTAAGTTTATCTTCAGGACAAAACTTTACGATGAGCTTGCAGTATGCTTTAAATTCTATTCCTAATGGCGTGCTTAAAGATGAGTTGAATTTTACTATCCGAGAGATGCAGGCTGGGAAAGCAAGAATTGATGCTCTTGAGGATATGGCTGAAAGATCCGACCTACCAGTCGTACGTCAGTGGGTTAATAATATAAAGCAAGCAGATCAACTTGGCTTACAACTAGCTAGTGCATTTAGATCTCAAGCTACTTATATAAGAAAACAAAGATATCTAATGGCAGAAAAATTAGCTTTTGAAGCACCCGTAAAAATGCTTTTTCCTTTAGTGTTTTTTATATTTCCTTGTACATTTATTGTGCTTTTATTTCCTGTATTTATGCAGATTGCGGAAAGTTGGTAGTTTTATGAACTTTAAAAGAGTATATAGCTTTTGTTTAGGTGGCAATGTTTTCCGTATAGCTCTAGCCACTTCTTTTAAAGAAAGATTGGTCGGTATGATGGGTAGGTCAAAAGGAAGGAATTTTGATTTTCTTATATTTGAAAATTGCAATGCCATACATACTTTTGGAATGACAGAGTCTATTAGAGTAATTTTTTTAAATAAACAACTGAATATAGTTAAGGAAAAAAACAAACTAGCTCCATGGAGGACCCTGATTTGTACGTCTGCTAGTTATGCAATCGAGGGTCCCCCATATGCCAGTAAGCACACCCAAATGGAGTCGGATTTTGTGGGTGTTTGGGGTGCTGGGTTCTGCTTAGAGAATGCAGAAATCATTAATTTAGTAAGAGCAATATTAAAAACTAAGAGTTAATGTAGGCCAAAATACTTAGACATAATTTAGTTCCATAATGAATGCCTGGGATGACACAAGCCCACAAAGCTATAATCAAAAAATCTTCATATTTTTGTAGAAATCTACCAAAATTAGAAGTAGTTTTAAGCGATTTTTTCTTGTAATTTAAATCAGTCATTTTAAACCCTGTATGGATTAACAGTGTTTTAATACTGTACATCTTTACAGTATTAATATCAACTGATTTTTTTAAAACTGTTGTAAATATTTACAGTGTGCCGAGTGTGGTTATTTTGGGTATAAATTATTGAATTTAATATAAAAACTAATTAAAATATATGGTTTATCATCCTCTTTATGGGTTAAAAGATTACATGGGGTAATTTTAAAATTTTAGAAAAACATACCCATAAATGATGATTAAGGGATAAAAAATGAACTTATTACAAACTTTAGAGCAAGAAGAAATTGCTCGTCTTACAGGCGATAAGCCAGTAGTTGAATTTGCTCCAGGCGATACTGTAGTAGTAAATGTGAACGTAGTTGAGGGTAACCGCAAACGTGTTCAGGCCTATGAAGGTGTCGTAATCGCTAAAAGAAACCGTGGATTAAATTCAGCTTTTATTGTACGTAAAATTTCATCAGGTGAAGCTGTAGAGCGTACATTCCAACTATATTCTCCTCAAATTGCATCAATCGAAGTTAAACGTCGTGGTGCTGTGCGTCGTGCAAAACTTTACTACTTACGCAATCGTTCAGGTAAAGCTGCTCGTATTAAAGAGAAACTAGTAAGAAAAGCTACTGAAAGTAATTAATTAATATCTCTCAGGAGCTTTAATTTCAGCCAAGATGCGGGTATATAAATCATATCTCTCTTGGCTGATTTTCTTTGCATCTTTTGCCTCCAACAAAGAGCAGTTAGGCTCATTTAAGTGTTGGCAGTTATAAAACCTACAATTTCCAACAAATTCTTTAAATTCTGGAAATCCATCTAAAAGTTCATCTTGATTTAAGTGTTTAAGACCGAATGATTGAAATCCAGGTGAGTCTATAATTCGTCCTTCAAAATCCGAGATTTCATACATCTGAGTTGAGGTGGTAGTATGCTTACCGCTACCTAAAGCCTTCGAATGTTCTTGGGTAAAAGCTGAAGCCTCTTTTACAAGAATATTAAGTAAACTTGATTTGCCCATTCCACTTTGTCCAAACAATATAGATGTTTTTCCTTCAAAATAAGGCTTTAAAGATTCGATAACAGATTTAGGGGCTTTTTTTGATGTTTCTACAATATCAATTCCTAAGTTTTTATATAAAGATAGCTTCTCTCTAATGGTATCAACCCCATCTAGATCGATTTTATTTAGAATGATTAACGGTTGAATCCCTTCGCTAAATGCGGCAATTATTGAGCGGCCTAGTAAATCAGTACTAAATTCAGGCTCAACGCCTACTACGATTGCAAGTACATCTATATTGGATGCAAATAGTTTAGATCGCATATCATCCGAGCGATATAAAAGATTTCGTCTATCATGAATATTAGATATGAGCGCTTCCTCGGAATCAGCACCCTCAGGAAATTCAAGATCAACAAAATCACCTACACAAATTCCTGATTTTTTACCTTTAACATAGCAATGAAAAATTTTCTCAACACCTTCGAATTTGGCTTTAACTTTAAAGTTTTTACCAAATGCAGATATGACTTGAGCCTCAATGGCATTATCCATTTTCATCGCTTAAAATATTTTGAATTTAAAGAAAAGGTTATTTTAATGCCAAATAAATCAAATCGTATGGTATGGCTTGATATGGAGATGACAGGCCTAAATCCAGATATCGACAGGATATTAGAAGTTGCTGTAATAATAACGGAAGACGATTTATCTGTAGTAGCAGAAGCTCCAGTCTACGTTATTCATCAAGACGATGCTTTACTAAACTCTATGGATAACTGGAACACCTCCACTCATACGAAATCAGGGCTAGTAGCTAAGGTTAAGGATTCTAAATTAAATGAGGCTCAAGTAGAGGAAGCTTTACTTGATTTTTTTAAAAAGCATATTCCCGAGGGCACCGTGCCACTATGTGGCAATTCTGTGAATCAAGACAGACGTTTTATGTTCAAGTATATGCCACGTCTGGAAAAATATTTGCACTATAGAACTGTGGACGTATCAACTTTCAAGGAATTAGCAAAAAGATGGAAACCTGATGTTTACAAAGCCTTTAAAAAGAAAAGTAAACATGAGGCACTAGCAGATATCTACGAATCGATAGAAGAACTTAAACATTATCGTGAGCATTTTATAAAGGAATAGCATTGCCAACTAACATAAGTGCTATTGCGGGTATAGGAACCGATATTATTTACATGTCTCGCATCCAAAATACATTCGAGCGATTTGGTCAGAAATTCGTAAAGCGTATTTTAGGAAATCAAGAACAAGAGGTGTTCAAAAGTAGGTATTCAAGAGATCGTAAAAGAGGCATTCGATATATAGCAACTAGATTTGCGGCAAAAGAAGCATTTTCAAAAGCTATAGGTTTGGGTATACGTAGTCCAATGGCATGGACTCGGGTTCAAATTCTTAATGCATCAAGTGGAGAGCCTTCATTAACTTTTAGTGAACCGTTGAAATCCTGGTACGAAGAGCGTTTTGGGCTTGGTCATGTATCACTTACGGATGAAGCGGATATAGTAATGGCATTTGTAATTTTGGAGAGAAAGGTTTGATATGGCAGGTCCTGTAATTGTTGATATTGAGGGTTTTGAATTAAATGACCGTGAGAGAGTACGCCTGCAGCATCCCCTTGTTGGTGGGATGATTTTATTTTCAAGAAATTATAAAAATCCAGGCCAGTTACAAAAATTAACGGCTCAAATACGTGAAGCCAGGGCTGCAGCCAAAGATCCTAAAGTGGGTAGATCTAAGATTCTTATAACCGTTGATCATGAGGGTGGTAGGGTTCAACGATTCAAAACAGAAGGGTTTACACATATCCCAGCTATGGCTAGCCTAGGCTGTATCTATGATCAAGATCCTTTAAGGGCCATACGCATTGCCACAGAAACTGCATATGTAATGGCTATAGAGTTGTTATCATGTGGCGTCGATTTTTCCTATACTCCTGTATTGGATTTAAATTATGGAGTTAGTTCGGTAATAGGGGATAGGTCATTTCATAGAGATCCAAAAATTGTCTCGATATTATCGCGTGCATTTGTGCAAGGGCTAGCTAAAGCAGGAATGTCTTGCTGTGGGAAGCATTTTCCTGGGCATGGCTTTGTAGAAGCGGATTCACATATCGCCATACCTGAAGATAATCGCACACTTGATGAAATTTTGGGTGAAGACGTGAAGCCATATGAATGGCTGGGCGACTTGGTATTGCCATCAGTAATGCTTGCTCATGTAATTTATAAAAAGGTAGATAAGCACAATGCATGCTTCTCAAAAGTTTGGATTCAAGATATTTTACGCAGCAAGCTTGGATACGATGGTTTGATTTTTTCCGATGACTTAACTATGGAAGGTGCAAGTTATATAGGAGATATTACAGCTCGCGGTCAAGCAGCATTGGATGCAGGGTGTGATATGGTTATGGTATGTAATAAGCCTGACTTAGCCGATGAATTGCTTGCTAATTTGAGATATAACCCTAATCAAAATCCCCATTTAGAGCGAAGATTAGAAGAACTTTATCCCAAATATAAAGTTTGTAGTTGGGAAAACTTAGGGCAAAATGTAGCTTATAAAAATGCAAGATCCGCAACAGATAAAGTCTTTTCTTAAAGAACTTCCAGATTTGCCTGGTGTTTATAGGCATATCGATGCAAGTGATACAGTTCTATATGTAGGAAAGGCAAAAAATCTTAAGAAAAGAGTTAGTCAATATTACGCTAAAACCATTCAAAGTCCCCGCGTAGCCTTAATGATGGCTAAGGTGGTGCGTACTGAATATACTATTACGAATTCAGAATCAGAAGCACTAATTCTCGAAAATAATCTAATTAAAAGCTTGCATCCTCGATATAACATTCTATTTCGTGACGATAAGACTTATCCATTTTTAAAGTTTAGTGCCCATGAATTTCCTCAGATATCTTTTTATCGTGGTGCTACAAATAAACCAGGTAAATACTTTGGACCTTATCCTAATGGATATGCTGTAGGGCAAACGATTGAAGTACTCCAAAGAGTTTTTAGGCTAAGAACGTGTAACGACAGCGTTTTTCAGAATCGCTCACGACCTTGTATGCAATACCAAATAAAGCGCTGCTCAGCCCCTTGCACTGGATTTATAACTAAAGACGAATACGAAAATGATATAAAAAATGCGATCGATTTTTTAGATGGCAAGGCTCCCGAAGTTCTCAAAAATATTGAAAGCAAAATGATGATGGCTTCAGATATTATGAATTATGAGCTAGCCGCAATTTATAGGGACCAGATTAAAGCTCTAGGTACTGTTATGAATTCGCAATCTATGGAAGTTAATCCAAAGATTAATTGCGATATCATTGCCATCGAACAAATTGAAGGGAAGGTTTGTATAAATCTTGCCATGGTACGCAAAGGAAGGCATCTGGGAGACAAATCCATGTTTCCAACGCAAGTTAATGCAAATGAAGCATCGACCATACTTGAGGCGTTTATAAGCTCGCACTATCTTAGTCACGAAATTCCATCTATGCTTGTGTTGTCACATGAATTGAAGGATAGGGGTGTAATAGATATTTTTGAAGAAAAATATCATAAAAAAGTACGTGTTGTCGCAAGGCCAAATGCTTTGCAAAAATCGTGGCTTGAGCTGGCCATTAAAAATGCTCAGTTAGCATTGTCGCGTGAAATAAACGAATCGACCAAGGCTGAAAAGAGGACATTGGCACTGGCGGAGACTTTGGGGTATGCAACAGATCCAGACGCACTAAATTCACTATCGATTGAATGCTTCGACATAAGCCACACATCGGGTGAGGCGACGCAAGCCTCATGTGTTGTTTATCAATTTCATGATATGCAATCATCAAGATATCGTCGATACAATATTCACGGCATTACAGAGGGCGATGATTACGCGGCCATGGAGCAGGTTTTGACACGCAGGTATAGCAGTTTTTTAAAAGAGGGTGTTGATTTGCCTGATATTGTTCTTATCGATGGAGGTAAGGGGCAAATTGGTGTGGCTAAGCGAGTGTTTGAGGACTTGGGACTAGATTTAAGTAAAATTGTAGGGGTCGCAAAGGGAGAGGGGCGTAAAGTGGGCCTTGAGACACTTCATTTTGTTGATGGAAGAGCTCCGCTTGAACTTGGGGTACAATCGATGGCCTTGATGCTTATAGCCTCTATTCGTGATGAAGCACATCGCTTTGCGATTACGGGTATGCGTTCACGTCGTGCTAAGCAGCGCAATGTATCCAGACTTGAGGATATTGATGGGGTCGGTCCTAAGCGGCGTCAAAAGCTTCTTGCGAGATTTGGTGGGTTTACAGAGGTGTGTAATGCTAGTATTGCAGACTTACAGTCTGTGGATGGTATCTCTCGTGAGATAGCCGAAAAAATTTATTATGCTCTAAGGTAATTTATGAAAAATATACCAATGGCTCTCACGTGGATGCGAGTGTATTTTATCCCATTGTTTTTGCTTTGCTATGTCCTACCAATTGGTTGGTTTGGGACGAATCAATCCTCTTTTATGATCCGCGACTCAATTGCTACGGCTTTATTTGTCATTGCCTCTCTAACTGATTATCTTGATGGTTATCTTGCTCGCAAATGGAATCAAACTACATCTTTCGGAGCGTTTCTAGATCCAGTCGCAGATAAGCTTATGGTTTGTGCGGCATTGCTTATTTTGTTATTTTTAGGGAGAGTATCAGTACTGATCGTATTCGTGATCATTGCCAGAGAGATCATTGTATCGGCCCTAAGGGAGTGGATGGCCCAAAGAAATGCAAGAGATAAGGTTGCCGTGAATTCATTGGGTAAATGGAAGACTGCAACTCAAATGATGGCAATCCCTATGTTACTTTTAGACTCTTTTGGTTATCATTGGATTCATTATGTAGGGCAGGTTTTAATAATTTGTGCCACAATTTTAACTATTGTCTCCATGTGGGTTTATCTTAAAGCTGCATGGCCAATTATGAAAACTAACAATTAAATTTGCTAGGAGTATTAAATGAAAGTTTTAGTCCCTGTAAAAAGGGTAGTCGATTTCAATATTAAAGTTAGAGTTAAATCGGATAACTCTGCAGTTGATACAGAAAATTTAAAAATGTCTATGAACCCTTTTGACGAGATAGCTGTTGAAGAAGCTTCACGACTTAAAGAGGCGGGAAAAGTTTCCGAAATCGTTGCTGTTACTGTGGGTATCGCTCAAGCTCAGGATCAGCTTCGCTCAGCTATGGCCATGGGAGCAGATAGGGGCGTTTTAGTAGAAACAAACGAAGATGTTCAACCACTAGGAATCGCTAAACTTCTGAAGGAAGTTGCTACTAAAGAAGATGTAAAACTAATTTTATTAGGCAAACAGGCTATCGATGATGATTCAAATCAAACTGGTCAAATGTTAGCTGCTTTACTTGATTGGCCTCAAGCTACATTCGCAAGCAAAATAGAACTATCGGACGATAAGGCAGTAGTTACACGTGAAATAGATGGTGGGCTTGAAACATTAGAGATTGCTTTGCCAGCGGTAATTACTGTGGATTTACGCTTAAATGAACCACGGTTTGCTACTCTACCTAAAATTATGCAAGCTAAGAAAAAGCCGATCGATAAATTGACTCCTGCAGAATTATCTGTTGATGTTACGCCTAAAGTTAAAACAATTAAGGTTACTGAACCTGCTAATCGTTCGGGAGGAGAGATACTCCCAGACGTAGCCACTTTAGTTGACAAATTAAGAAATGAGAAAAAGGTGATTTAATGAAAGTATTAGTTGTAGCGGATTTCGAGCAAGGCACCCTTAAACCATCTACTTTATCTACCATCGCTGCCGCTCAAAAAATATCAAGCGAAATTGATTTGCTTATTGCAGGAAAGGGCGTTGAATCTGTATCTTCAGAAGCTTCGCAAATTCAAGGAATCTCTAAAGTTTTGATTGCAGATGGGGATTCATTAGCGAATTTGTTAGCGGAAAATTTAAGCAAACAAGTTATATCTATTGCTGATTCTTATTCTCATATTCTTTTTTCAGCTAGCTCTGTAGGAAAAAGCACTGCACCAAGAGTGGCTGCAAATCTTGATATTCCTCAGGTATCAGAAATTACGGCGGTGCTTGATGCCCAAACATTTGAGAGACCGATTTACGCCGGAAATGCTATAGCAACTGTTCAAACAACTGAGCCAAAAGTTGTATTAACTGTTCGTTCAACTGCATTTGATGCGGTACAAGCCACTGGAGGTTCTGCTTCTGTAGAAAGTTTGCAAGCAGTTGAGGCTGATGCTCGCGTAAAATTCATATCTCAAGAGATGACTAAAAGTGAACGTCCAGAACTCTCAGATGCAAAAATTGTTATCTCTGGCGGTAGAGCTTTAGGAAGTGCAGAAAACTTTCAGATGCTTTATGACCTTGCAGATAAGTTAGGTGCTGCAGTAGGTGCTTCACGTGCAGCCGTTGATATGGGATTTGCTCCTAATGACCTTCAAGTTGGTCAGACTGGGAAAATCGTGGCCCCACAACTTTATATAGCTGTCGGAATCTCAGGAGCTATCCAGCATCTTGCGGGCATGAAAGATTCAAAAGTGATCGTTGCTATAAATAAGGACCCTGAGGCACCAATCTTCAATATTGCTGATTATGGTCTAGTTGGGGATTTATTTGAAATTATCCCACAACTAAACGCTTCTCTTTAATTCTCCTTATTCCTATTAAGACCCATCTACTACGGAAGTAGTGATGGGTTTTTTCATAAATATATCTTTATAAGCTGCAAAGGATGCAACGTATACAAGAATATTTAAAAATAACATTAGGAAAAGAGCTGATAGTTCAATAATCCACGAATAGGGCGTATTAACTAGTACTATAGTCAATGTTATGTTGATACCAATAATCAACATAAACATTAATGTTAGAGGAAGAAAGTTTTGTAACGTCCCCTTAAACGAGAGTTTTAAAGCCTCTATAAAATCCATATCTTCCCAAGCTGTTAGAACAGGTATCCATAAAAAGAATACGAAAATCAAGTAAGCCATAAGAATTGGTGAAACCAATCTTGAGAGATTTCTTGTAAAAAAGTCCTTAGGTACATAGCCTTCAGACATTAGAGTATTTGCTTGAATGAAAATACTATCGTTCAAAATGCCTACTATATACAATGACCCTATATATAAAAGTCCAATAAATATGAATCCTTGAATGGCATTTTTCGTAGTTAGTTTCTTAAATAAATCAGCCCATACCATTTTTTTATTTTTGTATATGCTGTACGAGGCATTAAAGTAAATCATCTGAATTACTGCAATAAGAAATGATACAAACATTATTGTTCCGGAGAACATAAAGAATAGTAAAACAATGGTTATCAAAAAATTTAGAGCTATAAATGAAAATGGGTTAGTAGCAGCAATATAAAAGCCTTCAGCTAACCATTTGAATCCAGATTTAATACTATAAACATTAAAATTTTTGTTCATTTTTGATTAAAAGAGTGATAGTGAAATTTCCTTGTTAAATAGACGTTTTTTTAAAATTTTCTCAAAGTGAGTTGGGTCGTGAGGTTTGAGATTTTCTGCATCTCGAGGTAGAAATAAATCATAAAGTCTTGAAGTCCAAAATCTGAGGGCCGCTGCTTGAAGGGCATATGGCCAAAGATCCACTTCATCGCTTGTTATTGGTCTGATTGAAGCATATGAATCAATCCACTCCTTAGCCAATTCTGGAATTAAATCCCCCGTAGTCCTATCTATACACCAATCATTTATAGCCACGGCTAAATCAAAAATTAGGGCGTCATCCCCTGAAAAATAAAAATCGATAATGCCGCCGACAGTGCAAGTGTCTGAATCTGGATTAATAATTAGAACATTATCCCTAAACAAATCGCAGTGACATGCACTTCGCGGAATTACCTCTTTCCATTTATAAGAATTTTGAATCTCTTTTTGAATTGAAAGTGCTTGTTCATAAAGAGAAATTTGAGATTCATTTAAAAATGGTTTAATTGAGGGCCAAACTTCCTCCCACCAAGATAGGCCTCGCAGATTGTTCTGTTTGAATTTAAAATCCTTAGAAGCAATATGCATTTGAGCTTGAGCTTTAGCTACTATGTGGCAATGCCTCCGAGTAGGCTCGGTTATATGTTTTCCACCTTGCTTTGTGGCAATAATAGCTGGCTTCCCTTTTATATTTGAAATAAGTTCTCCAGCTTTAGTCCTTTGAGGTTTAGGCACAGCTACACCTTTGTTTGCTAAGTGGAGCATAAACTCAATATAGTAGGGCAGTTGAGTAAATTTAAGCACTTCAAATATGGTCAACACATAAGATCCTGTGCTCGTCTCAACAAAAAAATTTGAATTCTCAATTCCAGCAGATATACCTTCGAATTTATTTAAAATTCCAATTTCGTATTCGCTAATAAATTTTTCTAATTCTTTGCGTGTAATAGCGGTAAATACAGCCATAGATATAATATTGCTAGATTGCTAAAATAGGTTTCATTTTAGCAAAGTAAGTCTTAAACCCACTGAGTCAAAGTGCGATTCAAATTTAGTTATTCAAATTTATTTAATAAAGTTCAACTCTTCTCTGAACCTGCCATTATATTATGGGCAGCAATTTTAGGTGTAAGCGGCGGGCTTACAACTGTAGCATTTCATGAATGCGTGAAACTACTTCAAACACTGCATTCAAATGTATATGGTGATGTTGTACAAATTGCTTCAAATTGGAACATTTGGGAAAAATTATTAATACCTACATTAGGCGGTCTAATTGGTGGTTTGGGGCTATATTTTGCTTCGAAAATAAAAGTTGATGCTAACTCCGATTATATGGAAGCAGTTGCAATAGGAAATGGTCATTTATCAATAAGACAAGGCTTGTTGCGTATTGGTTCCGCTCTAAGCGTTTCAGCTACGGGTTGGTCATTAGGTCGTGAAGGTCCTATTATTCATCTTTCTTCAATGGTTGGATCGGCATTAGGTAGAGTGAATGAAATTGAAGGCAATTATTTACGAATGCTTGTTGCATGTGGTGCGGCAGCTGGTGTGTCTGCAGCATATTTTGCACCTATTGCTGGGGCCTTATTTATTGCAGAGATTGTTCTTGGAAGCATGGCCAGTCACGTACTTGCTCCATTACTTATAGCCTCATCTTCTGCTTATATAACAATCACCATCTTGGGTTACGAACCTTGGCTCTATCAGCTTCCACCTATATATCTGGTTGGTGAATTTGAGTTGTTACTATCAATAGTGATAGGAATATTCTCTGGTTTTGGTGCACCATTATTCTTAAAACTTTTATCTCTAACTCGTGACCTTTACGCAAAAACAGGCATGATTTTGCCTATACGTATGGCTTTAGCTGGTTTTCTATTAGGCTGTATATTTTTAATTGAGCCTTCAGCTGCAGGTAAGGGTGATACCTTAATTCACTCATTTATGTTAGATGATTCGTGGATTATCGAATCACTTATTTTGATTCTAATCATTAAATTGATTTCGACTAGTGTAAGTGTGGGCTCCGGTGCCGTAGGTGGTGTGATTACGCCAATTATGTTTATTGGTGCTAGTACGGCTATGATTCTTACTCATGCATTTGCATTAATAGAACCTAGTGTATTGCATTTCACTCCGGTTTTTGTTTTAGTTGGAATGGGGGCGTTTTTAACAGCTGGAACATCTGCACCTATAGTAGCTATAGTTTTACTAATGGAGATGACTAATAGCCTTCAGATTGCAGCCCCATTAATTTTTGCATCGGTAATCTCTTTTTATATCTCTAGGCTCTTTACTGGTACAGTAATGTTTGGCATTACAAGTAAACGTGAAAAACAAGACCTAGTAAGCTTAAGAATTTCACAACTAAAAGTTAGAAATCTTTTAAGCCCAGTAGATACAACAGTAAACCCAACACAAACTCTTAGAGAGGCCCTTGAAATATTCGCAAATACTGGGGTAAAAAATGTATTTGTTATCGGTGAAGATCAAGAATATTTAGGCATACTAACCAACAAAAATTTAACCCATGGAATCATGTCTAGTAGCCCATTAGATGAGCCTATACCAGCGGATTTTGTTCAAAGAAGTTTTGTAGACCCTTTGCAATTGGATATGAATCTTGATGAAGTACAAAACAGATTTTTCTCCTATAATGGCGAGCGTCTTCCAGTAGTAGACTATAGTGAGAAGCCTAAGTTAGTAGGCCTAGTATACAAATCTGATTTATTGAGAAAATTATCAGAAATTAAGAAAATTGAAGACAGACGTGGAAGTAAATCCGTAGATATCCGCAGATGAATAAAAATTCTAAATTATCTAAGGGCAGGCGTTTATCGGTCGCACCAATGCTTGACGTTACGAATAAACATTGCCGCTATTTTCATAGACTTTTAGCCCCACAAGCACTCCTATATACAGAAATGGTTACTACTGGTGCACTGATTTATGGGGATATACCAAGACACTTAGACTTTAATACAGTGGAGCATCCGGTTGCACTTCAGCTTGGAGGCAGCGTTCCTAAGGAATTGGCCCACTGCACTAAGCTTGCAGAAGAATGGGGTTATGACGAAGTAAATTTAAATTGTGGCTGCCCATCTGAACGTGTGCAAAAGGGGGCTTTCGGTGCATGTTTGATGCTTGAGCCTGAATTGGTAGCAGATTGTTGGGTGGCAATGTCTGAGTCATGCTCCTTGCCAATTAGTATTAAACACCGTTTAGGCGTAGACAATCATAATGACTATGGTTTTACTTTTAACTTTGTATCAAAGCTATATGATGTAGGTTGTAGGGAGTTTGTCACTCATGCAAGAAATGCAATCCTAAGTGGCTTAAGCCCTAAAGATAATCGAAAAATTCCTCCTCTAAAATATGATTACGTTAATAAGCTCAAAGCAGATTTTCCTGATGCAAATTTTGTTTTAAACGGCGGAATTTCAAATTTTGATGATGCGATACGGCTTGCTCATGAATTTGATGGGATCATGATTGGTAGACTGGCTTGGCATGAACCGAGGGTATTCGGAGACATTGCCACCCATATATTTGGAAATGATACTAGCTTAGATTTTAAATTTATTAGAGATTCACTTATTGAATATGCCTTACTAAATATCGGGAGAGGGGGTAACCTTAGAGAAGTGGTCAATCCTGTTTTAGGACTTATGAATGGATTGAAGGGAGCTAGAAGGTTTAGGCAACTTTTGTCTGACCCTAAAAATCTTAGGTCAAATGATATTTCTGTAATTTCAAAAGCTTTCGACCCATTTTGTTAATGTTTGTTACTTGTAATAAAGTGCTATTACATTTGAGTTTAATCAAAAAAACTACAAATTTTTATTCATAGTAGGTTTGCTAGGAAAGTAAGATATATCAAGGTCCTATTAAGGCGATCAAATTTTATCTTGACTTGAGAGATTTAATTTATTTAGATACTATATATTGTGCCTTGAGCACTTAAACAATACTAAATATAGATTTTACTAAGAGTCTATATTTAGTCCTGTAAAATCTTTGCTGGACTATTTATGAACACTAACACCATCTCCGTTATCAAGCGTGATGGGCGCTCTGAGCCTATCGACCTTGAGAAAATCCACCGCGTTATCGACTGGGCCGCAAAAGGTTTAGAAAATGTATCCACATCACAAGTTGAATTAAATTCTCAAATTCAATTTTATGATGGTATACAGACTCAAGATATACAAGAGACAATCATTAAAGCAGCTGCAGACTTAATTTCAACAGAAACGCCAGATTATCAGTTTTTAGCAGCTCGTCTTGCGATGATTCATATACGCAAAAAGGCTTATGGAGATCATGTGCCTCCTCACTTATATGACCATGTTTCCAAATTGGTCGAAAAAGGGGTATACGATAAAAACCTTCTCACAGATTACTCTAAAGAAGAGTTTGATGAGATGAATGGTTATCTTGTGCACGATAGGGATTGGGATTTTTCATATGTTGCTGTTATGCAGATGCAAGGTAAATACCTTGTTCAAAATCGAGTAAACGGGGATATCTACGAAACTCCACAATTTTTATATTTATTAGTGGCCGCTTGCTTATTTGCAAAATATCCAAAAGAAACTAGGCTTAAATATATAAAAGAGTTCTACGATGCTACATCGACTTATAAGATATCATTGCCAACCCCAATTATGGCTGGGGTTAGAACTCCAACAAGGCAATTTAGTTCATGCGTATTAATTGAGTGCGGGGATAGTCTAGATTCAATTAATGCTACAAGCTCTGCAATTGTTCGATATGTTTCTCAAAGAGCTGGAATAGGTATAAATGCAGGTCGAATTAGGGCTGAGGGAAGTCCTATTCGTGGCGGAGAGGCTAGACATACAGGGTGCATCCCATTTTATAAACATTTTCAAACTGCTGTTAAATGCTGCTCTCAAGGGGGTGTGCGCGGAGGTGCTGCTACTCTTTTTTATCCAATATGGCATCTTGAAGTTGAATCCTTATTAGTACTTAAAAATAATCGCGGTGTAGAAGCCAATCGTGTACGTCATATGGATTATGGTGTTCAGCTCAACAAACTGATGTATGAAAGGTTGGTTAAAGGGCAAAATATTACTTTATTTTCTCCTTCTGATGTTCCTGGCTTATATGATGCCTTTTTCGAAGATCAAGAATTATTCGAAAAACTTTATACAAAATACGAGCAAGATCCTAGCATACGCAAACGTCAGGTTAAATCTAATGATTTGTTCTCTATGCTTATGCAGGAGAGGGCTAGCACGGGACGTATCTATATACAAAATGTAGATCACTGCAATACACATAGTGCTTTTGACTCTAAAAAGGCCCCTATCAGACAAAGTAATCTTTGCTTAGAGATTACATTGCCAACAAAACCACTAGATGATATCAATGATGTCAAAGGTGAGATTGCTTTATGCACTTTATCTGCGTTTAATCTTGGTGCGATTGAAAATTTAGAGGAACTTGAACACTTAGCCGATTTGGTTGTACGTGCCTTAGATGCCTTATTGGATTATCAGGATTATCCAATTAAAGCTGCACAAATTAGTACTATGAACCGCCGCTCTCTTGGCGTGGGTGTTATTAATTTTGCATACTATCTAGCTAAAAACAATGCAAAATACTCTGACGGTAGCGGGAATGCTTTGACACATAGAACATTTGAAGCTATTCAGTATTATTTATTGAAAGCTTCTATGAATTTGGCTAAAGAGTTTGGTCCTTGCCCAGCATTTAACGAGACTAAATATTCTCAAGGGCTATTGCCGATTGATACATACAAAAAATCGATAGATCAATTTTGTGATGAAACTTTGCATTTAGATTGGGAAACGTTACGAGTTGAGATTATGAAAAATGGTCTTAGAAATTCCACTTTAACAGCACTTATGCCGTCTGAGACTTCTAGTCAAATTTCTAATGCTACCAATGGAATCGAACCTCCTAGAGGTTTAATAACCGTAAAACAATCAAAGGATGGAATCCTAAAACAAATAGTTCCAGAATATAAAGAACTTAAAGATAAATACGAAACTTTATGGCAGTTACCTAATATGGAAGGTTATTTCCAAATCGTAGGTATTATGCAGAAATTCGTTGATCAGTCTATATCAGCAAACACTAACTATGATCCTAAAAAATTCCCAAATGGCTTAGTCCCTATGCAACAATTAATTAAGGACCTTCTTAAAGCCTATAAGTACGGAATTAAAACTCTGTACTATCACAACACTAGGGATGGATCTGATGATATTCAAGATACTGCAAAAGAAGATGATTGTGCTGGAGGGGCATGCAAAATCTAAAGGCATGCACATAGAGGAAAATTATGAAATATAGTACATTTTGCCAAACACCAAACAATGCTTTAAAAGAGCCTATGTTTTTTGGTCAACCCGTAAATGTTGCTCGATATGATCAGCAAAAATATGAAATTTTTGAAAAATTAATCGAAAAGCAATTGTCTTTTTTCTGGAGACCAGAGGAGATTGATGTCTCACAAGATCGTATTGATTATGCAGGTCTACCAGAGCATGAAAAACATATATTTATTAGCAATCTAAAATATCAAACTCTTTTGGATTCGATTCAAGGCAGAAGTCCTAATGTTGCCTTTTTACCCCTGGTCTCTATACCCGAACTTGAAACTTGGATTGAAACCTGGTCTTTTTCTGAAACTATTCACTCTAGATCCTATACACATATCATTAGAAATATATCAGTCGATCCTAGCTCTATCTTTGATGATATTGTTCGAAATAAACATATTCTAGAGAGAGCCAAAGACATTTCCAAATACTACGACAATTTAATTGAACTAACTCAGTATTATGAATTGTTCGGCGAAGGTACTCACAACATAAACGGCAAAGAAGTTGAAGTGAGTATTACTGAGCTTAAGAAACGTCTTTATCTTTGCTTAATGGCAGTTAATGTTTTGGAGGCCATTAGATTTTATGTAAGTTTCGCATGTTCATTTGCATTTGCAGAACGCAAACTTATGGAAGGTAACGCAAAAATCATAAAACTTATTGCACGCGATGAAGCACTTCACCTTACAAGTACTCAACATATGCTCAATATAATGCGTTCTGGAGAAGATGATCCAGAAATGGCTGTTATTGCTAAAGAGTTAAATGAAGAGTGTTTTGAGTTATTTAAAAATGCTGCTGAACAAGAAAAAGCTTGGGCTGAGTATTTATTTAAAGATGGTTCTATGATTGGGTTAAATAAAGACATACTAATCCAATATGTTGAATACATCACAAATATTCGAATGCTTGCTGTTGGATTGAGGGAGGCCTTTCCGAATTCTAAACAAAATCCTATTCCATGGATTAATACATGGCTAACTTCGGATAATGTTCAAGTTGCACCTCAGGAGGTTGAGCTTACTTCTTATCTTGTTGGTCAAGTAGATTCTAATCTGGATATCGATGAATTGAGCGCCGACGATCTATAGGATGGCCTATGTAATTACTGAAAGCCTTGGCTTTCATACGTTTGAAAACGAGACGCTATTAGAGAGCTTGGAACGAACAGGTCACAATGTTCCAAGCCATTGCCGTTCGGGGTTTTGTGGCACATGTAGAACAAAAATAATAACTGGTGAGGTTGATTATTTAATAGACCCTCTTGCTTACATAGGTCCTGACGAAATTCTACCTTGTTGTTGTAAAGCTAAAGGATCAGTGATTTTAGACTGTAGTACTGATATCAGAGATTAGTAAATTTTGCTTTGTTGGTAGGCTTTCATTTCGTGTATTTGATGGTATTAATTCGCCAAGTGTTACATGCTCATCGAGTATTAGACGGGCCATCTGTTTTTTCATATTGTTATCAACCTTATCATTAATTGATTTATTCAGAAGAAACATATCCTTAAGTTTGGACATGTCCATATCATAATCACTAGCTATAACCCATCGTTCAGAACGCTTGCCGTCTGTATTTACAATATATCCCAAAGTTTTTAACTTATCTAAAAGCATAAGAGTATGTGCAATTTCTCCATGGACTTCATGAACAATTGTGTTGGTGCTTTTTCCCGGGGGATTGTCGTTTCTTGAATTATTTAATAGTCTTAAAATCCTTACCGATTGTGTGAAATCGGCACCGATTTTGTTGTATGTGTAATCAAAACCATACCTAAGTTGTGGAAGTAGAGCTACCAATAAGGCTCCAGCGAGTATGATAATCCATGAAATATAAATCCATAATAAGAATAATGGTATGGTGGCAAAGGTACCGTATATCAGGGTGTAAGAGGGAAATTTAGTTATATAGTATGTAAATCCGAATTTCAGTCCTTCAAATAGCAAAGCTGAAGTAGCTCCGCCAATCAGTGCATCTTTCCAATGAACTTGTCTATTTGGAACGATTTTATAAATCAATGAGAAAGAAATAAAAGACAAAATAAATGGAAAAATAGTACCAAATAGGTTTTGTATAACACTTAAATCCATACCAACGCCAAGCTTAGCTCTAGTAACATAAGTGCTTGCCCATATGCTTGCTCCAAACACAAATGGGCCTACAGATAATACAGCCCAATATATAAGAATTCGAATCCATAGTGGCCTTTGTTTAGTAACTCTAAACATTTTATTTAATACTTCATCTATAGTTTTCATAAGCATAATGGAGGTTATGACTAGGAAAACTGAACCAACAACAGTCATACCTCTTGCACTTTCAGCAAACTGATTTAAATAATTCATTATTTGATCAGATAAACTCTCAGGCATAAGATTGCTTGTCATGTAAGTTTGGAGATCACCCTGTATGGTGTGAAACATAGGAAAAGCTGTGAATAGTGAGAGAATAACAGCTAATAATGGGACTACAGCAAGTACAGTTGTGTAAGTAAGAGTGCCAGCAACTTGAGTTATATTTTCTTTAAGAACTCTATTGTAGATGTATGAAACAGTTTCTTTA
This sequence comes from Taylorella asinigenitalis MCE3, assembly GCF_000226625.1. NCBI lineage: Bacteria > Pseudomonadati > Pseudomonadota > Betaproteobacteria > Burkholderiales > Alcaligenaceae > Taylorella > Taylorella asinigenitalis. Next base: position 811,283 of record NC_016043.1, read on the forward strand.
AATGATTTTTTAGATTTCTTGTCTTCAAGACTGCTATGCTCTTGAAGTTCATGAGCATCTTGAATGTCTTCTAATTGTTCATCTTCATCTATAAGGTCTGACATACTTACCCCTAAATATAACATTGTGTAAGTATAACAATCTTAGGAATAATTTAGATTAAAATGGAAAATTACATTTTGACTTTAAGCCATTTTAATTTAGTGAATAACCCTCAGAACAAATTAACAAAGAAAATAATATTCATACTTTTATCTGCACTTATTCTCTTAAACGTTCTGTGGGAGTTGTGGTTTGATCCATTGTTGCCAGGCGGCAGTTTATATGTTTTAAAAATTATGCCACTATTTTTTTTGCTGTATGGCACATATAAAGGGGATATATATTTATTGCAATGGCTATCCTTAGTAATTCTGTTATATGTAATGGAAGGCATTGTCAGAATGATGTCGGATACTACAGAAACATCTAAATTACTCGGTTTGATAGAATTTTTATTAGCTACGGGAATTTTCATATTTTCTCTTATATATTTAAGACCAGCTAAGCAAGCGTTCAAAGCTCATAAGAAAAAAATAAGGAGTACAAATGAATAAAACTTTATACGATAAATTATGGGATGCTCACGTAGTGAGTAATTCTGATGATGGTACCTCTCTTATTTATATTGATAGACAGCTTCTGCACGAAGTGACTAGCCCGCAAGCTTTCGAGGGCTTGAGATTAAACAATCGTAAGCCTTGGAGAATTGAGGCAAATCTTGCGGTAGTGGACCATAACATACCTACAAAAAATATAAAAATGGGGATAGACGAGCCCATTGCCAAATTACAAGTGGATACGCTTAGAAAAAATTGCGAAGCCTTTGATATTACTTTTTTCGACGTAAATGATATAAGAAACGGTATTGTTCATGTGGTTGGACCTGAGCAGGGAGCTACATTACCAGGAATGACAGTCGTTTGTGGTGATTCGCATACTAGTACTCACGGGGCGATTGGGGCATTGGCATTTGGAATTGGTACTTCTGAAGTTGAACATGTATTATCCACTCAGACTTTGATTAAAACTAAAGATAAAAATATGCTTATTCGTGTTGATGGTAAGCTTCCAGATGGCTGTACATCAAAGGATTTGATTTTATATATTATTGGTCAAATTGGAACAGCTGGTGGTACAGGTTATGCAATTGAATTTGCAGGTTCTACCATTAGCGATCTATCTATTGAGTCTAGATTAACGATTTGCAATATGGCCATTGAAGCGGGAGCTAGATCAGGTTTAGTGGCTGTAGACGATAAAACGATTGATTATTTTAAAAACAAACCATTTGCCCCTAAGGGAGCGGATTGGGATATGGCGGTTGAATATTGGAAAACACTAAATTCAGATGAAGGTGCTCATTTTGATAAAGTTATCAAAATAGATGCTACTAAGGTAGTACCTCAAGTGACATGGGGTACTTCTCCTGAAATGGTACTCGGAGTAGGGGATCAAGTTCCAAACCCGTCGGATGAATCTGATTTAACAAAATCACAGGGCATTGCCAGAGCTTTGGAATATATGGGCTTAGAGCCGAATCAAAAAATAACTGATATTTTTATTGATAAAGTCTTTATTGGGTCCTGTACGAATAGTCGAATAGAAGATATTCGAAGTGCAGCAGAGGTAGTAAAAGGCAAACGCATTGCCAGCAATATTAAATTAGCTATGGTCGTGCCAGGCTCTGGTCTTGTGAAAGAACAAGCGGAAAAAGAGGGACTAGATAAAGTTTTTACTGATGCTGGCTTTGAATGGAGATCGCCAGGATGCTCTATGTGTCTTGCTATGAATAACGATAGATTATCTCCTCAAGAACGCTGTGCATCTACCTCAAATAGGAATTTCGAAGGACGTCAGGGGCATGGAGGGCGCACTCATCTCGTAAGCCCTGCAATGGCTGCGGCTGCAGCAATTGCTGGACATTTCGTGGATATCCGTGATTTTAAAAATTTAAACTCTCAAATCTAAAGGAGTGAGATATGCAAGTGTTTACTAAACATAAAGGTCTAGTTGTTCCTTTGGATAGGGAAAATGTTGATACCGATTTAATTATTCCAAAACAGTTCCTTAAATCAATCTCAAGGACTGGGTTTGGTCCTAATGCATTTGATGAACTAAGATATATAGATCACGGCGAACCAGGAATGGACAATTCTTCAAGACCACTAAATCCTGATTTTGTTTTGAATTTTCCAAGATATAAGGATGCAAGCATTCTTTTAGTAAAAAGCAATTTTGGATGTGGCTCCTCTCGCGAACATGCACCATGGGCTTTGTTGCAAAATGGGTTTAGAGTAATTATCGGCTCTACTTTTGCTGATATTTTTCATAACAATAGTTTTAAAAATGGTTTGTTACTAATTAAATTGGATGCGAATATTGTTGATGAATTATTTAAGGAAGTTTCTGAGCAAGTAGGGTATACATTGACCGTTGATTTAGAAAACCAAAAAATCATTAAGCCTAATGGTTGCGAAATTAATTTTGAAATAGATGAATTCAGAAAATATTGTCTATTGAATGGCCTAGATGATATTGGAATCACTCTAAACAAAACTGAAAAGATTAAATCATTTGAACAAAATCGTTTAACTGAGCATTCTTGGCTAAGAGGTATGCATGGATAATTTAGTAGCTGTATTGCCAGGGGATGGAATTGGCCCTGAGATTGTAACTCAAGCTGTTCGGGTACTTAAAAGTTTGGATTTAGATTTGGTTTTTGAGGAGCAGCCAGTAGGCGGTGCAGCTTATGATATTTCTGGATATCCTCTTCCAAAGCAAACTTTAGATCTTGCAAAACGCTCTAAAGCAGTTTTATTTGGTGCTGTTGGAGACTGGAAATATGATTCTTTAGAGAGGGAATTTCGGCCTGAACAAGCGATTCTTTGGCTTAGAAAAAACCTTGGTCTTTTTGCAAATCTTAGACCAGCTTTCTTATATCCTGAGTTGTCAGATGCCTCAACTCTTAAACCTGAGATCGTTTCTGGGCTAGATATATTAATTATTCGTGAGCTAACTGGAGATGTATATTTCGGAAAACCTAGAGGGTTAAGAGAAATTCCTGAAGGTGAGTTTGCTGGTGAGCGTGAAGGCTTTGACACTATGTGCTATCGCGAGGGTGAGATAAGACGAATCGCTCATATTGCTTTTAAAACAGCTAAACTAAGAAACAAAAAATTATGCTCCGTAGATAAAGCAAATGTACTAGAAACATCTCAGTTATGGAGAGATATTGTTATTGAAGTAGCCAAAGAATATCCAGATGTTTCACTTTCGCATATGTATATCGATAATGCGGCTATGCAATTAGTGAGGGCACCTAAGGAGTTCGATGTTATTCTTACAGGAAATTTATTTGGAGATATTCTTTCAGATGAAGCCTCTATGCTCACTGGATCGATTGGAATGTTGCCATCGGCATCTTTAAATGCTAGTTCTCAAGGTCTATATGAACCAAGTCATGGGTCAGCTCCTGATATTGCAGGAAAAAATGTGGCCAATCCTTTAGCCACTATATTGTCAGCAGCTCTTATGCTTAGATATAGCTTTGGCTTGGAGGAACAAGCAAAAAGAATAGAGAGTGCTGTTGCTGGGGTCATAGCTGAGGGATATAGGACTGTAGATATATTGAGTGATTCAAATAATCTAAAACGTGTAAGCACTTCTGAAATGGGTGATGCTGTAATTAATCAACTTACAAAACAATAAGGAACAATATGAAATTAGACGTAGGAATTATTGGTTATCGTGGTATGGTTGGCTCTGTCCTTATGCAAAGGATGAGAGATGAGGGTGATTTTGATAGGATAAATCCAGTATTTTTTTCTACAAGCAACCCAGGTGGAGATGCTCCAAGTTGGTCTAATGCTGGTCCTCTTGAAGATGCCAAATCTATCGACGCATTATCAAAATTACCTGTGATTCTGACATGTCAGGGTGGGGATTACACAAAAGAGATTTATCCAATGCTTCGTAATAATGGATGGAATGGATACTGGATTGATGCAGCTAGTGCACTTAGGATGGATGATAGTTCCGTTATTGTTTTGGACCCCGTTAATCGTGATGTAATTGATAAAGCCCTACATAATGGAGGTAAGTTATTTACTGGCGGTAATTGCACTGTTAGTTGTATGCTTATGGGATTGGCAGGCCTATTTAAAGAAGGCTTGGTGGAGTGGATGACCTCAATGACTTATCAAGCCGCTTCTGGAGGAGGTGCTAAGCATATGAGAGAATTGCTCACTCAATTTGGAGATCTTAATTCTGAAGTAAAAAATTTGCTTGATGATCCAGCATCTGCAATTTTAGAAATCGATAAGCAAGTTTTAACTAAACAAAGAGGTGGCTTAGATACTACACAGTTTGCCGTTCCATTAGCAGGAAATCTAATTCCATATATTGATACACAATTAGAAAATTGTCAGTCTCGTGAAGAGTGGAAGGCTCAAGTTGAGACTAATAAAATCTTGGGTCGCTCTGGAGATGCGATTATTCCTATTGATGGCTTATGTGTAAGAATTGGGGCTATGAGATCACATAGCCAAGCACTTACGTTTAAGCTTAACAAAGATATTCCTATTGAGGATATCGAATCTATTATTTCTAATTCTACTGAATGGTCTAAGTTTATTCCTAATAATAAAGAGGAAACCATTCAAAAACTAACACCAGTAGCTGTGTCGGGTACTTTAGATATTCCTGTGGGACGTATTAGAAAATTAAATATGGGACCTACATATATATCGGCATTTACTGTTGGAGACCAATTACTTTGGGGGGCGGCCGAACCACTTAGACGCATGCTAAATATTATTCTAGACTTTAAAAACTCGTAATGTCTTCTAGAGTTGCTTTAGGAATCTCCTATGATGGACGGGATTATCAAGGTTGGCAAACTCAACCAAATGGTTTAACTATTCAAGATTTTCTTGAAGCTGCTCTCTTTAAATTTACAAATCATAAAGTAAATACAATTTGTGCAGGTAGAACCGATACTGGTGTTCATGCTATTGGACAAGTTGTGCATTTTGATACAGAAGTTTCAAGAGAACTGGAGTCCTGGGTTAGAGGAGTAAACGCTCATTTACCAGATTCTATTAGAGTAAGATGGGCTCAAGAAGTACCAGATGAGTTTAGTGCACGTTTTTCAGCTACGCACAGAACCTATGTTTATCTATTAAGAAATGAGAGGGTTCTGTCGCCTATTTGGAGTGGTAGGGCAGGTTGGGATTTTCATAATCTTGATATTGAAGGCATGAACATTGCCACCCAAAGTTTTATTGGTACGCACGATTTTTCAAGCTTTAGGTCATCTCAATGCCAAGCCTCAAGTCCTATTCGTTCCCTAGACACGCTTAAGCTTGAAGCAAAGGGACCATTTCTGATTTTTACACTTCGAGCAAATGGCTTTCTGCATCATATGGTTCGAAATATTATCGGAGCTTTGTTATATGTGGGCATGGGTCGTTTTAAGGCGGAATATATAAGTGAATTAATCGATGCTAAAGACAGAAAGTTTTCTGCACCAACTTTTATGCCAGATGGTTTATATTTTGCATGCGTAGATTATCCTGATAAGTACGATATACCACAAAATTTTGACCCTAATCATTCATTTCAAAGCATCATTTATTCAATTTAGTAGACATATTAAAAAAATTGATTAGAATAAAAATTCACTCTTATTATTATTAAATTTTAGGGATTAATTGAAAATGAACGTATTAAATAAAAGAGTCACGAAATTACTAATGGCATTGATAGCTACAAGTGCTATCGTGGCATGCGGAGAGAAATCCAACACATCAACATCATCAGAGTCATCTTCAACAAATACTGAAGCACCAGCGAAAAAATTTAAAATTGGTGTAGTGCAATTTGCTGAACATGCGTCATTGAAAAACTGTCATGATGGCTTCCTTTTGGGCCTAAAAGAAGCTGGATATGAAGACGGTAAAAACATTGAAATTGACTATCAAGTTGCACAAGCAGATACTGGACTTACAAACCAAATTGTTCAAAATTTTGCGAGCAATAAGGCTGATTTAATCGTGGGCATTGCCACTCCAGCGGCTCAGGCAGCATATAACGAAGGTCGTAAAAGTAATATTCCAGTTATTTTCAATGCTGTGACTGACCCTATTTTAGCGAAGCTTCAAAATGAGGATGGATCAAATAAGGAAGGTGTTACAGGAACAAATGATCGTCTTCCAATTAAACAACAGCTTGCGATGATTAGGGCATTTTTACCTGAAGCTAAAAAGATAGGTATTATGTACAATACTGCAGAGGATAATTCTTTAGCTTCAATCAAAATCTATGAATCATTAGCACCTGAATATGGATTTGAAATTGTGACTCAAGCAATTACAAACGCAGGGGACGTGCCATTGGCTGCTCAGGCTTTGATTTCAAAAGTGGATGCATTGACAAATTTGACCGATAACATGGTTGTTCAAAATATGCAGGTTATTATTGAAAAGGCAAAAGAAGCAAAAATTCCTTACTTCGGATCTGAGCAAGAGCAAGTTACTTTAGGTTTAGTTGCGGCTGAAGGCCTAGATTATGTTGCTCTTGGAAAAACTACAGGTAAGATGGCAGCTTCTATCATCGAAGGGAAAAAAGCTGTAGAAATTCCAATTCCTGAGATTTCAGAATCAAGCCCATTTTATAACTCAAAAACTCTTAGCGAATTAGGATTAACTCTTCCTGAAAGCTACAAACACGCTAAGGACTTAGCAAAATAAAATGCAGTATTTAGCAATTTTTTCTGACATATTTGAGCAAGGTTTAATCTACTCTTTGCTTGCATTAGGTATCTACATAAGTTTTAAGGTCTTAAATTTTCCTGATTTATCTGTAGATGGTAGTTTTCCATTTGGTGCTGCTGTATCAACTTGGGCACTTATGTCAGGCCTTGATCCTTGGACAGCACTTGTTTTAGCTACTTTTGCGGGAGCTATTGCAGGTGCATTTACAGGGTTCTTGCATGAAAAATTGCGTATCAATGCACTGTTTGCGGGCATAATTACTATGACCTTGCTCTACTCAGTGAATTTATTAGTTGTGGGTAGAGCAAATCAATCTATATTCGATAAGACTACAATTTTTAAGGGTGCACTTTCAAATTTATCTATTTTCGATGGCAATAGAAGCGTGCTCATCCTTACTGTTGTCGGTATTATCGTTTTGATTATTAAATTCGCACTGGATTACTACTTTAGAACCAAAGCTGGTCTATTGCTTAGGGCAACAGGTGATAATGAACAAATAGTTAAATCACTAGCTGTTAAGCCTGGTTCAATGCGTATTATTGGGCTCTCCCTAGCTAATGCATTAGTGGCATTATCTGGTGCGGTTTTATCGCAGCAACAAGGTTATTTTGAAATAAGTATGGGTACTGGGGCTATGGTCACTGGTTTAGCTTCATGCATAATTGGGTTAGTTATTTTTTCAAATATCAGATTTTTAAAAGTAACAACGCAAGTTATATTTGGCTCAATTGTGTACAAAGCTTTAGTGGCACTAGCAATTAATTTAGGTACTCCTGCTTACCTTCTAAATATGGTTAGAGCACTGTTATTTTTGTTGATATTAATGAGCGATCAAGTACGTATTCCGCTTATGAAAAGTTTAAAGATTAATTCTCGTACAAAAGGGAGATTAGAAGATGTCTAACTTTCTTGAGATTAAGAATTTAAATAAAAGCTTTCATAAAGGTACTCCTGATGAAGTTAGAGTTTTTAACGACTTTAATTTGACCACTAAAAGAGGGGAGTTCATATCAATAATTGGCTCAAATGGATCTGGTAAATCTACCTTATTGAATCTAATATCTGGCTCATTAAAACCCGACTCTGGAAAAATCATAATCGCAGATAGGGGAGATACTAATAAGATTTCTGAATCTTCAAGATATAAGACCATGGGGCGAGTTTTTCAAAATCCATCTATGGGTACTGCAGGTAATTTGACTGTTTTAGAAAATTTAGCTTTAGCCGCAAATAAAGGAAAATTTTACGGCTTGGGGCTTGGCTTTAATTCTAATGATAGAGCTTATTTTGCAGAATCCCTTAAAAAATTAAACATGGGTTTAGAAAATTACTTAGACCAAAAAACAGGTAATCTATCAGGAGGCCAAAGACAAGCATTAGCATTGTTTATGACTTCACTAACTGAAGCTAGTTTAGTTTTACTTGATGAGCACACAGCAGCATTGGACCCTAAATCATCCGATAGGATTATGGAACTTACCCAAGAATTGGTTGATACAATGAATTGCTCTGTTCTTATGGTTACTCATAATCTCAGATATGCGATTGCATACGGTGATCGCATAATTATGATGCATCAGGGAAAAATCGTATTAGATAAAAGTGGAGAGGATAAAAAACGTCTTCATCTAGATGACATAGTTGGCTTATTTGCAGATATATCGATAGAACTAGGAAATTAGCCCTTTTTCGATTTCTTCTAGTTGGCCTAATATTTCAATCCACTTATTTTCGGACTCTTCTAATTTTTTTGTGGCTGACGCATGGTCTTCCAAAGTTTTAATTCTAAGAGTCCGATTTGATTCTTCATAAAAACTCTCGCTAGCAATCAATTGATCGTATTTAGCGATTTCCGCTTGTAATGAGGATATACAAGCTTCGAGTTCAGCAGCCTTAGATTCAAGCGGCTTTTTAAGCCTCGATCTTCTTTGACGCTCCTCTGCTTCAAGACGTTTTTGAGTTTTTTTATCAACTTCAGCTGAGGCTGTCGACGAACTCTCTTTTGAAATCGATTGAGATTTATCTTGTAGCCAAGTTGCGTAATCGCTCAGATCGCCGTCGAACTCGGAAACATTGCCATCAAAAACAATCCAAAATTTATCGACCGATGTTTTAAGCAATTGACGATCATGCGATACCAATAGCATACTGCCCTCAAATTCAGCCAAAGCCGCAGCCAAAGCCTCTCTCGTAGTAATATCTAAGTGATTGCTCGGCTCATCCAGCACCAGCAGATTTGGCTTTTGCCATACTACTAAAGCCAAAGCCAGGCGAGCCCGTTCGCCTCCAGAAAAGTTGGCAATGCTCTCGTTTACCATATCCCCACTAAACGCAAACTGCCCCAAATAATTCCGCAACACTTGCTCGCTCGCACTCGCACCAGCAATCCGCTGCATATGTAATAGGGGAGAAGCACTATCATCAAGCATATCAAGCTGATGCTGTGCAAAATAGCCAATCTTCACGCCCTTCGATGAAGTGAGTTTTCCGCCTAACAGAGGCAACTCCTCAACAAGAGATTTCACCAATGTAGACTTGCCCGCACCATTAGCACCGAGAATCCCAATTCTATCGCCCCCGCGAAGCATTAGATTTATATCATGCAGCACACAAGTTTCTCCATATCCTGCACTAGCATTTTCAAGAATAAGAAGAGGGTCGGGCATGTTTGTATTGTTTGGCAATGTTATGTGAACCGCTCCTTCTAACTGAAGTGGAGCTAATTTTTGCATGCGGGCGAGAGCTTTTACGCGGCTTTGTGCTTGTTTAGCTTTTGTAGCCTTCGCTTTAAAGCGATCGATAAAGCTTTGCAGTTTCTCGCTTTCCCTTTTTTGACGCTCAATTGCTGAAGCAAGTTGCTTTTGCTTTTCTGCTCTCTGAACTACATATTGGTCATAATTCCCGCGATATCTGATTAATTTTCCATTTTCAAAGCTAAGAATTACCTGTGCGATTGAATTGAGAAAATCTATATCGTGGGAAATAGCAATCACTGTGCCATCATAAGATTTAATCCATTGCTCAAGCCAGAGCATCGCATCTAAGTCGAGATGGTTTGTTGGCTCATCTAACAAAAGTAAATCAGATGGCATCATAAGTGCACGTGCCAATGCCAATCGCATCTGCCAGCCGCCTGAGAATTCTTCAATAGCCTTGGTCCACTCGCTTTGATGAAACCCAAGCCCTGCCAATAATTGCTCAGCCCGAGACTGAGCCGTATATTGTCCCGCTTCGTCTAAAGCAAGCTCTAATTCGGATAAACGTACACCATCATTTGGGTCCGTAGCCTTAAGTTGAGCTTGAAGAGAGCGAAGATTCACATCACCGTCAATTACAAATTCCGTGGCTGACTGCTTTCCGACTAAAATATCTTGCTTTACGTGAGCTATACGCCAATTTTTTGGGATGGCAATGTCCCCGCTATCCTGATCAATCTGCCCAAGCAAAAGGGCAAACAAACTCGACTTTCCAGCTCCATTTCTCCCAAGAATTCCAACGCGCTCTTCAGGATTAATAGTGAAGGATGTATTTTCAAGTAAAAGCTTAGTTGAGCGTCTTAAACTTAAATTAGAGGCTTGAATCATTTAGGTCGCGACTATTGATGAGAACGACATTATCCACGGTAGTTTGAGTCTCTAAGCACACATGGTTTAAATCTGGAAACGCACGGATGAAGTTAACGTATTCATTGCCAATTTCAAGAATAATAGAGCCATCAGCACTTAAATAATTACGTGCCTCACTCAGAAATCTTCTAACGATATCCATGCCATCTTGACCACCAGCTAGAGCTAGAGCGGGTTCTGAACGATATTCGATAGGAAGTCTTTGCATAGAATCGTCGTTAACATAGGGTGGGTTACATAGAACCAAATCGTATTTATACTTTGGGGCAAAGGCAAACAAATCACTCTCGAAAATTTCTATATTTTGGATGCGATGATATTTAGCATTTCTTTTGGCAATGTCCACGGCACTGCTCGATATATCCACACAATCAACAAATGCCTCTGGAAAAGCCATAGCTGCCAATATCCCCAAACACCCCGAACCTGTGCACATATCAAGAATATGTAGCGGCTCCTCTTCGATAATTTGCTGATCAAGAAGATCGCTCGCAATTAGCTCTGCGATAAAAGAGCGGGGGATAAGGACATTGGGAGAAACTTCAAATCTCACACCCTGAAGCCACGCAAACCCCGTAATATATGGCAATGGTATCCGCTCCGACACTCGTTTTTGGAGATATTCTAAAATTTTTTGCTTCTCAGATTCTAGTACTTTAGCATCGAGGAATAAATCGATATCTGTGGGATTAAGATTTAATGCTGCAAATACCAGATGAATTGCTTCATCAGTAGGGTTATCATTTCCGTGCCCAAGGAAAATATCGTGTTCTACGAATTTGGTGACACAAAATCTAACGAGATCTCTAATACTATTAAGATCCTTCAAGTGGGAAGAGTCGAGATTTAGGCTTGTCATTATGCAAGAAGTTTTTCTAAAACTTTAACGTATATATCTTTGCTTTTCTCTAAGTCATTAATATCCACATGTTCATTGATTTGATGAATGCTTGCATTTATCACACCAAATTCAAGAATTTTTGGTTTGGGATTCATCTTAGCGATAAAACGTCCATCAGATGTGCCCCCAGTCGTGCTTAACTCAGCATCAACTCCAGTGACTTCTTTGATAGAGTCGACCATCGCATTAGTAAGATCCTCAGCTTCAGTCAAAAATGGCTCGCCTCCAAGAATCCATTCAATCTCATAGTCAAGATTATATTTTTTTAGAATATCTTCAACACGAGTCTCGAGAGATTCAGGCGAGCTCTCAGTGCAAAATCTAAAATTAAATTCTATCTGAGCTAATCCAGGCACTACGTTCGCCGCACCAGTTCCTGCACGATAGTTAGAAATTTGAAAAGAGGTAGGTGGAAAGAATTTATTACCTTTATCCCATTCAGTAGCACATAATTCAGCTATAGCTGGAGCAGATAAATGAATTGGGTTTCTAACTTTATGAGGGTAGGCAACATGTCCTTGCTTACCCTTAACTGCTAAAGTAGCACCTAAAGAACCTCTACGACCAATTTTAATAGTGTCACCTAAACGCTCTGCACATGAGGGTTCAGCAACAATACAGTAATCAATTGCATCGCCGCGATTTTCAAGCTCCTCACAAACGCGAACGGTACCATCAATTGCAACACTTTCTTCATCCGAAGTAATCAACAATGCTATAGAGCCTTTGTGATTTGGATTAGCTTTTACAAATTCAAGGCAGGCAATGGCACTGGCTGCGACTCCACCTTTCATATCTGCAGCCCCACGACCATATAGTTTGTTATCCCGTATGGTAGGTTCAAAAGGAGGAGAGTCCCACAAATCAGACGGTCCTGGAGGAACCACGTCTGTATGACCTGCAAATACTACTAACGGAGCTTGACTTCCACGACGAATCCAAAGATTGCGAACATCTCCAAATTGCATAAACTCAGGTACGAAACCGTGCTCAGAGAGTAGCTCTACAAGTACATCCTGACATCCTGCATCATTAGGCGATATCGATTCACGTGAAATTAACTCTTTCAATAACTCAAGTGTGGAAATGTTTTTGTAATCCATAATTTAATCTCTTAGTAAATCGTTAATACTTGTTTTAGAGCGAGTTTTTGCATCCACTCTTTTAACTATTACAGCACAAGCTAAGCTATGTGTGCCGTCTTTGCTTGGAAGGCTACCTGGAACTACAACGGATCCAGATGGAATTCGTCCATAAGATATCTCGCCTGTTTCTCTGTTGTAGATTTTTGTACTTTGTGACAGATAAACTCCCATTGCTAATACGGAATTCTCTTCAACTATTACACCTTCTACTATCTCAGATCGAGCACCTATAAAACAGTTATCTTCAATTATTGTGGGATTTGCTTGCAATGGCTCTAATACGCCACCAATCCCAACGCCACCAGATAAGTGAACATTTTTTCCGATTTGAGCACAAGACCCTACAGTTGCCCAAGTATCGACCATAGTTCCTTCCCCTATGTAAGAACCAATATTTACGTAAGAGGGCATGAGCACTACGTTTTTATCTATAAATGAACCACGTCGAGCAACAGCAGGCGGAACCACTCTAAATCCTGCCTTCTTAAAATCTTCAGATGTGAAATGTTCAAATTTTAGAGGTACTTTATCGTAGAACTGTAATGGAACTTCGTTCATCACTTTATTGTCGCGAAGTCTAAATGAAAGCAAAACAGCTTTTTTAACCCACTGATTTACATGCCATTCTGAACCTGTTTTCTCTGCTACACGAATAATGCCATTGTCTAAACCATCGAGAACAGTTTCAACAACTTCAGTAAGCTCTGAATTATTTGGATTGATTTCGCTTTTATTTTCCCAAGCTTCGTTTATTAAATCTTCTATTTGAGGTGACATGAGATGAGATATGTAAAATTAAACTATTATATATGAACAAAAATTCCCCCTATGAACTAAAGTACAAAGGGGGATTTGGTGGATTTACTTAGAATTATCTAAATACCATTCCGCCGTCAGTTAGGATTGCTTGCCCTGTAATGTAATCTGATTTTTCAGATGCTAAAAAGGAAACCAAATTCGCAACATCCTGTGGTACTTGAGGACGGCCAGCCAAAATTGGAGCTGTGAACTCATTCCACGCTTGTTTAGGTTCATATCCTTTATGATTTACAAATGCTTGGTCAATTCGCTCCCACATTGGAGTGTCAGCTACGCCAGGGCAATATGCATTTACTCGAATATTGTATTGAGCTAGTTCTTTTGCAGTAGATTGAGTAAAAGATCTTACTGCATATTTTGAGGCGCAATAGGTGCTTAACATTTCATAAGATTCATGTCCTGCAATTGAGCAAGCATTAATAATTTTTCCTATGCCATCTTGTTTTTTCATTTGTTCTGCAGCCGCTTGAGTGCCAAATACAACGCCTTTTACATTTATATTAAATACGCGATCAATCTCTTCTTCTTTAATCTCTAAGAATGCTTCCACGGATTCAACCCCAGCATTGTTTACGAAAACGTCGATGCGACCAAACGCTTTAACAGCTTCATCTACTAATCTGAATTGATCATCTCGCTTAGATACATCTCCTACAACAGCTATGGATTCAAATCCTTGAGAATCAAATTCTGCTTTTGCCTTATTTAGATTCTCTTCATTAATATCATGCAAAACAACTTTAAATCCGTCTTTTGCTAACTGAGTGGCAATGCCATTGCCCAATCCTACCGCAGATCCTGTAACGACAGCAACTTTCTTATTCATACGTTTCTCCTATAAATTAATCACTAGTTATATAATCAAAATAGCTTAAAGTAGCAGCACTCGGTTCTTTATTTGCATATGAGGTCATGTATTTTTCAATATGCATAAATTTAGCTTGTGTACTATCTTCAGGTAAATAAAGTACTGGTCTCCTGTCTAACTCAAATTTATATAAGTCGTTAAACGGAACTAGTTCTTTAATTGTTACAAGTCTTTCTATTCCGTTTTGATCTTTAAATTTAACATCAAATTTCATCAAAGGAACATTCATAACAATTGTCCCTGTATGGTCTCTATTAATTATTTCCCCATCAGCAACTTTCCCATAAAGAGCAATTTTGTTTGATTTAATAGAATTACTACCTCGAGCGATGGTTCTATCTACTAAACTAAATACAAATGTGCCTAGAATCCCTATTAATGGAGCCCACACCCACGGATGCCACAGTGATAGAAATCTCCAGCCATCTTTTTCTGAATAATAAAAATAACATACTAAAAAGAAACCTAATGCATAGGTTGCGATAAAGATTAGATAAATGAATCCCTTAATATTAATGGCACTGGGAACATCCCTATTATTATCATCAATTATAAAAGGAACATGTGGATTATCACTTTTATTTAAAAGTAACGATATGTTTTTCCCTTCGTAAAAGTTATATTTTCCTTCTTTATCGTCTATGTAGGCGTTAACTTGAGTACCAATAAAATTAGGGAAAGAAAATAAGTAAGCCTTATTTATTTTAGATCCTTTGGTGATGTCAAAAACTTTAAGCACCTTACCAATTGTATGATGCGTATTGTTATAAATATTTTTTATTTCAGCATTTACTTTAATAGGGTTGAGAATTACTCTTTTAAACTCTTTATAAATAAACCCTAGCCACAACACAATTCCAACTGCAAGAGCTATTGTGGAGTGCAGGGCTGAACTTTTCCAAATACCTGCATAAATAAAAAATAGGGGAAATATAAAAGTAAAAACCGCCATATATAAGCGCCAAAAAAACATAAATATCCCCTTAATTAGTTAACACAAATATATTCGGATCCAATCTTAGATATATCAACGGCTGTTTAACAAATAGTTTTCTTTGCTGATATGACAAGTCAGTTTCTAGAACTTTAGAATCTATTATCCTTCCGTCTTTAGTTTTAAAGATTATGTAGTAGTCATCTAGTCTCACATCATTTATTACTGTACCTGAGAATTTTATTTCATAGAAAACCCCAACAGAACTTTCTCCATTTTGAATTAAGTATTTTTTGGTTAAGTTTAGAACTGGGTTGATTTCTGTGAGACTAAGAATTGCTTTAGCTACAAGAAGTATAACAGTAGTAATAAGAGCAAAATAAAATCCCGCACGCCTAAAGAGTAAAGAAAAAATTATTAGAAGAATGACAAAAACTGAAATGCCGAAAAAAACATAAGAGTTAAGGATGAAAATTAAATATTCATATATAGGGTATTGCATGTTTAACGCCTATCAAAAACTTCACCTGTACCGTCGTGGTTAACTTTATATTCGTAATCACCACGATCTCCTTCAATATCCCATTCCCATACCTGAAAATTGTCTTTGTAGACTTTCACACGTGTAGAGGCACTAAGTTTTCCACCCTCTACCTCTTTTGCTTTGACTAAAGCAGAATCTCTTGATCTACTTAATCCAGCAAAATCAACTTCAGTAAGGGGAATGCGTCTTTTAGCTAGACTTTCTAGATGATATTTAGATAACTTAACAGGTTCATTTTTAGTCCAGACTCCATCAGTATAACTATAACGGTCAACATAGTCTTTATTTACAGGGTCGTTTAAGCTTAAGTGAATCCTATTGAAGTAAAAATAAATATAATCGTTATCTAATACGAAAGGAGTCTTCCCATCAAACATTTTTAATAAATCTGATTGAATGTTTTTTAAATCTGCTTCTGACATATTTAAAGGTGAACTTTCCTGGGCTTTAATCTCTCTTTGAATTTCCTTTACAACGGGTTCTAAATAATTTCGGTTTGGTGCAGATTTAACTCTTTCGATTAATCTTTGGTGATCAAAATTATTGTCTATTGGGTATTTGTTCTTTAATTCAGTGATTTGAGCTACTAATTCATCGATTTCGCTCTGATTAGGTTTCTGAGATTTATATCTAGGGTCATCCTTAGATATATTTTGCTCAATTTCCTCGTTTGGAATCGCTTGTCCCGAAGCTCGAGCGAATGCTTCGGCATATTTAGCTTCTAAATTTACTTGGGACTCAGATTCGGGGTGAAAGGTTTGGTTATAAGCTTGTTTAATGTCGTCACATGCAGATAGTGACAACAATAGCAATAGGGTGGCAATGCCTTTGTATTTTCTGAACATAAGATTTACTAAAATTATTTTTACTAAATTTTACAAATCTTATATTAAATATGTTTGTATCTTTGAATAAAGCAAAAAAAGAGTCCTTTAAGGACTCTTTATATTCTTTGAAACTGCTATAGGGTAATGAATGGTTTAATAGATGTATAAGAGGTCTATAAGAGATATAAAAAGAGGTATCCAAAAAAGCCTTTAACACAAGCACTCAAAGATATTTATGGTGCGAACGGAGAGACTCGAACTCTCACACCTCTCGGCGCTGGAACCTAAATCCAGTGCGTCTACCAATTCCGCCACGCTCGCTAATAAAGAAAATAATTCTACACCACAATTATTAAAGTTTCAAATACATTACAGGGTGATTGATAAATATTTGCTGTGAAGTTGTTTTAAAACACGAACTATTTTTCCATTTTCTTCTCTAATGCTTCAACTGTCTCTTCAGGGTGAGTTTCTGAAAGAGCAATATATTCTTCATGGTTACTTTCAATAGCAGCAACGTCGTCCTCTTCGAGCAAACCCACGGCGTTTGGAAGCTCTCCCCAAAAGGTGATAAATAAGGCGGCTAGCAATGGGCCAATTACAAATCCATTTAATCCAAAAACAGCCAAGCCCCCAATAGTGGTTATTAGGATTAAATAGTCGGGTAATCTAGTATCTTTACCTACTAATATAGGTCTAAGTAGGTTATCAGACATACCAATAACCACCACGCCCCAAACTATCATAATAATACCTTCAATAGTAGATCCTGATACTAATAGATAAATAGCAACTGGTAACCAAACTAAAGCGGCACCAATAGCAGGAAGTAGAGAAAGGAATGCCATGATTACACCCCATAAAATAGGTGATGGAATACCAAGAATGGCAAAAATAATCCCTCCTAACGCACCTTGAGCTATAGCCACAAGCATATTGCCTTTTACAGTTGCTCTCACAACAGTCAAAAATTTACTGAAAAGTTTGATTTTGTGATTGCCACTTAAAGGTATGAATCTTTTTATATATTCCTTTATGGATTCACCGTCTCTAATAAAGAAATACATTAAATAAAGCATAATGCCCAAATCCATAATGAAAGTGAACGTGTTTTGAGATATGTTCACTAACTCAGTAGCCATAAATTTAGAGCCTTGATTAAATAGTTGCAAAAGCTTCTCTTTGAAGCTGAACTCACTTGTGATATGGAATCGCTCAAGGAAAGAATGAATAGGCGATGGCAAATTGTTATAAACTAAATCTAAATATTCACCAATATTTAATTTCCCTGATTCTATCTGCTCATATAAATCAACAGCTTGAGTAGTAAGAGAAGTGGCAATGATACTTATAGGAATTATTCCTAAAAGAATCGCTAATATCAATGTAAGTAGAGCTGATATGTTTTTCCTTTTCGGCATTTTATTAAGTAATTTTAAATAAATTGGCCTAAATAAAACTGCAAAAATAACTGCCCAAAAAAGTGCCGAGAAATATGGACTTAGAATATAAATAAAGCCTATGGTCACTAAAAGGAGGAACCCCATATAAAAGCCATAAAATACTCGGTTTTTACTTTGCATTACCTTTCCTTAAGAATAAAATAATCTGATTATACAAATAATATAAGAACTGAGATGATAAATTTTTACAAATTTTTATCATTTGTTATTGTTTTTGTGATTAGTGCATGTGCCTCCAGAAATGTTGTTAGCACTAATCCTCCATCCAATTCAAATGATATGTGTTCGATACTAACTGAAAAACCCGAATGGCGAAAATCTTTAATTCAAGCAAAAGATAAATGGCAAGCACCTCCGCAAATCGTTATGGCTATCATTTATCAAGAATCTAAATTTATTCACAATGCTAGACCAGCTAAAAGATGGGCATTAGGTTTTGTTCCTTTAGGCAGGCCAAGCGACGCCTACGGTTATCCTCAAGCAAAAGATGATGTCTGGAGAGACTATATTAGAGAAACAGGGAATAGTGGAGCAAAGCGAGATGTTTTTCATGATGCTGTAGATTTTATTGGTTGGTATATGGCTAAAACTTACAAAGTAAATGCCGTTGGACGATGGGATACATATAATCAATATCTGAATTATCATGAAGGGTGGGGAGGCTTTTCAAGAGGCACATTTGAAAATAAGGAATGGTTAAAAAATATAGCTAATAAAGTTGCTTCCAGGGCCGAACTTTATGGTTCCCAATATTTATTGTGTAGGGAATAATCTTAGGGATATTCCTATTTCATTCTGTAACCTATATTTGTTATATATATAGACAATTTTTAATTACATAGATAGGTGTTACTATGAAAATCCTTAAAAAATTATCCTTAGCTGTAGGAACTGCTGCGTTACTATCTGCATTTACTGTATCTCCAGCTTCAGCAGCTGAACAGAAATTCGTTAGTATAGGTACTGGGGGTGTTACTGGAGTTTATTATGCTGCAGGTGGAGCTATCTGCCGTATCGTTAATAAAGATCGCAAAGATCATGGTATCCGTTGCTCAGTTGAATCTACAGGAGCTTCTGTTTTCAATGTAAACACTATCAAAGCAGGTGAGTTGGATTTAGGCTTTGCTCAATCTGACGTAGCTTACAACTCATACAAAGGAGAGGCTAACTTTAAAGAAGCTGGTCCATATCAAGATTTAAGAACGGTATTTGCTCTGCATCCTGAACCGTTAACTATCGTAGTTTCTAAAGATTCTGGGGTTAAAGGTTTTGAAGACCTTAAAGGCAAACGTTTTAATATAGGAAACCCAGGTTCTGGTAACCGTGCATCTTTGGAACAGTATTTAACTGAACTTGGTACTGACAAATCATATTTCTCAGTTGCATCTGAATTAAAAGCTGACGAACATGGCACAGCTCTATGTGACGGTAAGATTGACGGCTTCATCTACGGTGTTGGACATCCATCAGCTAATATTCAAGATCCAATCACCACATGTGGTGCTAAACTAATGCCACTTACTGGTGAAGTAGTAGACAAAATCGTTGCCAAATTCCCTTACTACGCAAAAGTTCAAATTCCAGCTGGTATTTATTCAGGAAACGAAGCAACAGATACTTATGGTGTTACCGCTCTTGTAGTGGCTTCAGCAAAAACTGATGAAGAAACAATTTACAAAATCGTTAAGGCAGTATTTGAAAACTTCGATGATTTCAAAAAACTTCATCCAGCTTTAGCTAATCTTACAAAAGAAGGTATGATTACAAACGGTGTTACTACTCCACTTCACCCAGGTGCTGAAAAATACTATAAAGAAATCGGTTTAATCAAATAATTTTTAAACTTTTTTTCAAATTTTTTTCAATCAAACCGCTAAAGACACAGGTCTTGGCGGTTTGTTCATAATTATTATTAGGACTTATATGGTTACGGACGCAAAAAAATTAGCTGAATTGGAGAAAATGGTCGCTGATGTCGACCGTGGTGGAAGAAAAGTTGAAGGTGCTGCAAGGCATGTATTAGCCATTGGTGCATTACTTTGGACCTTATTCCAATTATGGATTGCGTCTCCCTTACCTTTTGAATTTAACTTCGGAATTTTTAACGACACAGAAGCCAGATCAATTCACTTAGGCTTTGCTATGTTTTTAGGCTTTTTGGCTTATCCCCTAGGAAAAAATCACTCCCATAAGATGCCAGCATATGATTGGATACTAGCCTTATTAGCAGGATTCTGTGGAGCTTATTTATATCTCTTCTATCAAGAACTTTCTACAAGACCTGGGATACCTACTACATTGGATATTTTTGCTGGAACTCTAGGTGTTTTACTTCTTTTAGAAATTACTAGACGAGCTTTAGGTTGGCCTATGACCATTCTTGGTATAGTTATGCTGACCTATGTTTTTTTAGGCCCTTATTTTCCTGACGTTCTCTCACATAAAGGAGCATCTATTAATCGTTTAGTCGCTCATATGTGGCTTGAAACAGAAGGAGTTTTCGGCGTTGCTCTTGGTGTATCAACATCATATATTTTCATTTTTGTTCTCTTAGGTTCATTATTAGATAAATGTGGAGCAGGGAATTATTTAATGCAAGTCTCATTTGCGATGTTAGGTCATTTAAGAGGTGGTCCAGCAAAAGTAGCCGTAGTATCTTCAGCAGTAAACGGAATCGTTTCTGCTTCTTCAGTAGCAAATGTAGTAACTGGCGGAATTTTCACTATACCGCTAATGAAGAAGGCTGGTTATGGCGGCGTAAGAGCAGGTGCGATTGAAACTTCATCTTCCGTTAATGGTCAAATTATGCCTCCAGTTATGGGTGCAGCTGCATTCCTTATGATTGAATATGTCGGCGTACCATATACGGAAATTATTAAAAACGCATTCCTTCCCGCAACTATTTCCTATATTTCCTTGTTTTATATAGTTCATCTTGAAGCACTTAAGCTTGGAATACAGCCTATGATGGCAGCTAACCAGAATCGCACTTTTTCTCAAAAGCTAATTAGCTACCTTATTGGTATATCTGGTACCCTTGCGGTTATGGGGGCGTTCTATTACATAGGTACTGGTGTTCAAGCTATTGCTGGTGATGCAGCTATTTGGATTTTAGTTGGCTTATTACTCGCTTTATATTTAGGCCTAGTTTTTGTAGCATCAAAATACGAAGACCTACCAAATGATATTAATATTACCAGCCCTGTTAAGCCTGAAACTTGGCCTACTGTTAGGGCAGGTTTGTTTTATCTAATTCCAATAGCTATTTTAGTATGGTGTCTGAGTATTGAAATGCTTTCAGCAGGCCTTTCAGCTTTCTATGCGGTTATATCTTTAATTGTTTTAATGCTAACTCAAAGACCTCTTATGTCCTTATTTAGAAAAGAAAACCTCTCTGGTGCAATTAATAAAGGATATATAGAAACTGTTCAAGGATTAGAAGAGGGTGCTAGAAATATGATAGGCATTGCCATCGCCTGCGGAACGGCTGGTCTTATTGTAGGTGCAATTACTCTTACTGGTCTAGGACTTCGAATGACAGCTTTTGTAGAGCTTGTTTCAATGGGAAATGTCTTAATAATGTTGTTCTTTACTGCATTTGTATGTCTGGTTCTTGGCCTTGGTATGCCCACAACAGCAAACTACATTCTAATGGCTACATTGATGGCCCCTGTAGTGGTAGAACTAGGTGCACAAAATGATCTGATAATTCCATTAATTGCCGTACACTTTTTTGTGTTTTATTTTGGGATTATGGCCGATATAACCCCACCTGTGGGCTTGGCTACATTTGCTGCGGCCGCCATTTCGGGTGAAGATCCTATTAAAACAGGGGTTCAGGGCGTAGTGTATGCGATGCGTACAGCTATATTGCCATTTATTTTTGTTTTTAATCCTATGCTACTACTAATAGGGGTTGATTCTACTCTCAATTTAGTGATTGTCATATTTGGTGCAATTGTTGCTTCAATGATATTCGCAGCTTCAACTATGTTGTTCTTTAGAGTTAAGAGTACCTTACTAGAATCTCTCATCTTATTAATTGCAGCATTTATGATGTTTAGACCTGATTGGTATCTAAATAGAATGTATCCAGAATACGAAGTGAAACCCTTGGCTGATGTTTATAAGGTAGCAGCTCAAGTACCCGATAATGGTCGATTTGTAGCTAAAATTCAAGGCATGACACTTGAAGGAGATGATTTAACAAAACTTGTCTCCGTCAATCTTAAGGATTTAGAAAACACCGAAGGCAAAAATGAAGTTCAAATCGGTAAAGAGAAATTACGCAGAGCAGGCTTAACATTAATGCCTTTGGGAGATCAAGTTCAAGTAACTCAAGTTAAATTTGGTTCCCAAGCTTCTAAGGCCCGTTGGGAAAATCAGTGGGATATAGTTGAACTTATGGTTCCAAATAGAAATAGACCGAATGTCGCTATTATGTTTATACCAGCATTCTTACTTATAGGATTGGTTTGGTGGATTCAAGGTAGGAGAGGTCGTAAGCAGGGCGTTTTAGTAAGCAAAAAATAGAATTAAGGGGGTGTATTAATTTCACCCCCTTAATTTAAATCAGAACATGATTTCTGATTAACCCAACTGCCAATCCTTCAATTTTAAAATCTTGTTCGGGACTAACTTTTATAACAGAATAAGAAGAATTTTCTGGAATAAGTTCAATACGGTCTTTTAATTTGTGCAATCTTTTAACCGTAACCTCACCGTCAAGTCTAGCCACAACAATTTCATTATTATGGGCGTCTTGCACTTTTTTAACAGCAAGTAAGTCACCCTCCATAATTCCTATTTCTATCATGCTATCGCCCCTCACTCTAAGTAAATAATCTGGAGTTTGAGAAAACACAGATGAGTTAATAATTATTTGATCCTCATGATGTTCAATAGCCTCTATTGGATTTCCTGCTGCGACACGTCCGACTAAGGGAAGATTTAATAGATCATTTGAAGCGATAGAATCTTCGAAATTTAAGCGTTCATCTTCTATATCAGACCTAGTCGAAGACATAACAGCATCTTCTTTATTAAAAATAAATTCAGGATTAATTTTTAAACCTCTAGAAGCCCCAGGCAAGGTAATTAAAGCACCTTTTTTAACTAAAGCCTTAATATGCATCTCGGCTGAATTAAGAGAATTAAACCCTAAAGCAGCAGAGATTTCAGCTCTAGTTGGAGGAAAACCGTGTTTCTTAATAAAAGAATGTATTAGATTTAGTACATCAAGCTGTCTAGAAGTAAGTTTAATGCTCATATACAACCCTATAGTGTATTTACTAACATATTGTAAATTCATACACCATAATAGTCAATAAAAAAGGCCTACAAGAGGCCTTTTATTCAAATAACGATAATCAATCTAGGCTTTAGCCAAAGCATTTGCGACATAATCGATATTAGAGTCATTGATGGCGGCAACGCATATGCGTCCAGATCCAACAATATATATATGATCTTGATCTTTAAGTTTTGCAACTTTTTCCTTATCTAAACCAGTGTAAGAAAACATACCTTTTTGTTTAACTACAAAATCATAAGATCGACTAGATCCAGCCTCCATAACTTTTGAAGCCAGTGATTTGCGAACGTTAAGAATTCGCTGTCTCATAGACTCTAATTCAACTCTCCACATTTTATTAAGCTCGGGGTCGTTTAAGACAGTAGATACTAAAGTAGCCCCAAAGGTAGGTGGATTAGAGTAAAGAGATCTGATTAGGACCTTTACTTGGCTTAAAACAGGTTCAACTTCAGATTCATCTGAACAGAAAATGGTTAGTGCACCTACGCGTTCACCGTATAGAGAAAATATTTTTGAGAATGAAGTGGTAACGAGAACTTCAATTCCATGTTTAGCAAAGATTCGAATAGCTTTTGCATCTTCTTCTAAACCATCACCGAAGCCTTGATAAGCTGTATCTAGAATAGGTATTAAATTTTTAGATTTAATAACCTCAGCAATCTGCTCCCACTGCTCAATGCTAGG
Organism: Taylorella asinigenitalis MCE3; assembly: GCF_000226625.1. Taxonomy (NCBI): domain Bacteria; kingdom Pseudomonadati; phylum Pseudomonadota; class Betaproteobacteria; order Burkholderiales; family Alcaligenaceae; genus Taylorella; species Taylorella asinigenitalis. The sequence goes on from NC_016043.1 coordinate 835,226, forward strand.
GTCTACGCCAGTAGGATTGTGGCAACATGTGTGAAGCACTACAATGCTTTTTTCCTCTAGCTCTTTTAATTTATTGATCATGGATTCAAAATCTAAATCCATGGTTTGATCGTTGTAATAAGGATATTCCTCAACCTTAAATCCAGCTAGTTGAAAGATAGTTTTGTGATTGGCCCAAGTAGGTTTGGATACATAAATAGTAGAAGAGGGAGTAAGTTTATACAAAAAATGAGCCGCAAGCATCAAAGCACCAGTTCCTGCTAAGGTTTGGATAGTGCAGCATAGCTTATTTTTAGAATCATAAAGTTCTTCGCCAAGAATCAGTTTCTTAACGGCATTTGTGTAATCTGGTGTCCCATTCATAGCTCGATATGCAAATGGTTTGTGAGATTCTATAAATCTTTCTTCAGCAATTTTTACAGCTTTAAAAATAGGTATATTACCGTTTTCATCGTAATAAACCCCAACACCTAGATTAACTTTTTTTGAATTTTGATCGGCCCTATATAAGTCAGTAAGCCCCAAAATAGGGTCACTCGGGGCTAGCTCTATTTTTGTAAATAATTTAGACATTTATTGAAAATTTTTTAATTATTGATTACTAAGTATAAAATAAAAAGTTTATATTTACATAAGCATTGCCACATTAATGTCTGAAGTTATTCAATATCCCAACAGTCCCTTTCTTCTACATCAATCATGGGAACCATCAGGAGATCAGCCAGAGGCCATAAAAAGTCTTGTACAAGGCGTACGTGATGGTCTAATGCATCAAACCTTGCTTGGGGTAACAGGGAGTGGAAAAACTTTCACAATGGCAAATGTGATCGCCCAACTTGGAAGACCAGCATTAATTCTTGCTCACAACAAAACGCTAGCGGCTCAGCTTTATGCCGAAATGCGTGAATTTTTCCCAAAAAATGCGGTTGAATACTTTGTTTCTTACTATGATTATTACCAGCCAGAGGCTTATGTTCCAAACCGAGATTTATTTATAGAGAAAGATTCAAATATCAATGAACATATTGAGCAGATGCGCCTCTCAGCTGCTAAAAGTCTGATTGAGAGAAGGGACACGATAATAGTTGGAACAGTGTCAACTATATACGGTATTGGCGATCCAACTGATTATCAAGCTATGGTCCTAATTCTCAGAACAGGAGATAAGATTTCGCGTGAGACTATTTTAGAGAGACTTGTATCTATGCAATACGAGAGAAATGATATGGAATTCTCTCGTGGACATTTTAGAGTGCGAGGAGATTTAATTGATATATTTCCTTCAGAAAGCCCTGAATTAGCTCTTAGAATAACTTTGTTCGATGAAGAACTTGAGAAACTTGAGCTTTTTGACCCATTAACTGGGAAAATTCGGCAAAATATTATTCGCTTTACTCTTTACCCGTGTTCTCTTTATGTGACTCCGAGATCAACGGTTCTCAGGGCAATTGAAAGCATAAAAGCTGAACTTAAAGACAGAGTAAAAGAATTTATGGATAGAGGCGAACTTGTATATGCTCAAAGAATTGAACAAAGAACAAGATTCGATTTAGAAATGCTTCATGAATTAGGTTTTTGCAAGGGAATCGAAAATTACTCGCGTCATCTTTCGGGAGCTAAAGCAGGAGATCCGCCACCAACATTAATTGATTACTTGCCTGAAGATGCTTTGATGTTTTTTGATGAGAGCCATGTAATGATGGGGCAATTGCGCGGTATGTATCGAGGAGATCACTCTAGAAAAGCTACATTAGTGCAATTTGGATTTCGTTTACCATCGGCCATGGATAATCGACCACTAAAAATGGATGAATTTGAATCTCGCATGAAGCAATCAATTTTCGTTTCCGCTACACCTGCAGAATATGAGTTGGAACGCTCGGATAATATTGTGGAGCAAGTCGTTAGGCCGACTGGCCTTGTTGACCCAACTGTAGAAATTAGACCAGCACTCACACAGGTCGATGATTTATTGGGTGAAGCTAAGAAATGCATTGCCAAAGGGGAGAGGGTGTTGGTCACTACCTTAACCAAAAGAATGGCAGAGGATTTAACAGAATATTTATCTGAAAATTTCTTAAAGGTTAGATATTTGCATAGTGATATCGATACAGTGGAGCGTGTAGAGATAATACGTGATTTGAGATTAGGTGTATTCGATGTGCTGGTAGGTATTAATTTACTTCGTGAAGGCTTGGATATTCCTGAAGTCTCTTTAGTGGCAATATTAGACGCCGATAAGGAAGGATTTTTACGGTCAGAGAGAAGTCTCATTCAAACTATTGGTCGTGCAGCTAGAAATATAAATGGGAAAGCTATCCTTTATGCGGATAAGGTTACAGATTCCATGAAAAAGGCCATTGAAGAAACTGAACGAAGAAGAAATAAGCAAATTACATATAACGAAGCTCATGGAATCACTCCTCAATCTATTAAAAAAGCGGTTAAAGATATTATCGATGGTGTTCTTCATGATTCAGTAGAGGAGATGAACGAAACAATTGATATGTCTGAGCTTCTGAAAGATGAGAAAAAACTATCTGCAGAAATCAAAAAACTTGAAAAACAAATGCTCGAGCATGCACGGAATCTAGAGTTTGAGCAGGCAGCCAAGGCTAGAGATCAGTTAAATAAATTGAAAGAGCGATATTTATTACTTTAATTTTTTAATATTTAAACTGAATTCTTCATATCTATCAGAGGATAAATTAAATTCAATATTTGGTTTAAAGAACACTCTTAGTTCATATATGCCCGCTTCAGGAGCTACAAATTTATCCGTATTTTTAAGTGTGTAAGCTTTGGAGCCATAAATCATCATCTCTAAATCCTTATGAGCTGTCAGCTTCAATTGTACTGCTTCATTAAAATTCATATAGAAACTGAAACTTGAGTAACTTATTCCCTGAATAAACCCTCTAAATTTATATTCTTCATCGCTAAGAAAAAATGTCTCCGTCACATTGGTAAGAGATTTCTTAAGATCTGTACTCTTTGTACCATTCAGGTCTTTAGAACCTGTTTTATTGGATAAATTAGATGTAAGAATATCCTCCTTAGAATTATCAGGCGGACGGGCACTAAAAAATAGAGTCCCCGTCACTATAAAAATAATAACTAAGGCGATTTTGGATTCTTTTCTAAGCTTCATTGTGCTCATCGCTTAAAGCCAAAGATAGATCATTGATCATATTAGATAATTCAGAAACCATAAGTGCAATCTCACTTAAGAAAAGCTCATATTTATCATCTGTTTCCTCTAAGTCATTCTTAATATTTAAAACAGTGATTTTTTTAATATCAAGCGATTCATTAAGAGTGAAGATAATTTTATCGTCCCAATTTAATGACAATCTCGTGCAAATCTTTCCATTATTTAGATGATTTCTAACTTCAGCTATATCAGGTGAGTGATTTGCATATTTAATAGAAACTTTGCTGTCCAAAATGCCTTTCAATTCTGTATCTTGTTCAGTGCTAAATGGAGATGGAGCCCCTTCGACCACCCATTTTGTCATAGCTGTAGTGGGTGAAATGGCTGTCTGAAAATTTGATAGTGGCAATGGATTCGTGCACTTCGATAGTAGTGTGACTATATCATCTGCAAGTGAAGTAGAGGATGTATCCATCCAAAATATAGAATTTTCTATATCGAAAACAACTAAAACCTCTTTGAATACACTAAATGCTTTGGGTCTTAGCTTGTCTGTGACGCTTTCTTTTAATTCTTTAAGTTTCTTTTTAGATAGTTTAAAGCCTTGTTGATCTTCTATTTCTTGAGCCTTTTCTTTTGTATATTGGTTAATTACTGCAGCTGGCAATAATTTCTTTTCATACTTAAATTTGGCAATAAGATGAGAGCCTATCTCAAGTACGAGTTCATGATCTGATTCATATTCATCGTGAACTTTTTCCCAACCTACATTCGCCAATCCTGAATCAGAAAAATTTGATTCAACGAAAGCAAAAGCTTTTAAATCCTTATGTAATTGCTTTGCTGATGGTGTCCAATTGGGGTTTAATTTATATAATTTTAAATTTTTAAAAATCATTAACTTTAGCCGTTTAAATTTCCAATATTGTAGTTCAAAAAATCTACTGTATGGACATACAGTGTTTTTAATGGCATAATACTCTTAACTACAAAAAAGGAGTCGATTTATGGAAGATAAAAATAACAAAGAGAGAGCTAAAGCTCTTAGTGCAGCATTAGCCCAAATCGAAAAACAATTCGGTAAGGGATCAATTATGCGTTACGGTGACGGTGAGGTTGAGCATGATATACAAGTGTTTTCTACTGGCTCACTTAGTCTTGATATCGCATTAGGTGTTGGTGGTTTACCACGAGGCAGAGTTATAGAAATTTTTGGTCCTGAGTCATCAGGTAAAACTACATTGACTCTACAAGCTATTGCTGAGATGCAAAAGATTGGCGGTACTTGTGCTTTTATTGATGCTGAGCATGCATTAGATGTTCAATATGCTTCAAAATTAGGAGTAAAACTCGATGAGTTATTAATCTCTCAACCAGATTCAGGTGAACAAGCCCTCGAGATTACTGATGCTTTAGTTAGATCGGGTTCTATTGACCTTATAGTGGTCGACTCCGTTGCCGCATTAGTGCCTAAAGCCGAACTCGAAGGGGATATGGGAGATAGCTTACCTGGCCTCCAAGCTAGGCTTATGAGTCAAGCATTAAGAAAACTTACAGCATCCATTAAACGAACTAACTGCACTGTTATATTTATTAACCAAATTCGAATGAAAATTGGTGTTATGTTCGGTAGCCCTGAAACCACTACAGGCGGGAATGCACTTAAATTCTACACATCAGTTAGATTAGATATTAGAAGAATCGGCTCTATTAAAAAGGGAGATGAAGTAATCGGAAACGAGACTCGGGTTAAAGTCGTTAAAAATAAAGTCGCACCTCCATTTAAGCAAGTTGAATTCGACATTATGTATGGTTCTGGCATATCTAGAGAAGGTGAGATAATTGACCTAGGGGTAAAAGCTGGTATCGTCGATAAAGCTGGTGCATGGTTTTCATATAACGGCACTAAAATCGGTCAGGGAAAAGATAATGTTCGGGAATATTTAAAAGCTCACCCTGAATTAGCTCAAGAAATCGAAGGTAAAATCCGTGCTGCTATGGGTGTAGGTGGGGCAGATAAATTGCTTGATGTTGCGCCTACAAATGATGAATTGGAAGATACTGAAGAGTAATATTTGGAAGTTAATTTAAAGCATAAAGCTATTGCTCTCTTGTCTAGAAGAGAGCATTCGAGTTATGAATTAGCTCAGAAACTTTCTAGATATACGCAAGACTTGAATCTTATTAATGAAACGATTGCATTTCTTAAGGAAAAAGATCTACAGTCAGATTTAAGGTTTCTTGAGTATTTTGTACATTCCCACTCAAAAAAATGGGGAATTAACAAAATTCTTCTATCTCTTAAAGAACATAGACTTGATGACTCGGTTCTATCAAAAATTCACGAGTTTATTCAAACTGATGAATCTGAATTAGCCCGTGAGATTTGGGAGAATAAATTTCACGGAATCAAGCCTTCAGATCTAAAGCAAAAAGCTAAGCAATATAGGTTCATGATTTCTCGAGGATTTAAGCCAGATATCATTAGAAAAATAATTGATTAATATGAATTTACTCGTAGTTAGAAATGACAAATTAGGTGATTTTGCACTTATCTGGCCCGCATTAAAGTTATTAAAATCGTCTATACCCAACCTACGTATTTCTGCCCTTGTATCAGAATACACTTCACCTCTAGCTTCGATATGCCCTTATATAGATGAAGTAATAGTAGATATTTCAACTGACGGAAAAATACTAAATCCAAATCTTACTGAGGAACAGAAGAAAAAATTTTTAAAAGCATTGAAAGCACACAAATTTGATGCTTCTATTTTGTTTTACTCTACTTGGCACAACACAAAACTAATTAGAAAACTAGATATTCCTCATAGATTTGCTCCTGCTACTAAACTTTTTCAAATATTTCATAATCACAGGCTAATCCAAAGACGTTCACAGAATTTAAAACCTGAATACGAGTACAACATCGATTTGGCCAAGTACTTTATTAAATTTTTAAAAAAGAGAGGTCTCTCGCTTCATTCAAATAGTGAGAGTGCAATATTAGAGAGAGCCTTAATACCCCCTTATTTGTCTTTTTCAAAGGAATTTTTATATCCACATAAAGATACGATACTAGAGAGACTCTCTTTAGATAGAAACCTTATAAGCGATCCTTGGGTTATGGTTCATACGTCTACTGGTGGTACAGCCTCTACATTAAGTCCACATCAAGTAGCCAATCTAATCCAACACATAAACAAAGATTTTAAAACTCAAATTTTCTTAACTTCAGGTCCAAATGAAGCTAAGACAGCTTTGGATATCTTGAATATCTTAGAGCCTCAAATTAAAAATAGAGTCCATTATTACGAAAGTAAGTATGGCTTAGTTGACTTTGTGCATTCTATAGCTTGCTCGAATTTATTTATAGCTGGATCCACTGGGCCATTACATATTGCAGGTTTATTAGACATACCTACAATAGGTTTTTATCCAAATTTTAAATCTAGTAATTCTTTAAGATGGCAGGCTTGCAGCTCTGAACAAAACAGGATGGTTATATCACTAAACTCAGAGCAGGGTAACGATTTCTCAACACTTGATATGGATAAATCCTACTTAAAATCTAAAGATTTTATCTCTCGCCACTTAGTATTGCGTTAGCCTGAGCCAGAACATTTTCAAATGAAGTACCGCCGATTGTTTTTCTAGAATTAACAGATCCTTCTAAAGTAAGAAAATCATATATATCAGAATCAATCATAGTATTCATTTTTTTAAATTCTTCTAAACTTAAATCAGATAAGTCCTTAGATTGAGCTTCGCATTCTTTTACAGCTTTAGCTACCACTTCATGGGCATCCCTAAATGGCAAACCTTTTTTAACAAGATAATCAGCCAAATCAGTAGCGGTAGAAAACCCTTTTTTCGCAGCATTGCTCATATTTAAAGCATTAACTTCAAGCCCTGAGATCATCTCAATAAAAATTGTTAGAGTATCTCTTAGAGTATCTGCGGCATCAAATAATGCCTCTTTGTCTTCCTGATTGTCTTTGTTGTATGCCAATGGTTGCGATTTCATAAGTACAAGCATAGACATTAAATCGCCGTACACACGTCCAGTTTTACCGCGAGCTAGCTCAGGCACATCAGGGTTTTTCTTCTGAGGCATAATAGAACTACCTGTGCAAAACCTGTCTGGCAATTTAATGAAGCTAAATTGCTGGCTCATCCATAAAACCAATTCTTCGGATAATCTTGAAATATGCATCATGGCAATGCTTGCGACTGAGCAAAATTCAATTGCAAAATCCCTATCGGACACAGAGTCTAAAGAGTTAGTAGTAATGGAATCAAAATTAAGAATCTCTGCGACTTTTTCTCTATCTAATGGATAGCTAGTACCAGCAAGAGCAGCTGCCCCAAGTGGCAATATATTCGCTCTTTTTCTGCAATCTCTTAGCCTCTCCAAATCTCGTCCGAACATCTCCGCATAAGCCAACATATGATGTCCAAAACTAACAGGCTGAGCAACCTGAAGATGCGTAAATCCTGGCATAACTATATCGTGATATTTAATTGCTAATTGGGCCAGAACTATTCTTAAATTTTTAAGAAGATCAATATCGGTATCAATTTCACATCTAAGCCAAAGTCTAATATCGGTCGCAACTTGATCGTTCCTAGAGCGTCCAGTGTGAAGCCTTTTACCAGCATCTCCTATAAGATCTACTAGACGTTTTTCTATATTTAGATGAACATCTTCTAAATCCAAGGACCAGGTAAATTTACCTTCACGTATCTCTTCTAAAATTTGATTGAGCCCTTTTTGAATATTTATAAAGTCCTCTTCACTTATAACGCCAACATTAGAGAGCATTTCAGCATGGGCAAGAGATCCTTCAATATCAAAAGGTGCTAGCCTTTGTTCAAAAAATACAGAGGCCGTATATCTTTTAACTAACTCAGACATCGGCTCAGAAAAGCGAGCGGACCAAGCCTTATTTTTATTGTCAAATTGGTTTTCTGTGTTGTTAGACATATGTATACCCTGTATAGACTCATGAACTGTCATTATAATTGTGTGGTCAAAATAATATATAAGGATTATGCATGTTTATCCGTTTTGGTCTTGCCCAATTCAATCCAATAACAGGGGATTTCGATGGCAATGAGCTCCTTATGACTCAATACCTCGAATCTGCAGAACAAGAGGGGGTAGATATCCTCGTATTTCCTAAATTTGCCTTTTCTGGCTTTGGTTCGGACGGCCTTTATTTAAGAAGTGATTTCGTTAATAAAGAACATCAAATAGTTGAACATTTTGGCAAAGAAGTGTCCGACAATTTCAGTGGAACTATTTTCGCTACTTCCTTTAATAACGAGAACAATTGCGTTTATTCAACTTTAAAGGTAGTTGAAAGTACGCCAAGCCTAACATCCAAACACATTAAAGGCTACGATGAACATATATTTATCTCTACTACAGAAGGGGATAAAAGAGTTGGATATGCTATTTTTTCTGGGGACGATTGGAAAAACCCTGCACATATTGAGAAATCTCTTTCTAAAGCAACTCAGTTTGCATTAATTCTCGATGCAAATCCATACCATTTAGAATCATTTTCTGAGACCCTTGAGTTATTAAAAACGAATATCGCATCTAAGGGTATAAAAGTTGTGTATTGCAATTTATTGGGCGGACAGGATGAACATGTGTTTGATGGTTTAAGCTTTGCCTTAGATGAAGGTGGCAATATTCACGCTCTTGGCCCTCGTTTTAAACAAGGCCTAAATATCTTTGATTTATCCATTTATGAAGAAGAGAGTAAAAATCAAAAATTCATCCCCTTTAATAAAAATAATCTAGATTCTGAAAAGACCTATGAGTTAACCTCAAGGGAAGCGGAGATTTGGTCCGCATTGACCCTAGCAACTAATAACTACATTAGAAAAAATGGCTTAAAGGAAATCGTCTTAGGTTTGTCAGGCGGGATTGATTCTGCATTAGTGCTCGCTATAGCCTCTGATGCGATTGGTGCTCAAAATTGTCATGCTTTATCCATGCCATCAGAGTTTACTGCTCAGATGTCAAACGATGATGCAAAAAAAAATGTGCGACACTCTTAATGTAAAGTACGATATAGTTCCTATAAAACCTATGTATCAAGGTATATATGATGCAATTAAACCAATTCTTAATTCGATAGAACCTAATTCTAAAGATGTAACTCTTGAAAATCTGCAAGCACGAGTTCGCGGGGTCATACTTATGGCCATAGCTAATCGTAAAAACGCCCTAGTTCTTAGCACAGGAAATAAATCTGAATCCGCAACTGGCTATAGTACACTTTATGGGGATATGGTTGGAGGATTCTCAGTAATATGTGATGTTCCAAAAACTCTAGTCTATGAATTAGCTAAATGGAGAAACACTCAGTCTGAGACCATTCCAGAACGAATTATACAAAGAGCTCCTAGTGCTGAACTTGCACCAGGGCAGGTGGATCAGGATTCATTGCCACCTTATGATATTCTTGATCAAATTATAGAAGCCATGGTAATCAATGATAAGTCATCAAATGAGATATCCGCTGAGAGTGGATTAGGCAAAGAAGAAATTGAAAAAACTTCACGTCTATTAAAAATAAGCGAATTCAAAAGAAGACAAGCGGCTCTAGGGCCTAAAATATCTAAACGTTCCTTTTTTAGCGGATGGAATGTACCAGTCACCCATAAATTTAAGTATTAATTATGAAACTTGTTACTGCAATTATTAAACCATTTAAATTAGATGAAGTCAGAGAGGCTTTAGGCGAGGTCGGTATTACGGGGCTTACAGTCACCGAAACCAAAGGATTTGGAAGACAAAAAGGCCATACAGAGCTATATCGAGGAGCTGAATATGCCGTAGATTTTTTGCCAAAAGTAAAGATTGAACTCTTGGTAAAAGATGATGAAGTAGACTCTGCACTAGAAGCAATCGTTGAAGCTGCCAGAACTGGAAAAATAGGGGACGGGAAAATTTTTGTCACTAATGTTGAGCAGGTTGTTCGAATTAGAACAGGTGAAACTGGAGAAGCTGCTATTTAATATGGATAAGGTTAGGGTATCAAAATTACTTAGTGAACAGGGGCTTTGTTCAAGAAGAGAGGCTGATGTTTTTATCGATAGAGGCTGGGTAAAGGCTGATGGGAAGGTCGTATCATTAGGAGATAAGGTAACACCCTCAGCAAAACTAACCCTCGATAAAAAAGCTTTAGATTTGAAATCTAAGCAGGTTACTATAATTTTGAACAAGCCTGTTGGTTATGTCTCATCTCAGCCTGAGAAAAATTATAAATCTGCTCTTATGCTTATAAATAAAGCGAACCAATTTGACAGAGCACATAACGAATTTTCACCCGACCATCTTAAAGGATTAGCAACTGCTGGTCGATTAGATATTGAGTCTCAGGGCTTGCTTGTGATGACGCAAGACGGAAGCATTGCCAAACAACTAATAGGAGATGACTCTGAAGTTGAAAAAGAGTATATTGTGCGCGTCGAGGGAAAGCTTAGCGATAGGGGATTGCAACTTTTAAATCATGGCCTAAGTTTAGATGGTCAGCCACTTCGAGAAGCTGAAGTCGAGTGGGTCAATGATGATCAGCTTAGGTTTATTCTCTGGGAAGGTAAAAAAAGGCAAATACGACGCATGTGTGAATTAGTAGGCTTAAAAGTTGTAGGGTTAAAGCGTGTTCGTATGGGAAACGTAGCATTAGCAGACCTTCCTACAGGAAAGTGGCGCTATCTTAAGCCATTTGAGCGATTTTTGTAATTTATTTTCTAAAATTAAGCTTTAAAATTCTAAATGCAATACTTATTTACATTTACAATAAGACAATCCACTAATTTTTCTACGAGGTTTATATGAACTATAAAAGTTGTTTTATAGCGTTGGCAGTACTTTTATCTGGATGTGAAACAATAGATAATATGTTGGGTGAAACTCCTCAAACACCTCAAGTTCAAGTACCGCAAGTTAATACGCCTCAAATTGCAACTCAAGTACCAAACGCTAATCTCCCAGCTACTAATATTGATAGTTTAGGGCAGGGAACTGCTGTACCGCAATTTCCTCAAGCAAGCCAATCTTTTACACCGATTACACAAGCACCACCTGCTAAATCATCATCTACTTTTGTGATTTATGTAGGTTCTACAGAACCTGTTCCTGGATTCACTCCTGTTGCTCAGGAAAACACTACTGTTTATGTTGATCCACGCCAAACTATTGTATATAGTGATTTGCAAGATGCATTAGCTGTTGTAGATCAGTACAACAGACCACACGTTAAACTTCAATTAAACGATACTGGGGCACGCAAGCTTAGCCGACACAGTGCAAACAATATAGGCAAATTCTATATAGCAACTATTAAGCAGAAATTAGTTTCTATTTTCCCAATTGATCAAATGATTTCTAACGGCTCTATAGCGATTCCTATGAAGAGTGCAAGTGCAGCACAAACTCTTGAACGTAGAATCCTAGACGGAGATTAATTTTTTAATCAAATTCTGCGATTACGGGGGCATGGTCGGAAGGTCGTTCATGCCCTCTTTGATTTTTATCGATCCAACTTTTGGTACACAAGTCTTTTAAAGCATTACTGATTAGAATGTGATCAATTCTAAGACCTGCATTTCTTTTAAAACCAAATTGTCTATAGTCCCACCAACTATAGGATTTAGGTTCTTGTTCAAACAATCTGAATGAGTCGTTTAAACCTAAACTAATAATCCTGTTAAAGTGTTCTCTTTCTTGTGGAGATATCAGTATTGGTCCTAAATATTTATTATGAATATCTTCATCTTTTGGGGCAATGTTAAAGTCACCCGTCAAAATTAGCCTTTTATAAAGTTTTAGCTGTTGCTCGACATAGTCTGATAAAGCCTCAAACCAACGCATTTTATATACAAATTTTGGACTCTCTAAATCACTACCATTTGGACAATATACATTGATAACTCTTAATGGTTCGCCTTTATATTCATAAGTAGCGGCTAGAAGTCTCTTTTGATCATCTTCGAGGTTTGGTAAGTTTTCTTGTATATCTCTAATAGGAGATTTGCTTACTAATGCAACGCCGTTATAGGTTTTTTGACCCAATGAATATATTTGATATCCGATTTTTTCGAAAAGAGTAGGGTCAATTTTATGAGATTCGAGCTTTAATTCTTGGAGACATAAAATCTCGACATTATTCTTTTGTAACCAATCTAAAACTTGATCTAGTCGAACGTTAAGAGAATTAACGTTCCAACTTGCAATTGAAAAATTTACCATTTAATAACTTTACCGCTAAATAAAGTAGGCCCAGGAGGGGCACTGATTTGAGCTGATTGTGATGAAGATATCGATTGTGCGACTGATTTTACGGCCGATTTTGGCTCTAGTGTAATAAAGAGAGTATCACCGACAGAGATATCAAAATCATTTTTAATTTTGCTAGTAGAGTTAGGCGACAATAAACCAACTCCCGAAATCAATCCAGCTTTGTTTGTATGCCAAAGTTTGAGATCGCTTTTAGAATCTATATGTTGATTTACAGACGGTATCACCTCAATAGTTTTATTAATTTTTACAAGATATGCTACCTGACTAGAGTTAGTTTGATTTAATACAGAAATCATCTTAGCTGGAGTGGCAAATGGATTACTAATTATGACCCATATGCACAAAGCTAATAATAGTAAAGATGCTAGTCTCCAAAAATTTCTACTAATCCAGCATTTTTTTAGAATAAATAGTAGTTTTGATCCAAAGCTTCCTTTAGTTTTAGTGTTCGAGTCATTTAACTCCAAGTTCTCGTCCAATTCTTTAATCGCATCTGGATCAGCTTTCTCATTTTTAATAAGTGATTTTTGAATTTTTAACCAGAGATTTCTTGGTGTTTTTTTAGTTGAGATTTGCTTAAGAAATTCTAAAAAAAGATTTTCCCATTGATAAGTAAATTGATCAGCTTCAGGGTCAATAGCAATTTTTTTATTTAATTCTTGCTCTTCCCCCTCAGACAAGGTACCTAAAATTAGCTCACCTATTTTGTTGTTAAGGGGATGTGTATTATTAAAATCATGTATATGAGCTGATAGATGTTTTACGCCCATTTTTATTGAGTTTCTTAATTCTTCTTCACCCATACTTAGAGCATTAGCTACATCCTTAATATGGTGCGGAGAAAAATAAAGAGTCAAAAAACTAGTTTGAGTATGTAGAGGCAACTCTTCAAATACCCTATAGAAAGAGCCGTCTGAATTAAATTGTGACATCTCTCTTTGAATATTGTGAACTACTGTAGGAGAGGGGTGAAGAGACTCAATATGAGTTCTAGCAATTTGATTTAGCCCATATCTAAATATGGTGTAAATCCATCCACGTGCATTTAATTTTTCATTATAAAAATTTGCATTATTCCAAATCGCTGTAAATGCATTAATTACAGCTTCTTGAGCGAGCTCATCTTTACCAAGAACTTGCAAAGCAAATGAATATAGAGAATCAGACTCTTCTAAATAAATATTTTTTAGAGCTTTGCGGTTGCCTTGAGCAACTGCAATAAGCTCCTTACCTAAATGATTACCGTTCATGGAAACTATTTTTTAAGATTTAATTTTTCAATAATTGGCTTCCATTTTGCTTCTTCAGACTCCATTTTTTTGCTGAATTCTTCTGGAGAGCTAGGAATTGGAGTCATATATTGAGCCTCAAGTTTTTGTGCAATTTCTGGTTTGCTTAGGGCATCGAACAAAGCTTTTTGAAGTTTAGATTTGATTTCAGGATCAACCTTACTTGAGATTACGTATCCATTCCAAGCTTCACTTGTGATATCGCCAGCACCAGATTCTTTTATAGTTGGTATATCTGGCAATGTTGAACTTCTTTTATCAAATGCTTGTGCCAAAACCACTAGCTTTCCATCTTTAACTAAAGGCATAACAGATGGAGGATTCATAGCAGCGAATTGAGTATCTCCAGCTAAAAGAGAGTTAACTGCGTCGGGAGAGCCCTTGTAATGAATTGCTACAGCCTCTGTACCAGTACCTTTCAGAAATAATTCGCTTGTTAAATGAGATCCAGAACCCTTTCCTACAGTAGCAAAATTATATTTACCAGGCTCAGCCTTAAGTTTTTCTATTAGTTCAGATAATGTACTAACTCCCATAGATTTACTTGCAACTATGAGATTGGGTTGCGTAACCGCCAAAGTGAGAGGGGATAAATCAGTTTTAGAATTAAATTTAAGATTATCGTAGATATATTGGTTATACACTAATGGCCCATTAATACTCATACCAAAGGTGTATCCATCGGGCTTAGCATTAGCGATTGCTGCGGTGCCTATATTCCCGCCAGCTCCAGGCTTATTTTCAACCACTATGGTTTGACCCAATGTTTTACTTGCTTCAGAGGCTACCATTCGTGAAATTTGATCGGGGTTTGAACCAGGACCAAAAGGAACAATTAGATGAAGCTCTTTCGAAGGCCAGTTATCTGCCGCAATAGCAATGCTCGAGCTAAATAATAAAGCCGATAAGCTTATAATTTTCTTTATATTTTTCATATTTATTCCTCTGGAGTTGGTATTCCGTACATAGTGTTGTAGTATAAATTTTTATTCAAATCTCTAGAATAATTAAATTTTGCTTGAATAAATTCCTTAAATGATAGAGTATTTTTTAAGAAGTTGTACCTATTTTCACATATTTTGAATTGATCTTCTTGAGCGGGAAACTCTTCGTAATTCTGTCCATAAATATAGACCATACAAATATAGGTGGCAATGTACTCGTCTATTTCTCGGTAATCATCTGACTCAACAAAATATTCTTTATAATTTGCGGGATCAAAAAAAGAGGGCACACTTACCTGAAAAGCAGAATCACTAGAAGCGTCTTTGAAGATTGTTGAATTCATAACAGAGAAAATCGACTTATTTGACGGAGACAAATTGCTAAATAAATCATAATTTCTATATTTGTGCGAATATGCTCTTTTAAAGTTCTCATATAAATCTAGATAAAACTCCTCAAAAGCATCATAAGATACTGAATTTTGAAATTCTAGAACTGCCGACCTACATAATTTTTCCGCACTAGCTGGCGTTAGCTTAGCTGAGGCTGGCCTTGATAAATAACATTGATCAAACAATTCCTGAGATATATCTGGAGGATAATGTTTGCTGAATAGGTTAAATACTAATGTTGCAATTACGGCAATAATAATCGAAATAATTACTCTTTTATATTTCATGTTAAGGAGATTTAATGGTTTTACATCTTTAAATATACTTATCTAAAGAGTAGAATATTTTGCTTGTTATTTCTACTAAAAGGACGTATTTGTGTATCAACCGCTAGCTGGATTAATATTTACTCTAGTTACTGTTACCTTATGGGCTGTGCTTCCGATTATTCTTCAGGGGCTGCTTCCAGAGATGAACGCAGAAACCATAGTGTTCTTTCGATTTTTGACAGCATCAATTGCCTTATTTTTCATACTCCTTTTTTCCAAAAAACTTCCTAACCTTAAAAAATTAAATAAGAATGATTGGCTAATTCTTATTCTTGGTGTTTTATCTCTATCCGGGAATTTTTTCTTATTTAACTACGCTTTAAACTATATTTCTGCTGCTACAAGTCAAGTTATCAATCCTCTTAACTCATTTTTCATGATATTCGCAGGTGTAGTAATCTTTCATGAAACTATTAAAAGATCAAATATTATTGGTCTGTTATTTGTAATCGTAGGTCTCGCACTGTTCTTTAACCAAAGATATCAAGACTTTTTAAACTTTAATGATTATGCCTTTGGTATATTTATTTCGCTTTCAGCAACTATGATTTGGGTTGTTTATGCGATGGCTCAAAAGATATTACTAAAGGTTTTAAAATCTCAACAAATTTTATTCTTAGTCTATACTGGATGTTTTATATGTTATTTGCCTATAGCAGATTTTGAGCAAGTTAATGGTCTTTCAACTTACGGTCTTTGGGCTTTAGTATTTTGCTGTCTTAATACTATCTTTGCTTATGGAGCTTACGGAGAAGCTCTAGCCCGATGGGAGGTAGCTAAAGTTAGCACTATACTTACCTTATTGCCTATTGCCACCATTATTGCCGCTCATATAGCTTCATTTATAAATCCTTCTAGGTTTCCTGCACCTGATTTAAATTTTCTAGCTTATGTAGGTGCCTGTTTGGTGGTAATCGGGGCTTTTCTTTCTGCAGTAGGGGACTATATTGCAAGACATTATCGAATCAAAAGGACATAAATTGTGATACGCAGGTTTTTATTACTCGTATTCTTCTGTACATTATCTTTAAACTCCTATTCACAAGACAAAAAACGTCCACAAGTAGCGACCAAAGTTTCAGTTGAAACCGTTATTAAAACCGAACTTAACTTAATTGTTGATTCCTTGGGTACAGCTGTTCCATCCGAGACCGTAATCGTTAGGCCTCAAATATCAGGTCCAGTAACTAAAATATTTTTTAAAGATGGTGCTCAGGTTGAAGCTGGAGAGCCCCTTTATGAGATTGACCCATCTTCACTGACAGCTAAACTTAATCAGATAAGATCCCAAGCCGTTATTAGTGAATCAAAGCTTTTAACTGCTCAACAAGATTTAAAAAGATATCAAACATTATTTAAACAGGATTCTATTGCCAGACAACAAGTAGAAAAACAGCAAGCCTTAGTAAATCAGTTAAAAGCAGAGCAGATAGGACTGAAAGCCCAAGTGGATCAAGCACAAATAAATCTAGACTACAGTATAGTAAAAGCACCAATAAGTGGTCGGCTTGGAATATCGACGATTGATGTAGGGAACATTGCCACAACAAATAGTCAGGAAGGTCTTGTGAGCATTATTCAAACTAATCCAATGGAAGTTGAATTTTCTCTATCTGATAAATTTATTTCTAAGGTCGCCCCAAAGTTTTATAAAGGTGAAAAGCTTAAGGTAACTCTTATAGATAGCACAAGTAAGGATTCATATGCTGAGGGTGAGCTTGTGTCATTGGATAATCAAATCGATACTAAAACTGGCACTATTAAATTAAAAGCGAGTTTTGATAATTCTGAATATATTCTTTTCCCTAATCAATTTGTAAACGTTAATCTCTACGTAGAGAATTTTAAAGATGCTTTAGCCCTAAAATCTGAGTCTGTTCAATACGGTAAGGACGGACCTTTTGTATTTAGAGTAAAAGAAGACAGCACAGTTGAAATGGTTTCAATCAAATTGGGAATTGTAGATAAGGGCTTGACTCAAATTGTCTCGGGTCTTGAAGAAAATGATAAAGTTGTGCTTGAGGGAGTGGATAGACTTAAGTCAGGCTCTAAAGTCGAAATAATCGAATAGGGTATTGGCTTATGAACTTCTCGGAAGTATTTATACGAAAACCCATTGCTACCACATTAATAATGATAGCTTTGCTCTTGGCAGGGCTATTTTGCTATAAACAGCTTCCAGTTTCTGCACTTCCTGATGTCGATTATCCTACTATTCAAGTTACAGCTCAATTTCCTGGAGCTAGTCCTCAAACTGTTGAAAAATTAATTACATCTCCCCTTGAAAAGCAATTGGGTCAGATGGCTGGGATTGAACAGATGATCTCCAATAGTATGGCTGGAGCTTCTGTTATTACCCTTAAATTTGGACTTGATATTGAAATGAGTGTGGCTGAGCAGGAGGTGCAAGCAGCACTTAATGCTGCTTCAAACAGTATTCCTGATGAACTACCTATGCCTCCCGTTTATAACAAAGTTAATCCTGCGGATACTCCTGTATTAACTATAGCGATAACATCGGAAACATTGCCACTACATGAAGTCAGAGATTTGGTAGAGACGCGGATTCTTCAGGATATTTCACAAATTTCTGGAGTAGGTTTAGTTAATATTTCAGGCGGGCAAAAACCTGCTTTTCGTATTCAAGTTAACCCAAATGCACTTGCTAGTAGTGGTTTGACTTTTTCTAATCTTCGTTCTGCTATAGCTCAAGCCAATATCAACACACCATTAGGAACTTTAAATGGTGAACAGAAATCCACGACTATTCATGCTCAAAGCCAACTTCAGACTGTGGAAGACTATGAAAATTTAATTATTGCTTTTCAAAATAATGCACCCCTTAGACTTAAACAAGTCGCTAAGGTTGTTAGGGATGCAGAAAATATCTATCAATCCGCTTGGATTAACGATAAACAGGGCATATTACTTAATGTTCAAAGACAACCTAGTGCAAATGTAATTGAGGTTGTAGATGAAATTTATAAAATTTTGCCTGATTTACGTGCATCTCTGCCTCAATCTATAGATTTAGAAATAGTAGGGGATAGAACGGAGTCCATTAGACTATCTATTGATCATGTTAAGAATGAACTTTTATTGTCCGTACTGCTCGTTGTTTTAGTAACTTTTGTATTTTTAAGAAGTCTCACTGCTACCTTTATCCCATCAGTAGTTGTGCCTCTTTCTTTGGTTGGCACCTTTGTAGTGATGTATTTTTTAGGGTATAGCCTAAATAATCTGACTCTTATGGCCTTAACCATTGCCACAGGGTTTGTTGTGGATGATGCCATTGTAATGATTGAGAATATCGCCAGGCATGTCGAAAACGGAGAAACGCCATTTAATGCGGCCCTTAAGGGATCTAAGGAAATTGGTTTTACCTTGATTTCTTTGACATTTTCACTAATTGCCGTGCTCATTCCCTTACTATTTATGGGAGATATTTTAGGGCGATTATTTAGTGAATTTGCAGTAACTCTTGCTGTTGCTATCGTTATATCATTGCTTATCTCATTGACACTTACACCAATGATGTGTGCAAGACTATTAAATAGTAAGAATAATTTGTCTGAAAGTAAGCAATATAGAGGGTTTCATGGACTGACTACCAAAATTATTGATTGGATTATTGATTTATATGCAAGAGCACTGGAAGTAGTTTTAAGAAATCAATTCATAACCTTAGTCATTGCCATCTTAACGCTTCTTATAACTATTTTCTTATATTTATATATACCTAAAGGTTTCTTTCCAGAACAAGATACAGGGCTAATTCAAATAGTATCATTAGCTGATCAATCATCATCATTTGAAAAAACATCTCAAGCACAACGGGAATTGATGATTGATATAAAAGCAAATCCTAATGTTCAAAGCGTAACTTCATACGTTGGAGTGGACAGCACAAATTCGACCATAAACAAGACCAGGATGCAGGTAGTTTTAAAACCTCACTCTGAACGCTCAAGTGTAGATACAATCCTTGGAGAATTAGATGAAATCGCCCAAAAGCATCCAGGATTAAAGACTTATATATTGCCAAGTCAAGATTTAGCCCTAGATACAGCTATATCTCAAAGTCGATACCAGCTTACATTGTCTTCAATAGATAAGGAAGAATTAAGCGAATGGATTACACCATTTATGAATAAACTGAGTTCTATCGATGGAGTTAAGGACGTAGTTAATAATTTACAAACCAATGGTCTTGAAGCAAGAGTGGTTGTTAATAGAGATTTGGCTTCTCGCATGGGAATTACTATAGGTCAGATTGATGAAGCGTTATATGATGCATTTGGCCAAAGACTAATTTCAACTGTGTTTACTCAAGCCAATCAATATCGAATAGTGCTTGAAATAGACCCAAATTTAAGTAAATCTCCAAGCGACCTATCAAATATCTATTTGAAATCAAATATAAGTGGCAATTTGGTTCGTCTTACTGATATCGCAAATATTGAAATAGGGACCACATCGCTTGAAGTTCAAAGAGTCGATCAATTTCCTTCTACATTAATTTCATTTAATCTTAAAGATGGATTCGCTTTATCTGACATAATCCCCCAAGTCACGGAAATTCCGTCGCAAATCAATATGCCTGAAAGTGTTTATTTGGATTTGCAAGGCTCAACGGCGGCCTACACATCATCCCAAGCAAACACATTATGGTTATTGCTTGCAGCTATATTTGTTATGTATATCGTCTTAGGCGTTCTATATGAGAGCTTTATACATCCTATAACAATTCTCTCTACACTTCCTTCAGCCACAATTGGAGCTTTATTAGCACTTATATTCGTGGATATGGAGCTAGATATGGTGGGGATAATTGGGATTATTTTGCTTATTGGTATTGTGAAAAAAAATGCGATTATGGTTATCGATTTTGCTTTAATTGCAGAAAGAGAGCAGGGGCTGTCTCCTAAGGATGCAGTAAGGCAGGCTGCACTTATACGGTTTAGGCCTATTTTTATGACCACATTGGCAGCACTTTTTGCTGCTATTCCTTTGATGTTATCTACTGGAGTAGGAGCGGAACTTCGCACACCCCTTGGCCTAACGATGGTCGGTGGTTTGATGTTAAGCCAAATTCTCACCCTTTTTACGACGCCCGTAATTTATCTATATTTCGATAGATTGACGAAGAGATCATAAGATGAGTATATCGAGTCCATTTATAAGCAGGCCTATTGCCACATTACTATTGGCATTGGCTCTGGCTGTGGCTGGAGTCGTAACTTATTTTCGCTTGCCCGTAGCACCGCTTCCTAATATGGCTATTCCAGCTATTTTTGTATCTGCAAGTTTGCCTGGTGCGAGCCCAGAAACTATGTCCTCTAGTGTGGCAATGCCTCTGCAAAGAGCCCTTAGTTCTATTTCCGGCGTGGATCAAATTACATCCAGTAGTTCTTCTGGTAGAACAACTGTCTTTGTTATTTTTAAGCTATCTAAAAATGTAGACGATGCGGCACGTGAGGTACAAGCAGCCATTAATAAAGCTAGTCCACAATTGCCATCAAATATGCGTACCCCTCCAATCTATAGGAAACTAAACCCATCATCGATTCCAATAATGGTGTTAGCTTTAAGCTCGGATACGATGGATTTAAGCGGATTATACGAGGTCGCCTCTAATGTCCTAGCCCCTAGGCTCTCTCAAGTCGCAGGTGTAGGCGAAGTTGATGTAGGAGGGGGGTCTATGCCCGCAGTGCGTATTGAGGTGAATCCTAAGCAACTTAGCTCCTACGGAATCAGTCTTAATGAGATTCAAACTGCAGTATCGACTTCAAACATGATATATCCTCGCGGATACATTGCCAACAACAATAATCAATGGCTTATAAATACTTCAGGGACCTATAAAAAAGCCTCAGATTTTCAGAACATTATCGTCAAATGGAATGGGAATAATGCTGTACGTCTTAAAGATGTGGCCCATGTTTATGATTCTGTGGAAAATGAATACAACCACGGTTTTTACAATAAAAAGGAGGCCGTGACATTAATTATTCGCAAGCAAGAAAATGCGAATGTTATTGAAACAGTAGATTCTATTAGAGAGCAAATCGATGATTTGGCTGTGTCATTACCTGATTCGGTGGATCTAAATATATCCCAAGATCGAAGCCCAAGTATACGTGCCACTTTGCATGAAACTGAGCTAACGCTAATGATTTCAGTGTTTCTAGTCGTTTTAATCGTACTATTGTTTTTGCGAGATTGGCGCGCGACATTCATACCTGCACTGGCCGTCCCTATCTCATTGTTCGGTACATCTGTGTTTATGTACTTTATGGGATTCTCTTTAAATATTATCTCATTGATGGGACTTATTGTTGCTACAGGCTTTGTTGTGGACGACTCCATTGTAGTTACGGAAAATATAGCTAGATATATCGAGAAGGGCTTGCCGCCTAAGGAAGCGGCTAGGATTGGAGCACGAGAAGTTGCTCCTACTGTAGTAACAATGAGCATTACATTGATCTTGGTTTTCATGCCGTTGTTAATATTAGATGAATTACTCGCTCGTCTATTTTTTGAATTTTCTTTTAGTCTTTCATCTGCTATTTTGATTTCGCTTTTGGTTTCATTGACACTTACGCCTATGCTTTGTGCCCATATTCTTCAGGGAAAAAATGATAACGATCGTAAGCAAAATTTAGTTTTCCGTTTATGTGGCAATATTCTCGCATTCGCTTTATCAATTTATAAGTGGACTCTTAAGATTGCTTTAAAGATGCGTTTTGTGACTTTATTAATTTTGATAGGGGTCATTGTTTTAAACGTATTTTTATTTGCATCTCTGCCTAAAAGCCTATTCCCAGAACAAGATACTGGCGTAATAATGGGTTTTTTTAGGGTCGACAAGGGTACTTCGTTTCAGTCCATGCTTCCTAAGCTTCAAAAGTATCGGGATATTATTTTGGATGACCCAAATGTTGAAAGTGTAAGTGGCTATGCTGGTGGTCGAGGCGGTGCTTCTAGCAGCTTTCTTTCCATACAGCTTAAACCATTTAATGAGCGTACTCTTAATGCTAAAGAGGTGGCAGGAAGATTAAGCAAAAAGTTAGTGGGCGTTTCTGGGGCCCGAATGTTTCTCGTTCCACAGCAAGATATAGGTGTAGGAGGGGGCTCGCAGTCTCAAGAAGCCGTGTATGAATATTCTTTAAGAGGCTCTAATTTAAAACTGCTCGAGAAGTGGTCTGATCGTGTTAGAGAAGCATTTAAGAAAATGCCTCAGCTGAAAAATATATCAGATGGTAGGGAAGATAGGGCTTTAGAAGTTGAAGTAGTAATAGATAGAGAAAAAGCTAAACAGCTTGGTGTTGATATGCGATTACTCACTAGCACAATTAATAATTTATATGGTTCTCGCCCTGTAAGTACAATTCATAGCGATTTAAATCAGTATAAGGTTATTCTTTCAGCGGCCAAAGAATTTGCTGAGGATACAAGTGTGTTGCAGGATTTATCGCTTATTACGAAAAGCGGAGATTTAGTTCCTTTAAGTGCTTTTACAAAATTAGAAACTAGTAATACTTCTACCAGAATTCGACAAACCGATGGGATGCTTTCTCAATCAATTACTTTTGATTTAGCAGATGGTGTCACATTAGATGAAGCAACTAAGGCTATTGAAGATACTATCCAATCTCTTAAACTACCTGCACGTGAGATAGAAGCTAAATTCGCTGGCACAGCCGATAAATATAGCAAGGTTTCTGGCCAGCAACCGCTTGTACTCATGCTTACGATAATTATGCTTTATATCGTTTTAGGAATTTTATATGAGAGCTATGTGCATCCGATAACAATACTATCAACATTGCCATCAGCAGGTGTTGGGGCTTTCCTTGCTCTTCATCTAGCAGAAATGCAATTTTCAATAATCGCATTAATAGGGGTATTTTTACTGATAGGTATAGTGAAGAAGAATGCCATAATTATGATTGACTTTGCCCTTCAAAAGCAAAGAGGTGAGGGGTTAGGGGCAGTAGATGCGATTTACGAAGCGTGTATAGTTCGATTTCGTCCGATTTTGATGACTACATTTGCGGCGATTTTTGGAGCATTGCCACTTATACTAGCTACAGGTGCAGGGGTTGAGATGCGTCAGCCACTAGGCATTACAATTGTAGGTGGGCTAATAATGAGCCAGATACTAACGCTTTATACTACTCCAGTGATATTTATATATCTCGATAAATTATTCAATAGGAAAAAGAATGCTTCTAAGGCATAAATTAACAGGTTTTATTTCGGTTGTTTTGCTATCTGCCTGTAGTATGGCACCAGAATATAAGGTGCCTGATATATATGTGTCTGAGAAATATAAAGCGACTAAGATAAATACTAGTGCTTGGGTTTCATATGATCAAATTCCTAAGATCAAATCAAAAGAAAATTGGTGGTCCATATTTGATGACCCAGTTTTGGATTCACTTATCAAAAAATTAAACGAAAGAAACTACACACTTGAACAATCATACGCAAAATATCAAGCATCGCTATCACAAATCCAATCTGCTCAATCCTCATACTATCCCAACATAGGTGCAGACGCATCTGCAAATCGCTCTGGCGGCTCTAATCGCAATGTAAGTGAGAGAGTAAGCTATGGAGCTAATCTCAAATGGGAAATTGATTTGTGGGGTAAATTTAGTGATCGTGAAAATATCGCAAGATTAGGCAGTGAAATGCAAGCATTAATGCTTGAGCAAACCAAATTAAGTCTACAAGCTCAATTGGTTGACACTTATTTTATGCTTCGAGTTACAGATTTAAAGATAGATGCTCTCAAACAGATAATTTCTTATCTTAAAAGATCTCACCAAATAAATATAAATCAATATAATCAAGGAGTTATAGCAAAAGCTGACGTTATTTCTAGTGAAATGCAGCTCTTTAATGCAAAGGCAAACTTAATTTCTACGCAATCGAGTCGAATTTTGCTTGAAAATGCGATATCAACATTAATAGGTTTAACTCCTGCTGAATTTAATTTGATGCCTACAAACTATAAATTTAAGCCTATTTCAATTCCAGTAGCATATCCAAGTGTTTTATTGGCTTTAAGACCAGATATTCAAATCGCAGAAAAACAAGTTCAAGAGGCAAATTATAAGATTGGAACCGCTAGATCAGCTTGGTTTCCTAATTTAACCCTTAGTGCAAGTGCTTCAAATCAAGGGATTAACTTAACAGAGCTTTTAAGTTCTCCAATTTCAGTGTGGTCCTTAGGACCAGCTATAGTCTTATCCATATTTGATGGTGGTGCAAAACAAGCCGCTTTAAATTCAGCCAAAGCCGAATATAGATCAAATGTGGCTGCATATAAAGACACTGTAATTAAAGGGATTCGTGAAGTCGAGGATGCATTATCAAAAATTGAGATGACTTCACGAGAATTGAATATTCAATCTAAAGCCTTGAGTTCATCTAGAAAATCTTTAGAGATTACAAATAATCAATATAAAGCTGGTTTGGTTAGTTATTTAAATGTTATACAAGTTCAAAATAGCAATATAAACTCTGAGATACAAAATCTAAATTTAAAATTAAAGCTCGTACAGAATCAAATAGAATTAGTTAAAGCTTTAGGCGGGAATATAAAATAATTCGTATACATTATTCGCATAATGTATATTATGTAAAGTTAATTATAGATAGTAAAACCGATACATGGATAAGCTAAATTACAAAGACCTCTTTCGTACAGAATCTTATATAAACGGCAAATGGATAAATGGGACTGATACTTTTGAAGTAATTAATCCTGCTGACGGCAAATGCATTGCCAACGTGGCGGATTGTTCTACTGAGCAAGCTCATTATGCGATTGAATTTGCTCATAAAGCACAAAAGACATGGAAAAAATCAATAGCTAAAGATAGATCTAAGTTATTACGCAATTGGTACGAACTTGTATTAGAACATATTGATGATCTAGCACGAATTTTGACAATAGAGCAAGGGAAACCATTGGCTGAGGCTAAGCGTGAAATTCAATCGGGGGCGGCTTATATTGAGTGGTTTTCTGAAGAAGCTAAAAGAATCTATGGGGATACGATACCAGGACCCACAGATGATCGTCGTGTGATTGTGACTAAGGAGCCTATTGGATTATGTGCGGCTGTGACACCATGGAATTTTCCTTCATCCATGATTTTACGAAAAGCGGCTCCAGCTCTGGCTGCGGGATGTGCTTTTATTTTACGCCCCTCCTCTAAAACCCCTCTTTCAGCTTTGGCTTTGGCGGAATTGGCAGATAAAGCAGGTTTTCCTGAAGGCGTTTTTAATGTAATTACGTCGAAAAGCCATGACATTGCCAACATACTAACTGAAGACGATCGCATAAAGCACTTTAGTTTTACTGGATCAACCGAAATAGGTAAGAAACTTATGGCACAATGTGCGAGCACTGTAAAACGGGTCTCGCTTGAATTAGGCGGAAATGCCCCTTTTATTATTTATGATGATGCGAATCTAGAAAAGGCTCTAGATGGCATTGTTGTAAGCAAATTTAGAAATGCTGGGCAAACTTGTGCATGTGCGGATAGGATTTTTGTACAAGATGGGATTTATGAGGAATTCTTAAGTGGATTTAAAAAACGTGTTAAGGGCTTGAAGCTTGGCTCTGGGCTTGATGCATCTACAACAACTGGTCCGCTTATAGATCAAGCTGCATTAGTAAAGATTCAAAAAAATATGGAAGATGCGGTTTCAAAGGGCGCTCATATTGAAATTGGCGGTAAGGTGTCAGAACTAGGAGGCTTGTATTACGAACCAACAATTCTTACAAATGTCACTGAGGATATGCTTGTCGTCAAGGAGGAGAATTTCGGCCCTTTAGCTGCTATTATCCCATTTGATGATGAAGACGAAGTCATTGCCATGGCAAACAATACTCCGTATGGTCTCGCCTCTTACGTCTATACCAACGATTTAGGGCGCATTGTACGCACTTCAGAAAAATTGGAATATGGAATGGTAGGTATAAATGCGGGCAATTTCTCAAACGAAACCGCCCCTTTTGGTGGTGTTAAGCACTCGGGATTGGGCCGTGAAGGTTCTAAATATGGCATAGAGGACTATGTTGAGATTAAATTTATATTAGTCTCTGGAATATAAACCAGCCAATTTTGTAAGAATATGCTTATAGCCATTAAAGAATGAATCTGGGTCTTTAATAATAGGATTTCGTTCTCTTGAAGTATTAGGGCCCACGTATATTTTGACTAATTGCGGTTTTAGTGGAAATGAATCCGCTATTTTCGTATATATTTCTCCTACTTTATCAGAGTCAATAAAAGTCCACCATCTAATTTTAAAAAATGACCTGCATCATAAACTTCTTCATCATGCCATAATTCGTCTTTAAGATACGCACCTACAGTAGCATTCCAATGTTTATCTAAATCTTCATATATTTTAAGTGGATTGGTTTTATACAATTCTTCGTAGTTAACCTTCCTAAGTGCAAGCACTGCTACTTCAGTTTTACGAATTTTTTTATGGTGTTTATAAGCTCTAATTCCAAGCAATACAGCCAAAATGACAAATATAATGACAACAAATTTAATCGCTTTCATATTAAATTATTTCAAAATTACCGTCCCAAATATCGACATGAGCATTAATGTTTGCTCGTTCTTTTAAAGCCTTTGGAGCAGTAGGAGTGCCCACAAGTATCATACCCATATATCGATAATCCAAAGAATTGAATCCTATAGCGGCTTGAAATTCATCCAAATAGGTTGCAACTCCAGTAGACCAAAATAAACCATAGCCCATACTTTCAAGCGAATTGATTAAATTCATTGCAGAGCATGCGGTGGCAATGACTCTCTCTTCCTCAGGTATTCGTGTGTTTTGATAATCCATATGGCAAGCCACTAATATAATCATAGGAACTTTTTCGTACATAGCTCTAAGATTCACGACCTTTTCTTCAGGTAATGGATTATCAGAATTTTGCCTAAGGTCAATAGCATATTCAGTAAATTTATGAATATTCTCTGACCCTTTAATTATTCGATATCTCCAAGGTCTAAGTTTCCCATGGTCTGGAGCAGACATAGCCGCTTTAAATGCCAATTCTAAATCCTCTTCACTAGGACTTGGATATGAAATTGCCTTAGTTGATGAACGATTGATAATTGATTCAATTAAATCGTATTTTTGAGTATCTTTCACCCTATCCCCCATTTACTCTAATCAAAGCTACCATATCACTTACCGCCTTATACAACCCGTCAAATACCGATTGAGCAATGATGGCATGACCAATATTTAACTCAGATATGCCTGGTATCTTAATTATTTCTTGAACATTTTCGTAGTTTAATCCATGTCCAGCATTGACTTTCAGTCCTAAATTTTTAGCGACCGATATTGCAGATTCTAATCTATTTATTTCCTCTGTCGCTTTGCCCGATATATTTGAGTCTGCATATTGAGCGTAAGCCCCTGTATGTAGCTCAATTATCCCAGCCCCAGCTTCACTAGCGGCTTTAATTTGTTCAGCTTCAGGATCTATAAATAATGAAACTGAAATCCCCTCTTCAGTCAATTTTTCAACGGCCGATTTCACTAAATTAAATTGCGAAACTACATCCAAACCACCTTCAGTAGTCAATTCTTCCCTCTTTTCAGGAACAAGGCAAACATCTTTAGGTTTTACTCTTGTGGCAATGCCTATCATCTCATCTGTAATAGCACATTCAAGATTCATATGGGTCAAAAGCCTATCTCTCATCTCAAACACATCTTTGTCCTGAATATGCCTTCTATCTTCTCTTAAATGTAGAGTAATAAAATCTGCACCAGCTGATTCTGCTAGGAGAGCTGCCTTTATCGGATCTGGATATTTAGTGCCTCTTTGCTGTCTTAATGTAGCAATGTGGTCAATATTTACGCCTAATTTAATCATTTAAAATCACGCCCCATCGATAAAAAAAGATTTATTGGATTTTCTGATTTCTTTCACCATTTCTACAGCTTCCAATTCAGTGTTATTTTGAATAACTTTAGCCCTTTGCATAATTTCATCGAATGTAATAGATAGTTTAGGCCCTTTGAAACCAAGAACAATCCTATTACCGTCTTCTGTTTCTTTAAATTCAATAACAAAATCAAATATATCTTTAATTCTTTTTACATTTTTCTTATAAGTTTTATGATATCCAAAGAGATTGACGGCCATAATCCCAATATCATTTAAATTTTTATAGCAATGTCTATAAAACCGTTTATCACCTGCTACAGGCCCCTCTCCTTCATAATTGTACAAATCAACGAGTAGAACTTCACATTTGTGATGGTCAGCCTTAATCCACTCTCTTGCATCTGCATGTATAACTGTAATGCGATCAGAATTTGGTAGCTTAAATTCTGAGATAGCACATTGTGTAACTTGAGGATTCCATTCTATGCAATTGAAATTCGTTTTCCTGTGGCAATATCTAAAGCAAGATTTAAGAAGTGTTCCAGCCCCTAATCCAAGCAAATTTACAGTGTTTACATACGAAGTAGGCAAAAAAATCATCCAAGCCATCATTTGCCTTGTATATTTAAAATACAAATGATTTGGATGCGAAAGCTGCATTGCACCTTGAATATACCTGCTTCCAAAATGAAGGAATTTCATACCATTTTCAATGGAGATACTAGGCTCATCGTAAACCGGATGCGGTTCTAAAATTTTCTCTTTCTTTTTGCTCAATTTCATCTCCATTCTTATAAAATACAATTATAAAAAATCTACTTATTCCCGTTATGTCTTTATCGAGCCTGATAATTGTTCCTCTAATAGCTAGTTTAATAGCAATGATGTTGCCATCTAACGCACGCAACAGAGAAGCCTGGTTATCAGGTATAGTGGCATTTTATTGTGTTGCAAACCTAATTTATTACGCCCCTACTATTTTTGAAGGCGAAGTAATCATTGAAAAAATCGAATGGCTTCCTTTCCTAGGCTTAAATTTCATTTTTCAACTAGACGGGTTCTCTTGGGTTTTCTCTCTTTTAGTATCTATTATGGGCTTTTTGGTTGTTATCTATGCCCGCTATTACATGGATCCCGCTGATCCAGTTCCTAGATTCTTTTCATTCTTTCTGATTTTCATGGCTTCTATGATTGGAGTCGTGATATCAGGGCATTTAATTCAGTTAGTAATCTTTTGGGAGATGACTTCCTTAAGCTCGTTTATGTTAATCGGTTACTGGCATCATAGATCAGATGCACAGCGGGGTGCACGTATAGCACTTACAGTAACAGCTTTGGGCGGATTTAGTTTACTTGCTGCCATGCTTATAATTGGAAATGTTGTCGGATCCTATGAGTATCAAGCTGTTTTAGATTCTACTGAACTCATAGCTAATCATCCCTTTTATCCAGTTATATTAATTTTGCTAGTTATTGGTGCATTAACTAAAAGTGCACAATTTCCATTTCACTTTTGGCTTCCAAATGCAATGGCTGCTCCTACCCCTGTTTCAGCTTACCTGCATTCAGCGACACTCGTTAAAGCTGGAGTTATATTATTAGCTAGATTTTGGCCTGTCATGGCTGGAACTGATTTATGGTTCTGGACTGTAGGTCTGTCTGGATTAATCTCTTTGACGCTAGCCGCATACATTGCCACCTTTCAAAGAGATATGAAATCTGTATTGGCTTATTCCACCATTAGCCATTTAGGACTAATAACTTTATTGCTGGGACTAAATAGCAAACTGGCTTTAGTGGCAGCGATTTTCCATATGATAAACCATGCTACCTTTAAGGCCTCACTATTTATGGCGACGGGTATTGTTGACCATGAGACTGGTACCCGTGATATGTCTATATTAAGCGGTTTACGTAGATATATGCCTTTGACTACAACTCTTGCTGTCGTAGCGGCTGCAGCTATGGCTGGGGTCCCATTGCTTAATGGATTTATTTCTAAGGAGATGTTCTTCTCAGAAACACTGACCTCAAATGATGCAAAATCATACATTCTTCCAATATTAGCTTTAGTTGCAAGTATCTTTAGTGTCGCTTATTCATATAGATTTATAGTTAAAGTTTTCTTTGGGCCTGAACCCAAAGCTTTACCAAGAATGCCACATGACCCGCATAAATTCATGCTATTGCCTAGTGCGTTTTTAGTTTTTATGTGTATTGTTATTGGTATTTTTCCAGGATATATTGTTGAGCCTATCTTAAAAGTTGCTATGCGGACTTTACTGCCGTATGACAATTTTGATTTTAGTCTTCATGTTTTCCATGGATTTAATATTCCTTTAGTAATGAGTATTTTGGCTTTACTATTTGGATTTATTGTTTATCTAATAGTTAGACCATATAACAGAGTATCGCTTAACAATCCAATTGGTTTAAGAAAAATAGAAGGCCGAGATATTTTTGATTGGATATTAGATAAAATCGATAATATCGCCTACACCATTATGGGATATATTTCCTCGAATCGATTGCAATCTCAAATTTTTGCAATCATTTTTGTATCTGTAGTAGTAGCAGCATTGCCACTACTTCAATTTGAAAATTGGTATAGGCTACCTGCCCTAAATTTTGATTTACCATTTGCATTGATGTGGATAGCAGGATGTGCCTGTGCAGTTGGGGCTGCTTATCAAGCGAAATATAATCGATTTAGGGCAATCGTATTAGCTGGTGTGGCTGGTGTGATTACTTGTGCGACTTTTGTATGGCTTTCTGCACCAGACCTAGCTTTGACTCAATTGGTAATCGAAGTTATAAATGTAGTTTTACTTCTTTTAGGACTAAGGTGGCTTCCTCGAATTTCCAGAAAAGAAAAAATTGAAGCCTATACAGCTAAACATTTAAGATATATAAGAGACGGTGCCCTAGCAACCACTGTTGGCTTAGGGTTAGCATTCTTAACATATCAAATAACAACGCGTGAGACAGTTCCATCAGTTGGAAAATTCTTTTTAGATAATGCTCTTTCATTAGGTGGCGGAACAAATGTGGTCAACGTAATATTAGTGGATTTTAGGGCCTTCGATACTTACGGTGAAATTACAGTTTTAGGCATTGTGGCTTTAACAGTATATGCATTATTGCGTAGATTTAGGCCCCCTAAAGAGACCCTTCAAGAGTCCAAAGTAACGCATAAACAACTCTCACCTGATATTGTACCCATTTCAGAAGATAGATATCTTCCAAATGGCACAATGCTTGCACCTACAGTACTAGCAAGGCTAATCATGCCACTTATCAGTGTCATTGCCTACTTTTTCTTCTTCAGAGGTCATAATTTGCCTGGTGGCGGGTTTATTGCAGGCGTTATTTTTGCAATTGGCGTAATTATTCAATATATGATAAGTGGAATTCGTTGGGTTGAAGAACTCTCACGAATCCGACCACATAATTTGCTATCGGCAGGTTTGTTGTGTGCCGCAATTGCTGGTATTTATCCTATGTTTCATGGCTTACCATTCTTATCAGCAATGGCATATCATTTTTATCTCCCCCTAATAGGTGAGATTCATATTTCGAGTGTTCTTTTATTTGATTTGGGTGTGTTTATGCTAGTGATTGGTGCTACCACATATATGCTTGTAGCGCTTGCTCACCAATCGCTCAGGTCTAGTAAATCTTAGGGATTATATATGGAACTTATTTATTCAATCGCCGTCGGGATATTAGCTGGCTCAGGTGTTTGGCTCCTTCTTAGACAAAGAACCTTTCAAATACTTATCGGAATTAGTTTGTTATCTTATGCCGTAAATTTATTTATTTTTGGAACTGGGCGTCTTGTTATTGGAAAGGCACCGCTTTTACAAAAAACTGGAGACTCTTTGGTTTATGCCGATCCTGTTCCACAATCATTAGTTTTAACGGCTATTGTTATCGGATTTGCCCTAACAGCTTTAATTCTAGTTATGATTCTTGCTCAAAGAGGTTTAACTGGTTCTGACCATGTAGATGGTCAAGGTGAATAAAACATGAGAGATTCTCTTCTTTTCCCTCATCTACCGCTTTTATGCATTTTGATCCCCATGTTCTCTGGGGCTTTAATGCTATATCTGAAGGAAAAGAGGAGGCCTTTAAATAAAATCATTGCCATTATCTCCAATATTGCATTGCTATGGGTTTCTATTGTTTTAATGCAGCTTGTTAGTGGCAAGTATCCTGATCTAGCCCCTAATAATATTTACGTATATTTATTAGGAAATTGGGAGTCTCCTCACGGGATCTTGCTTGTCGTTGACCGATTATCCGCCTTAATGGTTACTCTAACTAGTTTTCTTGGCCTTATGTGCATGATATATGCAACATCGCTATGGGACAGAGCTGGAGTACATTTTTACCCCCTCTTTTCTTTTATATTAATGGGGGTTAATGGGGCATTTTTAACTGGCGATTTATTTAATTTATTTGTTTTCTTTGAGATTTTCTTATCCGCTTCTTATGGCCTTTTGTTGCATGGCCCTAATCAAGCTCGCGTCACATCTGGTTTCCAATATATAGTTATAAATTTAATAGGATCTTTCCTATTACTTATCGGTATTTCGATGATATATTCTGTGACTGGCTCACTAAATATAGCTGATATAGCTCTTAAGGCTGGCAATATGTCCTCAGACTATCGCTCTCTTTTTGAAGTTGCATGTGCGATTCTGGCGACCGCGTTCCTAATTAAAGCAGCTGCATGGCCTTTATCCTTCTGGCTCACAAATGCCTATTCGTCTGCTGTTGCACCTGTAGCCGCTTTCTTTTCGATAATGACTAAAGTAGGTATTTACTCCCTATTAAGAGTTGGATCCTTATTATTACCAACAGGAGCTCCTGGTGCATTTGGTGGTCAATGGCTATATTTCATAGGTCTTGGAACATTGATTTACGGCTCTTTAGGGCTTCTATCTGAGAAAAAATTCTCAAGAATGGTGGCCTTTTGCGTAATTATCTCTTCGGGCACTTTATTAACAGCACTAGGTATGCCAGGAGTTGCATTAACTGGCCCGTCATTGTATTACCTAGTTAGTTCTGTAATTGCTGTTGCTATTGCATTTTTACTAGTTGAGATTATTGCTCGCACAGAAAATACCCCTAAAAACATACTTGCAACCACATTAGAAGCATTCGGTTTGGACGATAAGGAAAAACAATCGGATTACTCAGGTGAAGTTGTGGGTGTATCCATACCTGCAGCTTTAGCATTTTTAGGCTCAGCTTTTGTTCTATGCACTCTTGTAATTGCTGGATTACCGCCATTTTCAGGGTTTATAGCGAAATTTGCCCTACTATCTCAAGCCGTTTCTCTGACTAGTTCAGAATCTGGATCTGCTTCAATATATGCATGGTTCTTAGTTGGATTTATGATTTTCTCAGGAATCGTGACAGTAATTGTGATGAGCCGAACTGGTATACGAGTTTTTTGGGCAAATAGTAGTCTAAATCTACCAAAATTGAGCATTAGGGAAGCATTGCCAATAGCGTTATTAATTGGATTATGTTTATACATTACTATATTTGTAAATGATGTTATGGTGTATATGAATGCCACCGCAAAATCCTTGGATAATCCAGCAGAGTATGTTGAGGCCGTCTTTTCGAAGCGATCTGTTAAGCAAACTGCTGGTTTTTATAGTTACGAAGGTGAGCACTGATGAGTAGATTGTTTTTTTGGGTACCGCTTACTATTTTTCTTACGATAGTATGGGTATTGCTAGCCAAGTCGGCCGACTTATCTCAAGTGCTATTAGGCGGCCTGGTCAGCATGATTATGGTTATGCTGTCCTTAAGAATGCGACCTCATCTAGCATATCCTAAAAACATATTTAAGATTATTAAGCTTAGTTTTATCGTGCTTTACGATATGACTTTCTCAAACTTTATCTTAATTAAGCAAATATTATTTAAAAGTAAAGAGGTAAATCCTGGTTATGTCTATATTCCTCTAACTATAAGAGACCCTCACGCCATAGCCTTTTTATCTTGCATTATTACCTACACGCCTGGAACTGTTTGGGCAGGCTTATCAGAAAAAGATTTTATTCTCAGATTGCATGTTCTCGATTTACACGATGAACATATTTGGTATGAGACTATAAAGACAAGGTACGAAAAGCCATTAATGGAGATTTTCGAATGAGTTGGACAATTATTTATTATGCAATTATCTATTCATTAATTTGTTTAACCTTCGGGTGCATTGCCAGTTCAATAAGAGTATTCAAAGGTCCTAGTCCAGAGGATAGAGCTTGGGCTCTTGATGCAATATATATTAATTGCATGCTTATTATTGTGATTTTAGGCATGTTATTTAAATCATCTTGGTATTATGAAGTGGCATTTCTTATGGCATTACTAGGATTTGTTGGAACCGTCGCTCTAGCTAAATTCTTGCTCAGAGGTGAGGTAATTGAACCATGAATGACATACCTGTTTGGGTTGCTGTTTTAATAGCAATTTTTCTTGTTTTCGGAAGTACTATTACGATGATAGGATCGATTGGATTGGTTCGATTTAGAAGTTTTTCAAGCCGGGTTCATGCTACTGCCTTAGGAAGCACCTTAGGTACATTGCTTGTGATGATATCTTCTATGACCCTATCATATTACTTACATGATAGAGTATTTTTTCACGAAATTATTTTAGTGCTTGTTTTGTTCCTCACTTCCCCTATCTCTACATCACTTATGCTCAGGTCATACACTCTTAGAATGGAGAGATTGGGGAATCACGAATAATATTCTTTTAAAATTATTTTTGAGGTTTTATTCCCTTTCTTGGATCATACTGAAGCATAAGTTCATATATAGATTTAAGGTTTTTCTCCTTAGCATAATCCAAGGCACTTTTTCGGCTTTGATCTATTGCTTTAGGGTCTGCACCCGCCTCTAATAATACTTTTACTGTTTGAATATTGCTTGCTTTAACCGCCATTATTAGTGGTGATGCTCCATTTGGTGCTGGTGCATTTGGGATAGCCCCTTTAGAAAGCAATAGTTGAGCCATATCTGATTTTCCAGTAGAAGCAGCATAGTGTAAAGGTGTCCATCCGAATTTATTGATTTTTGCTCCACGCTTAATAAGGTAATGAGCTAATTCCATATTTCCAGAAATGGCTGCATACATCAGAGGAGTTTCACCAAAGCTATTCTCGTGATTAACGTTAAATTTAGGGCTTTTTGCAATTAAATTTGCGGCCTCTAAATTGCCTTCTCTAATTGCTAGGATAAATGGAGAATGCCCTTGCATATTTACAATATTAGGATCTTGTCCAGCATCCAATTGTTTTTTAATTGCTTGAACACTATTGTTCTCGACCGCTTTGAAAATCGGGGCATCAGCAGCCAAAGCCGCTGTAGAGGCAGTAAATGCTAACAACGAAGCTAAAAGAAGTTTATTGACTCTCATAATTCCTCCTAAGAATTTGATTTTATTTTTGGAAATAATTTATAAAAATTTGAAGTTGTTTGCCTACCAACTTCATCTAAAGAAATTCCTCTAAGCTCAGCAATTTTTTCTGCAACATGCATAACATATGATGGATCATTTCTTTTCCCTCTATAAGGGACAGGGGCTAAATATGGTGAATCGGTTTCAATCAAAAGTTTGTCTAGAGGAATATTTTTTGCTACTTCTTGGACTTGTGTAGCATTTTTAAAAGTAACAATCCCAGACATCGAAATATAAAAACCTAAATCTAAAGAGGCTTCGGCCATTTTCATATCTTCAGTAAAGCAATGCATAACTCCACCACAACGCTCAGCACCCTCTTCTTTTAAAATCTTAATTGTGTCCTTAGGGGCTTGACGAGTATGTATCACTAAAGGAAGGCCCGCTTCTATAGCCGCTCTAATATGTACTCTAAATCTATCTCTCTGCCACTCAAGAGGCTCAGCCAAACGATAATAATCCAACCCACATTCGCCAATTGCTACTACTTTAGGGTGTTTGGCGTACTTTACAATATCTTCTACTGTGGGTTCCGCAGTATTTTCGTAATCAGGATGAACGCCAACAGAAGCGGACAAATTATCGTATTTTTCAGTTAGATTGATTACATTATCCCAGTCAGGCTTATTCACATTAATACAAAGTGCATGTTCAACCTCATTTTGTTTCATCTTTTGCATAATGCTGTCAAGGTCAGAAATAAGCTCTGGAAAATCTAAGTGACAATGCGAATCTACAAACATAAAATATCCTTATTTATTTAAGCTTAAAAACACTCTTTGTAAGCATGAATGTATAAATAATTTAGGGTTCAAAGGGTGTCTTGCTAGTTTTTGTCTATCTATTAAATAATCCCATAAATATACAAGCCTATGAATATTACTTTTAGTGGCAATGCTTCCGATTTCATCCCGCAATGAATCAAAAAACCTAGGGTTTAATCCTTGTTTGGTCAGAATTAAGTCAGTAAGCAAAGCTTGTAAACTTGCAATCCATTGGTTGTTTGGAATGGATTCGAGTTTCTCCACATATACATCATAATTTATAAGTGAACCAGAATTTAGGTCTTTGACAAAATCTGAAACCCAATATTGCACAGGCTGATAAGAGGATTCATTTAATTCCAAGGCCTTTAAAGGAGCTCCAGAAGCCATAGATAATAGCTCCTTAGGATTTTTTACGCCCTTAGATATAAGCCACTCTGTTGATAATTCCATATTTGGAATTGGAAGTGGTAATCTTTGGCATCTTGATAGTATTGTTGGTATTACCTTTTGTATTGCGTGCGTAAAAAGCAAAAATATAGTGTCGCCCAAAGGTTCTTCAAGAATTTTAAGCAATGAATTTGATGATGCTTGGTTTAAGGCCTCTACAGGCCCTAATATAACCACCTTAGTTTTGCCCAAAGAAGGACTAAGTGTAAAAAAATTCTCTAGTTCTCTAACTTGATCTATTTTTATTTCATTAGATGGTTTAGAGCTTGTTGAACTTGATGATGTGTATTCCTCAAGTTCTTGCTGATTTAGATTGTAGTGATCACGAAGTGCTTCTGGTACCACAATTCTAAAATCAAGGTGATTGCTTTTATCCATTAAATGGCAGGAATTGCACTCATTGCAAAAAAAAGGTTGTGGGTTATGACAAAGAAAAGATTTTGCAGCAGCAAGACAAAAATCGAACTTACCAATTCCTTCTTGCCCGTAAACTAGCCAAGCATGTGAAAATCTATCAGTTGATGATATCCACTTTTTTGCTAAATCTTTGTGCCAGGGGTAAAAAGACTTTATTTCCACTTTCTTTAAACACCAATAAAATCCATTAAAGCCTGATAAACAAGCCTTCTAACAACAGTGACAGGATGACTCGAATCAATTACTTTAAACCTATTTGGTTCATAGTTTGCCATGCTCAAGTATTGTTTGCGAACTCTATTAAAAAAATCCCCATCCAGGGCTTCAAATTTATCAGCTGAGCGACCTTTACTTAATCTGTCGCGTGCAACTTCAAGGGGAACATCAAAAAGAAGAGTCAAGTCTGGAGTTAAATCAGGGTGAACTATATTTTTTAGGTCATTTATAACGTCAATTGAGAAGTTTCGTCCTCCCCCTTGATATGCCAATGTAGAGTCCGTAAATCTATCTGATATTACAATCTTTCCTTCGGCTAAGGCAGGCATAATTATGCTACATACACTTTCACTTCTAGAAGCAAACATAAGTAAAACTTCAGTAAGAGAATTCATATGTTCTGTTAAAAGCAAAGTGCGAAGAGCTTCCGAAAGAGAATTGCCCCCAGGTTCTCGAGTAACTACAACTTCTCTACCAAGCCTTTCAAAAAATTCAACTATGAAATCAAGGTGTGAACTTTTGCCTGCTCCGTCAATACCTTCAAGAGTTATGAAATATCCTTTCATATTATTTTTTCTTCAGAATATATTCATTTACATTTTTATTATGCTCTGCTAGAGATTTGGCAAATGCACTTGTTCCATCTCCCCTCGATACAAAGTAAAGATACTCATGTTCTTCAGGATGCAGAGCCGCTTGTATTGATTCTAAACCAGGGCTGGCAATAGGTGTAGGTGGCAATCCTTTCCTTGTATAAGTGTTCCATGGTGTGTCAGTTTGGAGATCAATTTTTCTTATTTTGCCTTGATATTTATCACCCATACCATAGATAACTGTAGGATCAGTTTGAAGAAGCATATCCTTATTTAATCTATTGATAAAAACGCCTGCTATACGTTTTCTATCGGAAGACTTACCCGTTTCTTTTTCAATTATCGAAGCAAGTATCAAAGCTTCGTAAGGGTTTTTTAGAGGAAGGTTTGGAGAACGACTCTCCCATTCTTTATTGAGTAGTTCCATACCTTTTTTATAAGCAACCCTAAGAATATCAATATCCATATTTCCTGGAGTATACATATAGGTATTAGGGTGTATTAATCCTTCGAGGGATTTTATATATTGGGGAGCACCAAATAACTTTAAAATCTCTTCATCTGATTTATTAGGTAAATTTTGTTTTAAGTCCGATTTAGAGGCAAAAGCACTCTTTATCTGCTTTAAATTCCAACCTTCAATAAGCAATATTGAACTATAGTATCTATCACTATTATTGAGTTTTTGAATAAGATCGACAACTGAATCTCCCTTTTTAATTTCATATGCTCCAGGGTGGATTACTAAAGGTTTATTTTGTAATTCTTGGATTTTTGAATATAGCCTAATAAATGTGGGAATTATGGAGGACTGAGTGTTTTGGCTAACAATATCAGAAATTTGAGATAAATATGTGTTCTCTGGGACTGAGATAATTAACTTCTCGCCTTCAAACTCTAAAGGACTAGTTAGCGTTTTATTGATGTAATATCCCCCTGCCCCAACAATTACCAACAGAAGAATTAAAACAATTAGAATCGATTTAAAGAGAAATTTAATCATAAAGTCTGCTAGCAAAAGTTTAGTTTTTTATTTTAACGTATTAACTTAGGGATAATTGATATAAATAGTCAATTCAAGTAAGCTTATAAAGTCTAACTAAAACATTTCATACAATGATTAACCACTTTGCTTTAATTAAATTCTCTGGTTCAGATGTAAGGAATTTTCTCCAAGGCCAAATTACTCAAGACATAAATAGAGTCTCTGCTGGTCAAGCCCAATTTACAGCTTATTGCAACCATCAAGGTCGTCTTCAAGCAACTGGTGTGTTATGGTCTGATTCAGCTGATAGTGACAGAAGCGATGAAAATATTTATTTTTTAGTTCACAGAAGCATTGCCACTGACATAGCAAAAAGATTATCAATGTATGTTTTAAGGGCGAACGTCAAAGTAAATATTGCCAAAGCATTAATCGCTCCTAGCTATGAGAACGAAAATGATTTAACCAACGGAGGGATTCCTCATTTCCCACTCCTACATTGCGACTC
Organism: Taylorella asinigenitalis MCE3; assembly: GCF_000226625.1. NCBI lineage: Bacteria > Pseudomonadati > Pseudomonadota > Betaproteobacteria > Burkholderiales > Alcaligenaceae > Taylorella > Taylorella asinigenitalis. The sequence continues at coordinate 875,030 of NC_016043.1, forward strand.
CAAAGAAGGCCTTTTCTCAATAGGATTCCCAAGTCCAGATTCAAACAAAAACCGCAAACTAACTATAAAAATCGCCCAAGAAGGTCAAGTGCAAACGGACGAGAATGAACAATTAAGCGAAGAAAGTTTAAGATGGATATCCGAGGATATTAGAAGTGGGCTTGCATGGGTCACTAAGGATATATATGGACTATTTTTAGCTCAAAATTTAAATCTTGACTCTATTAATGCGATAAGTTTTTCTAAGGGCTGTTATACGGGGCAGGAAGTCATTGCAAGGCTTCATTATAAAAGCTCGCCTAAAAAAAGAGCCTACCCTCTTAAAATCAAAAATCTAGATTTTAGCGATGGACAGGATTTATCTATAGTTGGCACTCTCTTGGGCACTGCTATTAATTCTGTGACTTATGATAGGCAACAATTTGTGCTAGCCGAGATGCCTATTGCATACTTAGAAACATTAAAGGCGGGCGATAATTTTGAGCTTTTGCCCTTGCCCTACCCGCTTTAATTGGAGTCGAACACAACTTTTCGTCTTCTTTGAGCCTCTTTTTTAAGAATACCCATTTTAGCTACTTGAGCACGACGTTTTCTGGATTCCATGGGATTAAAACTCAAGGGCCTACAAATTTCGATTCGATCAGCATTTCTAAGCAGATAATTTAGTGGAACTTTTTTTCCATACACTGATATACCCCTATTTTTGATATCAAACGGGCTTAACTTCAGTGCATCAGAAAGCAAGGTGCCCTGCGGGAATTGGGTCTCATGGCTTTGTATGTGGCCAAATTCGTCGGCAAAAACAAACTTAATGATTATATGATTAGAGGTTGGATTCCCCATACTTTGCTTTTGCCCTCTTTGTAAATGAATCGATAAAAGTACTGGCAATCGTATTAAAAACTGGGCCCACTACAAGTGCTAGAGCACGATTTTTAAAATCGTATTTAAGGTCAAACACTACCTTACAGGCATTTTCAGATAAAGGAATAAAATTCCATTCCCCTGATAATGAGGAAAATGGCCCATCTACTAGTGATAATTTTATATTTGTAGGCTTGTTATTTATATTTTTTGTTGTAAATGATTGCTTAAGGCCTGCAATACTAATTATTATGGTGGCAATGAGCGTGGATTCAGTCCTTTCAATTATTTTTGAGCCACCACACCAAGGCATAAAATCAGGATATTCTTCTACGGAATCAACCAAGTCGAACATCTGAGCAGCTGAATACGGCACTAGTACAGATTTATTTATTACTGGCATTTTTAATTTATAACCTATTGGTTTTCATTATTCTTTCTTTTTCACGCTGCCAATCTCTTTCTTTAAGCGTGTCTCTTTTATCGTGAGCTTTTTTACCTTTGGCCAAACCAAAATCTAGTTTAATTTTTCCTGATTTGTAATGTAGATTTAGTGGAATTAATGTGTAACCTTTTTGCTCAACTTTTCCAATTAATCTATTGATTTCTCTTTTATGCATCAATAGTTTTCGAGTTCTATTTGACTGGGGATGAACATGTGTGGAAGCGGAGAGCAAAGGATTTACATGCATGTTCAAAATATAAAGTTCACCATCTTTAACTATAACGTAAGTATCATGAAGTTGAACTTTACCTGCTCTAATGGCTTTTACTTCCCATCCTTCTAAAACAAGACCCGCCTCGAATCTATCTTCTATAAAATAGTCGTGACGGGCTCTTTTATTTTCTACTATACTCATTAAGAATTAATTTTGTTTTGTTTATGAGTGTCCAAAATTGTTAAAGCTGAAGCAACTAAGCCACCCATATCCGACATATTGCTAGGTAGGATTAAAGTAGTTCCTTTTTTAGCTAATTCTCCAAAAGCTTCTACATAACGATCTGCCACTTGAAGATTTACTGCTTCGCGACCACCTGGCTGATTAATAGCATTAGCCACTTCAGAAATAGCTTTAGCAGTCGCCTCAGCAATTCTTCTAACTGATTCAGCTTCAGCCTCAGCTTTATTGATTTGAGCTTGCTTTTCACCTTCAGAACGATAGATATCAGCAGTTCTTTGAGCTTCTGCAATATTTACTTTCTCTCTACTTTCACCTTCAGAAACAGCAATACGAGCCCTTTTATCGCGTTCAGCTGTAATTTGTTGTTGCATCGCTTGCAAAATAGCGGTTGGAGGTGTTAGGTCTTTAATTTCATAACGCAAAACTTTAACGCCCCATGTAGTTGCAGCTTCATCTAGTACAGATACAACTTCAGCATTAATGACTTCACGCTCTTCAAATGTTTTATCTAATTCCATCTTACCTATAACTGAACGCAAGGTTGTTTGAGCTAGTTGAGTAATTGCCGAGATATAGTTAGAAGAGCCATAAGAAGCCAATTTAGGATCAGTAACTTGGAAGTACAAAACCCCATCGACTTGTAGTTGAGTATTATCTCTAGTGATACAAATTTGAGATGGAACGTCTAATGGAATTTCTTTAAGCATATGCTTATATGCTACTTTCTCAACTAGTGGAATTACAAATTGAGGACCTGGAGTAAGAACCCTATCAAATTTACCTAGTCGTTCAACTACCCATGCGTGCTGTTGAGGTACAATCGCCACCGACTTAAATACTAAAATAATCACTAGGATAATTAAAATTATCCAAAAAATCTCTAAAGCTGACATTCTACTCTCTCCTAATCTACTTTAAATCCTACGGGTTCTAAAACCAAAACCAATCCATTTATGGCCATTATTTTATAGTATCCACTTGACTCTGGTATGGCAGTAATATGGTCAGCCAAAATAGCTTGCCATTGGGCTCCACGATAATTGACTTGTGTACGTCTGTTTCCGTTCCAAGAATTTACAAAAATAGATGTTCCGATATCCAAATTAACATTTTTGTCCTGAGCTGCTTTTTTAGAAGGTGACTTTCTAATACCAAAAACTCTAAGTAAAAATATACTTGATAGAGTGATTATGGCAAAAGCTCCTAAAGACCAATATATATGCAATTCAAAAAATGATAGTATCCCTGCTGCTAATAGGCCTATAGATATAAAGAGTAGAAAAAATCCACCCGTCATAAGCTCTACAATTAGGCACACTGCTGCTAAAGCAAACCAAACCCACATCATAATCACTCTCCGAGTTTTTGCCAGGTTTCAACAACACTATCTGGATTTAAAGATATTGATTTAATACCTTTTTCCATTAACCATTTTGCAAAATCGGGATGATCTGAAGGGCCTTGGCCACAAATACCAATATATTTGTTTGCCTTAACGCAGGCTTTAATTGCTTTTTCTAGAAGATATTTAACCGCAGGATCTCTTTCGTCGAAATCCTTAGCCAATAACTCCATTCCTGAATCTCTATCTAGACCCAGGCTTAACTGAGTCATATCATTAGAACCAATAGAGAATCCGTCAAAATATTCTAGAAATTCTTCGGCAAGTATGGCGTTACTTGGTAGTTCGCACATCATAATAAGTCGAAGTCCGTTCTCGCCTCTTTTAAGACCATTTTCCGCCAATATATCAACCACACATTTTGCTTGATTTACAGTGCGGACAAATGGAATCATTACCTCCACATTAGTCAATCCCATATCTTCACGCACCATTTTTATAGCTTCACACTCCATTTTGAAGCAATCACGGAATTCATCCGCTATATAACGAGAAGCCCCTCTAAAGCCTAGCATAGGATTTTCCTCATCTGGCTCATAACGAGTTCCGCCTACAAGTTTCCTATATTCATTAGATTTAAAATCCGAGAGTCGCACGATTACAGGTTTTGGATAGAATGCACTGGCAATGGTTGCGATACCCTCAGCCAGTTTCTTAACAAAGAATGCACGTGGACTTTCATATCCTCTTGCAGCTGATTCGACTGCTTTCTTAAGATCAGAATCTACATTTGGATAATCTAAAACTGCTTTAGGGTGAATATTAATATTGTTATTGATTATGAATTCAAGCCTAGCAAGCCCAACACCCATATTTGGAATTTGTGCAAAGTCAAATGCCAATTGAGGATTACCCACATTCATCATAATTTTTACTGGAATTTCAGGCATATCGCCTCTAACCACATCCTCTACTTCCGTCTCAAGAAGACCATCATATATTTTTCCTTCATCTCCTTCAGCACACGATACAGTTACCTGCATATCATTTTTGAGAACTTCTGTACCATTTCCCGTGCCTACAACAGCTGGAATCCCTAGTTCTCTGGCAATGATTGCGGCGTGACATGTACGTCCCCCACGATTAGTAACAATGGCTTTTGCTCTTTTCATAACCGGCTCCCAATTCGGGTCAGTCATATCAGTTACTAATACATCACCCTCTTTAACTTCATCCATTTGGTCTAAATCGTGAATAACTTTAACTTTACCGACACCCACTTTTTGACCAATTGCTCGACCAGTACAAAGAATTTCACCAGTTGCTTTTAATTTATATCTTTGTTGAGCTGTACCATTAGTACCTTCAGATGATTTAACCGTCTCGGGTCTTGCTTGCAATATATAAAGTTTTCCATCAATACCATCTCGACCCCATTCAACGTCCATGGGTCTTTGATAATGTTTCTCGATAATCAATGCATATTTAGCAAGTTCGATGACCTCATCATCTGTAAGAGAAAATCGATTTCTTTCAACTGAAGGAACATCAACGGTTTTTACGGCTGCTTCACCAGGCTTACGCTCATCATTAAATTCCATTTTGATGAATTTAGAGCCAATCCTTCTATTTACAATCGGGTATTTTCCAAGGTTTAAAGATTCCTTAGAGACATAAAATTCATCTGGATTTACAGCTCCCTGTACAACTGTCTCCCCTAAGCCGTACGATGAAGTGATAAATACTACTCCTGGGAATCCAGACTCAGTATCTATAGTAAACATTACACCTGCACTTCCTAGGTCAGATCTCACCATTCTCTGAATCCCTGCTGACAATGCAACATCCGAGTGTTCATACCCTTTATGAACACGATAAGAAATCGCCCTATCGTTATATAGAGATGCAAAAACATGTCGAATTTTATCTAGAACGTCTTCAATACCTGTAACATTTAAAAATGTCTCTTGCTGACCAGCAAATGAAGCATCTGGAAGGTCTTCGGCTGTGGCAGATGAGCGAACAGCAAAACTACCTTTTCCGTCAGTATCAAGTTTGGCAAATTCATCACGAATTGCTTTTTCAAATTCATCAGAAAATGGTGTTTCAATAATCCAATTGCGGATCTCCTGACCTGCAGCCGCTAATTCTCTAACATCCTCGGGATTAAGAGTTTTTAATTTCTCAGCGATTTTAGTGTCTAGTCCAGATGATTTAAGAAAATCCCTGAAGGCTTGAGCTGTAGTGGCAAAGCCGCCAGGGACTCGAACACCTGCAGAAGATAGTTGGGAAATCATCTCACCTAGAGATGAATTTTTACCCCCAACAGTATCTACATCTTGCATACGAAGATGCTCAAAAGGAACAACGTAAGACATAAGTCTCTCCAATAATAAAAAAAGCCAATTTATTAGAAAATCTATGAAAAATTTTTAAATAAATGAGCCTTAGTACCAATAGTTATTTATAATTTAGGTGCTTTACATTGTAAACCTTTTGAAAACTAAATGAAATGCAATAAGGATAGTAAATGACCTTGCCTATTAAGACTGTTTTCTTTATTTCTGATGGCACAGGCATTACTGCTGAAACCTTCGGTAATTCTGTACTTAGCCAGTTTTTGCATCATTATCGTTTTAAGATGGTCCGAGAACCTTTCATTAAAACAGTACCTCAAATAGAAGATATTATAAGAAGGATAGATGAGATTGCTGTAACGGATTCTCCTCCCATTATTTTCAGCACCTTAGTTCAAGAGGAAATCGTAGAAAAAATTAGAAATTCTAAAGGTATTTTCCTTGATATTTTTACCGCCTGTGTAAATACCTTAGAACTCTCGCTCAATGTTAAATCTCAACCAGCTATAGGATTATCTCATCATAATGTAGGTTCGGATGCTTATAGAAAAAGAATTGAAGCCATAAATTTCACGCTTGCACATGATGATGGTCAATTTGTGCATGGGCTTGAGCAATCTGATGTGATATTAGTCGGAGTTTCTCGCAGCGGAAAAACTCCTACTAGTCTATATCTTGCAATGCAATATGCCCTAAGAGTCGCTAATTTTCCATTAATTCCTGAGGATTTTGAGCGAGGTCAACTTCCAAAAACCATACAACCTTATAGACATAAATTATTTGGTCTTTCTATACATCCCGATAGATTGAGTGAAATCAGAAGTGAGCGCCGCCCAAATAGCAAATATGCCTCTATTGAGCAATGTAGATATGAGGTGGCCGAAGCAGAAAGACTTCTTCGCATGGAAAATATTTCCTGGCTCTCCTCAACCACTAAATCTATTGAAGAAATCTCTACTCAGATACTTCAAATTTTGAAAATAGATCCTAAGACTATTGGCTAAGTTTCTGCCTATATTGCTCATAAAGACATACACTTGCAGCGACCCCCACATTTAGCGATTCTATTTCCGATTCCATGGGGATCATTATTGAGGTATCAACCTTAGAGCAGACCTCTTTTGAGATGCCCGCACCTTCATTGCCAAATATCCAAGCTATCTTTTTATTTAAATTCAACTTATATAGAGACTTGGCTTCCTCACTAATTAGGGTGGCAATGACTTCGTATTCATCCCTTATCTTAGGTAATTCAATAATCTCAATTAGATTCAGTCTATAAATATCTATAAATGCATGTGCCCCTTGAGCACTTCGGATTACTTTACTTGACCAGGCATTAGCGCATTTGTCGTTCATTATTACTTGATGAATATTCACTGCTAGGCAGGTTCTTAAAATTGTTCCTATATTGCCTGGGTCTTGTACTCCATCAAGCATAACTATAGATTGAGTAAAATCTAAGTCATTTTTTTGACCAATAGAGTATTTAACAAGAATCATCAGACCTTGATTTGAAACGACATCACTAAGTTGCGAGAACAAGGCATCACTTACACATCGCACCTCTGATTTGAAAAATGATAGGAATTTAGAATTTTTTTCTATAAAGCTCTCAGAACAAATGATGCATTCAATAGGTTTATTGCTAGCAACCCATTGTTCATATAGATGCGGTCCCTCCAACAGAACATATTGAGGCACCTTAGAGTTCATAATTTTTATAAGATTTTTATAAAAAGGATTATCCTTAGATTTTATTATTTCCATGAATACAAATAAAAAAAGCCTTCAAAGCGTTTTAACACAATGAAGGCAATGGGGGTAATTAAAACTTAAACTTGATGCTTAGTAATAGGATTACCGTCAAAATCAGTCCAAACTTTATTTTTATAGTCGTATAGTTTGCATGCACCAGCTGTTCTGAAATACCATCCCCATGAGAATGGTTGTATAACAATGCGCTCAGGCAATATATGTTCCAATTTAGCTTGTGCAGACTTTAAGTGATATAGAGGAATAGACATATCAACGTGATGGGCAGTGTGTTCAAAAATATGATGAACTAAAGAACCCATGTTGTAGTTGAAAGTCAAGTGAACAGTAGTTGAAACAAATGGCTGTGCTGCCGCCCACTCTTTTTTATCATCATGCCAAGTGATTTTAGTGTGAGTATGGTGAACATAAACCACAAATCCGATCATGTAAAACCACATCAATAATGGCAAGAACCAAGAGAAGAACAATAAGGTTAGTACTGACTGTCCAGTGGCATAAGCCGCCCATACAACAACACCAGCCCAAGCTAAACCAAATGCTGCACATAATAGGCTATCCCAGAAGAATATTTTTCTTTGAGTAGGCATCTCTTTTTTTGATGGAAACATCATTTTCTTCCACCAAATTTCAATTATGTAGTAGATACCAGAGCCTAGACCACTTCTATAGATTCTTTCAAGGAATTTTCTTCCTGAACTCATTGCTTTGTACTCTTCTGGAGATTTTGGCTGCCAAACAAAGTCAACATCTTTTAGATTTGTATATCCGTGATGAACAACGTTATGGCCAACATCCCACAGACTATATGGAGATACTGAAGGCAAGAAACAAATCCTACCAAAGAAATGATTCATCTTACGACTCTTGAAATAAGCTTGATGGCATAAATCGTGTCCGATAACAAAGATTCTACCAATCCAAAATCCAGCCAAGAGTGCGAAAATTAGCTTAGCCCACCATGCATAAAAATGCACAGTTCCAAAAAGCAAGGCACCTAAGATAACAAAATCAAGTGCAATTAAAAATAATCCCCAAGCCATATTTTTAGAGGCAAAGGGCTGAGTCCAACTGCGAATTACTTTTCTGTGAGGAAGTTGTTCATTCGGAGTTAATGGACGTGGATCTACATTAAGACCCAAATCTAGAGATTTATCAGGTGTCATATTAAAATAGTATTTAAAACCGTGTTTAAAAAATTGTTTTTATATTAACATTTAAAATTCAAACAGTGTAAGAATTTAAACGATTCTGTAATTAATTGTGGTATTTAAGTTTTTAAAATAATGTTTTTTGGAGCATACTTCGCACAGGATTAAAGCTTTTTCGATGAAATTTGCTAGGTCCGTACTTTTCTAATAACTCAATATGCTTTGCCGTTCCATATCCTTTGTGGAGATCAAATCGGTATTCTGGAACAATTTCGTGAAGTTGAAGAATATGAGAGTCACGGGAAGTTTTAGCTATGATAGATGCTGCTGAAACGGCGGGAACTGTTAAATCCCCTTTTATTTTTGATATAACATTTAATTTGAAATTTTTGTAATATATGGGTGCCTTGCCCTTTAATGATTCTGGAATTCGGTTCCCATCTATTATTACAGTTAATATTTCGTCCTTATATTTTGGTGACAATGCCTCCAAAACCTCATCCAGTGCCCTATTCATGGCCAACAATGTAGCATTCAATATATTTATTTCATCAATCTCCTCAACACTACTTTGGGCAACACTGTATCGAATTGATTTTTCGTGAATTATTTGAGTTAACTGCTCTCTTTTAATTGCGGTCAATTTTTTTGAGTCAGTAAGCCCCTCGATATGTATAGAACCAAGTAGGACAGCGGCTGCAAAAACATTGCCAGCAAGGGGGCCTCTTCCCGCTTCATCAATACCAATAATTAAATTATCTGACATAGGAAGCGACCACGTCAGCCACTATCTGTGGGGTATTTAAGCTTAAGGAATTATGAAGCTGCTCAAATTTTGAAATTAGTTGGGCTTCGTCGGCTGAGCCGATTTTTTCTATCATATCTAAGCAAGCATGTAATAGATTTTGTACCGTAGCATCATCTTGGAGCAGTTCTGGGACGGCAAACTCTCTCAATAATATATTCGGAAGACCAACCCAAGGAACAAGGGGCTTGGATTGTCCTGATTTCCATTCCATTATCTTCTTCATAAATGGGGTCAACTTATAGGAGATAACCATAGGTTTTTTGTGCAAAGCAAGCTCTAAAGTTGCTGTTCCACTAGAGGCTAAAGCACAGTCAGATGCTTGCATAACAGCCCATGATGCGGGTTTGGAAGGGTCGATAGAATTTTCAGTGATTAGATGCAAATTCTTTATATTATGATGCCTAAGTTCTTGGGTAATCAAAGATTTACATGAATCATTAACTACTGGCAGGAGAAATTTTATCTCTGGATAATTCTCTTGGATTAATGCAGCTGTACTGAAAAATAAGCCAGATAATTGCTTAATCTCAGAGAGGCGGCTGCCCGGAAGCATTGCCAAAATGATATCATTTTTATCTAAATCAAGACCCATGGCTTGTCTTGAAGCGATTTTATCAATTGATTTAGGTATCTGGCTGGCCAAGGGATGCCCAACATAAGTCACAGGAATATTTTCTTTCTCGTAATTTTCAACTTCAAAGGGAAATAATACGAGCATATGAGTGACAGATTCTTTTATTTTATAAATACGCTCATAACGCCAAGCCCAAATTGAAGGACCTACAAAATGCAAGCTCGGGATACCATTTGCTTTTAGGTGCTTCTCAAGCCTTAAGTTGAAATCGGGTGCATCGATACCGATAAAAACATCAGGTTTATTATCAAGAAGTGTCCTTTTTAGGCCTTTATATGTTGATAATAGCGAAGGGAGTCTCTTTAGGGCGTCCACATACCCGAAAACGGTTAATAAGGACATGGGGTAGAGGGATTTAAACCCCTCGGAGATCATATTTTCCCCTCCTATACCATAGGTCGATAAATTAGGGAATTTTTCATTTAGACCTCGAATAATTCTAGAGGCCAACAAATCTCCTGATGGCTCTCCTGCAACTATTGATATCGAGGTCATATTTTATGTCTCTTTGGCAATGCCTCTGGCACTTGTCTCTAAAAATTCTATAAACATTTGAATGTACTCTTTAGCTGAAATGCTATTTTCTTTAAGTACTTCAAGTTCTTTAGTAACATCGGTGGCTACTAAGTCTTTAGAGAAAATAATTTTGTATGCTTCTTTTATGTCTTGGATTTGCTCATTTGTGAAGTCTCTTCTTCGCAATCCAACTGAATTTATTCCAACCGATTTGTATGGCTGCCCTGCACCTAAAACAAAAGGTGGAATATCTTGTCTTATTGCAGACATACCACCTGTCATAGAATGGGCACCGATATGGATGAATTGATGAACTGCCGACATACCGCCGACAATGGCCCAATCGTTGACGTGAACATGTCCACCAAGCTGAACAGAGTTGGCTAAAATCGTGTTGTTTCCAATTTGGCAATCGTGGGCAATGTGTACGTAAGCCATAATCCAATTATTATGACCAACTCTAGTTATGCCTACATCTTGAACTGTTCCAGTATTAATGGTGACAAATTCTCTGAATGTATTTCCGTCACCTATTTCTAATTTCGTATCTTCTGCATTGTATTTTTTATCTTGAGGCATACCACCCACAGAGCAAAAACGATAGAAATTATTATTCTTTCCTATTACAGTTTGACCATCGATTACACAATGTTCGCCTATGCGTGTACCCTCTCCAATTTCAACATTTGGGTACACAACCGCATAAGCTGCTATTTCAACAGAGGGATGCAATTTTGCTCCTTCATAAACTATAGCAGTAGGATGTATATTAGCCATTTAAGACTCCTATTCTGTTACTTTTCTAACAGCACACATCAATTTTGCTTCAGCAACTAATTGGTCATCAACATAAGCTTTTGCGTCATACTTACACATAACTTTAGAAATGCGAATGGCATCCACCTCAAATCTTAATTGATCACCTGGAACAACTGGTTTACGAAAACGTGTTTCATCAACTCCAACTAGGTAATATATTTCTTCTTGTTTTTCAACTACACTGGAATTAGGTTTTGCAAAAGAAAATATAGCTGCACATTGAGCCATAGCTTCAATTATGAATACTCCTGGCATAACAGGCATATCAGGAAAATGGCCAGTAAAAAAAGGCTCATTAATAGTTACATTCTTAATAGCGACAATTCTTTTCGCAGGTATCATTTCGAGAACCCTATCAACTAAAAGCATAGGATACCTGTGCGGAATCCTCGACATAATTTCTTGGATATCCAATTGCATTACATTTTCATCTGACATTATTCAACCTATTATTTTTTTCAAATTTAATCTATATTTGATATTACGGTAATTTTCATATTTTTTTCAAGTTCTAAAACCCTCTTTCTTAAGTCATATAAGGATTTCAGAGCTGCTGCATTTTTTTGCCACTCTTTATGAGGCTCAATAGGATATAAGCCTGTGTACCTTCCAGGCTCTGAAATATCATTCATAACGCCAGTGCCTCCAGAAATATGAATATCATCTCCAATAGTTAAATGCCCAGAAACCATAGAAGCACCTGCAAGTGTGCATCGATCACCGATTTTTGTTGATCCTGCAACGCCAACACAAGCAGCCATGGCTACATTTTGGCCTATGTCGCAGTTATGTGCAATCATAATTAAATTATCTAATTTTGCACCTTTTCTTATAATTGTGTCTGAAAGGGCTCCCCTATCAATACAGGTATTAGAGCCTATCTCTACATCATCCTCTATGATTACAGATCCAAATTGATGAATTTTTGACCAAGCACCTTTAGTTTCAGAATTATCTGGTGCAAATCCAAAACCGTCTGAACCTATGACGGCACCGCTATGAATAATGCATTTTGAGCCGATGGAAACGTTAGGATAAATTGTTACATTAGGATAAATAACGGTTTCATAACCTATAGTAGCCCCCTTACAGATTACAGATCCTGCCCTTATTTGAACTCTATCCCCTATTTTTACATTATCCTCTACCACTACATTAGGGCCAATCACTACAGATTGGCCAAGTATTGCTTCAGTGGAAATAACCGCTGAAGGATGAACATTTGCTTCAAGATGTGCAATCTCTTTGTTGTAAAACCACTGAGTTAAACGAGAATACATAAGATATGGATTCTCGCAAATGACAACTGCAAAAGGAGGCTTGCTAGGATTGATATTCGGTAATTTGTCTAAGGCTTCAAGAGCAATGCTAGGCATAACAACTGCACCAGCCCTAGTGGTTGAAAGTAAATTAAAAAACTTTGGGTTTGATAGAAAGCTTATATCCTTCTGTTGAGCAGCTTCTAAAGAAGCAATGCCCGAGATAGAGGGGTCCTCGTTTGAAAATAATTCAACACTACGAGGTAACCCCTTTTCACTGATCTCAGAAATTAATTTAGTTAATTTGACGCAACTATCTTTATCGATCATTTTTTAGTTTCAAGAGCTTTTATAACTTTATCAGTAATATCCACTCTATCACTAACAGCTACTGCTTCTTGAATAATAATATCGTAATCCTCTTCGGATGCAATATCTTGAATTGCACGATTTGCTTTATCTACAATTTGAGCAAATGCGTCTTGACGTCTACGATTAAAATCTTCCTGGAATTCACGTCTTTTTCTTTGAAGATTTGTATCTAAATCAGTCAACTCTCTTTGAGCTTTAGCTCTGTCTGAGTCAGTCATGACAGGTGCGTTTTTATCGAAATTCTCATACTTAGTTCTTAAGTCATTTGCTAACTTTTGAAGCTCAGTATCTCGTTTTTTAAACTCCTCTTCAATTTTTCTTTCTGCTTCCTTAGCTGGAGCAGATTCGGAAAGAAGTTTATTTGTATTAACGAATCCAATTTTTGGCACAAATGCTTTTTGTGGAGCAACTTTCTCGGCATCAGCAGGTTTGGCAACATCTGCTGGTTTAGCTGCTGGAGCTGATTTAACTTCATTTGTTTTTGGGGCTTGAGCTTGGCCTTGAGTTTGTGCTTGTGCAAATGCAGACGTGCTTAAAGCAAGCGTTAAAGCAGAAACTGATATTAATGTATTAATTTTTAACATAATAAATCCTTAAAACTTTTAGAAAGATGCACCAATTTGGAATTGGAATCTTTGTTTTTTATCGCCTTCTTTACTCTTAAGTGGATAAGCGTATGAGATTTGAAGAGGTCCTATTGGAGACTGCCATGACAAACCTACACCTGCTGAATAACGCCATCCGCATGGGTCATCAACTACACCACCATAACTAGGGTTACCTGCAGAACACTTCATGTCCCCACCAGTAACACCAACTTTTCCGGCATCCGCAAATAAGAACCAACGTAAAGATCGGTCATTTTGAGTACCAGGGAAAGGTAAATACAACTGTATATTACCTACGATTTTAGTATTTCCGCCCAAATAGTCACCAGTTAAAACATCTCTTGGACCTAATGAGGCTCCTTCATATCCCCTAACAGAACCGATACCACCAGCAAAAACATTTTTAATTACAGGGTATTTCTTAGCTGAACCATAAGTCCTACCCCAATCAGCAGCGAGGTTAAAAGCCAAGATATAGTCTTTGCTTAATGGCAAGTAATACTGTTGTTGAGCTGAAAGTTTATAGTATTTCAAATCACCAAAAGAAGCTAAAACACTAAGACTAGTTAAATAACCCTTGGTTGGGGCTATAGCATTATCGCGGGTATCTTTTGACCATCCTAGACTAAGAGTAAAAGAATTATTTTTCTCGCCGTACTCTTTAACAAAGTCCCTATAAGCGGCTGGAATTAAGAAACCACTTTCAACAGAAGGAAGTATAGTCTCATTCCTTTCAAAACCAAGGCCCAAAAATATTCTATCGTATTCTGAAATAGGTACGCCAAAATTCATATTAAGACCTAGTCCACGAACTTGATAAGTATCTTTTTCTTGATTTACAGCATTACTATAAGGCTTATCTAAACGATAATATAAGCTTGTTGTTCGACTAATGCCGCTACTAGTCCAATAAGGATCAGTATGAACAATAGAGAGATTTCTATTAGTTTTAGCTGTGTTAAACGAAACGGCTAAATTGGTACCTGAACCAAAAATATTATCCTGACTTATACCAGCCTGAAATGATAATTTATCTGTAGAGCCATACCCAACACCAACGTTAATAAGACCAGTAGGTTTTTCTTTAACATCGATGTTTACATCCACCTGATCATCTGTACCCTGAACAGGGGCTTGAGTCATTACAACATCATTAAAATAGCCAAGTCTATTTATACGATTAACTGATAATCCCAGACGTTCAGCATCATACCATGCACCTTCGTCTTGACGAATTTCACGACGAATAACTTCATCCCTAGTCCTAGTATTTCCGCCGATATTTATACGTCTTACATACATTCTTTTGCCTGGATTAATAAAGAATGTAAGGTCAACTTCTTGAGTGCCTGATATAGGAGTAGGAATCGGATTAACCTCTGCCAAAGCATATCCAAGACTACCAAGATATAATTTAATATCATTTACAGATGCTCTTGCTTCCGAAATCTTGAAGGTTCTACCCTCTCTATTGATTACACGGTCAAGAATTTCATCATTTAAGCCCATGGTATAACCCGATAATTTAATATTACGGATCTTATAAGGTTTACCTTCGCTTACAGTGAAATTGATACCTATATCCTCAAGGTTAGGAGAAATATTAACTTGAGGCGGATCTATGCGAACATCTAAATATCCACGGTCCATATAGTAGTCACGTAAAATTTCTACATCATTTGCGAGTTTTTCACGTGAAAATTTATCAGTACCCGTATACCAAGTCATAAAACCTGGAGTTGTTAAATTCATTTGGCTTCTTAATCTAGAAGACGAGATTTCAGAATTACCTACAAAATTAATATCTCGAATTTTAGATTTACGCCCTTCTTTAATCTGAAAGTTTACACCTACGCGGTTATTAGGAAGTGGTGTAAATATTTGCTTAATATCTACACTGTAGTTGCCCACATTAACGTATTGATTTCTAATTTCGCCAACAGCTTTATTTAAAAGTGATGGGTTAAGTGGCCTTCCTTCACCAAATCCTAAATCACTTAGACTTTGAGTGATTTGTTTTGGATCAAAAATATTCATTCCGTCGAATATAACGGATGCAATTACAGGCCTCTCAACAACATTGATATAAACAATACCGTTTTTATGAGTGACCTTAATATCCTCAAATAGGCCTGTGGAGTGCATACGTTTGATAGTATCGCTTGCAACTGCAGGGGTAAATGTTGAGTTCACCCTAGCTGGGATAAAACCAAACACAGCTATGGCTTCAGTATTTTGAAGACCAGTGACAATAATGTCTTTAACTTTAAATGGCTGGAATTGAGCATAAACACTTGAAAAAGAGGTAAGTGCTGTAAGAACAAATCCAGATAAGATAGATGCAAATTTTATTTGTTTTTTTTCTGACGAAGAGGACATAAATAATTCCAAATCTTTATAATAAATTTAACTATATATTCTAGCATTAAAGCTAATACTTATAACTAGTTAATTAGCCTTAAAATATCATTCCTAAAAGCTATAAACATCAATCCTAATAATAAAGCATATCCAACGGTAACGATTCCTCTCATAAACTTTTCTGAAAGTTCTTTACCAGTAATGCCTTCAACCGCATGAATCAACATTTGACCGCCATCAAGCCCAGGCACTGGCAATAAGTTTAGTAAACCAATACTTACGCTTATTAGGGCTATAAATTGTAAGAAATTCATAACTCCAGTCTGAACTACCTGACCTGAATATTGTGCAATGGATATAGGACCAGATAAATTAGTTATAGATAAATCTCCAGTCAGCATACGACCAAGTAATTTCAATGATATATAAGCCGTATCCCAAGTCTTCCGAACAGCCTTAAAAACCGATTCTATAGGCCCATAAGAGACATCAACTGTTGGAAAATCACCTCCTAACTGAGCCCCAATTCTGCCTATAGATTCGCCTGATTCAGATTTGACCGAATCAGGTACTATAGAAATCGTTAAATCTGTACTATTTCGCTTCACCTGTAAAGTTAAGGGTTTATTAGCTGAGGATTTAATTATTTCAATAAGCTGACGACTATCTTCAACTTCAATACCATTTACTTGCTCAATTAAATCACCCTCGAGCAAAGCAGAACGTTGAGCAGCACCATCAGGAATTATTTTTATAATTTTTGGTTTAGGAAGTTTAAGCATCAAACCTGATACACCAAAAATATCATAATTCTCAAGATTGCCTTTGGCTGGTGGAAATGTCAGAGCAATTGTTTTCTCCACCCCACCACTACTCAATAATTTTATTTCTACTCTCTCACCTAGAGTAGCTGGCCCCAAGAGCTTCTCCATAGCTTGATTCCAGCTTAATATTTCAGAACCATTTACGGACAGGATCTTATCCCCTTTTTCTACGCCTGCACTATAAGCTAAAGTATTGATATAAGGCTTAGCAAGCAAAGGAGCAGGCTCTTTAACTCCCAAAATAAAAATAAAAGTATAAATAATTATGCCAAGCAAAAAACTAAAGAAAGGACCTGCAGCATAGATAAGAAATTTCTGAAATGGAGATTTCTCTGAAATACTACTCCCTTTCTTATATTCTGGATCCTCAAATTTAGGTTCATCCAAGGGTTTAACATACCCGCCTAGAGGCCATAGCGATACAGCCCATTCCGTACCCTTAGAATCTACTTTAGATATTAAAGTTCTACCAAATCCTAAAGAAAATTTCTCAACAAACACACCGTTTGCCCGTGCCACTAAATAGTGTCCCCACTCATGGAACACTACAACAATTGAAATAGTTATTATGAAAGCAACTAAACTTATAAGCATTAATTTATTGATAAAGAAGTCAATTCTCTGATTCTAAGGTCAAAATCGATAATATCTTCAATATTAGTTAATTTTGTTTGAGAAATAGTTTCAAGCTGTTTGGCAATGATTTTGGAAATATCCATATATTTTATTTTCCCCTTAATAAATGCATCAACAGCTATTTCGTTAGAAGTATTAAAAATTTGGCAAGCCGCATTTCCTTCTGCAAGGGCTTCATAAGCCAATTTTAAACAAGGAAATTTTCTAAAGTCTGGCTCCATAAACTCTAAACCAAAAAGTTTTGAAATATCAAATTGAGCCGCATTATGGCTAATTCTATCGGGATAGGCTAAGGCATATGAAATCGGAATTCTCATATCGTGATGCCCCAACTGAGCAAGCAAGGATCCATCAATATACTCAACTAATGAATGAATAATACTTTGTGGGTGTACCAACACATTTATTTGACTAAGATTTAAATCAAATAAATATTTTGCCTCTATTACTTCAAGACCCTTATTCACCATAGTTGATGAATCTATTGTTATTTTCTTACCCATCGACCAATTAGGATGCTTAGTGGCCTCATCTAAAGTAATTGTGTCGAATGTATCTAAAGGCCTTCTAAGAAATGGTCCGCCCGAAGCAGTAATATGTATTTTTTTTAAATGGTCTATTTTTCTAAGTCTAAAAGAAGTTTCAGAAGGTGGAAGACATTGAAATATAGCATTATGTTCACTATCTACAGGTAATAGCTCTGCCCTATTTTTAACAACAGTTTTCATGAAAAGCTCACCTGCGGTAACTAAAACTTCTTTATTAGCTAAAAGAATTTTTTTGGAATGCAATGCTGCTTCATATGCACTCTTAAGCCCAGCCGCTCCAACAATTGCACATACTACTATATCTACTTCAGGCATAGAACTAGCAGTACACAAACCTTCATCCCCGACTAAAATTTCATATTTATATTGAAGGGGTGGCAATGCCTTAAACTCATCCAATTTTTTTTGGTTTGCAACTACGATTAAACTAGGACTAAATTCTGAAGCAATTTCGTGAAGCTTAGTTATATTGTTAAACCCACTTATGGCAAAAACTTCGTATCTATCAGGATTGCTCCTGATTACATCTAAAGTACTACTACCAATAGAACCAGTGGCACCAAGTATAGATATTTTTTGCCTAGGACTGCTCATAGCCTAAATTACAAGATGAAATATAAAAACAAGAGTCATAGAGAATGACATTACTGGAATAATAGAGTCTAGCCGATCCAAAAGCCCCCCATGGCCAGGAAGAAGGGATCCAGAGTCTTTCAAATTTGCCCTTCTTTTAAGAAGTGACTCATACAAATCACCTATCACAGAAAGAACCGCAAAAAGTGCCCCAATTAATGCTAATGCAAATACACTTAACTCTTTTGATAATGAGTATGAAAATGTGCCTTCAATATAATAGCTTACGGCCATCCATACAACCGAAGCTAAAAGACCACATATAAATCCAGAATTAGTTTTAGCTGGACTAATCACGGAATTAAGTTTCTTTCCGCCAAATAACTTACCCCCAAAATAAGCAAATATATCCGTACAAAATACTGACATTAATATGCTTAATAAATACCACGACCCTCTAAATTCATATATGGTCAATGCACTAATCCAAGCACCTGTACATGCTAAAACTGCAAACACTTGATGGAAAAGTCCATTATTTGATATCTCTAATTTTGGTTGATATAAATGAATAGGAACTAAAAATAACCAGGTAAAGCTTATGAAAAATTGCAATGTCATAAGCAAAGCAAAAACACCTGTGCTCCAGGGATAAGTATTGAAAATTTTAGGATGAGTTAAAGCATGAATTATTTGATTATCTTGAAATATCAAACAGTAAAGAAATACAAATAATGCCAAGCAAAAAATAGTTAATGACAGAGCATTAGATTTTCTATTTTTGGATGAAAATAGCATCTTTAACCATTCATATAGTCCAATACATGATATGAAAGTTAAAAAGATAGCAAAATAAAGATTGTTCTCTGTAGTAAGAACAAAAAAGAGGACTGCAAGAAATATTATCGATGTTATGGTTCTAGTAAATAACATTTTCTAAACTTGATCAGAAGTCATACCAAACCGTCTCTCCCTGGATTGAAAATCTTTGAGAGCCTCCTCAAAATCAGAAACCTTCATATCGGGCCAAAACTTATTAGTGAAATATAATTCGCTATAAGCCGTCTGCCACAAAAGAAAGTTCGAAAGCCTATATTCTCCCCCTGTCCTAATGCACAAATCTGGCTCTGGTATATCATTAAGAGCTATAAATGGGGCTAGATCTTCTTCCTTAATTGGTTCAGTATTAAATTTATAGTTATTATGTTTAATCAAATTATTTATGGCATTCAAAATATCCCATCTACCGCCATAATTCGCACAAATATTTACGCATAAAGTAGAGTTATTTTGAGTCAATTCCTCAGCTTTTTGCATAAGAGTTTGTATATCATTAGTAAATGCAGTTCGATCTCCAATAATCCTAAGGCGGATATTATTTTTATGAAGTTTTGAAACCTCATTAGTAAGCACTTTTTTAAATAGCTTCATTAATAAATTGACTTCATTTTGAGGACGACGCCAATTTTCAGAGCTAAAGGCATAAATAGTTAAATTTGATACACCAAACTTAATACAGAATTCGACAGCATTTCTAACAGACTGTACGCCCTTAACATGACCTGAAGTTCTTGGTAGATTTCTGTTTTGAGCCCATCTGCCATTGCCATCCATTATGATGGCAATGTGTTTGGGTATTCTATTTGAAGTTGGGACTTGTAGAGTAGAACTTTGATTTAACATTAGGTTAGACTTTCATAATTTCAGCTTCTTTTTCTGAAATTATCTTATCAATCTCTCCTACATATTTATCAGTCATTTTTTGAATGACATCTTGTGCACGACGATCATCATCTTCAGAAATTTCTTTATCTTTAAGAAGCTTTTTAAGCGTATCGTTGCTATCACGACGCAAATTACGTATTGCAACTTTTGCATCCTCGCCTTCAGCTCTAACCACTTTTGTAAGATCTCGACGACGCTCTTCTGTGAGTGCTGGCATAGGAACACGAATAGACTCACCTAATGTAATAGGATTCAAACCTAAATCAGATTCTCTAATCGCTTTATCGATAGGACCAGCCATATTTTTCTCCCATGGCTGAACGCTTAAAGTTCTAGCATCAACTACAGAAACATTCGCTACTTGAGAAATTGGAACTAATGAACCATAGTAATCTACGGATACATGATCAAGAATGCCTGCATGTGCACGGCCAGTGCGGATTTTTGAAAGATTCGTTTTTAAACTTTCAATAGACTTGTTCATTCTAGATTCGGCAGAAGCCGTTATAGAAGTAATACTCATAAAATCCTCTGATTAAATGTGAACCAAGGTACCTTCATCTTCACCGAGAACAACTCTTTGAAGAGCACCAGGTTTGTTAATAGAAAAAACTTTAATAGGAAGTTTCTGATCACGACATAATGCAAATGCAGTCGCATCCATAATTTCTAGCTTTTTAGATAAAGCTTCATCAAAAGTTATGCTTGAATATCTAGTAGCAGAAGAATCTTTCTTAGGATCAGCAGTATAAATCCCATCTACTTTTGTTGCTTTCAAAACGATTTGAGCACCTATTTCAGCTCCTCTGAGAGCAGCAGCTGTGTCTGTAGTAAAAAATGGATTTCCAGTTCCAGCAGCAAAAATTACAACTTTTTTCTCTTCTAGATATCTTAGAGCTTTAGGCCTAATATATGGCTCAATAACTTGTTCTATATTAAGTGCTGATTGAACTCTAGAGACTACTCCGAACGATTTAAGTGCATCTTGTAGTGCCAATGCATTCATAACCGTAGCTAGCATGCCCATATAATCAGCAGTAGCTCTATCCATCCCTTGAGCTCCAGGGGCAATGCCTCTAAATATATTTCCCCCACCAATAACTATGGCCAATTCCACTCCAAGTTTAGTAACTTGAGCAATTTCTTCGGCCATGCGGGAAATGGTGGACCTATTTATTCCGAAAGAATCTTCTCCCATCAAAGCCTCACCAGATAGCTTCAAAAGAACACGCTTAAATTTATCCGCCATATGACTAATTCTTGAAAAAAATTATCTGACATTTTAACAGTTATACATTGCGATTGCATATAAAAATCCCCCAGTAAATCTGGGGGAGAAACATAGCTATAAAGTGGCAATGCTTACGATCTAGTCATTGAAGCAACTTCTTCAGCAAAATTAGTTTGAGCCTTCTCAATTCCTTCACCAACGATAAATATATTGTATGACTTAATTGAAGCACCCTTCTCTTTAAGCATTTGCTCGACAGTTTGCTTATCGTTTTTAACGAAAGGTTGACCTAAAAGTGTATTCTCTTTTAAAAATTTAGTAATGGCACCTTGAACCATTTTTTCAACAATTTCAGCTGGTTTACCAGACTCTTGAGCTTTTTCTGAAGCTACTTTACGCTCTGATTCAAGATCTGACTCATTAATACCTGATTGATCCAAAGCTTTAGGTTTAGTAGCTGCGATATGCATAGCAAGATCTTTACCCACTGAATCATCACCTGAATATTCAACCATAACACCGATACGGCCACCGTGGTTATAAGTGGCAATTTTATCATTGGTTTCTACTCTGTGAAATCTACGAATAGTCATATTCTCGCCGATTTTACCTACTAAATCTGTGCGAGTAGATTCAACTGTACCGCTGCCATGTTTAAGATAGTTTAATGCAGAAACATCTGAAGGGTTTTCAGTAGCAACTAATTTAGCTAAATTTTGAACGAATTCAATAAATTCAGGATTTTTAGCTACAAAGTCAGTCTCACAGTTAACTTCCACTTGAGCACCAACTTGACCATTCTGGCCATCAGTTACGTATTCACCAATTAAGCCCTCTGCAGTAACACGTGAAGCTGCTTTAGTAGCTTTATTACCTAATTTGACGCGAAGAATTTCTTCAGCACGGGCCATATCCCCATCAGCTTCAATAAGGGCTTTTTTGCACTCCATCATAGGTGCATCAGTTTTTTCGCGCAGGTCTTTAACCATACTTGCAGTAATTTCAGCCATATATACTCCAATTAATTTTCTAGTGTTTTCTTAAAAATATCGGCTACCAATGATAGCCGAATATTATTACTTTTTAGTGTTAGTCAAAATTCTTTAACTGAACTTATTCAGCATCTGATGATTCAGAATTTTCCTCAGAATAGTCCTCTGAGTTAGTCTCAACTGGTTCTTCAGAATCAAAATCCTCAGATTGAATCTCTTCAACTACTCCATTTAATCTTTGCTCACGACCCTCTAAAATTGCATTAGCTACGCCCTCAGCATAAATTTGAACAGCCCTAGAAGAGTCGTCGTTTCCTGGGATAATAAAATCAATACCCTCAGGTGAGTGGTTAGTATCAACTACAGCTACAACAGGTATACCCAAAGTGCGAGCTTCTTGAATTGCAATTTTATGATAGCCAACGTCAATAATAAAAAGTGCTGATGGCAATCTAGCCATATCTTTGATACCACCGATAGATTTGTTTAATTTTTCCAAATCACGATTGAAATCTAAAGCTTCTTTTTTAGATAGTCTTTCAAGAGAACCGTCATTTTGAGCGGTTTCCATATCTTTTAAGCGTTTAATAGAACTACGAACTGTTTTGAAATTAGTCATCATGCCACCTAACCATCGATTATTAACGTATGGCATACCAGCACGAGTAGCTTCCTCAGCGATAATATCTTTAGCTGAACGTTTTGTACCAACAAATAGAATATCCTCTCCCCTAGCCGCTGTTTTGCGAATAAAAGCTAGTGCTTCTAGGTATTTTTCAATTGTTTTTTCTAAGTTGATAATATGAATTTTGTTACGTTGACCAAAGATGAAAGGAGCCATCTTAGGATTCCAGTAACGTGTTTGGTGGCCAAAATGAACACCAGCTTCAAGCATATCACGCATAAGTGACATAAATTTCTCCTAAAGGGTTATAGGATTACTCAAGGTTTGGAATTTTAATTTTTATATCAAACACCCTTAAGATTGAGTAGATCCGAGTTAAATAATAAAATCAAAAAAATCTAAAAATACGTTTAAATTTAAGTTTAATTCCTTTTATATCCCTAAACTTAAACCTAAAATTTTTATGTATTTTTAAAAAATTAAAGACTATAATTCTCTCATAATTTTCTATAAAAATCAAGCTTTTTATGCAAATTCTTCTTGAACCCTCTGATATTTCTGGCATGAAAGCTGCGTGTGAAGATGCGGCTAAAATCCTTGACTTCCTAACCCCTTACGTAAAGGAAGGTGTTACAACAAAAACCTTAGATAATCTTACTATTGAATATATCAACGATGTTCTTCATGTCCAATCTGCTACCATAGGTTATGGTCCAAAGGGACACCCACCTTTTCCATCAAGCATATGTACATCGATAAATAATGTAGTATGTCACGGAATTCCAAATGAAAAGCAACTTAAAAATGGAGATATTATGAATATAGATGTCACCATTATTAAGGATGGTTGGTTTGGTGATACAAGTAGAATGTTCTTAATAGGTGAACCCTCTCTAAGAGCAAAATTGCTATCTGAGACTGCATTTGAAGCTATGTGGTTAGGTATTAGTCAGGTTAAACCTGGTGCTCATTTGGGTGATATTGGTTTTGCAATTCAAAATTACGTTCAATCCAAAGGATTTTCTGTGGTCAGAGATTATTGTGGCCATGGTGTTGGTAGAGTATTTCATGATGACCCTATGGTTTTGCACTATGGCAAAAAAGGAACTGGAATAGAACTTGTAGAAGGACTTACCTTTACAATCGAACCAATGATTAATGCTGGGGCGTATCAATGCAAAGTACTATCTGATGGATGGACTGTCGTTACAAAAGATAGAAGCCTATCAGCCCAATGGGAACACTCAATTAGAGTTACTAAAGATGGATATGAGGTTTTAACCCTATCCGATGGGGTACGCCCTCCTCCTGAATTTATTAAATCTTGATTTATGGAACTGCTTAAGAAGCGTGAAACATTAGATTCTAAGTTTCTTAATAAGGACTTAAGCCCAAAAGAATATCTATCTCTTTGGTCATCACTAATCGACCAAGAGATTTTGCATATTGCAAATGAGAAATTAAATCCAAACGAATATACAGTATTAGCCGTCGGGCGCTATGGAGCGGGCGAATTATTTCCATTTTCAGATATTGACTTATTGATACTAGTTCCAGAAGAATCTATAAACCTACAACAGATAGAAGATTTTTTTTCTGAAATATGGAACTTAGGAATAAAAATTTCGCCACTAGTTCACACAGAAAATAGTGTACACGAGAGTATTGCCACAGATAATATGCTTGAGACTAGTATATTAACTGCAAGATATTTATACGGATCAACTGAAAAATATAAAAGTGTTAAATCCAAATTCCAAAATGGACACGACCCGAAGAAGTTTTTTTATAAGAAAATAATTGAAAGAAATCGCCGTCACGAAAAATACGATAATTCACCATATGCTTTAGAGCCAAACTGTAAGGAAACACCTGGAGCGTTGCGTGATCTTGATTTAGTTAAATGGCTTGCCCTATCTAATGGGCTCAAACCAGATTGGGACGCATTGGTCGAGGCCAATTTGCTATCGAGCAAGGAGGCAAAAGTTTTAGCGATATGCGAGGAAGATTTTAATAGGTTAAGAATATTACTGCACCTTTTAAACAAAAAAGCAGACGATCGGTTGCTATTTCATTTGCAGGATGAGGTAGCTATTTTCTTCGATAAATTACAAGAAGGCAGGCGCCCTTCAGAACCCTTTATGCAATCCTACTATAAGGTTTCTTCACAGGTAATTTTAATTACAGAATTTTTTATTAAAGCCCTAGAACTTCAAATTAATGAATCAGAAGAAAAAGAAATAATAAGTTTGGATGAAGATTTTGTACTTGAGAATAATTTTCTTAAATTGAAACATGCAGATGCCTTTAAAAAGGCTCCTGAACTTATTCTTAAGGCATTTTATTATTTGCAAACTAAGGCCGAAATTAATGATTTTTCTCTTGAACTACAAAGACAGATTTGGAGTCATAGAAAATTAATTGATGCTGATGTTATAGAAAGAAAAGATATAAATCAGATTTTTATTCATATCTTAAGTTATCCCGAAGGCATTGTAAGAACAATTCGCAGGCTAGATAAATTTAAAGTTCTTCACAGAATAATACCTCAGTTCAATAATATATCTGGACAAATGCAATACGACTTATATCATGCATACACAGTTGATCAGCATACTTTGCAGGTAATTAAATTTTTAAGACGTTTTACTATGCCAGAATACGACAACGACCATCCATTGGCAGCAAAAATAATGCGAGATTTTTCTAATTCTTGGCTACTTTATACTGCCGCTATTTATCATGATATTGCCAAGGGCCGAGGCGGCGACCATTCAGAATTAGGTGCACAGGATATATCTGAATATGCCATTCGAATTGGATTAGATGAATCTGATAGAGAACTATTGGTTTTTCTTGTTCGCAATCATTTATTAATGTCAACTTATGCTCAGAAAAAGGATACAAGCCACCCTGAAATAGTACTTGAATTTGTAAATTCAATAAAAAATATTCGATATTTAAATGCTCTGTATTTGCTGACCATTGCGGATATAAAAGGCACAAATCCTAAGCTTTGGAATAGCTGGAGAGCCAATCTTATCGATAAGCTATATGAGCAGGCATCGCAATTTATTCATAAAGAGAGCGAAGAAGTTAAGGGCGGGAACATTGCCACCAGAAAAAATGAGGCTTTAAATTTTATAGATTTTAAATCTGAAGACCAAAATTATAAAAAGAGTATCCAAGAATTATGGGGCAGTTTTGGGGCGGATTATTTCTATCGCAATGAAGCTAAAGTTATTGCATGGCACGCAAATTCTATTCTAAATGCAAAATCGAAGGCACTGCCTCTTGTATTTTGTGAATCATTGTCAGATGATCATTTCAGGGTCGGTATTTGGGCTAAAGATAGACCTCGCCTCTTTTTAGATATTCTTGGTTTTTTTCATAAACATAAGATAAATATTCTTGATGCAAAAATTCATACGTCTACAAATGGCTTTGCATTAGATACTATTATTTGTGAATTTGGCCCTTATACTGAGATGTACAGGGATAAGGTTAAATTTATAGAAAAGGCCTTAAGCGAGGATATTGCCACTTCAAAGGATAGTGTTATACCTGAGCAAAGTTTACCAATTAATAAAGAGATGCGACGTATGAAGGTCTTTCCAATACGTCCAGAAGTTAATATTGAGCAAAAAAACAATAGTTCATCGTTCGTAATGACTATAATTTCAAACGATAGGCCAGGAATTTTGTATCATATTGCCAAGCTGCTAGATTCAAACGAAATTAACCTCGAGATGGCTAAAATTTTAACTTTGGGCCAGAGGGTGGAGGACGTTTTTCTAATTAGCAGCGAGAAACTTTATGAAGAGTCTTTTAGAAATAAACTTATTGATGAAATATACCTATACCTTCAATCTATTATTCCCTAGTGCAAAACGAAGATATGTTTAGTATTATTCTTGGAAGCTTTTTGTTAGTTGTGGGTACGATATTGCCCATTGTAAATCCGCCTGGGGTTGCTCCTATTTTCTGGTCTCTTACTACTGGGGCGAGTAATAAAACTCGTAAAATCTTAGCCAAAAAAGTTGCTATAAATGCCATATTTATCGTTGTTGTGGCTACGTTTCTCGGGAAATTGGTTTTATTTGCACTTGGAATTTCTATTCCAGCTGTAAGGATTGCTGGTGGTTTACTTGTTATTGGTGCGGCATGGAAGCTATTAAATGCTGAAGACCCTGACACAGGTATTCATGATATTTCTGCTGAAACATACACTTTAGATAAAGCTAAAAGCAACGCATTCTACCCTCTTACATTTCCAATTACTTGTGGACCAGGATCCGTTGCTGCGGCTATCACATTAGGTACTTCATTTTCATATTCAACATTTGATTTGGTGCTTCTGGCTAATATTATTGGAACTATATTGGGGGCCGTAGGCGTAGGATTGGCTATTTTTGTTAGTCTTTACTTTGCTGCAGAATTACTTCATAGATTAGGTAATCAAGGTACAGTAATTTTTATGCGCTTAAGTGCGTTTATACTTTTGTGTATCGGCGTTCAAATCTTTTGGACTGGATTACACGAATTTATCCTAATATTGAATAATGATATACAATAGATAAAACATTTTTAATAAAACGTTAATAATGAGAACACGCAGCATCCTAAATATAATTTCTATTTTATGCGTCTTATCCGTGGGTTTTGCTCTTTTTACTCAGTACTACTGGGACATGCGTCCATGTGCGTGGTGCGTTTTAGCTAGACTAATATTCATATTAATATTTATATTTGCTGTTGTATTTAATTTTTTCTCATCTCATGGGGCTAAAAAATTCGGAACATTTATGACATTTGTATTGGCTGTACTCGGG
Source organism: Taylorella asinigenitalis MCE3 (assembly GCF_000226625.1). Lineage (NCBI taxonomy): Bacteria > Pseudomonadati > Pseudomonadota > Betaproteobacteria > Burkholderiales > Alcaligenaceae > Taylorella > Taylorella asinigenitalis. Next base: position 902,785 of record NC_016043.1, read on the forward strand.
GTCATTGCCACCGTATATCAATATACAGTCGCAAATAAGTCATTCTCATGCGATTTAACCCTTGCAGATAAGATTGTGTCACAGTGGCTTGGTCTTGATAAGTTGCTACCTGAGGTATTTGGTATTTATGCTTCATGCCTTGACGCTAGTGTGGACTTATTTGGAATTGAATATGTCCTATGGGCTTTGATGGTTTTTGCACTTATAGCACTACTTTCTTTAGCTGGAATATTTAGTAAGCGACGTCTACCAAATAGGGCACTTTTCAAATAGTCATACTATATAAATTGATTTAAATCAATCTTGTCTAATCAAGATTAATACTAATGTTAATTTGAATGTTAGATAATTAAAATTTCCAAAGTCTTTTTTCAATTGGTGTTTTATGTCTAATCAAACAATTACTGAAACCTCTAAAGTATTAATGAACCCTCAAGTTGAACAAACTGTTATTGAGGGCAGCTTGCCGAGCTATCATATTAGTCCTCAAGACATAGCTAAAATCATTCAAGCTCAAGGGTTGAAAGCAACATTTGAGGGCATGTTAAAGTACATGTACGATGATTATCTCAAATGGGAAGAATTCGATAAGATTGCTCGAGTAGGAAACTATGCAAAAAATGGCGTTTTAGAGCTTATGCCTATCGCTAATAATGAGCAATATAGTTTTAAATATGTTAACTGTCACCCTACCAACCCAGCTAAAGGTCTTTCAACGGTTCTTGCTTTTGGAGCCTTAGTCGATTCAGAAACTGGACAACCAGAAGTCATTAGTGAATTTACCCTAACTACAGCATTTAGAACTGCAACTATGTCAGTATTAGTTGCAAAATATCTTGCTAGAAAAGATAGTAAGAGAATGGCAATTATAGGGAATGGATGTCAGAGCGAATTCCAAATTTTAGCCTTCCATTTCATCTTGGGTATATCAGAAGTTGCTCTATTTGATATAGACAGAAATGCTAGTGAAAAGCTCGCAAAAAACCTAGAGAAATTTGGAATTAAAACTGAAATTTTCGATAACGTAGCCGATTGCGTTAAAGGGGCTGATATCGTCACGACGGTAACTGCAGAATATTCTAAAGCTCATATCCTTAAAGATGAAATGATTGAACCAGGCATGCATATTAATGCTGTGGGAGGTGATAGTCCAGGCAAAACTGAACTTGATCCAGCGATTTTAGATCGTACTACTACATATATCGAATTTGAGCCTCAAACACGTGTAGAGGGCGAAATTCAAAACAAAGGCGATGACTATAAAGTCAACTACGTTTCTGAATTATTCAAAAACGATAAATATGCACGCAAATCAGATGATGAAATTACACTTTTCGATTCTGTGGGCTTCGCATTAGAAGATTATTCTGCGATTCGTTATATGAAAGATATCGCAATGAAACTTGGAATTGCAAAACCTCTTGCTGTGGTACCTGATCTTGAAGATCCTAAGGATCTTTTCGGTTACCTTAAAGCTTAATTTGTAAAGTTTAACTCCTAGCCCGCCTCATCAATAACATTTGTTATGTTGGGGCGGGTGATTTTTTGTACTTAACTACTTCTACTTTCGCTAAGTTTTCTTAGAAATTTTTCATCAACATCACCAGTGACATATTTTCCATCAAAACAAGAAGCGTCAAAGTTTTCTATATCAGGATTAATATCATTTAAGGCAGAAATTACATCCTGTAAATCTTGATACACCAAGGCATCAGCCCCTATGACATCTCTAATTTCCTCTATGGACCTATTGTGTGCAATTAATTCTTCTTGCGTAGGCATATCTATGCCATAAACATTTGGAAATCGAACAGGAGGTGCTGCAGATGCAAAAAACACCTTTTTAGCTCCAGCAGCTCTTGCAAGCTCAACAATCTCTCGACTAGTCGTACCCCGAACTATAGAGTCATCAACAAGTAAAACATTCTTATCTTTAAACTCAACACCCATAGGATTTAATTTTTGACGCACAGATTTTCTGCGTACCGCCTGACCAGGCATAATAAATGTTCTGCCAACATATCTGTTTTTTATAAATCCTTCTCTATTCGGTAAACCCAGTCTAGAGGCTAATTGCATAGCCACAGGTCTTGATGTATCAGGAATAGGCATAACAACGTCAATTTCTTTTATATCAAGCTCGGATTGTACTTTTTTCGCCAAGTACTCTCCCATTTTTAATCTTGCGTTATAAACATTAATTCCATTTATTGTTGAATCTGGTCTAGCAAAATAGATATATTCAAAAATACATGGACACAGCTTTGCGTTTTCCGCGCATAATTCGCTCACAGGCTGACCATCATCACCTATAAATACCGCCTCTCCAGGCAATATATCTCTCACAAAAGAAAATCCAATACCTTCTAAAGCAACTGATTCTGATGCAAACATCCACTCAGTCCCTTCATCTGTTTCAAATTTTCCGAGGCATAGTGGCCTAATTCCATATGGGTCCCTAAAAGCCAGCATGCCAATACCAGATATTTCAGCTACAACTGCATAGGCACCTCTAGCACGATTATGAACTGCTTTTACCGCCCTAAAAACCATATCGCTATTTGATTTTGCTACTGGAATTGAGTTTTGCAATTCATGTGCAAACACATTCAAAAGCACCTCTGAATCTGAGTTAGTGTTTATATGTCTGCGATCTACTTTAAACAACTCTTCTCTTAAAGCATCTGGATTTGTGAGATTGCCGTTATGTGCAAAAACAATACCAAACGGAGCATTAACGTATAGAGGCTGTGCTTCTTCTAAACTAGTGCTTGAGCCTGATGTAGGATATCTAACTTGCCCAATTCCTGATAATCCGTTTAGAGTGCGCATATTTTTAGTCTGAAAAATATCTCGCACATAACCTTGTTCTTTGTGAACATAAAATCGTTTATTTTCTATGGTGGCAATGCCCGCCGCATCCTGCCCTCTATGTTGAAGCAAAAGCAATGCGTCATACACTCTTTGATTTACTGGATTTAATCCATTAATGGCAACAATTCCGCACATATCAAATCCTAATTAACAAAATTATTTTCTCCATATGGAAGCGAATTCGAATATTTTTCTGGAAGCATATCTTTGAGTTTTAATACAGCCATTTCTGCTTTGGATGAGAATTTGGCATTTTGCCACCAAGTCTCCTTAGGTAAATCTGTATAACCAGCCACAATAACTAGCAAAATTACTATGGCTAAACCTCTTAAAACACCAAATAAAAGACCAACAAAGCTATCAGCCCCACCTAATCCTGTGTAGCTAATCATTGAGCTTATAAAACGATTTATAAACCCGACAAGAATTAGAAGCAGAATAAACAATAAAACATAAGTGGCTACATACGAAGCATAATAATTTTCGAAAATATCGTATGCATATGGCAATATATATGGACCAAATCTCAAGGTCCCAAATGCCGCAGCTACATATGTAAGTAAGGAGAAAACCTCTCTTACAAAACCACGAAAATACCCAAAAATCGCTGACAACACAACGATTGCAATAACAACATAATCGAATTCATTCATTACTTATTAGCTATATAACCGTCTGAATATCCCAATGCTCTAAGTCTAGCAAGAGCAGCTTGAGCAGATTCTTTTGTCGCAAAAGGGCCAACTCGAAGTCTATAAGTCTGTTTACCATTTACTGATGCCGTTTGAATAAATGTATTACTCACACCAGATTGAATTAATTTTTCTCGAAGTTTACGAGCCTCAGACATATTGTTTAGGGATGCCACTTGAACAGAATAATTTCCGCTACCAGCTGCATTTTTTTGAGTTTTAGTATCATTTTTCTTTGTATCATTAGAAGCGGTCTTAGGCGGTTCTTTTCCTTGCAAAATTGCCCTAGCCTTAGAACCATCATCTGTTCTTGTAACCTTGGTATCCTTTTTAGTATCTTTTTTAGTAGCAACTGGCTCTTTAGGCTCTTTAGGTTCTTTTGGCTTAGCTGGCTTTGTGTCTACTATAGGCTCTTCAATATTAGTGGGTTCAGTAGTTGTAGTACCCTGAGCTATAGATTGTCCGCTTGGACTAGTAGTACCTGTGCTCGGTGCAGGTTTTACTACTGTGCCCTGTGCTTCATTCGATGTATTGTTAGATGGTACAACCACTTGTACTGGTTCCTTAGGACCTGTTCTTACAGGTGGTTCTAATGGAGCAACTTCTCCATTAGTATTTATGGGCTTATCGTTAGAAAATATCATAGGTAATACAATGATTGCAATGATAGCTAAGAATAGTGCTCCAATTAATTTACTTCTTGCCCTATACTTCATATCATTAGATTGTTGCTGAGCAATTTTAGATTTCTGTATAGGATTTCTTTGATTACCTGATGACTTAAATATACCCATTTGTACTCACTTATCAAAAAACTCTTTAATTTCAGAGACTGTTAAAAAAGATCCAAACACTACAATTCTATCCTCTTTCTTAGCATTAGATTTTACTTCTTTATAAGCCTGAATTGGGGATGAAAACGTAAGAATTTTTGGAAGTCCGTCCGCATCAGGTGGCAATAATTTCCTAATCCTCTCAGCCACCTCTATAGCCTCACTCCCCCTAGGCCCATCCAAATCACATAAATACCAATAATCAACGATTCCTTTAAAGCACTTTACAATACCTTCAAGGTCCTTATCTTTTAAAACTCCAAATACTGCATATGTATAAGGAAAATAGGACATGCTTTTAAGGTTATGTGCCAAAGCAGATGCAGAATGAGGATTATGGGCTACATCGATCACCGTTACAGGTTGACCTGGCAATATTTCAAATCGCCCAGATAAAGAGGCATTTACTAAACCAGTTTTTATATACTGAATTGGAACGGGTAGAGCCCCTTTTAGAGCGTCAATACAAGCAAGAGCTGCAGATGCGTTAAGTAGTTGGTTTGCACCTCTTAAAGCTGGATGTGGCAATGCATGTTTTTTTCCCTCTCGAGATGCAAATGCCCACTGAAGTTTATCTGCAGAATAATTAAAATCTCTATTAATCAACCACAAGTCAGACCCAATTTCTTGAGCATGGTCTAAAACAGACTGAGGTGGCAATGGATCCGATACTATCCCTGGCTTATCTTTTCTAAATATGCCAGCTTTCTCAAACCCTATTTTCTCTCGTGTATTTCCCAAATACTCGGTATGGTCAATATCAATACTAGAAATAATACTAGCATCTGCGTCAATTAAATTTACCGCATCTAGCCTACCACCTAAACCAACTTCAAGTATCCATAAGTCCAAATTTGCATTTTTAAAAATATAAAATGCAGCTAAAGTTGTGTACTCAAAATAACTTAAACTAATATCTTCTCTTATTAACTCTATATGTTCTAAAGCTTCGATAATTAATTCATCCGAGACTTCTTGCTGATTTATACGAATTCTTTCATTGAATTTAATAAGATGAGGTGAAGTATATTTACCTACGGAGAAGCCTGCAGCAGAATAGATTGATTCAAGATAAGTACAGGTTGAACCCTTTCCGTTTGTACCGCCTACAACAATTTTTATTGATTGAGTTTCCGAGATCTTTAGTCTATTGAAAACTTCTCTTATTCTATCTAAACCTAAATCAATACTTTTGGAATGAAGGCCCTCAATATAAGAGAGCCAATCGCTAAGATTTTTTTTTGACATATTAAGATTAAGGCCCCTCTAAAAGATGAGGGTATAAATTATCTTCTGTTTTCTACGCCTTTATAACCACGAAGCATACGAATTAAGGTAGCATCTTTTTGAATCAAGTGATGATAATATGCCCCAACCACATGCAGTATAAAACTAACACTAAATACCCAGAACATAGTTGAGTGAACGGTATGGAATGTTCCAGCTAATTGACCATCAATAGGTGTCGGTCTGCCATTTGAACCCATAGGTTCTGGGGCAATAATTTCGAATCCGACTAACTCTAGCCCACGTCCACCGTAATATCCCATTAATAAGCCTGATAGCGGGAAAATAATTGTAGATAGAAGAAGGATCCAGTGAACAATTTTTGAGATTACGATTAGTAGTTGATATGGTCTAGTCGATATATCTTTAGGCCATCCTTCTATAAAACGATTAATCACTCGCACAAGAGAGAGAATTAAGACCAAAGACCCCAACATTTTGTGATATGGAAATGGAACACCCATATCTTTTAAAAATAGCGGAATACAGAATACAAATAAAAATAGTATTGCAATAATCCAATGCATAGCCCTTGAGAATGCTGAAATGTTTAAGTTATTCATAACTATCCTTCTTAAAAAAAAGCCCTAGAAACGCGGCTAGGGCAAAAGCTTATTTTTTGCGTTTTGGAGGTAAATCTGTGCAACTACCGTGAGCAACTTCAGCAGCCATGCCCACCGATTCACCTAATGTTGGATGTGGGTGGATGGTTTTACCTATATCAACCATATCAGCACCCATTTCAATAGCCAAAGTTGCTTCTGAGATTAAGTCGCCTGCATTGGTTCCGACTATGCTAGCACCTAAAATCCTGTGCGTTTCGGAATCGAAAATTAATTTTGTAAAGCCTTCATCCCTACCGTTTGCAATTGCTCTACCTGAAGCTGCCCAAGAAAACAACCCTACTTCTATACTAATGCCCTCTTCTTTAGCTTTTTCTTCAGTTAGTCCAACCCAAGCAATTTCAGGGTCAGTATAAGCAACGTTTGGTATTACTCTTGCATCAAAGGCAGTTTTTAAACCAGATATCACCTCTGCAGCTACATGACCCTCATGAACAGCTTTATGTGCAAGCATAGGTTGTCCAACTATGTCTCCAATAGCAAATATATGACTTATATTAGTACGCATATGATCTGTTACTGGAATAAAACCTCGATCATCTACTTTAACTCCAGCTTTTTCAACATTAATTAGTTTCCCATTAGGTATTCTTCCAACCGCCTGCAAAACCAAATCGTATTTTTGCGGCTCTTTTGGGGCTTTATCACCTTCTAAAGTAACATATATTCCATCTTTTTGGGCTTTAGCTGAAACTGTTTGAGTATTTACAAAAATATTTGCAAACCTATTTTGGTTGAATTTTTGCCATACTTTAATAGCATCTTTATCGGCTCCGCGCATAATAACATCGCCCCTCTCTACAACATCTACTTTTGAACCAAGCGATGAGTAGACAGTGCCCATTTCTAAACCAATGATACCAGCCCCAATGATAAGCATACGTTCTGGAATAAATGGAAGTTCCAACGCACCAGTTGAATCTACTATTCTTTTATCTTTAGGCAAAAATGGAAGTTCAAATGATTCACTTCCAGCTGCAATAATGCAGTATTTGAAGGAATAGATTTTGTTTTCGCCAGAATTTAAAGAGACTTCAAAACTATGTTCGTCATTGAATTTGGCAGTCCCATTGATAATATCAACTTTGCGTGCCTTAGCCATACCAGATAATCCTGTAGTAAGCTTTTTGACCACATTATTTTTGAAAGTTCTAAGTTTATCTAGGTCAATTGAAGGTTCACCAAATGTAATACCATTTGATGCAAGGTGTTTAGCCTCCTCCATAATAGCTACACTATGGAGCAATGCTTTTGATGGAATACATCCCACATTTAAACAAACACCGCCTAAAGTTGGGTCGCGCTCAATAATCGCAGTTTTAACACCTAAGTCAGCTGCTCTAAAAGCAGCAGAATATCCTCCTGGACCTGCACCTAAAACAATCAATTCATAATCAAAATCGCCTTCGGGCTCGGGATAGTCTGAAGCACTATCTGAACTTTCTTTGGATTTTGATTCTTCTGTATCTTTATTTATATCATCAGATTTTTCTTGAGCTTTTTTAGGTGTATCCTGTGATTTTGAGGTATCTGAAGCCTCTTTAGAATCCTTTTCTTTTTTAGAAGATGAAGTAGTATCAGCATCAATCTCCAAAATTACATCACCTTGATTTACTTTATCGCCTAACTTTACTAAAACCTTTTTTACAATACCAGCTTGTTCAGAAGGAATTTCCATTGAAGCTTTATCAGATTCAACTGTTAGAAGACTTTGATTTTCCTCAATTCTATCTCCCTCATTTACAAGCAGTTCGATTACAGTAACATCCTTAAAATCACCAATATCAGGAATTTTTACTTTTTCAGACATATTACTTCCTTAAATCAAAGCTCGTCTAAAGTCAGATAATAGCTGACTTAGGAACGCATTAAATCTAGCTGCCGCTGCACCATCAATAATTCTGTGATCGTAAGAAAGCGAAAGCGGTAAAGTTAATCTTGGTTTAAATTCCTTCCCGTCCCAGACAGGTTTTTGAAAAGAACGGCTAACACCCAAAATAGCAACTTCTGGAGCATTGATAATTGGTGTAAAGTGAGTTCCGCCTATGCCACCCAAAGATGAAATCGTAAAACATCCCCCCTGCATTTGAGTAGGACTTAATTTTCCATCTCTAGCAAGTTTTGCTAGTTCAGCAGTCTCTTTAGCTATATCCGATACAGATTTTTTATCTGCATCTTTAATTACTGGAACTACCAAACCATTAGGAGTATCGGCCGCAAAGCCTATATGGTAGTATTTTTTATAAACTAAATTTTCTCCGTCAATAGACGCATTAAATTCAGGAAATTTCTTAAGGGCTTGTACAACTGCTTTAAATATAAATGCAAGCATCGTGAATTTAGTGCCAGCTTTTTCATATTCCTTATTAAGCTGAACACGGAAAGCTTCCAAATCCGTAATATCCGCCTCATCATTATTAGTAACATGAGGGATCATTACCCAGTTTCTATGAAGGTTTGCACCTGAGATTTTTTTAATCCTTGATAATGGCTTAGTATCGACTTCACCAAATTTAGCAAAATCCACTTTTGGCCAATCAAGCAAAGATAAACCACTACCACCTAAAGTAGAAGATCCTGTAGTAATCCCTCCAGGAGCTGAGAGAGCAGATTTTACGAAGTTTCTAACATCATCTAAAACAATTCTACTCTTACGACCAGTACCCTTAACTTGACTTAAATCTACCCCAAGTGATCTAGCAAACTGCCTTACTGAAGGTGATGCATGTGGAAGATTTCTAATTTCTTTGCCTGAAAGAGCAAATGCGGCTGTTGGTGATTCTTTGGTCTTTCCAACCTTATCCCCTGCATCAGAACTTTGAGCGATATAAGTTTTAGAACTTTGTTTATGTTCACTTTCAGGTGGCAATGCAGTTGCTTCTTCTTTTGATGATTTTGACTTAGGTTCAGTTTGTTCCTTAGGCTCTTTAGGCTCTGAGGCGGCTTCAACCTTTGGCTCCTCTTTCGTATCCTTACTTGAATCATCTTTATCAGAAGGTTCAAGAGTAAGCAATACTACACCTTCACTTACCTTGTCCCCAAGCTTTACACGCATCGATTTGATAACCCCCGATGCACTACTTGGTATTTCCATAGAAGCTTTATCAGATTCGACAGTTATTATGCTGTCGTTTTCCGAAATTGAATCACCCTCTTTAACTAAAACTTCGATAACTGAAACATCATCGAAATCACCTATATCTGGAACTTTTACTTCAACTAATTGACTCATATTTATTCCTATTAAGCTCGTTGAGGATTGACTTTATTGATATCAATTTTGTATTTCTTGATGGCTTCAGAGACTTTTTTAGACTCAATAGAACCTTCATCAGCTAAAGCTTTTAATGCAGAAAGCACTACAAAGTAACGATCTACTTCAAAAAAGTTTCTAAGCTTATGTCTAAAATCTGAACGTCCAAAACCGTCGGTGCCAAGAACGCGATATGTACGATCTGCTGGTATAAATTCACGAATTTGATCAGCAAAAGTTTTCATATAGTCTGTAGATGCAATGATAGGACCTTGTGTTCCTTCAAGCATTTGAGTTACATATGCTTTCTTAGGCTTGCTAGTTGGGTTTAAAAGGTTATAGCGATTTACGTCCAATCCATCTCTACGAAGTTCAGTAAAGCTTGGGCATGACCAAACATCAGCCGAGATTTTCCAATCTTTTTCAAGCAAATCCTTAGCAGCCTCAACTTCCCTAAGAATGGTGCCCGAACCCATTAATTGAACTTTTAATTTTGATTTAAGATCAGATTTTTTAAGTAAATACATACCTTTTAATATGCCTTCAATATCTTCTTCCCTTAAACCAGGCTGAGGGTAACTTTCATTCATTAAAGTTAAGTAGTAGAAGACATTTTCTTGGTCTTCAACCATGCGTTTTAAACCTCTTTGCATAATAACTGCTACTTCATGAGCATATGTTGGGTCATAAGAAACGCAATTCGGAATTGTTGAAGCCATTAGATGACTATGGCCATCTTCATGCTGCAGACCTTCACCATTTAATGTTGTGCGACCAGCTGTACCTCCTAGTAGGAATCCACGAGCCTGCATATCACCAGCAGCATAAATAAAATCACCAACCCTTTGGAATCCAAACATAGAATAGAAGATAAAAAACGGAATCATTATTCTATTATTTGTTGAGTAAGATGTAGCAGCTGCAATCCAAGAACACAACGCCCCTGCTTCATTAATACCCTCTTGCAAAAGCTGACCATCTTTCTCTTCGCGATAATACATCACCTGAGCTTTATCTACAGGAATATATTTTTGGCCTTCATTTGCGTAAATACCAATTTGTCTAAATAAGCCTTCCATACCAAATGTTCGAGATTCATCTGATAGGATTGGTACCACACGTTCACCTAATTTTTTATCTCTAAGTAGCTGATTTAAGAATCTTACAAATGCCTGAGTTGAAGAGATAGAGCGACCTTCAGCGGTAGCCTCATATACTGATTTAAATGCATCAAGTTCAGGGGCTTTAAATTTTTCATCTGAAGTAATACGACGTTTAGGATAATATCCGCCAAGTTTTTCTCGATGCTCTCGAAGATACTTCATTTCTGGTGAATCTTCAGAAGGCTTGAAATATGGAACATCATCTACTTGATCATCAGGAATTGGAATATTAAATCTATCTCTAAAACCCCTAACATCATCTGCACCTAGTTTCTTTTGTTGGTGAGCAGGATTTTTTCCTTGGGCAACGTGTCCGAGACCGTATCCCTTAATGGTTTTAGCTAGAATAACTGTAGGTTGACCCTCTGTTTTCATAGCAGCATCAAAAGCAGCATACACTTTATTTGGGTCATGACCACCGCGATTAAGTCTCCAAATTTCTTCATCACTCATGCGGCTAACCATCTCTAGAGTTCTTGGATCTTTTGCAAAGAAATGCTCTCTCACATAAGCCCCATCGTTTGCCTTATAGGCTTGGTACTCGCCATCTACAGTTTCTTCCATAATTTTTAGAAGAGCACCATCTTTATCTCTAGCTAGTAATGGGTCCCAATAGCTACCCCAAATTAATTTAATAACATTCCAACCAGAGCCTCTAAACTCTCCTTCAAGTTCTTGAATAATCTTGCCGTTACCACGAACTGGACCATCTAATCTTTGTAGATTGCAATTAATAACAAAAATCAAATTATCTAATTTTTCACGTGAAGCAAGACCAATAGCGCCCATTGATTCAGGTTCATCCATCTCGCCATCCCCGCAGAAACACCATACTTTACGTTTTGATGTATCCGCTATTCCACGTGCATGTAGATATTTAAGGAAACGAGCCTGATATATAGCCATCATTGGGCCAAGTCCCATAGAAACAGTTGGGAACTGCCAGAATTCAGGAAGTAATTTTGGATGAGGATAAGAAGGAAGACCATTTCCGTCTACTTCTTGGCGGAAATGTTCTAGTTGCTCTTCAGAAATACGACCTTCAAGAAATGCACGAGAATAAATTCCAGGAGATGAATGACCTTGGAAATACACTAAGTCTCCACCGTGGTCTTCAGTCTCAGCATGCCAAAAGTGATGTTGACCACAACTAATCATAGTAGCCAAAGATGCGAAAGAAGCAAGATGGCCTCCTAATGTCCCGCCATCGCCTGGGTCCTGTCTATTAGCTCGTATAACCATAGCCATTGAGTTCCAGCGAACATAAGCTCTAATTCTAGCTTCAAGTTCTAAATTACCTGGATATTTAGGCTGTAATCCTGGTGGTATTGTATTTACGTAAGCAGTCTGAGGATTAAAAGGAATATTTGAACCAGATCTTCGGGCTAGTTCTGTAAGTTGTTCGATAAGGAAATGTGCTCTTTCAGGCCCGTCGCGATCTAAGACAGATTCAAGGGCTTCGAGCCATTCCTTAGTTTCGGTCTTATCAATGTCGTTTTGCTTAATAGTCATATAAAACACATCTCCTATATATTCATAAGATTAATGAAATTCTGTAATTTTAACGGATTTTACTATTAAACTTTTTAATAAAAGTTACCAATCAGATAAAGAAATAGGTAAAATTTCTTGTCTCTTAAATTTAGTAAGTATGTACGATAATACTCAATTTTTAAGTCAAAATTTCACCCCTAAAAAGCGTTCAAGAATGCTGCCTTGGGTAGTTTTGTTTGCAATAGTTGTACTCTTAATACTTATATTTCTCTCTGTTCTTGGTTACCAAGACCTTAGGAATTATATAAATTCTTACTCACACGAAAATGGCTTAAAAAATCATCAAGATTTACTTTTCTTTATTATTCTGCTTCTAGCTGTGTTTATTCTTTTTATCTTCACTTTAATGTGGAAGGATGCACGCGAAAGATATAGAACAGAACTAAAACTTGAAAATGAAATTTTATTCCGAAGGGCTATGGAAAATTCCATGTCCACTGGTATGCGAGTAATTGATCTTAAAGGACAAATACTTTACGTTAATCCAGCCTTTTGTAGACTTATCGGATGGGATGAAAGTTCATTAGTTGGCACATCCCCACCTTATGCATATTGGATTCCAGGAAATCATAAAGAACACATTCGCTCAATGGATATAGTTTTAAGTGGTAGAACACCAACTTCTGGCATTGAAATAGACGTACAAAGACGTGATGGCTCACAATTTACAACTTGCTTATACGTCTCCCCTTTGAGAAGTCCAAACGGTGAGCAAATGGGATGGATGACCTCTATGACTGATATTACTGAGTCTAAGCGATCACGCCTAGCATTGTCTGCAGCTCATGAACGCTTTATGACAGTACTAGAAAGTATGGATGATGCTATATCAGTTTGCTTTAAAGGAAATAAAGGACTTGAACTCTTATTTGCGAATCAAAAATATCGAGCTTTCTTTGGCAATAGTCCTCAAGGACATCAGGAATTATCTGATACTCAAAATATAAATTTTGAACAAACTAATCTATATAAATCCCCTTCGCTAAATTCGTGGTTTGAGGTTAATTCTAGATCCTTAACCTGGACTGATGGAAGAAAAGTGACACTTCAAGTTGCACGTGACGTTACTGAAAAACTCAAAAACGAAGAAGCGTATAGAATGCAACAAGAAAAAATCGAACTCACCAGTAGATTAACAACTATGGGTGAGATGGCCTCTATGCTAGCGCATGAATTAAATCAACCTTTAACAGCAATTGTTAACTACAATTCAGCCATCTTAACTATTCTGAGAGAAGATGAACATACCCATCCAAAAGTAATAGAAGCCCTAGAAAAATCAGCCAAACAAGCTGAGAGAGCGGGTAGGATTATTAGTCATATCCGAGCATTTGTAAAAAGACATGAAGCCAGACATCAGACATCAGATATAGCAAATATAATAGATTCTGTATGCGATTTAGCAGAAATTGAAGCTAAAAAAAATGGTGCAACTCTTGATATTGTTATGGATAAGGACATTCCAAAAATTCTTGCTGACCCTATTCTTATACAGCAGGTAATTTTAAATTTAATCAAAAACGGTATCGAAGCCATGCAAAATAGCAAGGAAAAACTCATAAGAGTTATCGTTAGAAAATTAGAAAAAGATTTACAAATTCAGGTTGTGGACCACGGAAGCGGATTGAAAAATCCTAATAGAGTTTTTGAACCATTTTTCAGTACTAAAGAAAAAGGTTTAGGTATGGGGCTAAATATTTGTAGAACAATTGTAGAGGCTCATCATAGCAAGCTCATTGCCATCCCAAATCCTAAAGGTGGGACGATTTTCCAATTTTCCCTACCCTACGCAAATTCATTTTTACAGTCAGAGGAGTAATTCATGTCAAGCTCGCAAACTACTATCTATATTGTGGACGACGACAATGCGGTACGCGATTCTCTTAGGTTTTTACTTGAAACTAATGGATACATTGTCGAGACCTTTCCAAGTGGAGAACAATTTTTAGAATCTTACAAACCTGATTCTGTAAGTATTTTAATTACCGATGTTCGTATGCCTGGTATGTCAGGTTTACAACTTCAAGAAGAAATGAACAGTAGAAAAATTGATATTCCTATAGTATTTATTACTGGACACGGAACTGTACCAATGGCTGTGTCTACTATGCAAAGAGGTGCTGTTGATTTCATAGAAAAACCATTTAACTTAACTCATATTCAAAAAGTTATTTCTCGCCTTATTAATGTTGCTCAAGATCGAGCTGAAAAAACTAAAAATCAAAAAGCAAATGATGCACTTTTAGGCAAACTTACTAGTAGAGAACAACAAGTTCTAGAAAGAATTGTTGCTGGCCGTCTGAATAAGCAGATTGCCGATGATTTAAGTATCAGTATTAAGACTGTAGAGGCTCATAGGGCTAACATTATGGAGAAGCTTGAAGTATCTAATGTTGCGGACCTTATTAAGGTTGCACTTAAATCCTCTAACATTCATAACTAAGAGATATACATGTCAGAAATTATTGATGGCAAAGCCTTGTCAGCTCAAATAAAAGAAGGACTTTCAGATCGAATTAACACTCTCAAATCAAAAGGAATTACTCCATCATTAACCGTGATTTTAGTGGGAGATGATCCAGCATCTGCAGTTTATGTAAAAAATAAGCACCAAACATTTATAAATCTAGGACTTATAAGCGAAGTTGTGCGACTTCCCGCAGAAACAAGTCAAGAAAAGCTTATTGAACAAATTGAGAAATTAAACAAAGATGATACTGTACACGGGATATTGATACAGTTGCCATTGCCACCTCATTTAAATAGCCAAATTGCTATATCTTCTATTGACCCATCTAAGGACGTTGATGGATTTCATATAGAAAATGCGGGGGCATTATTGACGGGAAATCCTAAATTTATACCTTGCACCCCTTACGGTGTTATGCGTATGCTCAAATCAAAGGATATTTATATTCGTGGAGCGGAGGCTGTTATTGTGGGGGCAAGTAATATTGTTGGCAAACCTATGGCCCTACTTCTTCAAATGGCTGGTGCGACAGTTACCATTTGCAACTCAAAAACACGTGATTTAGCCGCTCAAACCAAAAGAGCCGACATTCTCGTGGCGGCCGCTGGCAAACCGCATCTTATTAACGGCGAAATGATAAAAGATGGAGCTGTTGTTATAGATGTTGGAATCCATAGAAAAGAAGATGGAAAATTATGCGGTGACGTTGATTTTGAATCTGCTTCTAAAAAAGCCTCTTTCATAACTCCAGTACCAGGCGGGGTCGGACCCATGACTATCGTAATGCTTCTAGTAAATACAGTAGAAGCCGCTGAACGCAAAGCTGGAATTACTCCTCAAAGAGAAGGAATTATTTAATGCTTACAAACAATCCATTAGTAGTTGGAATCAATGAATTTATTGATTACAGTGCAGTAAAAGCTGAACATATTGAGCCAGCAATTAAATTTTTAATAGACGAGAATAAAAAATTTGTTGATGAATTGGTAGCTGCTCCTACACCATTAACATGGGAGACATTTGTTCATCGCCTAAACGAAAACTCAGCTCAATTAGGAAGAGCTTGGCAAGTAGTGGGACACCTGAATTCGGTTGTAAATACGCCAGAATTGAGAGAAGCGTTTACAAAAACATTGCCACTTATAGTGGAACATTCAACTTTAATGGGCCTAAATAAAGACCTATATAAGCACTATAAAGCATTAGCTGATCAAGATTTGAATCCAGAATATGCTTCATACTCAAAAGAGCAAAAAAGAATTCTTTATCTTGCTCTGCAAGCATTTAAATTAAGTGGAGTTGAACTTGAGGGAGAGCAAAAGCAAAAGTTTATTGAAATTTCGGACAAGCTTGCTCAGTTATCGCAAAAATTTTCTGAAAATTGTTTGGACTCAGTTGATAAATGGTCCTACTATGTTTCAGATATAAATGAGCTTAAGGGGCTGCCTGAGGATGTTATTGCTTTATGTAAGGAATTAGCAGTTGCTGGAGGAAGGCCTAATGAATGGAAATTAGTTGTGCAAATTCCTGTATATGTGCCAGTAATGCAATATGCAGAATCTGAAGATTTAAGAGAAAAACTTTATCGTGGCTTTAGCACTATAGCTTCGGAAAACGGCAAACCTGAATTCGATAATTCATCCAATATTGAACAAATCTTGCATCTTAAAAATGAATTAGCAAAAGTTTTAGGATTTAAAGATTATGCGGACCTTCAACTTGAAACTCGCATGGCTAATGATTCTCATGAAGTAATGAATTATTTAGATGATTTGGCTAAACGGTCAAAACCTTTTGCACAAAGAGATTTAGATGAGCTCAAAAGCTTTGCTAAAGCTGAATTTAACAAGGAATCCCTTAACCCATGGGATATTGCTTATTATTCAGAAAAACTTCGTAAATCTAAATATTCTTATTCGGATGCAGAGCTTAAGCCCTATCTTCCTGTAGATTCAGTATTCTCTGGCTGGAAAAAAATTATTTCTGAACTTTTTGGTGTTACCTTAAAAGATATTCAATTGCCTAAATGGAATAAAGATATAGTTTCATTTGAAGTCACAGATACCAAAAGCGGAGAACTATTAGGACATCTTTATGTTGACCTATATGCGAGAAATGGAAAACAAAGCGGTGCTTGGGTAAATATAGAACGCAATCGCATGAAAACCGAAAATGTTTTTAGTACTCCGATTGTTTATTTAACATGCAACTTTATTCCACCCGTTGATGGAAAGCCTTCGCAACTTACACATGATGATGTAATAACACTATTTCATGAGTCTGGGCACGCATTGCATGCTTTATTAACCAAGGTTGATGAAGTTGATGCATCGGCATTTAGTGCAGTTGAGTGGGATGCCATAGAGCTTCCATCACAAATGATGGAAAATTTTGTGTGGGAGGAAGATGTAATGAATCTCTTGAGCTCGCACATTGCCACCAAAGAGAAACTGCCACCAGAATTATTTGAAAAAATATATAAGGCTAAGAATTTTCAAAGTGGCATGTTTAATGTGCGTCAACTTGAATTTGCCCTATTTGATATGACTCTTCACATTGGTATGAAGGATCTTAAAATTGCCGATGTTATGCGAATTTTAAAAGAGGTTCGCGAAAAAGTGGCTGTTGTGATTCCACCAGACTGGGCTCGCTTCCCGCATAATTTTTCTCATATTTTTGCAGGCGGTTATGCGGCAGGCTACTACAGCTACAAATGGGCAGAGGTTCTTTCATCTGATGCTTATAGTTTATTTGAGGAAAATAGGCTTGCAGATGGTTCAACACTAAATCCTGAAATTGGTTTGCGTTATAGAGAGCGGATTCTTGAGGTGGGCGGTTCTAAGCCTGCTGAGGAATTTTTCAGAGATTTCAGAGGTCGCGATCCTCAGCCAGATGCAATGCTTCGACACCAAGGATTGATATGAAAAGATTGATTTCAGCATTAGTGATTGGGTGGGGTACGTGGGCATTGCCACCTGTACTAGCGGGCGTAAACACCGCACAATTAGCTCAAACTGATACGACGGTATATCCTATCAAAGGGAATCTTCCCGATCTTAAATTTGAATTAAATTCAACGGATAAATCGTACACAGAAGAGGATTTTAAGGGCTATGTGACCTTAATCACATTTGGATACGCATCCTGCCCCGATATATGTCCAACAACATTAGCTGAGCTAAATATTCTTCAAAATTCATTGTCACCTGAGCAAGCTGCTAAGGTGCGTGTTATTTTTATTTCTGTGGATCCGTATAGGGATACGCCTGAGCTTTTGAAAAACTATGTCAGTGCATTTAGCGATAGGATATTGGGTTTGACTTCGGACGAGAAAACTATAGCGAAATTAGCGAAACGATATCGTGTGGCATATCAAATCGAAAAGCCGAAAAACGATGATCCAAATGCGTATTATGAAGTTATGCATGCGCGGGGTATATATATTTTCGATCAAGATTTGAATGCAAGATTTTTAGCGACAAATGCGATTGAGACGGATAAGCTTCGCAGCTCTGTGATTAAGCTTATAGAAGGAAAATAAAATAAAGGCCATCGAATTATAGATGGCTTTTTTGTGTTTGATTTGCGGACCCGCCCTTATATTGTGGCAATGTCCACGTACCTCATCCTCTTATATCAATGCCCCAAATAAGCTTTTCTTACTGCATCGTTTGATAGAAGATTTTTTCCCGTATCTTCTAAGACAACCTTGCCTGTCTCAAGAACATATCCTCTATCTGCCACTTGCAATGCTTTATTTGCATTTTGTTCCACTAAGAAAACGGTCACACCAGATTCTCGTATGGTTTGAATAATTTCAAAAATCTGAGCGATTATTAAGGGAGCAAGCCCTAAAGTTGGCTCATCCAAAAGCAGCAATTTTGGTTTACTCATAAGTGCACGACCGATAGCAAGCATTTGTTGTTCGCCTCCAGACATAGTGCCCGCCCTCTGTTGAGCCCTCTCTTTAAGTCGCGGAAATAAATTAAAAACGTGTGAGATACCCTCTTCAACTTCGCTTTGTGATTTGAAAAAAGCCCCCATCTGCAGATTTTCATTTACAGTCAGACCAGGGAAAACACGTCTCCCTTCAGGAGATATGGCAATGCCCTTTCTCATAATCTCATGTGTTTTTAATTTCGTAATATCCTCGTTTTGAAATAGCACTTGGCCGTTAGTAGCATGGGGATCTCCGCATACTGTTTTTAAAATAGTAGTTTTGCCCGCACCATTTGCCCCAATTAGAGTTACTATTTCACCTTCGTTTACGTGAACTGATACGCCATGCAATGCTTCAATCGCCCCATAATGCGTAAAGATATTCTTTAATATAAGCATGTTCTACTCCCCTAAATATGCTTTGATAACTTCAGGATCATTTCGCACTTCGTCAGGGAGTCCTGTAATCAACGGTTTACCCATCTCCATAACCATTATTCGATCTGATATATCCATAATCAAACTCATGTCATGTTCGATAAGTAGAACTGAAAGGTTGTATTCTTCTCTAAGTTTATTAATCAGAGATGATAGCTCTTTTTTCTCTTGTGGATTTAGTCCTGCAGCAGGCTCATCCAAAAGCAATAGTTTTGGTTGAGTAATCATGCAGCGAGCTATTTCTAATCGTCTTTGATGTCCATAGGCTAAGTTACCTGCTTCACGATTTGCATATGCCCTAAGACCCATAAAATCAAGCCATTTCATTGCGTTATCTAAAGCAATTTTTTCACTTCTTTTAAAAGATGGTAATCGCAGAATCCCAGCCAAAAAACTAGCCGATAATTTATTGTGTTGAGCTACTAATAAATTTTCTAAAACTGAGAGGTTTTTAAATAGTCGCACATTTTGGAAGGTTCTAACAAGTCCATAATTAGCAACTTGATGACTAGATTTACCAGTGATATCTTCTCCAAAAAGCTGAACTACACCTTCAGTAGGAGTATAAAACCCACTTACACAATTAAATACAGTGGTTTTCCCAGCCCCGTTAGGACCGATAATTGAAAATACTTCGTTCTTATAAACATCAAAGCTTACGCGGTCTACAGCTAATAGACCGCCAAATCGCATCACTAAATCTTTTACTGATAATACGATTTCGTTTTTCATGCAGAAACCTCCACATGAGGTCTTTTAACTGGAAATAATCCCTGTGGTCTCCAAATCATCATAAGTACCATAACTAGACCAAAGATTAGCATCCTATATTCAGCAAACTGTCTAGCCAGCTCTGGTAAAACGGTCAAAATAATTGCAGCAAAAATAACCCCGATTTGAGAACCCATACCACCTAAAACCACGATAGCAAGAATCATAGCCGATTCCATAAATGTGAATGCTTCTGGATTCACTAAACCCTGACGAGCAGCAAAAAATGCACCCGCAAAACCTGCACACATCGCACCCAATGTGAATGCCGATAACTTAATTTTAGTAGGATTTAAACCTAATGATTTGCATGCAATTTCATCTTCTCGCAATGCTTCCCAAGCCCTACCAACAGGCATCCTAAGCAAGCGATTAGATAATAAAAGAGTAAGAATCGCTAATATCAAAGCTAGCAAATATAAATAAATTACAGAGTCCATAGAATCAAACTTCCACCCCATTAATTGATGGAATGTCTCTTGACCTTCAGGAGCTCTTCTTTGCATTGGATAGCCAAAAACTGTAGGCTTTGGAATGCTCGATATGCCGTCGGGACCCCTTGTGATACTCACTAAATTAATAAGCAGAAGACGAATAATTTCTCCAAAACCAAGAGTCACAATCGCAAGGTAATCACCCCTCAGACGCAACACAGGAAATCCTAACAGAAATCCAAATCCAGCTGCAAATAAGCCTGCAAGTGGCAATGCCTGCCAAAACGACCAATCAAAATAATAAAACAATAATGCGTAGGTATACGCTCCAACCGCATAAAATCCAACAAATCCTAAATCGAGTAAGCCAGCAAATCCAACAACAATATTTAGACCTAAACCAAGCATTACATAAATAAGCACTAAAGTGGCAATATCTACTGAAACTCGATTTCCGAAAAATGGCCAAACAAACAATGCTACTAAAATCAATAACAGTATGGTATTCATCTGAATTGCTTTTAGATTTAGGTTTATAGGCTTCCCATACTTCCCTTTGAGATTTACTTTTTTAAGCAATGGAGTCACAAATAGCTGCACTAAAAAGACGATTACGCAGCCCCACAAAGCGAGCTTGAAATCAGGATCAATAGCTATAACACCATTTTCTCGCGTAAGTTTAAGACCTAGAATAGGCACCGCAAGTAAAGCCGTTAATATCGCGGATAACACCGCATTTTTCAAAGCATGCGTCATACTTTTTCTACCTCCGGCTTACCTAATAAACCACTTGGTTTAAATAAAAGTATTAATACAAGCAGCCCGAAAGCAACAATATCTTTATATTCAGATGCTATATATGCCGCAGCCATAGTTTCTGTAACGCCAATAATAAGTCCGCCCAAAATAGCCCCAGGCACGCTTCCAATTCCCCCAAGAACAGCAGCTGTAAATGCTTTAATACCCGCAATAAATCCTATGAATGGATTAAGTTTACCTATTGTGATGGCAATGAGCACGCCTCCAACCGCAGCAAGTACCGCCCCCAAAATAAAGATTACAGATATCACTTTGTTTGTATCGATACCAAGCATATTAGCCATCTGTATATCTTGTGAACAAGCCCTAGATGCTCTCCCCATACGAGATTTTTTAATAAACAGTGTAAGGGCTACCATCAAAACAAATACAACCGCAATGATAAGAATTCTTGCGTAAGAGATGACAATCGTAAAATCATTTGAAAATGTGAACTCAAAAGCCCCTGGCAGTATATTTGGAACTGCAACGTCTTTTGCTCCCTGACCTAAGGCTACCCAGTTTTGCAAAAAGATAGACATAGCAATTGCTGAGATTAATGAAATTAGTCTAGGACTGTTTCTTAGAGGACGGTATGCCACCCTCTCCACAGCATAGCCGTAAACACCTGTCACAAGAACAGATACGACAAGCATACACGCAATTAAAACGGGAACAGGAATAGAACCATCTACCCCGAGCACAGCTAAAGTAATTAGACCAACATAAGCACCAATCATATAGATTTCGCCGTGTGCAAAGTTAATCATACCTATAATGCCATAGACCATCGTATATCCGATGGCAATAAGTGCGTAAATCGCCCCTAATGACAATCCATTAAAGAGTTGTTGAAAAAATTGAGGTAAAAAATCAGCCATTATTAATTATTTTCTTTTGATAATTGCTCAGATCTATTTCGAGCAGCTTTCATCGCTTCTTTTACGATTTCTTTAAAATTATGTTTTTCAAATACATCCAAGGCCGCCCTTGTTGTGCCTCCTTTAGATGTGACATTTTCTCTAAGCTTAGATACAGGAGTATCAGAATTAGATGCTAGTAAACCTGCACCTACAACAGTTTTTATGGCAAGTTCCTCAGAAGTATTTCTATCCAAACCTAGCTCAACACCACCTTCTACAAGAGCCTCAATAAAATAGAAAATGTAAGCTGGGCCACTTCCTGATAGGGCTCCTACAGAATCCATTAAAGACTCATCTTGTAATTCAATTGTTAAGCCAGTAGTCCTAAGAATAGACTTAATCATTGAATACTCTTGTTCTGACACACTCTTTGGTGCAAATATACCAGTCGCCCCCATACCTAAAGAAGTTGGCGTGTTCGGCATACATCTAACAATTTTTTTATGCCCTGAAAGCCAACTAGAAATTACTTCCGTTGATAACCCTGCTGCAACACTTAAAATAAGAGTATCCTCACGTATATATTTAGCAATGCTCTCGCATAACTCTCTCATATTCTGAGGCTTTACAGCCAAAATCCATAACTTAGTATTTGATAGATTTTCCTGTACATTTAATAAACCTGAAGCCCCAAGTGAGGCCCAAATTTCTAATTTATCTTTATTTTTATCGAAAACATCTACAATAAGCTGAGGCAAATCTCCAGATTTAATGCCTCTATTAATTCCGTTCATTATGGCAGAAGCCATATTTCCGCCACCTAGAAAAGCAATATCGCTCATAGACTTTCCAATAAAAAGCCCCCATTTTAATCAAATTCTTATCAAAATGTTTCTATTTTGAAAAAATTGGATTTATGGGGACCGAAGTAACTATTTAACTGAGGTTTTAGAGCCGTCTTTTTTCCATTGAACTACATCAAAATCAAAAGACTTAAGGTCTCCAGATTCCTGCCATGATAGATCACCAACTACAGTTTTAACAGAGTTTGCGTGCAACCAGTCTGCAACTTTTTCTGGATCCTCGCTCTTAGTAGCTTCAATAGCTGCAACTAAAGCTTGGGTTGCTGCATATGAAAGCAATTGGAATGCACCACCAGCGTCACGTTTTTTCTCATTGAAATATTTAACAATTTCTTCGTTACCTGGAAGAGTCGTATAGTTTGGCGGGAAAGTCATGTATAGACCGTCTACAGCATCTCCTGCGATAGCAACGATTTCAGGATTCCCTGAACCTTCAGGTCCCATAAATTGAGCGTCAAACCCTTGCTCTTTAGATTGTCTTAATAACAAACCTAACTCAGGATAATAACCACCAAAATAAACAAAATCTACACCTGCAGATTTGAATTTAGTGATCAAAGCTGAATAGTCAGTATCACCTGCGTTAATAGATTCATCAAAAGCAACTTGCATACCAAGTTTTTCTAATTCGTTTTTAACTGAAGTAGTAACACCTTTACCGTATGCTTGTTTATCATTAACTAAAGCAATTTTCTTAGGATTTTTAGATTTAATGAATTTTGCAGCTGGTGGACCTTGTTGATCGTCACGACCAATAGCTCTAAAGAAGAAATGATAGTCTTTTCCGTCTGTAATTGATGGAGAAGTACCAGATGGAGTAATTGCAACTACACCCTCTTCGTCTAGAATAGGAGCCGCACCATTAATAGGGCCTGAGCAAGTAGGACCAACTACAAATTTAATGTCTTGGTTAACAATAGAGTTTGCTGCGATTGGACCTTGTTTAGGTTCACAACCGTCATCTACTACTACAAACTCAATAGTTTTTCCGCCTAAAACACCACCTTTAGAATTAATGATTTCGGCAGCTGTAATAGCACCTTCCTTAACCATATCTCCATATTGAGTGTTAGGGCCTGTAGTAGGAGTAACAAGACCAAATTTAATAGAGTCAGCTAATGCAGTTGCTGATAATACTTGCAAACCTAATGCAAGTGCTAAAAGAGAACGTTTCATAAAAACTCCAATAATGGGTAATGGATTTAGGATAATCCAATAGTCTCTAGGATAAAAGAACTAATTTATAGGGGAAAATACTAAATTGTAAGCATAATTTGTAACTAGATGTTACCGATTTTCGTTTTTCCCTTTATTTTTGGGATTTTTAAGCAAATAAAATTGTAAATTTTTAGTAAAAGAGCGTTTTGAGTATGTTGTTTTTAGACAAATAAAACGCCCCAAACCACGTATAAATTGGTTTGGGGCATATGTAACAAAATATTTATTATTTGTTGAATCGAGTAGCAACAGCCTTCCAATCAACGATTTCCCAGAAACCTTTTAAGTAATTAGGACGAGAATTGCGATGATCGATATAGTATGCGTGCTCCCATACATCACAGGTTAGTAATGGAGTACCTGAATCCTCAGAAATTGGGTTTTTAGCATTGCTAGTATTAACGATATCTAGTGAACCATCCTTAGCTTTAACAAGCCAAGTCCATCCAGAACCGAAATTACCCGTAGCATTCTTATTGAATTCCTCTTTAAAGGATTCAAATGAACCCCATTTTTTGTTGATAGCTTCAGCCAATTCACCTTCAGGTTCTTTTTGACCGTCAGGAGAAAAGCCAAACCAATAGAAAGTATGATTCCACACTTGAGCAGCATTATTAAATACGCCACCTTCAGCCTTTTTTATGATTTCTTCTAAAGTTGAATCTGCAAATTCAGTACCTTCGATTTGTTTATTCAAATTGTCTACATAAGTTTTATGGTGTTTACCATAATGGTACTCAATAGTTTCAGCTGAAATATGTGGGCTAAGTGCATCTTTTGCATATGGCAATTCTGGTAGTTTATGTTCCATAATAATCTCCTTTTTGGAATACTCACTTCATTTTAATTCATATTCCCTTCAATTATTTTTCGAAATAGCTTCAGCTTGTAACTCAGAGTCCACAAATTCGATTTTTATTAAATCTCCTATCCCCACCTCATGGGCAGACTTTATTAATTTGCCTTCAGAATCATAGACAATTGAAAACCCTCTGCTGAGTACCCCTTTTGGATTGTATGCCTTTAAATTTGAAATTAATTGGGTGGCAATGTTCCTGCAAACCATCAATTTTTTTTCAAACTCAGAATTTAAATTTGTAAACACACTTTTTAATCTACTCATATGAATAGACCTATGTTTATCATGTAGTAACTGTAGCTGACTAACAAGGCCATTTAATTTATCATTGTTCTGTGCATAAATTGAAGATGGGAATATTAACCCTGAAACAGCTAAAGCCAATCTTTTTGAAAAATCTCTTGCTTTTGTTTGTATTTCAAAATTCAAATCTTTTTGCAGGTCCTTTAATTGCGTTCTTTTTTGACTTTCAATTTTAGAGACACGCTCTATAAGTGACTGTTTTAGAGACAGAAGATTGTGAGTTTGAATTTTTAGATAAATTTCTGGGGATACTAATTTTGCAGTAAGAATATCTAATTTTTGATACCGGTTATTAATTTGATTTTCCTTAAACTTATGTAAAGTATTAATTAAAGTACCAATATCATTAAGATATTGCATGGTCGACTGGCTAACAATTTCTGCAGCAGCCGTAGGGGTTGGTGCTCTATGATTAGCCACTAAATCTGAAATCGTGAAATCTACTTCGTGGCCAACGCCAGAGATAATAAATGTTTTTAATTCGGAAATAGTGCGTGCTAATTTTTCATCATTAAATGCCCATAAATCTTCAATACTTCCACCACCACGAACAAGCAAAATAGCTTCATGATTTTCTTGATCAGCCCTCAATAAAGCTGAAATCAATTTTTCTGGGGCCATCTCACCCTGCACTAAGCTTGGATAAATCGTTATATTTATATGGGGAGTTCTTCTCTTAAGAGTCGTTAATACATCGTGTAGGGCTGCTGCACCAAGAGATGATACAACTCCTACTGATCTAACAAATGGCAATGGCAGAGGTCTATCTTGTTTTTTATTAAAAACACCCTCAGAGTCAAGTTTTCTTTTTAAAGCCTCAAATTGTTCATACAACGAGCCCCTACCGTGTTCAGTTATTTTGCTAACTACAAGTTGCAAATCTCCCCTTGGGAAATAGATATTTGCCTCAGCATTGATTGAAACTTCAAGCCCATCTTTTGGGACAAAGTTAACGCCTCGTTTATGGAAATGGAACATTACGCATTTAACCAAAGCATCTGATTTATCCTTTAAGGAAAAATATGCATGGCCTGAAGAATAAACTTTAAATCCAGATAATTCTCCGACCACTAAAATATCCTTAAAATTATTTTTAAGAGATAAATTTAATTTATTAAGAAATTCGGATACCGTGATGGGCTCAAGCTGTTGGTTTTCAGGCATAATTGTTTCAAAATCCTCATTATATGGAGAAAAATACTGAAATTTACTATAGAAAATCTAAAAAATTTTAATATTTATCCCAAATCAAATTTTTCGTAAACTCTAAAGGAAACTTCTATAAGTTAGGTCAAATTTGTATAATATGACTTTAAGAAACACTCATAACATATTGATTTTTAATCAAAATTTTTATTACAAGCAAATTGCACACTTTTTAATCATGACCACCTAGAGACCTACAAATACGTCATTAAGATGAGTTATCCACAGGATTTTCCACAAAAATTTTGGATAACTACATTTAGTAACAATTTGTTCCTTCCTTGTTTCAATTTCTAGTCATTAATATAAAATATTTCCTAAAGTATATAAATTTTCTCTACGATATGGGTGCAAATTTTCGCCTTAAGGTTGAATCTTTTCTGTTAAAAAACTGGCAGGACAAAACATTTTTTTATTATGTTCTCCTTCCCTTTTCCTATGTTTATAAATTTATAGCTAAAAGTAAAAAGATTACCCAAACACCCCATCAAAGTAAGATTCCAGTTATTGTAGTAGGAAATATTTTTATTGGTGGAACAGGAAAAAGTCCGATAACAAAAAGCATTGCCACCTACTTAAAGAACAAAGGTTTAAAAGTAGGAATTATAAGTAGAGGTTATGGGATTGATATCGACCCAAAAATCCCAAGATATGCATCACCTGAGAGCGAAATCCAAAATCTTAATCTTTTTATTGGAGATGAGCCAAGTGAGCTCGCCTCGGTTGCTCCAATTGCCGTAGGTCCTGATCGCAATGCTGATATAGACAAATTACTAAATGAGAACCCAGATATCGACATAATAATTTCGGACGATGGGCTGCAAAACACTTCTCTATTTAGAGATTTAGAAATTATTGTTTTTGATGATCGGGGGGTGGGAAACGGTCAAGTACTTCCATCAGGTCCTCTTAGAGAACCAATAGAGAGAATTAAAAAAGCAGATTTTGTTGTTATAAATAGTGATAAACCTATTCAGATTCCTTATGCATTGCCATCTCAAATAGTTAACAGTAGGATGCTTATTTTGGATATAGAAAATTTGCGATATGGGGATACTTTTAATCCCGATATTGCTGATAGTCTTGAAAATCCAAAAATAGCTATGGCAGGTATAGGTAATCCTCAAAAATTCTTTAATACTCTAAAATACGCGGGGATAAAGATTGATAAATTTATTCCTCTAAATGATCATTTTTCTTATGATATAAACTATCTAGACGACTTAGAAAAAGCTGTTTATTTTGTTACTTCTAAAGACGCTTCCAAAATTAGGCCTTTAATTAAAGATAAAAATCTTAAGGCTATGATTTATTGCGTTCACGTGGAACCTGAATTTGAACCAGCTGATTTTTTAGAAAGACTCTATAGTAAAGTTATTGAACTTAAGGATAAGAAATGAAATTTGAAAATCTCGTTTGCCCAGTCACAAAAACTCCACTTAAATACGATGAAAAAAGACAGGTATTGATTTCAGAAGAAGCTAAATTAGAATACCCTATTCGCGATGGAATTCCAGTATTGCTTCAAAATGAAGCTACCCCTATTAAGGAAGCTCAAGAGTAATAATGTTTCATATAATCATTCCCGCAAGACTTCAGTCTACACGTCTTCCACGTAAAATGCTGCTAGACCTAGGCGGTATCCCTATGATTGTTCGAACTGCTCAAAGGGCTATGCTTTCAAATCCTAGCTCTCTCACAGTTGCGACCGATAGCGAAGAAATTTTTAATATTTGTCAGTCATACAAAATTAATTGCCTAATGACTAGAGAGAGCCATAGTTCTGGATCGGAGCGATTATCTGAGGCGGTAGAAAAATTAGGTTTTAGCGATTGTGAAGTTGTGGTGAATGTTCAAGGAGATGAACCTTTTATTGATCCTGAAATTATCTCTAGTCTTGCGGATATATTAACCGAAAGCACTCATTGCTCCATAGCAACTTGCGGTGCACCTTTTAGTGATGGTTATGATTTTATAGACCCAAATAACGTTAAAGTTATCTTCAATAAAAACTTTGAGGCACTATATTTTTCAAGAGCCCCTATTCCATGGAATCGCTCAAAATGGGTGGATGTAGCATCTGTCACACCAGATATATCTTCTTGTGCGTTACATCACATAGGCATATACGCCTATAAAGTAAGTTATCTGAAAGAATTTAAAACATTGGAGCCAAGCGAATTAGAAACTGTAGAATCGCTTGAACAATTGAGAGCTTTGTACCATGGGCATAAAATCAAAGTGCTTGAATGGCGGAAACATTGCCACAAAGGAATTGATACTCAAGAAGACCTTGAAAAGGCTCGACAAATAATTTGTAATTTATAATAATTCTCTTAAATTTAAATCAAGGTAGCATATGCGTCTAATACTTCTTGGACCGCCTGGAGCTGGAAAAGGCACTCAGGCCAACTTTATCAAAAATAAATACAATATCCCTCAAATCTCTACAGGAGATATGCTGAGAGCAGCCGTTAAAGCGGGTTCAGAGCTTGGTCTAAAAGTTAAATCTATTATGGAATCTGGTGGGCTTGTATCGGACGATATCATTATCAATCTAGTAAAAGAGCGTCTTACAGAAGATGATTGCAAAAAGGGTTATTTATTTGACGGCTTTCCACGCACTATTCCACAAGCCGAAGCTCTTAAAGAAGCTGGAGTTGACCTTGATTACATTATCGAGATTGATGTACCTCAAGATGAGATTATTGATCGCATGAGTGGTAGAAGAGTTCACCCAGCTAGTGGTCGTTCTTATCATATTAAATTTAATCCTCCAAAAGTTGCGGGAAAAGATGATGAAACTGGAGAGGATTTAATTCAACGGGACGACGATAAAGAAGAAACCGTGCGTAAAAGACTGCAAGTTTACGAAGATCAAACAAGACCACTTGTAGACTACTATTCAAAATGGGCTGAATCTGGTGATCCTAAAGCACCAAAATATATAAAAATCAATGGTGTCGGAGATGTTGACTCAATTTCACAATTGATCGTAGACTCTCTATGAGTTTGCTCAAATCCGCTGTCACAATCTCAGGATTAACTTTCTTATCTCGAATTACTGGTCTAATTAGAGATATTCTTATTGCACGAACCTTTGGTGCATCTGGTTTAACAGATGCCTTTTGGGTTGCTTTTCGCATACCTAACTTATTGAGGCGTTTATTTGCTGAAGGGGCGTTTTCTCAAGCTTTTGTACCAATCCTAGGTGAACAAAGGGCGAAATCTGATCATGGTACGGTTAAAGGGCTTATCGATAATGTAGCGATTATTTTGTTTTTAGCTCTTATCGTAACAAGCATTGTGGGCATAATAGGTGCACCCATAGTTGTCTATTTAATCGCAAGTGGATTTCACGATGACCCCGTATTAATGAATGATGCGGTTTGGATGACACGAATCATGTTTCCATACATTGTTTGCATGTCACTTATTGCCCTAGCCTCTGGTGTTCTTAATACATGGAAGAAATTCGCAATTCCAGCTTTCACACCCGTATTACTTAATTTAAGCATGATTTTCTCATGCTTTTTCTTAATTCAATATTTCACGCCTCCCATCTATGCTTTGGCTGTAGGTGTGATGATTGGCGGTGTTGCACAGCTTTCAGTTCAGATGCTTGCTCTTGCGAAAATTGGCCTTTTTCCCGATATTAGAAAAAGTGCACGCAAGGCATGGAAAGATCCAAACGTACGCAGAATAATTCGTCTAATGGGGCCTGCGATTTTGGGTGTGTCTGTTGCTCAGATATCAATATTAATAAACACGAATATTGCTTCTTGGCTAACCCCAGGGAGTGTCTCTTGGTTATCGTTTGCAGACCGAATTATGGAATTTCCGACAGCTTTGCTTGGCGTTGCTCTTGGAACAGTACTATTACCGAGCTTAAGCGAAAGCATTGCCAAAGACGATAAGGAAAATTATGTCAGGCTCCTTAACTGGGGGTTGAAACTTACATTCTTGTT
This sequence comes from Taylorella asinigenitalis MCE3, assembly GCF_000226625.1. NCBI lineage: Bacteria > Pseudomonadati > Pseudomonadota > Betaproteobacteria > Burkholderiales > Alcaligenaceae > Taylorella > Taylorella asinigenitalis. Next base: position 933,194 of record NC_016043.1, read on the forward strand.
AGGCATTCCATGCATTGTTGGCATGTTTCTTCTTGGTGAAGGTCTTATTTCTACTATGTTTAACTATGGGGCTTTCGGATTTGATGATGTCCGCATGACTAAATTTGCTGTTACTGCTTACGCCGTCGGTTTGCTAGGAATACTTTGCGTGAAAATATTAGCTCCTGGCTATTATGCTCAACAAAATATAAAAACGCCCGTAAAAGTGGCTGTAGTTGTGCTTATAGCTACGCAAATATTTAATTTGTTTTTCGTCCCTATTTTTGACCATGCTGGTTTAGCCCTCTCTATAGGTCTTGGTGCAATATGCAATTCAACTTTGCTATATATTGGACTACGTCGTCGGTTTCCTATTCATGTCAAGGGGATTTGGCCTAGATTTTTCTTGCGCGTCACACCTGCAGTTATTCTTTTATCCTTATGGCTTTGGTTTGCTGATACCAATGTTGACTGGACCATGCAATCTATTGAGGGATGGAATTACTATATAGCTCTAAAACTTAATACTCTATTTGGATTAGATCTGGATTTTAGAAGCAATGCTCACATATTAGGTAGAGCTATTGTTCTTGGATTTATCATACTAGTAAGTATGGTGATATATTTTGTAGCTCTCTACTCATGTGGGTTTAAAATCAAAAATCTTAATAAAAACAACGCTTAACTGTTGCTTATTGAGCAAATTTACTTGAATTGCTTTTTCAAACTTATTAAAATAATAGTCTTTTATTAGAAATTTTAAGATAAGGTTAAGGATAAATCTTTATATGGCAAATACAAGTCAAGCTCGTAAGCGCGCACGTCAAGCAGTTGCTTTAAATAAGCATAACTCTAGTCTTCGTTCATTACTTCGCACATCTATCAAACGAGTGCGTCAAGCTATCGAAGCGGGCGATAAGGAAAAAGCTAACGAGGCTTTAAGCAGTGCTACAAGCGTAATAGACCGTGTAGCGGATAAAAAAATCATTCATAAAAACAAAGCTGCTCGTCACAAAAGCCGCCTTTCAGCTGCTATTAAAGCTCTAAATTAATTCTTATCTTTTATAAGATTTTGATGCCATAAAAAAGCACTACTTAAAGTAGTGCTTTTTCTGTATATGTCTATTCAGTAGGTCTATCTTTTAAATCGCAGGAATTATCCATAAGTTCCGTCTGAAGATTATTATCTGCAGCAAAATCATTTACGAACTTCCACCCCTTAGGCTCAAGGGTTTTAAGTCTAGTATCTACAATAACGCACTTATTTCCGTTGATTATATTAGGCACAACATAAGGTGAATAACATAAGTGACCGCCTCTAAAACCTTTAGGCTTGAAATGAGCCATAACCCCTGCTAATCTTTCAGCCCAGTCACTTGGTCTGAACTTTTGACCACTCTTTGTTAAACCATAAATTATTAAATGTTGCATCTTAAAGTATAGTTGCGATGATGTAGCGAATATTTTAACTTATACTAAACAAAATAAAATCATTAGCTATAATTTAAAATTAGTTTCAAAAATTTACCCATGAACCAGATTAGCAAACCCATTGCCAAAAGGCATTTTCTTCAATTAAAAGATTTTACAACTGAAGAAATTTTATACATTTTAGACAGAGCCATAATTCTTAAAAAGAAATTCAAAAATTACGAACCTCACACTCCCTTACTTGATCGTACTCTTGCAATGGTGTTTGAAAAAGCTAGCACAAGAACGCGAGTTTCATTTGAAGCTGGTATGTATCAAATGGGTGGTTTTGTAATTAATCTTACCTCTAGTGACTCTCAACTTGGTCGCTCGGAACCTATTGAAGATACGGCTAGGGTTGTATCGCGAATGGTCGATATAGTTATGATTAGAACTTTCGAGCAGACTCGATTAGAAAATTTTGCTGAACATTCTCGTGTTCCTGTTATTAATGGCTTAACTAACGAATATCATCCATGTCAAATTCTCGCTGATTTACTTACTTTTATTGAGTATCGTGGCCCTATTCAAGGCAAAACAGTTACATGGATTGGGGACGAAAACAATATGTCCTACACATGGATTCAAGCCGCTGAATTACTTGATTTCACACTTCATTTCAGTGCTCCAAAGGATTACCAATTAAAACCTGAACGAATTGCAGGTGTTTCTGATAAACACCTAAAGGTTTTCGATGATCCTATGGAAGCTGCACATAACTCTGATTTAATTACTACCGATGTTTGGACTAGTATGGGTTATGAAGAGGAAAATGCTAAACGCAAAACTGCTTTTGAAAAATGGCAAGTCAACGAGGAAATGATGAAAGTAGCTAATAGTGATGCGTTGTTTATGCATTGCCTCCCAGCACATCGTGGAGAGGAAGTAACGGCTGGAGTTATCGATGGACCTCAAAGTGTAGTTTGGGATGAGGCTGAGAACCGCATGCACGTTCAAAAGGCGGTTATGGAATTTTTATTAACAGGTAAGCAATAAAAAATGAGTGATATTAAAAAAGTTGTACTCGCCTATTCAGGTGGCTTGGATACTTCAGTAATTTTGAAGTGGCTGCAGGATACATATAATTGTGAAGTTATCACCTTCACAGCCGATATAGGGCAAGGTGAAGAGCTTGAGCCAGCTAGAGCAAAAGCACTTAAATTTGGTATTAAACCAGAGCATATTTTTATCGATGATCTTAAAGAGGAATTCGTACGTGATTTCGTTTTTCCAATGTTTAGAGCGAATACTGTATATGAAGGGGAATATCTTTTAGGAACCTCGATTGCACGCCCTCTCATTGCCAAAAGGCAAATAGAAATCGCAAAAGAAGTTTCAGCTGATGCAGTATCTCACGGAGCTACAGGTAAAGGAAATGACCAAGTGCGATTTGAACTAGGGTATTACGCACTTAATCCAGAGATTAAGGTTATCGCTCCATGGCGTGAATGGGATTTGCTTTCACGCGAAAAATTACTAGCTTATGCGGAGAAAGCTGGTATTGAAATTGATATGAAGCACAAACAAGGTGGGGCACCATATTCTATGGACGCAAATCTACTTCATATAAGCTACGAGGGTCGTCATTTAGAGAATCCCGAAGCAGAAGCAGAGGCGTCTATGTGGCGTTGGACTGTGTCTCCAGAGGAAGCTCCTGATGAAGCTGAATACCTTGACTTAGAATATAAAAACGGTGATATCGTGGCTTTAAATGGTAAACAAATGTCTCCAGCTGCTGTACTAACAGAGCTTAATCGTCTAGGGTCTAAACATGGTATCGGTCGACTAGATTTAGTAGAAAATCGTTATGTAGGTATGAAATCTAGGGGTTGTTATGAAACCCCAGGCGGAACAATTATGCTAAAAGCTCATAGAGCAATTGAATCCATTACTTTAGATCGGGAAGTGGCACATCTTAAAGATGACCTAATGCCACGATATGCAAGCATGATATATAACGGTTACTGGTGGTCTCCTGAACGCAAAGCTCTTCAGGTATTAATAGACCATACACAGAAAAACGTAAATGGTGTAGTAAGGCTTAAGTTATATAAGGGAAATGTAATAGTAGTATCGCGTGATTCATCAACTGATAGCTTATTCGATAAAACAATTGCTACTTTCGATGATGACGGTGGAGCCTATAATCAAGCTGATGCTGAAGGATTTATTAAGCTTAATGCATTAAGAATGCGTATCGGAGCCAAAGTAAAAAGATAATCATTTGTCTAAATTAGCTAAAAAAGAAAAAGCCCACTATATAAGTGGGCTTTTTACTAATCATCTATAGGAGGTTATGAGTAGATGAAACTTTTAACTGTATCTTGGTGGGTGCTACAGGGGTCGAACCTGTGACCTACGCCTTGTAAGGGCGCCGCTCTACCAACTGAGCTAAGCACCCAAGATATCTAAAAGATAAGAAATTATTATATTTAGTTTTTATTTCAATCTCAAGATTTTCAATATAATTTTTTTTATTTCGTAGTGATTTTCAAACAACTACCAACCACCACCAAGTGCCTTATAGAGACGAAGCAAGTTTTCAGCCTCTGCTAAAGAGGATTGTAAAACCTTTTCTTTAAATTGATTGGCCTCAATTTTTGATTGCAATACAGCATCCAAAGTTTTATTTCCAAGCTTATACATTTGATTTAACTGATAAGTTTTCCTGTTTTGAGTGCCAACGGATGCCGCCAAGAAATTGTTTTGCTCTTTAAGTGCAAATTGTGCTTGATAAACTGAATCCACCTCATTAAGAGCCTCTAAGACTTTCTTGTCGTACTCAAGCACAGCTTGCTTAAGCTTGGCGTCCTTAGCTTCTATATTGCGTTCAATGCGGCCATTTGTAAATATAGGCAATGAAACACCAACACTAATCAATCCACCTAATGCCGAAGGATTAGCTAAATAATCTGAATTAATTTCAATCCTACCATTATGTCCCAGAAAGCGAATACTCACTCTAGGATATAAATCAGCTTTTGCACTAGCAACTTGTGCGGCCCTAGCTTTGATATTAAGCAATGCCGCCCTCAAATCTGGACGTCGCTCTAAAACATTCAAAGGGTACTGTCCAGATGGTGGTGTTGGAATATTATTAAATATATTGCGTTTAGAATCCGCAATTGCAAAACCTTGAGGTTTCTTTCCCAATAAAACAGCTATAGCCCTTAAATGCCTATCCCTTTGAGCTGGCAATGTTTTCGTTTGTCCTCTAAATGCTTGAATTTTAGAATCTAAATCAGTAAGTAACTCTATTCCTACATGACCAACATCGAATCTCCCTTTTAGATAGCGACGCATCTCCCTCATGCTCGCAAGAATTTGATTCGAAATCACAATTCTTCTTTGGTAGTATCTGTAGTAAATGTAATTAAGAGCAATATCACTACTGGTTAATAAATAGGCCCCATGCACTCCTTCTTCTTGAGCATATGCCCCATATTCAGCAGCTTGGGCATCACTCGCTTTAGCTCCAAAAAAGTCAGGCTCCCAAGATGCGGCAGCTCCCACAAAACCAATCGTGCCTGAAGTATCAAAATTTTCTGAAGCAGGTATATGATATTTTGTTAAAGTTGGCTCAAGAGGGTTTGCGAGAGTTGTTGATTGAATACCACCATTAGCCATTAATCCAAAAGTGGGTCCCCTATTTGCCTCAGCTAAATTTGCTGTCGCCCTTGATTCTAATAATTTCGCACGTGCGATGGCAATATCATAATTCGATCTCAATCCCTCTTCTATTAAACTTGTAAGAATAGGGTCATTCCACGATAACCACCACTTTTCTAAATCCACTATAGCAGTAGCTTTTTTTGTCTGCTCAAATTCATGGCCTATCAAATCCACATTCGATTCAGGTATATCAACCTTAATCGGTGCACATGCTGCTATAACGCACAAAAAGAGTATTGATAATTTTCTTGAAATTTTAAGCATATAGATTAACCCTGCCTAGCAAGCATAGAGCGAAATTTAGATAAAGCAAAAATAAAAAATGAAGTTCCCATAATTGTAAGAATAACAATCTGCGGCCACACAATATCAATTCCAGCATCTCTAAAAAGTACGGCTTGAGAAAAAATACTAAATTGCGTAACTGGAGATAAATGTGATACTTTTTGAATTATAGGCGACATACTCTCAAGAGGTGTCTCAAGACCTGATAACAATCTACTTACAATATAAATTGGTATACAAAGCAAACCAAATTGTGGCAATGTTGGAGCCAATGTCGATAGCCATAATGCTAGAGAGGCCATCGTATACACATATACAATAAGTCCAACAAAAAATAGTGGCACACTTCCATTAATAGGAACCTCCAGAAGTAAATGCACCACAAAAAACATAGATAACATAGCGGCAATCATAATCATACCGCCATTAGTGATAATCTTAGATAAAGCAATTTCACTAGCTTTTACAGGCATCACAAGCAAATGTTCTATTGTTCCGTGCTCCCTTTCCCTAATAATAGCCGCTCCCACCAGAATCATAACTAGTAAAGTAACATTACCTAAAACTTGTGTTACACCGATAAACCAAACTGTATCCTGATTCTGATTGAAAAGCGTGTGGATTACAGGTTCAAAAAACGGATTCATAACAGAGGTGTCTACGTTTAAAAAATCCAAAATTTCATTTGTAATAATTCTTTGAACATATACCCCACCTAAGCCTGCAACTGTAGCAGCCGTAGCATCAATCAAAACCTGGATTTGAGGTTTACTTCCAGCTAAAAGATCCTTTTGGAAATTAGGAGGAATATCAACTACGAATACAAACTTGCCTTGGTCCATAAGTGCATCCCTTTCGGAATATGATATGACCTTGGACTGCTTAAATTGCGGTGCTAAAAAGGCGTCTCGAATTTTAAAAGATAAACTAGAATGATCATTATCTATGATGGCAATGGATGCGTTTTTAACTTCTGTAGTTACTCCCTTAGATACAGAGTAAACCGCCACAGTAAACACTACTATAACCAGTCCAACTAGTGGTATGTCGCTAATAACACTCTTTATCTCTTTAAGTATTAAATACCATATATTTTTAAATGACATCTATTTCTCCTGCTTTTTGAGAAACAGACTAGCTACTGTTAAATAAACAGTGGTGAATCCCATCAGAGCTAGATACGGTAATATGAAATGGGAAAAACTTAATCCTTTTGTAAATGCACCAATACTGATAAGTTGATACCATGAGGTCGGGAATGCACGTGCCACTATAGCTGCTGCGCCCGTTAAATTAGAAACTGGAAATAAAAGTCCCGAATAGTTTAAAGATGGGATTAGACCTAATATCGCAGTAGCAAATATAGCTGCAACTTGAGATGACATAAAGCAAGATACCAAAAGACCAAATGAAGTAGAAGCAAAAATCATAAGTAGAGCACCCAATGCCATAGCAAATAGATTACCTCTAATTGGAACTCCTAAAACAAAATAAGCAAGTGCTACCATCACAAAAAAACTTACAAATGAAACGGTGACATAAGGCAATTGCTTTCCTATTAAGAATTCAAGTTTGCTTGCAGGCGATCCGTATAGATTCATGATTGAGCCAATTTCTTTCTCACGCACAACACCTAATGCTGTCATAACTGCAGGAACCATCATAAGGGCCATCATAATCATGCCAGGTGTAATGGAATAGATACTCTTAAAGTCCTGGTTGTAAACATATCGAGGCTCAATATTAAATGGCAATGAAAGATCAATGGGCAGGGTCGATAATCGCTCCTGTACATAATCATTGAGAATGCCTTCAATATATCCACGAATATTACTAGCAAAAAATGGAACGGCCCCGTCAATAACAAAGTTAATCTCTGGCCGCTCCCCTCTTAAGAGCTGCTGCCCAAATCCTTCTGATATATTAATAACCAGTCGTGCCTTCCCTGCCTTAATAACTTCCTGAACTTGCGATATATTGGAAATTTCAGGGATATTTATGAAATATGGTGAACCTTCAAAACGCTCCACTAATGCCCTACTCTCTGTAGTTCTATCCTGATCAAGAACAGAAAATTTAATATCATGAATATCAAAAGAGATACCAAGCGAAGCTCCTACCATCAAGAAAATCGGACCAAAGACCGCAAAGAATAGTCGAATCTTATCGCGTAATAACTCCTTTCCTTCGCGTATTGCAAATGTTTGGATTAATGAAAAGGCTCCATAAGGATTAAATGATTTTTTTGGCTTTTCGGGAGCGGCAATCATCTCAAAATCTTCTGAATGAGCAACTGAATCCTTTTCGTTTGAAGCCTGAGCCTCAATCAAATATTGAATAAATGCTTGCTCAAGATTCTCCGCACCCTTAGAATCAATAAGCTCTTGAGGAGTACCCATAGCAAGCACCTCGCCTTGATTCATAAGCGATATCCTGTCGCATCTTTCAGCTTCATTCATAAAATGGGTAGATACGAAAATAGTCATCTGCTTATCACGAGACAGATGTATAAGTTGCTCCCAAAACATATCTCTTGCGGCAGGATCCACTCCCGACGTAGGTTCATCCAATATAAGCACATCAGGTGAATGTAATATAGCGGCCGCCAATTGTAATCTCTGTCTAATACCTAAAGGCAAATCTGATGGTTTTGTATTAGCTACTTCACTAAGCTGATAGTCACGCAATGCCTGCTCGATGGCTTTTTTACCCTCTTTTGAACCCATCTCATATAATCTTGCATGTAAAAGTAAATTTTCGTGTACAGTTAACTCTTCATATAAAGAGAAGGATTGAGACATATATCCCACCCTTTTACGTGTAGAAATATCATTGGGATCAATTTCATGACCCAACAGATAAGCCGTACCGCTTGTAGGCTCCACTAATCCCGTGAGCATCTTCATCGTTGTGGATTTCCCGCATCCATTAGCCCCTAAGAAGCCAAATATCTCTCCCTTGTGAATTTCAAAATCTACATCATTTACAGCAGTGAAATTTCCAAATTTTTTGGTTAAATCCTTCGCCTCCATCACTAAAGGCTCTTTTAAATCAATCTGAAGAGGTGATTTTTGAATACGGTCTGGATTAGTTTGTTTTTCTGGTGGCAATAAACTTATATACTTCTCTTCTAAAGTACTGTAACCCCCATCAGCTAATACATCTGCAGTTTTTTCTGCTACAAGTACTTGTCCATCGTCCATGGCCACCAAATATTCAAATTGTTCTGCTTCATCAATGTAAGCCGTAGATACTAATACGGTCATATCTCCTGAGTTAGATCGAATATTCTCAACCAATTCCCAGAATTGCTGCCTCGATAGAGGATCAACTCCAGTAGTTGGCTCATCTAAAACAAGCAATTTTGGAGAATGCACAAGTGCACAACATAAACTTAACTTTTGCTTCATCCCACCAGATAGCTTACCTGCTGGTCTATCTGAAAAAGATGCAAGGTTAGTAGCCTGCATAAGTTGCACAATTCTTTGATGTTTGTATTTTCCTCGCAAGCCATACAATCTTGCATGAAAATCTATGTTTTCATAAATGGATAGGGTTGGATAAAGATTATGCCCAAGACCTTGTGGCATAAAAGCTATATCGTGTGAAAGCTCGTCTCGTACAGAACCTTTTGATATATCACGACCTAAAACTTGCACGCTTCCATTTTGGATTTTCTTAACGCCTACTATTAGACTCAGTAATGTAGATTTACCTACTCCATCAGGTCCAATCAAACCAATTGTGCAGTTTGATGGTAAATCAAGGTCTATGCCTCGCAGTGCCTTAGTTTTCCCGTAATTATGGACTAAGTTTCTAATCGAGACAGAAAATTCCATTAGTCTCGTCCTTAGTTATTTTGTAGAGGAGGATTTTTTAATTCTAGTTCTGCAGGCCAATTTGATGAGTCAACAAAGTTAAAGTAAGCAACACCAGTAAGACCGCCTTTTAAATATTTTTCCTGTTCTACTGCAAGCTCAGCAGGAATCTGAAGCTTAACTTTATACATTAATTTATCACGTTCACTTTTGGTCTCTACATACTTAGGAGTAAATTGAGCTTTTGGTGAAATATAAGTAATTGTTGCTGGAAACACAGCATCTACCCCATCTAAAACAATTCTTGCTTCTGAATTTAATTTTAAGTTGGCAACGTCTTGTGTAGGGAGAAATACATTCATATATATATCAGTCGGATCCAACAAAGATACCACTTTGCTACCAGCTCCAATAACATTTCCCTGTTGAACGATTACAAATTCAACTCTTCCATCAATAGGAGCACGCACTACCATATCATCGTCAGCTGATTTAACGGCATTAACTTGAGCTTGAGCTTGATCAACTCCAGCCTCAGCCTCTGCCAAACCTGCTGATGCTGCATCAACTGCAGCTTTTGCTGTTTCGTAATCTAATTTTCTACGGGATAGTTCAACTTGAGAAATAAGTCTTTGGTTATAGAGTTTTTGAGCATTTGAATACTCTAATTCTGCAACTTTTAATTGTTGAGTTCTGGCATCAATCTCCGATTTAACCCTCTCAGTAGCAACTTTCGCTCTATTTTGAGCGGCTTCAGTAGCCGCAAGTTGGGATTTAGATTGCTCAGAAGATAAAGAGACTAGAATTTGATTTTTCTTAACATCTTCGCCTTCAATAACATGAATCTGTTGAACTCTACCAGGATACAAACTAGCCAAATCCATACGATCCATTACTAGTCGACCATTGGTAGATACAATCCCCTCTGGCAATGATTTCTTTTCTTTAGTGAAATACCAATATGCACCGCCAGCTACAGCAGCCAGAACAATAATAACAACGATTATCTTTTTCATAGCCAAATATTATAAAAACAAAAAAGCCTGTTACAACAGGCTTTTTTACAAAATGAAACAAATGGAATTGAAATTAATTATTTTCCACCGTTAACGATTTCTTTAAGAGCTTTACCTGGAACAAATTTAGGTACTTTAGCTTTTTTGATTTGAATAACTTCTTTAGTGCGTGGATTGCGTCCTTTACGAGCGGCCCTAACATTAACGCGGAAAGTGCCAAAACCTACCAAAGTAACTGGTTGACCTTTCTTCAATGAAGCTTTGATAGCCTCGATAGTAGCATCAAGAGCACGACCAGCAGCCGCTTTAGATAAATCAGTCTTATCTGCAATTTTTTCGATTAATTCGGTTTTATTCATTTGGACCCCTATGTGTACTAAAGAAAAAATTATAAGTGTTTACTTACAAAACGAACCTAAATAATATTAGGATTAAAGTCAATGAGCTTCTACTGCTTGCTCTATGTCTTTTATTATATCCAATAATAACTCAATTCCAACTGAAAAGCGCAAAGTATTATGGCTTATATTCATGTTATTGAGGGTTTCTTGAGACATTTCATAGAAAATTGTCTGGGCTACGGGTATACAAAGGGTACGATTGTCCCCTAAATGCGATGCCAAAATAATGGTTTTAAAATTATTCAACACCGCTTTCATATCAAGATTTTCTGATAATTCAGCAGAAATGAGGAATCCGTAGGCATTGCCACCGGTAAGAGAGCTTGCAAGTTCATGCTGTGCATGAGATTTAAGCCCAGGGTATTTGACATTTTTAAAATATGGACTCTGCTCTAAATATTTAGCCAAACCCAATGCATTCTCGTAGGCACGCCTAACACGCAGCTCCACTGTCTCTAAGCCTACAGAAATTTTATGAGCTGAATCAGCAGAAAGGGTCGCCCCCATATCGCGCAAATACTTTTTCTTAATCTGCGTAATGGCCCATTTTTTACTATCGTCTTTACGATATCGCTCATGAATATTAGGGTAATTCGACCAATCATATAAACCTGTATCCGTAATTGATCCGCCTAAGGCATTTGCGTGACCGCCCATCGATTTTGACAATGAATGCATTACAAGGGAGGCTTTCACATCGCTCCCCTTTAACACAACAGGCGTTAGCATGGTGTTATCTAGAAAAAATATAAGCCCGTGCTTTTCGCAAAAATCGCCTATTCCTTTTAAATCGCTCACCTGCGTCATAGGGTTGGCAATGGATTCGGAAAAAACCAATTTTGTATTTGGCCTAAGTGCTGCCTCAAGATCATCAACTCTAGTAGTATCTACAAAAGTCACTTCCACACCAAAACGCATTAATGTGCTAAAGAAACTATTTGTATTTCCAAAGATATAATGCGAGCAAATAAAGTGGTCACCAGCTTTTAGCAAGGTTAGAAATACACCTGCAATAGCCGCCATGCCAGAAGAGCAACAAACTGTACCCACTCCCTCTTCCATTGCATTAATCTTTGTCTCTAAAGCCGTAGTTGTAGGGGTCCCTTGCCTAGAATAGGCATATCCTGGATTACTTTGAAATGTAGCGATTAAGTCCTCAACCTTATCAAAAGCATAATGAAGGGTCGCATGAATTGGATATTGAACAGGACGGGTATCGATTTCTAATTTTCTGTCCGAATGTAAAACATTGGTTATAAGAGAGTTTTCATTATTCATTTTATTGAGACCTTTGACGCAAAGTTTCATATAAACACACAGCACTCGCAACGCTTACATTTAGACTCTCTATTGAGCCCATCATTGGAATGCTTACAAGTTGATCGCATGTTTCTGAAGTTAGGCGACGCATACCATCGCCTTCAGCCCCCATAACCCAAGCAGTGGGTAATTTTGCATCTATGTCGTAAATACTTGAGTCAGCCGCATCAGATGTACCTATAAGCCATACTCCTCTCTCTTTTAATGATCGCATTGTTCTTGCTAAATTCGTAACCATGATATATGGCACCGTTTCCGCCGCGCCACATGCGACCCTTTGAACTGTAGCATTAAGACCTACCGACTTATCCTTAGGGGCAATAACCGCATGTACACCCACTGCATCGGCTGTTCTTAGGCATGCACCTAAATTGTGCGGATCCGTTACCCCATCCAAAATAAGCAAAAAAGCGGGTTCAGTGATTACATCCAAAACATCGTCCACGTTAACAGAAAGCTGTTGAGTAGTGGCAATTGCAACTACCCCTTGATGTCTGGTCCCTTTAGCCAAGGAGTCGAGCCTTTGAATATCCACGCCATAAATTTTTAGATTGCACTGCCTTGCTTTATCGAGCAAAGACTGCATGCGTGCATCCCTTCTGCTTGAATCAAAATATATTTCTTTTACCGAGTCGGGGGCATGTTTTATGCGGGCATTAACCGCATGGAAGCCCGCTAGTAATTGAGTATTTGACATTATTTCCTTCTTTTACGCGAGGATTTTTTTGTATTAGATTTTTTGAACTCATCTCTTTGTTCTCGTTTCTGCTTTGCACGTCTTTGATGAGCTGTCATGCCCTTTAATTCTTGAGGCTTAGTTTTTGCGGCCTTTTTTCTATAACTTTTTGAGGTGGCAATGGCCTCGTCCATCGCCGCTAATTCTTTTTGAACATTCGAATAAGTCATCCCTTTCACGGGTAGGAAATCAATTTTACGTGCTTCTAAATTAACGCTTGCAACCTGCACATGCAAAGAATCTCCAAGCTTATATCTTTTACCAGTCCTCTCACCGATTAATTCTTGAGTAGCCTCATTGTAGTGAAAGAAATCCGCCCCTAACTCTGAAATATGGATTAATCCATCTACATAGAGAGTATCGAGGGTTACGAATAATCCAAATGGTGTAACAGAGGAGACTTTTCCACTGAAAATTTCACCCGTACGTTCGCGTATAAACCAGCATTTAAGCCATGATTCAACATCTTTTGAGGCTTCATCAGCTCTGCGTTCCATAGCAGACATCTGAATTCCTAGTCTCTCCCATACACCATGTTCATAAACCTTTTGAGGCTCCCCCTTAACTCTCTCATATCCCTCAATACTCGGGCTATATTTTTTCCCCGATAAAATTCCCTTAATAACTCTATGCACAAGCAAATCTGGATAGCGTCTAATAGGAGAGGTAAAGTGTGTGTACGCCTCATATGCTAAGCCAAAGTGCCCTACATTATCTGGACTATATATAGCTTGTTGCATAGAACGTAAAGCTAGGGTTTGAATAATTTGAAAGTCTGGTCTCGCTTTCGCCGATTCAATCATCTTCGCATAATCTTTTGAATGAGGCTCTGCACCACCTTCTAGAGTCAATCCAATATTTCTTAAGTAGCTTCTTAGAGATTCTAATTTTTCGGTCGTAGGTCCTTCATGAATACGGAATAGACCTTGATTCTTTTTTGAGAGAATAAAATCAGCGGCACAAGTATTTGCTGCAAGCATACACTCTTCAATTAATTTATGAGCATTATTTCTAATAAACGGTACGATTTGCTCAATCTTACCCATATCATTACTAATTATCTTAGTTTCAACCGTATCAAAATCAATTGCTCCACGAGCTTGACGTTTAGAATGAAGCAATTGGAATAATTGATATAAATCCATCACATTTGGACGAATATCTTTAAATTTTTGAGATGATGGACCAGCCTCATTTTGAATCATATCCCAGACTTGAGTGTATGTCGTGCGAGCGTGCGAATGTATTACGGCACTATAAAATTGATATGCAGAGACTTCACCTGCCTTGACTCCTGTTTCGGGTATGACCATATCACAAACCAAAACTAAACGGTCGACTTCAGGATTTAACGAACAAAGACCATTAGAGAGCACCTCAGGGAGCATTGGAATCACACGTCGAGGAAAATATACTGAAGTGCCTCTTTCCTGAGCGTCCGAATCTAAAGCATCTTCAGGCTTCACGTAGTGTGAAACGTCTGCAATAGCAACAAGAAGACGCCAAGCCAATCTTTTGCGTTTTTCAGATCCTATATTTACTAATTCTGCATATACCGCATCGTCATAATCACGTGCATCCTCTCCATCGATTGTGATGAAAGGCACATCACGTAAATCAACTCTATTTTTATAATCAGATGCCCTTAATTCCTTTGGAAATGTTTTCGCTAATTTCTGCGTCGCTTCTGAGAATACCGCTGGAACATCAAATTTACGTATAGCAATCTCAATTTCCATGCCTGGGTCATCAATATCACCTAAAACCTCTATCACCTTTCCAATCGGTTGAGAGTATCTGGTTGGTTGTCGCACTATTTCAGTAACCACTACATTTCCGTGACGAGCTGACAATATATCTGCACTAGGAATAATAATGTCATGTTTAATTCTTTTATCTTCTGGAACAACAACCCACTGCCCTTGTTCTTTTAAAAGACGTCCAACTAATTTTTCCGTACCCCTTTCAAGAATCTCAAAAATAGCACCTTCAGGACGACCACGGTTATCTCCAACAACTCGAACAGTAACTTTATCGCCATGCAGAACCTTAAGCATCTCTCGCTCAGGAAGATAAATATCCTCGTTGCAGTCATCTGGAATCAGAAATCCATAACCATCTCTATGTCCTTGTACGGTTCCAGTAATAAGATCATCTAAATTATCGTTTATTTTGTAACCCTGTCTAACTGATACAAGTTGAGTATCTCTGAGCATAGCCGATAGACGCTTTGCTAAGCCTTGAATGGCAGAATCACGAGTTAGTTTAAAGTGACGTGAAAGAGCATCTAAGCCAATTTGTTTTTTATGCTCGCGCATAAATTTTAAGATTTCTTCGCGGCTAGGAACATCGGGGTCATATTCAATGCCAGTTTCTAGGGCGAGATTATTTGGAATGTCCAATGGGGCATTTTTTTTATTTTTGTTTGACACCATTTACGACTCCTAAATTTACAGTGAGTTTATTTTAACTAGAAAGTTTTTTAATTATTTTTCATATTAGAAAAATTGTTCATATAGATAACGTGCCACCATTAAAAAGCACATGACCACTACCATAGGCCTAATCCACGATGCACCTTTTTTAATAACCACAAGAGATCCTAAGTAAGCTCCGATAATTTGACCTATTGACATTACTATGGCAATGCTCCAGATAGCATATCCACCTAGGACAAATACCAACATCGAAGCTACATTACTAGCGAAATTTAAAGCCTTAGCCGAGCCAGTAGCTTGAATAATATTTTTTCCTCGCAACAAAATATAAGAAAGGGAGAAAAAAGAACCAGTCCCAGGGCCAAAAGCGCCATCGTAAAAACCGATACCAGGCACTACTGTGCTGTTAAATAAACCTTTAGACATACGCGGTTCAGAATCCACACTCCCTATAGAAGGAGTGAGCAAATAATAAAATCCTATTCCTAAGAGCACAATTGGAATTACTATACTTAGAGCCTTATCATTAAGAAATTGAATGGCAATGGCCCCGAGAACAGCCCCTGTCAATGACGCCATAAATGGTATCCGCATCTCTTTAAAATTAATTATCCCCTTTCTAAGCATCGTGAAAGTGGCTGTCGATGAACCTGCTACACCCTGAATTTTATTTACTGCAAATACTGAAAGCGGAGGAATATTTGAGAGCATAAGAACTGGAATTGTTATTAATCCACCTCCCCCAGCTATAGAATCAATAAAGCCAGCAACAAGCCCCACAGCCAACAGCAACAACAAGTGCAATAAACTAAAATCGAGTTCCATAA
Organism: Taylorella asinigenitalis MCE3; assembly: GCF_000226625.1. Lineage (NCBI taxonomy): Bacteria > Pseudomonadati > Pseudomonadota > Betaproteobacteria > Burkholderiales > Alcaligenaceae > Taylorella > Taylorella asinigenitalis. Next base: position 949,156 of record NC_016043.1, read on the forward strand.
TCCCTATAAATTAAAAGGTTAGCGTTATTATTCCTACAAAAAGGTATATGATATTTTATTTTTATACTTAGTATGCTTGAGTATTATCAAAACATAAAATTCATTCATGAACATGCAGCTTATCTTAGCATTTCACTGTTCATATTCAGAATAGTTATTTCCTATATAAAGCCTCATTTACTTCAACAAGCATGGGCTAAATATTTGCCGCACCTAATCGACTCGGTCCTATTTATCTGTGCCTTGATGTTAGTTTCAATTTATGGACTAAATCACTGGTTTATCATTTGTAAAATTCTTCTTTTAGTTCTCTATGTTTTGCTTGGACACAAAGCACTTAAAAAGTCTAGATCTTCAAAACAAAAAACAGCCTATTCAATAGCGGCTGTTTCTGTATTTGTATGGATAATTGGTATGGCTAAATACAAATCTCCGCTTGGATGGGCTTTAATCTTTTAAGTTAAATAAGCTTACACATCATCTTATGAGGAATATTTGCATCGTAAAAAATTTAAGCATTTTCTACTAATTCAAAACCTGATTTTTCATAGAAACCTATTGCTTGTAGTTGAGCCGCTAGGCAAACTTTTTTATATCCTGCATCTTTAGCGGCATCGGAAATAAAATTTAAAACCATTGCTCCCACGCCCTTTCCTCGATACTCTTTTAAAACAGCCATACGACCTATATGCCCATCAGGGGTTAGTCTTGCGGTTGCAACTGGTTGTTCATGGTCATTAAAAGCAACAATATGAATACAGTCTTTATCTAATTCATCGAGTTCTAATTCTTCAGGAACATTTTGTTCCTCGATAAAAACAATGCTTCTTACAGGTATGGCAAAGGATTTTAGTAAATCCCAGGGACCAATCTGAAGACTTAATCCATTTGATTCAATTCTTTTAAGTTCCAATACCCTTCTCCAAGAAGCTCAAGTAAATGTGTGTGATGCTGAACAAGTGTTGAACGGTGACCCACACTGATAATCTTAGAATCAGACATTTGTTCCCTCAGCATTTTATACATGTTAAATTCTAGGCCCTCATCCATTGCGGATGTAGCTTCATCTAAGAAAATAACTTTAGGTTGATTGATTAAAATTCTGGCTAAGGCAATGCGTTGTTGCTCTCCTAAAGATAATGTATGAGACCAATTCCCTTCTTCTTGTAGCCTTCCCCTTAAATGTGGCAATGCCACCATATCCAAAATCCTCTCTATTTCATCACTCTTATAATCACTTACAGGATTTGGATAATAAAGGGTATCAATCAAAGCACCCTCGGGCAAGTATGTTTTTTGAGATAAAAACATAACATTATCCTTAGGGACTGTAATCACACCGTTACTATATGGCCATAAGCCTGAGATGCATCTAAACAAAGTAGTTTTACCTGCGCCTGAAGCTCCCTGAATTAACAGAGCTTGACCATTTTGTAATTCAAAGTTTAGATCTTCAACTAATAATTTTTGGGAAGGCGTAAATATATCTACACCCTTTAATAGCAACTTTTCACCGTCATGATTTAGATTAGGTTGAGGTAATTTTTCTGCATTAAATATATTGTTATAAAACCCTGTGAGACGATCAAGAACTGCTTTAAATGCAGCAAAATTATCGTAGATTTCACGAAAGAATGATAATGAGCCACTTAGGGTTGAAAACGCCTGGGCTGTTTGAACCATATCACCTAATTGAATTTTTCCAGCAAAAAAACGCGGTGCTTGGATAATAAATGGAATAACCACCGAAGCTTGAGAAACTACTAAATTAAAACCTTGAAATTTAAGATTTCTAAAAATGATGTCCCAGAAATTCTTGATAACTTCCTTAAACCTTTTTTGTAATTTTTTAAGTTCAAGTTTCTCACCTGCGTAAAATGCAATGCTTTCTGCATATTCACGAATACGTACTAATGAATAACGATAGTTCGCATTTACTTTTTCACTAATAAAATTTAAGCGAATTAATGGATGTCCAATCTTAAATGCGACTACTGTGGTGATCAATATGTAGATATAAATAATAAACACCATAGCCCGAGGAATAGTGAAACTTGAGAATTCAATAGGTCCTGACAGATTCCACAAAATAACCGTATAGGCGATGATAGAAACTACAGAACTCAATAAACCTAATGTCAAATCAAGGGCATAAGTAACAAATGATTGTATGTCTAATTGAATCCTTTGATCGGGGTTGTCTATGGGTTCTGAAAGATAAAAACTTCTTAGATAGCTTCTATTTCCCAACCATTTAGAAAGTAAATCATCATTAAGGTTTTCTCTCCATCGAATTCTGAATTTATTTGATAAATAATAAGCTATTAAGGCTCTAATAACATGTATAGTTGCCAAGATTGAAAAAACCCCCCATCTGCAACCAGAAAGTAGTTTCGTCTACTTTTTGAAGGGCATCATACATGTTCTTATACCAATAGGAAAATAAAACTCCTAAACGGACTCCCAACATGTCCACAAATAAAATAATAGCGAACCCAATGAGGGGATAGTATTTATATTTATAGCTAGTTAGTCTTGGGTCAAGGAATTTTCTAGCTAAAAACCAGAACTGATTTCCCCAAATAGTAGTTTTAACTATAATGAACCCAACCAAAGCAAGAAAGATTAGGCAGAATAAATAATACCCTGCTACCCATTGCAGGCTATCTAATAGCTCTTTTGACCAATTCATCGTTTGAAATTAAGAGAAATAAGGCTCAATATTTGTTATTTGTTTTTTTGCGAATTAGTATTATATAAAGTATTAAGATTTATGAAACGTTTTTGAAGTCAAAACATAATAAAACTGTAAGGATATTTGATGCCCAATTTGCGCAATCTCGCCTTAGAAGCATTAGAAGAAAATAACATAGATCGTAAATGTGAGCTTACTCGGGCTATATGCGGGGACATTGCCACCTTAGATGTGCAAGAGGTTTTAACACCTTCTTCAAACCTTCCAGGTAGACCTGATAAGCCTGTGCTAATTGACCCTAAAGAAGTTGCTCATAGAACAGCGGGGTCATTGGCAGGACGAGCTAGCCTTCTTCACTCCATAGCACATATCGAGTTTAATGCAATTAATTTAGCCCTTGATATTGTATGGCGTTTTCCCGATATGCCAAAAGAGTTTTATTCTGACTGGCTTCAAGTGGCTCGAGAAGAGGTTTATCACTTTGGACTTGTTCGTGATCATTTGCGGACCTTAGATTGTGATTACGGAGATATTCCTGCTCATAGTGGCTTATGGGATATCTGTGAGAAAACTGCGGATAATTTAAAAGCAAGACTTGCTCTAGTTCCTGTGACTTTGGAGGCACGTGGACTAGATGTTAATCCAGCAATGCAGGATAAGTTGCGTCAAGCGGGAGATATGCGGGCCGTTGAGATTTTAGGAATTATTCTAAGAGATGAAATTGGTCACGTGAAGTTTGGTACTAAGTGGTTTAACTATGTTTGCGATTCTGAAGGAGTCGATCCGCTTAGAACATATCAAGAATTGCTAGAGAACTATGGAATGAAAAAACCTAAGGGACCATTTAATCTTGATGGTAGAAAAAATGCGGGTTTCTCTGATGAAGCCCTGAATTGGTTGAAAAATTTGGAGTAACTATGCTGCCTATATTTATTGGTGTAATTGTATTTTTAGCGGCCATTCTCGCCTTATATTTAGGTGAAGGGTTATTCTCAAGGATAGTCGATTTATTAGATTATCTCTTTGGTGGTTTGTACGATTTTATCGTGTACTACTACAGGGCTCTTTATAATTTTATTATTGATAATCCTTGGAAACTGGTCATTGCGGCTATTATTGCAGTGATAGCTACTATATGGATTGTCAAAAGACAGTCAACCGTCAATTCGAATGACCCTAGGTCTCAAGTAAGCAATGTAAACCGTAAGCGCATGGCCATCATTCTTGCGTTATTAATTGGTTGGCTTGGGGCTCACAGATTCTATCTTAGACAGGTAGGTTATGGGGTACTGTATTTAATTCTTTCCTTAATATTTGCACCTTTAGTAGTGCTTATCGGAATATTTGATGCTATTAGGTTTGCCTTTATGTCCGATACTGAATTTAATATTAAATACCCCAGTGCCTCTTAATATTGATTTTAGTTTTTAGCTTTCGAAACTGGTTTCGCATCCTCTTGTTGGGTGACGAAACCAACCTTAGCAATACCAGAATTCTTAGCCTTGCTTAGTGCTTTTGCTACGAATTCATATGGCACCGATTTATCAGCCGCAATAGCTAAAACCACATCAGAATTTTCCTTGTGAGCAGCAACTAATTTAGATTCTAAATCATCTTCAGAATCTAAAAGCTCTGATCCTAATGCATAATTCCCATCTTTGTCGATTGATAGCCTCAACGGCTCCTTAGGCTGCACATCAGAATTAGAGGATACTACTGGCAACTGAAGTGGAATTGAGTGCGTAAGCACTGGCATAGTTATCATAAATACAATAAGTAGAACAAGCATAACGTCCACTAGGGGCGTAACGTTTATGTCTGCTAATGGAGCTGAATCGTCCCCATCTCCTGAACCCATAGATCCGAATGCCATATTAAAGCTCCTGATTTATTACTTGTTGATTAGATGCATGCACATTATTTTGTTGGCAATAAATCTGTGCCCTAGAAATTATTTGCGGATAAAAATCATGAGCAAATGCGTCTAAGTCTTGGTGTAGTGTTTTATTTGAACGTACCAAAGCGTTGTAGACTAGTACCGCAGGTATTGCCACAAAAAGACCAGCAGCAGTCGCAACCAATGCTTCACCAATAGGGCCTGCAACCGCAGCAATACTCATCTGCCCTTCTTTACTTATATTTATAAGAGCGTGATAAATACCCCAAACTGTACCAAATAAGCCTATAAATGGAGCTGTTGCACCGATAGATGCCAAGGCTGTGAGACCACCTTCAAATCCGCGCATTGTTTGCTTAATACTATTGCGCAGACCACGTCCTACAAATTCATCTAATGAAATTTCACGGCCCAAGAAATTTCCATCTGAACTTGTATGTTTTTTCATGGCAATGATTCCATCCTCAGCAACCCTAGAAACTGAAGAGGAATCTTTATTCACGAATGATTCAACTTCATTCATATCCCGTGAAGACCAAATTTTAGAGAGAGCCTTTTTGTTTTTTCCTTTCACGACAAGTAGCTTTATAGCTCTCACTATGATCACTGTCCACGTGATTATGCTCATAAGAATCAAAATTAGGAAAACCGCTATCAGTACTGGGTCTCCTTGTTTGAAAACTAATGTTAAATCCATAATTTCTTCCTCTGATATTTATCTTTTATTTAGCTTAAAGTTAATTGAAAACGTGTATGTATACGGAATTGCCCTTCCGCCTTGTTTTGCAGGTGAGAATCTATATTTCTCAACCGCTTTCTTAGCAGAATTGTCTAGACGTGAGTAACCACTACTTTTAACGACCTGCACATTAGATGCACGGCCATCTGCAGTCACTTGTACCCTCAATCCGACGGAACCTTCTTCTCCTCGCATTTTTGATGCTTGAGGATAAGGAGGTTTTGGATTATTTAAATGCCCGCCAATATGAGTTGCAGGTGTAATAGACCCAGCAGTATTTCCGCCCTCTTTATTTGCATTACCTACTCCTGATCCCTTACCATTATCTGAAAGACCTTTGGCTTCAGAACCAGTGTTTTCAGATGGACCTGTAGTTTTTCTAAGGGTGCTTACGGGCTCCTTAGGATTTGGTTGTGGCTTAGGCTTTGGTTTTGGTTTTGGCTTAGGCTTTGGCTTCGGTTTCGGCTTAGGCTCTGGTTTTGGTTCAGGCTTAGGCTCAGGCTTAGGCTCAGGTTTTGGAGGGACCACTACATCTGGCTTAAGCTCTTCCTTAATAGGCTTTGGTTCAGGTTCTGGCAATGGAGGTATCTCCATTGGTTCAGGAATAGGTACTGGCTCAGGTTCAGGTTCAGGTTCTGGCTCAGGTTCAGGCAATGGCGGTATTTCTGCCGGTTCAGGTATAGGCTCAGGCTCAGGAGGCACCATACTTCCAGTAACTTCAGGTAATTCAGCAGGCTCACCACCTGCCGAAGTTCCTTCCATAGACAAACCTGATAAGTCTACATAGGCTAGACTATCTATACTTAATTCCAATTTAGGAGGGTTTACTTTCAAAAATCCTGAAAATCCAAGTATATGGGATACTGTAACAAAGGCAAATACAGCCCCTGTCAGAAAATTGTCTTTGTTCTGCTTTTTCATTAATATAATTATTCTAAATCGTTAATGATAATAATTCGCATTAACGTTTGAGATTCTATCAGAAAATTCTTAATGTGCAAATAAAATCTTTTTTATTGCCCAAATAATAGGCTTTTATTGTTAAATTTTTATCGTTTGAGTGTTTTTGAAAATGTAAAAAAAAGTAGGAATTTTGATGAATTCCTACTTAATTTTTAAGGTTTATTACTAAATTATTTAATCTCTTTAATAATATCTTGGATAGACCTTCTTGTTTTAGGTTTTTTAGAAAGCTGATTATAGTCATCATCACTTCTATATCCTAATGCAACTGCAACTACTGGTATATACTCACTTTCACCCTGATATTTGTATAGTACCTTAGCCCAATTTTCATGCTCAATTCCTTCCATAGGCGTAGAATCAATACCTAATGAGGCAATTGCTGGGAGAATATATCCAAGAGCAATATAAACCTGTGCCATCATCCAAATTTGAAGCATTTGATCACCCTTAGGCTTAGCCCTCTTTTCATAATACTCAATATGATTTGGTGCTAAGTAATTTGGCATGTTTTTCTCAAGCGACTCTACAGATTTATAAACTGACATTAAAAGGATATGACTGCAATCTGTAACCCTTGCATCATTGTGAAAAGAATAAGGTGCTAGCTCTTTTTTAAGTTCTTGATTAGAAATAAAAGTAAACTGCCACGGTTGACTATTAATAGATGACGGTGCGAGTCTCAATATCTCTTTAAGTGTATCGATATCAGTATCAGAAACCTTTTTAGTAGGGTCATAGACTTTTGTTGTGTATCTTGATTGAGCTAATTCTAAATAATTCATGTGAAACCTCTAAAACAAAATTTAATTATAGTAAACGTATATGAATTTAAAATTTTCTTTTTAGTTTTCTGTAATCGCTGGGATATATCGGGTCTTTTTCACTTCATATTCCAATCCCCTTTTCTTTGGCAATGCTCTCCGCCTCCACCAAATGTGGATCTTTATTAAATTTCCTAAATACCCAGGCATATCCAGATTGAACCATTACTAAATTAATATATTTCATATCGGAGTAAATATGTCCTAGAACTCTGCCAAACTTATCAAAATTTTCGTACTTAATTTGAACATCTTTTTTAAAGATCAGATCTGAGAGTTTCTCTTTTGATTTTGTCCCATATGGCTGACTTTTTTCAGGTGCATCTATGCCTTCTAATCTTACCTTATATCTATTTTTCTCTTTAGTAAGGCATGTAAATGTATCCCCATCGGCAACTCCAACAACTTTACAATTAATTAACTTTGCGTCGGCAATCTGTAAGCAAAAGAAATAAAGGAATATAAATAAAATATTTTTCATATGCGTCTCCATTGCCAAAGTTTCTATTAAAAAAACATCAAAATCAAGTTATGGTGGACAAAAATAGCATAAAAAAAAGGTGGGCCAAACCCACCTCTTAGCTAATTAGAAAAAATTTACCAAGTGTATCCAGCACCAACGCCTACACTGACATCTCCGCGACCATTGCCAGAGACATTTCCTTTCAGTACCCATTTTCCACTATCAGAAATAGTAGAAAATCCAAGCGCCACAGCTGAATGTCCCTTATGAGACCCCCCCCCAATAGCAACCATATTCTGGCCTGGAGCGTAAGCTTGAGGAAGACTTGCAACAGCTACTGCATTTGCTGTGCCCGCATTCATTTCACCTCTGATTTCGTCAATATCCTTTTTGAGATCTTGTATCTCTCTTGTATTAGAAGCAATTAGGCCACTAAAGCCATCGACTTTTTGATTTAGATTGCTAATTGCATCTGTATTAGTTTGGATATTTGCAGTGTTATTATCTATTTTTTGTGTTATGGCAGTAAGGTCAACTCCACCACCAGTTTTGATTGCAGCAATATCATCTATATTTTTTTGAATTGCAGCTTCTTGTGCTGTAATTTTGGTATTTACGTCAGCTATGTTCTGACCATGAATAGCGATTTGTTTACTGTTGTTAGTAATGCGAGTTTCATGGGCATCTAAGGCAACCTTATTTGCTTCAGCGGATTTTTTATTTTTTTCTATTTGTTCTTTATTGGAAGCAATGTTAGTTATATTTTGATCAACTTTAGTATTGGTATTTGCTATATCATCTTTGTTTTGTGTAATTTGATTTTGTAAATTCGTATTGCTCTCGGTTTGTTTATTCTTAAGTTCTTCAATCTCATTTTTGTTAGCCTGAATACCGCCTTCTGCTGTAGTCAAACGAGTATCCATACCTTCAACTTTATTAGTTAATGTGTTGACCTTACCGTCTAATTGGGTGACTTTATTATTAGTTTCAGTTATTTTTGTATTTACATCAGCTAATCCACTTGTAACAGTTTGATTAAGGTTTGTTAGGTTTGTTTCAGCAGCACCTACTCTATCAGTCAGATTTGCGATATCATTTTCGTTTTTATTTGCTTTAGTTTCAACGACACCAATCTTTTGAGTTAGCTCTGTTTTAGTGGATTCTATTTTTTCTGTGTTAGCCTCCACTTTTGGTTTAAGAGTGGCTAAATCAGTTTTATTTTGATTCACTGTATTTGTTAAATTTGTTATTGCTGATGTGTTTCCCTGAACCTTCGTAGTAAGATCTCCTATATTGGTCTCATTCGCCGTAACCCTATTTCCTATTGCAGTGATATTGTTAGCATTAGTTGCTATATTAGCTGCGTTTTGTGTAATGTTAGCTGTATTATTGTTTATAGCCTCAGTTTGAGCATTAACTACTGATACAACAGTTTTGAGCTGTGCTACGTTAACTGCGTCTGAATTCTCTTTACCAGCTGCTAAATTAGTTATTTGTCGAGTTCCATTTTGATTACCTATAGACAGTTCACCATATTGACCCTTAACTGTTTCTTGTACGTCTTTATAACTGCCCAAATAAACTGAGCTAGGTTCAACTTTTGCACGACTTGTAAGGGAGTAAGCACCCAGGGCAACAGCTGATGTTATATTAGCTTGGTGATTTGAAGCACTATACCCAATTGCAACAGATTTATCTCCCATTGTATAACCTTCATGGCCTATTTTTACATTGTACTGTCCTGACGCAACCGCAATAGTATCACCTATAAGTATGCTATTACTACTTAATATAGTATTAGAGCGGCCAATAACAAGATTTGAATCTCCATAATTGGTAATATTTGAACCGATTAAAAATGAATTGCCTCCGGAGTTTGTTATGTGTGAGCCAAATGATAAAGTGTTAGCTGCATTAATCGTATTATTCCTTCCTAGAACTACAGAATTCTCAGCAGCATTATTTAATGTATTTTTATAGCCATAGACATAAGATGAATTAGCAAAAATATTGTTTTCTCTTCCTGTAGCATAGGAGTAAGTTACAGAACCATCAATTTGGTTTAAAAAACCAAAAGCGTATGAATTACTACCAAAAATTATATTTTGCTCACCAAATGCACCTGTATTATTTGCTGTTACCTGGTTACCTAAACCAAAGACCGATAAATAATTTCCATTTAGCTGATTGTAAAACCCAAGACCATATGACAAATCACCATTTACTTTGTTTAAATGTCCAAGAGAAACACTGTGATTACCATTAGAAACATTTCCGTCTCCTATGGCTATAGTTCCTTCCCTAAGTGCTTCATTTTGAAAGCCAATAGCGATAGACTTATTTTCAGTTGATTTATTTAATGTACCAATAGCTAATGAATTATCCTTGGTTGCTTTATTTTTAGAACCAATTGCAACTGCAGCTGAACCCGAAGCATCATTATTTGCTCCATCAGAATCAATAGCCACACCTGCTGAAGCTGTATTAAAAGCTACTAACAAAGACAAATAAACTGCGGCAACCACACCTCGAACAATAAAACCATTGGACGAAAACACTTTTGAACTCCCAAACCAACCAATCAAAATTAACAATTTTATACAACGCTTTTAAAATTTATGACATCTAGTAACATCTAATTAGTTTTTGTAATTTAATTGTATCATTTGTTACTTTTAAGCAACAAAAAAGCCCTCTGAGGTGATACCTTAGAGGGCTTTGAGTATAAGGAGGGTTGTTATTATTTTTTTATAAGGGGTATATGAATAAAAGAGCCTGACAATGACCTACTTTCACAGGTGTCCACCCACTATCATCGGCGCTAAGGTGTTTCACTGTCCTGTTCGGGATGGGAAGGAGTGGGGCCACCTTGCTATTGTCGTCAAGCTACAAACTGGTTATGGCTTTTTTTATCTTTAGCCATTTGGAAGAAGCACTACAAGGTGGGGTTGAGAGTCTTAGATTGCTATTATGTTTTTCTCTCTATATATTCTAATTTAAGCGACCCATAACACTGATAAAGTTATAGGATCAAGCCTCTCGGGCAATTAGTACTGGTTAGCTACATGCATTACTGCACTTTCACACCCAGCCTATCAACGTTCTAGTCTCGAACGACCCTTAAAAGGAGCTTTACGCTCAGGGATACCTTATCTTCAGACGAGTTTCCCGCTTAGATGCCTTCAGCGGTTATCTCTTCCGTACGTAGCTACTCGGCAATGCCATTGGCATGACAACCGATACACCAGCGGTACGTCCACTCCGGTCCTCTCGTACTAGGAGCAGCCTCCGTCAAGTATCCAACGCCCACGGCAGATAGGGACCAAACTGTCTCACGACGTTTTAAACCCAGCTCACGTACCTCTTTAAATGGCGAACAGCCATACCCTTGGGACCGGCTACAGCCCCAGGATGAGATGAGCCGACATCGAGGTGCCAAACACCGCCGTCGATATGAACTCTTGGGCGGTATCAGCCTGTTATCCCCAGAGTACCTTTTATCCGTTGAGCGATGGCCCTTCCATTCAGAACCACCGGATCACTTTGTCCTGCTTTCGCACCTGTTCGACTTGTCTGTCTCACAGTCAAGCACGCTTTTGCCAATGCACTATCAGCACGATTTCCGACCGTACCTAGCGTACCTTCGAACTCCTCCGTTACACTTTGGGAGGAGACCGCCCCAGTCAAACTGCCCACCATACACTGTCCCCAACCCAGATCATGGGCCAAGGTTAGAACCACAAACAAACCAGGGTGGTATTTCAAGGACGGCTCCAAAAGTACTAGCGTACCTCCTTCTTCGCCTCCCACCTATCCTACACAGGCCGGTTCACGATCCAATGTAAAGCTACAGTAAAGGTTCATGGGGTCTTTCCGTCTAGCCGCGGGGAGATTGCATCATCACAAACACTTCAACTTCGCTGAGTCTCAGGAGGAGACAGTGTGGCCATCGTTACGCCATTCGTGCAGGTCGGAACTTACCCGACAAGGAATTTCGCTACCTTAGGACCGTTATAGTTACGGCCGCCGTTTACTGGGGCTTCGATCAATAGCTCTCACCACATCAATTAACCTTCCAGCACCGGGCAGGCGTCACACCCTATACTTCCACTTTCGTGTTTGCAGAGTGCTATGTTTTTAATAAACAGTCGCAGCCACCTATTCTCTGCGGCCTCTTCTGGCTACTCACCATACAAAGGCATACCTTCTCCCGAAGTTACGGTATCAATTTGCCGAGTTCCTTCTCCTGAGTTCTCTCAAGCGCCTTGGAATATTCATCCCGTCCACCTGTGTCGGTTTGCGGTACGGTCAACTTGTAATTTAACGCTTAGAGGCTTTTCCTGGAACCACTTCCTGTGACTTCAAAGACCTTAAGTCTTCTGCGAATCATAGCCTTGAATCCTTTGACCGGATTTGCCTAATCAACTTCTTGGCTACAATACCGAGCATATCCAACAGCCCGTACACATTCCGCAATCCGTCCCCCCTTCACATCACAAGCCGGTGTAGGAATATTAACCCACTTCCCATCAGCTACGCATCTCTGCCTCACCTTAGGGGCCGACTAACCCTGCGCCGATGAACGTTGCGCAGGAATCCTTGGACTTACGGCGAGGGAGCTTTTCACTCCCTTTATCGCTACTCATGTCAGCATTCGCACTTCTGATACCTCCAGCAAACCTCTCGATTCACCTTCTCTGGCTTACAGAACGCTCTCCTACCACGCATCCGCTCTTTCAAATCTTCTGAAAATTCAATTAAGGTTAATCTTACCTTTATTCCTTTTTTTCAAAAAACTTAAAAGAGCGGATGCATCCGCAGCTTCGGTAACTGGCTTAGCCCCGTTACATCTTCCGCGCAGGACGACTCGATCAGTGAGCTATTACGCTTTCTTTAAAGGGTGGCTGCTTCTAAGCCAACCTCCTGACTGTCTATGCCTTCCCACTTCGTTTCCCACTTAGCCAATTTTAGGGACCTTAGCTGGCGGTCTGGGTTGTTTCCCTCTTGAGTCTGGACGTTAGCACCCAGTGCTCTGTCTCCCATGATCGAACTTGTCAGTATTCGGAGTTTGCCATGGTTTGGTAAGTCGCCATGACCCCCTAGCCATAACAGTGCTCTACCCCCAACAGTTATTCATGAGGCACTACCTAAATAGTTTTCGGAGAGAACCAGCTATTTCCAGATTTGTTTAGCCTTTCACCCCTATCCACAGCTCATCCCCTAATTTTTCAACATTAGTGGGTTGGGTCCTCCAGTACCTGTTACGGCACCTTCAACCTGGCCATGGATAGATCATCTGGTTTCGGGTCTACACCCAGCGACTATAGACGCCCTATTCGGACTCGCTTTCGCTACGCCTACCCTATTCGGTTAAGCTTGCCACTGAATGTAAGTCGCTGACCCATTATACAAAAGGTACGCCGTCACCCCAGACTTAAAGACCCTACTAAATTTGTAAATTACATCGCTTGCTATTTACTTTGGAATATCTTTAGTGATGCCTTAAGGCATTCCTCACTTCTTTTAGTTTCCTTATCAAATATATCGATTCTATTTACTTTGGAATATCTTTAGTGATGCCTTAAGGCATCACAAAGAACCCCTAAATTGCAGGACCCTTAAGTCTAGGGCTCCGACTGTTTGTATGCACACGGTTTCAGGTTCTATTTCACTCCCCTCCCGGGGTTCTTTTCGCCTTTCCCTCACGGTACTGGTTCACTATCGGTCGATCACGAGTATTTAGCCTTGGAGGATGGTCCCCCCATCTTCGAACAGGATTACACGTGTCCCGCCCTACTTGTTGCAACGCCTAGTACCATAACTATAGTTTCGTCTACAGGACTATCACCCTCTACGGTCTCACTTCCCAGTAAGTTCGACTACTACAATTACTATCTCGTTGCGGCTCATCCAATTTCGTTCGCCACTACTTTCAGAATCTCGGTTGATTTCTTCTCCTCGAGTTACTTAGATGTTTCAGTTCACTCGGTTCGCCTCCTCACCCTATGTATTCAGATAAGGATACCTCCTAAAAAGAGGTGGGTTTCCCCATTCGGATATCTGCGGATCAATGCTCATTTGCCAACTCCCCGCAGCTTTTCGCAAGCTATTACGTCCTTCTTCGCCTGTGATCGCCAAGGCATCCACCATGTGCACTTAGTCACTTGATCCTATAACTTCATCAGTGTCTATCTCTCATCATATATCTCTATATGATAACTAACACTAACACTTCAGTCATAAGTCTCTTATAACCATATCACTTATTGAAAAAAAAGCCCTTTTAAAACTTTTTTTTCATTTTTTTTGAGTATCGCGTTAATTTTCTTTTCTAGCCGCTCATCTTAGAATATTCTTGATTTCTATTTTGAGAACTTATAAAAAAACTTACAGCTTTCGCATTCAAATTTCTTTTTGTGTGTTTTTTTAATTTTGCAATCACAACCCATAAAAAATTTAGACAGCTATGTAAGCACTACCTTATATCTGTGACTCCTTAAAATCACTCTCTATAGGCTTATACGTACTCACACAACCATTCTTTTGTTGTTTTACTTGTTGTGCTTCTTCCAAATTGTTAAAGAACAGCCTAAAGTAATCTCTCTTTCTTGTTATTTATTGCTTTTTAAAAAAAGATACTTTATTAATTCACTCTTTCTTTCTTTTTAAAAAAGAGCTATTAATAAAATACCCTAAAATCCATTCTCAGAGGCTTAGGCTTAAAAATTAAACCACTTAAAGAATACCGCTTCAAATCATGGGTGGTGGAGGATGACGGGATCGAACCGACGGCCTCCTGCGTGCAAAGCAGGCGCTCTCCCAACTGAGCTAATCCCCCACATTCTTTTTTTCATACTCTCTCTTTCTTTCTTTATAGAGCATCTCTATGGTGGGTCAAGCTGGAATCGAACCAGCGACCCCCGCCTTATCAAGACGGTGCTCTAACCGACTGAGCTACTGACCCATAAATGAACTGTTCAACAGCCGATAAGCGTGGATACTTAAAAATATGCCAAATTTTTGGTTCTCTTTTTCTCTTAAAGGAGGTGATCCAGCCACAGCTTCCGCTACGGCTACCTTGTTACGACTTCACCCCAGTCATGAATCCTACCGTGGTAATCGCCCCCCTTGCGGTTAGACTAACTACTTCTGGTAAAACCCACTCCCATGGTGTGACGGGCGGTGTGTACAAGACCCGGGAACGTATTCACCGCGACATGCTGATCCGCGATTACTAGCGATTCCGACTTCATGCAGGCGAGTTGCAGCCTGCAATCCGGACTACGACCAGGTTTGTGAGATTAGCTCCACCTCGCGGCTTCGCATCCCTCTGTCCTGACCATTGTATGACGTGTGAAGCCCTACCCATAAGGGCCATGAGGACTTGACGTCATCCCCACCTTCCTCCGGTTTATCACCGGCAGTCTCATTAGAGTGCCCTTTTACGTAGCAACTAATGACAAGGGTTGCGCTCGTTGCGGGACTTAACCCAACATCTCACGACACGAGCTGACGACAGCCATGCAGCACCTGTGTTTCGGTTCTCTTGCGAGCACTCCTAAATCTCTTCAGGATTCCAAACATGTCAAGGGTAGGTAAGGTTTTTCGCGTTGCATCGAATTAATCCACATCATCCACCGCTTGTGCGGGTCCCCGTCAATTCCTTTGAGTTTTAATCTTGCGACCGTACTCCCCAGGCGGTCAACTTCACGCGTTGGCTTCGCTACCAAAACCATTTAAGGTCCCAACAGCTAGTTGACATCGTTTAGGGCGTGGACTACCAGGGTATCTAATCCTGTTTGCTCCCCACGCTTTCGTGCATGAGCGTCAGTATTATCCCAGGGGGCTGCCTTCGCCATCGGTATTCCTCCACATCTCTACGCATTTCACTGCTACACGTGGAATTCTACCCCCCTCTAACATACTCTAGCTCGGCAGTTAAAAATGCAGTTCCAAGGTTGAGCCCTGGGATTTCACATCTCTCTTTCCGAACCGCCTGCGCACGCTTTACGCCCAGTAATTCCGATTAACGCTCGCACCCTACGTATTACCGCGGCTGCTGGCACGTAGTTTGCCGGTGCTTATTCTTCAGGTACCGTCAGCATCCTAGGGTATTATCCTAAAACTTTTCTTCCCTGACAAAAGTGCTTTACAACCCGAAGGCCTTCAATCGCACACGCGGAATGGCTGGATCAGGGTTGCCCCCATTGTCCAAAATTCCCCACTGCTGCCTCCCGTAGGAGTCTGGGCCGTGTCTCAGTCCCAGTGTGGCTGGTCGTCCTCTCAAACCAGCTACGGATCGATGCCTTGGTAGGCCTTTACCCCACCAACTAACTAATCCGATATCGGCCGCTCCAATAGTAAAAGGTCATCGCTGATCCCCCTCTTTCCCCCTCAGGGCGTATGCGGTATTAGCTACGCTTTCGCGTAGTTATCCCCCGCTACTGGGCACGTTCCGATACTTTACTCACCCGTTCGCCACTCGCCATCAGGAAAGCAAGCTTCCCTATGCTGCCGTTCGACTTGCATGTGTAAGGCATTCCGCTAGCGTTCAATCTGAGCCAGGATCAAACTCTTCAGTTCAATTCCTGCTATATTTATATCGCTTACTTTTATTGCTTAAAACTTCAAAAAAAAGAATTAACTTCTCAATTAAGACTTCACCTATAAACCACTCTCTTTTTATTATTGGTCATAAGAAAAAATCTCTCTTGCTCTTATCTACTCTCTTTTTCTCTTCACATTTATAAGCGTAAGACTTGATGTATTAAAACCTAACATTTAACAAAATCAAGTACCCACACTTATCGGCTGTATTAATTTTTAAAGAACATTTTTCCACTTACAGAATTAAAGATAAATAAATATCTCTCTCTGTAAAACTGAAAGATTGCCATTATTGCAAAAATCTTACTACCTTGTCAATAAAAAATTAAAAGCCAGATTTTTGCCCCTAAATAAAGCCCATTTTTGTAGCTTTTTTTATACGAAATTGTTTTAGGCTATTAAGGATAAAAATTCTTTTCGCAAATCAGAATTAGTCAAAAAACAACCACGCATCACACTATTAGTCATCTTGCTATCTGAATCCTTAACCCCACGCCATTTCATGCAATAGTGATCAGCCTTCATAATCACCGCAATCCCCTTCGGATTTAATTTCTGCTCTAGAATTG
Source organism: Taylorella asinigenitalis MCE3 (assembly GCF_000226625.1). Lineage (NCBI taxonomy): Bacteria > Pseudomonadati > Pseudomonadota > Betaproteobacteria > Burkholderiales > Alcaligenaceae > Taylorella > Taylorella asinigenitalis. The sequence continues at coordinate 965,913 of NC_016043.1, forward strand.
CGGCTAATTGCATGATAGCTTCTTCTTGTATTTGCGGTCTATGCATTACCCAATGAGCTATTCGTGCATATTTCGATAGCCCAATCAAATTTGAATCTTTATGCGGCATAACTCCAATCCAACATTGTCCCATGATTGGGCAAAAATGGTGTGAGCACGCACTCCTTATAGTGATTGGGCCAACCACAATTAGCTCATTTACACTTTCGATATTAGGAAACTCTGTCACAGCTGGCATTGGCTCATAGCGACCTGCAAATATCTCACGCACATACATTTTTGCGACGCGTTTTGCTGTCTCGTTAGTATTATGGTCAGATTCAGTATCTATAACAAGGCTCTCAAGTACTGCTTTGAATTTCGACTCTACTTCGTCTTGTAATTGAGCTATTTCGTCCTCGTTTATAAATTCAGAAATATTATCGTTAGCATGAAAACGCTTGCCCGCCGTTTGAATTCGCTCGCGTATAACATCTGATATGTATTTTGTGTTTTGGCTCATTGCATGCCCTTATGCGTATAATTGAATAATTGTACGATATGAATATTTATTCTCGAATGAGTGAGCAGATTTTTATAAATACTAGTGACTTTGAGACTCGCGTTGCCATTGTGGATCAAGGTGTGCTTCAAGAATTGCATATAGAGCGTGACAGTCAGAAAGGAGTAGTTGGCAATGTTTACGTAGGCAAAATCACTCGTATTCTCCCGAACCTTCAGAGTGCATTCGTTAATATTGGCTTAGACAGAAACGCATTTATGCATGTGGGCGATTTGCAGGAGACTAGGATTGCGCGGCAGAACTCGGAGGCATTGCCAAAGATAGAAAAGCTATTTTTCGAAGGGCAAACTCTATTAGTCCAAGTCATAAAGGACCCAATCAAAGACAAGGGTGCAAGGCTAAGTAATCAGATTAATATTGCGGGCCGTATTATGGTGTATATGCCTTATAACAAGCATATTGGCATATCGCAGCGAATTGAAGAAGAGTCTGAACGTGAGCGACTAAAAGAATGGGTACAAAATTTGCGACCGCCTGAAGATAAGGGCGGGTACATAATTCGAACATTTGCTGAAACGTGTACTGAAGCGGATCTCAAGCGAGACATGTATTATTTGCATCTGCAATGGGAAGCTATACAAAATCAAGCGAAAAACGCTAAAGCCCCAAAGCTTGTGTATGAAGAGTTAAGCCTTAAGCACCGCGTAATGAGAGATTTTGCGAACGATGATACTGAAAGCATAGAGATAGATTCAAAGACTCAATTCAATGAGCTAGTAGAATGGTGCTCTCTATATACACCAGCCGTTACAAACAAATTAAGTCCCTATACTGCAAGCCGCCCAATATTCGATTTAAATAACATTGAGGAAGATATCGAAATAGCCCTATCTCAAAGAGTCGAACTGCCCTCTGGCGGATATTTGATATTTGACTCTACCGAAGCACTTACATCAATAGATGTGAATACTGGCAGTTTCCTAGGGTCACGAAATTTCAACGACACTATCTTAAAAACCAATCTAGAAGCGTCTCTTGAGATTGCAAGACAGCTGCGCTTGAGAAACATTGGTGGCATTATCATAATAGACTTTATCGATATGTCGGACGAATCACATAAAGAGCAAGTGCTTTGCTCTTTAAAAAATGCATTGGCACGGGATCGTGTACGTACTACGGTAAATGATTTTTCTAGTTTCGGCTTAGTTGAGATGACGCGTAAGCGTGCTCACAGCTCACTCTCGTCCATGCTTATGGAACCTTGCCCTACATGCGAAGGTCGTGGATCTGTTAAGACCGCAAAAACTATTGTCTACCAAATTATGCGAGAGATTCAAAGAGAAGCTAAGCTTTTTGATCCAAAGGAATTTCGTCTCATTCTATCTCCATCGGTTTTGGACCTATTCTTAGATGAAGAATCGCATTATTTCACAGCCTTAAGCGATGCCATCGGCAAGCCGATTTCTCTTGAGGTCGATGATTTATACAATCAAGAGGATTACGATATTATTCTTTGCTAGTGAGTTTTGCGTGCGATGCAAGATTCGAGTACATACCGCCGCTTTGCATTAATTTTTCATGCGTTCCAGATTCTATAACACGCCCATTATCCATAACATAGATTACATCCGCATTTTTGATTGTCGATAATCGATGTGCGATAACAAATGTTGTGCGGCCCTGCATAAGCGAATCAAGCGATTCTTGAACAAGTTTTTCAGATTCATTATCTAGTGCGGAGGTTGCTTCATCAAGTAGAAGCAGTGGCACATTTTTAAGTAATGCTCTTGCGATGGCAATGCGCTGGCGTTGGCCCCCAGATATCCATGCACCATTCTCTCCTACCATAGTCTGTAAGCCCTCAGGCAGGCTTTTCACAAATCCATCTAAATTCGCTGCCTTCACAACTTTTTCGATTTCATCCGTGCTAGCCCCTGAATTACTTCCGTAGGCAATATTCTCTGCCAATGTTCCATCAAACAAAAACACATTCTGACCAACAAGAGCCATCTGATTACGCAGGCTAACTAAATCGTAATCTTGTAGTTCAACCCCATCTATAAGTACCGAACCCGATGTAGGTTCTATAAAACGAGGAATTAAATTCATAAGAGTAGTTTTACCCGCCCCAGAACGTCCTACAAAAGCCACCGTCTGACCTGCTTTCACTTTAAAGCTTATACCATCGAGTGCATTCGATTGCGTGTCTGGAAAACTAAAACAAACATTGCGAAATTCAATTTCAGAATTAGGCCCGAACTTAAGATCACGAAAACCCCGCGAGACTTCTTTTGGCGAATCTATAAGCTTAAATACGCTCTCAGTAGCCATCATCATGCGTTGAGCTTTTGCTGTGATATGAGTAAGTCTTTTTATAGGATCAAAAACTTGCGCTAGTGCAGTTATGTAGGCAATGAATGTGCCTACAGTCAGGCTGCCGTCTTTGCTCTGATTTAATGCAAGAGCAATAACAAAGGCTACCGATATCGATAAAATCCATTGAGTTAACGGAGACATTGCCACCTCGGCGGTAGCAATTTTCATAGCCTGATGCCTTAGGCTTGAATTAACACGATCAAATCGCTCATTCTCCGAGCGCACTCCATTAAAAAGCTTTATTACTCGCGAGCCATCAATTCCTTCGCGTATGATTTGCGTAAGCACGGCATTTACATCGATATTTTGTCGATTAATTTTGCGAAGTCGGCGGGCGAAAAAACGACCAACCAATATCGAAGGAGGAAATACCACAATAATAATAAGCGTCAACTGCCATGATAAAAACAAAAGCAAAAACAAGATTCCGACAATAACCGAAATCTCTTTTACGACTGTTGTAATGACTTCCGTAGCATTTTGCGTCACCTGCGTGGCATCGACCGTAAATCGATTTAAAAGACGGCCCGAGTCGCCTTTATTAAATTCTGTATCAGGCAACAAAACCAAGCTTGCAAACATATCCTTTCGCAAAGTAAACAATACTTTATTTGCGACATAGGCCATAAGGTAACCACCACCAAAATTAGCTACACCGCGGATTAGCATAAGAATTACGACAGCAACAGGAATCAGGATTATGTAATCATCTTCATGACCCAAGAACCCCTCATCTAAAAGCGGCTTCATAAGATATGCCATAACTGGCTGAGTGCCTGAGCCAATAAGCATCAGAATAAGCCCCGATATCCAATAACCCCAATATCTGCCGACTCTTTTATAAAGTCGCACCCATAGAGTTCTATCCACGGCTTGGGATCCATCTTTTATATCGTTTTTATTCTTAAAAAATGCCAAGAGCCTTCTCGCAAATATAAAATATCACCTTATTATATTCTTAGCTGTGGAAATATGAAGGCATTGCCACCTGAAGTGATTTATGTACGTCTACCGAATTGGGTAGGCGATGTTTGTATGTGTCTGCCTGGTCTTGATCTTGTATTAAAGACTGGCTGCGAAATAGTCGTATGTGCAAGACCGTGGGCACGAGACCTTCTTAAGGGATATGCACTTGCAGATTTTATCGAATACGATGGTAAATGGCAGTTCGAATCCAAAAAAATACACGAACATAAAAAACAGTTTAAGCATAAAGTAGTTTACGGCCTTATCTATCCGCGATCGATAAGCAGTGCATTGGCATTTACGCTTGCAGGGATTAAGAGTGCGGGCTACACAGGCGATGCACGCGGCCTTCTATTGAAATGGAAATTTCACCCTAATCCAAGCCATGTTCATTTTGTAGAAAAATGGTATTTCCTCACTCTTGAAACTCTAAAAAAATGGGGATTTTCAATAGAGTCAGAAACGCCGCCAAACCAGCTTCAATACACAATCCCAGCTGATTCACTCTCACGTGCTCTTAAAGTTTTGGGCTCACAACAATCGTCTCAAAAAACCATTCTTATCGCCCCGACCGCTGTCGGAAAAATCGATGGTGCATCTAAAGTTTGGCCGCACTACGACGCTCTCACAAAAGCATTGCAGAATCGTGGATTTAGAGTCGTGATGTGTCCTCCGATTTCCGAAAAAAATGAAGCCGAATCTAAGGCCCCCACTGCAGAAATCCTAGACCCACTCTCGCTTTCAGAATATGTAGCTCTCACATCGATTGTGGATGGCGTAATAGCAAACGACTCTGGAGCATCGCATCTTGCTAGTTTGGGTGCACGCAATCAAATCGCACTTTTTGGAGTGACCGACCCTGCTGTTGGAGGGCCTCGTAGCGCAAATGCTGTTAAATTGGGTTCCTTGGGGAAATGGCCATCGTTAGATGATGTGCTTTCTGCCGTTGATAAGTGGCAATAATCCCGCCCTCATCAAAATTAATAAACAACTCTGTGCTTGAGTTTTGCGTAATCCATTTTTTCAATTAGCTTTTCATCAAGACGCACATTCCAATCTGAACCCAACTTAAAGGCACATGAATACTCCTTTTCCTGGGTGTAGATCACATGAACACTTACCCCGGGTAGATTATTTTCAGGGGCTCCTCTAAACGGAGCCAATATTTTTTTAAATTCATCAAAAGCAAAACCGTTTTTCACTTCTATCTCTATTTGTCGAGCCCAATTTTCGCGTGCAGTTTGATAATCAAATATGGCTTCTGCCGTATATCTCATACGATTTACAAAAGAATTAAATTTTGCATTTGCCTGAATGACCAGAAGGGAATCCTTTTTGATTCGCGATTTGAAATTTTCATAGATATGAGGTGGGCACAAAATCTCTATGCTTCCAGATCCATCATCAATCGTTAGGAAAAACAGACGATTATCTCCCCTATCTGATTTTTTACTAATCGTAGATCTAATATCGGTAAGCACTCCTGCAATAGTTACTTGACCTTGGGTGTTTTCTAAATTCTTAATAGGGGTTTTGATAAATTTTCTAACCTCTGACTTCCAGATACCAAATAAATCACTACTAAAGTAAAAGCCTATGGATTCTTTCTCCGCTTCTAGCACTTCTGCTAGTGTCCATTCTTTTATGCCCTTTGGTTCAGGAACTTCAATGGCCGCATCATCACTGTCTCCAAATAAATTTCCTTGATTTTTGTTTTCCTCTTCCTGATTTGCTGCTTGAAAACAATTATCAATCATAGCTATGAGCAAAGCACGATTAGCATGTAGAACATCCATTGCCCCTGCCTTGATAAGAGCCTCTATAGCCCGTCTTGAGACAATATTTCTATCTACGCGACGTATTAAATCTGCGAAATCTTTAAAAGCCCCACCCTCTTCACGAGCTCTTACAATTTCTTCTACAACATTTTGACCGACCCCCTTAATCGCACCTAACCCATATCCAATTGTTTTTGGTGGCAATCCTTTCGCCGACTCTTCATCTCGCACTGGCTCAAATCTATAGTTTGATGTATTGATATTAGGTGCTAAAAGTTTTAGGCCATTTAATAAACAATCCTCCCAGAATATCTCTACCTTATCGGTATCGTTCATATCCGAGGTCATGGTTGCTGCCATAAATTCAGCAGGATGATAAGTTTTAAGCCATGCCGTCTGATAAGCAATTAAGGCATATGCTACCGAGTGCGATTTATTAAAACCGTAACTAGCAAACATCTCCATTAAATCAAATAGCCTTGTTGCAAGCTCAGCTTTGTAACCACGCTCTAATGCACCGTTTACGAAAATCTCTCTTTGTCTAGCCATCTCATCATGCTTTTTCTTACCCATGGCACGACGCAAAATATCCGCACCTCCAAGAGAATATCCACCAATTATTTGTGAAATCAGCATCACCTGTTCTTGATAGACAATTACTCCATATGTTGGTTTAAGAACAGACTCAAGATCCTTATGGAAATAATCAACTGTGGCCCTTCCATGCTTGCGGTCAACGAAATCATCGACCATACCAGAGTCAAGAGGCCCTGGCCTAAACAAAGCAAGAACCGCAACTATATCCTCAAATGTGCTCGGCTTAAGCTTCATAAGCAAATTTTTCATGCCATCCGACTCAAGCTGGAAGACGGCGGTTGTATTTCCATCGGAGAGAAGTTTATAAGTCGCTTTATCATCAAGCGGTAGTCGCTCAATATCAAAATCTTTCTGTGCCTCGTTATACTCCTTAACATATCGCACAGCCCAATCTAAAATCGTCAGATTTCGCAGCCCAAGAAAGTCAAACTTAACTAAACCAACATCTTCAATATCGCCCTTATCGTATTGAGAAACGGCCGATGAGCTGCCAGGTAATTTGTAAAGTGGCGTAAAATCCGTCAATTTACTGGGGGCAATGAGCACGCCTCCAGCATGGGTCCCTGTATTACGCGTCAATCCCTCTATTTTCAATGAGTGGTCGATAATCATTTTGATATCGCTTCCCGTTTTTTCAGAATCGTTATACATATTCTGAATTTCAGGAATCTCATCAAGAGCTCTTTGTAATGTGTATGGGTCGGCTGGCACATGTGGAATTAATTTTGAGAGCTGATCGCAAACCGCATATGGCACTTGTAAAACACGACCAACATCTCGAACAACGGCTTTAGCTCCTAATGTACCAAAAGTGACGATTTGACTTACGGCATCAAGACCATATTTCTCTTTAACGTAGTCAATGACTTTTTCTCGATTATCCTGACAGAAGTCAACATCAAAATCGGGCATGGACACCCTTTCAGGATTTAAAAACCGCTCGAAAAGTAAATCGTATTGCAAAGGGTCAAGTCCCGTAATTCCAAGCGAATATGCAACCAATGAGCCAGCACCAGAGCCCCTTCCAGGCCCAACGGGTACTCCATTATTTTTACCCCAGTTAATAAAATCTTGAACAATAAGGAAATATCCCTCAAAGCCCATAGAAATAATCACATCTATTTCTTTTGAAAGACGTTCTTGATAAATAGGTGCTTTTTCGCGTCGATCATTTTCATCTGGATATAGAAACTGAAGCCTCTTTGCAAGCCCTTCTTGAGCTAGGAGTACAAAATGCTCCTTAACCGTGACTTCAGGTGGAGTTGGAAAAATTGGAAGCTGAGGCTTTCCAAGCTGTAAAGTCACATTACATCGCTTTGCAATTTCAATAGTGTTGTGAATTGCAGAAGGCACATCCGCAAACAATTCACACATCTGTTGAGAAGTGTAAAAATACTGTTGAGGCGTAAAGCGATGCGGCCTTTTCGGGTCATTTAAAATCTCCCCTCTGGCAATGCACACGCGTACATCATGATCATCAAAATCCTCAGCCTCCAAAAATTGAATCGGGTGCGTAGCAACCACAGGAACACCATGTTTTGCGGCCAGCTGCAGGGCCAGCTCCGTATATTTTTCTTTGATTGCACCTCTTGATGAGAGCCGCCCCGAGGCTTCAGGGAATTCACGTTGAATTTCTATATAAAAGCCATCTGGAAAACGTGACACCCAATCTTCCAAAAGCTTAGGCGCCGTCTCAGGTTTATTTAGCAATGCCTGCCCTATATCCCCATCTACAGCACCAGACAATGCAATTAACCCTTCAGTATCAGTAAGCCATTCTTTTTTTAGCCTAGCAATGTCTTGCCCATCATTTTCTATCCACACCTTAGAGATAATCTCACATAGCCTTAAATATCCCTTGTTATTAGTGGCAATGATCACAAGTCTATGTGCCTCTCCTGCCCCCGTCGCAGTATCAAGCATAAAATCACATGCAACTATCGGCTTAATTCCCTTTTTGCGTGCACCCTTATAAAATTTTACAAACCCAAATAGGTTTGCTAAGTCCGATATTGCTATGGCTGCTTGTCCCAATGAAGCCACTTTTTCTAATAAGTCATTGATTCTTATTGTGCCATCAAATACAGAAAATTCTGTGTGACATCTAAGGTGTACAAATTTTGAAGGGTCAGGTGTATTCATCTTTAATTATTAATTTGTGTCCAAGCTTTTTCCAGTCTTTTAGCTGACACAGGATATGGCGTTTTGAGTTCTTGCGAAAATAAAGCCACACGTAATTCCTGCAACATCCAAATAAAATCATTTAATTTCGGGTCAGGTTGGCCCCTAAGCTCGGATAGCTTTTTATTAATTTTATTCTGAAAATTTCTTATTTCATTTAAGTTTTTAGAATCCCGATTAATATCACGAAGAAGCTTATCAGTTCTAGCTATCGCTGATTTCAAATATCGTGGAATCTGCTGAAGAGCTTTATAATGATGTCGCATCAAAAAATCATTGGACACTAAAAATTCCAAGTTTTGTTTTATGTCTATATAAGCTTCCTCGATTAGCTTCGCATCAGAATTTTTCGCCCCCTTTGCGACCAAGACTTTAAGCCCTTGCATCTTTTTTTCTAGCTGCTTGTAAAGATCTAAAATCTGCTCTAGCAAAATAGAAATTTCGTTAATAATAAGACCAAGCTTTTCTTTCGCTTGAATTTTGCGTGCCTCAAATTGCTCCTTATCTTGTGGCAATGCCTCCGCCATAGCACTCTGTCTTAAAGCCGCTTCAATAATTTGATCTATCAATTCCGCTTGAGTACCCAGATTCATAAACATAAGACCTAGTCTATCAATATTCGGTATATTCTTTTTCCAATACTTAACCTGCTCATTTAATCCTAGATAAAAAAGTCTAAGCACACCCTTGAAATGCACTTGCATTGCCATCTCAGGGGTATCATAAACGTCAATAGAACAATGCGTACCCTCATCAACTAAAGCTGGATAACCAACCAAAGACTCCCTATTTTTGCGAATCTCCATAATTTCAGGCAAAACTCCAAAGCTCCAGTCCACAATTTGTGAATCCGTATCCATATTCGTTTGCGACAGATTCTTCTGAGCCAGTTTCTGAAAGCTATGCAACGATTGATCCGCATGTTCAGCCTTAAGTTGAGCTAGATTGCGTCCTGCCGAAAGCATACGCCCATAAGAATCGACAACCTTAAATATCATATGCATATGAGCTGGAAGATTCTCTGACTTAAAATCCTCGCGGGCAATGCGAACCTTTCTGCTCTGCCATGCATGATCGATAATTGCGTCGATCAAATCCTTTTTAGGCTCCTTTAACTGTGCTTCGTGAGCAAGATAAAATTCCCTCGCATACTCTGGAATCGGTACAAGATGACGCCTTATTTTCTGTGGCAATGTCTTCGCTAATAACTGCACCTTCTCCTTCAACATGCCTGGTACAAGCCATTGCGTAGTCTCCTGATTAATTTGACTTAGTGCATAATCTGGCACCGTGACCGTCACCCCATCTTTTGGAGATCCAGGTTCAAAATGATAGCTGGCAGAAAGCTCGACACCTGAATACATTAGTTTTTTAGGGAAATATTCTGTGGAAACCCCCTCAGCACTATGTTGCATCAAGTCTTCTTTAATAAGAAATAGACTTTTTCTCTCAGCCTCATTAAGCTTTTTATGCCACGCCTCAAGACTTGCAGTTTGGCTAATATCCTGAGGAATTTTGCTTGCATAAAACTCATATATCAAAGCATCGTCGACAAGAATATCCTTTCTGCGCGACTTATGCTCCATATGCTCAATCTCTTTAATAAGATTTAAATTATGCTCCACAAACGGAATACGTGCTTGCATATCACCAGGGACTAAAGCCTCGCGAATAAATATCTCACGTGCATGCTCAGGATTGATGCGTCCGTAATGCACCTTACGCCCCTGATAGATTTGTAGCCCATATAGCGTTGCACGCTCATTTGCAACGACCTGCCCTCGCTTAAAATCCCATCTCGGATCGCTCCAGCTTTTTTGCAATATATGCGTGGCAATGCCCTCGACCCATCGAGGATCAATTTGTGCCACCACTCTCGCATAAATTTTGCTTGTCTCTACAAGTTCTGCCGCCATCACCCATCGACTTGCTTTTTTCTGCATACCTGACAATGGATGGATTAAGAATTTTACGTTCCTCGTTCCTTGATAAAAATTTGGGTCTGTCTCGCTTTTTGTACCTATGTTTCCTAACAATCCCGTAAGTAAGGATTTATGAATTTGCTCATAAGTCGCCTCAGATTCAAGCACCGTCCATTTTCGCTCTTTAACTATAGTAAGAAGTTGATTATGGATATCGATCCACTCACGCATGCGAAGAGGTGAAACCATATTTTTCTTAAGTTCGTCGTTAAACTTACGATTGGAAATTTTGTTTGCGTGAAGGTCCCAGTACCATTGCCACAATTTAAGGAAAGACATAAATTCTGATTTCTCGTCCTTAAATTTCGCATGCAATTGATCACTTTTATTTTTCTGATCGTAAGGTCTCTCGCGGGAATCGGCCACACTCAAAGCAGATGCAATAATCAATATTTCTTTTAAGCAATTGTTTTGCCGACCAGCTAATATTATGCGAGCAATTTTCGGGTCTAATGGCAATTGTGCAAGAGACATACCAACGCGCGTGAGATATGTTTTTTCATTCTGCTGACCAGAAATTGCACCTAACTCATGTAAGATCTGATATCCATCGGCGATGGCACGACTTGTCGGACTCTCAAGGAAAGGAAACGCAACCACATCCCCTATACGCAAAGATTTCATCTGCAAGATAACAGATGCAAGAGATGATCTTAATATTTCAGGGTCAGTAAATTCAGGACGACGCAAGAAATCTTCTTCATCATAAAGTCGTATACACACCCCTGAGGCTACACGACCGCAACGGCCCGCCCTTTGGTTAGCTGAAGCACGAGATATTTTCTCTATATGCAGTTGTTCGACTTTGTTTCGCCAAGAATATCGCTTCACACGTGCAAGACCAGAGTCGACTACAAACCGTATGCCTGGAACTGTAATGGATGTCTCAGCCACATTAGTGGCCAATATTACTCGTCTGGCTGATGTAGTTGGTTTAAAAATTCGCTCCTGATCATTTTGCGATAACCTAGAAAAAAGGGGCAAAACCTCTAATCTCTCAATCTGCCTTCTATTCACCGCATCAAACAATGCATCCGAAGCTTCCCGAATTTCTCTCTCGCCTGGAAGAAAGACGAGAATGTCTCCGCCCCCTTCTCTTGTGCATTCATCAACTGCACGAACTATGCCATCCTCTAGAGGCTCCTTATCCTTGTCGTTTGCGGGATCATTGCCATCTTCAAGTGGTCTTTCAGACTCAAGTGGTCTATAACGAATTTCAACTGGATAGAGCCTTCCAGACACTTCAATTACAGGGGCAGGAACTCCAGAGGAAGATTTAAAATGCTCAGAAAATTTAGCTGCATCAATTGTTGCGGATGTAATTATGACCTTAAGATTAGGACGTTTAGGAAGTATTGACTTTAATAAGCCAAGCAAAAAATCTATATTTAAACTTCTCTCATGAGCCTCATCAATGATTATTGTGTCGTATTTTTTAAGAAGCCTATCCGATTGCGTTTCAGCAAGCAAAATACCATCGGTCATCAACTTGACTTTGGTATCAGCGGAACTTTTAACCTGAAAACGAACCTGATAAGCCACCTCATTAATCCGCGAAGGTCCAAGTTCCTCGGAAATTCTTTTGGCTACAGAAATAGCTGCTATCCTTCTAGGTTGTGTGTGGCCGATTAAGCCTTTGGTACCACGTCCCATTGCCAAACACAATTTAGGAAGCTGCGTAGTTTTACCTGACCCAGTCTCGCCACTTACAATTACGACCTGATGTTTTTTTATTAATTCAGAGAGTTCTTTTAGCTTCTGATTTACAGGAAGAGAGGAATTAAATTTAATCCCATTAAGCACAATATCTTGAGGGGAATTAAGCATTAAAAATTATATGAATTAAAATGATTGTTTTAATAAACGATTATAGAGGTTTCAGTATGAGCAGAACCGTTTATTGCGTGAAATTGAAACAGGAACTACCTGGTTTAGATTATCCACCATACCCAGGCGAACTCGGAAAAAGAATTTATAAAGAAATTTCTCAGGATGCATGGAAATCTTGGATGGATGTTCAAACTCGTCTAGTTAACGAAAACAGACTGAATCTTGCAGATGCACGTGCTCGTAAATACTTGCAAGCTCAAATGGAGAGTTATTTATTTGAAGATGCGGACATAGAAGCACAAGGTTATGTCGCACCTAGAATTTAAAGTGGATAAATATAAAAGAGGCTCACAATTGCTATAAGAATTATGAGCCCTATATGCAAGAGCAAATACTTAAACAATTACTCTTCCTCTGAATCACCCTTAGCTATTTGCTCAGCATATTTAACGCCTTCGTGACGTACATCTTCGCCATGAACTAAGTAGATAATTCTCTCAGCTATATTTTTCATATGGTCGCCAATACGCTCGATTGAACGAGCAACGAAAATATGATCGATGAATTCTGTTGTACGGCGAGGATCCTCAATAAGAAAACTACTTAGAGTGCGAAGCATATTTTTCCACTCTTTGTCCACCATTTTGTCTGAACGTACAACCTCTGCCGCCTTAACTACATCACGACGTGAATAAGCCTCAAATACGTTATCTATCATTTGAAGGACTAGGATACCCATATGACGCATATCAACTAGAGGCTCATAACGCACACCTGATTCATGCAGTTTACGTGCTATCTTAACGATTTTTTCACTTTCGTCTCCTGCACGTTCCAAATCAGTAATCATTTTAAGATTTGAAACCATAAAGCGAAGGTCAATTGCTGTGGGTTGATGGATGGCAATGCTTTCTGCGATTTGTTTATCGAGTTGTTTTTCATGTGAATTTACTTCTTTTTCTGATTGCAAAACACGCTCAATAGTTTCGCCATCACCTGAATCAATTGCAGCTAATGCATCCTTAACCATAGATTCAACAATCCCGCCCATACGAATAATTCCAGAACGAATTGATTCGATATCTTGGTCAAATTTTTTGAGAGTATGCTCAGTCATTTATAACTCCTAAGTCACTTATTAAGTTTTAAAGTTTGGACACCATTTTGACTAGAAACAAGTGCCAATTCTGGTGGTCTTAGTGCAAAGAAACCGCAACAGACTACCCCGGGAATCTGATTAATGGTGGTCTCAAGCTCTCTTGCATCAGAGACTGAAAATCCTGATACATCAAGAATAAGATTCCCATTATCAGTTGTAAAACCTTCACGCAAATGAGCTTCACCTCCTAGGCTAGCTAGTTTACGTGAAACTACTGCTACAGCCATCGGAATTACTTCAATTGGAAGCTCAAAAGCACCCAATTTATCTACTAGTTTAGACTCATCAGCAATGCAAATGAAATACTCTGATGCCGATGCTACAATTTTTTCACGCAACAAAGCACCACCTCCGCCTTTTATTAGATGAAGGTTGGGATTAATTTCATCAGCCCCATCAACATACACCTTAATTGTTTCACGCATATTTAAGTCAACTACAGGAATACCGAATTTCTTCAGTAATTCTTCGCTTCTTAAAGAGCTAGCAACCGTATCGCGAAACTTATCTTTATGAGGTGCTAAAAGCTCTATAAACAAATTTGCGGTGGAACCTGTACCTACACCAACAGTATCTTGAGGGCTGACCATCTTAAGAACATGATCTACAGCTGCAGCTGCAACTTCACGTTTAAGTTCGTCTTGAGTCTTGGGCATTACAAACTACTCCGTAATCCGAGATTTTTTAATTTGAATTCTATTTGCAATTATAACTAGAGCACCTATTCCAACAACTAATATCGTAGCCAAAGCATTAACCTCTGGTTTCACACCAAGCCTTACCCTAGAGAAAATTTCAATTGGTAAAGTTGTATATCCAGGTCCATTTAAAAATGAAGCAATAACCACATCATCAAGAGATAATGTAAAAGCCAAAAGCCAAGCAGACACAACAGCTGGTGCAATCATAGGAAGAGTAATGGAGAAGAATACTTTAAGTGGTGTAGCACCCAAATCTAGTGCCGCATATTCAATAGAAGTATCCAATTCTCTAACACGAGTAGATACAACTACAGCCACATATGCAATACATAAAGTCACGTGTCCAAGCCAAATCGTAAATACCCCATTTGCCTCGGGAAATCCAGTTATAGTTCGTAATTCAATAACCATTAGTAGTACTGAAATACCCAAAATCACATCTGGAATAACAAGTGGTAGGTTTAACATACCGATAAATAAGGCAAATCCCTTAAATGGCCCTTTTCGCACCAAAACATATCCAGCCCATGTCCCAATTAACGTAGCCATAGTTGCTGATAAAACTGCAATTTTTATAGAAAGCCAAGCTGCTCTCAATAGTGCTTCATCTTGAAATAAATCTTTATACCAACGTAAGGAAAATCCAACCCATGAAGATGTCAATGCAGAATCATTAAATGAATATGCAATTAAGCTTATGATTGGAATATATAAAAAAGCAAACCCAACACCCAAAGCCAGCCATTTAAATAATCTATAAGGAAACATTAATTATTCTCCTTAAATAGTTTTGTCTGGTTCATTTGGTAAATTACTAGCGGAATTAATAGAATCAAAATCATCACTATAGCCACAGCGGCAGCAGCTGGCCAGTTTGCATCAGTAAAATACTGATCCCACATCACACGACCAATCATATATGTGTCAGTACCCCCTAAAAGCTCAGGAATTACATATTCACCTACAGTTGGGATAAACACAAGCATAGCCCCAGAGATAACACCCGGCATAGATAGTGGCAATGTCACGTTAAGAAATGCACTAAATGGCTTAGCCCCAAGGTCGTAAGCCGCATCTAAAAGCGTTTGATCAAGCTTTAGTAGATTGGTATAAAGTGGCAATATAAAGAATGGCAGATACGTATAAACAAGCCCGATATATACGGCAATATCAGTACGATAAATTTCAAGAGGACTATCTATAACACCTAACCAAAGCAAGAAATTATTTAACAAACCTTCATTTCGCAAAATACCAATCCATGCATATACACGAAGAAGCAAAGATGTCCAAAACGGCAAAATCACTAGCAACATTAGTATATTTCTTACACTCTCCTTAGAGCGAGCAATGTAATAAGCCATTGGATATCCAATCAACACACAAAGAATTGTGGTGATTGCAGCCATCTTTAATGAACTCAAATAAGCTCTAATAAATAGACTGTCTGTAAAGATAGTTACGTAGCTCTCAAAATGAAGAGTTAAATTCAAAATCCAATCTTGAAATTGAATCAAAGGTGAATACGGAGGCTGACCAAACAGTGACTCTGAAAATGAGATTTTTAGAACTATAAAAAAAGGCACCAGTAAGAATAAAACCAACCAAGCAAAAGGAGGAATTATTGCGATATAGTCCTTTTTAGGTTTGTTCAAAGAAAGTTTATTTTTCATTTTCATGATGGCAATACCGTACCACTATCAGGTCCCCAAGTAACATACACTTCATCGTCTATGCCAGGAGGCTCCTCAGTACCAATACGTGAATTAGACATATTAACGTCAATGATTTTTCCTGTATCAAGTCGTATTTGGTATCGCATATATGACCCCATCCACGCAACGTGATTTACTATGCCGTGACCGACATTAACTTCATCTTCGGGATGATCGACCAAAATGCGAATATTTTCTGGACGCACAGAAACATAAACTTCCATACCAAGTGGCTCAGAAATACCATGGCTTACATACATAGGTTTCATCAAATCCTCAGATTCGATAACTACGTGGTCTGGTTCATCTACAACAATGGTTCCAGTAAATATATTTGTTGAACCGATAAAGCCTGCAACAAACTGTGAGTTCGGGAAAGTATAAACATCATGAGGAGTTCCAGACTGCACGATATCGCCGTCAGTCATAACAGCAATTCTATGAGCCATAGTCATAGCTTCCTCTTGATCATGTGTGACCATAATACAAGTCACACCCACTTCCTCAAGAATTTTTACTAATTCGATTTGCGTTTTTTCACGGATTTTCTTATCTAGGGCCGACATAGGCTCATCAAGAAGGAGCAATTTTGGCCTTTTAACAAGACTTCTAGCTAGAGCTACGCGCTGTTGCTGACCGCCAGATAATTGAGCAGGTTTGCGGCGAGCAAAACCAGCCATTTGAACTAAATCAAGAACCTCAAAAACTCTATCATGAATTTCGCTTTTTGCGATACCTTCTTGCTTAAGACCAAAGGCAACATTTTGCTCAACCGTCATATGCGGAAATAATGCATATGATTGGAACATCATATTAACGGGACGTTTGTATGGTGGAACATTCGATATATCCACACCATCAACATAAATTTGACCAGAAGTAGGCTGCTCAAATCCAGCAAGCATCCTAAGAATCGTTGATTTACCGCTTCCCGAACTTCCGAGAAGTGCAAATATCTCATGACGCTTTATAGAGAGATTAACTGAATTAACCGCAACTGTCTCACCGAAAATTTTTACTACATCTACGAGTTTTACAAACTCATCCTGATCAACGGGTACAACACGCCCCTCTTCCATATGATATTCCTCTATCTAAACGCTTATTTACCAGCTTTAAGATCAGCCCACAATCTAGTCTCAAGACGCAAAATCTTAAGCGGTTGTGGTTTGATTACGAATAAAGTTTTGTTAACTTCTTCGTCAGGATAAAGTTGTTTGTTTTCTGCAATTTCTTTCTTAATGAATTGTCTTGCAGTTGCATTAGCGTTCGGATAGAACATCTTATTAGTAATCGCTGCGTGCACTTCAGGAGTTTCGATATAGTTGATAAAAGCATGAGCTTCATCTACGTTTTTCGCATCTGCAGGAATAGCCATAGTGTCAAACCAAACAGGTGCACCGCCTTTAGGAATAAAGTAATTTACTTCGAAAGATTTTTTTGCCTCTTTTGCACGATCCGCAGCAATCATCACATCACCGTTAAATCCATAAACCATGCATAAATCACCCGCAGCTAGCTCATTAATAAATCCAGATGAACTAAATTGACGAATATAAGGACGGATTTTTTTCAATACTTCGAATGCTTCACGAATATCTTTCTCGTTACTTGAGTTAGGATCTTTTCCGATATAGTGAAGTACTGCTGGCAATACCTGTGCAGGCTCATCTAGAAGTGAAATACCGCACTCTTTAAGTTTCGCTGCATTTTCAGGTTTAAACAACATATCCCAGTTTGCAAAATCAACATCATCTCCAAAAATAGCTTTAACTTTATTAATGTTATAACCAAGACCATTTGTACCAAATCCCCATGGAATCAAATAATTATTACCTGGGTCAACCTGTGCCACAACAGCCATAATTTGAGGATCTAAATGTTTGAAATTAGGAATTTTAGATTTATCTAAAGGTTGTAAAAACTTGCCCTCAATATAACGAGCGGCATAGTGAGTTGAAGGAGTAACAACGTCGTATCCTGAATTGCCTGCTAAAAGCTTAGCTTGAACAATATCGTTTGTATCGAAGGTATCATATCTAACTTTAATACCTGTTGTTCGCTCAAAACCTGGTAGAGTATCGTCTGCTAAATACTCAGCCCAGTTATATACGTTTACGACTTTATTTTGCGCAGCGACTGGTGCAAGTGCACCCACAACTAATGCCGCTGTTACCGCTATTTTGCCAAGGAAATTCTTTTTCATTGGGTGACCCCTCCAAAATAGTGATTGTTAAAAGAATCATAATAATAAGGCAATTAGATAAATTCATTACCCTTTTTTACAATTAATTGCCCTTTTTAGACTTTTTTACCACAAATGCGAATCCCTTTCTAATATGCATGCCTACATAATCTTGAGGGGATTGGGGGGTACAAATTTTGCCTAACGAATAAATTCTAAAACTTCTGATAGGCGTGACATTGGATACACTTTGATACCCTTAATTTCTTTTTTAGGTTCATTATGCTTAGGAACAAGGGCCATCTTAAACCCTAGTTTTGCCGCTTCCTTAAGTCGCTCCTGGCCACGTGGAGAAGGACGAATTTCTCCACCTAGACCAACCTCTCCAAAAGCTACTAGCCCCACTGGCAATGGCTTGTTTCGCATCGACGATATGATTGCTAGCACAACGGCAAGGTCCGAAGCCGTCTCCTTGATACGAACCCCACCCACAACATTTACAAAAACATCTTGATCATATGTTGGGATATTCGCATGACGTGACAAAATCGCTAATAACATGGCAATGCGATTGCTATCTAAGCCTATGGTCAATCTTCTAGGATTTGGAATATGTGCATTATTTACTAGAGATTGAATCTCAACCAGTAAAGGACGTGTGCCTTCCTGCGTAACCATTACACATGAGCCCGTAACATCAAATGAATGTTGAGATAAAAAAATAGCCGATGGGTTGGCAATGCCTCTGAGCCCTCTGTCCGTCATTGCGAAAACACCAAGCTCATTTACTGCACCAAAGCGATTTTTAAATGCACGAATTAATCTATGCGTTGAATCCGACTCACCTTCAAAATACAAAACGCAATCGACTATATGCTCAAGCACTCGTGGTCCCGCAAGAGTACCATCCTTAGTTACATGACCAATTAAAACCATCGCAATACCAGCCTGTTTGGCTACTCTTGTAAGTTGAGCTGCACACTCACGAACCTGTGAAACAGAACCTGGAGCCGAATTTAATTCAGCTGAAAAAATAGTTTGTATCGAATCAATAACAAGTACCGAAGGTTTAAAAGAATCAACTGATGAGAGAATTTTTTCTAATTGAATTTCAGGCAAAAGAGAAATTCTTTCTGTTGGTAATTCGAGCCTATGAGCACGCATAGCTACCTGTTCAGCAGACTCCTCACCGCTTACATATAAAACATTTTGATTTGAAGATAGATTTGCAATTGCTTGAATAAGTAAAGTGGATTTACCAATTCCAGGGTCACCGCCTAAAAGCACAACACCCCCGGGAACTAATCCGCCTCCAAGAACTCGATCAAATTCTGAAATTCCTGTACTAAATCTAGTTATTTCCGAAGTTGCAACTTCAGATAGATTTTGGATAATTGAGCCTGTGCCCTGAGCAGCCAAATGCGTAAATCTGTTTGATGAACTTGTAAGAGGAGTTTCTTTAAACTCAACCATAGAATTCCAAGTTTGGCAATGCGGACACTGCCCCTGCCATCTAATACTAGTTCCCCCACATTCCTGGCAGACGTACTGCGTCTTAGCTTTGGCCATTATCTAGAACCTTCGGAACCCGCGGAGTAATTCCACATATAAGCTCATAGCTTATTCTTCCACACATCTGAGCTGCCTCATCGATATTTGGACCTCCCTCACCCCACAATACCACAGGAGTACCGATATTTGCCTCAGGAATATGCGAAATATCGATAGCAATCATATCCATTGAAACTCTTCCAGCTAATTTAGCACGCTTTCCAAGCACTCCAACTTCAGTCTCATTAGTGGCACTTCTTGGATACCCATCCGCATAGCCACATGCAACAACCGCAATACGACAGTCTTTTGTGGCTGTAAATTTAGAACCATACCCCACAGAATCCCCTGCTTTTAAATTTTGTATAGCGATAATATCAGCAACTAAAGACATGGCTGGTTTGAAATTATGGACCACATTTTGCTCGTTTAAATTTGGAAAATATTGACTTCCATACAAAACTGACCCAGGACGAATCCAGTTTTCTGTGGCAATGCCTGCGAATCTAGGATATCTAACACAGGCAGCAGAATTGCATAAACTTACTGGAACCTCATGCCCCCCTAAATTCATACAATTTTTAACGAACTCCTCTTCGATTCGAACCACTTCGGCATCACGATTATCTGTATCCGCATTGGCGAAATGCATCATTGAACCAATAGATTTTATAAGCCCAGTCGATTTAAATTCAGCAAGCTGCTCATAAACCTTTTGAGCCTCAGAAGGTTTAAAACCTAATCGATTCATGCCCGTATTAAATTTAATAAAAAGATTCACAGGTTTAAAACCGCGGGAAACTAATCTAGGCAACTCTTCTTTTAAATAATTTATTTGATAGGGACTATGAATGGCAGTTGAAACACCTAAATTCAACATAGTCTTAATATCTGATTTATGAAAAAATCCTTCAAGCAAAAGGATATCTTGGGTCACACCATTTTTTCTAAGAACTGCCGCATCCTCTAGATCAATCATGCCAAAACCATCCGCATCCTTAAATCCTTCCATGGCGGCGGCCAATCCATGCCCATAAGCATTAGCCTTAATAACAGCTAAACGCTTAATAGTCTTATTTTGATTTTCAGGATGAGCTTTTACACTTGAAGTAATGATTTGTAAATTATGAGCCATATTATTAGTGTGTAAAATGGCTTTAATTGGACGTGACAAGATTTAATCCTTTAATATTATTTTCTAAATCGAATAATTATATATCTACGAAAATAGCTAAAAATGGCTGAAAACCCTAGTCTAACCCCGCAAGAACAAGTAATAAACGAGAAGACGTACAAATATCCAAGTGAGGAACACTTTGCTTTTCTTTACGTAGACGAAGAAAAGAAGAATGCTATCCGAACTATCTACGCCGTCTTTAACGATATTAAAAACATACTCTACACACAAACAGAAAGCAATGTTGCTAGAATGAAATTGTCCTGGTGGAAAGATGCAATTGGGAGACTATATGCATCTGAAGATAAATATCATAATCACCCCCTAAGTCAAGCACTATTGCCGCTCATAAGAAGATATGATTTAAAGCCACAGTTTTTCCTAAATATTATTGAGTCCGTAGAGATGGACCTAACACATCATCGATATTTAGATTTTCAAAGCCTTAATCGATTCTTCACATTGCAAAACGGCTCTATGTTTTGCCTAATCTCGCAAGTGCTAGGTCCTACGACACCAAACACAATTAAGTATGCACAAAAATTAGGAGAAGCTAAACAATATATCGATACCATAGCCTCAATGGGATTGGATGCATCACAAGGTCGCATATATGTACCCATGGACTATCTTCGTGAACATGGAGTGACAGCAAATCATTTCCTAAATGCCACACCAGAAGCAACGCAAGGCACACTTAAAGAAAAACTCATAAAAGATGCAACTAAAAAATTAAATGAAGCTAGTGAACAGCTAAAGGAGATGGACGGGAGCATTGCCACCCAAATAAAGAGCATGACAGCTTTAGGGCATATGGGGCGTGCAAAGCTTAAGAAAATAAAAAAAGGCGATCCATTTAAAAATGAAATCGCCCTCTCTGCTCTTCAAATGCTTATGATTTCAAGCAAAACATGGCTACGCATGTGAAGCGATATACTCCTTCACAGCATCGACAGAATTATCCATCACAATATCATGACGCTTTTTATCGAGCAGGTCAGCAAATCGCTCAGGAATCGCTGCAGGCTTACCTAAAGCCTCCGCTATGGTCGGTCCAAATTTAGCAGCCAATGCAGTTTCAGCAACAAACATAGGCGTATCCGTGTCCATAAATTCAGAAGCCACTTTAACGCCATCTGCTGTGTGTGGGTCAAGCGTATAAGCTGTTTGCTCGTAAAATCCCTTAATTGTGGCAATGCGATCCTGATGTGAACTCATACCTGCTTTAAACGCATATCTCAAAGCGATCTCATCCTTATATTCGGATAAATCGAAACTACCATCAGAACTAAGTTTTGCCCAATACTCATTTAATTTTTCCGAATTGCAATCGAGCAAGAAATAAACAAAGCGCTCGAAATTAGACGCTTTTGATATGTCCATGGATGGACTTGAAGTCGAATATGTCTGCTCAGGGCTGCGAGGCTTGTAAACACCTGATTTAAAGAAATCCTCAAGAACATTATTCTCGTTAGTAGCTACGATTAGGTTTCTTAGAGGTAGTCCCATCATCTTAGCGATTTGTGCTGCAAGAATATTTCCGAAATTCCCTGTTGGGACGGTTATATCAATTTGGTAGTTGGTTTTTTCATCATCTCTAGGTGCACTCGCACACCAAGCCCAGAAATAATACACAATCTGAGCTGCAATACGGGCAAAATTAATTGAATTCACTGCTGCGATATGGTGTTTTTTCTTAAAGTCTAAATCACCATTAATGGCTTTTACGATATCCTGACATTCATCAAAAACACCTTTTACAGATAAGTTATGAATATTCGGATCCTCAAGTGTATACATCTGTGATTTTTGAAATTCACTCATGCGACCATAAGGAGATAGCATAAATACTTGAACGCCTTTTTTTCCTTTAAATGCATATTCAGCCGCAGAGCCAGTGTCTCCAGATGTTGAGCCTAAAATATTGACGTGAGTATTTCGTTTAGAAAGAACATATTCGAAAAGATTTCCTAATAATTGCATTGGTAAATCTTTAAACGCAATGGTAGGCCCTTCCGATAAGCCTAAAAGATAAAAGTTCTCTTTTCCTTTAAAGGTGAATTTTTTAAGTGGAACGATATCTGCATTATTAAAAACACTTTGATTGTAAGTGTTATTTACTATTTTGGATAAATCCTCTTTTGGAATATCCGTTATATAAAGTGGCAATATTTCCATAGCCATCTCAGGATACGATAATCCCACCCAACTATTTAATGTAGTTATATCTATTTTTGGAATACTCTCAGGAACATAAAGCCCACCATCAGAAGCTAGACCCTCAATCAAAATATCGCAAAATTCTGCTGGCTGAGCACCACCTCGAGTAGATATATACTTCATAATGTCTTCCTATTCCAGTGTTTCTAAGCGAATCAATTTAACAGCATTTTGAACCGAATCTAATGCCTCGATTTGTTGTATGGCTCTTTGCATCGAAGCCTCAATAGTTTGATGAATCAAAAATACGAGGCTAGCTAAATTATTTCCCTTATTATCCTGAATCATCGAATTAATGGAAATTCCATGGTCCGCAAAAATTCTAGAAACATCAGCCAATACACCCTTTTGATCTTTCACGGTCATACGCAAGTAATATCCAGTTTGTGCTTCCTCAATCGGTAAGATCTTATAATCCTCAAGGGCATCAGGCTGAAATGCCAAATGCGGCACACGATGCTCAGGATCGGCCGTATGTAAGCGAGTCACATCCACAATATCCGCAACAACTGCAGAGGCCGTAGGCTCAGAACCCGCTCCAGGCCCATAAAACAGCGTCTCGCCCACTGCATCACCTCTGACCATAACAGCATTCATCGCACCATTTACATTTGCGAGCATTTTAGAGTTTGGTATTAGAGTAGGATGCACACGAAGCTCTATACCATTTTCCCTTCTGGTGGCAATGCCCAGTAATTTCAATCTATATCCTAATCTCTCCGCTTGAACGACATCCTCTTGTTCAATTTGAGTTATGCCCTCTGAGAACACGCGGTCAAATTGTATAGGCACACCAAATGCGATGGAAGCTAATATCGAAAGCTTATGTGCCACATCCACTCCTTCAATATCAAAGGTCGGGTCAGCTTCTGCATAACCTAGCCTTTGAGCCTCCTTCAAAACCTCCTCGAATGCAAGACCCTTTTCTCGCATCTCGGAGAGAATAAAATTACTGGTGCCGTTGATAATGCCAGCCACGCTTTGAATCCTATTTGCGGTCAAACCTTCGCGTACCGATTTAATAATCGGAATTCCGCCTGCCACGGCCGCTTCAAATGCGACCATAACCTTATTTTCGCTAGCAATTTTGAAAATTTCATTTCCGTGATGAGCAAGCAGAGCTTTATTGGCCGTCACTACATGTTTGCCGTTTTTTAAAGCCTCAATTACGATATCCTTTGCTAGATTAGTGCCGCCAATCAGCTCTACTACGATATCAATAGATGGATCACGAACAACTTCCATCAAATCAGATGTAACTGGAACTGAGTCACCCACTACATTAGTTGCTTTTGATATAGTACGGGTGGCAATGCGCACGATTTCAATCCGTCTACCTGCCCTTCTAGCAATCTCATTGGAATTTCTCCTCAGAACATTCCATGTGCCGCTACCAACCACACCAAAACCAAGCAATCCTACTCTTATAGCTTGTAAATGACTCATTTCTAACCTGTAAAATCTGAAATATATTATTTTTTGTGTTCACAATTTTACTTTTTTTTAATCATTAACTT
Source organism: Taylorella asinigenitalis MCE3 (assembly GCF_000226625.1). Lineage (NCBI taxonomy): Bacteria > Pseudomonadati > Pseudomonadota > Betaproteobacteria > Burkholderiales > Alcaligenaceae > Taylorella > Taylorella asinigenitalis. The sequence continues at coordinate 990,350 of NC_016043.1, forward strand.
GTAATATATTCGTCTTATGATAAACAAAGTTTGCGGAGTAAATGTGAAGTTACATCTACAAAATACCTCTACCCATAACACAGTTACAGCCTACGATGAAGAATTCATCGAGATAAATAAAGAGAGATATTTTCATTCCATTTACTTTACGCCTGAGAGTTCGGTGAATAGCTGGGACATTGCCACCTATAAGGATATAGATTTAGCCCAAATTGAACTCGTAGGTATGCTTCAGAAGTCTCAAAATTCTGCTATTGATTTTTTAAACGACAAGCCAAGCAATTATTTAAATCCCCCAGAACTTATAATCATAGGAACCGGTAAGGCTCAACATTTACCAAATCCATCTTTAGTTGCTCCTTTAACTAGGGCTGGTATTGGTATTGAGTTTATGAGCACTGATGCAGCCGCTAGAACCTATAACGTTCTTATGGCCGAGGGCCGTAAAGTTGCTTTAGGTTTAATATTAGAAAAAGGAGTATGAAATGTCCGAAGTAAAACTAAATAAAAAATGTCCAACATTTAAAGCCAATATAGTTCGTAAAGTAAATGATGAATTTGTAGAAGAAACAATCAAATTTCCTTCAGATTACAAGGGAAGCACTATAGTTTTATATTTTTATCCTCGCGATAACACTCCTGGATGTACAACTGAATCTCAAAACTTTAGAGATGCACTTGATAGGTTTGAATCTCAGGAGGCTGTGGTCGTGGGCATTTCCAGAGATAGTATTAATTCTCATAAAAAATTTATAGACAAACAGGAATTAAATTTCCCACTTATTGCTGACCCAGAAGAAGAAATCTGCAATATGTTTGGTGTTATGAAACAAAAAATGATGTACGGAAAACAAGTTCACGGCATCGAAAGATCGACTTTTATTTTCGACGAAAACGGCAAACTCATTAAAGAGTGGCGTGGCGTTAAGGTGCCTGAACACGTCGAAGAAGTCTTAAGTTTTATTGAATCTCAAAATTAATGTAACCCTAATCGGAGCCTTTATGCCTCTTCCTAAACTACCCACAAAACGTGCCAATATACTTGATATGGACTCTGCACCTAAACCGAGAGCCCCTAAGAAAATTCAATCTCAAGATGCAGGCATTGGGTCGGGGACACTGAAAGAGGAAGCCCTTGCGAAACAGGTTGAGATTGAGGATGTGTCATTAGAAAAAACAGTGGAAACTAAAACTAAAAGTCCTAAAAAGCCTAGCACTAAAAAATCTGTTGCCTCTTCTAAAAATAGCAAAAACTCTGGTTCTAGCAAATTATTCGTTCTCGATACGAATGTCTTGCTTCATGACCCAACATGTTTATTTAGGTTTGAAGAGCACGATATATTTCTTCCAATGATGACTTTGGAGGAACTTGACCACAATAAGAAAGGTCTTACTGAAGTGGCACGTCATGCCCGTCAAGTAAGCCGTACATTGGATGAGTTATGTGCTGAGTCGCCTGATCTTCTCCAAGGTATGCCTCTTAATAGTCTAGGAAATAAAGATGCAACTGGCATTCTTTATTTTCAAACAAAAGAGATGAATGCAGAATTAAATATTCAATTGCCATCTCTTAAAGCCGACAACAAAATTTTAAGTGTCGTTCAATCTCTAGTTACTCAGTATCCCGAAAGAGAAGTTGTTTTGGTATCTAAAGATATCAATATGCGCTTAAAAGCTAGAGCTCTAGGTCTTGCTGCAGAGGATTATTTAAACGACCATGCGGTTGAAGACTCCGATTTAATTTACGATGGAAACATTCAATTACCAGAAAACTTTTGGGACAGACACTCAAAGGATATGGAATCTTGGACTCAGGCGGGTACGACTTTCTATAAAATCCGTGGTCCACTTGTAAGTGAATTTTTAGTTAATGAATTCGTATATCTTGAAGGTGACAGTCCACTATATGCTCAAGTAAAAGAAGTGTCTGGAAAATACGCAGTATTAGCCACTATCCGTGATTACACGCATCCTAAAAATAATGTATGGGGTGTGACTGCTAGAAATCGCGAACAAAACTTTGCACTTAACTTACTTATGAATCCTGAGATTGATTTTGTATCGTTACTTGGTCAAGCTGGTACGGGTAAAACATTGCTGGCGTTGGCCTCTGGGCTAACTCAGGTGCTTGAGACTAAAAGATATACAGAAATTATTATGACTCGTGTAACTGTGCCAGTGGGAGAAGATATTGGTTTCTTACCTGGTACGGAAGAAGAAAAAATGCAACCTTGGATGGGTGCTTTAGAAGATAATCTTGAATTTTTAAATACTAAAGCTCGACAAGATAGTGGTGCCCAATGGGAGCGCAGTCTTAGTAAGGAGATAATTCAATCTCATATTAAGATAAAATCTCTAAACTTTATGCGCGGTCGCACCTTTTTAAATAAATTTATCATTATCGATGAAGCACAAAACCTTACTCCAAAACAAATGAAAACTTTAGTTACTCGTGCTGGTCCTGGTACGAAAATTGTTTGTTTGGGTAATATTGCACAAATCGATACTCCTTACTTAACTGAAGGTAGTTCGGGGCTAACTTATGTTGTGGATAGATTCAAGGGATGGGCACATTCTGGTCATATTACCCTTCAAAAAGGTGAACGCTCTAGACTATCAGATTATGCAAGTGACGCTTTATAAAAATAATTATGGAATTTCCAGGAAATGTTTTTTTAATTTCGGCTCCAACTGGAGCTGGTAAATCGAGTCTTGTAAAAGCACTAATCGAGAGAAACCCTTTTATAAATCTCTCAATTTCATATACCACTCGCACTCCTCGTGAAGGTGAAGTCGATGGACGAGAATATTTTTTCATCAGTAAAGAGCAGTTCAGTGATTGGCGTGAGCAGGGCAATATGCTAGAGTGGGCCGAAGTTTACGGAAACTTTTACGGTACAGCTAAATCCCAGGTGGAATCAGTAATCTCTACAGGACAGGACGTTTTGCTTGAGATTGACTACCAAGGAGCACGACAAATAAGAAAAAAATTTCCTGGAATTATTGATATATTTATTCTTCCTCCCTCCATTGATGAATTAGAAAAACGCCTTCTTAAAAGAGGGCTTGATTCTCCAGAGGTAATTCGCAAAAGAATGCTTACCGTTAGCAGTGAAATTGGACATGCTGACGAGTACTCCTATGTTATAATAAACGATTCTTTTGAGACTGCCTTAGATCAGCTAGATACCTTAGTTAAAGCAGCTAAACTAAAGTATGCAAGTCAAGCAAATAAACATCAAGCCTTGTTTGCTGATTTAGGAATTTCCTATCTGCCTAAGTAGTTTAAGTCTCCATAAAATATATAAAAATTATAGGTTTACATAGGTTTACATATGGCACGTATTACCGTTGATGATTGCTTAAAATATATTCCAAATCGTTTTGATTTAACTCTTGCCGCAACATACAGAGCTAGAGAAATCGCCACTGGTCATACTCCCAGGGTTGATATTCAAAATGATAAACCTACTGTTTTAGCCTTACGTGAAATTGCTGAGGGTAAAACTGGCATCGAGATGCTTAAAAAAATCCCCTTATAGCATTTCAACGACTATATGAGGTTTAGTAATCTATCCTCCCTCTTCTCGAATCTAAACCCCTTTCCCTCAAAAAAAAGGGGTACTGAATCTCATAACGTAGAAACTAGGGCATTGCCAGATATAAAGGCTTCGCCTCACCCCAAATACCTAGCACCGCTTTTAAGCAAACTCAAATATCTTTCAGCACCAGAATTACATATGGTGAAGGTGGCTTATTCTTTTGCGGATAATGCTCATTATGGTCAGATGCGTTCAAGTGGGGAGCCATATATTACGCATCCCGTGGAAGCGGCAATCATATGTGCAGATTGGAAGCTCGATTGCGATGCGATTATGGCTGCTCTACTTCACGATGTGATAGAAGACCAGCAAGTATCGAAAGAGAGCATTGCCACAGAAATAAATCCTACTGTGGCTGATCTAGTAGATGGACTCACAAAACTTGAGCGCATTCAATTTGCAAGCAAAGCTGAGCAACAAGCCGAGAGTTTTAGAAAGATGCTTTTAGCGACCACAAAAGATGTGCGTGTCATTCTTATAAAGCTTGCCGATAGGCTTCATAATATGCGAACTTTAAGCGGCCTTGAACCATCAAAAGCAAGACGCATCGCAAAAGAGACGCTTGAGATTTACGCAGCCATTGCCAACCGATTGGGTTTTACGAAACTTGTAGCAGAGTTTGAGGATTTAGCCTTTAGCATTAACTATCCGAAGCGATATAAAGTGCTTAAGAACTCTATTGAGGCTGAACGCAAATCAAATCGCAAAATCGAAAAGACAATTCATAATAATATCGTTAAAGCTATTCCGGCAGATGCGAAATTTGGATGGACATCATTTAGCACATATAAAGTGCACGAAATGATGAAATCTCAAAACAAAAGTTTTTCGAATTTAAACGATACGAAATTTATTGATATCACCGTCCCAAAACTTCAAGATGCATATGTTGTGTTAGGTGCGTTACATCAAATTTATAGGCCCGTACCGGGGACATTTGAGGATTACATTGCCATCCCAAAAGTAAATGGGTATAGAGCATTACATACGATTATGGTTGGACCTGTGGGCACTCATATCGACGTTGCAATTTATACAGAATCCATGAAAGCCTATAACGAATACGGGATTATCGCTCATTGGCTTAATCGCGACCAAGAACTTGGTGTCGTTAATGTAGACGATCAGTCGCATAATTGGCTTCAGTCGCTTGTTGAGATACAGTCTATAAATAAAAATTCTGAAGAATTTATAGACGATATTAAGATTGATCTTTTCCCAGACTCGGTATATGCACTCACACCTAAGGGTAAGATTATTTCACTACCAAGCAAGGCTACAGCACTGGATTTTGCATTTGCTATTCATACAGATATAGGGCTACATGCGGTAAGTGCCACAGTAAATGGAGAACATGTTCCAATTAATCATGTTCTTTCAAGCGGTGACACAGTTGATATTATTTCTAATCCCGCGACAGAGCCTAATGTTGGGTGGCTAAATTATGCAAAAACTGGCCGAGCACGCGCAGCTATTAGATATTTCCTTAAAAATACGCGAAGTAAGGAATCTACGGAACTTGGACGAAAACTTTTGCTACAGGCATTGGATGAGTTGAAGTTAACATTGCCAAATCCAACTGATACCAAGTGGCAGAAGATCCTACAAGAATCAGGTGCATCATCTATAGAGGAAATTCTTATGGATATCGGTATCGGAAATCGCATTGCATCAGTAGTTGCAAGAAGATTTATGGTTGATAATCCTATTATTCATACAAGCGTAAATGATTACGATTCTACTGAATCTGCTAGACGTACAGATCTTATTATTAAGGGAAATGAGGGACAGGCCATTCAATATGCAAAATGTTGCACTCCTCTTCACGGAGACCCGATTGTAGGCGTTCTTCACCCTGGCTCTGGTCTTATTGTGCATCACAAACATTGCACATCTGTAGACACTAAAAAAGCACTAGAACAAAACAAATTTGTAAATGTCGCATGGGATACAAAATCTGAAGCAAGCTTTAAATCTCGCATTCAAATTTCTGCGATGAATGGCAAAGGTGTTTTAGGGGCGATTGCACTTGAAGCATCTAAACACGATTCAAATATCTCAAATCTCTCTATGATAGATGAAGACAGCGATTCAGCAAGCATAAATATAACTCTTCAGCTTGAAAATCTTTCTCAACTGCGAAATATTATCTCGGATATAAGACGAATACCTGAAGTTATGTCCGTGGTGAGACCTAATCTTTCTAAAACTATCGATTAATCAATATATAAGCTACAAGTGCGACTACCATAAGCATCAAAAGAAAAGTGGTTACACTAAACCCTCTTCTTTCTGAACGCACCATTTTTTGCGGTTCTTGGGTATGTTCAAGAGCAAGAAGTCGCGACTCTCTATCAGCCAATTTTGTGGACAGCTCAGATATTTGACCATTTAGTTGATCAATAACTGCATCCTTATTAGATACTAATCTATTCGAGTAATCATTAAATTTTTGTTCAAACAATTCTGGTGTATCGTCGGGGCGAACTCCATATTCTTTCAAAAGATACTCATCAAGGGGGTGATTTGAGGAAGCAGGGGCGGCTGCGGGTGCGGGTGCCTCAATAATTTGAGGAATTGCATTTTGCTCTGAAGACTGTGGCATTTGATTTGAAACTGCTTCGAAATCAGCAGACATTTCAGGTGCTGCCCCTGTAGTTGAATCTTGAGGAGCTATAGTTGATTTCGATGCTTGCAAAGCCTCATCAAGAGAGGTTTCTAGAGATCGTATTTTTGTGTCATAACCAGAGGATAAATTTTTAATCTCAAGACTTTGATTATTTTTAAGCAACTGATAAGCTTCATCTTTTTGGCGAAGACGTTTGGAGAACATGTTGTATACATCTTCTACAGACCCCAAGCTATCAATATATATATTTTTAACCATCTTTAAGTCTTCAAAATCTAAAAGAGTCAGATTTGTAGCGGTTGTAGCTTCAAAATTCTTACTCTCAAGTGAAGTTTGAATTCTCTTAAATCTATTAAAAATTTGAGCACTAACAAAATATACTCTTTTATAAAGAGCAAGCATTTTGTAATCAATAACAGATTCTATAGCTTCAGGGATAAGCGATTGCTTAGAACAGCAAATTACACAGGTTCTATCGATATCCTTAGGTGATATACACTCAGTGAATTTAATCGCATGCAAAAATTTAGGATCGATATTTTTAAGTTCACTACCTATCTCATGAGGCACTTCTTTATAAAACGGCTTTTCCGAAAAGAAATTGGTGGTTCCATCAATATACTCAGAACGTATACGAGCAGCCATCTCTTTTAGAGATTCAATTACTATGGGTAGACGCCTTTGAGTAAAAAATTTCTCTTCCAATCCCTCCCAAAACGCCCCATAATACATACCACTTTTATTGCTATCTTTTTGGCGAGTTACATAATAAATAGCTAGACTAACTGAATATCTGGATTTGGTGTCACTTGCTGACTTGTATTTTTCTCTTGTAAGACATATGATTGGAGTTTCGTTTGATTCTGGTGAATCTGCAGGTGGCAATGCTGTCAGGAACTCTCTCGGTACTTCTAAATAATTCGCCCCGCTTGTAGCATTATCTTCTGGCGACCAAGTCACTGTTTTGAATGAATTCGTGGAAGCTAAGAGCCCTAAACGCATGTAATCCCCCTTATAAACAATCTTTCAATTTTACAATCTAAGTGAAAAATTAATATTACAAAGGGGTTACATTAGGAGTTATCTCAGTCTTTGCGTGGTATCACAGTCCCTTTATATTTATCTAAGATAAATTTCTTGGTTTCTTCACTTCCCCACTCAGCCATTAGAATCTTAAGAGCTTCGTTATCTTTGAATTCTGCAGGTGCAGCACAAACATTTGCGTATGGAGAATTTGAGTCTTCCAAAATTATTGAATCCGATTGTGGATTCAAACCTACTTCAAGTGCATAATTTGTGTTTATCACTGCAATATCCACATCTGGCAATGATCGTGGCACTCCAGCAGCTTCTAATTCAATAAATCTTAGTTTCTTAGGATTCTCAGCAATATCTTTTGCAGTGGAAAATAAGTTTTTCGGATCTTTAAGTTTAATTAAACCAGCTTGCTGAAGGATTAAAAGAGCACGAGTACTGTTAGTTGTATCGTTTGGAATTGATACACGTGCACCATCTTTTAATTCAGAAAGATTTTTAACTTTTTTAGAATAAGCAGCCATAGGAGGAAGATACATGCCACCTACAGGAACAAGGTTTGTATTTTTACGTTTATTAAAAGAATCAAGATGCGGTACATGTTGGAAACAATTCATATTTATGTCTCCGTCCGCTACTTGCTGATTAGGTTGAATATAATCAGTAAACACATGAACAGTAAGGTCTACACCTTTTTTAGCTAAAGCTGGTTTCATAAATTCCAAAACTTCAGCCGCAGGCACAGGAGTTGCGGCAACTGAAAGCTTAAGATTTTCAGCTGATGCAATACTTGATAAAGATGCTACAAGAGCAAACGCAGTGGTTTTAATAAATTTATTCATACAAACTCCCTTTTATTTTTAATTGTTTGTTGTAGATAATAGTATCAGAGCACTTTAGATTTGCATATACTGAAACAATACAAAATATTTATTTTCATATAACGTAAAGTAATATTCACCCGTGAAGATATATGGCTTTACTTAAATCCGTTAGTGTTATTTCTTTGCGAGCATTTATATCAGCCACTGTTCGGGCAAGTCTTTGAATGCGAATTAAAGATTTTTGAGAGATATTTCTACTGGACCTAAACTTTGAAATTAATTTTGAGCATTCAGAATTTAATGGTGCAAATTCTACAAGTTCTTTTTCTGTAAGATTTGCATTTAACCGCCCTTGTCGCTTTATTTGAATTTCTCTGGCTTTATTAACTCTGTCTCTAACAATATCAGATGCAACATTAGGACTACTTTTCTCTTCTAATCCCTTAGTTATCTTTATGTGAATATCAAATACATCTTTTAATAAAGCCGCATATTTCCTTTCGTACTTCATAAGCGTGGTCTTGGTGCATCTACATTTATTTTCATATAACTTCCCGCACTCACATGGCTGATAAGCCGCTAAGAATAAGAATCTTGCAGGATATTGAAGCTTATGCCTTGGTTTAAAATTTCTTATAAAGCCCTGTGACAATGTCAACCTTACTGCATCCACCATTTCCTGTGGAATTTCCTGCAAATCGTCATAAAACACCACTCCATGATTAGCTAGTGCAAATTCTCCCACATTATTTTGCTGACTACTTCCGTTCAAAACACCAATGCTCGCAGAATGCAAAGGCATACGGTATGGAATTTCTGTTGGCGGTTCTATCTGTGCAAGCTTATATATAGAGTAGACCTCAAGTTGCTGCTCCTTATCTAAAGGTGGCAATATCCCCGCAGCTCTCCTACAAAGCATAGTTTTACCAGATCCAGAAGAACCACCAATAACCATACTATGTCCGCCCGATGCAGCCACCTCCAATGCAAGACAAGCCTCATTCAACCCTTCAATTTCTGAGAGACACAGTGAACTATTATTAATTTTTGGATATGGGCACTTAGTTTTTTTAGCAATTTCAATTTGCCCTGACCCTAGATACTCACAAACTTGTTTTAGGTTCTCAAAAAAAATTATTTTTAAGTGAGGTAAAAAATCAGCAATCCATGATTCAGATGAAGGCACAATAAGTGTTGCTTCGGAATGCATGCGTGATAAGTTTAATGCGATTATCTCCGTATATTCGTTAGGCACTAAATCACCAGACAAAGATAAATCTGCAGCAAAATACAGATTTTCAAGTGATAGCCTCGGATGAATATTTATTTGTGCAGTAGATAATAAAACTCCAATAGCCATGCCTAATTCATAACTACCGATAAGTTTATTTTGCGATTGCGTACTCAAATTTATCGTATAACGGTTTGGAGAAAATTTGTATCCTTGATTAATTAATGCAGAGCGTACTCGCTCTCGGCTTTCCCGCCCCTGAACCTCTTGAATACCTACAATTTTAAAGGTCGGAAGCCCTCGACTTACATGAACTTCAATATTTACTTCTGGTGCCTCAAGACCAGCTACACCACATGATTTAGAAATAGTTATTGCCATACATAAACCCCATTTTTTTATTAGTATGGCAAATAAAATTTTCTCTATAAATGGGGGTGGACAAATTTATCCTACTTAAACCGTCACTGATTTTCTAGCTTTTTCGTTTTTATATTCAAGTGAGCGCATCTCAATCATACGTGATACGGTACGAGTAAATTCTTGAGCAAATACACCCTCAGTAAAAAGCTCCTCGGCTGGAACTTCAGCAGAAATAATAAGCTTTACCTTATGGTCATAAAGCACATCAATAAGCCACGTAAATCTACGTGCTGCTGATGCATCTTGTGGAGACAATTTAGGAATATCCGAAAGAATAATATTTTTGAATTTATTTGCTATTTCAAGATAATCTATTTGAGAGCGTGGCTTTATGCACATCTCAGAAAAAGTAACCCAAAGAGTATCATCTGATCGAGCCACAACATCTAATTCGCGATTTTGAATTTCTATTGAATTGCCACTTAAATCCCCGTTACATACAGTCTCAAAACAATGCCTTAATTCCCCTTCCGTTTGTGCATCAATTGGTGTGTAGTAAGTCTTTAATTGCTCCAACTCTCGCATTCTATAATCAACCCCAACATCGACATTTATCACATCCATCTTTTTCTTTATTAAATCTATGGCTGGCAATAGTCTGTCTCTATGCAATCCATCAGGATATAAAGTATCAGGTGCATAGTTTGAGGTCATAACAAAAACAACACCTTTCTCGAAAAATTTGCTTAAAAGACGATACAAAATCATGGCATCCGCAATGTCCGAGATATGAAATTCGTCAAAGCATATTAACGAATATTTTTCTGAAATTTGTGTGGCAATGATATCGAGTGGGTCGCTCTGTTGGCTAATTTCACGAAGTCGGTTATGAATACTTCTCATAAATTCGTGAAAATGAATTCGTGTTTTCTTCTCATATGCAACTGATGCGTAAAATGAATCCATAACAAAGCTTTTACCGCGACCAACACCGCCCCACATATAAACGCCGCTAGGAGCAACTACTTCTGTCTTAGATCCTCCAAAAAGTCCTGATAAAAAACCTTTGGATTCTTTGGAATTTAATGTGTAATTAGAAAGTTCATTAGATAAAGTCTGCAATCTCTCAACTGCCTGCTTTTGAGAAGCGTCTGCTTCGTATCCTTTTTGTGCTAGTGATTTTAAATAATGTTCTTTTACGTTCATATAAAAACGGGCGGACATAAGCCCGCCCCAAATCATGGAGATTTAAATTATAGGTTAAGAGTACGTTTATCTACAGCTAAAGCCGCTTCCTTAATAGCTTCTGATAGTGTAGGATGTGCATGGCAAATGCGTGCGATATCTTCCGCAGCACCTTTGAATTCCATAATAGTCACAAGTTCAGAAATTAATTCGGAAGCCATAGGGCCAATAATATGACCACCTAAAACTTCATCAGTTTCAGCATCGGCGATAATTTTTGCAAAACCAGTGATATCACCCATTGCACGTGCACGACCATTAGCCATAAATGGGAATTGACCAGATTTAACTTTACGACCTTCCTCTTTAAGCTGTTTTTCAGTTTTACCAACCCAAGCGATTTCAGGGCTAGTATAAATAACAGAAGGAATTGTTCCGAAATCAACATGAGCATGCATGCCAGCAATACGCTCAGCCACCGCAACCCCCTCTTCCTCAGCTTTATGAGCAAGCATAGGACCGCGAACAACATCACCGATAGCCCAGATATTTTGCACAGAAGTTCTGCAGTTCTCGTCTACTTCAATAAAACCGCGATCATCTAACTTAACGCCAACAGCTTCAAGATTCAATCCACTAGTAAACGGAATGCGTCCAATTGAAACTATAAGTTTATCTACAGTAAGCTCTTGCTTTTCGCCGCCTGCAGTGTCGTAGGCGATCTTAACTGATTTACCATCATTTTTAGCTTCAGTAATCTTCACGCCAACTTCAATTTTAAGACCTTGCTTATCGAAAGCTTTTTTCGCTTCTTTTGCAATAGCTTCATCTGCAGCAGTCAAGAATGCAGGTGCCGCTTCTAGTATAGTAACGTCCGCCCCTAAACGACGCCAAACACTGCCTAACTCAAGACCTATAACACCTGCACCGATAATTCCAAGTTTTTTAGGAACTTCAGGAATATCAAGTGCACCTGTGTTTGATAATATAGATTTCTCGTCAAAAGGCAAGTTTGGCAATGGTCTCGGATCCGACCCAGTCGCAACAATTACGATTTCAGCTGTAATCTCCGCTGCATCTTTACCTTCTACTTTTACCTTAAATCCTGCATCAGATTTTTCAGCAAATGAAGCTTTTCCTGAAAAGAAAGAAACTTTATTTTTCTTAAATAGGAAAAGAATCCCTTCGTTATTTTGTTTAACTACAGTCTCTTTACGAGAAATCATTTTAGTAACGTCCATCTTAACGTCAGACACGGAAATTCCATGTTCTGCAAAATGATGGTTAGCCTGTTCAAAATGCTCTGAAGATTGAAGTAAAGCTTTAGAAGGAATACAACCTACATTTGTGCAAGTGCCACCTGGTTTAGGTTTCCCTGCGTCGTCAGTCCACATATCAACGCATGCAACTTTTTTACCTAATTGAGCGGCACGAATAGCGGCTATATAGCCGCCAGGACCCGCACCAATTACTAATATGTCAAATTTATTTTCCATTTAGTTGACCACCTAAAATTATAGGTTCAACAATAAACGTTGAGGGTCTTCTAAAGCCTCTTTCATAGCAAATAAGCCAAGAACAGCTTCACGACCGTCAATGATTCTGTGGTCATAAGAAAGAGCAAAGTAATTAACTGGACGTACAACTACTTGACCATTTTCTACAACAGCACGTTCGCGAGTTGCGTGAATACCTAAAATTGCTGATTGTGGTGGGTTAATGATTGGAGTAGACATCATTGAACCGAACACGCCACCGTTTGAAACAGTGAATGTACCACCTGTTAAATCGTCCAGACCTAACTTACCTTCTTTTGCTTTTTGACCAAATTCAGCGATAGTTTTTTCAATATCAGCAAAGCTTAGTTGATCGGCATTACGGATAATAGGAACAACCAAACCACGAGGGCTAGATACTGCAACGCCGATATCAAAATAACCGTGGTATACGATATCATTGCCATCGACAGAAGCGTTAAGGATTGGATATTTTTTAAGGCCATGAACAGCTGCTTTCACAAAGAAAGACATAAAGCCAAGCTTAATACCATGCTCTTTTTCGAATGCTTCTTTATACTTCGCACGAAGGTCCATAACTGGTTTCATATTTACCTCATTAAAAGTAGTAAGAATTGCATTTTGTTGTTGAGATTGAATTAGGCGCTCAGCAACACGTGCACGCAAACGTGTCATAGGAATGCGCTCTTCGATGCGACCTTCCGTATTAGTAGACATAGGTGCAGATGATTTAGATTCGGCTTTAGATGCACCTTTAGAAGCACCCATTGCATCAGATTTAGTCACTCGACCATCGCGACCTGAACCTGCAACATCAGAAGCTTTCATATCTTTTTCAGCTAGGATATTGCGAGCTGCAGGGGAAGCGATATCTCCTTTTGAACCTGATTTTTGAGCTGCTGAATCGTCAGATTTTGCTGCTGCAGCAGGTTCTTTTGCTTGCTCTTTAGGAGCTGCTTCTTTTGGAGCTTCCTCTTTAGGAGCTGTCTTAGCTTCTGCTTTAGCTTCAGAATCGATTTTCGCTAAAACTTGGTCTGGTGTAACAGTTGCACCATCAGACTCAAGAATCTCAGTAATAACACCAGCTGACGGAGCAGGAACTTCAAGCACAACTTTATCTGTTTCAATTTCAACCAAAATATCATCTACAGATACTTGATCACCTACTTTATATTTCCATTCGATAAGAGTACCCTCCGAAACTGACTCAGACAGCTGTGGTACCACTACATTAACAATTGACATAAAAAACTCCTTAAAAATTAAAATTCTTAAAATACGGTATCAAGTTTTTCAGCAAAGGCTTGCTCTACAAGGGCTTTTTGCTGAGCTTTATGAACGCCTGCATAACCAGTTGCTGGAGATGATGAAGGCTCACGTCCTGCATATGACAATGTTTGATTTTCAGTCATATTATCAATTACGTGATGTAGTACGTAATTCCAAGCACCTTGGTTTTGATGTTCGTCTTGAACCCATACTACTTCAGGAGCTTTTGAATATTTATCCATCTCAGCTGCAAATGCATCTTTAGGGAATGGATACAATTGCTCTAAACGTAGAATAGCAACATCATTGCGTTTGAACTCTTTACGTCCATTTACCAAGTCATAATAAACTTTACCAGTACACACTAAAACGCGTTTAACGTTTTGTGGTTTGATCTCAGGATCCACTTCACCAATAACAGTTTTGAATGATCCTTCAGACAAATCTGTTAATGGGAATGAAGCATCTTTATTACGTAGCAATGATTTAGGAGTAAAGATAATTAGAGGCTTACGAATATTACGTAACATTTGACGACGTAATGCATGGAACATTTGACCACCATTTGAAGGTTGAATACATTCCATATTTTCGTCTGCACATAATTGTAAGAAGCGTTCGATACGAGCTGAGGAGTGTTCTGGACCTTGACCTTCATAACCATGAGGAAGCAACATAACTAGGCCACACTGAACTCCCCATTTAGCTTCACCAGATGCAATAAACTGGTCAATCATAACTTGTGCACCATTTACAAAGTCACCGAATTGACCTTCCCATAGAGTTAAACCTTCAGGTTCTGCAGTTGCATAACCATATTCAAAACCAAGGGCTGCTTCTTCAGATAAGACTGAGTTAAGTACTACAAACTCACCTTGTTTTTCAGAAATATGATTTAGAGGAATATAAGTGAAATCAGGTTTTTCAGGATTTTGATCATGTAAAACTGCATGTCTGTGAGTAAATGTACCACGACCTGCATCCTCACCAGCTAAACGGATTGGATATCCATCATTAACTAAGGTTGCATAAGCTAAGTGCTCACCCATACCCCAGTCAAGATTCATTTCACCTTTACCCATAGCCGCACGATCAGCTAATAATTTCTCAACGATTTTGTGTGGAACAAAACCTTCTGGAACTGTAGTGATTTTTTTAGATAAATCTTTAAGAACTTCAAGAGAAACTTTAGTGTCAGCTTTATCGGTATAAGGTTTACCTTTGTACTCATCCCATTTAGGAGCGTGGTCAACAACATGTGAATCGTTAACTTTTTCATTACCCACACCTTTGTCCATAAGAGTGCGGTAAGAAGAGACCATCTCTTCAGGTTTACTTTGCTCTAATGTACCTTCAGCAACTAATGCATCTGCATACACTTTACGAGAACCAGGATGTTTTGCAACTGCACGATACATTTCAGGTTGAGTGAGTGCTGGAGTATCTTGTTCGTTGTGACCTAATTTACGATAGCAAACGATATCGATAAATACATCGTTTTCGAATTTTTCACGATATTCAACAGCAAGTTCAGAAACAAATGCAACGCCTTCAGGATCATCTGCATTTACGTGGAATATAGGACAATCAACCATTTTCGCTATATCAGTACAAAATGCTGATGAACGTGACTCTTCGTGAAGTGATGTTGTAAAGCCGATTTGGTTATTAATTACGATATGAACAGTACCACCGCATCCGTAGAATTTAGTGAGCGATAGGTTTAATGTTTCCTGAACAACACCTTGACCGATAACAGCAGCATCACCATGCACTAAAACTGGAAGAATTTCTTTTTTAGATTGGTAACGATACTGACGAGAATGTGCAATACCAGATACAACAGGATTTACCACCTCTAGGTGCGATGGGTTATAAGCCAAATCGATAAACATAGGTCCATGTTCAGTATCGATTGTAGATGTAAAGCCATTATGGTATTTAACGTCACCTGCTTTGAGGTTAGTAGCATATTTACCTTCGAATTCATCAAATAAAACTGAAGGAGCTTTACCCATAATATTTACAAGCATATTTAGGCGACCACGGTGTGCCATACCAACTACCAACTCTTTCACACCTTTGCTTGCCGCATGCTGCACAACCGCATCCATACTTACTACAAAGCTCTCCCCGCCTTCGAGTGAGAAGCGTTTTTGGCCAACATATTTAGTGTGAAGATATTTTTCTAGCCCTTCTGCTTCAGTTAATTGTTGAAGAATATTTAGTTTTTGCTCTTTTGAGTAGCTAGGTTTAGATTTAACTGACTCTAACTTTTCTTGAAGCCATTTTTTCGCATCGTGGTTGGCAATGTACATGTATTCTACGCCAACTGTATTTGCGTATGTGTCTTGTAAAGATTTAAGCAAATCGCGAAGTTTCATTGATTTTTTACCGAAGAATGTGTCATCGGTAACGAATTCTTGATCCATATCCGCTTCAGTTAAGCCGTGATATTTTGGATCTAATTCAGGAACTTCAGGGTATTTTTGAAGTTTTAGTGGGTCAACTTTTGCTACTAATGCACCTAAACGACGATAAGCAGAAATTAATCTTTCTACTAAATGTTGTTTAGAATTTGAAGCACCGCCGCTTACCGCTGGTGTGTAAAGAGCGTTTTGTTTTGCTTTTTCTGCTAGATTTTCAATTACAGCAGTGTGATTTTTGTCTTTAGAGCTAGTAGAACCATCTACTGCAGGCTCCTTAGATAATTTATCAAAATATTGCTTCCAACTATCATCTACAGAGGAAGGGTCTTCGAGGTATAGCTCATATTGCTCTTCAACATAAGACATATTACCGCCGAATAAATACGAGTTTTCTCGTTTTTCATCCATCGTTTTCATATCACACCATCTAAGTTGTTACAAAGAAATAGGGTTACCTAAGGAAAACCCTAATAAGTTGAGATTAGTATACTACTCACATATTACTAATTACGTAACAAATCCTAATTTTAGAATTAAAATACATGAAATTTTAGACAAGCAACAATTTAAATAATTACACAGGAATTATTAATGTCCATTGACTCAAAAAAATCTGCACTACTCTACCACGAATTACCAATTCCAGGAAAAATTTCCGTTGTTCCTACTAAAAGTATGGCTAATCAAGATGATTTATCGCTTGCATATTCTCCAGGCGTTGCCCATGCTTGTATGGAAATTTATGAACAAGGCGAATCAGCCGCTGCTAAATATACTTCAAGAGCAAATTTAGTAGGAGTAATCTCTAACGGTACCGCTGTTCTAGGTTTAGGTAATATTGGACCACTAGCTTCTAAACCTGTAATGGAAGGAAAAGGCTGTCTATTCAAAAAGTTCGCTAATATCGATGTTTTCGATATTGAACTTGCCGAAAATGACCCAGACAAATTAGTGGATATTATTGCTGCACTCGAACCAACTTTAGGCGGAGTAAATCTTGAGGATATAAAAGCACCTGAATGTTTTTATATTGAGAAAAAACTTCGTGAACGAATGAATATCCCTGTATTTCATGATGATCAACATGGTACAGCAATTATTTCATCCGCAGCTTTAATAAATGGTCTTAAGCTAGTAAATAAAGACATTTCACAAATCAAAATGGTCGTATCTGGGGCTGGTGCTGCAGCTATTGCTTGTCTAGACTTAATGGTTAATTTAGGGTTAAATCGTTCAAACATATACGTTTGCGATTCTAAAGGAGTTATTTACGAAGGTCGTGACGAAAAAATGGATCCATCAAAAGCACGTTATGCACAAAAAACAGATGCAAGAACATTGGCAGATGTTATTGTTGGGGCCGATGCATTTTTAGGATGTTCTGCTAAAGGTGTATTAAAACCTGAGATGGTTAAAACAATGGCTGAGAACCCTTTAATTCTCGCACTAGCAAACCCTGACCCTGAAATTACGCCTGAAGAAGCTAAAGCAGCGCGTCCAGACGTAATCATTGCCACAGGAAGATCTGATTATCCTAATCAAGTAAATAATGTACTTTGCTTCCCATTTATTTTCCGTGGGGCTTTGGATGTAGGGGCAACTTCGATAAATGAAGAAATGAAGCAGGCTTGCGTATATGCGATTGCGGACCTTGCTCAGGCTGAGCTTAGCGATGAGGTTGCGACGGCATATGAGGGGCAAGATTTGAATTTTGGGCCTGAATATATTATTCCTAAGCCATTCGATCCGAGACTAATCGTAAAAGTGGCTCCAGCTGTGGCTAAGGCTGCGATGGAGTCTGGAGTTGCACGCAAGCCAATTGAGGATTTGGAAGAGTATCGCGATAAATTGCTCGAGCATGTATATCGCTCTGGTCATCTGATGCAACCCCTATTTAAACTTGCAAAAGATGAGCCGAAAAGAGTGATTTTTGCTGATGGAGAGGATCACCGTGTGATTAGAGCAGCTCAGACGATTGTGGACGAGGGCATTGCCATCCCATATATTGTGGGACGTCCGCATAAAATTCAAGAGCAAATCGAAAAACATGGATTGCGTCTTGAGGATGGTCAAAATTTCTTTATCATTAATCCTGATGATCACGATTATTATGAAGATGCGTGGAAGCGCTATTTGAGACTCAATAATCGCAAAGGTGTGACCCCTGCAATCGCAAAGGCTATTGTACGCAAGCATAATACGCTACTTGGCACGCTATTGCTTGATCTTGGGATTGTGGATGCGATGATATGCGGTATCTCTTCGCGTTGGGATAATCAACTTACATATGTTCGCGATATTATTGGATTGCGTGATGGATGCAAGCATTTTGCGACTATGAATGTAATTATTATGCCTAACGAAACTCTATTCCTTGCGGATACGCAGGTGAACGTAGATCCTGATGCGGATACAGTTGCGGAGATTACATTGATGGCGGCTGAGGAGATGCGACGCTTCGGTATTGTGCCTAAGGTGGCTCTACTGGCTACATCGAACTTTGGTAGCCGCACAAATGCAAATGCTCGCAAAATGGCTGAGGCTTTGGAGATTGTACGCACAAAAAATCCTGACCTTGAAATTGACGGCGAGATGCATGCTGATGCTGCTTTGAATCAGAGGATTCGGTTAGAGGCATGTCCGAACAGTACATTGACAGGGGCGGCGAATTTGTTGATTATGCCTAACTTAGAAGCGGGAAATATTTCTTATAATCTTTTAAAAATGACTAGTGGAAATGGTATTACGATGGGCCCTATTCTCTTAGGTGCACGTAAGCCAGTGCATATCATGACTACTAGCTCAACCACTCGCAGAATCGTGAATTTAACTGCTCTTGCAGTAATTGATGCCCAGAAAGCTAGTTAAATTTAACGCATAACAAGTGATAAAAACCCAGCTCTACGAAAGAACTGGGTTTTTAAAAAGGAATTATTTTATTCATTGTATCTAATTGGGTGGATGCTAGGGGTCACATTACTCTCTTCGATGGGGAGACATGTTATGACAAATGTTACTTTCATGACCCATTAAGCAATCGAATAGTTGATTATGTTTACTTTTGGGAACTTGAATGAAATCTATTCAATCTATAGTAACTCTATTTCTTTTTCAATTGACATTAATTCCTAATGGATTCTCACAGGAAACCCTTAAAACTGGACCAAAAGCTGGCAGTCGTACATATGCTCAAAATTTTAAAGATATGGTTTTAGCTGAATGTTTAGTAAAAGCATTTCCAAAAAATCCTATATATACAAGGGATATTGCTAGTAGTTATCATGCATTAATAGAATGGACTTATTTTGATCTAGAAAAAGCTCCCATCGAAACTACTAAGCTTGTTGAAAAATATCTTGCACTTGACTACTCAAATTTATTTGCAGATACTGAATCCCCAGGTATTGAGTGGAATTTTTTCAAATGTCTAGACCTTTATCATAGCAACGATTTAGAAGAAATGACTAAAAAATTTGTTATACATCCAAACAAAACATTTAGAGAGGAAAATACATTATTAGATGAAGCTAAAAAGCAAAACCCTTAAATTTAACGCCTAACATGTGATAAAAAACCCAGCTCTACGAACGAACTGGGTTTTTATTTTGGAACTTATTTTGATATCACTTTTACATCATGCCTTTAGCTACATTTAGGAAGAATGTTATCGCTATAGCATTTGTGATATTACTAATAAATCCGCCAATTAGTGGCACTATAAAAAAAGCGATTTTCGAGTTTCCGTATTTCGAGCAAACAGATGTCATAGTGGCCATGGATACTGGAACTGCCCCTAGACCAAAACCTGTATGCCCTACCGCAATTACAGCACTATCATAGTTTTTTCCGCACATACGATAAGTTATAAACATTACAAAGAAATAAATAAGCACTAATTGCAAAGCCAATATTGTAATTAAAGGAATTGCTAGATCGGCTAATTGCCAAAGTTTCATAGTAATTATCGATAATGAAACGAATACCGACAATGCAATAGCTCCAACTATATCAATGCTTTCATAAAGTGCTTGATGATCTCCCTTTCTTGCATCAAGTACAAAACGAACAATGATGCCACCAAACATACTCATTACGTGAATTGGAAGTTTTACATCAGGCATTAGTTCTTTAAATATAAAAAACAAAGTTTGACCAATACCGCAGGCAATTAATAGAGCAAAAAATGCTGTATGTGCACGTTTTTGACTAACCAAATTTTGAACAGCATCTGTGTGCGTCACAATCTCACTATCCGATGCTTTCAAACCATGTTTCTCAATCAGACGACGTCCGATAGGACCACCCATAATGCAACCTGCAACCAGGCCAAATGTAGCTGCAGCGACTGCAACCTCTACTGCCCCTACTCCGCCCATGCTTTCAGCAACAGGACCGAAACTCGCAGAATTACCGTGCCCACCTGTCAATGGTGTTGATCCTGCCATTAAAGCAACTAGAGGATTCATACCCATCGCATCACCTACAAATAGTGCAAGGACATTTTGAAGAACTGCCAATACAGCCGCTAATATTGAAAAAATTAAAACAAGTTTGCCACCCCGTTTTAAAAGATTTAAGCTAGCTGATAAACCCATAGCCGCAAAAAATACGTTGTAAAAAAATGTGTTCATCGCTTTATAGTCAAAGTTAAACGTAATTAAATCTAGACTATGTAGAATTGTAGTTATGATGGCTATAAGAGAGCCACCAACTACTGCTGCTGGAATACAGTATTTTCTAAAAATTGGAAATTTTTTGAGTAGATACTCACCAAGATAGATACTGATTACTGCTAGGGCTAAAGTTTGGAAAACTCCTACGTTTAATGTACTCATTTTGCTCGCTCTATTTATTAAATTACAGGAATGATATCAGAGCAAACTAATAAAAAAAGTTCGTGATTTCCCTAGATTATTAACTGGACAAATTTATCCCACCTCTTTTAGTTAAAATCAAAATGCGTTATGTTTTACATATGAAGGGAGAAAACAATGAACGAACCTAAAAGCTATCTATCAGCAGAACGCAAACATGAAATTCTTAATCCAAAACCTAATATGGAATTCCTTTATTTATGCGAGGCTTATGAAGCTATCAAGGCTAATGATAAGGAAAGTTTTTGGGGTTGGTTAAAAAAGGTCAAACTTACACCTGGAAATGTTAAATACATCAAAGATGTATATGGCGAAGAGTTTTTTGATAAACAGGGATTTAAGTATTAAGGATGAAGGACAGTATTCAATCATTAGTGTTAATTGAAAGCCAATATATCGACTTACTGCAAAACACAGAAACTTTTTTAATTTTAGACTTAGTTAGAGGTTCTATAAATAAAGTTTTGCATTTATCAATAGATGAAAAAGACATTAGTTTAATTCTAAATAATGAATATCAAATAATCAAAAACGATTTTGAAAAACATGCTAACACTAAAATCATGAAAAGTAGCTTAAAGGAGGCATTATTTGATTTGAAAATAATTAATGAAAATTTAAATTGTGTAAAAAATAAATCCGATTACAAAATTGTAAATGAAGCTTATCAAAAACCTAAAAATAGAAAAAACGGACTCCCATATGATGAAGCTAGGCAATCTATAGCCAGCCACAAAAGTAGACTAGAAAATCTTCTAAAGTCCAAATCTTCTAAAAGTGAAAAAATTATTCTTAAATCCCGTATTAATGGAATTGAGGTTATTCACGACATGTATAAAATTCTACAAAGCAAAGCCCTAGATTAAAAACCACCCCTCACTCAAAATTTGCTGAAACTCCCCCTATTCCATCTAAACTCACTGTAAATTTTTTACCTGCTTCAACCTTAACCGCAGGTCCTAATGCCCCAGTAATAATGAATTCCCCTGATTTAAGCGGATTTTCTCGCTCAACCATAAAATTTGCTAACCAGACAAGAGCATTTAGCGGATGACCTAAACAATCACGGCCAAATCCACTTGAAACGATATCGCCATCACACATCATATTCATTTTGCAATTTTCGAGGTCTGCGTCAAATAATCGCACGGGGCTTGCACCAAGTATTACGCCTGCGTTTGATGAATTATCTGTGATGATATCGTATATACCCTGAGCTCCACCTTCATACCGACTATCGACAATCTCTATAGCTGGTAGAACATAATCAATTGCGTTAATAATATCAACAATTGTGTTTCTCTCGTTATTTAAATCTCTCTTTAAAACAACCGCTATTTCACCTTCAATAGATGGATTTTCCCAATACCTAAGGTCAAATGTATTATTGGTTCCAAATACATCATTGTCAAAAATAAATCCTGAAATCGGAGAAGAGAAATTAAATTTTTTCTGAATCACCTTTGAAGTTAAGCCAATTTTTCTTCCAACAATTTTGAGACCATGTTGAAGATTCCTAGCAGCAACATACTCTTGAATTTTGTAGGCTGCGTCCTCGCTTTCAAATATATCTAAGTTATCCCAATCAATTCCAGATGTCTTCTCTATTGATCCTACCAGCTGACGAGAAAATTTAGCATCAAATAATTTACTTGAATATGACTTAAAAAATTCATCATTAAAGATCATAATATCTCCCACAATAATGCTTAGCGACTTGTACAAAAACACTTGCCGCTACTTCTATATTCTCGTCTCGAAAATCGTATTTTTCGTTGTGCAGATATTCGGAATAGAGACCATGGCCAACGAAAAAAAACTCCCAGGCATGGCCTGAAAAAAAAATGCAAAGTCCTCTGCCCCTAGGGTAGGCATGTTGTCCATTTTATGAGCTTTTTCCTGTAACAATGCCCCCGCAGCCGCCTCCATTACTAAAGCAGAGACTTCCTTCCCCTCTAACTATACACTATATTTTTAATCCATAAACAAATTGCCTGAATCAAAGCTGGCACCGCAAGAACATAAAAAATCTCGGCTACACTAAATCCCCTATCTACCAAAGCTGCGACCAAAAACGACCCAAAAATCCCACCAAATCTACCAATACCAAGCATCCATGAAACGCCTGTGGTACGTCCTTCTGTAGGAAAAAATCCTGCTGCCAAAGCTGGCAATGAAGACTGTGCCGTATTCATAATCACGCCTGAAATCAATATCACTGAGATTAGTATCACTAATGGTTGATGCACAACATATCCAATTAATGCGAATCCAACAAAAGATAAAAAGCACATTAATGCGAGAATTTTTCGCTGATTATATCTATCCATTAACCACCCGCTTCCGATGGCTCCTAGCCCACCGACAGCGAATAATCCCGTAACTGTGGATGCGGTTCCTTGAGACATATTGATTTCGCGGAATAAAGTAGGCATCCAATTGATAACCCCGTAAAATAAAACGAGTCCCATAAAATATGTTAAACATAGCAAAATAGAGCCTAGAAAATAGTGTTTGGATAATACGACCTTAACACCTCTTCCTTTGCTTGATGGCAATGCTCCCGCCTCTCCAACATATTCCGATTCTTCACTCAAATTTTTATCTATATTCTTAAGAATCACATGAATACGTGATTTCGGAGCACCCTTCACAATCAAGAAGTTTACTGACTCGGGAAGCAAAAACACCATAAGCAACACTAAAATCAAAGGAACAGCACCACCTAGAATCAATATAGACTGCCAGCCATAGTATGGAATAAGCCAAGATGCGATAAAACCACCTAAAGCAATACCCAATGGAAAGCCACAAAACATAGTGTTTACGATAAAGGCACTGCGTTGTGGCGGAGAATACTCGGATAGCAAAGTTACTGCATTAGGCATAGCCGCACCTAAGCCAATTCCTGTGATAAATCGAAGAATTTCAAGCTCATACAAAGAAGTTAAAAATGCCGATACAATTGCACCCGCAGCAAATATAAGCACAGCAACAATAAGAGTCCATCTGCGACCAACCCTATCTGCTATCGGCCCAAAAGAAACTGCACCTAATGCTAAGCCGAATAAAGCTGCACTTAATACTGGAGCAAGAGACGATTTTTCAATACCCCACTCAGTTATCAAACTTGGGGCAATGTACCCGATTGCAGCCGTATCATACCCATCAAAAAAGGCGATGAAAAATGTGAAAAGAAAAATTCGGATTTGAAAAGCTAATAGCTTATGTGAATTTAAAAATTGAGAGATCTTTACTGCCTGCATACTAAGGCCTAAAAATCATGCATTATACATAAAGAGAATTTCTTATTCCGCTTTAAATTAAATTACTTCAATATGTAAATTTCGCATAACATCAAAGCACTTACTTTGCATCTCTTTATCGTAAGAATCAGTTGCTCGACTATCAACATATATGCGGCTCTCAGGGCTAGCCGCCTTAGCGATAACAGCATTGGATATCACACAGATATTACTCACAAGCCCGCATAACTCAATTTCATCATAAAATTCGCGTTCACGAAGAATATCCATAAGCTTAGCCGAACCAAAAGTACCCTTCTCTATACAAGGATGACGATGAGAATATTCCTGAATACGGCCAAAGATTTCGTGACCTTCTGTGCCTTTGATCACGTGTGGAATGGGCAAATACTTGCCCTCCATTGTTTGTAAATAGTTGGGGCCATGAGTGTCTAAAGTAAACAGAATATCATAGCCATTTTTTTCGTAATCGAGAATCTTACTCTCAATAATTCCGACTAAATTTTCAGCTCCTTCAAAGCCTAGAGCACCGTCCACAAAGTCTTTTTGAAAATCTACTACGATTAAAAGTTTTCTCATGGCACTCCCCTATATAACGCCTATGACATAATTATATACGTGGCAATAATCCAGGGCCTAGCTGCCAACCTAAGGCCACCCAAATTAAAAGCAAAATTGTCCATGAAATTATGAATGCGGTTGCTATAGGGAACATAATAGACATAAGCGAACCAATTCCAAGATCCTTTTTATATTTCTGCATATACACAAGACACACGGAAAAATAAGGGCTCATAGGAGAAATAATATTCGTAGATGAGTCGCCTATTCTAAACATCGCAAGAGTGAAAGCAGGATGATAATCGACGAGCATCAACATAGGCACAAATATCGGTGCCATCAGAGACCACTGAGCAGAACCGCTAGTCATAAAGACATTCATCAAAGCACTCATGAATACAAACGCCACCATCATCGAATAGCCTGTAAATTCAGCTGTCTCCAAGAAAATCGATCCCTGAATTGCAATGTACTGCCCTAGATTTGACCACTTAAAATAAGCGATAAATTGAGAGATTACAAAGAACAAAACGAGAGTGACTGCGAGCTCTTTTACGGCATCGACCATAAGTGCAGGAATATCCGAATTTTTCTTGATACGCCCTACCGTCTTACCGTATGTAATACCGATAGTCATGAAAAATCCAAAAAGGATAGGCACAAACCCCTTCAAGAATGGCGATGGCACAAGCCCTCCATCTGGATTACGCAATGGTGAGCTAGGTGGCAATACCAACGCAAGCAGCAGCCCAATAAATATCAAGGCCGCCCACAAAGACCTCCGCATGCCCTTCTTCTCCAAATCACTCAACTCATGGGGAGGCTCTATCTGCACATCATCATCAATCTTTAGAGTCCTATTAAGCCTAGGCTCAATCACCTTATCGATAAGCAATGTCCCGATAATAGAAAGCATGATTACAGAAACCGCACTAAAGTAGTAGTTATCCAATGGGCTTACATAAAAATCGGGTTCAATCAAGCGAGCCGCATCTGTCGTAATTCCAGATAATAAAGCATCACTTGTGGTAATCAACAAACTAACATCAAACCCCGCACCAGCCGCACCATAAGCCGCTGCAGCACCCGCAAGTGGATGTCGTCCCAACGAATGATAAATCAAAGCCACTAGAGGAATCAGAATGATATAGTTCGCATCAGAGGCAATGCTTCCCGTTATCCCCACCATAAAAACAGTAAGAGTCAAAAACGGCTTAGGCACCTTACTCACACTACTTCTAATAAGCACAGGTAAGAGCCCAACCCGATCCGCTAAACCAATACCAAACATCGCAACAACAATAATCCCAAGAGGTGGAAACTTAACAAAGTTATCGACCATGCTTGTGAAAATAAATTGAATTCCTGAAGCTGACAATAAGCTCTTGATAGAAACCACCGCCTCAGTTTTTGGATTAACGGCCGTAACACCAAAGCTAGCCATTACAGCAGTCACGACAATGACGAGCAGAGATAAACAAACGAAAAGGAAAAACGGATGAGGAAGCTTATTCCCCGTTCTTTCAATAAAGTTGAGTAATTTATTCATTAGAACCCTAAGGCATGTAAAAACAAAAATGCCCTTCTATTTTCTGTTAGAAAACGATACAAATTGTTAGGGTTTACCCTAGAAAAATCAAATATACTTCGAAGAATTTATTTAACGAATAAGAAAAATGAAAAACATAGATAAATTCAATAGAAAGTGGAAAGCAGTTTTTGCTCTTGCATACATATTCATAATGCTTCCCTTCCCCTTCTTCTACAACACAAATTACATCCCTAGCTGGTTTGGTGTACCAACTTTCCTTTTCGCTTGGCTAATTTACGGCACATTCGTTATTTCCCTTATAGCCCTATATGCACTCACATTTCTAAAAAAATTCGGACCTGACGGAGAGGTAGATTCTAATGATTGAGTCCCTAATTAACCCAATTCCCTCTTCATTTTTGCTTATTATGATTGTCTATTTTTTGCTGCTGGCCTTCATAGGCTATGTGGCTGCAAGACAAACAAAAGACTTGAAAGATTTTCTTATTATGGGTGGCAATGCCAGTGCAATCGTCTCAGGTGTCGCTTATTTCGCGACTCAATATAGTGTCAGCACATTTATGGGAGTACCTGCAATCGCATATAAAGAAGGCTTCGCAGGCCTAAGCATATCCGTCCCTGGAATTGCATTTTCAATGATTATTCCAGCCTTAGTAGTCGGCTTAAAAATAATGAAGCTTTCAAAGAAAAACCAATTCCTCACGATGACCGATTACTTAGCCGACCGATATCAATCAAACATATTAAGAGTGTCACACGCACTTCTTATGGTTGTGTTTTTAGTTGCAGTTATGGGTGCCCAAATGGTTGGTGCTGGAATTATATTTAAAACATTCACAGGCTATCCCGAATGGTTAGGTGCATTAATAACTGGTGCAATAGTAACCCTTTACTGCATGTTTGGAGGAATGCGTGGTGCCATGCTTACAGACGTATTGCAAGGATTACTAATGCTTACAACCGCAGTAGTCACATTTATCATGTCCTTAAAAGCAGGTGGCGGCCTCGAAGCAATTACAAAAACTATGGCCGAAAACAGCACCTCACGCCTTTCCCACCCAGGAGCAAATGGCACATTTACGTATGGCGTTTACGTTTCGATGATTGTGCTTTGGTCATTTTTCAGCATCGCACAACCCACCCTTTTCACTAAATTTTTCACGATGAAAAATTACTCAGTTATGTTCCGTGCAGTCCTCTTAGGCACAATAGGAATGTTTATTTCAGCCACACTTATCGAATGGTCAGGCGTAAACGCCTTCGTCTCCAACGCTTCCCTCAGTGGCAATGACGCCGACTTCATTGTCCCAATCATTATTCAACAATACCTACCAAGCCTACTCTCATCCATACTTATCGCAGGAATAGTATCAGCAGGCATGTCGACCGTCTCAGCACTTATGGTAGTCGCAACAGGCGGCATAACACGAGATATCTACCAAAAACTCATCAACCCCAACGCCAAAAACGAAACAATTCTAAAGCTATCACGCATAGTCACAGTACTTATTGGAATTAGCGGAATAGCAATTGGGATTTACAAACCATCAGGAATATTCGAAATCGTTTGATTCGCATACGGAGGAATGGGCGTTTGGGCAATCGCCGTGGTATTAGGCATGTACTGGAAAAGATCCACCTCCATAGGCGTCTTAAGCGGAGTATTTATAGCAGAGAGATATTACCTATACCCCAAAATAAATAACCTCGACGGCACCCCCCTAGCCCTAGGCCTCGACTCCCTCCTAACCTCATGGATACTAGGAATGATAGTGGCAATAATAGTGAGCCTCTACACCAAACCCGTCAAAAGCGAAATCATCGAACGACACTTTGGATGATTGATGGGGGCGATTAAGAGGTCCCCAAGAGGGTTGATTACTCATCAATAATATATTTTGGCACTTTATTTTCCGCCACTTTAAGTGTTTCATAAACATCTTGACTTGTAGCTTTATATCTACCCAACCTAAACTTAAAGTAATTAGCAAGATTTTTATCTGTGCAGTAAACCCTACAGCCTTTCATACCCCTAGTCATAAGAGTTCTATATGTATTTCTAATAATTGAATCTATTTTTTTAGAAGCCTCACCAAATGTTGATTTTTTGATTTCTTCCCGAGCTTTAGTTTTTAAACCTCGAAGAGATTGGTCAGAATTAGCCCGCTTTTCAAAATCAGTTATGACAGTACTATTTTCGAATCTTAAATCATCTCCAATAATTACACCTACATAATCAAATTCCAAACCCTGTGAAGTATGTATACATCCAATTTGATCTATAGATTCAGGGTCTATAGCCCATGTATTAGTATTATTAAAATTCCACTGCATAGCGAAATCATCAAAAACAATATCACTAACTGAAGGATCAGATTTTGATTTCCAATTCCAGCAATATCCAGCCAGTAACCTTGAACGGTTTCTTATGGCGTTTTTTTGTTTAACCCAATTAAACAATTCATTTGGACTATCAACCACATCAAAATCATAGTTATAATCCGCTTCAAAAATTGGATTAGCTGTTTTCTTAATCTGCAACAAGTCATCCAGCCATGATAAATAGCCATCTGAGCCGTTACATCTAAATTGAGTTGGTAGTTCATCATAAAAAATTTCTGAATTTTCTCTTCGACATGAAGCTTCTATTTCTTTTATAGTCCCAACATCATTAGCATGTACAATTTGATTTTCGTCTATAAAAAACACACTAAATTTTGAAGCTCTAATAATTTCTTGAACTTGGTTCTCTCCCAAGTTTTGAAATATTCCTGACCTCAATACCAACCTATGCGATTCATCAACGATTGCAACATCTAAATAATCTTTAACTACATTATGAAATGAACCAGAAGAAACGAATAAATTTCCTACACCAATATTTCTTTTATTACCCATCAATATTGATTGGTACACATACCTAGTAGCAGAAGTCTTGGTAATGTATCTAGTATTTAGCCCTTTATTAATGAACTCTGCTAATAATCTGATAGCTACTACAGATTTCCCAGTGCCTGGACCTCCCTGAACAACTAAAGTCCTTTTTCTACCATCTTCAATACATTTTTCAGCTAGGTTTAATGCTCTTTCAAAAGCAACTTTTTGTTCATCAATTAGAACAAATTCTTCATTGCCTTCGAGCATACTCGAAATAGAATCTTGCAAGGATTTTGATGGACGTATTTTTCCAGAATCAATATCATGAATTATTTGTATATTATCCCCCTTTTTAATGCTATCTTTTATATAGTTTCTGAGATTTGTAGCATCTGTAGAACCGTATAACGGTGATGAATTAATTACATCAGAATATTCTGGATTAATAATGGGGTCATTTTCTTCTAGCAAATAATTATGCAAAAAAGCACAAGTTTTTATATTTACTGGTTTGGACCTAACAACTTCACAAAAATCGTAAAGCAATCTCCCATAACTGTATGCTTGATAGGAAGGATGAGCTACTTGTCTTTCTCCACCACCAACGTATGTAGTTACTACATCCTTTTTGTAGGGATCTACTTTTGCTTTTTCCCACTGCTTTAGCTCAATAATTACTAAGTTAGACTTATTATTTTGGTCATAACCAGAAATTAGAAAATCTAACCTTTTTGAATTACCAGGAATAACGTACTCGATTGCCACACCAGCATTATCTGGTATATCCTTATCTTCAATGACTCTATCCATATAACTTAAAGAAGAGTGCCATGAACTTATTTCAGATAAACCGTATCCTATCCTATTAGCCCTAAGTGCACTTTGTATACTTGAAATAAGCTTTCCATTTAAAAAATCATAACGAAATTGATTCTTATCAGCTGTATAAACAATCATAGTTGACTCTCATCTAATGGATATTTGATTGAATTTTTGTTTAATTTATCTAATATTATTTTTTCAGGATCAATATTTAAACTTAATGCCATGTCTAAACAATAGATAAGAACATCAGCTAGTTCTTCTTTTAAATGTTCTTCGTCGATAACTTTAGAATTCCATTGGAAGATCTCTAATAACTCAGCGGCTTCGATAGATATTGATTTAGCAAGATTTTCAGGAGAATGAAATTTTTTCCAATCCCTTTTAGAATTGAAATTGTCTATTGCTTTAAGTACATTTTCCATATTAAGCTCTCTGAAAAATTTAGATTCTTATTCTTTATTTGTAAAATCTAATTTATTTTTTAAAAATTTAAATTATTAGATCAGAACTATTTTGCAAAATTTTTATCACTCATTTATACAGAGAAAATTATACAGAGAAAATTTTTGTGAGTATCTCATGTCCCTGACCCAGTTGAACTATCTCCCTTTCCGGCAAAAAACACACCTTAACTCCTAGGCCCCCAGCGGAGGTGGACTTTACTTGCACCAGAAACAAATTCAGCAGCTTCTGAAGGTGTTTCGAATAATACATCTTGGGTTAAAACATAATTTGAATCAATAATATTTTTATAACTCTCTCTATTTCTTAGAACTTTTGTACCAGCGTAGGGTCTAACTATATGAGAATGTTTACTACTTCTTAAGTGCCTAAATTCATCATTTGAAACCAATCATTTGGCGTCGTAATTTTTAGATTGAAAATAAACATTAAATTTAGAATTTTTCTCTTTAGGTTCAAAATCAAGTACTTCTTGGATATGCTTTTTATTTTTCTTAAGAGATGCCTTTTTATTAAATATTGATCTAAGTTGTTTAGCAGTCGCTGGTTTTCTTTGTTTCTCTGTTGAAATGGGAACTATTTCTGAAGTTTTCTTATAAATTTATTTTCAAGGATTGAAAGTAATTCAATAAACCTATCTTTAGAATCATTTAAATAATCTATTTCGTCCATCACATAAATTAAGTTTGGAATATGTCTTCTTTTATTTTTCAAATCAAAATTTTCATTAATAGATAATTCCTCATAAAACAAAAATTCTAGATAAGCAGATTCAGTATGATTAATTGTAGAATTAATCATAGTTAAAAAATATACCTCGTGCCACCAGTCTCTATGTAAATGGTCACGCAGTCTACCTAATAATCTACTATTATTTTCGACGGCGTTAACCCTACCAACATAGGCAGGAATCACTCCATTTGCATTCAAATATCCAATTAAAATATAAAAACCAGAAAGGGAAAGATGTTTATGTTTTTGTAAATCGGCACCCAACCTACTTTTAGGAATTTTATATATTATATTTTCACTATTGGCACTGGAGAGGCTTATTAAACCGTCAGGTTTATTATCTAAAAAAGACAATTTAAAATTTTTAGGCATGATACAGTGTGTAAATTCTAACTTGTAAACAATAATTTGTTTAGTATAAAGTATTACAAAAGGTATTTTTAAATAATATAGTTCTTAATTACATTAGGTTTTAATATTGTTGTAGCTATATATGCAAATTTTCTTTTCTTACTTCTTATCTACTCTGTAAAAGAAAAGATAAATCAAATGAAGAGAATCAAAAAGAACTTGAAAGAAAATCAAGAGAAAATTTTTATCTAATTTCGTCATCGTATCTGATTACAGGGTTAGAGCAGAAAAATAGAGCCTATTAGGCTCCAAAAAAATCTTAACTCCCAACAAAAGTATCCACACCCGAAAAATCAACCCCAGACCTTGTCGCTCAATCAGCCGCACCTCTCGCATTAATTTCATCATAGTACCGCTTCGCTCCTGGATGCATAGGTGCTACGTGCCCTTTTTGAGCATCCTTTACATTTACATCCTTGACGGATTGATGAGATGCACGAAGCTTAGGTAAGCTATCAAAAAACGTTTTCGTAAGCTTATACACATCATCATCGCTTAAAGATTCTTGCACAATCATTGCATTTAAAATCGCAATCGTTGGCACATCTGGGATTGATCCATATGTGCCCGCAGGAATCGTATTTTTTGAAAGTAAGTCTCTTCCTTAACAATCTCATCCACCTTCTCTGGTGACAATGCTAATAATCTTATCGGCATCGTTTGATTCAAGTCCATCAACGATGAATTAGGAATCCCAGTAGTCAGGAAAGCCCCATCCACACGCCCTGCTCGCAATGCCTCTGCAGATTCAGCATATCCCAAATAATCTTCATATATATCATCATAAGTGATATTAAAAAAACTCAAAATTGCACGAGTATTCATTTCAGTTGCAGAATTCTGAGCACCCACAGACACACGTTTTCCCTTTAAGTCTGACACTTCTTTAATATCAGAATCAGCTCTCACAACAATATGCACAAAATTTGGATACAGTGTCGCAACTTGCCGTATTGATTTAATAGGCTCAGAAAAATTACGTTTCCCTACAACCGCCTCAATTAAAGTATCCGACATCAGAAACGCCATCTCAACCTTCTTTTGCTTAAATAGGTTGAGATTCTCAATAGATGCACCCGTAGTCTGAGTTTTAGAATTTACCCCATACACACGTGCATATTCATTTGCCAATGTCGTTGCATATATGTTTGTTGGCCCCGAAGCCCCACCTGTGGCAATGGTCACAAATTTAGTCTGCAATTTATTTTCAACTGACGTAGAAAATTCAATGGTATTAGTATTAGATTTTGATCTATTAATTTTCTCTGCTGTAGAAGATTTTTCGTTTGAGCAAGCAGAAGTTAGTACAATAATTGAAAGAAATAATGCTTTAGTAATTATATTCATAGAAATAGGGTATAAATACTTATTCGATTTTGTGAATTTCTTCCTCCAATTGAGAAATTGAATCCATTAATTCCTCAAAAGTAGGATAAGTTCCGAAAAACATCTCCGTCATATTTTTATAATCATATTCAATTTCTTTTAAACGAAATTCATCAGGTAAAAGTCTAATATTTTTTGAAGTAGCCTCTTCATACTTGGCCCATTTTCTGGGATAAAACTTCTGTTTAAACTGAACAACTTTATCAAGCAGCCCAATATCCTTTATCGCTTTATCTTTATACTCTGACCTACCAATACAATATACATCATAATAGTGTCTAGCATATCTTTTTGGCATCTCAATCTCTTTAGGTCTGTTGGCTTCTTGATGAAGAATAGTCACTTTCTCCCAAAAAGTTCTTTCTGGTAAAACAGTTTTAACGTCGATCGATTTACCTTCAAAAAGCATAGGATATATTTTATATAAATCTGGAACAATTGTTACTACTTTAGATGGTGACCAAGCAGCAAGAGTACCTATTTCGAGCCTTACTGACCGTGTTACGTATGATGAATTAAATAACTTTGGATACTCAAACAAGACTGTTTGAGTATCAAATTCATCCACTATTAAGTGAAAATCCTCATCCAGCCTATTTTTTAATTCGCTCTCTAACTTAATAAGGAAATCCGATTTGAGAAATTCCTCTGTTCTTTTTATCGAATCTTTATTAAATTTATCTTGCTTAGAATTAGTGCGTTTTTCCCATGGTTCATCAAGACCATAACCTATAACTCTCCAATCAAGGATTAGATCGATATCTTCTGAGAATCTATGAATTAAATTAAAACATTTTGAAAGACTTGTCCCGCCCTTAAATGTCAAGGAATATTTCCATCTAGATTCCGAGAAAATATAGTTAAGAAGAAAACATACCCAATAATCTTTTTCTAGAACCGCCTCATTAACTCCTATCTTTAGTGAAGCATTTCGAATAACCTGCTCTAATTCCCTTTTAGAAATTCTCTTAAATTCAAACATATTTAAGCCACACAAATTTTCTTTATATTCCCATAAACCCAAGCACTAGTGGTTTTACATTCAGATAGCAAATTAGACTTTTCCTTATAAGATAATTTTTTCTTTAAAAAATCAATATGCTCGGAAGATATCTTATTTTTCCCAATTGCTTTAATGGACTGTATAACCATAGCAGACATGGATGACATATTAGAAATGTCCCCATTATTACTATGTTTAAATTCGATAATTACATTTCCAAGGCTAAATTTAATATACCGTCCATCCGAAATAAAAGTCCATTTAGCAGGTACCTGCGTAGATAAGCCTAGTAAATTTAAAGCTATATTTCCTGATGGAGTAATCGTCCAATTATATTTTCTCGCAATAGCATTAGCTATTTCAACGATAGACGGTGCTTCATATTCATTAATAAGCCTAATAAATCTAGGTTTATAGTAAATCCCCTTCATGATACGAACTATCTCGTTATCTTTAGCGAGACGATTTAATGTACTACGAATCGTTTCATATCCTGCAATATCAAAAAAATCTTCTGCTATAAAAACTTTCTTTGAGTCAAAACTATTTATACGTCCTATTATCTCTTTCTTATAACTCATACAATTTATCCTCCATTTGCACCAAATATTATATAATATTTGGTGCAAAATAGTCCGATTTTTTCTTAAATTATTTGCTCTAGAATTTTTTCTGCTACTGTAGTCTTGTAAGAACTTTGGGAATTATTTTCAGTTTTAGCTTTGCAGATGAGTTATCATCATTTTTTATAGTAACGGACGCCTCTGCCTCTTCAAACTCTAGCTACTAGATCATCTTCAATTAATCGCTCCATTCCTATAAGAACTATGCTTTTATCAAATCCAGTTAGCTTTTCAATATCATCCCTACTTAACACTACCGACCACGGCATAATCAGATAAATATATGATGAGTTCTTGTTTAAATTGTCCATATCATCGATCAAAATAGGCAGCCGCACAAAAATCGAATTTGGATCAACTTTAAATATAAGTTTTTTTAATCTTTTCTGTTACGTATTTTCTAATTTACGTAGAATTTATAAATTAAATTGCAGCAAATAAGACGAAAAAGTGCAACGCAAATCATTGCGTATCAGTTTTGTGTTTTATATTTACGTAAAAAGAACATTTAAAACTAAAATTTGAATTTCATTAACTCGTCTAATACTCCAGATCTAATCTTCATTACAAAGACATCCCTTAAACCATTATCCACATATATCTAGATTACCATTTAATAATTTCGCCCCCCACTAAGAACATACTTCCACCATTAAACCACCCACACAGTCCCCCGCAGAACTCACCCCACCCCTTAAAATTCCACACCCTTGACCTCCCCAGTTGAACTTTAGCCAATATCCATTAAAACCCCACCCCGTAACCACTTGGTACCCTAGCGGAGGTGGACGAAGGGACATTGTCAGTCCCGAAGAACACCGAAGCCCCCCTGATGAACATACCCCTACCCTTTAATTCACCAAACCCGCCCCCTAACGAATTTCACCCCCACCCCTTAAAATTCCACACCCTTGACCCCCCCTGTTGAACTTTAGCCGACATCCATTAAAAACACACCCCGTAACCACTTGGTACCCTAGCGGAGGTGGACGAAGGGACATTGTCAGTCCCGAAGAACACCGAAGCCCCCCTGATGAACATGCCCCTACCCTTTAATTCACCAAATCGCCACACCGCTGAACTCACCCCACCCCTTAAAATTCCACACCCTTGACCTCCCCAGTTGAACTATCTCCCTCTCCTGTATAATAAACATACCTTGTAACCACTTGGTACTGTAGCGGAGGTGGACGAAGGGACATTGTCAGTCCCGTAGGACACCGAAGCCCTTGGAGCTCACTATGAACCCTCTCCTTACTTCTATTTTCACTCTTACTTGTGCTTTTCTAGCCCTACCTTCTTTGGCTCAGACCAACCCAGCTTCAGCACAAAACAACAACGCAAGTAGCCTACAAAACGGCTTTTCAAATCAAAGCAACACCCCTGCAGCAAGTACAAATACGAATCCGAGCACAATTCAGAATTCGACAGCAAGCCAAGGGGGAGAGAAAGCGAGTGCATTGCCACTAGGGCCAATTGAAGAGAGAGCGAATAAGGGAGATGCTCATTATCAGTTTGAGCTGGGTTATATGTATTTTAAGGGTGAAGGTGTTACTAAAAATTATACCCAATCCGTGCAATGGTACGAGAAATCGGCCGCTCAGGGTTTTGTTCATGCTTTGAATAATTTGGGGTATATGTATTTGATGGGCCTAGGCGTTGATAAGGATTATAAAAAGGCTTTCGAGAATTTCGAGAAGGCCTCTACAAAAGGCTTTCCTGAGGCTATTTATAATTTGGGGTACATGTATCAGAAAGGCTGGGGCGTGGAGCCTAATGCCACTAAAGCACGCGATTTATTTGAAACCGCTGCTACCGCTGGCAATGTTTCCGCTATGTTCAATTTAGGCTTATGTTACCAGTTTGGTCGAGGTACGGATAAGGATGCGAAAAAAGCTAAACAATGGTATGAGAAAGCTGCAAATGCTGGACATGTTCTGGCTCAGAGGAATTTAGGGTATTTGTATGAGAAAGGTGATGGAATTGATCACGACTATGATGAGGCCATGGAATGGTACAAAAAAGCAGCTCAGAAAAATGAACCTATTGCTCAATATAATGTAGGTGCTTTATATGAGAATGGTAAAGGCACTACTAAGAATTTCAAAAACGCAACTACTTGGTATCAACTCGCTTGTGACAATAAATTTGAATCTGCTTGCAAAGGACTAGATAGGGTCAAAGAGAAGATTCAAAAGGAATCTGAGGCTAAGAAAAAAGCAGAAGAAGAGAAAAAAGCTAAAGAGGCAAACAAAGCTACAGCATCATAAATTGTAACTTTCAAGATTTAATATTAAGAATCCACTAACAGGAGAGAAAGTGATGATTAAAAAGATAGTAATTAGTGTAGCAATGGCTTTGGCTGTATCTAATGTAAGCTGGGCTGAAGACGTGGACATTGCCACATTAGAGCAGAAGGCAGCTGAGGGGGATGCACGCTCTCAATTTAAGTTGGGCGAAGCATATGAGTTCGGTAAGGGAGTAGAAAAAAATCCAGAAAAGGCTTTTGAATTGTATACAAAAGCTGCTCATCAAGGCGATAGATCCGCTCAAACAAATTTAGGATTTCTATATGACACAGGGACTGGAACTAAGCAAGACTATGCGGCTGCTATGACTTGGTATAAGGCAGCGGCAAATCAAGGCGAACTTGCAGCTATGTACAATATCGCTCTTCTTTATGAAGAAGGCCGTGGTGTTAAGAAAGATGTAGATACCGCTAAAATTTGGTATAAAAAGGCTTGCGATTTAGGAGATAAAGAAAGTTGCGTTAAGTTAGATAAGCTTCAATAATTTATTATTTAAATTAAGATTTGATGTAAGGCCATGTACGAAGTACGTATATGGCCTTTTCTTTTGTTAGATGAAATTGAGCGGGAGTTAGCTGCCCATATGGCAATGATTTTGCATTTATATTAAAGGTAACATACTGAATATTCTGAAAATTAAATTATCTTTAATAAGAGTGTAACGTTATAACAATACAATTTGTATTATCTTGTGGAGGGATTTATGGCTATCGAAAACAGCATTCAATTTAAACGTAAATGTGCAGAGCATTTAAACAAAACTTACGGAAAATTCTTTGACCTTTTAGGTGGAGGATGTTCTTCTGTAAGCGATATCAAATTTGTTAACGGCAAAAGTTCATATGTAGAGTGCAAACTACCGCATACTCAATCGGGTAAATTTGAACTTGTACCAAACTCAACTAACACTAGTTTTGAACTTTCTAAATCGCTAGAGCCAGCTCAAGCAAAATGGTTTGAGGGTCTTATCAATTATCTTTCTAAACCAGAAGTATTTCGCAATTTAGCGTCAGGGAATGTAGGCGGGAGCATTGCCATCAATAAATTCCAATTATTTCAGTGGTTTAAAAAAGCGATGGCACGCAAAAATATTCGCTATGTTGTATCTACTCAAAAATCTGATACAGAATCAGCTCAAAAATTCTTTATTTTCCCTGTAGGACAAATTCAAGACTATTTTGATATTCGCGTAAAAATTACTCCTTCAGTTAATGCAACTGGTGCGGTTTCTGGACTTGCTGTGACTTATAGCGTTACACAAAAACCGAATATTTCTGATGTGGATGCCGCTCAAAGTAGTGCCTTATTCGCTACTCAAAACGGCTTGAGTGCAAGATCAGATGCGACGAAAGCAGAATCAAATTCAAGCGAAAATGTTGAAGTGAAAGAGCCTAAGAAAGTTGCTAGCAACCTACAACCAAAAGAGACAGAAGCTTCTAAAAAAATGAACTCTATCCTTAAGGCATTCAACAAAGCATAAGAATTTACCACACGAGATTCGCAAAGAGGCGATGGACTTTGCGGATTTCGACGATGGTTTGTGTGGATGATAGGTGCGATGCGGATGCGAGCTGCGATGCATTTTCAATGAGCGACGCAAATTCGAAGAGTGTTGCGGATGCGAAGGCCTTAAACATTAACTTTACTTGATCAATTAAATACAGAATTTACCCATAAATCAAATTTGTACCCTTCCCCTCAGAGACGAGTTCCTGAGGGGCTTTTTTTGCGTGCTTACGTGGGTGGGGCAATAAATGCATGAGTGAATTTTTTCACAAATAAAATTTTGCTGAGACCCTTCTGTCTCCCCTACTACCCCAACACAACCTCAAATGCCTCCATCAAAGGATGTTCTGCATACATGTGTTTATTTAAAGGTATTGATTTGTGCATCTCTTTATAGTTTTCAGAAATTTTCCAAGCTTCAAACGCCTCTTTACTCTCCCAAACACTGCACGAGGCGAAGACCACTATATCTCCGTCCAATTCCTTATCTAGTTTTAATAATTTAAAATCTACCAAGCCTTGCACCGAATCAATGTTTTTATAAGATTCGTCCCAAATTCCTGGATATTCATTTTCATATTTAGAATGTATTTTAAAACGATTCATAGTCATGTATTTCATGATTTCTCCTTAATTAAATTCATAAATATTTGAGCAGACTTTTTAATTTTCTCTATCTCAATTCCTCTGCAAATAAATAATAGTCTTGATTTTCCGTCATCCCAAAGAGGATGCTCTAAATGCTCAGGCGGATAGAGGCAATGTTGAACACCATGTAAAAACACAGGTTTCTCTTGCCCTGTTAGATACAACATTCCCTTAATTCTAAGTATAGATTCACCATATTGCTTTAACAAAATATTGAGCCACAAACCAAACAAAGTCCAATCTACGGAGTCATTAAAAACAATCACTCCCGTTTGTGTATCCTTGTGAGTTTTAAATCCTTCAGTGCTAAAGGGCAAATTAAAAAACTCAGTTCTCATATATTCAAGAGCAAACAAATTTGAAGTATCAACAAGTATCTCAGGTTCTATCCATGCACCTGTCGAGCCAACTGATTCAACAAAATTTCTAACATTCAATTCTTCTTCAGATCCAATCAAATCACGCTTAGACAAAACCCACTTATTGCTGGCAATGACCTGTGGAAGCCACTCTGGGTGGATGGAATGCTGGGACATTGCCAAAGTGCTATCGATAACACATGTCATACCATGGACCGCAAATCGACTCTTAAGATGCGTATCAAAACTAAGTGTATTAAGCATTGATGCGGGGTTTGCGAGACCCGTTGTTTCGATAATGATATTTTTAAAAGGAGCAATCTTACCCGCTTTTTTATCGGCCAAGACCTTAAGCAAGGTGTCCTTTACATCCGTCAGTACTGTACAGCACACGCAGCCAGATGCTAGCAAATAAGTGTTATCGCATACCTGTTCGACGAGCAAATTATCGAGCCCGATCTCGCCCAACTCATTGACCAACACAAGCGTTTCGCTGTTTTTATCGTGCTCGAGAATTTTTCGAATAAATGTCGTCTTCCCGCTTCCCAGAAAGCCCGTAATGACATGAATCGGTATTCGTTCTGAGGAATTAGTATGCATCGAGTTTTCTAAGATACGACTCGTCGAGAATCTCAAAATTTGGGTTTATGGATGCGACCTTGTCCCACAGCTCCTGCAATCCATTTGCGATTTCGCGTTTGCCCGTGAGGCTCTCTACAAGATAATTTACGCCCTGCGAATCTGAAACTTGCACATGGCATGGTTTTAAAATCTTATTTATGATGGCAATGCGCTTGTACCTCTCCTGCCTACGTGGAAGCTCATTAGGCAAAGAGTCTGTCCAATCTGTAATCTCAGCTATAAGGCCACAAAGTCCGCACATAAAGTCTGATTGTGCGAGGATAA
Source organism: Taylorella asinigenitalis MCE3 (assembly GCF_000226625.1). Classification (NCBI taxonomy): domain Bacteria; kingdom Pseudomonadati; phylum Pseudomonadota; class Betaproteobacteria; order Burkholderiales; family Alcaligenaceae; genus Taylorella; species Taylorella asinigenitalis. The sequence goes on from NC_016043.1 coordinate 1,030,734, forward strand.
ATATCCCCGCACGTAGATCTAATTATTTCTTACGAGGACATCTTTTAGCGAAATCGTCTGCGATTTCATTCATCGTAACGAACTTAACGCCATCGTGTGATTTCATATGCTTGATGAGGCGATCTAGCATTAAAAGCACTTGTGGACGACCTGATACGTCTGGGTGGATTGTGATTGGAAATACTGCATAATCCATATTTTCGTATACCCAGTCGAACTGGTCACGCCACATGTCCTCGATATCACGTGGATTTACAAAACCATGGCTATTTGGAGATTTTTTAATGAACATCATAGGTGGAAGATCATCAAGATACCAGCTAGCAGGAATTTCAATTAAATCTGATTCAGTGCCACGTACTAGAGGTTTCATCCATGATTCTGCATCTTGGCTATAGTCGATTTTCGTCCATTTATCCCCTACGCGAACATAGTATGGAGTAAAGTCGTTATGCATCAAACTATGGTCGTATTTAATGCCTTTTTCAAGTAAAAGCTCGTTTGTGACATTACTAAACTCCCACCATGGAGCGACATAGCCAGTAGGTGCTTTACCCGATAACTCTTTGATTAAATCAAAGCATTTATCTAAAACTGCCTGCTCTTGCTCACGTGTCATGGCAATAGGATTCTCATGACTATATCCATGCATACCGACCTCATGCCCAGCTTTCACAACCTCAGCCATCTGATTAGGAAAAGTCTCGACAGAGTGACCTGGAATAAACCACGTAGATGTTAGACCGTGTTTTGCGAAAAGGTCAAGCAATCTTAATGAACCAACCTCACCAGCAAACAGACCGCGTGAGATATCATCAGGAGAATCCTCTCCACCATAAGAGCCGAGCCAACCTGCAACGGCATCTACGTCAATACCAAATGATACGAAAATTTCTTTACTCATAATGTTCTCCTTGTAAAGATATATTTTTATGATACCACCAAGATATGACGTCAAGACTATTTATAGAGGTTCGGAATATTTCTCAATCTCTAATCTGACGCTTGCCCCTATATCAATTAAATTTTCTGCGTAAAACAGTAATTCCTGCCCATCTTCTAGCTCTGCATGATATGCATAATGGGCTCCTTTAAATATACGTTCTTTAATGACTGCTTGTAAATCCGCATGTTCACTTATGCGCACATGTTGAGGGCGGACGAGGACATTGCCACCTTGATGGCAATGAAGCCGCGATAAATCCAACATTGTCCCACTCCCAATAAACCGAGCGACCCACTCTGTACGCGGGCGATTATAGATATTTTCGGGAGTGTCGAACTGCTCAACGCAGCCAGCATTCATAACTGCAACCTTATCCGCAAGGGCCATCGCCTCCGCTTGGTCGTGCGTTACATAAATAAATGTTGCATTCGTGCGGCGCTGAAACTCGCGGAAAGTGCGCTCCATTGAACCTCGCAAATGCTGATCAAGATTAGCAAGCGGCTCATCCAAGAGTACGATTTTAGGGGACGACACGAGGCACCGAGCCAAAGCAACGCGCTGTCTTTGGCCGCCACTAAGCTCATTGGGATAGCGGTTTGCAAAATTCTCAAGATCGACTGTCTTAAGGGCTTCAATAACGCGAGACTTGTACTCTTGACCCTTTATTCCCTTAAGTTTAAGGGCATAACCTACGTTATCTCGCACTTTCATATGTGGCCACAGTGCGTAGGATTGGAACACCATACTTATCTCTCGTTTTTCTGGAGGGACATGAATGACATTAGAAGATTGGGCGCTAGAGAGGACTTTTGAACCAAAGCGAATCTCACCCTCAGAGACGGGCTCAAAGCCAGCAATCATTCGAAGCAAGGTGGTTTTGCCGCACCCAGATGGACCAAGTAAAGCAATAAATTCACCCTCTTCGAATTCAAGTGAGACATTTTTAACGACCTGATTTTGGTCGTAAAACTTAGAGATATTCTGAAGAATGAGTCTAGACATAGGTTTCGGGCAACTGTACGATATTATCGTACAGTTGAAATTAAGTTAATCATCTGATTTATTTTCAAGAACATTTGCTAATATCCTCCCCAAATCTAGTGCGTTCTTGCTTGCAGACACCCCATGGTCGTTCCACACATCAGTCAATTCCTTGCGAACCTGAATTGCCTGCAGTCTTTGATTAATCCACTCTCTTGTATAACCCTTTGAGAGATAAGTCTGTAGGGCTCTATCGATAATCAACTCTGGATCAGCGATTTCATCAAATCTCTCCTTACCCATCTCTGAAAGCCATAATTTAAATGGCTCAGCCTTAGGGGAAGGAATTGACTGTATAATCCGGAAAATTCCTTTTAAATCAGAGGCATCCGTTGTTCTGTATTTTCCATCTGGGGTCTTCATTTTTAACTGTACGATATTATCGTACAGTTGATTTCCCCCTTCAATATCACGAATTTTTACTTTTAGATCACTCCAGTAGCGTCGAGCATTACTACTTTCCGTAAGCACTCTAACAACATCTATGATGCTGAAATACCATTCTTCTTTTTCTTGAACCCAGGTGGATCTGATCATATAACCTTCATACTTTTTAATATTCATAATTTCTCCTTGAAAGTATTCCATAAAATAACAATCAAAAAGAAAAAATAAACCCAAGGTGGATAAAATAGTCCTGCAATTTCAACTGTACGATATTATCGTACAGTTGAAATTATCCATTAAAATCAATTACTTAATATAAGCCTATTTTAAATCTTAGTTTTTCCACGGAATTACGCCCCGCGGAATTCTCTTTGAAAACAGATTCAAAACAAGCATCAGCAAAATCACAATAAAGACGACCACCACTGACATAGCCGCAGCCATGATGCCATCACCGCTTTCTTCCATATTGAAAATGAGGACACCTACGGTTTCATTGCCAGAGCTCCAAAGAAGTGCTGACACAGTCAACTCATTAAAAGCGAGCAAAAACACAAGAATAACGCCCGCAAAAGCAGAAGGAGCAAGCAGTGGAAACACTATATCAAGCAAACGCCGCATCTGCCCTGCTCCGCAAAGCTGAGCCGCCTCCTCAAAAGAATTATCCATCTGCATCACTGTGCTTTGAATTGGCTTAAAACCGACCGTAAAAAAGCGCGATAAATATGCAAAAAATATAGTCCAAATCGTGCCATATAAAACAATATCCACAAGTGGCAATGGTCTCGCAAATATCAAAATCACGGCAATCGACAGCACCACCCCTGGCAATGCATACGGCACATCCATCCCAATCTGCAACCATTTTTTAAAACGATTATCCGACTTGCTAAACCACATCGCAAGAGGCATTCCGATAAGCACAATAGCACTAGCTGCCCCTAACGATAAAAAGAAGCTATTTTTAAAAGCACGCCAGGTAACGCTTTGCGGCATAAATAGATTCTCGTACCCTTTAAAACTTAGTGTGTCCCACGTTAAGACTACGCCCTGAGCTGGAACAAGAGAACTAACGATAAGGGCTATAAGTGGGATAACAAGTATAGCTATTAAAAATAAAGCTAGTGCAAGCTCCCAAAATATGCGACTGAGTCCGAGCCTGAAGGATAGCGGCTTTCCAGGCAGGCCCATAATCTGCATCTTCCGCTGATAATGATTCTGCATCCACACCACCAACAACGAGAGCACTGCAATAAGCACTGACAATGCAGCCACTTGATCAATCATAGTCGGCCCGAAATCAGCCATCTTTTGATACACGAGTGTTGGGAGCACATAATATGACGCAGGAATGCCCAACATAGCAGGAATGCCAAAATTTCCAAGCGACGATATAAATGCGATAGCAGCAGCTGCAGCGATGGAATTCTTACATAGTGGCAATACCATATCTACTAAAACTTCCCTCATAGAAGCCCCATTAAGGCGGGCAGCTTCTATCAATTCTTTAGGAATATTAAGGATATTCGTGCGAATGGTTAAAAATACAAGCGGTGCACTCTGTATTCCAAGAAGCAGGATAATGCCCCAATCCGAATATAGAGGCTGCGGCGATCCTAGCGGTGGGGCAAGTCCTATCATCTTGAGAAGGGCACTGTTTGGCCCCATTAACTGAAGCCAGCTTAAAGCCATTACTTGCGGCGGTATCATCATCGGTAGCATAAAAAGCATGACAAATACACTTTTCGCACGGATATTTGTAAGTGTAATAAGCAATGCGAGTGAGCCGCCAATGATAAGCGACAACAGCATAGACACAAAGGACGTATAAAGACTATTAAAGGTCGCAGTCCATGTAGAACTCTGAGCAAGAACCTTTGAGAGCGAGGATTTTTCGGACTCTGTTATATCGAACACTACTTGTAGCACAAGACGTGCAGTTGGCAGAATCGAGATAATGAGAATAATAAAAACCAACCCCCATATAACGGGAGTTGGCAATGTTTTTCGATTCAATCTAAATCTAATCTATTAATTAGTTGAAAATTTTAGAGAAACCTTCTTTATCTTTTTCTGTGTTTTCTAAAGCTTTAGCTGAGTCAAATGGCAATAATTTAATATCTTTTCGATCAGGGAAGCCCGCAGGTGGAGTTACACCGTTACGTGCAGGAAGATAGCCTTGTTTAACAACAAGCTCTTGTCCCTCAGCTGAAAGTAAGAAATCAACAAATTTCTTAGCCAATTCTTGATTTTTAGAGCTTTTAAGAATCGCAACTGGCTCAGTAACCATAGATACACCTTCTGCAGGGAACACAAACTCTACAGGTGACCCTTTAGCTTTTTCGCGTATAGCCATGTAATCAACAAGCACACCGTAAGGCTTTTCACCTGTAGCAATTGCTTTAAGAACACTGCCATTACCCTTGATTGGGCTCATACCATTTTCTTTAAGAGCTTTATAGTAATCCCATCCGAAATCAGGATTTGTAGTTAATGCAGATAGATGAATTAATGCCGCACCCGAATACAGAGGACTAGGCATAGCTGCTTGGCCTTTAAGTTCAGGTTTTACAAGGTCTTTCCATGAAGTAGGTTTTACTTTTGCATCTTTGTGATATGCAATACCAGTTGTGATTAGCTTAGTACCATAGTAGTAACCTTCTTTATCATATAAAGCCTCATCATAGTTTGACTTCTCTTTAGAATCATGGGCCGCCAACAGACCCTCTTTTTTCAACTGTTCAAGAGTCACACTATCAGCAATTAATAGAAGATCTGGCTTAGTAACCCCAGCTTCAAGTTCAGCACGGAATTTTGTCATAAGCTTAGTAGTACCATCGCGAACCCATTCAACTTTAACGCCTGGATTAGCTTTTTCAAATGCCTCAACAGTCATTTGAGCATCTGCTACAGGCTGAGAAGTATAAAGAGTAAGATTTTGAGCTTGAGCAGCAGCAACTGCAAAAAGACTAGAAACCACTAGTGGAAGTAATTTTTTAATCATAAATATCTCCATAAAATTTCTGTCATTTTATGTGTGTAATGTGTAACTATGATTTCAAATAACCTTGAGGACAGTGATGTTTGTGCGTTGTTCCATAATTCTTTCTTGCCTTTTTTGGGGGGTGGCAATGTCCCAGCCATCCTCCACAGATAATTTATCTCTAAGCCTTCTTCTATTCTTATGGGATGATATGTCAGAAGATGTAGATGAAATTCGCAACTTTATAAAATAAAGGCCGCCCAATAGCGACCTGATTAATTAGCTTTGGGTACATTCAAACAAAAATTTAATCATGTCTGTTGCATTTTTAGAATCATAAAAATCAACCATATTTCTATTGAATTCTGTAGCTTTAGAAGCAGGAATAGTGACTGCCTCATATCCATTAGACATTAAAATCCCATTCATCATAAGGCGTGAGGTGCGTTTATTTCCGTCAAAAAAAAATTGATTTAATGCACCAAAAAGAAAGAATGCAAAAGCTAGTTCGTAGGTAGAGATTGCATGCTCTTTAAAAGAAGATTCTAGAGCTAGTACTCCATCATTAAATCTAAGAATCAATTCTTTCGCACCTGCAACTGTGGGCAATGGCTTATAAACGCCCCTTTCACCAAGTGCTACATTTGGAGTGTAATTAATTTCTGAACCCTCGCCTCTAAATACACCCCACTCTAAAGATTCATTTCTAGAAATAATTGAATTAAATTTGCAGAAAGTATCTCGATCCAACTTGAAAAAATCGTTTTTTAGAGTCTTAATTAAGTATTCTAGACTGTCAGCAAGATTTGTAACTTGTTCTACATCAGACAATTTATGACCACCAATTGTTATTCCATCAAGTAGAGTTTTAATCTCAGGAAATGTAATCGGATTGTTTTCTAATTGTGATGCATCCCAAACGAATTCAGGAAATCTCTTTTTTAGTTTGAAAATTAGAGTGCTAAGTGGTTCTTTTTCTGATGGAATAACAATATCAGAATTTTTTTCCCAACTAAACCCTATCCTATCGTATAGTGTCATAATCAAATAAGGGCCGCCCAAAAGCGACCCTCAAAATTATAATTTTTTACTTGCGATTGGCTATATCTGGAACAGATCTTTTAGTTTCTCCAACGTACAATTGACGAGGTCTACCAATTCTGTAGTCTGGATCAGAGATCATCTCACTCCATTGAGATATCCAACCTACAACACGTGCTAATGCAAATACCGCAGTAAACAATTGGGTTGGAATACCGATTGCACTTTGCACGATACCAGAGTAGAAATCAACATTAGGATAAAGCTTGCGCTCTACAAAATAATCATCTTCTAGAGCAATGCGCTCAAGTTCCATCGCAAGTTTAAATAGTGGGTCATTTTCAAGTCCAAGCTCTGCAAGCACTTCCTTGCAAGTTTCTTGCATAAGTTTAGCTCTAGGATCATAGTTTTTATAAACACGATGTCCAAAGCCCATTAAACGAACTCCAGATTCTTTGTCTTTAACTTTCTCCATAAATTCGCCAACTTTTGCAACACCACCGTCTGCTTGAATTTGCTCAAGCATTCTTAAGCATGCTTCGTTCGCACCACCATGTGCTGGACCCCATAGGCAAGAAATACCAGAAGAAATCGCTGCATAAGGGTTAGTACCTGAAGAGCCGCATAAACGAACTGTTGACGTAGAAGCATTTTGCTCATGATCTGCGTGCAAAATAAGAATACGGTCAATGGCTTTTTCAATAACAGGGTTAACTACATATTCTTCGCATGGGTTTGCGAACATCTGACGTAAAAAATTACCAGAATAAGAAAGTTTATTATTAGGGTGTACATACGGTTCACCGATAGAGTATTTATGAGCCATAGCAACTAATGTAGGCATCTTCGCAATCAACCGGATAGATGCAATTTCACGATGCTCTGGATTTTTGATATCTAATCCATTATCGTAGAATGCAGCCATAGCACCTGTTAGGCCAACTAAAATAGCCATCGGATGAGAATCACGACGGAAACCACGAAGTAGCATATGTACTTGTTCGTGAACTAAATTGTGGTGAAGGATACGATATTCGAAGTCATCTTTTTGAGCCTGATTAGGAAGTTCACCTTTAAGAAGCAAATAGCACACTTCTAAATAGTCACATTTGACAGCAAGTTCTTTTATCGGATAGCCTCTGTAATACAACTCCCCTTTCCCGCCATCAATGTATGTAATCTCAGATTCGCATGAAGCAGTCGAGACAAAACCAGGGTCATAAGTAAACATGCCTGTCTGAGCATATAGTTTGCGGATATCTATAACACTTGGACCAACCGAACCATCATAAATAGGTAGTTCAATGCTATCTTGACCATCAATACTCAATACGGCCTTTTTATCTGATGTTTTCATTTTATACTCCTCAGTATTTTGTGTAATATACCCCATTAAGATTGCATAAGTTTAACAAGCCTTTGGATTTCGAGGCTATCATAGGGGCTTTCAAGAACTTCAGTCCCTAACAAAACTTGCAAAAGGGTATTATCGTCTAGTTCAAAAAGAGTCATTAAATTTCGGGCATCGTCCTGAGTTAATGAACTCTCATATTGATCTAAAAATTTTGTGATTATCAGATCATTTTCTAGTAGTCCGCGACGCGACCTCCATCTAAGAAGATCGCGTTCACTATCGGATAACGTACCCATACTAAACAGTACGTCTCACAAGCATTTCTTTAATTTTGCTGATAGCTTTTGAGGGGTTTAACCCCTTAGGACAGACATCCACACAGTTCATAATTGTGTGGCAACGGAATAGTCGATATGGATCCTCTAAATTATCAAGGCGCTCTGACGTCGCCTGATCACGACTATCTGCAAGAAAGCGATAAGCTTGAAGCAGACCAGCAGGACCTACGAACTTATCAGGATTCCACCAAAATGATGGACATGATGTAGAACAACAAGCACAAAGAATACACTCATATAAACCATCTAATTCCTCACGTGCTTCTGGAGATTGCAAACGCTCTTTTTCAGGAGGATGATCCTCGTTGATTAAATATGGTTTTACTGAGTGATACTGATTAAAGAACGAAGTCATATCTACAATCAAATCACGAATTACAGGTAACCCTGGCAGAGGTCTTAAAACTATAGGCTCTTTTAAATCTCTAAGATTAGTAATACATGCAAGCCCGTTTTTACCGTTAATATTCATCGCATCTGAACCACATACACCCTCGCGACATGAGCGACGAATTGATAAGCTATCATCCACATCATTTTTGATGCGTACTAATGCATCAAGAAGCATCTTATCGTTTGGGCCAAGCTCTACATCAAGCTTTTGCATGTAAGGACGTTCGTCCTTATCTGGGTCATAGCGGTAAATTTCAAATTTAACAATGCGTTTAGTCATGATATCCAACTTAGAATGTACGAGGTTTAGGAGGGAATGAATCAACTGTCAATGGTTTCATATGCACAGGTTTATATTCAAGAGAATCTGTCTCAGAATACCAAAGTGTATGCTTCAACCAATTAATATCATCACGCTCTGGGAAGTCATTAAGAGCATGAGCTCCACGACTCTCGTCACGATTAGCTGCTGATTTAATAGTAGCTTTTGCAACTTCAATCATATTTTCGATTTCAAGAGCTTCTTGTCGTGCCATATTGAAGACTTTCGATTTATCTTTAAAATGAATTTGCTTAACTTGTTCTGCACATTCAGCAATTTCACGAACACCTTCGTTAAGTAGCTCCTTAGTACGGAATACACCACAGTGACTTTGCATAGTAGTGCGAATTTTATTTCCTACATCTTGGACTTTTAGGCCTGTAGAGCGGTTTTCAAGTGCGTTATAACGATCCATAGATTTTGTAACGCTCTCTTTATGAAGGTCCACATGAGCCTTCTGTTCATGCAATTTGTCGGCAATGATATGGTTTCCAGCTGCACGCCCAAACACAACTAAATCTAGAAGTGAATTTGTGCCTAAGCGATTTGCACCGTGGACGGAAACCGCAGAACATTCACCAATTGCATATAAACCGTTAACGATTTTTTCCTCTCCGTTTTTCCATTCAACTACTTGGCCATGATAATTTGCAGGAATACCACCCATTTGATAGTGAATAGTAGGAACAACAGGAATTGGTTCTTTAATTGGATCCACATTTGCGAATCGAATAGCAATCTCACGAATAGATGGAAGACGTTTTTTAATGACATCTTCACCTAAATGGTCTAGTTTAAGAGCGACGTGTGTTCCATCACCTACACCGCGGCCTTCTTTAATCTCTTGGTCCATAGAACGAGATACAAAATCGCGTGGCGCTAAATCTTTTAGAGTCGGAGCGTATCGTTCCATAAAACGCTCTCCGTCTTTATTTAAGAGAATGCCGCCCTCTCCGCGAACCCCTTCAGTAATAAGTACGCCCGCACCAGCAACGCCCGTAGGGTGAAACTGCCAAAATTCCATATCTTGGAGGGCAATGCCCGCGCGTGCAGCCATACCAAGCCCATCACCTGTATTAATAAATGCATTCGTAGATGCAGCCCAAATACGACCGGCTCCTCCTGTAGCTAAAACTGTACGTTTAGCTTCTAAAACGTATATATCCCCTGTCTCCATCTCTAAAGCTGTGACACCTAAGACATCTCCGTCATCATTGCGAATAAGATCAAGGGCCATCCATTCAACAAAAAAGTGAGTACGTGAGGCTACATTTCGTTGATATAAAGTATGAAGCAAGGCATGACCTGTACGGTCAGCTGCAGCACAGGCTCTTTGAACAGGTTTTTCACCAAAATTAGCTGTATGACCGCCAAATGGGCGTTGATAAATAGTACCGTCTGGGTTGCGATCAAAAGGCATTCCATAATGCTCTAATTCATAAACGGCTTCGGGAGCCTGACGACACATAAATTCAATAGCATCCTGATCTCCGAGCCAATCAGAACCCTTTACAGTATCGTACATATGCCAATACCAATTATCCTCAGACATATTTCCTAAAGAAGCACCAATACCACCTTGAGCTGCAACTGTATGAGAACGAGTTGGAAATACTTTTGAGAGCACAGCGACATTAAGACCTGCTTGAGCAAGTTGTAAGGAACAACGCATGCCTGAACCGCCTGCCCCTACTACCACAACATCAAATTTGCGACGAGGTAAAGAAGAAAGAACAGTAGACATTAAAGACTCCAAACGACAAATGAGAAATAAATAGACATGGCAATAAGCCAAAATATCGTAAATATAAATAGAATTAGACGAAGCTTCCAGCAATCGATATAGTCCATCCAAACATCACGAATTCCAATCCATGCGTGCCATGAAAGTGTGAAAAACACTAAAGTTACACAGATTTGACCAGCAGGGATACTCAAAACAGTAAAAGTGAAAAGGTGCAACCAATTCTCATAAGTTACTGGTGTAAATAACAATGTGAGGAGAAAGAAAACAGAATAAATTGCTAAAAGAGTAGCAGTTAAACGTTGAACAATAAATCCAATTGTTCCGTAATGAGCTCCTACTGCACGACGATTAGTACCAAATTGATCAGGCATTACAGAACTCCAAATAATTTAATTGCAAAAATAACAGTTAAAGCCAAACTCACAATAAACACAATTTTTGCACTTTTATTAGCTGAAACCTTATCCATACCAATATGTAAGTCAAGAATAAGGAAACGAATACCAGCACAAAGGTGGTGCATAAATCCCCATAATGCCACAATACAGACAACTCTAATTAAAAAACCTGAGAAACCTGTAGCCAAGCTATTAAACATAACAGGCCCAGCTAGACTGTTACGGAATAAATGAATAAGAATAGGAAGGCTTAGAAAAATTAAAACACCACTAACGCGGTGCAAAATCGATAAAATCGCAGGAAGCGGAAGCTTATAAGCCCTAGTAATTTTATCGAATTCAATGTTTCTAAACTCTCGGCGAGGCTTTTGAGTGACATCAGACATGAATTGATACCTATGATTAAATATAAAACTTGTAAGATTATAATATTTTTAATCAAACTTTTGAGATTGATTGCGGATTTTAGGGGATTAGGTAAGCTTGAGGAATTTGTTGGCTTATATTTCTATTGCTTTTTGATATTTCAAAAATAGGCGATTCTTATTCCTTTAATTAAAAAGGATTACAATTTCAAAGTTATTCTATAAAAATTGGAGTTATTAATGTCAAAACCTGCTATTCGTGTAGCCGTTACAGGTGCGGCTGGTCAAATTGGATATTCATTATTATTTAGAATTGCTGCTGGTGAAATGTTGGGTAAAGACCAACCCCTTATTCTTCAGCTTTTAGAAATTCCAGATGAGAAAGCTCAAAACGCACTTAAAGGCGTAATGATGGAACTCGACGATTGTGCCTTCCCATTACTTAAAGAAGTAACTGCACACAGTGATCCTAAGACAGCGTTTAAAGACGTGGACATTGCCATCCTAGTAGGGTCTCGTCCGAGAGGGCCTGGTATGGAGCGCAAAGATTTACTTCAAGCTAATGCACAAATTTTCACTTTACAAGGGGCAGCATTAAATGAAGTAGCTAGCCGTGACGTTAAGGTTTTAGTGGTAGGAAACCCAGCAAATACAAATGCGTATATTGCCATGAAATCAGCTCCCGATTTACCTGCGAAAAACTTCACATCTATGGTACGTTTGGACCATAATCGCGCATTGACACAAATGGCACGCAAAGCTGGTGTGGACATTGAAGATATTGATAAATTTGTGGTATGGGGTAATCACTCATCGACCATGTATCCTGATATTCGCTTTGCTGAAGCGGGTGGTGTTAAATTAAAAGAGAAAATCGGCGACGATAATTGGGTAGAAAATGATTTTATCCCGACAGTAGCTAAACGTGGTGCCGCTATCATAGCAGCTCGCGGTCTTTCATCTGCAGCTTCTGCGGCTAATGCAGCGATTAACCATATTCACGATTGGGTGTTAGGCACAAACGGAAAATGGGTTACTATGGGCGTTCCTTCTGATGGATTTTATGGTATTCCTGAGGGTATTGTGTATGGCTTCCCAGTTACGACTGAAGGCGGTGAATACAAAATTGTACAAGGCTTAGAGATTGATGAAGCTTCACGTGCACGCATGGATGCTACATTAGCCGAGCTTGAAGAAGAACGAGCAGGCGTGGCTGATTTGATTAAATAAATTATAGGATTTGGGTTTATTAATGCTCTAAGAGCATTAGGATATAATCGATTTTAAGCCCTGCATTAGTGGGGCTTTCTTGTTTTTATGAAACTTGAAAATTTAGTCACAGAGATAGATAAAAAGAAAGTGGATCTAGATGCAATGCGACCACTTGATGAAATCGAGCTTGAGCGTTTACATCGTGACTTTACGATTGAATATACTTATAACTCCAATGCTATCGAGGGAAACACGCTTACACTTCGTGAAACTGCATTGGTTCTTGAAGGGCTAACAATAGATTCAAAACCTCTGAAAGATCATTTGGAAGCTGTAGATCACCGTGAAGCTTTTGATTTTGTGTGTGAATTAGTAAAAGAAGGCTTTGAACTTGATGAAGGGATAATTAAAAAAGTCCATTCACTTGTGCTTGCACATAAGCGACAATTTAGTGGTATATATCGTAAACTTCCTGTGCGTATTTTGGGGTCAGAGTATGAGCCGCCCCAAGCATATTTGATTGAAACTAAGATGCAAGAATTACTTTTGGATTATAAGAAATCACAAGAGCATATCTTAAAAAAATTAGCAAAATTTCATGTTGATTTTGAATGCATCCATCCCTTTATCGATGGGAATGGGCGGACCGGACGCCTAATTGTAAATTTAGAATTGATGAAATCTGGATTCCCACCTATTGATATTAAATTTACAGATAGAGTGAAATACTATGATGCTTTTGAAAAGTTCCATACAAGCGGATCTTACGATTGCATGGAGCTTTTATTTGCACAATATTTAAATGAGAGGCTCGATTATTTCTTATCCCTAAGATCTTAGTATCTATTTAACATTACCCACGCAAATGTATTTGATCTCTAGATAGTCTTCGATACCATATTTTGAGCCTTCGCGTCCTAGACCTGACTGTTTTACTCCGCCAAACGGAGCCGCAGCGTTAGAAATCAATCCTGTGTTAACCCCAACAATGCCATACTCAAGTTTTTCAGATACCCGAATAGTTTGATTTAAATTTTCCGTATAGATGTAGGATGCAAGGCCGTAAATGGTGTCATTTGCTAGTTTTAAAGCTTCCTCTTCCGTTTCAAACTTAAATACGGGGGCAATGGGCCCGAATATCTCATCTGTAGAAAATCGCATTTCAGGGGTGGCGTTTTTGACTACAGTCGGCTCGAAAAATAATTCATTGTAAGAGCCACCTGTGGTCACCTGCGCACCCTTCTCTACCGCATCCTGCAAAAGCTCTTTGGAATGATCGACAGCATCTTGATTGATCATAGGACCGATGATGGAGTCTTCGGCGAGACCATTGCCAACTTTAAGATTTGCAACGGCATCAGCCAATTTATCGCAGAATTCATCATAAATTTTAGACTGCACATAGATGCGATTTGCACATACGCATGTCTGCCCTGCATTTCGGAATTTAGCGGCAACGGCACCTTCAACAGCAGCATCAACGTCAGCTTCGTTGAACACGATAAAAGGAGCATTTCCGCCCAATTCGAGGGAAATTTTCTTAATGGTCGAAGCGGATTGCTGCATCAATAAACGCCCTACTTCAGTAGAGCCCGTGAAGCTGAATTTGCGAACGATAGGGCTTTCAGTGAGCACCTTACCGATCTCGCTGGATTTTCCTGTGATCACATTGAACACGCCAGGCGGGATGCCGGCCTCGAGAGCGAGCGATGCCATAGCCAATGCAGAAAATGGAGTTTGAGATGCAGGACGTGAAACAAATGTACACCCTGCAGCAAGAGCTGGAGCCACTTTGCGGGCAATCATAGCATTCGGAAAATTCCAAGGAGTAATCGCAGCACACACACCAACAGGCTGCTTTATGACCACAATGCGTTTATCGCCGCTTGGAGCAGGAATAGTGTCACCATAGACACGCTTAGCCTCTTCCGCAAACCATTCGATGTATGCGGCCCCATACAAAATCTCGCCCTCAGCTTCTTTTAGCGGCTTGCCCTGCTCGATAGTGAGCAAACGTGCGAGATCCTCTTTATGTTCAATAATTAGGTCGTACCATTTACGTAGCAAATCTGAGCGTTCGTTCGCAGACATAGCAGACCATTGTGGCAATGCCCTCTGAGCCGCCTCCACAGCTTGTTCCGCCTCTTTTGCTCCCATTTTCGGAACTGTGCCAACTGTTTCACCTGTGGCTGGATTAGAGACTTCAATGGTTTCGCCGCTATAGGAGTCCATCCATTGATCGCCGATAAGTGCTTGCTGTTTGAATATTAATGGATTGAATTTCATGCTACCCTCTAAAATTTGAACCTTGATGTGCCGCCTCGTATATTTTACTAATATCGTGTGACACTCCCGCTCTCTTCGCAACGTACTTAGATGATGGCATTTTATTTACTAGCTTTTTGATCGCCCTGTATTGTGAGAATTTTCCGATAATTCGCTTCTAATTCTTCAAGCGTTTCTGTACCCGTGCGAATATCGAAATATTTCCCATCGTGTTCAATCAGTAATGTAGGATACGAACTTACACCCAACTCCCGAGCTTGATTAAAATCATTTTCAGGAATCGAAGTATCATTCCAATTTGCACGAATTTTTTCAATTATTTCTGTGGCAATGCCATAGTTCTCAAAAATCGCTTCATATGCATCAAAATCGCCTAAAGACCTGCCCTCGAGATACATAAGTTTTTGAATATCCCATCCTAATTCAACCCATTTTTCTGATGGGACCACTTCTCGCAATATACTAAACACTAGTCCTGGTTGATTAGAATTCAGAATGGTCGACCCTTCATCTAGCATTGAATTGTACGCATCGGAAAATGCCACACCATAAATCTGAGATACTTGAGCATTCGAATTTTTTATATAGTTATACTCGCTAATAGGCTTTATGCGGTCCCCCGTAACCAGACCCCCCGAAACCATCTTCAATTCAAGCTCAGGATGATTTCGCACAAATTTGGTAAGAACAGATTCAAACCCATAACACCAACCACAAATCGCATCCCACACATAAATTAACTTCATATTATCTCCCTATAACTATCTCTTATACTATAAGGGTTTAGTGGCTTATTTCAAGTTTTGGATGGCAATGGAAATTAAAAACGATTTAGATGCAGGATTAATCTTTGCAGATGTTGACAGCCTGCGTGCATTTATTAAATATACATTGGATGGCAATGTCATGGATATCCTCTCAACTCAGGTCCCCTCAGAGATCGGCGGACGGGGTGTAGCTGCTGAATTGACTAAATTTGCTTTGAATTTAGCTAGAAAAAATAATTGGGAAGTTCGACCTACTTGTGGGTATACAAAAGCTTATTTGAAGAGGTATGGGCGTTAGCTTGTTAGGGCGTGGCCAGGTATAGATTTTTTACTTTAATAATTAGCAAACGTAAACCAATAATAACGTAAAGGGTATAAATTTTACTGATTCAAATCTATAAACCATTTCTTGGCTTGGTCTCCAAGATATGGGCCATAAGCTACCAAATTATCAGCTTCTTCTAAACTGCATTGTTCCGAGTGACCTAAAATATTAATTTTTTCAGCTCGATTACCTATTTTTCTACTAAACAAAAAAAGGTTGCTTTCTTGTTCGCTTAATTTGAAATCAGATTCATGACCTATGATTCGCCATTCACCATCATCATGAAATTTTTTCTTATCCAATGCAGTATAGACATCGAGAATGAAATGTCTTCCAGCAATGGAGCTATTTAAAATCTCATCAACTGTTAAGTCATTTGGTTCAGTGTGAATTATGTTAAACGGTCTGAATACAAAACCTGCACCAGTTTTGGCAATTAGTTGGCCATACGAATATTTTGAACCGTCAGAATCTAATTCATAACAAATAATATCCCCAACTTTTATATTTCTTAGTGCTGTGCTTTTTTTTAATGACCATTCCCAAAGTTTAATATTTCTCATAAATACTCCAAACGTTTACTGGATTTGTTTCTTCAAATTAGAGTTTAGTTAGCCCATTGCTCGTTTTAAGGACATATTATGAGTTCAAAATATTGCAAAAATTCGCATTATGTTGGCAATGCTCGTTGTCATTGCCAAAGGAAATTAAACTCGTTTTTGTTTAAATAGTCTAAAAAATATATTAAGTATTAGGAAGAGATTTTTCTACTTCGAAACTTAACTTACCCAATTCAAAATCTAGAAAATGTTGAGATTCAAGCTCCTCAAGTTTGAAAGTAATTTTCTCAAAGTCGCTTAATGTTTTGACTGATAATGCCCAAAAAGTTGTGGACATCTTTTCTATCTCACAACCGCATTTTTCCATAATTCTGTAAATTACATCTATATCGACTGTCTTATTTAGATATACAACTCTAATAGTTGAATTATCGGAATGCTTAACAATGCTATAGAAATAATACACACCATCTTTAATTGTGTAGGAAACTATATCACCCAAGGATACTTCTTTAGTGTAAAAGGGTATGTTATCTATACGTAACAGACTATTGTCTAATTTTTTCCACCCATAAGCTCTCTTGTGCCCCAGGTGGATATCCATCTTCTACATCTAATTCAAAGAATAGGTTTTCGCTCATTTGAATTAGTAGAAATAGTACTCTTTCCTAACTTAAAAATTTTAATTAATAGTCAAGGTTTTGATGTTAGTGGGGGTCGATTTTAAACTGCCAAACATGTCATCTTTTGAGATTCAAGTAGTAATCATCGTAAGATTCCACGAATAAATCTTTAACTCTTTCGTGGTAAATTAAAACCTCTGAGAAAATTTCATCTTCAAAATCAGGTATTAATGTAAGATTGTGATTTGGAAAAACGTAAATTTCATCATCAACTAAAGGATTTTCGCTCTCAAGAAATTTAGTTAGATTATCAAAATTTATTTCCTGACCGTCGAGAATAAAACTTTTTAACGTCCCTAGCAGAAAGGGTGGCAATGTACTCCTCTCCTTCAAAATCCTCTAACTCATAAAGCACACCAGATGATTTTGCAGTATTTTTATAAAATTTGGATTTTGAGGTCCCCAAACATAAACCATTCAAACATCCATTTTTAATTTCTAAATTCATAATTTAAAAATTCCATAATTCACATTTTTTCTAATTTGCCTATTTTATGATGAAGTAGATAAATTTATCCCTTAAAAATAGAGAGATAGTCAGGGACACCGTTTATAACTTACTTATAAAATCACCGAATATCGGGATTTCTTTGCTCTTTTGAGATCTTTTATCGAATAGTCTTGAATTTGTAATTTTTAATCTCACATCTCTTCCCACAATCTAACTAGAATTACAACTTCGAAATTTGCTATTCAAAAAGCGATGGGGCTATTATAGAATGCCGATTTTGTTTGAAGGGGTAATTTTAAATTGCCGGGGACAATTGCCTAATGCATCAAGCTCAAACTGATTCTCTGATAATGGGTTTTTCGCTAAGGTGAGTCGCCCATTTAAGTCATAGTCATACTCACGAACTTCATCTGCACTAGAAGTCTTAGTCATACGACCCATAATGTCGTACTGGAAGTTTAAAGTTTGATCTACAAACGTAACACTATCTAAACGCCCTGTTAACTTATTGACCTGATAGCGCTTCTCTTTACCGTCAAACCCTCTTTCATAAACTAGCCTACTAAGCGGATCGTACTCAAAGAGGTATTTGTCATTGTTTTCATTAATATGCTTAGATAGCCTACCAAGCACATCGTACCTATAGCCAACTTCATGATTAAGGGCATCAACTCGTGTTTCAATTCGACCTACAGGGTTATTTTTATAACGTGTCTCACGAACAAGACCGTCAATGAACTTAAGTAGACGCCCTTCAGCATCATGCTCTAGATATACGGGGTGGATAAATTGTCCTCGAAACTAGCCTCAAAGTTTAATTTTGTAAAATTAATTCTTAGTCAATTTTTGCTCTGCTACCCGTAAAGCCTCTTTCAAAATTATAATGTCTCCTTTAGGTACCTTCCAGGGGGATTTCATTTTGGGATGCTCTAGACATCTATCTAAAGAATCAATGATAAGTTTTAATCGTTGATTATAGTCTCCATTGAGAAAAGAGTGATAATCAATTTTGAAACGAAACTCTAAATCTTGCTTTTTTATGCTTCGTCTAGTTATCTCAGGTAACTCCATAGATTCCATTACTGGTCCTTCCAACATAGCAATATATGCCCAGCACCAATCTTTATATTCATCCGAAAATTTTTTTTCTTCTAAGTAGAAATTTACATTTTTTTCAATTTCATTCGCAATCTTTATAAACTCTGACCCTACAGTATGCTCTGCTTCAGCAGATATCCATAATCTCATTTCATTAACTCCTAAAAACCATATCAAACTACCAATCAGATTTATTAAGTGGTGGACGGAATCCACCATGACAATTCTTGTAATTAAGAATTTCTTTATGTTGCCATTGATGCATATCCTTTTTAGACCCAGATGTGATTATTTCCATCCAAGCATTTTCATTCTCTAAGAAGGATTTAGAATATCGCTTCTTCGGATTTGTTGTTTCCCCAAATTTTAAAATCTCATCTGTATCTATATCTTTCAAAACATACCCATAAGTCTTTTTACTACATTGATGGCTATTTCCATGTTTAGAATTGGCTTTACTTTTAGGTTTAGGTCCAGGTTTTTTAGCAAATTTGCCATACTTGTTGAAGTATAGTTTTCTAGCAACTCCACCTACAACTACTTGTATAATTTTCCCATATACAAGCCCCCACGGATCAAACCACTCCACAGGGTTAGGTGCATACTGATAGAGGTTTATGCCACCCAATAAACCTATCGGGTCTTGAGATATAAATCTACCAATCTCTGTGTCATAGTAGCGGAAGGTATTGTAGTGAAGCTCACTTTCTGCATCAAAGTACTGACCTTGGAATCTATGATTGTTTATTACACCATCATCAGATACAGGAGCTGAGATTATCGTATCACCCCATGCCTTTGCTTGTGCTTCCCACACCACTTCTTGTTCTGAATTCATCAGAATCTGTGGAGTGCCTATCTGATCATTCACATAGTGATAGACGGCTGGACTACTACTGCCTGCCCCTCCAGAGCTTCCATAACCAAGCCCCACGGTAGCAGAATTCGTATACTGCACAAGTGGTACAAACTCTCCATCCTCATACAAGTACTGAACTTCCGAGCTTAGCTTTCTTGTCTCTGAGCCTGATTCTTTTCTAATCTGAGCCTGAACTGCTAACTGCTCTCCAATCCTTTCCTCAGACGCAATAGTTAAACCATCCCAGTCATAAAGCGTCTGCTCTAATACCTCTTTAGTCCTTACATCTACTACTCTCTTACCTATCCTTCTGCCAAACACATCATAGCGGTACTGAGTATCAAGCTTACTTCCTGCTGCTAGACCCAAACCTCTAAATGTTGTAGATTTCATTTGATTGAATCCATCCCAATCAAATGTCTGTATTCCCTTAGCACTCTCTTTTTTGATTAAATTACCTCTTTGGTCATAATCAAAGTGTGAGCCCGAGATGTGCCTTAGCAGATTGCCCATCACTTTAGATACATTTTTTGGCAATGTATTTTCAGTTTGATGTTGATATGTGCTTAAAGCAGTATGCTCTTTACTTAAGATATTGTGTGCTGGGTCAAAGCTAAAGGTCTCCTCTCCTAATGGTCCCTTAGCATTGATTAGTCTTCCTATCGGGTCATAACGGTAGCTAAGCTCACCTTTGCGACTATCTTTAATGTTGATTAACTGATTTGCTCCATCATATTGATAGTCTCGATTGAGTATGCTTTTCTTGACGTATTTGCCACTTTGAGTGTGTTGATTAGCTAGACGACCTGCTACATCATATGCTGTGGTCTGAAGCATATCCTGAGCCCAATGGCGTTTTACTTCACGGTGATTGTCATCTCGTTCATAGTCAACGATTCGCTCTTTATCAAGCAACATTCCATGAAGATGACCTGAACCATATCTTAAATAATCAACCTCTTTTCCATCTGGCCTTACTGTTTTGATAAGGTTAGATAGCTCATCGTATTCAAACCTCCATAGCTTGGTTACATGATGATCAAAGATGTCATACGAGTGGATCTCCCTTAACACATTACCTAATGCATCAAGCTCAAACTGATTCTCTGATAATGGGTTTTTCGCTAAGGTGAGTCGCCCATTTAAGTCATAGTCATACTCACGAACTTCATCTGCACTAGATGTCTTAGTCATACGACCCATAATGTCGTACTGGAAGTTTAAGGTCTGATCTACAAACGTAACACTATCTAAACGCCCTGTTAACTTATTGACCTGATAACGCTTCTCTTTACCGTCAAACCCTCTTTCATAAACCAGCCTACTAAGCGGATCGTACTCAAAGAGGTATTTGTCATTGTTTTCATTAATAAGCTTAGATAGCCTACCAAGCACATCGTATCTATAGCCTACTTCATGATTAAGGGCATCAACTCGTGTTTCAATTCGACCTGCAGGGTTATATTTATATCGTGTCTCACGATCAAGCCCGTCTATAAATTTGAGTAGACGACCTTCAGCATCATGCTCTAAATATACGGGGTTAATTTATGTTAAATTTACTTTGGCAAAGTTAAAGAACTGGGCTCAACACCCTTAGTACGAAATTGAAATATAAAATTTATAAACTTACCAAAATATGTCAACACCACAGCCATATTCTTTTCTGATGCAGTCAATCACTTCATTATAGGTATATCTTCTTTTATTTTTTACAGTAAGCTCAATAAGTTTAAATTTAACATCAAATTGTTCGTTATAACCAGTGGGTATAACAGGCTCCTTAGCCATATTAGTACTAAATAAATCGTTTTCAATCACTGGAACATCTAAACCTAACTTTTTTCGAACCTTAATGAGATTTATTAATTCCATTGGTACTAAACCGCTGTCCAAAAATTCTTCGTATCCCCTTTTTTCGCTCTGTTGCAACCCTATGCCATTTAAATGATAATCACACAATTCATTCCAATAATTGTTATTTAATTTTGACAAATCGTTCCAATTATCAATGATATTCTGATAAATACCGTAGCCAGAGCCATATTTAAGAACAAATTCTTTAGCAGGATTTTCTCCAATCCATTTTTCAATGAGAAAATGTACCAACTGAGTGCTTGGATAAACACTTTGCAACTTGAATTCCTTATTCGATAAATTACTTTCATTTGTTAAATATGATAAAGAAATATCAATTAATTTATAGATTAAATCCTTTCTTTCAACATAAAGGGAATATTCGAACGCCCCTTTAAGGTGATCAAGCCACACATCATTACTATGACCATAAGCCCAAAACACTGCGGTTCTTTCAAAAAATTTCCAGCAATCTTCATTACCTTGAAATAATAAATTTTTTGCTTTGGCATGAGTACAATCAGGAAGTCCCGACAAAGTTACCCACACAACATTAGAATAATTTTTTAGATTTTCATCTCTGGCGAAAAAATTATATTCATCAATAAAAAAAGAGTCACTATCCTCTGTACATATTGATTTATTATATTTATAAAGTTTAACTGCCTTTTCTATCTTTTTTTTCATCCCTTGCATTGTATTCTTATTGAACGTTCATCTATGTTTATTTGAACTAAAATGTTTCTCAATTTATTCTTTGCTTGTGCATCTCTAATATTTCTTAGAAGATTTTTCTGATAGTTTGGCATATTACCCCATCTACCATTTGTATTGCCCATCATTTTTCTTATATTGTTATTTGTCCAAGTGGACATATTGCTTTTACTTCGCCAATAACTTTGACTTGTTTTAACTTCAATAATATTTATGAATCCATCTGGCGTCATAGTAACAAGATCAAAACCATGTCCTGATGCATTTTGTATAGATCCTAATATCTTGTGTCCTTGCTTATTTAAGAATTTAGATGCTATTTTTTCTCCCCAGGGACCAATTGCACTCCACCCTAACGGGTCAACCCACTCTATAGGGTTAAGTACATACTGATAGAGGTTCAATCCACCCAACAATCCTATTGGATCTAGTGAAATGAACCTACCAATCTCAGGGTCATAGTAGCGGAAGGTATTATAGTGCAGTTCACTTTCTGCATCAAAGTACTGACCTTGGAATCTATGATTGTTTATTACACCATCATCAGATACAGGAGCTGAGATTATCGTATCACCCCATGCCTTTGCTTGTGCTTCCCACACCACTTCTTGTTCTGAATTCATCAGAATCTGTGGAGTGCCTATCTGATCATTCACATAGTGATAGACGGCTGGACTACTACTGCCTGCCCCTCCAGAGCTTCCATAACCAAGCCCCACGGTAGCAGAATTCGTATACTGCACAAGTGGTACAAACTCTCCATCCTCATACAAGTACTGAACTTCCGAGCTTAGCTTTCTTGTCTCTGAGCCTGATTCTTTTCTAATCTGAGCCTGAACTGCTAACTGCTCTCCAATCCTTTCCTCAGACGCAATAGTTAAACCATCCCAGTCATAAAGCGTCTGCTCTAATACCTCTTTAGTCCTTACATCTACTACTCTCTTACCTATCCTTCTGCCAAACACATCATAGCGGTACTGAGTATCAAGCTTACTTCCTGCTGCTAGACCCAAACCTCTAAATGTTGTAGATTTCATTTGATTGAATCCATCCCAATCAAATGTCTGTATTCCCTTAGCACTCTCTTTTTTGATTAAATTACCTCTTTGGTCATAATCAAAGTGTGAGCCCGAGATGTGCCTTAGCAGATTGCCCATCACTTTAGATACATTTTTTGGCAATGTATTTTCAGTTTGATGTTGATATGTGCTTAAAGCAGTATGCTCTTTACTTAAGATATTGTGTGCTGGGTCAAAGCTAAAGGTCTCCTCTCCTAATGGTCCCTTAGCATTGATTAGTCTTCCTATCGGGTCATAACGGTAGCTAAGCTCACCTTTGCGACTATCTTTAATGTTGATTAACTGATTTGCTCCATCATATTGATAGTCTCGATTGAGTATGCTTTTCTTGACGTATTTGCCACTTTGAGTGTGTTGATTAGCTAGACGACCTGCTACATCATATGCTGTGGTCTGAAGCATATCCTGAGCCCAATGGCGTTTTACTTCACGGTGATTGTCATCTCGTTCATAGTCAACGATTCGCTCTTTATCAAGCAACATTCCATGAAGATGACCTGATCCATATCTTAAATAATCAACCTCTTTTCCATCTGGCCTTACTGTTTTGATAAGGTTAGATAGCTCATCGTATTCAAATCTCCATAGCTTGGTAACATGATGATCAAAGATGTCATATGAGTGGATCTCCCTTAATACATTACCTAATGCATCAAGCTCAAACTGATTCTCTGATGTTGGGTTTTTCGCTAAGGTGAGTCGCCCATTTAAGTCATAGTCATACTCACGAACTTCATCTGCACTAGAAGTCTTAGTCATACGACCCATAATGTCGTACTGGAAGTTAAGGGTTTGATCTACAAACGTAACACTATCTAAACGCCCTGTTAACTTATTGACCTGATAACGCTTCTCTTTACCGTCAAACCCTCTTTCATAAACCAACCTACTAAGCGGATCGTACTCAAAGAAGTATTTGTCATTGTTTTCATTAATAAGCTTAGATAGCCTACCAAGCACATCGTATCTATAGCCTACTTCATGATTAAGGGCATCAACTCGTGTTTCAATTCGACCTGCAGGGTTATATTTATATCGTGTCTCACGATCAAGACCGTCAATGAACTTAAGTAGACGCCCTTCAGCATCATGCTCTAAGTATACTGGGTTGGTTCCACTTCTTTCTACTTTGCAGATATTGCTGTAATAGTCATAGAAATATTCTTCTGTCGTCCCGCAAGGCTCAGTCATTTTAACTAAACGACCTAAAAGATCATAGTCCCATTTAGTGGTTTTACCTGAGCAATCCCTAAAAGATGCCACCTCTCCAGTTGGATGGTATGTGATGTGTTTATTACCACCTTTAGCATCTTGTATACGAATCACTTGACCTTTAGTGTTGTACTGATACTTAGTGACATGACCCAAAGGATCTATCTCAGACTCTACCAATTTCAAATTGTTATATGTTCTATGCCACTCGTAACCCATTGGATCAATCAGTGTTATCAGATTATTATCTGAGTCATAGTCATATCTAATGCTAGTATTGTTTGGTTGTATAACTTCTACTAAGTTATCAAAAGAGTCGTAGACAAATTTACTTGTAGTCCCATCTTGATATGTAACCTGAGTGATATTGTTATATTTATCACGTTGATTGATTCGCTTAGTTCCATCGCAGTAATGAATCTGCATTAAATAATTGTCTTCATTAAAGAGATATTTTGTAGTTTGACCTAAAGCATCCGTCACATAAGTGGATAATTCTTTACGATCGTATCTTATATACAATGCCTCAGAACCATCATCTAAACTTTCATGGACACATCGACCTTGAGCACCATCAATCTCCCAAGCCAAGTTGACACCACGAGCAGTCTTATCTTCGTATCTGGTAATTAAGTGATTGGATTGATATTTGTATTTATTTGAAAGTGCAAACCTATCTGTAGCCGTTATTAAGTTACCATCGGCATCATAGGAATATTTAGCAAGTACAACTTCAACTTTGTTGCCTGTCTCTAAATCAGTTTCGTAGTAGTAAACCTCATCAAATCTATTCTGATCGTCGTATCTAAAATATATGTTATATAAATCATTTTCTAAATTAGATAAACGTGACTCATCATCATAATCAAGCTTCAGTAAGTTGTTCTGAGCATCAGTACATAGGTGCAATCTAAAAACTGAGCCTATTTTCTTAAATATTAATTTGTTGTCGTTTTTGTACCTGATTTGCAAAGTATCAGGATCAACTTGCGACCAGAATATTTCTTCATTCCTGTCATAGATTTCTTTATTTAAAGGTATTTGTTGTGGACAACGCACCAACCTTCCTTCAAAATTAACAAATACAGGAGTCTCTTTATGCAAATATATAAATTGCATATATGGCGTCATCCATCTTGGTCCTAATGGACTTAATACAGACTGCTGATCAAATGCATAGTTGTTTGATCGATACATCCTAGTCCAAGATATTTTCTTTATTCCTGGTAATGCAAAGTCAGTATGATAAAAACGCTCTTCACCTAATGAAAAGTCAATTGAATGCGGTGATGCAGCTTGAGCCACTGCTCCAGAAACAGCTTCCATACCAATATCAGTTATGCCATCTACAGCCATCCCTAAAATTGGAGCCAATGGATTCTTACTGGACGATAAACCTTTACATTCTTTACAATCTGCACCAGGTTTGTCAGAATCCTTATCTTTATTATTACCTTTCTTATTATCTCCACCACCATCTTTTTTATCGGATTTGCCTTTACCTGAACCACCCTTACCAGATCCACCGCCACTTCCAGCCCCAGAGAACCAAACTTTAAGACCTCTATTAAATCTCAATCCAACTAAATCAGTCGCTGCACTTCCATCTTTATTTTCTTTACCTATGAGTTGACCACTAACACCCGAAGCCCCAACACTAAAATATTGTTTGCTATTACTTTGAACAACTCCACTTAGATATAGAATATTAAGACCTAAATTCTGTGCCCCAACTGAACCTTTAACTCCCGTTACACTGATACTAGTTGGAACATTATTTACATGGTTAATTTTATTTTTTGCTGATATAAGTTCAAATTCAAATACTAGAGGTGCCTTATTCGTTATTGATGCTTCAGTCTGCATGGTATAACCTAAAAGTGCACTAACATCTACATTTGCTCCTGAGTCTATTTTCGTAGATGAACTCTTAGCTTCAATACCTAATTTTGGTGTCTTCCAAGATAGAGTTCCAGTGTTTAACTTTGACTTAGTATTTATATTAAATATTTCATCCACACCAACACTTTGAACCACATCTCCATTTACTTCTTCCTCATCTGAAGTTTCAGAATTTAAGTGATAACCAAGCATATTATGAGTAGCTACACCTGATACTGTACTAGTAAACGTACCCTTAATGGTTTCATCAACTCCGTCCAAATAGTCTTCTTTTAAATTACCTCCTATCTTCTCTGTTAGTTGAGTTTTAATCAGTCTCTCATGATCGCTCTCATACTTTCCTTCTTTACCACTTTTTAGGGTTATGTCTGAAGTACTATGTGTAGTATGAGAACGGAAACTTGATATTGAAGAAGTTACATTGCCATCAATTGTTTGTGTTTGCTTATCCTTAACGTGAGTATTCATATCACGTTCAGCTACAAAAGATAATAGTTCTTTGCCTGGACTATCCTCAAACATCATGCGGTTTGCATTGCTTGCATCACCATTTTTACTTCTTGTAAAAAATCCACTTTGAGTAGCATCATCTGGAAGGTTAACAGGAGGCATATTTTCATTGTTATAAACACGTCCAATTACCACAGGACGATCAGGCTGACCGTCTACAAAATCAACAACTACCTCTTCACCTACACGTGGAATTTGAACACCACCAAAACCAGATCCAGCCCATGGACTTGATACACGTACCCAGCAAGAACTATTCTCATCTTTCTTACCGTCCCTATCCCAGTGAAACTGTACTTTGATTCGACCATATTTATCTGTCCAAATCTCTTCGCCTGCAGGGCCTGTAACAACTGCCGTTTGAGGACCGCCCATCTTAGGTTCTTTATGAACCCTAGGTGCTCGATATTGGACATCGGCTGGGATAAGGAGAGCTGATGTCTCCAGGTTGAAGTTAACGTCATCTCCTGAAACGTAAGATTGAACTGATATGTCATACTCAGTCTTAACTACAAGATATTCCCCATCATCACCTGCGTATGGTGCTTGTTTTAGTTCTACCTTATATCCAGAGGAAATGTCTCTTAGCCGTGTGCGAGCCTCTGCATAGTCCTGAAGAGCTTGCAAAGATTCCAAATGCACTTTTGCATAATGCTCGGACTCATCAGCTGAAATATAACCACCAAATGGCTCGTAAATATCTAATTCTCTTCCTGGAGAATACTTACTACCTATGTTGCTTTCTCCAGATAAATCACCTCGAGGATTTTCAAAGTTATAGTCTTGTGTTGAATAAGAACTTGATGTGATTTGACCACCAGTTTGCCAATCAAACACATGTTGATCGTGAGCATAAGCCATTTTATCTTCATGATAAAAATAAGCTACTCCGTTTACAGGAAGTTTTGGATGAGTATCTTTAGAGTCCGTAAGTACTAAATAATGTTTTTTATCATCATGTCGGAACCAATAATAAATCCCCTCATGCTCTAATAGACGACTTATAAAAGAAAAATCTGTCTCGTTATACTGAACGCAGTAATTCCACTTCCTATAGTTTTCAAATAACTTATTCTCAATATTTACATCGTATTCTTCAAGAACCTTTTTGACCACATCCACCGCAGTCATCTCTTGGAATATGCGACTGTTGTTAGTCTGTGTGCTATACCATAAATGCGGAACTACTGTGAACTCGTAAATAAAGTATTTTCGTGAATCTTCAATTTTCTCACTTACCTTACGCACTGAGTTAATCATACCGTTTATGTACCTTACGGACTTCTCAGCATCTATTTCTATACTTACGTCTGTGCCTGGAAGTTGTGTTTGATCAATTGGCTTATCTTCAGCAACTGCCTGAACATGGTACTCAAATAAATTCGAAAGTTCGTCTTTACCCTTAAGAGATAAAAATCTTAGGCTATCGCCTAATACAGTTTTTAAATTAACGATACGATTCATGATAGTGGCCCTTTAGTATCGGATACTTGTGATGTATTTTGAGAATTGGTTCTAAATTGTTCTGACCATAGTTCAGCCTCAAATAAAGCCGCATCCTTTTCAATGGCTCCAGGAGCTGTCTTAAGATCAGATTGTTCTGTTAATGCTCGATGAAATCGTGTCTCACTAAGCTTCGCTTCATCGAAAGTTGATTCATTTAAATTAGAGTAAGAAAAATCCGTGTAATAGAGATTGCAATTGTTGAAACTGCACTTAATTGCACTGGCTTTTTTCCAATGCGTTAGCGATAAATCAGAATGGTCAAAATGTGATTTTTCAAAGTTAGCTTGAGCGAATACAGCTTGTTTTAAGTCTGCATTTTGAATCGAAAAGTTATGCCCATGAGCTTCAACAAATACTGAGAAAGGAGCTATACACTCATTCATAAGCACATTATTTAATTTACTACCCTTGAAAGAACATTGAGTTAGGTTAGCTTTAATAAATGAAGAATTAGTTAAATCACTATCTGTAAATGAGCACAATTTCAAATCAAAATTGTCAAAATTTGCACCTATGAGTTTTGATTTAGACCAGACTATATGATTGAGTTTGCAATTCTTTATCTTTATGGATCGACAATCCAAATCGTAAAAAATTGCTTTATACATTTGACAATTTTTAAAACTTACTTCCGACAAGTCTACATCTGCAAACAATGTTTCACTTAGGTCAGAATTTAAAAATGACACATAACTAAGTTTGCACTTTAGAATGGCACCCTTAGAAAAATATGAATTATGTACAGACAAACTTATTAACTTAGAGTTTGTCCACTTGACACTACAAAAATACGAATCCCTAATGAAGCAACTATCAACAATAGAATCATTAATAAATGCATCCAATACGTAACAATCCTCAAATGAACATCCAGTTAAATCACAAACATTAAAAGTGGTTTGACTTAATCGTACATCTATAAATTTCGTGTTTGAAAAATTAATATTATCAAACACTACCCCTGACAAGTCCCAATGCTTAAATACTCGATTGCTTAAATCCAATCCTTTTAAGGGCACACCATTATCTATCCACTCTTTAAGAAGTTTGTCATTAGGATGCATCAGACTCCCTCCCTTCAGTTGGCTCTAACTGTATAAACTCCATATAATTCTCATGTTCTATGCAGTCGTCCATAATAGTGGTGTGGCCCATTTCACATCTAAAAAAGTTAACGTGTGTAAAGTTGACTTCAGAGAATATGGAGTGAGTGAAAGTCCCTGACATCAAACTTGAATTTGTAAAATCAACTTTAGAAAATTTCGAGTGTCTAAAGAAAGAATCAGGCACTTCTATACCTGTCATATCAATATCCACAAAACTGGAATGAGAAAGCTCAGAGTTCTCAATTATTGCATTAGTAAAAAAGCAAGATCTAAAATTCTGTTTTCGTAAAGAACTATTTTTTATATAACAATCAGAAAAATCTATTTTATTTAGGGGATTCTCACTGATTACAGATAGGGCCTCAATCCACGAAGATTTAAAAGATGAATTTGCTATATCGGTAAGAGTGAAAGCAAAACGATAAAAATAATTTTTAAAAAAATTACAATTTTCTATATTGCATTCAGTATATGCACATCTTTGCCATTCACAATCGAGATATTCACAGTCTTTATAACTGCTTTGAATCGAAGAGAACCCATCGTGAACACAATCCTTGAACTTACAATTCAAAAAGGTTGATTGATGAACTAGCATCTCTTTGAAGGAACAAGATTCCAGATTACATTTGGTAAATGAGTATTCAAAGATAACTAATTTTTCAAACCTACAATTTTTAAAATAGGCCCCCTCAAATTTAGATTGATTAAAATTTGAAGTTAGAAATTCACAATCTTCGAATACAACGTTGTTAAGTTTGGCAAAAGAAAAAGCTGCCTCATTTAGTTTGCATTTAATAAATCTACACCCAGTTAAATTAGTGCCTTTAAAAATAGCAAACGAAAAATCAATATTCTTAAACTCAAGTCTTGATAAATCTGCTTCAGTTAGATGAATTGCCTCAACCGACTCGCCATTAGCAATCAAATCTATTAAACCATCTCTGGTTACCTTTCTAGCCAGTGAATTTACTAAAAATTCTCCTTGATCATATTGGGCAGTTAGGGACCACATTTTTTTCTTTAAATTATCAATACTTTGGTCACTATTCTCTTCAGAATACATCTCTTTTAATTTAGCTAGCTTTGTACTCTCGAGTTTTGGATTTTTTTTAATATTTTTTAAATCGTTAGTAGCAAAGTCATATAGTTCATTTGCCCTAGTTAGTTCATCAAATTCTTTATCCACACCTTTAGACAAAACATATCTTTTTCTTGCGGCTTTTACATTGTTAAAGTGTTTTCTTAGTTGTTCAACTCTTTCGTCTTGCCATTTTTGTTTTTCATTCAAGAACTTTAAATCTGATCTTGGTTGAGGACCAACTTCTTCAGGCAAATAATATGAACCGTCTAAACCAATTTCATTTATGTGTTCTCGAGTAATTTTTTTAATATAGTCTTGAAACTTTAGAAGCTTTTCAGTTAACTCTCCCACTTCCGCTGGTTCAGAATCAAAACCGATATGTTTTACATTTTCTGGTAACAAATCTTCATCCGAGAAAGCCTTAAGAGCAGATGTATAGTGATCCTCTCTCAAAGATATAAATTGCATGTAATGTTCAAGTGATTTAGGAGAATTTACCCATTCAAGAGATGCTAAAACGTGGACAATTTCTGTACCATCATCAAACCAACTAGGAAGGGATTCCTGAAAAATCAAAATATATTTTTCTAAATGTGGGACTAGCCAAAGAGTTTTAAGTTTAAGGGATACATCGGTAATCTCAACCTCATGCTCAGGTGTTTTCTGTAGTTTTACTAAACAACGTCCAGACCAGGCAGGAACTATACCTTTCCAAACTTCCTTTTCGGGATGCATATTGACAACAGAAAAGTTAGTATTATTTGGAAAGCAATCTAGATTTTTAAAAATTTGATCGTCTTGGGCCGCATTAAACATGGTTGGATCCATGTCAGGAAAGAAACCTGGGAAATCTCTTTTCTTCCACTCTTCACTATATGTGCCAACCTTACCGAATCTAACAGGCCAAACCATAGATTGGGGGCCAAAGTTGTAACTCTTATGTTCATCCCTTAGTTCGACAATTAACTGATTAGGATTTTCAAGATTAGGAAGTTTGATGGGTTCTTTAAAGTTTTCATCATTTTTTTTAATATACCCCTTACCCATAGGATTGTTCTCAAAGCCTTCTCCTCCATAGCTATTAGCCCAGGTTAAAGGTATTTCCTTGAACTCCTTAGGATTGGTAATATTTTTATCTATATATTCTCTATCACCGAAAACTCTAAGTTGTCGAACTAAATCGTTAACTCTAACAGTTAAATCAACCTTAGTTTTGTCATTAGAAAAATTTGTATATGCCTTACCAGAGACCAAAAACTCAGGGTTAACTTTAGGAATACCATATTCAATAATTCCACCTGAGTCCAACTCAGTATTAGCTAATTCCCATAATTTCTGTTCTGACTCAATTACTGGAACAAGCTCAGAAGCATCAACTAAAACTATGATGCTAAGACCTATCCTAGATTGGCCTCGCCACCTATAGGGTCTAACTTGAAGACTGAGAGGAAAGGGTTTGGATATTTTCATTTTAAATAATAACTTTTAAAGCCCTATGCTCTTTCTCTTTATATTCGTCAAAGTCAATACCGATTAAGTTTCCTGCTATTTCCTCTTTATCGTTAGTCTTTACAACACCTTTGAGGTTAAGACCTGCAGCACTTGCTTTAAGTAGTTGTTGGCTCATATCCTTAATAACAAAATTAAACTTGAAATCAGTGAAATCGTTATAGTAGAGGACCATCTTGTCTTCAAAACCAGTAACTTTAATTTTTAAGGAATCACCATTTTGTTTATGTTCACACGTAGAATCTAAAGTGTTCTGTACACTAATATGAGCCATCATTGCACCAGCTTCAGATTTAGTGTTTTGATTGATACCTAAAAATGGACCTATAGAACTGAATTTATAATCCCCAACGGTCATATCAACATTTTGTGCGGTTTGCTGCATATTTGAACCGTTAACAGTTACTGAGGTTTCTCCACCCACAGTTACATCCTCATCTATTTCATAACTATTAATACGACTTAAAGAAACAGTATCATTTCTTAAACCAGTTATATTTTGTTTTAATCCAGTTTTATACCCATGGATAGCAGGTTCTCCAGATACAGTAAAAGATTCTGTACCAATAGTTTTTTCTTTATTAGGACCTGTATAAGCTCTTTTTTGACGTTTATGTACAGTGTCTTTACTATCTCCAGAAACTTCTACTTTATGACCCTTATCGTGTTGATAAGTCGCTTTTCCAGTAACTTTTTTATTAACTAAACCACCATAACTCCATGTGTGAGCACCCACGATATTAGTTGCTGATGCACCACCGACATTGTGATTACTATCGTTTTTAACTTTAATATTCATTGCCTTTTGAGCAACCATCTTAAGAAGCTCTTGACCTAATGCATCTTCAAACAATAAGGAATTTGCTTGATCTGAAGTTCCGTCTTTTGTGCGTGTATGAAAACCACTTACTGTTGCATTGGCTGGTAATTCAACAGGCGGCATATTGTCTGCGTTATAAAGACGACCAACAATAACAGGTCTGTCAGGATGACCTCCTAAGAAATCAACTATTACCTCTTCATTTACACGCGGGATTTGCATACCTCCAAATCCACCACCTGCCCATGGACTTGATACACGAACCCAGCATGAACTATCACCATCTTCAATTAATGCTGAATCCCAATGGAATTTAACTTTAACTCTTCCATATTCATCGGTATGAATTGATTCCCCCTCAGGACCCATTACTACAGCTGTTTGAGGCCCATATGTGAAAGGAACTGGCGTAAGTTTGGGGTGGCGATACTGGGTCGATGCAGGAATCATTAAAACCTTAGATATTGCATAAGTTTTCTGACTTTCATTTGTAGCATAAGAAGCTTCAGAAAATTCGTAATCAATGTTCGTGATTAGGTACTTCTGGTTTTGTGATTTATTTGGATGTTTTTTTAAAGATATGGTGCTACCCACTGAAAGCATAGGGCTATTTGCTGTACCAAAATACTTTTTGCACTGAGATTCAAAAATTTCAACATTTATATCAGCGTATCTCTCACCTTCAGAAGTTTCTGTGTAATCCCCAATTGAATGATAAAACTCGAGATCAACTCCATGATTATTTTTAATAGATGAATCTTTCTCTACATACAAACTAGCATCGGGCTTATTTAGGTTGTAATCAACAGAACTAAATTTAGTAGGTGTGATGCTTATTTTAGGTTGCCATTCATAAAAATGTTCTTCAGTATGATCTAAACCAAGACCATGATCATAAAAGCTTAAGCTATCAAATGCATCTACTGGCTTATGAGAGTTTTTATTATCGGTGATAATTAGTTTATGCTTTCCATCACCATGTTCAAACCAATAGTACATGCCCTCATGTTCCATAAGTCTTGAAACAAATTCATAATCAGTCTCATCATATTGAACACAATATCCCCATTCTCGATAGCTTTCTTCAGTTTTAATTTCTATCTCAAATGGATAGTCTTCAAGTGTTTCTTTAATTACTTGAGGAATATTTTTCTTTTGAAAAATTTTGTAATGGTTAGTTTTTGTAGCAAGCCATAACCAAGGTCTAATAATAGCCTCGAAAATAAAATATCTTTCAGTAGTAGTTTCTTGACCTACACGTTTTGCTTGAGTAACCAAACCACTGAGGTATCTATTTTTATTTCCATTATTAACAATTATTGTTAATTCTTTACCTATAAGAGTTCGTGCATCGAAGTTTTTATCTTTGGAAACAAACTCTAATTTGAATTCATAAATAGATGATAAGGCTTCATTGCCACTCATTGATCTAAATAACAAGCTTTCTGAATCAAATGGACCGCTAATTTTGTATGTTCTACTCATATTTCTCTCCAGTTAAGCGGCCAAGATAGTGATATTCGGACAACTAGGTACCACCGTGAATCCTACAGTGTTAATGTTATTTTGAGGTCCACCACATCCCATTCGATTAGCAGGTGTACCAAAAACAAGTGTCGTATATGAATTCATCAAAACTCTTCTACTAGTAGCAGAAACTGTTTGAGAAATTAACCCCATTGCAACCCCTGGCAAATCACCAACCGTCACTGGTATCTGAGTAGCCATGTTGTGTGCGAAGACACTGTTAAACAGCACATTTATGGCTACAGGAATCGCAGCCATAGGAAAAGCCAAATCTGGGTATGGAATTGGTATTAGTGCCGGCGGAGTCTTACAAACATCAGGGAATGCAAAATCAAGTCCAACCATTTGATTAGTAGCAAACATAAAATTTCCTTAAACTATGGGTTTTTAAAAACCACACCTATAATTACATTTTTGACTATATTGCCGCTTGATTTATTGAAAGCTTTTTTAAGTTTTATTCCAGTAATATCGCCCTTAAGTTGTGAGTTTTCACATTGGTTAACTAAGCCTGCGATTTTTATACCTGATATACCTATTTTGTTTACTTGAGCAGCTTCGCTTAAACCTGTCACGGACAATCCTAAATTTATATCATTTGTACTTTGAACAGCTGCTGTATGCTTTAAAAGAGCAATATCAATTTTTTGAGAATAATCTTCATTTACACATTTAGAAGAGTGAGTAATAGCCAAACTCTTAACAGTTATATTCGAACCAGCTTTAGTTTCATGACTAGTCTTAGATGAAAAGGTAGTATCACCTTTTACATCTATAGCTGCTAATCCACCACTATGTATTTCAATTGGTCCACCACTTACAGATTTACTATAAACAGAACCCACTGTATAAGTTTCGCCACCTGAAACAGTTCTCTTAACAGTGCTTTTTGCACTGTGAGTGTAGTTAGTGTTCACAGTACGAATTCTGCCAGATCCATATGTGTATGAAGCTAAACCACCTACAACACTCTGAACAAACCCACGTCCCATATTTATCGTAGCGTTAGACCCGATTGAGTGAGAGCGTGGCCCCTCAACGATTTCATCAGATGTCCCGATAATAGTTCTCACCTGATTTGCTTCGTTGGTTTCAGTGGATGCATCTTTAAAAATGTTATCGTCGTAACCGCCCACAGATAAATCAGTTGTACCGCCGTGAGTACCCTGCTGTTCACCCGCTACACTGATATCTTCGTTGTTTTTAACCAATGTGTCCATGTCTTTCTGTGCTTGGAAACTTAGCTTCTCATCGCCTGGTTTATCTTCCATCAACATCTGATTGAAAGTAGACGAATCACCATATTTTGAACGAGTGACAGTACCGCTTTGCGTTGCATTTGCGGGGAATTCCAATGCTGGCATATTATTCGCATTGTACACACGGCCGATAACCATTGGTCTATCGATATGTGCCCCTACAAATCCCACAATAACTTCATCTCCGATACGTGGAATTTGAACGCCGCCAAATCCACCGCCTGCCCATGGGCTTGATACGCGAAGCCAGCACGAACTATTGTCATCTGACTTGCCCTCGCGGTCCCAGTGAAATTGAACTTTGATGCGCCCATATTTATCGGTATAAATTTCTTCGCCTTGAACACCGACAACTCTTGCTGTCATTGGTCCCTGAGCTTTAGGAATAGGTGTAATTTTCGGAGCCCTAAATTGAATCTCTTTTGGCAATGCATGTAGTTTTACGTGTATGTGGTGGAGTTCGGGAGCATTGCCACCAGAAGAAGCATACTGATTTTCATGCAGGGTAAACTCGGTACCTAAAATAATATAGGGATTCTTAGCATCCTGCACTCGGTCCACGGAAAAAGTAGAACCGCAACTCACTAGTGGATAATTCGTCTCAGCCTCTACAGTACGAGCTTTCCACGCTTCACTTTCAGCTGCAACCTTCACATATTTTTCGCCATGCTCAAGCTCAATGTAGCCTGGCAATGGATCGTAAATCTCCATCTTACGGCCGCTATTTTTATTAATTGAATGCGAAACATCTAGTTTTGCAGTCGATTTCTCGAAATCGTAATCGACCATGGAGTGCTCATTGCTATAAAGAGAATCAACATTCCCCCAAGCCGTAATGACAGGTCCATGTGATGGCAATGCCTGATCATCCGCGTGAAAAGTCAATTTAGAGACACCTGAGATATCTTTGTGGGCTGCACTGCTATCAGCAAAAATTAACTTATGCTCATCTTCACTATGATCAAAGTAATAATAAATTCCTTCGTACTCACATAGACGGCTTATAAAAGCGAAATCACTCTCTCCATACTGCACGCAATATGGCCATGTTCTATAGTTGTCCATAGTCTTGAATTCATGCTTGAATGGATATTTTTCCAGCACTTCCTCAATAATTTCGGGCACGGAAATCTTCTGGAAAATGCGATTGTTTTGAGTTTGCGTTGCCAGCCACAACCAAGGACGCAGTTGAAAGCGATAAACATGCTCACGCTTAGTAGTATCTAGGGGCTGTAGATACTGGGCACAAGTTACTAACCCATGAAAATATCTCTTGCCTTGAGTTATTTCAACAGTGATATCGATTATAGTTCCGAGAATTTTCTCTAAATCAAGATCACCTTTCTCCGAAACAAGATCTACAGTGTAATCAAACAATTCGGATAGCTTTTCAGTACCCGTTAGGGATTTAAACTTTAATTCGTCACCGAAAACGGTGTTAGCTACTAAATGACGTTCTGACATAATATAGGCCGATATAAAAAAGAGTCAGGTGAAAACGGTTTTGTTGTATATTCTTTCTCGACAACAAAAACACATGTCCGTAAAAATACTTACGCAGAAATTATAAGATGAAAATTTTAAGATTTTATTACAATCAAATTTATTTCAAATAAAATCAAGCATTTACCTGAAACAAAAAAACAATATGTAACAGATTTACCAGTAAAACAGTTGTTTGAATGAGCCTCGGGAGATAATAAATAAGCCCCTCTTGTGGAGGATTTAATTGAATGTCAGGAGGGTTGGTTAGGGGTTGCTATCCCATATGTATTTGCTCGCTATCAACCTTAACGAGTTCGCCTGCAGTGACCATAGTGTATTTGGAATGTACTCGTGCACTGTCTTCAGCTTGATAGTCTATAGTTCCTGCACGAGTTTGATCTATTTGCTCTGTTATACGTACAGTATTTCTACTCATTTGAGCCAGTCTATCAGTAATAATTTCATAAACTTTACCGACAAATCTAAAAATACTTATTGTTGATCTAAGCTCGCGACCAACATAATCCGCAGAATCAACAACAACCTCAGCTGAATTTGATTTCATCTGTAAATGGTCTGATTTTAGATCCACTTTTTTGCTTGCACGGAATGAAAGCTCCTCGGCCTGAACCGTCAAATTCCCAGGAATTTTTACTTTAGAGTTCGAAGATTCCATTTGTTTAATGATGGCAATGATATAGAGTTCATCACTATTTGGTCCGCTCACCAGTACTTGATCGCCCACAGACGGCTCAAGCAAACAACTAGCTGCCTTTTGACAAGGGAGGACACTTCCATCCAAAGAAATAGAGTAGGTTTGATTTTCTTCAGAATAATTAATGACCTCGCAAATAGAATGAATAGCCTCATTTTTAGAAACATGGGCTTTCTGAACACTCATTAATTTCTCTAAATCACTAACTACTTTAGTAAGTTGAGTTTGAACATCTGTGTTTAGTGTATCTTCTTGTTTCATTCGGTATGGTACAGGAATTTAATTGGAAATAAGTAGAGATTATAGTGGTATTAAATTACAGAAAAAATTCGATTGCAATATATTGAATAAATGTTAATTATCCATAAAACTTAAATTACCAGTAAGCCTATATTCTTTCAATTCTCTGTGGCCAATTCTTAAAATCTTAATAACTGCATTAATATCTAAATTAAAGTGATTTGAAAACCCAGTTAGTAAAATATTAAAAAACTTAGCTTTATTGATTCTCTCAAGGTCCTCAACTCCATTAACTCTGTCCTCTAAAAGTACTTTAATCGAATTTAATTCAATTCGCTGCTCTGGCCTAAAATGAAAATTATTTAATGCATATTTAATCATCTTAACCAATTTTTCATTTTCATTAAAATCATTAAATCCTTTTGTAAATATAGCACCAGAAAGATAATAAAGAATCAAGGCATCTGAATCACTCTCATCCCATTCAAAATAATCATTCTTCCATAGCTTTCCAGCAATCTTTAATACTTCCAAATCTCTTTCCCTAAGTGCATCCAAAAGAATATCAACGGTCAAATACTCCTTAGCTGATTTGTAGTCGTAGACCTTTGAACTGTAGCGTCTACTATTTTCATTAAAATTAACTTCTGAACTAACTGGTTTAGAATAAGATGTAGTAATTGGACCATCAAGATTTCTATCCAAATTTACCGTATCATTAGAATTAATACCATGGATCGATTGGAAATCATCATCTCTAGATGAAAACGCAGGAAGAGAATAATCAAATTGCGAATCTTCTTTTTTTAAATCATCAGAATGTGAGCAATTTAAATTGAAATTTTCTAAGGAAATAGTTTTCTTATAAAGATTAAGGCTTTTTACTAATTCAATAATTTCTATAATTTTTTCGTAGTCATCTTTATCAAATACAGCATATTCAATTTCGCCATCTTCATTTTTAATTAAATTTATACCCATATTTAACCTTAAGTATGATTTTTAGACTATTAACCCAAAAAAGGGCAGAAAAAAATCTGCCCTCATACACTAAACATAATTAAGACTTACTCTCAAGCTGAGCCTCTAACTGCTCTACTCTTTCACGAAGTTTATCAACCATGGCACGTTGAACATCAAATTCATCACGCGTAACTAAATCCATTTTACTGAAGGTCTGAGCCATAAAAGCTTTAACGTTTTTCTCAATATCAGCTGCAGGACTGTTTCTAATCAATTCTTGAATCTTTGATTGTATTTCATCAAAAAAATTCGTATTTTTCATATCTCTCTCCAATCTAAATTTAGAGCCGCCCGAGGGCGACCCAAGTTAAGCATTAAATGTGAATTGATCCGATTCCTCATCAAAATCCACTTTCACGGTATCTTTAGCGGTAAATTCGCCCTGCAAAATACGCTTAGATAAAGGATTTTCAATTAGCTGCTGTATCGCACGTTTTAGCGGACGAGCCCCAAACACTGGATCAAAGCCTGCTTCAGCAATTTTAGCAATTGCTTCATCCGAAATCTCAAGTTTCATTTCAAACTGCCCCAATCTCTGAGCTAATCGCTTAATTTGTATTTTGGCAATGTTTGCGATTTGATCTTGCTCAAGACCGTGGAACACCACTATTTCATCAATACGATTTAAAAACTCAGGTCTAAACGAATTTTTCAATTCATCCCAAACCACGTCCTTAATTTTCTCATATGGCTCTCCACTCATTTTCTGAATATGTTGAGAACCTATATTTGAAGTCATCACAATGACGGTATTTCTGAAGTCAACTGTGCGACCCTGCCCATCAGTCAAACGGCCATCATCCAAAACCTGAAGCAAAATATTGAACACATCAGGATGAGCTTTTTCGATTTCGTCCAGCAAAATTACACTATACGGCTTACGTCGTATGGCTTCAGTTAAATAACCACCCTCTTCATATCCAATATACCCTGGAGGTGCACCTATTAAGCGAGCCACAGTATGCTTCTCCATAAATTCGCTCATATCAATACGAACCATGTGATCATCGGAATCAAACAAGAAATTCGCCAAAGCCTTAGTCAGCTCAGTCTTACCTACACCTGTAGGACCTAAAAATAGGAATGATCCGTAAGGTTTACTTGGATCAGATAGACCAGCACGAGAACGCCTAATAGCATCAGACACTAAGCGAACAGCCTCATCCTGACCAACTACACGCTCGTGCAAACGATCTTCCATGGTCAATAATTTCGCCCTTTCACCTTGCATCATTTTCGCTACAGGAATACCTGTCGCACGTGATACAACTTCGGCAATTTCTTCAGTACCAACCTCTGTCCGAAGAAGCTGATTCTTCACTTCCCCTTTTTCTGCAGATTTTAAACGCAGCTCAAGGTCTGGCAATTTTCCATACTGCAACTCCGATAGCTTCTCATATTCGCCCTGACGCTGGTATTCAGCCATCTGAGCCTTAACCTTATCGATATCCTCACGAATGGACTGTACACCATGAACAGAAGATTTTTCAGCTTTCCAGATTTGCTCATAGTCATCGTATTCGCGTTGAAGCTTAGCTAGTTCCTCCTCGATTAACTGCAACCGACGTTTAGAAGCCTCGTCGTCCTCGCGGCGAACAGCCTCTCGCTCAATCTTAAGTTGAATAATGCGGCGGTCCAAACGATCCATCACTTCTGGCTTAGAATCAATCTCCATACGGATGCGTGCAGCCGCCTCATCAATCAAGTCAATAGCCTTATCGGGCAAAAATCTATCTGTTATATAACGATTACTTAATTCTGCCGCCGCAACTATAGCTGGGTCCGTAATTTCTACCCCATGATGAATTTCATATCTCTCCTTAAGTCAGCGTAAGATGGCAATGGTTGCCTCTACATCAGGCTCATCAATAAGCACCTTCTGAAATCGACGCTCCAAAGCCGCATCTTTTTCTATATATTTGCGATATTCATCTAAAGTGGTCGCCCCTATACAATGCAACTCTCCTCGTGACAATGCTGGTTTAAGCATATTTCCCGCATCGATGGCACCTTCTGCTCCACCAGCTCCGACCATAGTATGTATTTCATCGATAAATACAATATTATTTCCCTCATCTTGAGCGAGCTCTTTTAAAACTGCTTTTAAACGTTCCTCAAATTCACCCCTAAACTTAGCCCCAGCTAATAAGGAAGCCATATCTAAAGAAAGTACACGTTTACCACGTAAAGACTCAGGAACCTCATCATTCACGATTCTTTGAGCAAGCCCTTCAACAATTGCTGTTTTACCAACACCTGGCTCACCGATTAGAACAGGATTATTTTTACTACGACGTTGCAAAATTTGAATTGCCCGTCGAATTTCATCATCACGTCCAATTACTGGGTCTAACTTGCCCATACGAGCACGCTCAGTTAGGTCAGTAGTGTATTTTTTCAATGCCTGTCTTTGAGATTCTCCTTCTTGATCAGAGACAGTGCTATCCCCCCGTATCGCCTCAATAGCAGCCAGCAAAGCCTTTTTCTCTAAACCACAATCTTTTAAGATCGTACCAAGCTCACCCTTGTCCTCTGCCAATGCCACCAAGAACAACTCACTTGCGATAAAATTATCCCCTCTCTTAGATGACTCTTTATCGGTTTTCAAAAGAAGTTGATTTAAAGCACGACTAATTTGAATTTCGTCCGCACCCTCTACCTTTGGCAAATTATTCAATGCAAGGTTTAACTTAGTTTGCAACTGGTTTACGCGCACACCCGCCTGAGCAAGCAAGCTGGCAATGCCCGAGCCTTCATCAGCCAACATCGCAGAGAGCACATGATGACCCTCAATATACTGATTATCGTTACGAGAAGCTAGACTCTGAGCATCCGCAATTGATTGCTGAAACTTAGTAGTAAATTTTTCAAAACGCATAATAGCCTCATAAATTTTTCTATGATATGTATATATGGGAAATTATTTATATATCAAGAGTCTAAAATAACTATTTTGCCCATTTCATGACAACATGCGATTCTTCGGGGAACATACCCCCACTTACGGTTATTGATACTTGCGTAATTATGCATTACTTTACGTTGGCAATGTTCCTGCGACTGTATTCTCACGGTCATTGCCAACCAATTTGGAGTGAAGAAATCGGACGTGAATGGCGACGAAACGCAGCCTCAATTTGGAAAAAACCACAAGAATTTATTGATTCTGAATGGGATCGCTTTAATACTCTTTGCCCAGAGGCGAATTTAGGGGAAGTCGATAGCACCGAACAGATCTATTCCAAGGCATTAAGTTCGATAGATAAAAAAGATAGGCACGTCGCATTAGCCGCAATAATTGCACAAAAGCGATTTGGTTTAAATAACAGCGTTTTAATTACTTGGAATATGAGAGATTTTCATAGAACTTCACTTAAGCAAAGCCGAGTAATTTTAAACACCCCTGATGAATTGCTGACAGCCTACTATGATAAATATCCAGAATTAATCACAGAACTAGTCAAGAACGGAATTGATGAACGCAACTCTTTGGACCTACCTAAATTAACACGTGACCAGTTACTGAAGCGAGAGGGGTTAAACAGACTAAATCGAAGATTAAATTCCAATCTAAACAATTGATTTACGGTTTGTTCTTCTGATCCTTATCATTTTTAGGCTTGTTATGAGGAACTTCCTTCTGAGAATTTAAATT
This sequence comes from Taylorella asinigenitalis MCE3, assembly GCF_000226625.1. Lineage (NCBI taxonomy): Bacteria > Pseudomonadati > Pseudomonadota > Betaproteobacteria > Burkholderiales > Alcaligenaceae > Taylorella > Taylorella asinigenitalis. The sequence goes on from NC_016043.1 coordinate 1,073,493, forward strand.
TGGCTTTTGCACATTTGAATTAGTCGGTTCAACTACCCTAACATACACTTCATCTTCGCTAATCATATTCATCTCTTGACGAGCAATATCCTCTAGTGCTTCTGTGCCTGAAGATAAATCTTCAATCTCGGCCTGCATAGCATTATTTCTAGCTGTCATAGCTGCAGTTTTATCCTTTTCTTCCTGCAGTTGCGTCTTTAATTCTTCTACTTTTTTATACCCTTTTTCTCCCATATATAAGGGGTACTGGATGGCAATGCATGCAAATATCAGTAAAAGAATTAATCGACGCATAAAATCTAAAGTCGCATATTAAAAGAGATTGTAAAAAGCCCCACGACCTGGATACTCAGCCACTTCAGATAGTTCCTCTTCGATGCGAAGCAACTGATTATATTTAGCCATACGATCAGAACGAGAAAGAGAACCTGTCTTTATTTGCATAGAATTTGTAGCCACAGCAATATCAGCAATTGTTGAATCTTCAGTCTCACCTGATCTATGAGATATAACAGCCGTATAACCCGCTTGTTTAGCCATTTCAATTGCAGCAAAAGTCTCTGTCAATGTGCCTATTTGATTTATCTTGATTAGGATCGAATTAGCAATGCCTTTTTGAATTCCTTCTTTAAGGATTTTGGTATTGGTGACAAACAAATCATCGCCTACAAGTTGAACACGATCACCTAGACGATCGGTAAGCATTTTCCAACCATCCCAATCGTTTTCAGCCATTCCATCTTCGATAGAAATAATTGGGTACTTATCGCACCATTGTTCTAGGATATCTACAAATTGCTCAGAATTTAAAGCAGTACCACCATTAGCGGAAAGTTTATAAACACCATCAGAGTAGAATTCAGAACTAGCACAATCCAATGCCAATGCAATATCTTCTCCTGCTTCATATCCAGCTTTTTTGATAGCCTCTAAGATAAGTTCAATAGCTTCTTCATGTGAGCTAAGGTCTGGTGCAAAGCCACCCTCATCACCTACAGCCGTAGACATACCAGAATCATTAATGATTTTCTTTAATGCGTGAAAAACCTCTGCTCCCATGCGAAGAGCCTCTTTGAATGATGCAGCTTTCACAGGCATAATCATAAATTCTTGAATATCTAAGGAATTGTTTGCGTGTGCACCCCCATTAATCACATTCATCATAGGCACGGGCATCTGCTTAGGACCGAAACCACCAAAATAACGATAAAGAGATTGCCCAGATTCTTCAGCAGCAGCACGTGCAACAGCCATACTTACAGCAAGCATAGCATTAGCCCCTATATTGCTTTTGTTTTCCGTACCATCCAAATCAAGAAGAGTGCGATCGATAAATGTTTGTTCCTGAGCGTCTAAACCCATAAGGGCTTCAGAAATTTCTCCATTGATATTTTCTACAGCCTTAAGAACACCTTTTCCTAAATAACGACTTTTATCCCCATCACGAAGTTCAATCGCCTCTCTTGAACCAGTCGATGCCCCTGATGGAACAGATGCTCGACCCATGGCACCTGACTCTAACAACACATCACATTCAACAGTTGGGTTTCCGCGTGAATCAAGGATCTCACGACCGATAATATCTACAATAGCACTCATTAAAAATCCTAGTAAAAAATTTAGATTATTTTAACAATATCAAACTTCAAAAGGCCCAAACGACTTAACTGTATTGTCTATAGCTTTGATACGTACTAAAAATTCTTTCAATCTATTCAGTGGCAATGCTGACGGCCCATCGCATTTGGCCTTATCTGGATCTGGATGAGCTTCTAAGAAAAGACCTGCAATACCTGTACTCATCCCTGCCATAGCCAAGTCAAGAACCTGTTCGCGTCTACCTCCTGAAGCGGAAGAACCAGGTTCACGTTTTTGAAGAGCATGCGTAACATCAAAAAACAGTGGTCTTCCTGATGTAAGTTTTTTCATAACTCCAAAACCAAGCATATCTACCACTAAGTTATCATAACCAAAGTTAGATCCACGTTCACAAATTATTAGATTGTCATTTCCTGATTCTTGAAATTTTTGAATAATATTTGGTACTTGCTCTGGGCTAAGAAATTGTGGTTTCTTGATATTAATTATTTTGCCAGTTTTAGCCATAGCCACAACTAAATCCGTTTGACGGGCAAGAAAAGCTGGTAACTGCAAAATATCAACATACTTAGCAACTTCTTTTGCTTGATAAGGCTCATGTATATCCGTAACGATAGGAACACCAAATTCGGTTTTTAATTTTTCAAAAATTTGTAAACCTTCATCTAAGCCAGGACCGCGATAACTATGAATTGAAGATCGGTTTGCCTTATCGAATGATGCTTTGAAAATGTATGGAATCTCAAGCTCTTGAGTAACCTCTAGAAAATGGGCACACGTAAACATTGCCAAATCGAGGGATTCAAGAACATTAAGTCCACCCATAAGAACAAATGGACTATCATTAGAAATTTTAAAATCGTTTAGTTGTATAGAGTAAGACATCACTTCTCAGAACTTGATTGATGCTTTAGTGCTGCTTGCAAAAAACTATTAAATAGCGGATGACCATTACGAGGCGTAGATGTAAATTCAGGGTGAAACTGCACACCCAAAAACCACGGATGACCGGGAATCTCCATAATTTCAGGTAAATTATCTTTAGGTGTAATAGCACTTATTACTAAGCCTGCAGACTCCAACTTCTCTATGTAATTCGTATTAACTTCATAACGATGACGATGACGCTCATTCACGATATCACCATAGATACTATGAGCTAATGTCCCTGGTTTTACAGGAACTTCCTGTGCCCCTTTACGCATAGTGCCACCAAGATTTGATTCCTGCGATCGCTGCTCTACTGAGCCATCTTTATTTGTCCACTCAGTAATTAAAGCCACTATAGGTTGAGGAGTATTAGGATCTAGTTCCGTACTTCCAGCTCCCTCAAGACCCGCAACATTACGTGCATATTCTATAGTAGCTAACTGCATCCCAAGACATATTCCAAGATATGGAACATTATTTTCTCGGGCAAACTTAATAGCGGCAATTTTTCCTTCAGTCCCTCTTTTACCAAAACCGCCTGGTACCAATATTGCATCTAAATCTTCTAAGATGCTAACGCCTGAATTCTCAATATCTTCAGAGTCAATATACTCGATAGCAACTTTAGTTTTATTTTTAATCCCTGCGTGGTTTAAGGCTTCGATTAGAGATTTGTATGATTCAGTAAGATCAACATATTTTCCAACCATTCCAATTCGTACTGTATGCTCAGGGTTTTGCAAATCATGCACTATTTTGTCCCAAACAGACAAATCAGCTGGAGCAGCGTCTATATCAAGAGCCTCACAAATAATATTATCTAGACCTTGGTCATGTAACATCTTAGGAATTTTATATATAGAGTCAGAATCCCAGACTGAAATTACTGCCTCTTGAGGCACATTGGAAAAAAGAGAAATTTTAGCCCGCTCATCTTCAGGTATAGGCCTATCAGCACGACATAATAAAGCATTTGGATAAATCCCAATTTCGCGTAATTTTTGTACGGAGTGTTGGGTAGGCTTGGTTTTAAGTTCGCCCGCAGATGCAATATAGGGAACAAGTGTCAAATGAATGAAAGCAGCACCTTTTCTGCCAAGACGGAGAGTCATTTGACGAACTGCTTCTAAGAATGGCAATGATTCAATATCACCTACAGTTCCACCTATTTCTACGATGGCAATGTCTGCACACCCATCATAAGCACATTTTGCACCACGCTCTATAAAATCCTGAATTTCATTTGTGATATGAGGAATAACCTGAACAGTTTTCCCAAGATAGTCTCCTCTACGTTCCTTGCGAAGAACAGACTCATAAATTTGACCTGTAGTAAAGTTATTCGATTTATGCATTTTTGCAGATATAAATCTTTCGTAATGACCTAAATCCAAATCCGTCTCAGCCCCATCTTCAGTTACAAACACCTCTCCGTGTTGAAGGGGACTCATGGTACCTGGGTCTACGTTTATGTACGGATCAAGTTTAAGCATCGTAACTTTAAGTCCCCTAGACTCAAGAATAGCAGCCAATGAAGCTGCAGCAATACCCTTTCCTAGGGATGATACAACACCACCCGTAACAAAAACATATTTAGTCATAGCTTTACCTTATGGGAAATAAAAATTATATCAATTTTCTTGTTTAGTAATTTGACCGTTTATTTCAAATTAATGTTAGCTAAATAGTTTAGTGATAATTTAAAAATCAATTAGATCTTTTTTGGCGTTTCAAATTAAATACTCATACTTTTATTATCTTTCTGGAATTATCATTAGAGTTCAAAAACGAATCTAGATGGATGGATAGATTGAAGTGGCTTAAATAATATGGGACTCCTTTTAAAAATTTTGCTATCACTCCCACTCCTTCTTAGGACAGATGGATTAAGTAATGTTTTTTCTCAAATAGTACATACTCAATGCAATTCAATCCCCTACTCAGGGGCAAACAGCAGTTGCTACTACTTTTACAACGAATTACTTGAAAATATATATACAGAAAAAATATCAACTTTTACAAATGACCCTAACTATGAATCTATAAAATTCTATAAAAACAACTTGGATATAGTTTGCAAATATAATGCTAATAACTATGCTAAAGATGGCTACGATGCAAACTGGTATGCATATGAAAACTGTTCTTTCACTAATAATTTGATTCTTTTAAAAAATATATTTATAAATTACAAAAAGGATCCCGATTCTACATTCAGCCCTAATTGCAATTCGTATAAAAATAAAGAAGATATTGCCAAAATACAATATTTGATAAATGCAGAAAAACTTCAAATTGCTGAGGATATAGGTTTTCTTAGGGATGAAGATAACAATGATGTTTATATTGATCAAGAATGGTATGAAACTTACAAATTAAGTCTTCAATATCTAGAAGATATTAAAAAGGATTTGAATAAATTCTATAAATTAGGATGTTTCAATTCCAATATTGAAACACTGATTAATATATTGAGGTATGCCTACAATGATAGTTTAGGGTTATTTTTACTGAACAACGATAAATTTGAAGATCTAGACGAAATAACCTCTCAGCTTTACTTCCCTTGTGACTCAAACTGTAAAAAATTTGATCCTGATATTTGGGTTAAGAATATGAATAATCCCAATATTTCCAAAAGTTGGGTCCAGTACAGCGAGCAATATTGCACCCTTCTAACTGATACATTAGATGGATTTGATGCTCAGGATAAATTAAAAAGTTGTACTTATTCAAAACTCTATCGTTTAAATAATTTTGATGATTATTTAAATCAATTTAAAACTGATGAAACTCTAATTTACACAATAAATAATTTACAGCCATTCATAAATTTAGATATCAGCTACTTTAAAAAGAAAGAAGAGGATTGGACTAATCCATTAAAAAATGCTGTCATAGAGTTTTCCGAACATTACTGCTTAAATAATTCAACTTGCGTAAATAAATTACTTAATATTTTTCTTGAAGACCTATTTGAAATACGCGTGCTTTATAGAAAACTCATTTTCAAAGAAATTGGTTTGAATGAAATCAAATACTAGTCCATTTATAAGAAGCTTGTAGATTTATAATTATGGTTTCTCGATTAGGTACGATTGCCATAGTTGACACCATGCGAAAAATAGCCGTTTCTCAATTGCCTTCAATAACATCCTTACGATGTTTTGAAACCGCCGCCCGACATTTAAGTTTTACGAGTGCCGCTAAGGAATTATTCATGACGCAAAGTGCTGTCGGAAAGCAGGTTGCATTGCTAGAAAGAGTTCTCGATTGTGAACTTTTTATAAGACATAAGCAACGCATTGAATTGACACCTATTGGTGAAAAATTTCTCTACGATACTCAAGATATTTTAAGAAAGATTGAGGATGCTGTTCTGAACGTACTCTCTCACGGGAATGCAGTTGCTACACTCAATATCATTGCCAACCCTACATTTTGTGCACGGTGGCTTGTAGTGCTATTAAAAGGTTTCGGGAAGGCTCATCCAAATATCCACCTAGAATTCCATGACCATTTAGGTGAATTAGATTCAAACATGATCAACGATATGGACTTGGGATTCTTGCATGGTGCAGGCGACTGGCCTGGCATGACCAGTATTAAACTTTTTGACTGTATGTTCGTACCTGTTTGTGCACCAGAAATAGAGACTACTGAGCTTAGTCAACCAGGTTGCTCTGATGGTGTGACTCTTATACAAACACGACTTAGTCCTCGTGCATGGAATGAATATTTCATATCCGCTAATGTCAAATGGGAAGGCTTATTTACTGGCCCACGATTCGATTCTTTTTATGATGCAATTCATGCTGCAATTTGTGGCTGTGGTGTAGCCCTAGTACCAGATGTATTAGTGCGTGAAGAGCTTTATAACGGTGACCTTAAACTAGCTTGGAACCATAAGCTCGATAAAAACTGGGCTTATTATATGGTTCACCCGTCAAATAAGACGGGTGTTCCTCATGTAAAAATTCTAATGGATTGGATATTAAATCGAGTTCAAAAAGATTAAGATACTATTTTTAATATTTGTCCTGCATGGTATAGTGCAATGCCTGCATCATACAATCCAGACCGCATGCCTCTCATTGAAATTTCACTCTCTTCCATTGTTTTAAATGGCAATGGTATCGCTTCTCGCCTATCTGTATCTAGATACTCAGCAAAACATTTACCCATCATAGTTCCAGTAGTAATGCCCCTACCGTTATAGGCTGTAGCAGTTACAATTCCTGGTGCGGGTTCAAATACTCTCATAATATGATCTTGTGTAAAACCAAAACGACCCGACCATCGATACTGCCACTTAGCTTTAGGTGCTAGTTCAGGATAATATTTTTTTAATACCGAATTTGCCCATGAGACGTAAAGCGATTCTTTTCCTTCATGAAAACCTACTGTCCCGAGCAAAACTCGATCATCTTTATCCCGTCGGAATGTTGAAAGGGCTAATCGAGTGTCCCATGAACCTGTGCGGTATGGCATAACTTTATCGGCCTCTGGATCTCCAGACATTGGTTCAGTTGCGATTTGATAATACCCAACAAAATAAATTGATTTAAGAATATCTGTCCACTCTCCCTCTGTATATGCGTTTGTTCCTATAATCACTTTATCCGCAGTCACAGAGTTAGTTTCTGTTTGAACCTGCCAAGCACCATCAGATTTAACAATAGATTTTACGGGAGTATGCTCATATATACGCACACCTAAGTTTTTCGCTGCCTTAGCTAAACCTGTTACATATGCGTAAGGATTAATTGTGCCAGCTCTTCGATCTAGAAGGGCTTTTTTAATGGCTTTAGTTCCGCAATACTCAAGACATTTTGAACCTGTTAAAACTTCACAATCAACTCCACGGCTTGAAAATTGTCGATATCGATTATCTACATCCGCCTCTCCCTCAGCATTATGCCCCATGTGAAGATTTCCAGCACGCACATCTTGAGCATCTATTCCAAGACGATCGATAGTTTTCCAAACTAGAGCTGGTGCGGCTCCCAAAGCTTCTGTAAGAATTTCGCCTTGAGTTTCTCCCAAATATTTATTTAAATCCTCTGGTGTAGCCCAAGTGCCTGCATTCACGTATCCTACGTTTCTTCCAGAACCACCGCTTCCAATAATCTTAGATTCAAGCAATACGACAGAATAACCCTTTTCAGCTAGATGAATTGCTGAAGATAAACCAGTATAACCACCACCTATCACACAGACTTGTGCCGACTCATCCGCAGTTAAAACTGGAAAGCTCTCGACAAGAGACGCATCAACTATCTCAGGCCATAAATTTTTATCTAAAACCATAATTAACCTAAATTACAAACCTTCCCATTTAGCAGGTTCACGGTGACGTGCCAAATCCTTATCTCTAACTTTAGGGAAGTAAATGCCCGTTAAAGCCCAAATGAATCCTATGATAGGACACAACCAGCAGAAGAATGCGTATGGTGCATACGCAAGAGTAGCGATTCCTAAGGTGCCAGCCACAAAACTTCCGCCCATATTCCACGGGATTAAAGGAGACAGCAAAGTACCACAGTCCTCGATTTGACGCGTAAGATTAGTTTTCTTATAGCCAAGCTCTTCAAACTTGTCTTTATACAAACGAGCTGGCAATACTAATGTAGTGAACACATCTCCGATTAAAGTTCCTGTACCAATAATAGTCGTATATGATGCCGCTGATAATGACACTCTATTAGTAATCCATTTTTCGATTTTCTTAAGAATCGCATTAAGACTACCGTAGTATTCAATACCACCGATAAACGACAATGCAAGAATCGTAAGCAATGTCACCCAAGCCATAGACATAACTCCACCCTTAGAAAGTAAGTTGTCTACTATCTCCATGCCTGTTGTACTTTTTACTCCATTTTGCAAAAGAGTAAATAGCTCTTGTAAGCTAACATCTTGAACAAAGATGGCAATAATACTGCCACTCGCCACCCCCAAAAATCCTGCAAATACGGCTGGTAATTTAGTGACAGCTGCCACAATAACCACTACTGCAGGAATTAAAGTTATAAGACCTAAATCATAATTTTTATCGAGAGTGGCTTGCATTTCCGTTATTAGAGACATATTTGCCCCAGAAGTATCATAAGTACTTCCAAGCCAAGCATATAGCCCTAATGAAATTAACAAACTTGGTATAGTTGTTGGAAATAAATTAGTAATGTGATCCCATAAATCAACTCCTGTAGCTGCAGGTGTAAGATTAGTCGTTTCTGAAAGAGGTGACATCTTATCTCCAAAAAATGCACCAGAAACAATTGCTCCACCAGTTACTTCAGGAGGTATATTAAGACCTGTACCAATACCCATCATAGCTAAACCAATGGTTCCCGTTGTACTCCATGATGAGCCAGTCGCCAAAGATATTGCCACACAAATTAATGTCAAAGAAACAAGAAAATTGGATGGAGTGAAAAATTCAAATCCATAGTAAAGTATGGTCGGTACGGTACCAGCAGCAATCCACACCGCAATAATCATCCCGATTATTAATAAGATCATGATTGCGGGCAAGCCCACGCGAACCACTTTTAGAAAGTGGTTCTCCATATCAATCCACTTACCCTTACGAACATAGATTAATAGCCCTGTAATAGCTAAACCAAATGCTAGTGGTATATGTGGGGTAAAATCCTTGAACACGAAAAACTGAATCATTAGTAATATCGTGGTCAATACGAGCGGAAGAATATCGATTAAAAAATTTCCGCTGCTAGGGAGGATCTCACTTTCTGGATCCGAGGCTTGAATTGGATTGTTTAAACTGCTCAATGCTTTCTCCTACGAGTTAGGTTGAGGGATTAAAACAGAAAATTAACCGAAGTTAATTCCCTGAGCTAAAGGTAATTCACGAGAATAATTAATGGTGTTGGTTTGTCTGCGCATATAAGCTTTCCACGCATCAGAACCAGATTCACGTCCACCACCAGTTTCCTTCTCGCCGCCAAAAGCACCGCCAATTTCAGCACCACTTGTACCGATATTTACGTTTGCAATGCCGCAGTCACTACCTGTGGCAGAAATGAAAGCCTCAGCTTCTCGAATATCATTAGAGAAAATGCATGAGGAGAGTCCTTGAGGCACACTATTTTGAAGTTCCACAGCATCTTCATATTCGCTATAAGGAATCACATATAGAATAGGTGCAAATGTTTCTGTTTTAACTACTTCGTTCTGCTCATTCATTTCAACAATAGCTGGCTCAACATAGTATGCATCTGGATATTTGTCTTCTAGGACGCGCTTACCACCAAAAACTTGACCACCAGACTCAGAGGCTTTTTTCAATATGTTTTGCATTTGATTGAAAATTTGCTCATCGATAAGAGGACCTACTAAGTTTCCTTCAAGCGGGTTTCCAATTGAGACAGATGAATAAACCTTTTTAAGTTTTTCAACTACTTCATCTCTAATACTTTCATGTACGATTAACCGACGCAAAGTAGTACATCTTTGACCTGCAGTTCCAACAGCAGAAAATAAAATTGCACGAATTGCTAAATCGAGATCCGCACTAGGAGTAAGAATCATCGCATTATTTCCGCCTAGCTCAAGAATGCTTCGTCCAAATCTTTCAGCAACTTTTGGTCCAACAATCTGACCCATACGAGTAGAACCTGTGGCACTAATAACAGGAATGCGTGGATCAGTTACTAACATATCACCTACTTTTGCATCTCCTATTACGACCTGAGAAAGATTTTCTGGAGCATCATCGCCGAACTCTTTTAAAGCTTTCTCAAACAATGCCTGACAAGCAAGAGCAGTAAGTGGAGTTTTTTCTGAAGGTTTCCAAATAATAGAGTCGCCGCATATCAAGGCAAGTGCTGCATTCCAGGACCATACAGCAACTGGAAAATTAAATGCAGAAATTATTCCAACAATACCTATAGGATGCCAAGTCTCACGCATATGATGCATGTTTCTCTCAGAGCTTATAGTTAAGCCATAAAGTTGACGAGATAGACCGACTGCAAAATCGCAAATATCAATCATCTCTTGAACTTCTCCCAATCCTTCTTGAGTGATTTTTCCAGCCTCAAGGGAAACTAATTTACCTAAATCTTCCTTATATTCACGAAGAACATTCCCCAATATACGCACCAATTCGCCTCGTCGAGGTGCAGGCACTTTTCTCCACTCTTTGAATGCTTGTTGAGATTTTTCGATAATACCATCGACCTCTTCAGGCGTGTTTATAACTACATTTCCGATATTTTTACCGTCAATAGGTGATCTTACGGCTAGTGAACCGCCCTGAAATTTACTCTCAGAAACGCCAAATTTCTTCATTAATTCGTTAATCATAGATGCCCCAATTTACAAAAGTACTCATAAATACTATTTTTATATTGTTTTTCGGTCAAACGAAAAATAGTCTAAACATAACTACTTTTTTTCTTAATTAGGGATAATCCTCAATAAATTTTTAATCTTATTCTTTTATAAAAAAGACTCAAAAGCAAAGGAGAGATATATGCAAATTTACGATGAAGACCAGACAGAAGAAGCATTGCCATATAAATATTTGATAGAGAAAATAGAAGATTTTTTTAAGACAGATGTTACTGTCCCACTTCGACATATTCATGAAATCATGGATGCACAAAAGACTCTAGGCTCATTTATTTTGATGCCTGCATGGATTGGGGGGCGCTGGATCGGACTTAAGACCGTAAGTGTTTTCCCTAGTAATAAAGAATTGGGTATGCCAGCCTTGCATTCAACTTATATGCTTTTTGATGGAGCAAATGGTAAACCGCACACCATTTTGGATGGCAATGTAATCACATCCAGGCGCACAGCTGCCGTCTCTGCACTTGCATGTAAATATCTCAGTCGCGAGAATTCTAAAAATCTTTTGCTTATCGGCTCTGGTCAGGTTGCTAGTCTTGTTCCAGAGGCCATAAAAGCCGTAAGACCTTTAGAAAAAGTAATGGTATGGAGCCCGACTCGCGAGAATGCGGAAAGATTGGCTTCTGATTTGCAAGACCTAGGATTCGATTCATTCTACGTTGATGATCTCAAAGAGGCATGTTCATATGCAGACATAATTAGCTGTGCGACATTATCTACAGAGCCCATCATAAAAGGGGCATGGTTAAAAGCAGGAACTCATTTAGACTTAATTGGCTCTTATACGCCTGATATGCGTGAGACGGATGATGCATGTTTTTCAGGCACATCTGTATTTATCGATACCGAAGAGGCATTAATGAAATCAGGTGATCTTCTAAATCCTATTGCTAGTGGAATTTTTAGCAAAGATCGTGTCAAAGCTACTATTTTTGATTTATGTAATGGCAAGCACTCAGGACGAGAATCCGATGATGAAATAACTGTTTTTAAAGCAGTTGGCAATGCTCTCGAAGACCTCGCCGCTGCTTGTTTAATTGTGGAGAGTGACTAGGATTTTCCCTAGTAAAAAATTTTTTATGTAAACGTAAACATTGCCACCCCATAGAGAAAATTTTTATGCATTCCAAAAAGTAACAACTAGATTATTTATTTTCGTTTGTAGTTTGTAGTGGGATGTTTTAGATTTCTAGGAGGTGGATTTTTAGGAAACCGTAAGTGAATATTCTATCTTGGTACTTTAATAAATCCTTTATGTTCAAAATGACCGCAGGCTTTGTGATAGGCATTGTACTGGGGTTTTTGTTGGGAGAAGATAGCAGTTTTCTCGCTCCACTTGGAAAACTTTTTCTTAATCTTCTTAAGATGATTGTGATTCCACTTGTAGTGCTATCGCTGATGGTCGCTGTAAATCACTCTAGTCCAAAAGAACTTGGGCGCATCGGAGCGAAGATATTTCCACTTTATTTATTGACAACTGCTGTAGCCATATTCGTGGGTATTGCGGTGGCTTATGTTACTAACCCAGGGGCGGGGTTGACATTGCCAGCGGATGCGGTTGTGAAGCCTCCGGATAATCCTAATTTTATCGACACGATTATCAATATGGTGCCTAGCAATATTTATATGGCATTTTCCGAAGGTGATATTTTAGCTGTCGTGTTTGTTGCGATTGTACTAGGCTTAGCAATTCTATTTATGCGACATTCAGATGATCCTAAGCAACGTGAGATGGGCGATTTGGTGTTTCGGATAACTGAAGCAGGAAATGAAGTGATTTCTAAAATCCTCTCGGGTATTTTGCAATATGCACCAATAGGTATTATAGGAATTACCGCGAATACAATAGGCTCTCAGGGGATGGATACCGTTGTAGCTTTAGGCATGTTTATATTGACGGCCTATATTGGTGTAGCTTCTATGGTTCTGCTTGTTTACCCTCTTATTTTGAAAGTATTCGGCGTTAATGTATTTGATTTCTACAGCAGGATAAAAGATGCGGTGTTCACTTCATTTGCTACAAGCTCGAGCTTGAGCACATTGCCAATTACTTTAAAAGCAGCCGAAAAAGCGGGTATTGGAGAGCGAGTTGCTAAGCTTACGCTCCCCATAGGTGCTACCGTAAATATGGACGGGACGGCTCTTAGATTTGGTATGGCCGTCATATTTGCCGCTGAGATTATGGGTATGTCCATATCTTTCGGAGATTTAGTGACCATAGTGGTTATAGGTACTATGGCAGCGATTGGGACTGCTGGTGTGCCTGGAGCCGGTCTAATTGGCATGTCTATAGTGTTTACGCAAGCAGGCTTGCCGCTTGAGATTGTTGCCCTTACTGCTGGGATTAATGCACTTGTAGATATGGTTTTCACATGCGGAAATGTGACCGGAGATCTCGTTGCTGCAAAAATAGTTGACCAGTCTGAGCGTAAAGCCGCTCTGAAAGCGGGTATTTACTATGACCACGGATATGATTAATTAAGAGGTATATATGAGCAGAAAAGGTATTAGTAAAGCTTTAGGGCTAATCCACCCCGTCACTCTTTCTCATGGAAAGAATGCGAAGGTATGGGACGTTGAGGGCAAAGAATATATTGATTTTGTAGGTGGAATTGGTGTGCTTAATTTTGGGCATTGCCACCCAAAAATTGTAGCTGCGATTCAAGAGCAGGCATCTAAACTTACGCATTATGCTTTCAATGCGGCTGAACATGAGCCATATAAAAAATTTGTAGAAGCTTTGACTGATTTTGTACCTATCAAAGGTGAACTCTCTGCGATGCTCACAAATTGTGGGGCTGAATCTACGGAAAATGCTTTGAAAATTGCACGCATTAAAACTGGGCGAAATGCAGTGATTGCTTTTGATGGTGGCTTTCACGGACGTACTCTTGCAACTGTAAATTTAAACGGTAAAGTTGCTCCTTATAAGCAAAAACTAGGACCGTTGCCAGGGCCTGTATACCATATTCCTTATCCTAGTAAGGACTCAGGGATCAGTAAGGACGAATCTGTTGCGGCCCTTAAACGGCTAATTGAAATTGAAGTAGACGTAAATGATATATGTGCCGTTATTGTGGAGCCCGTTATAGGTGAAGGTGGCTTTCAATGTTTGGATATGGAATTTGCAAAATACTTACGTGAATTTTGCACTGAACATGGAATAGTTTTGATTTTCGATGAGATTCAATCTGGCTTTGGGCGTACAGGAAAGCCGTTTGCATTTATGCATTTTGAAGTCGAACCAGATTTATTACTTTTAGCAAAAAGCATAGCTGGAGGATTGCCTTTAGGGGCTGTTGTGGGACGATCTGAATTTGTAGACTCTCCTCATGTTGGTAGTTTGGGAGGAACTTATTCGGGCAACCCAATCGCATGTTCTGCTGCCCTTCAAGTTTTGGAAATTATTCAAAGTGAAGAATTTAAAAATTCTACAAAGAATTACATTGATACATTAGAAACTAAGTTTAGTGAATGGAAATCATCAAATACTAATCCTTGGATATCTAAACTTACTGGTATTGGTGCCATGAGAGGGATTGAATTATCGCATCCAGAATATGGACCAGGTACTTCTTTGTTAGCCGAAATTCTTAAATTAGGACGTGAGCGTGGTCTTTTACTTATGCCTAGCGGAAAAGCAAAAAATATTATTCGTTTGCTTACTCCATTAACTATTGAACCTGAAGTTCTCAATGAAGGTCTTGAACTTCTTACACAAATTTTTGCTGATACAGCAAACTTTAAACCTTAACTTAAAAAAGGAAGTCTCGTATGTCTCAATTTGTATGTAAAGATGAAATCCGTTTGAAATTCTCACAAGCTATGTCTGATATGTACCAGACAGAGGTGCCACTTTTCGGAGATCTACTAAAACTAGTAAACGACGTAAATGGAAAAGTTTTAGAGGAAGATCCTGAATTGAAGCAAAAACTTCAAGAAACAGGAGAGCTAGAGCGTCTTGAGCAAACACGTCACGGAGCTATCCGTATCGGTAAAAAAGAAGAGCTACATACCATGCGACGTATTTTTGCTGTTATGGGAATGTACCCAGTTGCCTACTATGATTTAGCTCCAGCTGGTATTCCAGTACACTCTACTGCTTTCAGACCGATTGACCCTGAATCCTTGATTAAGTGTCCATTCCGTGTTTTCTGTTCTCTACTTCGTCTTGAATTAATCGAAGATGCTGATTTACGTAAACAAGCTGAAGAAATTCTAGCTAAACGTAATATATTCTCTCCAAGAGCAATAGAATTGGTAGAGAAGTTTGAGAAGGATGGTGGTCTTGAGCAAGCAGACGCAGATGAGTTTGTTAAAGAGGTTTTAGAGACTTTCCGCTGGCAGTCTGAAGCTGCAGTTTCTAAAGAAACCTATGATGCACTTCATAATCAACACAGACTAATAGCTGATATTGTTGCTTTCAAAGTTCCACATATCAATCACTTAACTCCACGTGCTCTTGATATTGACGCAGTTCAAAGGGGCATGTTCGAAAGGGGTATTCCAGCAAAAGATATCATCGAAGGTCCTCCACGTCGCAAATGCTTAATTCTTCTTCGTCAAACAAGCTTTAAAGCACTAAATGAAGATGTGCAATTTGTATATGGCGAAGAGCGTGTACCTGGAAGCCATACTGCACGATTTGGTGAAATTGAAAAACGCGGTGTAGCACTAACTCCAAAAGGTCGTAAATTATACGATGAGCTGCTCGCAAAAGTTTTAGATGAAACAGCTAATGTTGATATGTCTAAAGATGCTGAATCCTACTACGCAGTTCTTAAGAAATATTTTGATGAAATTCCTGATTGCTATGACCAGTTACATGAGCAGGGGCTTGCGTATTTCAGATACAAACTTGCTGATGATGCTACTTTAGATAAAGAAGTTACTGAGAATAACGCATCTGAGTTAGTTGCATCTGGAGTTCTAAAGCTAGAGCCAATCACATACGAAGATTTCCTTCCTGTTTCGGCAGCTGGTATCTTTAGATCAAATCTCGGTGGAGCTGAGAAACGTGAGTATGATGAAGCTTCAAACCGAGCATTGTTTGAACAGAATCTTGGTGAAAGCGTTTTAGATCCTTTTGAAATCTATAGCAAAATTCAAAAGGATTCAATCGATGCTTTGAATAAAAAAGCATAGTTAGTATTAAGTCAATTTGAATTCAATCTGGTGTCTAGACACCATACATTTGTAAAGCCCGAAAACGTTTGTTTTTGGGCTTTATCTTATTTATGTCATAGATATTCTATACACTTCAATTGAGTATGGGAGGGGCTATGGAAAATAAATTTAAAATTAACCAATCAGTTGGTATAAAGGGTGTAAACAACCCAAAAGATGTAAAAGAAATACAGTTACTGCTGCAACAAAATGGCTACTGCAACATTGGAATTGATGGGAAGGTAGGAAACAAAACAATTCAAGCAATAAAGGATTTTCAAGCAAAGAATAATATTAATACATCTGGCCTAATAGAACCAAACCAAACGATTTTAAATGAAACATCTCCTGAACCTAGATATATGCCAAAACAATACAACGACTCCCCTATTCCAGTAAAAAGCGGTCAATTTACTTTTGATCAGGAAGGAATTGACAGAAGAACAAGTGTGTTATTTTCAAGAGTTATTCACCAACCTACTATAGGATCAGGAGTAACAATAGGAAGGGGTTATGATATGAAGTATAGAACTCCTTGTGAAATTAGAAAGGATTTAGAAAGAGCAGGAATACCTTCTGAGCAGGCTAAACTAATTTCAAAAGCTGCACTAATGTCAGGAATTGAAGCAAAATTATTTGTAAAAAATAACAAACACAAAATCGGAGAAATATCTAATTTGCAACAAACAAATTTATTTAATTTAATCTACCCTTTATATATAAAAGAAACAAAAAGAATTTTCCTAAATAATATTCGAAACCTTTCTTTAGTTAAAGCAACCACTAACAATCTAAATAATACTAAATCCAATATACATGAAGAAATCTGGGATTTATTAGATGAAAATATAAAAGTTGTATTAATAGATATGAGGTATCAAGGAGTTCTTTACAGTAACTTTATGCGTGAATTTGTTAATTCAGATGAACGAAAAAAATATTTATATAGTTATTTAGAAAGACAATATATGGGGTCACACGAAAATAGATGGCTTAATAGGATGAATTTTTTAAAATAATATGAACTTTCTTTTTTCCGTATTGATCTCTTTAGTTATTTTTGGCTCTAACTCAGATTTAAGTATAGATATTTTATTTTCATCTATACACAACAAATGTAACATTCCATCCTGGTCTGGAGGATATGGTAATTGCATAAGAAATAATACGGTTTTCATTAACAAACTCTCAAATAAGTATATTGAAAATTTGTCAAATGAGCTAATTCGAAGAAACCTTCTTGCTTATAACAATTCTATTAACACTTTATGTAGGTATCATGCAAATTCAATAGCAATTCATGACTATCCAAGTAATGCTGATGCTTATGGGTCTTGCTTTATCAATAATAAAAAGGATTTTTATAAAACTCTCGTTAAGAAAGACCTCAATTCTTTAATAGATAAAAATTGTAATTCAGAAAAAAACAATATAGCTCTGTCCAAAATAAACTTTTTGATTATTAAAGCCAAGTACAAATTAAACTATTTAATTAGAAATGAAGACGAGCCTGTAGATTTGTATGATAATCAAATGTATAGATCTTATGAGTTAAATTTAGATGAACTAAAAAAAATGGAAAAGCAAATTGAAAATTTTTCTCAGGACGGATGCTTTGAATCGAACATAGATTCGATTTTAAAAGTTTTCAAAAATAATTATTCTGAAGTTTCTTATTATTTTATTCCAATCAATATTTACAGAAAATTAGACAATATAGCAGACCAAGCTCTATTAACGTGCGATTCTAATTGCCAACGTTTTGATTTTAATAAGTGGATTAAAAAATCCAAGACAAAGGACCTCTCAAAAGCATGGTTTAAATACAGCGAGCAATTTTGTACATTGCTAACCAGCACTCTTAATGAGCCTGATATTGTAGATTACAAAAAAAGTTGTCTTTATATTAAGGCTTATCAGCTAGAAAATTTCGATTATCAGTTATCAAAATTTCAAACTAATACTTTAGATTATTATTCCATCACCGATCTTGAATCACATATAGATATGGATACCAGCTATTTAATGAAAACTAAGAAGGATTGGACAAAACCTTTACATAAAGCCTTCAAACACTTCTCTAATATGTATTGCCATAATAAGGCAAGTATTTGTAAAAGCTTTTTTGAAATGATTTATCTTAAAGACTTAATTGAGA
Organism: Taylorella asinigenitalis MCE3; assembly: GCF_000226625.1. Taxonomy (NCBI): domain Bacteria; kingdom Pseudomonadati; phylum Pseudomonadota; class Betaproteobacteria; order Burkholderiales; family Alcaligenaceae; genus Taylorella; species Taylorella asinigenitalis. The sequence goes on from NC_016043.1 coordinate 1,091,725, forward strand.
TTCATGCACATCAAAGAAAAATCTTATTTCGTAAATTGGAGGTTAACCCTTTATTTTCCTTAGAAAAAACTACTAAATTTTCCTCAGTACAAATCCAAAATTAATTATTTAAGATAAGATGTACATCATTCTTAACTTTACTTTTTTGGTCTTAACGAGGTTCCTTAGCTGGGATACTACATCTCTCTTTCTTCAGAATTTAGCTTATCTTCAATGTAATATTACTTACGACAAAATTGATTGCTATCATACACATAATCGATTTTTAGAAAATTATTTATACAAAATTACAAATTCCAGAAACTCTATAGGTAAAAATATTCCCATAAAGGATATTCAAAATACTATATCTCAATTTTGTGGGTACTCATCAAGCAAAATATCTTTTATTGGATATGTATCAAATATTGAGTACAACGAAATATGCATATACAAAGAAACTTTAAATCTTGTTAACGATATTCATAAAATAAGTTCTAAAAAAATAGTCCCGAACAAGATATCAATTCAAAAAGAAAACCTTCGTAAAGTTGAATATCTACTTAAAGATTTCTCTATTGAAGATAACTTATTACTAAGCAGATTTGAAATTGAAAAAAATCCACTTGATTTAGATTATCGAGAAACTTTACGCTACTCATTAAGAACAGCCAAAAAAATTAGAGGCAATTTAACTATTTTTTTATCTAACCCCTATTTATTGAGAACCTCTACATCTTTTGTCAATGAACTTATTAAATTACATTCTGGAATACCCATTGAGTTCTTGTTGGGGTATGAAGATATATATCAAACTAAAGTAAAGCTAAACTTACAAAAGTGTGATTCAAACTGTGAACATTTTGATAAAAAAACATTGATTGAAAATTTAAAACCCCAAGAATCCTCAAATGCATGGCTTCAATACAGCGAACATTTTTGTTCATTACTTACAGCATCACCTAGTGACAAAGTAAACAGTGATTATGTGAAAAGTTGCCTATATACAAAACTTAACCAATTCGATAAATTCGAATCAGAATTAAAAGTCCACAATAATTATGAAGAGTACGATTACGCTATAAACAATCTTCATTTAATTATTAACAACGATACTAACTATCTAATGAAAGAAAATAGAGATTGGACAAAACCTTTGAATATTGCTTTCAAAGAATTCTCAAGTAAGTATTGCCAAAACAACGATAGAAACTGCATGAATATAATTCAGTTTATACACCTTAAAGACTTAATTGAGATTCACGCATATCAAAGCAAACTTATTTTTAAAGATTTGGGGATTGAACCCATAGAATCTGGATTAGATTAAGTTGTGCAAAATCCTCTGTCAACGAAAATTTAAAATTGACCCCTACATTCCTTAATTTAGGGTACTAATCCATTTTTATTTAATCTCGCTTGATATTTACCAAGTAACACTACTTCGTTCATTAAATGACCTATGAATTCATAAACTGGTGTAGCCATAAAATTTTATTTAAATCAAATCTCGGTGGAGCTGAGAAACGTGAGTATGATGAAGCTTCAAACCGAGCATTGTTTGAGCAGAATCTTGGTGAAAGCGTTTTAGATCCGTTTGAAATCTATAGCAAAATTCAAAAGGATTCAATCGATGCTTTGAATAAAAAAGCATAGTTAGTATTAGGTCAATTTGAATTTAATCTGGTGTCTAGACACCATACATTTGTAAAGCTCGAAAACGTTTGTTTTTGGGCTTTATCTTATTTATGTCATAGATATTCTATACACTTCAATTGAGTATGGGAGGGGCTGTGGACAATAAATTTAAAATTAACCAATCACTAACCAAATTATTGCAAATAACATATCAACTGAACCTAAATATCAGCCAAAACAATACAACGACTCCCCTATTCCAGTAAAAAGCGGACAATTTACTTTTGATCAGAAAGGAATTGACAGAAGAACAAGTGTGTTATTTTCATGAGTTATTCACCAACCTACTTTGGAATCTGGAGTAACAATTGGAAGGGGTTATGATATGAAGTATCAAGGAGTTCTTTGCAGTAACTTTATGCGTGAATTTGTTAATTCAGATGAAAGAAAAAAAAATCTATATAGTTATTTAAAAAGACAATATATGGGGTCACACGAAAATAGATGGCTTAATAGGATGAATTTTTTAAAATAATATGAACTTTCTTTTTTCAATCCTAATTTCCATATTTACTTTAAGCTCAAATCCTAACCTATCAATAGATATTTTATTTACATCTATTCACAACCTGTGCACAAACTCATATTGGTCTGGCAAATATGCGGAATGCATTTATAGAAATACCAACTTCATTAACAAACTCTCAAATAAGTATATTGAAAATTTGTCAAATGCGCTAATTCGAAGAAACCTTCTTGCTTATAACAATTCTATTAACACTTTATGTAGGTATCATGCAAATTCACATGCAATATTTGATTACCCAAGAAATGATGATGCCTATGCATATTGTTTCATTAATCTTTACAAAGGTTATCTTAAAACTGTAGTTAATATTGAGCAAAATTCGTTTTACGATAAAAATTGCAAAACAGATAAAAACAAATTGGCTCTACATAAAATTCGGTATCTAATTAAAAAGGCGAAAATTCTTTTATTTATCTTAAACAAAGATTCAAATGAAGCAGTAGATTTGTATGATAAACAAATGTATAGAACTTATGATTTATCTTTAGAACATCTTAAAAATTTAGAAAAACAGCTCGATGAATTTAATAATAATGGGTGTTTTAATTCAAATATCAGTTCAATTTTAAAAATTTTAGTTGATAATTTTTCTGAATATTCATTTTTATACATTCCCAGTAGCTTTTACAAAAAATTTAAATTTATGGCCGAGCAAGCCCTTTTGCATTGCGATTCTAATTGCAAACGTTTTGATTTTAATAAGTGGATTAAAAACTCCAAGACACAGGAACTCTCAAAAGCATGGTTTAAATACAGCGAGGAATTTTGTTCATTACTCACCAGCACTCTTAAGGAGCCTGATATTGTAGATTACAAAAAAAGTTGTCTTTATACTAAGGCTTATCAACTAGAAAATTTCGACTTTCTGTTATCCAAATTTCAAACAAATAATTTAGATTATTATTCCATCACCGATCTTGAATCACATATAGATATGGATACCAGCTACTTAATGAAAACTATGAAGGATTGGACAAAACCTTTAATCAATTCATTCGAACACTTCTCTACTATGTATTGCCATAATAAGGCAAGTGTTTGTAAAAGCTTCTTAGAAATGATTTATTTAAAAGACTTAATTGAGATTCACGCATATCAAAGTAAACTTATTTATAAAAACTTGGGGATTGAACCCATAGAATCTGGATTAGATTAAGTTGTGCAAAATCCTCCATTATTTTTAATATTTACAGTTAAAATAAATTAGAACTTAACTTAAGGAGAAGATATGTTTCCAGAATACCGCGACTTAATTAGTAAACTTAAAAATGAGGATGCACACTTCACTCGCTTATTCGACTTACACAATGAGCTAGATCATCAAGTTGAAGCACTTGAAGCTAATCCTATAACTCAAGGTCGTGAAGAGATTGACATACTTAAGAAAAAGAAACTTCAACTTAAAGACCAAATCTACGAATATCTTCGTAACGTTGCTCAAAAAGACTAATCTACAATTACTTACATATTACAAAGGCCTTCTTGCGATCAGGAAGGCTTTATTTTTTTAATTATCTATATATCAAATATTTCTTATTATCGTAATCAATTGGAATCGTAAAACATAGAGTATCCCCTTTCAACATAGATTCAGGTGGTTTCGGTAGTGGAGATGCTTTCCTAAAAAGCTTGCTAGCTGCTTGATTTAATGCCACATCTTTTAAAAATAATGAGAATCATTATACTTTAGAGTAACTATTGCTGATGGGATGCAGAAGTATTGCCACCTAAACAATAGATATTTTTAAATAAATAGAGGAAATATGAGTAATACTACAGATAAAGAAGCACACAAAATCAATAAATTAGAAACTTTCTTAATTGATTTAATCGATGGACAAAAAAGCGTAATCATCTCAAGTTTTGATGAAGGTTGCATCTCATCATACGCACCATTTATAAGACATGGAGACGAAATCTATGCGATATTGTCAAGCGTTGCTCCGCATTATCATTCAATCAAGAAAAACAAAAATCTCGTAAGCATTTTATTTATAGTTGATGAGCAAAAAGCTCATACTATATTTGCAAGAGTACGTGCCAGTTATAAAGTTGAAGTTAGCAATGCAGATGAATTGCGTGAGGACATTTTTAAAGAACTTAAAGAAAAATATGAAGATGATGCGGTTATAGAAATCATCGAAGAGCTTGCCGATTTTCACATACTAAAATTTAAGCTTAAAAAAGGGAGATTCGTTAGAGGGTTCGGTGCGGCCTATGAGACGGATGGATTAAAGGTAGTGGGTCCGTCAAAACCAGTAAATTTACACGGAACATCTGAAACTTAAAACATAAAGCTTAAAACCAAAAACCCTCCATATACATGGAGGGTTAAATTTTGGCTGCCCAAACTGGGTTCGAACCAGTGACCTGCGGATTAACAGTCCGTCGCTCTACCGACTGAGCTATTGGGCATCATTAAGGAGAACAATATGAATACTAAGGATGGCTGCCCAAACTGGGTTCGAACCAGTGACCTGCGGATTAACAGTCCGTCGCTCTACCGACTGAGCTATTGGGCATCAAAATTAGTAAAGAAGTGATTTTAACTAAAATAAACACCCATTACAAGCAAACGAGCAGTGATTTTAATCAAATTGTATTATTTATACACCCCTATACAATCAATCATTATACAGCTTCACGAGCTGCTTTACGTCTCTCATGCTCTTGCAAATGACGTTTACGCAGACGAATATTTTTAGGCGTAACCTCAACTAATTCATCATCATCAATAAACTCAACCGCATATTCCAAAGTTAATTTAATAGGCGGCACTAGTCGTACTGCTTCATCAGTACCAGAGGCACGAATATTAGTCAGTTGTTTTCCCTTGATTGGATTGACAACGAGATCATTGTCACGGCTATGAATACCAATAATCATACCCTCATACAAAGCTTCACCAGGAGAGACAAACATACGGCCCCTATCTTGCAATTTCCACAATGCGTAAGCCACAGCATCCCCGTTATCCTGACTAATCAATACACCATTGCGACGCTCACCGATAGAGCCTTCACGCACAGGAGCATAATCATCAAAAATATGGCTCATTAATCCGGTACCGCGGGTCATCGATAAGAAATCCCCCGTAAATCCAATCAACCCGCGTGCAGGAATACGATATTCCAATCGAGTACGTCCACGTCCATCTGACTCCATATTAAGAAGCTCACCTTTGCGACGGCCTAACTCCTCCATAACGCCCCCTTGATGCTCATCTTCAAGGTCAATGGTCAATAACTCCATAGGCTCATGTTTTACGCCGTCAATCTCCTTAAACACCACTCGAGGACGAGATACCGCAAGCTCATACCCCTCGCGACGCATATTTTCAAGCAAGATCGTAAGATGCAACTCTCCGCGACCATTTACCTCGAACACAGTGTCATCGTCCGTATCGTTTACACGCAAAGCCACATTCGACTTTAATTCTAGATTAAGGCGATCACGCAATTGACGTGAAGTGACAAATTTCCCCTCACGACCAGCAAGCGGAGAAGTATTTACCATAAAATTCATAGTAAGAGTAGGCTCATCTATTTTTAACATTGGCAATGCTTCCGGTGCACTCACATCACACAATGTGCACCCAATTCCTATCTCCTCGATACCGTTGATAAGCACGATATCCCCTGCTTCTGCAGAATCCACTTTCTCGCGCTCAAGACCTTTAAACTTAAGCACTTCATTAATGCGGCCGTTAAAAGATTCTCCGTCTTCTCCAAATTTAACAACCACGTTTTGTCCTGGCTTAACGCGACCGCGATTAATACGGCCAATCCCTATCTTGCCTACATAGCTGTTGTAATCTAAAGAGATAATTTGCATTTGGAATGGGCCATCAACATTATCGTTACGTTGTGGAACGTATTTAAGAATTGTCTCAAATAAAGGACGCATATCCCCGCTTCTTACATCCTCAGTTAATCCTGCATAACCATTAAGTCCCGAAGCATATACCACTGGGAAGTCTAGCTGCTCTTCAGTAGCACCTAATTTATCGAACAAATCAAAAGTCGTATTAAGCACATAATCAGGACGTGCACCAGGTCGGTCGATTTTATTTACAACCACGATAGGCTTAAGTCCCTGTGCCAATGCCTTTTTCGTAACAAATCTCGTCTGTGGCATCGGACCTTCAACCGAATCAACCAAAAGAAGTACACCATCAACCATTGAAAGCACACGCTCTACCTCACCACCAAAGTCCGCATGTCCTGGAGTGTCGATAATATTAATATGCGTGTCTTCATATTGCACAGCACAGTTTTTAGAGAGAATGGTAATGCCGCGCTCTTTCTCAATATCGTTTGAGTCCATCACCCTTTCTGCGACTTGTTGATTTTCGCGGAAAGTACCTGATTGTCTGAGTAATTGGTCCACAAGCGTAGTTTTACCGTGGTCCACGTGAGCGATAATTGCAATATTTCGAAGAGCTCTGCTCATAATTGTCCTTAAAATAAATTAATTAGTTTTAATACCAACCTCTGCGGGCAAATCGTCTAATGCAATTAATGCCCCCACAGGATGCTCAAGTTCCTGAAAATCAGCCAGTTTAATAGAATTCGCTATTTCAAAAGGCCCAACTGCTGTACGTCTTAAAGCACTCAAATGTGCATAACACCCCAAATCACGACCTATATCTTGTGCAAGGGTTCTTATATAAGTACCTTTACTAGCCTTCACATGCAAAATTAGAGTAGGATACTCGTATTTGATTAACTCAATATTAAATATCGTAACTTTCCGTGCTGCACGTTCGAGTTCAATTCCTTCGCGTGCATATTTGTACAATGGCTTCCCGTCTTTTTTGAGAGCCGAGTACATAGGTGGAATTTGCTCAATTTCTCCCATGTACTTTAGAAGTACGTCTTTTATATTTTCCAGTGTCGGTTTAATATCACAATTTTTTTGGGTGGCAATGCCCGTGCAATCTCCACTATCAGTCTCTACTCCTAGTGATAATGTTGCAAGGTAGGATTTATCTGCATCAAGCATAGTCGCACACAACTTCGTACCTCTTCCAAAGCAGCAAATCAATAGTCCCGTAGCAAATGGATCAAGAGTACCAGTATGACCCCCCTTTTTTGCATCTAAATGTCTGCGTGCTCGTTGAAGTGCGAAATTGCTCGATAACCCCTCGGGCTTATCAAGCAACAGAACGCCATCTATATCCTGACCTTTTCTGCGAGCCATGAGTGTAAACTTTTACTAGAGACCTCGAATTTTAGGAGGCTCAAACTCGTCGCCAATTGCGTATAATTCATCGTCCGAAGCTGCATTATTTGCTTTATCTATAAGCTTGCTCATCTCCATTACGTGCGAAAGCTGGTCATCGTGGAAAAATCGCAAAGTAGGCACAGTATGAATATGAAGCATTTTGTAGAGCAAGGAATGCAGATACCCAGCTTTATCATTTAAAGTATCTTGAGCATCCAATGGCTCAGCTCCAAGAACAGAAAAATACACTTTTGCATGAGCATAATCAGCCGACAAGTCAACGCGAGTCAAGGTTATTAGACCATGACGCGTACCCAATTCGCGTTGAATTAAGCTTGCAAGATCTTTTTGTATCTGGTCGGCAATGCGTATGTTTCTGCTCGGTCCAGTTTTAGTTTTATGTCTATTCACTTTTATTATAAGGTCCTTGCAATTTCACGAATTTCAAACACTTCAAGCTGATCACCAACAACGATATCGTTATTGTTTTTCAATGAAATACCGCAGTCGAAACCAGACTTAACTTCTTTTACATCGTCTTTAAAGCGTTTTAAAGATTCAAGATATCCCGTCCAAATAACAACATTATTTCTTAATTGACGAACTTGTGATTCGCGACGAACAAGACCCTCAGTAACCATACAACCAGCAACTTTACCGACTTTAGAAATTGTATAAACTTCACGAATTTCAACAAGACCGATAATCTCCTCTTTCTTATCTGGAGTAAGCATGCCAGAAAGAGCGCTTTTAACTTCATCAACCGCATCATAAATAATATTGTAGTAACGAATGTCAATGCCGTTGTTTTCGGCTAATTTTTTAGCCCCTTGATCTGCACGTACATTAAAGCCAATTATCACAGCCCCAGAAGCAGTTGCTAAGTTAACATCTGATTCAGAGATACCACCTACTGCAGCATGAACAACTTGAACACGAACTTCATCACCTGAGAGTTTCAAGAGTGACTGTACGAGAGCCTCTTGCGACCCCTGTACATCAGTTTTAATAATAAGTGACAATGTCTTCACGCCCTCATTATTTTGGAACATATTTTCAAGGTTTTGAGCTTGCTGACGTGCAAGTTTCACATCACGGAATTTACCCTGACGGAATAATGCAATCTCACGTGCTTTGCGTTCATCAAGAAGAACAAGCACATCATCACCTGCATCTGGAACCTCAGATAAGCCTTGGATTTCTACAGGATATGATGGACCGGCTTCATCAATTGTTCTATTGTTTTCGTCAAGCATTGCACGAACACGGCCAAAACTTGCACCCGCTAAGATTGCATCACCGCGATGTAAAGTACCGCTTTGAACCAATATCGTAGCAACTGGGCCTTTACCTTTATCCAATCGAGCTTCGATCACAATACCTTTTGCTGGAGAATCAACAGGAGCTTTTAATTCCAATATCTCAGCTTGGAGGAGAACGTTTTCTAATAGGTCCTCAATTCCTTCACCAGTTTTAGCCGAGACATGAACAAATGGAACATCACCACCATATTCTTCTGGAATAACTTCCTCAGCCACTAATTCTTGCTTAACTCGCTCAGGGTTCGCTTCTGGCTTATCGATTTTATTGATGGCAACAACCATAGGCACACCCGCTGCTTTTGCATGGCTTATAGCCTCTTTAGTTTGAGGCATAACCCCATCATCAGCTGCAACAACGATAATAACAATGTCGGTAGCCTGAGCACCACGTGCACGCATTGCAGTAAACGCCTCATGCCCTGGTGTATCTAAAAACGTAACCACATCACCTGATTTAGTTTTCACTCGATAAGCACCGATATGTTGAGTAATACCGCCAGCCTCACCAGATGCCACTCGAGTGCGACGAATATAGTCAAGCAAAGAAGTTTTACCGTGGTCCACATGACCCATTACAGTAACAACAGGTGCTCGAGTAGACATTTCGTAGTCGCGAGATTCATTTTCCGCATCCAAAAATGCCTCAGGGTCATCAAGCTTAGCTTGAATTGCAGTATGACCTAATTCCTCAACTACAATCATCGCCGTTTCTTGATCAAGCACCTGATTAATAGTAACCATCTGACCAAGCAACATAAGTTTTTTAATAACTTCAGCCGCTTTTACGGACATTTTGTGAGCCAAATCCGCTACTGTAATCGTCTCAGGCACATGAATTTCTCTAGCGATGAACTCCTGCACTTGTGGCTGTTTTACTTCGACATTTTTATTTTTCTGCCTCGAACGGCCACCGCCCGCTCTCCATGTATCTTCGCCAGAATCTGTATAGTTTCGCTTATCGTGTCTGTCGGTAGAACTTGGTTTTTTGCTAGGTCTTATGCCATCGCCCCAGTTCTTATCGGATTTATCGCCCCCCTTAGATGACTTAGATTTGCCACCCTTTTTCTTAGTTTCAGATTCATCATCTGAATCACTTTGCACTTGAGGCTTCGCTTGAACAGGAGTCGCACTAGGAGCACTTGTAGGAGGAGGTGCCGCTTTTTTAGCCGGTTTTGGATTGCGCATATAGTTAGTCAATGCTGCTGCTTCACTCTCGGCTTTCTTACGGGCATCCTCCCTCATTTTTTCCGCTTCCGCATCTGCCTCTGCGTTCGCTTTTGCTTCCTTATCCTTGGTAGCATCGTGAGACTTTTTAGGCTCAGCTTCACTCGCTTTTAAATCCTTAGTTGTAGCTGCTTTTTTAGGTTCAGGCTTAGGCTCATCTTTTTGTGGCAATGCGTGTGCTTTTGTCTCAACTTTTTCTGGTTCACCTTTAGGAGTTTCTTCAGATTTAACTGTAGGTTCAGCAGGTTCTTTAACCGTAGATGTCTCTACTTTCTTCTCTTTAGTCTCTGAAACCTTCTGTGCATTCTGCTCAAGCTTTTTATTAAGCTGTGCCGCTTCTTTTTGTGCAATTTCTTCTCTGCTTACTTTAGTATCTTTCTCTACTTTAGGCTCAACCTTAGGTTTTGAAGCAGTTTGAGCTGGTTTTTTTGGCTCAGCAGGCTTCGTAGCAACAGATTTAACAGCTTCTTGTTTTTTGGGTTCATTCAGAACAACCGTACGTCTTTTTCTCGTAGTGACTGAGACTGTAGAACCGTCAGCTTGCTTGATCTTTGAGTGCTCGTTGCGCTTTAAGGTCAATTTTTTCTTTGTGCTGTTTTCAGTTGTTTTAACTGTATCTTGGGTCATTCAAATACCTATAAAATTTATTCAAACCAATGTGCGCGTGCTTTCAAAATAATTTCCGAAGCCGACTTTTCATCAATATCTAATATCTCCAAAAGCTCATCCGTAGCCAGTTCCGCTAGGTCATCTCTATTGTTTATGCCATTTAAAACAAGTTTTGAAACCATATCTGCGTTTAAGCCCTCAATATCCATCAGACCTTCTGAAGATGCAACTCTTTCATCTCTTTCAGCAGCTGCAATCGATAAACTGTGACGAGCCCTATTTCTAAGTTCATGTACAAGATCTTCATCAAAGCCTTCAATTTCAAGTAACTCTTGTTCAGGTACATAAGCCACTTCTTCTAGACCCGTAAAGCCCTCTTGAATAAGGATTGAGGCAATCTCTTCATCGATATCTAGCTTCTCGGTAAACAGATTCATAATTCCTTTATCTTCTTCCTCTTGACGAGCCTGACTTTGCTCAGGAGTCATGATATTAATCTGCCATCCAGTTAACTCCGAAGCCAATCTTACATTTTGTCCGCGAGTACCAATAGCCTTAGCTAAATTATCCTCATCAACGACAACGTCCATCGTATGCTTTTCTTCATCAACGATAATCGAAGAAACATGAGCTGGTGACAATGCCGATATAACAAATTCAGCCGGCTCATCTGACCATAAAACAATATCAATTTGTTCTCCGTTTAATTCATGTCTTACAGCACCGACTCTTGATCCACGCATCCCAACGCATGTACCAATAGGATCAATACGCTTATCATATGCTTGAACAGCAATTTTCGCCCTTAAACCAGGGTCTCTAGCTGCCGCTTTGATTTCGAGTAAACCTTGTTCTATTTCAGGAACTTCGTACTCAAAAAGTTCTCTTAAAAATTCTGGGTCAATGCGAGATAGTTGAATAATTTGACCCTTCGTTTCTTTATCAATTTTCTGAACATAGGCCCTAACACGATCTCCAATACGGAAATTTTCTTTAGGAATCATCTCAGCTTTAGGAAGACGCGCCTCAAGCTTACCTATTTCAACAATTACATCACCCTTGTCTATTCGCTTAACAATTCCTGAAACAATAGTTTCGTTCTGGGCTACAAATTCATCTATAAGCTGTTTACGCTCAGAGTCACGGATTTTTTGTAGAATCACCTGTTTAGCAATTTGAGCTCCTATACGACCAAACTCTTGCGGCTCCAAAGGTTCCTCAATAAACTCTCCAACTTTAATATCTGGGTAGTCTTCAACCGCATCCGAGAAAATTTCTTGACGCTCAGGCTCTTGAATGCCATGCTCATCAGGTACCACTTCCCAACGACGAACCCCGACGTACTGACCAGTATCGCGATCAATCCTAACAACAACATCAGCCCCTTCCTTAAATTGCTTCTTCATAGCCGAGGCCAGAGCACCCTCAATAGCAGCAAAAATTTCTTCTACTGGAAGGTTCTTCTCGTGTGCAATTGCGTCTATAAAATGGATAGTTTCGCGACTCATTATTTTTTACCTTTGAAATTTAAAATTGGGTCTAATTTGGCTCTATCGATATCAGAGTAATTAAATTCAATAACCTTTTCCGCACCCTCTTGTGCAGGCTCAGTATTTTTATTTTTTTTAGATTTAGATGTTTTCTTTTCTTGATCTAATACCAATCGAAAGGGATTTTTTGAATCCTCAGTCAATTCGAGCATCCCTTTGAATATTTTTTTGTTGGCAATGGCATCGTGAAACTTCACCTCAACCCTTTGTCCACTAAATCTATAAAAATCATCCTCTTTTTTAAGTGGTCTATCGGTACCAGGAGATCCCACTTCTAGTCGAGCATAATCAATATCTTCTACTTCATAAAGGCGTGACAGGAGACGGGATACTTCCTCACAATCATCAATCGTGATACCCCTATCAATATCTATCGTAACTCTAAGCAAATTATGTGCTGCTCGTTCAATATCAACTAATTCGTAACCAAGCCCTTCAATAGGACCTAGGCTTATTTCAAATAAATCTTTCATAATTGAATAAAAAAAATGGGCTTTGAATTAGCCCATTTCTTTAAATATTGCTACTATCATAAGACTAAATTAAGTCTCAACTAATGAAATATTTTAACAATAATTGTCTGATTTAACAAGAAAATTAATGTTTTGATGAATAGCCATTACTTGACCTAGAACTGCGACTTCTTTTCTGACTAGGTGTAGCCCTACCAGTCAAGCCCCTTTGCGGTCCACCTGCACTTTTTCTGACCTGATGAATAGAAAAATTATGACTTGGATCCATTGATTTCTCAAACCCTGGTGGCAATGCATTGTTATGTGAAACAGGACCTCTTCTTCCTTTTTTCTCATAAGAATCAGGTTTTTTATTTAAACCCAAACACTCCATTAAGCCTAATACTTGTAGTGGCTCTAATTCTTCCCAACGCCCGCGTTTCAAATTTCTTGGAAGATGAACATCCCCAAATCGCGATCTGATTAGTCGACTTACAGTAAGGCCAAGAAATTCAAACATTCGGCGCACTTCACGATTTCTTCCTTCATTTATAGTGACGCGATACCATTTATTACTGCCCTCTCCACCAATAAAATCAATGGCTCCAAATTTGGCTAAACCATCTTCAAGTTGAATCCCATCTTGCAAAATTTTTATTTGCTCATCACTTATTTCGCCTAATATCCTAACGGCATACTCACGCTCATTCCCGTATCGAGGGTGCATAAGTCGATTAGCCAAATCACCTGAAGTCGTAAATATCAGTAATCCCTCAGTATTAATGTCCAATCTACCCACTGATACCCATTTTGCTGTTTTCATTTTAGGTAGACGTGCAAATACCGTAGACCTATTTTGAGGGTCATCTTGAGTGACTATTTCACCAGCTGGCTTATGGTAGAGAATAACTCTGGGCATTCGATTTGCCTTAGGTTTATTGATAAGTCTTCCATTAACCTTGACGATATCTTCATCCGAAATTCTTTGTCCAATATGAGCTGGTACACCATTTACGGATACGCGTCCTTGAATGATGAGTTCTTCCATATCTCTTCTTGAGCCCACCCCAGCATCAGCCAAAACTTTGTGCAACTTAGGTCGTGAGGAATTTTCTGCTACTTTAGCTAGCTTATTGATTTTTTTATCGAATTTTCTATGTCCCTCAGTCAAGAACTCAAAGACATTCTGATCTTCAAAATCATTACTATCCACATTATTGGTCTCTATTGAATTGCTATCCTCGCAACCAAGCTTTGGATTATGTTTAGATTTTGATCTAGTATTTGTTGTTTGTCTTCTGCGAAAGGGGCTGCGAAGCTTACGAGCACGCGATTCAGTAGAAGATGAAGTTTCTGCGTTTTGTGTCATAAAAAAAGGAATCTAATTAGATTCATGTAAATTCAATTGTGAATTATTAGTTTGGCTAGATGATGAGTCAATTAAATTTTCTAGACCCTCTTCGCCTAAAGAATCTATAGGAGGTAATTCAGTAAGAGACTTTAAACCTAAATCATCTAAAAATTGTTTAGTAGTACCTAAAAGTGAAGGTCTTCCTGGACCATCGCGATACCCGACCACGTCAATCCAACCACGCTCTTCCAAAGTTTTAATTATGTTAGAGGAGACTGTCACACCCCTTATATCCTCAATATCACCCCTAGTAACGGGCTGACGCCAAGCAATAATAGAGAGTGTTTCTAATACTGCCCTAGAGTATTTAGGAGGTTTTTCTGGATTGAGTCTCTCAAGGTACTTTTGCATCTCAGGTCTAGATTGAAATCTCCAACCTGACGATAACTCAACTAATTCTAACCCACTATCAGCCCACTTATCCTTAAGGCTTAAAAGATGTTGCTCAATATCCACATTACTAACTTCATCAGAGCTTAAAAATAAGTTCCGCAAATCACTAATTTTTAAAGGAGTGTTAGAACAAAGCAAACAAGCCTCTAAGATTTTAGAGATGGTATCGCTATGCATTAGTCTGAATCATATATGGGCTAAAAAATTAAGTACTAAGTGTATTTTAAAAAAATACATAATGTCAAAATATTAAATTATTTTTACAGAAAGTATTGAGTTAGTATTTTTTTTAAATTATAATCATCCTTTCTTGACGCGGGGTGGAGCAGCCTGGTAGCTCGTCGGGCTCATAACCCGAAGGTCGTAGGTTCAAATCCTGCCCCCGCAACCATTTTTCTTCTTTTAGAGTTTTATCTCTACCTCCCCAAATATATTATTCATAACTTCTCTCATATCTTTTTCAATTTCACACGTAAAAGCAAGTCTATTGCCATCTTTAGGATCATTAAATTCTAATTTGTATGCATGCAACATTTGCCTTAAGTTTGAGAAATTTTTAAGGTCTGGGCCGCCATAAAGAGAATCCCCTAATAGAGGATGATTAATAGATGAAAGATGTACTCTAATTTGATGTGTACGCCCTGTTTCGAGTTTGCACAATAATAGACTTAAGTTTTTTCCATCAAATTCCGCATGAGATAAAGTTGTGAAATGAGTGCGTGCCTCCTTAGGGGCTATAGGATTGCTTTGCTTAGTTGAAGCCATCTTTATTGGATTTCGTGGATCGCGACCAATATCGTCTGTAATTGAACCCGAATCTGAAGTGCAACCAGATACTATCGCAATATAACTTCGACCCATTGTTCTACTTTGAAGTTGTTTAACAAAATCAAGTTGGGCGGCTTCAGTCCGAGCTACAACCAAGATTCCAGATGTATCTTTATCAAGTCTATGAACTATGCCAGCTCGAGGTACATAACTTAATTCAGGAAATTTAAAAAGAAGACCATTCAATAATGTTCCTGACCAATTACCAGCTCCAGGATGAGTAACTAAGCCAGCAGGTTTTCCAATGACTATCCATTCTTGAGATTCTTCTAAAACTTGAAAATCAATTTGTTCTGGCTGAAAAGCTTTTGTGTGCTCATCTGGTTGAATACACACTTCAATTTCGTCTAATGGCCCAACAATCTGCCGAACTTTTGATTCATTGGGAGATTTACCATTAACGCTTACATGGCCACATTCAATCCAATCTTGAACTCTACTCCTAGAATAATCAGGCAATAATTTAGCGAGAATTTTGTCTAAACGATCAGCTTTTGTGCCAATTTCAAGAATAAATTTTTTTGTTTCAAGGGGTTCGTCTAACATATATTTGATCGAATATTAATTTATTGATTATATTTGTAGGTCTAGATAATGTTATTATTAAGCGATCTATTTTTAAGATTTGTGTAACTTAATTAAATGAAAAGAACTCTAAGAAACATTTTAATTCTATCCCTTACTACTATCATATCTGCATGCGGTATTTTTGGTCGCGAAATAGATGAAACTGCAGGTATCCCCGCAGATAAACTATACGACACTGCTCGTGAGCATGTTCGTGGTCGAAATTGGGATAGTGCAAGAAAATATTTAAATGCCATTGAAAACAGACATCCTTATAGTTCATATGCTCAACAAGCTATGATTGATCAAGCTTATGTTAACTGGAAGGATGAACAGCCAGAGAGAGCTATTGCAGTTATAGATAGATTCTTGCAAATATATCCAAGCCATCCTGGCACAGAGTATATGCTTTATTTGAAAGGGCTGATTACATTTACTCCTCCATCACATTTTTTAACTAGTTTTGCAGGTCAAAAGCCTAGTGAGCGTGATCCTCGTGGACTAAGACAATCTTATACTGCCTTTAAAGTGTTGGTAGATAATTATCCAAATAGCCGTTATGCGGCTGATGCTCGTCAAAGATTAGTGTGGTTAGTTACTACATTAGCTGAACATGAAACTAATGTAGCTAGATATTATTACGAGAAGAAAGCTTACGTTGCAGCTGTAAATCGTGCACAAGTTGTTCTTACAGAGTTCTCAGGTGTACCTTCAGCAGAACTTGCTTTATATATTCTTATGAAATCCTATGAAGCCCTAGGTTCTGAAGATCAAGCTGCTGACGCAAAAAGCGTTTTAGTTAAGAACTTTCCTAATAGTCGTTATTTGACTCATGGATTTAAAGGTGAAGGTGGGTTTATGAAATACCTATCACCTAGTAAATGGTTTAACTAAAACTTTCTATAAATTTAAGGGCCTCTTCGAGGTCCTTAATTCTTTTAAAATCTGGAAGAGAATTAAGTATTCTTTTTCCATATCCTTTTGTAATCAGCCTTTTATCCGCTATCACAACTAGACCACGATCCGTCTCTGTGCGTATTAAGCGGCCTACACCCTGTTTTAAATCTATGGCAGCTTGTGGAACCATATGATGCATAAATGAGCTTATTCCTTGATTTTCAAGATTTTCAATTCGTGCACTAACTAATGGGTCAGATGGAGAATCAAAAGGTAGCTTTTCTACAATTAAAAGTTGTAATTGCTCACCAGGAAAATCAACACCCTTCCAAAATGTAGATGTAGCAACTAAGATGGGAGAAGGAGTATTTAGAAATTTTCTAACTAAGCTAGATGTACTTTCTTGATATTGTTTAAGAATGGTTCTTTCTGGAAGTATATTTCTTAATTTTGCAGCAATAAATTCAACAGAATTTATACTTGTACACAAAATAAGTACACCACCTTTAACCTTACGTATTAATGGAAGTACGAAATTTACAAATTCATCTAGAAAAATTTCATCTTTAGGTTCAGGAAGATTGAGTGGAATTAATAAACCTGCATTTTCTTGATAGTTAAAGGGTGATGGTTCTATAAGTGAGTCATGCTTACCTAAACCCAATTGCTTAGAAATATAATCAAAATTTCCATCAACTGAAAGTGTGGCTGAGGTTAGGATCCAAGATAAATTTTTAGGCTTAATCTTTCCAAAAAAATCGACCAATAATGGTAGAGCATGTAATGTCACCCCAAATTTAGATATGGAGGCCCATTTTACATATTGTTGAATATTTTCTTTGGCTTGATCGACTGAATCATCTTTAGTAATTTCATCATGAATACAAATTCCTAATGTATTTTTAAGAGCTAAAATCTCCTCTGATATGCTTTTTAAAACTTCGTATTGGAGACTTAGGTCTTTAAGTAAACCACCCATAGTTTGAAGTAAATTATAAATTCCCTCCAAAACGGTAAAAGATAATGGCGAAACCTTTTTGAACTCCTCCATTTTTAATTTAGATGCATATTTTCTATTCGAATATTCCGATACCGATAAGCGAAGAGCTTTATATAGACTATCGTACTCATTAATTAAATTAGTAATATCAGAAAATTTGTGTCTCTCTGAACTTTTGATTTTTTGAAATTCAGGATTTCGAATATTTTGTAGTTCACCGAACAAGGATTCCACTGCTACATTAGAAAACCTATAACCCATATGATTAGTAATATCCTCTGGCAATGAGTGTGCTTCATCGAAAATAATATTCATATCTTTAGGGAGCACACCAATCTCATACTTTATTTTGCTATCCATATCAGATAATGTGAGGGCATGATTTACTACAACGATATCTGAAATAACAGCTCGTTCGCGTGCACGATAAACAAAGCATTCATCTCTATATAAACACTTCTCCTTAAGACAATTTTGTGTAGTAGACGTAACTTTAAGCCAGATAGTTGAATTTTCAGGAACATGAGGACATTCCGCAATATCGCCAGACTTAGTTTTCGATGCAAAAAATTTAATATGTTTTAAATAACTCGCATATTCTGCAGGGGCATCCTCCTCTATACCAGCATGCTCAAACAATTCACCTCTTTCGCTTAAGAAATTTCTATATCTATATAAGCATAGGTAATTGCTTCTACCTTTCAAAATACAGCTATTTATCTCCTCTCCAAGAGCTTCTTCAATCGCAGGTATATCCTTATAATAAATTTGCTCCTGAAGCGTTTTTGTCCCAGTTGAAATTATTGATTTATGATGCGATAGGATTATGGGCACAAGATACGCCCATGTCTTTCCTGTACCAGTACCAGATTCCGCAAGTAATGTACCCTTGTTTTTTAAGGCTTTATCTATGCTCTCTGATAGCTTGACTTGAGCATCGCGAACTTTGAAACCTTTTAATTTTTGTGGCAATACTTTTGTAAATATCTCTTTAATTCGCGACATAAATGATAATGATGGGCAAAAAATATATTTTAATTTAAGAACAAACTAGAAGATCCTTAAATCTAGTAGTGAAGCATGGACTTAAATAATTTCGCTGCATATGCCATCTTGTAGATAATAGTGAATTACTTAGTCTAAGGGTGCCTTTTCCGAATCTTTGATTTGTATCATCTAGGGTCTTCATAAGAGAGCTTCTCCTATCGAAGTTCTCTAAGTGTGCCGCAGTATCCCATAATGATAATTGATGACTAGTAGGTGCAGGAGTTATCTCACCTAAAGTTATGCCCGCTTTCTTGTAATTAAAACCCCTTCTATAAACTGATTTTAATAACTCTTGTGCTCTTGCATTTAATGTTAAGGTATCGTGCGTAGCTTCCACCAAACGCACCATCTTATAGCCCCCGTACTGTTTATCTTGCTCTCGATAACGATTTGTCTTAATAAAAACCGATATTTCTTTTGCGAAGCTATTTTGCTTTCTTAATTTACGGGCACCTTCAGCAATATGTTCAGATATGGCCGATTGCAACGGTTCAAGCTCGGTTATAAGTTCCCCAAAACTTCTACTACATACAATTTGTTTTCTATCTTGTAGTTCTTCCAAATCTGCACATGGTGTACCCTGTAATTCTAATTGTGTGCGCTCCATAACGACAGAAAAATGCTTACGTAGGAGCCTAGAGTCTGCATTAACTAAATCATAGACGGTATGGATACCCATAGTTTTAAGTTGCTTTGAAATGCGTCGTCCAATACCCCAAATTTCAGATACCTCCATAGACCTAAATGCCCTCTCTTTTAATGAGTCGGACCAATCAGTCCATACCACTACACCACCAAAAGCATCGGGGTATTTTTTAGCTAAGTGATTACAAAATTTAGCTAAAGTTTTTGTGGGGGCAATGCCTACGCAAGTCGGAATACCAACCCATCTAAAAACTCTGTCTTTTATCGTGTGTCCTATTTCTTTAAAAGATGAATATTTAACATCACAAGTATCTATAAAGGCAAAACACTCATCTATTGAATACACTTCAATATCGGGAACTACCGATGCGATTGTGTTCATCATGCGAGATGAAATATCTGCGTATAACTCGTAGTTGCTTGAAAAGGCATAAACTTCTTTTCTATCAACCAGGTCTCTAATCTGAAAAAAAGGCATGCCCATAGGAATGCCCAATGCTTTAGCTTCTCGAGTTCGCGCTACAACACAGCCATCCTGATTTGATAACACTACAACTGGTGATTCTCTTAAGTCAGGTCGGAAAATTCGCTCACAGGAGCAATAAAAACTATTTCCGTCTATCAAAGCAAACATAATTAACTGCGAAAATCCTTAATTACATGCATAATCACACCTACTATTCTTAATTGCTCCTGATCCTTAAACTTAATAGGCGTGTAAATACCACTGCGATTTTCTGGTCTTAGTTCCACAGATCCATCTGGAAGTATGCAAAGCCTTTTGATTGTGTACTCATTTCCGATATCAGCCATAACAATATCCATATGCTTAGCTGTCACAGATCTATCGATAATTAAAATATCATCCTTTGCGATACCAATATCAATCATAGAATCCCCACCACTTCTTACAGCGATAGTGGCCATAGGATTCTGAACTAAGTAGGTATTAAAATCCAAATAATCGGCCACATATGATTCTGCTGGCGATGGAAATCCGGCGGGTATTCTCTCAAGAGCTAGGGGGATAGATAATTCTAAAGCCGAACTCTCATCCCAAGAATCTGGAAATTGCTGCAGTTTCAAATTTTCAATTAAAGTATCAATTGTAGGTATCAAGCTTGCAGGAACTCTTTTAACGACCATAGCTTCACCAAGTACAGATTTGCGACCTGCTCCCTTACGAGAGCCGCCCCTAGAGCCTGTATCATGAACGAGTTTTAGTTTTGATTCCGACATATTCAAGATAATTTTTTTTGATTTCGTTACGAAATCATAATTTATATTTTCTTGACTGTCAATTGATAGTAAATACTTGAAAATTAAAGAATTGTTAACTTAGCGATAGCTAGTGACAATGTCTTTGTACCTTCTTTAAAAAACTGAATTTGAGCCTGTGCATTAGAACCTTCGCCAAAAAGCTTAAGAATTACACCCTCACCAAATCTAGGGTGACTTACGCTCATACCAATTCTATAGGGCGAATCGGATTTATAAGTTTTAATCGACTCTTTTCTAGAACCATACTCTTCAAACCCATCCATAGAGTATCTTGAATCAGCATATGATTTTGGTTTGCGTGAAATCCATTTAACGTGTTCGTCAGGAATTTCGTTAATAAACTCAGATTTCGTGGTCATAGTAGTCTGACCATATATTTGACGCATTTCAGTGAATAGTAAATATAAACGTTTGCGAGCACGAGTCATTGCTACATACATAAGGCGACGCTCTTCCTCGAGACCATTTAGTTCAGACAAACTATTCGCATGTGGAAATAGCCCCTGCTCCAATCCTGCAATAAATACAGCATCAAATTCAAGACCCTTGGAAGAATGCACTGTCATCAGCTGTACTGCATCAAGGCCGCGTTTAGATTGATTATCTCCCGCCTCTAAACTAGCTAAACTTAGAAACAATGCCAAAGGAGACATATTTTCCATATCCGCCCCCTCAATCAATTCAACTGACTTCAAGTAGGCGATATTTTCTTCATTACAAAAGACTTTAGCGGCATCAATAAGTTCAGATAAGTTCTCCAAACGTTCCTCACCATCGCGCTCACTTGAGTAGAACTCCGCAATACCCGACTCTTGAATAACTGCCTCAACCAACTCTGGCAATGTACTCTCTTTTGCAATTTCTTGTAGTTTCTTAATTAAATCTAAAAATCCATTTATTTTTTTAGCCGCTTCACCGTTAAGCCCACCAGCAGCCAATGCAAGACTACAACCAACCGCTTGTGCGACATCAGTTAATTTTTCAATAGTCCTATTTCCAATGCCACGAGCTGGAAAATTTACTACTCTTGAAAATGCATTATCGCTATCTAGATTATGAATTAATTGCAAATACGCAATTACGTGTTTTATCTCTTGTCGCTCATAAAAACGAAGGCCACCATAAACAATATATGGAACTCCCGCTCTAGCAAAGCTATGTTCAATGGCACGAGATTGTGCATTACTTCTGTATAGTATGGCTATTTGTGAATGGTCATACCCTTCTCTGAGTAGTGACTTAGTTTCATCTAAAATCCAAGAAGCCTCTTCATTTTGATCCATTAGACAATTGATTCGAATTAAATCACCGTCACCTTTATCTGACCAAAGATTTTTTCCAAGTCTATCTTTATTTTCTGAAATAAGTTTATTTGCGGCACTCAAAATATGATTATATGAACGATAATTTTGCTCAAGGCGTATCAAGTTTTCTTTCGCATACTGTTGCTCGAAATGCCGCATATTTCCTACATTTGCACCGCGGAAAGAGTAAATCGATTGATCATCATCTCCAACAGCAAAAATAGAAGATTCTTTTCCAGCTAACAAGCCAAGCCACTGATACTGAAGTTTATTGGTGTCCTGAAATTCATCGATTAATATATGCTTAAATCTTAAGTTGTAATGCTCTCTTATATTCTGATTATTTTTTAGCAACTCCACTGTTCGCAAAAGCAGCTCAGCAAAATCGACCACCCCTTCTTTATTACATTGATTCTCGTATGTTGTATATGCCTTAAGGACATCTTTTTCGAAATCATCAAATGCTTGAGCTTCACTAGCTCTAATACCAGCTTCCTTCAGATTATTAATAAAGTATTGAACTTCGCGAATAGGATAAACTTTCTCATCATCCATATTCAAACTTTTAAGAATTCTTTTAATCATGGATTTTTGATCGCCCATATCCATAATTTGGAATGCAGATGGCAAGCCCGCTTCCCTATGGTGCGTTCTTAATATTCGATGACTAATTCCATGAAAAGTACCAACCCACAACGTTCTTGGGCTTACAGGAAAATAATGACCAATCCTCTCAATCATCTCTTTAGCTGCTTTATTAGTAAAAGTTACAGCTAAAATTCTCTCAGGGGTGGCAATGCCTTGTTTTACAAGCCATGCAATTCTAGTAGTCAAAACTTTCGTTTTACCACTACCTGCTCCAGCTAATACTAAAAGATGTTGGGCATCACTGGTAACTGCAGATAATTGCTCTTTATTTAATGACTCTAAAACCGATTGCATTCCTACTCCACACGCTCTAATACGGCAGCGAAAAACCCATCCGTGCCATGCACATCTGGTCTAAGTATAAGCATATCCTTATGCGAATCAAGACCAGTGATTCTATCTCCTAAAACCTTTTCTGGATTTATTAATTTGAATTCAGGATTATTTGATAAAAACTTTTCAATTTGTTGTTGATTCTCTTGTGGCAATATACTGCATGTTGAGTAAATCAATCTTCCGCCTTTTTTAACGCATCTTGATGCTGCTTTTAATATTTTTTCTTGAAGTTCTATAAGCTCCTGTAAGTCTTTTGGAGTTTGTCTCCATTTAAGATCTGGATTTCTCCTAAGAGTACCTAATCCAGTACATGGGGCATCAACTAATACTTTATCCACCTTTCCAAAAAGTCGTTTTACACGCTCATCATTTTCTGACTTTATAGGTATGCAAGTTACGTTACTTAAACCACTTCGAGCGAGCCGAGGTTTAGCTTTTGCTAAGCGATTACTTGCCGTATCTAAGGCATACAATCTCCCATGAGAATGCATCAATGCCCCTAATAGCAAAGTTTTTCCGCCAGCACCAGCACAGAAGTCTACAACCCAATCACTTCTTTTTGGACTAACTAACTGGCAAAGTATCTGACTTCCCTCATCTTGCACTTCTATTAGACCGCTCTTGAATATATCCCATGTATTAAGAGATGGATTTGTTTTTATCCTTATACCCCAAGGCGAATATTTAGTTAATGAATAATCAATCTCATCGAGAAGTTCATCTCGTTTTATTATCTCAAGAATCTCCTCTCTACTAGCTTTCAAAGGATTTGCTCTTATATCTAATGGTGCTTTTTGATTAAGACTGTCGAGAAGATCTTCATAGTTTGGAAGTTGAGATACTTTATTAAACAACCACTCTGGAACACTATATTTCACTAAATCATTAAGAGAGGATTCATCAATATTTAGTACTCTATCAAACCACTGCTCCTGATCTTCCTTAAGCATGCTTTTTATTTCATCTGCACTATAAATTGAATTTAAACCCAGCAAGGCTAATCTTTGGTTCTCAGGCCCTACACCGCTTTGAGCATAGTTTCTATATTTTCTAAGATTACGTAATACATCGAATACAGCAGAGGCCACAATGCCACGATCTTTATGACCTAGTTTTTTATTATTTTTAAACCAGTTCGATAAAACAGAGTCTGCTGGATACTTGAATTTAAGAATTTCTTCAAGAACTTCAGCAATTTGAAAAACTCTTAGATAAGATAATTTTAGTTTCATATTTCTTCAGAATAAAACGTGGTTTTTATAGACTTTTTGTACTTCACTTCACCATCTTCATTAATCACATAGCCATCAGCTAAATACCCAACCACTGAAGGGTATATTACATGTTCAACCTTTAAAACTCTTGCAGCCAATGAATCCGCATCATCTTCAGGCTTAACGGGCACTACACCTTGAGCAATAATTGGACCATCATCTAAAAGTGAAGTTACAAAATGAACAGTACAACCATGAACTTTTACTCCTGCCTCGATAGCCCTCTCATGAGTATGCAGTCCAGGAAAACTTGGAAGAAGTGATGGATGTATATTAATGACCTTGCCCTCTAATGGTCTAACAAAAGAAGCATTTAACACTCTCATATAGCCCGCCAATAACACAAAATCTGGGTTAAATGATTTAACAATATCTAGGAGCTTTAGATCAAACTCTTCCCTATCGTATCCCTTATCCTGTGGCAATGGCACGTGCTCTACACGTACACCATTTTCCCTAGCCCAAGCGAGCCCTTCAGATTTAGCATTATGTGAGATAACAGCACAAATTTCTATATTTTTATTAATTTTTGCGTGATTCACTATCGCTTTCATATTTGAACCGCGACCAGAGATTAAAATAACAAAACGCATGAATGCTTAATCCTTAAATATAAAACATAAAATTTTAATCGCTCAGAAGTGTCTAATTCCATCAATTCCAAACATATTTTCAGAAATCTTAATGCCACATCTAATACAGCCCTCACAATCGGGAATTTTGATGGTGTACATTTTGGTCATCAAGCTATATTAAAACAAGTAACACAAGTTGCAAAAGATAGGTGTCTTATTCCCAGTGTTCTTACTTTCGAACCACATCCAAGAGAATACTTTGGAGTTATCGGTAATAGGCCCGAGCTAATACCTACTCGAATACAAAGTTTGAGAGATAAAGTTATATCTTTACTCAGTTGCGGGATAGAAAAAGTTTTTATACAAAGGTTTAATAAGATAACAGCTTCTATGGCACCTGAAGCTTTTATTGAAGAAATTTTAGTTAAAGGATTAAAAACTAAATATTTATACGTTGGAGAAGATTTTCGTTTTGGCTATAAAAGACAAGGCGACTTTAAGATGCTTAAGTCTTATAGCGAAAAATTTGGATTTGAAATCGAATTTATAGAAGACATTTTAGATAAAAATGAGGTTCGATATTCAAGCTCAGAATTAAGACAAGCACTTGCTTACGGGAACGTGGGCATTGCCAAAGAGATTATGGGGCGGCCCTATCAAGTCACAGCACGCGTTATACATGGCCGTAAACTTGGAACCGACATAGGTGTTCCTACTATGAATATGAGAGTGCCTCAGCGGTTTGCACTCAGATCAGGGATTTATGTGGTTGAAGTGAGAGGATTGAGTGCGGGGGCATTGCCAGCTGTGGCTAATTTAGGCATTCGCCCAACTGTAGATAGTTCGGGTGATGTATTACTAGAAGTTCACATTCTAGATAGAAACATTTTTTCTTACGGTAAAATTATTAACGTTTCATTCCTAGAATTTATCAGGGACGAGGAAAAATTCTCGTCCGTTGAAGCCATGGCCATTGCCATCCACCAAGATATAGAAAAAACAAAAAATTATTTTAAAAAATATGGAATATAAAGATACTTTACAACTACCAAAAACTGACTTCCCTATGCGCGGCAATCTCTCAAAAAGGGAGCCGCAATGGATTAAAGATTGGATGGATAATGGTGTCTATCTTGCTATCAGAAAAGCTAGTGCAGGCAGACCTAAATTTATTCTAAATGATGGACCTCCGTACGCTAATGGAGATATTCATATAGGGCATGCAGCAAACAAAATCCTTAAAGATATTATTCTGAAAAGCAAGTCTATGGCGGGTTTTGATGCACCATATATTCCAGGATGGGATTGTCATGGTATGCCTATTGAGATTCAAATCGAGAAAAAATTCGGAAAAAACCTTCCTACGGCTGAGGTGCAATCAAAAGCACGTGAGTATGCTGCAGAGCAGGTTCAAAGACAGATGGAGGGATTTCAAAGGCTTGGGGTTTTGGGTGATTGGGAAAATCCTTATCTAACCATGAATTATATTAATGAAGCAAACGAGATTCGTGCACTTGCTCGCATTATAGAAAATGGCTACGTATTTAGAGGCTTAAAACCCGTTAATTGGTGTTTTGATTGTCAGTCGGCATTGGCAGAGGCTGAGGTTGAGTATCAGGATAGAACAGACCCGACTATAGATGTTGCTTTTCCGTTTGCAGAAAAAGAAAAATTGGCGTCTGCGTTTGGGGTTGATTCAGTTGAAGATGGTGCGGTAGTGATATGGACTACTACTCCTTGGACAATCCCTTCAAATCAGGCTCTCAACGTAGGTCCTGAAACTGAATATGCCTTAGTGAAATTATCTAATGTTCGCGAAGGGACTGGGTCTTTACTGCTTTTAGCTAAGGAGAGAGTCGAAGCGTGTTTAGAGAATTGGGGGTTGGAAGGCGAGATTATTGCCACATGTAAGGGGGAAAAACTGGATGGTATTGCCTTTCATCATCCACTATATAAGGCAGACTCTCAGTATGACAGACTGTCCCCTATCTATGTGGCTGACTATGTAACTACAGACACAGGTACTGGTATTGTTCACTCTGCCCCTGCTTATGGTGTGGATGACTTTATTTCATGCAAATCACGTGGCTTAACTGATGAACAGATTATTAGTCCAGTTATGGCTGATGGTGTCTATTCATCGAAGCTTGCATTGTTTGGCGGATTAAGCATATGGGATGCGAATCCAAAAATTGTAGACACCTTGCGTGAACAAGGGGTTTTACTTAAAACATTGAAACTTCAACATAGCTATATGCATTGTTGGCGTCATAAAACTCCTGTTATCTACCGTGCTACAAGTCAGTGGTTTGCAGGTATGGATATTAAGCCTAAAGATGGATCTGCAACTTTACGAGAAAAAGCATTAAGAGCTGTCGAGGAAACCAATTTTTATCCTTCTTGGGGTCGAGCACGTTTACATGCCATGATTGCAAATAGGCCAGATTGGACGCTTTCACGTCAAAGACAGTGGGGTGTTCCTATGGCCTTTTTGGTACACAAGGAAACAGGAGAGCTTCACCCGCGAACTGTTGAGTTGCTTAACAAAGTTGCAGACTTAGTAGAAAAAGAAGGTATTGAGAAATGGCAGTCGGTGGAGGTAGCGGATTTATTGCCACCAGAAGAGGCTAAAGATTATATTAAAAATTCAGATACTTTAGATGTGTGGTTTGATTCTGGATCTACACATATCACAGTAAACGGCGGTAAGGATAATGATTTTAATGGCTCACACAAAGATGTGCTTTCATGGCCTGCGGATCTCTATCTTGAAGGCTCTGATCAGCATCGTGGGTGGTTTCATTCATCGCTTCTAACCTCTTCTATGATTTATGGTCGTGCACCATATAAATCTCTTCTCACTCATGGATTTGTTGTGGATGGACAGGGACGCAAGATGTCTAAATCTTTGGGAAATGTTATTGCTCCAAGACAAGTTGCAGATTCTTTAGGTGCTGAAATCATAAGGCTATGGACGGCATCTAATGACTATTCAGGTGAACTTACAATTTCCGATCAAATATTAAAGCGCGTTGTTGAAAGCTATCGTCGTATAAGAAATACGATTTGTTTCCTCTTAGGTAATTTACATGATTTTGATGCATCAAGGGATTTAATTTCTGTAGATGAAATGATGGAAGTTGACCAATATGCCGTTGCAGTTGCATCTAGATTAAAAGCTCAAATTTCTGCTTTGTATGAAAGATTTGAGTTTCACCCTGCAGTCGCTCGATTGCAAACTTATTGTTCTGAAGACTTGGGTTCTTTCTATTTAGATATTCTCAAAGACCGCTTGTATACATGTGCAGCTGAAAGTTTTGCTCGTCGTTCTGCTCAATCTGCTCTTTACCATATTACTATGAATATGATTAAGTTGATGGCACCAATACTATCATTTACAGCAGAAGAAGCGTGGAGTGAGATGTGCAAAACTTTCTTAAAAAACACAGACTCTAAGAGCGACTTAACTATATTCACTGAGATATTTGAGGTTCTTCCTGAAGTTACAGGTGCGGAAAAACTTTTAGAGAAATGGTCAAAAATTCTTGATATCAGGGATCTCTTAAATAAAGAACTCGAAAATAAGCGTGAGGCTGGTGAAATTGGCTCTTCATTACAAGCTGAGGTAGTAATTAAGGCTCCAAATGCAGAATATGAGTTACTTGCTTCATTAAAAGAAGATTTACGTTTTGTGTTTATGGTTTCTTATGTGACCCTAGAAAAATCAGAAAACGAAACTCTGGCCTTTGAAATAAAAACTTCAGAACATGAAAAATGCGAGCGTTGCTGGCATTATAGAGAAGATGTGGGTTCAAATTCCGAGCACCCAACTATATGTTCTAGATGCGTGAGCAATTTGTTTGAAGGTGGCGAATCAAGAAACTATGCCTGATACTTCAAAGCACAATATTTCTGAGCAAGCAAGAAAACTTAAGTTTTTATATGTTTTCTTAGTACTAGTTTTAATCATAGTTGACCAAATTACAAAATTCTATTTTGAGTCAACTTATGAGCTTGGGCAAAGAACGAATGTATTGCCATTTTTTGATTTTATTTTGGCACACAATAACGGAGCTGCTTTTAGTATGTTTTCCAATGCTAGTGGCTGGCAAAAATATATGTTTTTAGCTTTGGCCTTCGGAATTAGTGCCTGGCTTATTTATACTATTCGCAAAAATGTTCTCGATAAATTTGGATGCATTGCGATGAGCCTGATTATTGCAGGGGCCTTGGGAAATGCTATCGACAGAATTGTTTATGGATATGTGGTAGATTTCTTACTGTTTTACTGGGAGAGTTGGAATTTTTACTACCCCGCTTTTAATGTAGCGGATTCATGTATTACAGTTGGGGTAATCTTATTATTAATAAACGAGTTTTTTCTACATAAGAAATCACGAGAGTTAAATGAAGCTAGCAAATAAAAAGATTCTATTAGGTATGACTGGTGGCATTGCCTGTTATAAGGTAGCAGACCTATGTCGTAAGCTTAAGGCTCAAGGAGCGGATATTACTGTTGTTATGACAGAAGCGGCTCAAAGCTTTATTACGCCTACAACTATGCAAGCTTTAAGCGGAAACCCTGTGCATACCGAAATTCTTGACTCTAGCATGGCCGATTCAATGTCTCATATACACTTAAGTCGAGAGTGTGACTTAGTTTTGATTGCTCCATGCACCGCTAATTTTATGGCGAAGCTAGCTCACGGGATAGCAGATGATTTACTTAGCTCTTTGTGTTTGGCTAGTAACAAGGACATTGCCATAGTACCAAGCATGAATTCTTTTATGTGGGTGAACCCTGCTACTCAAAAAAATCACTTTGAAGTGCTCTCTAATGGCATTCATGTTTGGGGCCCAGATAGCGGCTCTCAAGCATGTGGTGAAACTGGTGTTGGGCGCATGATAGAGCCTGTAGATATATTGGACGAGGTAGTTGCATACTTTAAGCCTGATATCTTAGATGGAATGAAAATCTTGATTACATCGGGACCTACTCACGAAGAAATAGATCCTGTGCGATATATAGGGAATCGCTCATCTGGACAAACTGGATACGAGCTTGCAAAATCTGCTAGAGATTTTGGGGCTGAAGTTAAATTGATATCTGGACCTACGTGCCTAAGAGCACCTTATGGCATTGAGTTTGAAGAAGTGACTACCGCAAAAGAGATGCATACAAAAGTTATGCAAGTGGCTTCAGAATACGATATTTTCATTAGTGTGGCAGCGGTTGCGGACTGGTATTTGCCTAATCCAGCAAAACAAAAAATAAAAAAAGAAGTAGGTGTAGATACTTGGAGTCCAAACTGGGAATTTCACAAAAATCCAGATATTTTGGCTGAAGTTGCAGCACTTGAAGATGGCCCATGGTGTGTAGGTTTCGCTGCTGAGACGGAAAACCTCGAGCAATATGCAAAAGAAAAACTTGAGTCCAAAGGTGTTCCGCTATTGGTTGGTAATCTAGCCCAAAACGTGATGGGCAAAGAAACGACTACCCTACTATTATTCGATTCTAATGGCGTAGAAAAATTTGACACTCTTCCAAAAACAAAAGCGGCGGATGAGTTAATCATTGCCATCCATAAAAGATTTAGCAAAGATGCATGATTTCTTAATAGCGGCTCAGGAGTATATTTCTGCTCATAGAGAGTGGGCGGGATTTATCATTTTCCTATCTTGCATAGGAGAATCATTGCTTGTAATTGGACTTTTAATTCCAGCTACTGCTTTAATGCTGTTTACAGGTGGACTTATTGGTCTAGATATATTAAACCCTATTGAAATAGGATTATGGGGTATGGCTGGGGCCATTGTCGGCGATGCAATATCGTTTTATATTGGCCGATGGCTAGGATGGGATATAACGAAAAAGCCTCGACTTGCCAGATATAGGCCTATGTTTGTAAAAGCAAAATTATTATTTAGAAAATACGGGACAATGTCGGTATTTTTAGGTCGCTTTATGGGACCAATTCGCTCAACAATTCCTGCTATAGCTGGAGTGATGGGCTTATCGCAAAGTAAATTTCAAATAGCAAATATTTTATCTGCTATTGTGTGGGTCCCTGTGATGCTAGCACCTGGGTATTTCTCGGCTAAGGCTTCAAAACAAATTGTGGAAACAAGCGGTAGCAATATCGGGACATATCTTACTTATTTTTCTGTGTTTTTAGGTGTGGTCTTATTTCTTTTTTTAATATGGCCATCAAAAAAAGAGGCGAAATCTAAATCAAAAATCATTTATTCAAATCATAAAACTGAGGAGATCGAGGATGACATTAAAAAAGGTTGATATAGTAGTTTTGGATTCAAAAATTAAGAATCAGCTACCTAAATATGCGACTGCTGGCTCAGCTGGACTTGATTTAAGAGCTTGTATTGATGATCCTCTTACTATTGAACCAGGACAAACACATTTGATTCCCACAGGCATTGCCATCCATATAGCAGATCCAGATTATGCTGCTATGATTTTACCTAGATCAGGATTGGGCCATAAACATGGAATTGTTCTTGGAAATTTGGTTGGGCTTATCGACTCAGATTATCAAGGGCAGCTTATGGTTTCGATTTGGAATCGTGGAACTGAGACTTTCACATTAAATCCTCTAGATCGTATGGCACAATTAGTGATCGTTCCTGTACAACAGGTTGAATTTAATGTTGTTGATTCTTTTGAAGTTTCAGATAGGGCCAGTGGCGGATTTGGTAGCACTGGAGCTGCATAGAATAATGTAGTGTAGCTCAGTTATTGAGCTTTGGATCACGAATTGCAGCTTATCTGAGTATGATTTTGTCAAGAAAAATAAAACCTCATTTTCCGCTAAATGCGTACTCATGAGGTTTTTTAAATTTTCTAGTTGTAATTATGTAATTATCTTGGAGCGTAAACGAATTTACCTTCCTTAATTGTGCCCATTACAGCAGCTCTTGAGTCGAATCCTTGATGATCTTTTGGAGTAATATTCAAAACACCATTTGGGACTGTAAGCTCCTTAGTGTTTTGAATTTCATCCCTTAGTTTAGTTCTAAATTCAACGGAGCCAGGCTTTACTCCAGCCTCTAAAGCCCTTTTTATAGCTGAATCTAATACTAAATAAGCCCCATAAGCGTCACCCGCAAATTGCGTGGTAGTAAATTCACCATGTTTTTCCTCAAACTTTTTCGTAAATTCAAGGGCAACATCTTTAACTTCATTACTATCTGGCAATGTTCTAGCTACAACTCCAGGCCCTGTTGGGAAAAGAGTATTCTCCACTACTTTTCCTCCTATTTGAAGAAATTCTAAAGTGCCTATACCATGAGTTTGGTAAATTTGGCCTTTATATCCCCTCTCATAAAGAGCTCTTTGTGGCAATATTGCCGGAGTCCCTGCACCTGCAATTAAAATCGCCTCTGGATTTGATGCTATCAATTTTAGAACTTGAGCAGTCACCGATGTATCTGTTCTTTGGAACGCCTCTCTAGCAACTATCTCAATTTTTCCTTCGGCTCTTTTAGCAAACTCCTTATACCAATTTTCGCCATAGGCATCAGCATACCCAATAAATGCGATCTTCTTATAGCCTCTGTCAATCATATCTTTGACTAAAACATCAGCCATTAGACTATCGTTTTGTGGCATTTTAAACGCCCATTGCTTATTTGTATCGCTTTGAGGTTCGACAATCGTAGAATTAGCCGCAAGTGCAATCATAGGAGTTTTAGTTTCGGCAAGAGTCTCAAGGTAAGCGACTGCAGTAGCCGTTAAATTAGGTCCTACAATTACATCTACTTTATCTTCATAAATAAGCTTACGAACATTTTTTACTGAGCGACTAACATCCGATCCATCATCCAAGATAAGCCATCGAAGCGGCTCCCCAGCAATTGTCTTAGGCCACAAGTTGATGGCATTTTGTGATTGAATACCGATAGCCGCAGCTGGACCGGTACTAGACAAAACTACACCAACTGTAACCTCTGCAGACACTGTCAGAGGAGCTAGCATCACGGATGCGATGCCTATTTGCTTCAATAAAGACTTCATCCTTTCTCCTAAAAGGTTATTAAAAAATAAGATCCTCATCTTTATGAGAATCGCTTGAAAAAACAAATTTAAGTTTATCGAATTCATCTAAATCCACTGACACAGACCCACCCTCTGACAATGCTCCAAATAGGAGTTCATCAGCTATAGGTTTGCGAATATGTTCTTCGATAAATCTATACATCGGCCGAGCTCCCATAAATTTGTCGTAGCCCTCTTTTGCGACGTATTTTCTAACTTTATCAGAAAAAATAATAAATACGTTCTTTTCTTTCAGTTGATGCGAAAGTTCAAGGAAAAATTTATCCACCACCCTAAGAATAATTTCCTCACTCAGATGTTCAAATGGCACAATAGCATCTAGTCGATTTACGAATTCTGGTGTAAAAAATTTCTTAACTTCGGGTATTACATCTTTTGAATTTGGAGAATTAGTAAATCCCATTTGTGAAGTTAGTTTGTCCGCTCCTAAATTGCTGGTCATAACAATGATGCAATGCTTGAAATTTAATCGACGTCCTATACTATCTGTGGCAATGCCATTGTCCATTATCTGTAAAAGTAAATTAAAGATTGATGGATGTGATTTCTCAATTTCATCCAACAATAAAATGGAATAAGGATTTTTTAATATCTCTTTTGAGAGTAATCCCTGATCTTTATATCCAACATAGCCAGCTGTAGTACCAAGCAATTTAGTAATGCCCATCTCAGTGTTGTATTCCGACATATCAAATCTGATCAAATGAACGGTAAGTAGTTCTGATAGTTGTTTAACTAGCTCTGTTTTACCAACTCCAGTTGGACCAACAAATAAAAAACTCCCTATAGGACCATTCCTTTTGCCTAATCCAGATCGATTTAATTTAATAGCATCAACTACTTTGCTTATCGCTTGATTTTGTCCAAAAATTACGCAAGTAAGATCTTTATAAAGTGTTTTTAATTTATGCTTATCAGAAGTAGATAATTGAACCTCAGGGACTTTAACTAGGATAGACACCATCTTCTCTATATCACTGATTTCAACAAGTGATGCCTCAGGTTTATTAATTCTTACATAAGAACCAGCTAAATCCATTAGATCGAATGCTTTATCAGGGAAATGTTTGTCCGTAATGTACCTTTCTGCCAGTGTAACGCAAGCCTTAAGGGCCTCTTCTGTATATCTAAGCTTGAAAAAATCTGAATATTTATTCTGAGATCTTCTTAATATTTCCAGAGTTATTTCTGGATCGGGTTCATCAATATTAATCGTCTGGAACCGACGTTTTAGTGCAGGGTCTTTAGCTATAGAGTTTTCGTATTCTTCATGCGTAGTAGAGCCTATACAACGAATTTCACCAGCACTTAAGGCTGGCTTCATCATGTTTGCAGCATCGAGATTTTCATTATTAACAGAATTACCAGCTCCAACTATGGTATGTATTTCGTCTATAAATATTATG
The DNA here is from genome assembly GCF_000226625.1 of Taylorella asinigenitalis MCE3. NCBI lineage: Bacteria > Pseudomonadati > Pseudomonadota > Betaproteobacteria > Burkholderiales > Alcaligenaceae > Taylorella > Taylorella asinigenitalis. Next base: position 1,126,000 of record NC_016043.1, read on the forward strand.
GAATTAGGAACTTGCTTGATTTCTTCAATAAGTCCTTTTAAGCGCATCTCGAATTCTCCCCTTAGTTTAGAACCCGCCAGCATGCCACCAATATCCACATTAAATACTGTCGATTCTTTTAGAAAATCTGGAACCTCACCTTTGAATATTCTATAGCCCAAACCTTCGACAATAGCAGTTTTTCCCACCCCAGCTTCACCAACCAATAGGGGGTTTCCTTTTTTTAGTCGTCCAAGACAATGAATAAGTTTTTCAATCTCTGTGTCCCGTCCGTAGGCGTCTGCGATTAATCCTTTCTCTGCAAGTTCATTAAGATTCACAGCAAATTTAGGGATTAATTCAAATTCTTCTTTGTCCTTATCTTTATAGTAGGAAATATCATCTAAATAAAGTCTGTCTTTTTTTGAAATCTTATTGGATTTAGATTTAGATTTTGATTTTGATGACTCCTCAGAAGGACGGGATGTATCCTCTTCTTTCGAATCATCTTGCAAGGGAATCCCTTTCAATAAATCCTCATACATATTTAAAGGCTCTAAAAAATCTGATACCTCTTTTGATTTAATTAAAACCTCAAAATAATGCAGATAAATTTCTTCATCTGTATCATCTCTAATTAACTTCTCTAATCTAGGAGAATTAAAGATGGCAATAATAACCTCGAGCTCCTTAGAAGGTGAAATTTCTTCATCTTTTTGACGTTGATATTCACCATCTTGCTTCAATCTTTCATGGATTTTATCGACAAGTCTATCTGACCCAAAACCTATTGCGTCGACAAACAACTTAATTATGTCTTTTCTGACAAGAGCTAATAACATATGCAATGTATTTACTTCAGGTGATTTAAGGACCATAGCCTCTGCGAATGTTTCTGAAAGTAACTTGTTTAACAAATTGTTTCCCATAATTGTCTTCTCTAATGAGCTTATTAGTAAAAGTGCTGATTGAACAAATTCTTAATTAATTCATAATAATCAGAATTTATAAACTTGTATGTAGGTATAGTATGTCTGAAAATTCAACCTCTAGTAATAGAGTTATCGGTACCGTAAAATGGTTCAATGATACAAAAGGTTTTGGATTTGTAACTCCTGAAGGCAGTAACGAAGATTTATTTATCCATTTTTCATCTATACAAATGGATGGATTTAAAACCTTAAAAGAAAATCAAAAGATTTCTTTTGAAATTACTGAAGGCCCTAAAGGCAAACAAGCTATCAATATTCAACCAGTTGTTTAATTATATATGACTCGCAAATTTCTAACATACTTCCTCTTCCTATCGATATTTGCGAGTCATTCCCCTATTATTCACTCTGAAGAAACCTCTAGAACCAATCAAGAAAAAATTTCTTCAGATAAAAAAATACTTAAAATTAATGATTCTGAACTTACTGTTGAAATAGCAGATAATCCAGGCTCTAGAGAGTTTGGTCTCATGCTTCGTAAAGAACTCGAAGAAAATTCTGGAATGCTATTTATTTTTGAAGAATCGCAAAAGCTTTGCTTTTGGATGAAAAATACACTGATTCCTCTAAGTATCGCTTATATGGATGAAGATTATAAAATAATTGATTTGCTTGACATGAAACCATTGGATTTAACTCCAATTTGTTCAAGCAAACCAGCAAAATACGCACTAGAGGTTAATAAAGGGTGGTTTGAAAAACAAGGGATTAAGACACAAGATAAAGCAGTCATTGAGAACTAATTTATCTTGTGTTATAAAACTATCTTTCATATTTTGATTTCTCGATAAATTCGATACCCTTTATAGAACTAGTTCTAAGAGCCTCGACAACCGCATCAATTGATTTTGTTCTTGGAAAAGTTTTTCTAAACACAATACCAACTTCACGATTTGTGGTTGTCTCTTGCAGTTTTACAAACTTAATATTCACCACATGACGGCCTTCTTGCACTGCACTATTTGGTATTAGGGTAATTCCAAGCCCAGCAGAGACCATGTGCAATATCGTGTGTAGAGAGGACCCTTCAAAGGATCTTAGGGCTCTTTCTTTGGGATTAGAATAATTAGCTTCTGGAAGTGATTTAATTATTTGGTCGCGCAAACAATGTCCAGCCCCTAGTAAAAGCATAGTCTCTCTTTGAACATCTTGTATAGAGATGCTTTCTTTTGAAGCCCACGGATGATTAGTATTTACAGCTAAGACAAAATCTTCTTTGTAAAGAGGCAAATATTCAAATTGAGATTCCTCAATAGGCTGAGTTATAGCCATAATTGCACAGTCAATTTCATTTGTTTTTAATTTATCAAATAAGTCTGTCGTAAAGTGCTCATGCAAAATAAGTGGCATTTGAGGTGCTATGGTACGAAGATTTCCGACTAACTTCGGAATAATGTATGGAGCCACTGTATAAATAATGCCTAATCTAAGTGGCCCAGTCAGTGGGTCCTGGCCTCTTCTAGCCGTATCATAAATATCCTCTGTGGCTTCGATTACTCTTTGAGCCTGATCGACAATTCTTTGACCAATAGGAGTTGTGGTAACCTCTCCACTTCCGCGCTCAAAAATAACAACATTGAGTTCGTTCTCAAGTTTTTTTATAGCAACTGATAGAGTCGGTTGGCTTACATTCATCGACTCCGCCGCTCGAGCATAATGCTTGGCCTTATATACGGCCAAAACATACTTTAATTCCATCAATTTCATAGAGGTTCTCCTATTAAGTTCTTAGAAGTTCGTCTCTGCCGAACGTCCATCTTTCTATATGCGCTTTAATTAAATCTGGATAATTTTTAATAAATTTTTTTGCTTCTTCTCTGGCAATGCTTAAGGTTTTATAATCAATCTCAATATGTGCGAACTTTAGCATTGCTATACCTGATTGCTTTTGACCCAAAATCTCTCCCGGCCCTCGAATTCGCAAATCTCTTTTTGCTATTTCAAAACCGTCGGTAGTCTCAAACATAGCACGAATTCTCTCTTTCCCTACGGCCGTCAATGGTTCCTGATACATCAAAATGCAAATCGAGGAGTTACAACCTCTTCCAACACGACCCCGAAGTTGATGCAATTGTGCTAAGCCGAATCTTTCTGCATGTTCGATAACCATAATTGAGGCATTAGGCACATCGACCCCAACTTCAATAACTGTAGTAGCCACAAGTATTTGGAGTTCATTTTTTTTAAACTTCTCCATAATCTCATTTTTTTCTTGTGGCTTAAGTTTTCCATGAACCAGCCCAGCTTTTAAATCTGGCAATAAACCCTTAATCCAATCATATGTGTCTACTGCTGTTTGAAGTTGCAAAGCTTCACTCTCTTCTACTAAAGGACAAACCCAGTAAGCTTGATGACCTTTCTTACATTGAGAAATTAAGAATGAGAGAATTTCTTCTCTTCTCTCGATTTTCACTAATTTAGTCACAATTGGTGTTCTGCCAGGAGGTAATTCATCTATAGTAGACACATCAATATCAGCAAGATAAGACATCGCTAATGTTCGTGGAATAGGAGTAGCACTCATACTTAGTTGATGAGGAACTAATTCACCCGATTCACCTTTTTTATTAAGCGTCAGTCTCTGCATCACACCAAATCTATGTTGCTCATCTACAATCAACAATCCAAGATTTGCAAAATCAACAGTATCCTGAATTAAAGCTTGCGTACCCACAACTAATTTTGCACTTGAATTAGTTATAGACTCATAGACCTCTTTTTTCTCCTTAGCCTTTAAACTACCATATAGCTTTGTAACGCTTATTCCTAAGGGCTCAAACCATTTACTTAGTTTTATGTAATGTTGTTCTGCAAGAATTTCAGTGGGAGCCATTATCGCAACTTGATAACCATTTGATATCACAAGAGAAGCTGCCAATGCTGCCACAATAGTTTTACCGCTTCCAACATCCCCCTGTAAAAGTCGATTCATAGGCTTAGATTTTTTTAAATCTTCCTTGATTTCTTCCAAAACTCTAATCTGTGCACTGGTTAGTTTTAAAGAAAATTCACGTAAAACCCCCTCATACAGAGACGTATCATCTAAAACAAGAGCAATAGCCTTTAGTTGTTCTCTTTTCTCACGTGCAATTTGAAGAGTTAATTGCTGAGCTAAAAGTTCATCAAAAACCAGTCGTAGCCAAGCTGGATGCGTTTTATTTTCTAAGGCCAGAGCATCTTGGATTTTTGGATTATGCAAAGTAAAAATAGTCTCTTTAAATGATGGAAGAGAATATTTAGTAAGGATTTCCTGTGGCAATGTATCCTTAAGCCCATCTACGGAATCCATATGCAAAATCACGTCTCTAATTTTTCTGCGTAAAACGTCTTGTGTTAGGCCCGCTGAACTAGGATAAATTGGAGTAAGTGTCTGTGGCAATGGATCCGTGACTTTTCCAATTTTTGGATGGGTAATCGTAAAACCCCACCTATCATTGCCCTTCACAGGTCCTCTAACTCTAACTTTAGGAGAAGTCTCCAAAAATTTAACTTGGTTAGGATAAAAATTAAGCCATCTTAGTTTTAGAAGTCCAGTTCCATCATCTAGAACAGCATTTAGGGACTTTCTAGGAGCATAAGTAACTTCCACATTATGTATTTGACCTTCAAACTGCATCATCGCATCAGTTTGCGCTTGAGAAACTTTATAAATCTTGGTTTCATCTTCATATCTCAAAGGAATATGCAAAGCAAAATCAATAGGTCTTAATAGACCTAGAGATTTAATCTTTTCATCTATGAGTGATTTTGAAGGTCTAACCATAGATTAAAAAACTGCTATAGCCTCTATCTCGATCTGTGCATTCTTAGGTAGGGATTTAATTTCTACTGTAGAGCGTGCTGGAAATGGTTCCTTAAAATAAGTTTTCATAATTTCGTTAACCTCTGAAAACTTAGATAAATCTGTAAGGAAAATAGTAAGTTTCACCACATTTTCAAATCCGCAGCCAGCTTCTTGAAGTACAGCTTTTATATTTTGAAACACTTGTTGAGCCTGCTCAGATGTATCAACTGATACAAGTTCATTGCTTTTAGGGTCTAAACCAATTTGTCCAGACAAGTATAGTGTTTTACCAGAATTCACTAGGACTCCTTGGGAATATGGACCTAATGCTTCTGGGGCATTCGATGATTTGATAGTTAACTTTTCCATGTATAACCTCTTTGGCAATTAGATAATTTTATATGAATGGTGCATTAATTTAATATTTTTAAACAATAAATTGACATATCTCATAAAACTAATTATTATTGCGATTGAAAATGATTCTTATTTACAAAAAAGGTATATTAAATATGAATATTAAGAATTTTCTTAAACCGTTAGTATTAGCTGTTTTACTAGGTGCTTCTGCTGCTCAAGCTAATGAAGTAGTAAATGTATACACAACCCGTGAACCAGGTCTTTTAAAACCGATTCTTGAAGCGTTCGAAAAAGATACAGGCATTAAAGCCGAAACTGTTTTCGTAAAAGACGGTTTGGCTGAACGCGTAGAGAGTGAAGGCGATAAATCTCCAGCTGACTTATTAATGGTTGTGGATATTTCACAACTAACAAATATAGTTGATCGCGGTCTAACTCAAGCAGTTGATTCAAAAGTGCTTACAGATATTATTCCAGCACAATATCGTGACCCTAACAACCATTGGTTTGCCCTATCTTTAAGATATCGTGTTCTTTATGTAAGCAAAGATATGCCTCTAGAGACCTTTAACTATGAAGATTTAGCTGATCCTAAATACAAAGGTCGTGTATGCATACGCTCTGGTAAACACCCATATAATGCAACACTATTTGGAGCTATGATTGCTCATAACGGTGTAGAAGCAACAGAGGAATTCTTAAAAGGCGTTAAAAACAATCTGGCACGTAAAGCTACCGGCGGTGACCGTAATGTTGCACGCGATATTCTAGGCGGAATTTGCGATTTAGGATTTGCTAATTCTTACTATGTAGGGAAAATGCATGCTGACCCTAAACAAAAAGAATGGGCTGAAGCTATTAAAGTTATTAAACCTACATTTAAGAAAACAGGCGGTACACACGCAAATATTTCAGGTGCAGCTGTAGCAAAATATGCACCAAACAAAGAAAATGCAGTCAAATTGCTTGAATACTTAGTAGGACCTAATGCTCAAGAAATGTATGCAAAAGTAAACTTTGAGCATCCAATTCGAGCTGGTGTAGCACCTGACCCTATTATTGCCGCATTTGGAGAATTTAAAGCGGATTCATTGCCACTAATAGAGGTACCTAAACACCGAAAAACAGCTACTGAAATAGTTGAAAAAATTGGTTTTGATAACTAATTAGGAATATGACTCCAATAACAGAGGGATGAATCTATCATCCCTTTGTTTTTTGTATACTTACGAAATGCCGAAGTTAAAAAGAAATAATTATCATTTAAAGTGGACATGGGTTGCATATGGTATAACCGCAGTGGTTTTATTGCCTATTGTCACACTACTACTGATTGCGCTGTTCGGCGACTTTAATAATTGGTCTCATTTATTGCGGTATTCATTGCCAAATACAGCTTTTAATACTGTAGCTCTTTTAATAGGAGTAGCAATTTTTGTAGGGGCTGTAGGGACGGGAGCTGCATGGCTTACGACTGCATTCGCATTTCCAACAAGAGGTGTATTAGTGTGGGCTATGTTATTGCCACTATCAGTACCGTCTTATATTATGGCATTTGCATACTTAGATTTAACTCATGCACTTGGTCCAATTCAAAGCACTATAAGAGAAATTTTAGGATATGCCTCTCCAAGAGAATTTAGGCTCCCAGATGTGCGTGATATGGGCATATTCGGAGCTGTTATTGTCTTAGGTCTGTCGCTTTATTCATATGTTTACCTAAGCGTAAGAGTAATGTTTATGAGCCAATCAGCAAATTTGATTGAAGCTGCTCGAACACTAGGATGTACACCATCCAAAGCATTCATTCGTGTCATGATTCCAATGGCACGACCAGCCATCGCTGTCGGAATAAGCTTGGCATTGCTTGAAACTCTGAATGATATTGGTGCATCGGAGTTTTTAGGAATTCAGACCATGACTGTATCAATTTATACGGAGTGGACTACTAAACACAATATGCAATCGGCTGCTCAAATTGCTATGCTTATGCTCGCTGTAGTAACCGTTTTATTGTATTTAGAGAGAATTAGTAGAAATCGTGAACGTTATTCAAACACTCAAAAATTAAAGCCGATTGAGCCTGTAAGACTGAAAGGAATGCGTGCAACCTTAGCCATAATATTTGGGTGGTTGCCTATATTCGTAGGATTTTTCTTTCCTGCATCCTATTTAATTTACGAATCATATATACGGATTGATAATTATGGTCATGTGTCCTCTGATCTGTTTGATGCAACATTTAATACTTTTATGTTAGCAACAATCGCTACAGTTATTACTGTTTTGCTAGGCTTGATAATTGCATGGGTGGTCAGAAATCCAAGATATAAATTTGGGAAAATTTTAGTTAGATTAGCAACCATTGGTTATGCTGTACCTGCTTCAGTTATTTCAATAGGCCTCATATACCCCTTAGGACATATTGATAACTATATAAGTTCAGTTATGGAATTTTTGCTTAACGCCCCACCTCAACTATATATAACAGGTAGTATTGCTGGCCTTGTGATTATTTATGTCATTCGCTTTTTATCTGTTAGTACTGGGGCATTGGAAGCAGGGCTTTCTAGAATTCCGCTCTCACTTGATGATGCTGCTAAATCCCTAGGAGTTAAACAAGGTAAAACCTTTATGAAAATTCATTTACCGCTCCTTAAACCAGCTTTAGGGGCTGCTGCATTACTAGTTTTTGTAGATTCTATGAAAGAACTATCAGCCACACTTCTGCTTAGACCTTTGAGTTTTGAAACTCTCTCAACATGGCTTTACGCAGAAGCTGCACGTGAAACTTATGAAGAAGGTGCAATTGCAGCTCTATTAATTGTTTTAGTAGGCATAATGCCTGTTATTTTTTTAGCACGCACTCAATTGAGGCATGCCATTAATCATCATGAAAAATCTCAATAACCCACAAATACTTCTTGAAGTACGCAATTTAAAACTTGGTTATGAAGTGGACAATAAATTTAAGACTATTGTTTCCGATTTAAACTTCGATCTAAAAGAAGGCGAAATTGCATGTTTACTTGGCCCTTCAGGTGGAGGGAAAACCACCGTTTTACGCTCCATCGCAGGCTTTGAGCCAGTTTACGAGGGTTCAATAAACGTTGGTGGAAAATGTTTTTCTCGCAAAGGTGAGATGGTCCCTCCTGAAAGACGTCAAATTGGAATGATGTTTCAGGATTATGCATTATTTCCACATCTAGATATAAAGAAAAATGTCTCTTTTGGTTTATACAAACTACCAAAAAGCGAATCCAAAGAAATTACTAAAGATATGCTAAATTTGGTTGGTCTTTCTGAGTATAAAGATAATTATCCTCATGAACTTAGTGGTGGACAGCAGCAAAGAGTTGCATTGGCACGTGCACTAGCTCCAAATCCAAAACTATTACTACTTGATGAACCATTTTCAAATCTTGATGTGGATACGCGTGAAAAGTTAGCCTTAGATGTTAGGAAAATTCTTAAGGATCAAGGAATGAGTGCAATTTTAGTCACCCATAATCAGGTAGAAGCTTTTGCATTTGCAGATAAGATTGGCATTATTAATGATGGAAAACTTGTGCAATGGGGAACACCAGAATCTTTTCTTCAAAGCACAGATGAAAAAATTAAAAGCTATATACGCAAAGATGTAGCTCAGGCCTACGACAGATAACCAAAAGCCCCAAATTTTTGGGGCTTTAACAAATTCATAAGTAAGTATACGAATTTTAAATTTTGAGTGATTGTTTATATTCAAAAATAATTTTTGTTATTTTTGTTATGAACAATTTTATAGACACCAATTTTATTGAGAAAGTTCGATTAAAAAGTATTGAATTACTTATAGAAGAAAAAAAGACTAATTCTACACCCTCTCCAATTGATGTAGAAAGAGTTGTTCTTAGGGCTATAAGGGCTGCTCTAGTCGAGTTAAAAACAGAATGTGAAATATATTATGAAGAAGGTAGCCATTCATTTCCAGACATAATTTGTGAATTTGAAGACCACTCACTGGGTATAGAAATTAAAAGTTCAATTAGACCCTTATCAGCTGATAAAAGATGGGTTACTTTGGGAAACAGTATATTAGGTTCCACGAGCAAGTTAGTAGATGACTTGTATTTACTATATATAAAATCAAATAAATTAGGAATTGATGCAAAAGTCAAAAGATTTGAAGATGTAGTTTCTAACATAGTTGTAACGCATAGTCCACGATTTAAAATTGATATGGACTTAGCACCAGAAAAATCATTCTTTGTGCAAAGTGGAATTAGTTATAGTTTTTTGCGCAGTTCAAATAATCCAATTGAAGAAATTACCAGGTATTTTAGAGATAGAGGAGAAACTGGTTGGTGGATATCTGAAAGTACTCCAGCTTTAATAAGAAATTGGAGTGAAATATCCCCATGTGAAAAAAGATCTATTATGGCCAAAGGGTTTGTTTTATTTCCTGAATTATTGAATAAAAATGATCACAAAAAATACAAAAATTTATCTGAATGGTTGGTAGCAAAATATAGCATTGTTGATTCCAATTTAAGAGATAGTTTTACTGCGGGAGGTAAGTCAACAATACGACTTAATGATGAATTAAGCTACTATTTACCACAAATTTACAAACAGTTTTTGAAGGTATATGACCTTTTTTTAAATACCATTAAAACCATAAATATAGAAGAATTAATCTCAATTTGGCAGGACTATGATATATATAATGATTCGTATCAAAATAGAATTAATTACTGGATGAATAAAGTGAAATCCTATATAAAAGATACACCTATTAACAATCCAGAATTAGAATTCCTTTACAATTTATTCTTCAAAGTAGATAGGCCATAAATCTTCAAGTCTTTTAGCAATGTGAAAACCCAACAAAGGTGGGACAGCATTACCTATAAGTTTATAAGCCTTAGACCCCGAAACTCCATTAATGCCTTTTTTTATAAACGCATAATTATCAGGAAAACTTTGAATTCTCGCACATTCACGGATGGTTAATCTTCTTTCAATCATGCCTTTATTGAGTTCATTGATATATTTACCACCGTTTAATTCAGACAATCTTCTAAATTCGATGTTTCCATGATGTTCTGATCTGATCGTAGGTGAAATCCCATCAAGGTTTATTTCTATTTGACCTTGTAGTTTTCTTCCTAAATACTTAGCCTTAGAATAAATTTTTTGATCTTCATCTTCTGTTTTATCAGGTTCAAGCAAACCATGAAGAACTTCAGAAACTTTGACATAAGGCTTAAGAATTGGATCTAACTGTTTTGAATGAGTAACTTGTGGGTAGGGATCTAAATCCATATTTTTTTCTAAATCCTCAAGTTTCGACAATATGCCATTTGCTAAAGATTTTTTATGAACACCTATAAAAATTACTCTTTCTCTACTTTGAGAAACACCATAATCTGCAGCCATTAAAACTCTTGAAGGAAATACTAAATAACCGCCATCTGATATGTTCCTAAAATCAGATTCAATTATTTTTTTTGCATCTCCAAGGCTAACCAATCCTTTAACATTTTCCGCAACAAATATCTTTGGCTTAGTAATGCGAATTACTTCTCTCATCCATATATATAAATTTCCTCGATTTTCTATACAAGGAGCATCAATAACAATACTTTGATTTGAGTGACTCTTTTTTGAATTAAAACCCAATCGTTTTCCAGATACAGAAAAGTCCTGACATGGAAAACCACCTGTTACAACGTCAATAGAGTCTGGGAAATTAATTAGTTCAGCATTGTGTGATTTAACAAGTTCAACAATACTAGCTACTTTAAATATAGAAGAGTCTCGGCGAAAATAGTTATCCCAAACTATTTTCGCATCTGGTTTGATGTCATTTGCGAAGACTGTCTCAAACCTAGTTCTAGGTAAAAGTATATGAGTCTTATCTAAATCTTTAATTTTCCAATGTGGGTTAACTAATTTGTTATATTGAGATTTTAGAATTGGAAATCCACCTTCAAATCCTAAATCTAATCCACCACAACCTGAAAAAAGAGAAAGTACTTTTAAATTTTTATTTTCAGTACTTCCCTTTAAAAAATCTTTAGTTTTAGAAGACTCATCTTTCATCAAATGAACTATAAAGAGTAATAAAGATCAAATTCAACAGGATGAGTAGTCATTCTGAGTCTATTGATTTCTTGCTCTTTTAAACCTATATAGGCATCAATCATCTCATTACTAAAGACACCGCCTTTAGTTAAGAATTCTCGATCAGCATCTAGTGCCTCAATAGCTTGTTCTAATGAAGCCGCCACTGTAGGTACTAATTTATCTTCTTCAGGTGGCAAATCATATAAATTCTTATCTGCTGGATCGCCTGGATGAATTTTGTTTTGAATACCATCAAGCCCAGCCATCAGAAGTGCAGCAAAAGCTAAATAAGGATTTGCTAATGGATCTGGGAATCTTGCTTCTATGCGACGCCCTTTTGGACTGCTTGAGTAAGGAATACGAATTGAAGCAGATCGGTTACGAGCTGAGTAAGCAAGTTTAACTGGAGCTTCAAAATGAGGTACAAGGCGTTTATAAGAATTTGTACCTGGATTAGTAATAGCATTTAAAGCACGTGCATGCTTAATAATGCCGCCAATATAATAAAGTGCAGTCTCTGATAAGCCACTATATCCATTTCCGTGGAAGAGATTTTCACCATTTTTCCAAATGGATTGATGAACATGCATACCGGAGCCATTATCCCCAACAATTGGTTTAGGCATAAATGTTGCTGTTTTACCGTATAGGTGTGCAACATTTTTTACCGTGTATTTAAGGATTTGATTCCAGTCAGCTCTTTGGACAAGAGTACTAAATTTAGTACCAATCTCTAATTGCCCTGAATTTCCAACTTCATGGTGATGAATTTCGACTGGCACGCCCTGCTCTTCAAGGACAGTACACATCTCTGAGCGAAGATCGCTAAAAGAATCGATAGGTGAAACAGGTACATAACCACCCTTAATTCGAGGTCTATGTCCTGGGTTTTTTCCCTCCATATCAAGAGCACTAGAACTGGCCGCTTCTTCAGAAGAAATCTTAACGTAACGGTTATACATATCATCATGCCAAGACACACCATCAAAAACAAAGAATTCAGGCTCAGGCCCAAAATAAGCTTGATCTCCAATGCCCGAAGATTGCAAATAATGCTCTGCACGTCTTGCAATCGAACGCGGATCGCGGTCATATCCTTGAAGATTTGTAGGGTCCACTACATCGCAAGTCATAACTAAAGTTGGGATTTCTCTAAATGGGTCGATCCTAGCTGACGTAGAGTCGGGCATAAGCAACATATCTGAAGCTTCAATCCCCTTCCATCCGGCAATCGATGAACCGTCAAATGGCTGACCAGATTCAAAACGATCTTCGTCTAGTTGATGTGATGGGATAGTGATATGGTGTTCCTGACCTAGAGTATCGGTAAACCTTAGATCAACAAATTTCACTTCCCTTTCGCTAATAAGATTTAGGATATCTTCTATAGAAAACATACACTTCTCCGTGAATAATCTCATATTGTTTCATTTTTTTTAAAGCAATTCAATTAAATTAAAAAAATTTCTTGTAGATTGTTTAAATAATTCCACCCCAATTCCGTGGCCCGTAATTCTGTTGGCAATTCACTCATAAGCCCCTTCTTTACAGCCTCTTCTAAAAGTGGCAATAACACCGCAATCGACACCCCACATCTTTCCTCAAAATAATGCGTAGGTACACCCTCCCGTAAGCGCAGAGCATTAAGCATAAATTCAAACGGAAGTTCATGCACACCCACAGAGCGTGACTCAATAATCTGAGCCCCCTTTTCCCCCTTCTCGCCCTTCTCGCCAGACAATACTTTCTCCATCCATCGCATCGGATGACGCTCACGCACCTCACGAACAATCCTATCGTGGAAACTTAATTTGCTATGAGCACCTGGACCAATACCCAAATAATCGCCAAATTCCCAATAGTTGCGATTATGGGAGCATTGCCACCCGTGTTTTGCGTAGGCTGATACCTCGTATCGCTTGAATCCATGGGCATCTGCAATATCAACCAATGCTTCTTCCATATTAATAATGTCATCGTCAGAGGGCATTCTGGGCGGCGGAAATTTTGCAAAAACAGTATTCGGCTCAAGAGTAAGTTGATACATTGATAAGTGCGTCGAATCAAGCTTTAGAGCCATCTGCAAGTCAGAGATACTATTCTCTACGCTCTGATTTGGCAATGCATACATCAAATCCAAATTAAAATTCTCAAAATGCTTATGTGCAATCTCGGCCGCACGTACAGCATCATCAGAATCGTGAATGCGACCAAGTGCCTTGAGATGCTCATTATTAAAGCTTTGCACGCCGATTGAGAGTCGATTTACCCCTGAAGAACGATACGAAGCAAACTTCTCGGACTCAAATGTAGCAGGATTCGCTTCCATCGTAATTTCAATATCGCTCGAAATATTAAGTAAATTTCGAAGTATTTGAAGAATGCGATCAATAGCGGCTACTGAGAGCAAGCTAGGAGTGCCACCCCCTATAAAAACGGAAATTATCGAGCGTCCCCAAATATGCGGAAGATTGTAGATAAGGTCCTCTTCAAGAGCTCTCAGAAATGCCTCTTCTGGGATACCTTCAGAGGGCCTTTCATGCGAATTAAAGTCGCAATATGGGCATTTGTGCACACACCAAGGGATATGAATATAAATCGATAATGGTGGCAATGTCCCCGTAAACCTCACATTAGATGATATTGTTTTCATGTAAAAGTTTAAATAGGTATTGCAGGGCTAATCCTCTATGACTAATGCGATTTTTTTGGGATAGTTCTAATTCTGCTGCTGTTTTTTGCAAAGAAGGCACATAAAAATATGGATCATAGCCAAAGCCTCCATTTCCGCGGGGTTCGAGAAGAACTTCTCCGTGCCATCGTGCAGAGGCAACTATGGGACTTGGGTCATTATTAGAATTTAGCCATACGATATAGCATACATAGTAGGCTGAACGATCATGTTTATCTTTTAGATTTTGCACTAGGAGCCTGTTGTTTGCTTCGTCTTGTTCTAGGCCCTCAATCGGAGGACTATATCTTGCTGATTTAACACCAGGGGCACCACCTAAAGAAGGAACCACGATTCCAGAGTCATCTGCGATTGATGGTAGACCAGTTTCTCGAGCAGCATGTCGTGCTTTTTGAAGTGCATTTTCAAGAAAAGTATCAAATGGTTCACTAGAGGGACCTACCCCTAAATCACCCTGTGATACGACTTCAAAACCCTGTAAAAGTTCTGCGAATTCTAGAAGTTTCCCTTTATTATTTGAGGCTAAAACTACTTTCATACTATGTCTTAATTGTGAATTCTTTAAGGCCTAAACAATCTAATTGAGCTTTTATCAATTGCTCGCACCCAAGTTCTGCAAGGTCTAATAGTTCATTAAATTTAGATCGCGAAAAGGTTTCACCTTCCGCCGTACCCTGAATTTCAACAAAAGTTTTATTCGAGGTCATGACCACATTTATATCAGACTCGCAGTTTGAATCTTCTGAATAATCTAAATCCAAATATGCTTTATCCCCAACAACACCAACCGAAGTGGCAACGATTTGTTGATGGATAGGGTTATAGCTGATTATGCCTTGTTCTACACAGTTTTGAATGGCATCATAAAGGGCAACCCATGCACCCGTTATACTCGCACATCTAGTTCCACCATCAGCTTGAATAACATCACAATCAAGATGTATGCTTATTTCTCCTAATGCTTTTAGGTCTATACATGCTCTTAAGCTTCGGCCTATTAGTCTTTGAATTTCTTGTGTGCGACCTGATTGTTTACCTTTTGCGGCTTCACGATCAGTTCTCTCCTGAGTAGCTCTAGGTAGCATTCCATATTCTGCGGTCACCCACCCTGTGCCTTTACCTTTAAGGAATGGAGGCACTTTCTGAAGAACACTTGCGTTACATAGAACATGAGTATTTCCCACTTTAATAAGAACTGAACCTTCCGCATACGGTGTGTAATTTCGAGTTATAGATATTTCGCGAATTTGGTTAAAAGCCCTGCCATTAGACCTATTGTTCAATGAATCTGACATATGCGTCCTATAGGATTGATTTAGTAAAATTAATTTTAACTAATATCTGGGATTAAAAATGATTTACAGTATGACTGGATTTGCTAGTAACGCAAGCGAAAATTCGACTTTTACTGTCGAAATGAAAAGCGTGAATAATAAATATCTAGACGTGAATTTAAAACTTCCCGAATCTATAAGACATTTAGAACTACAGATTCGCAAGAAAATAAGCAAAAGTTTATTACGCGGGAAAATCGACCTGCAGATAACTAGAAATAATAGTGTAAAAGATAGTAAAGCGGTTGTAAGCGAGGGCATTGCCACCCAAATAAATGATGCATATTTTCATATCAAGAATTTTATACCAAAGTTAGAGGCACCGAGCTTTAAAGAAGTTATTGAATTAAGTCAGACTTTTAAAAGCAAGGAAAGTGAAGAGCTAGAGGACGCAACCATTCTGAACCAAATAGATGAGATTTTGAGCCAATTTCTGCAGTCGCGTGCTCGTGAGGGGCAGCGGCTTGCAAACGTGATGCTTGAATATGTAGAAGAAATCGAAAAAATTCATGAGCAAATTAGGGCGAAGCTTCCTGAACTAACAAAAGAGATAAACGAAAAACTGACTGTTAAGATCCAAAATATTATGGAGGAGTTGAATCCTAAGGGACTCGAGGGGCTATCGAAGGAAGAGATAAATAGCCGCATTGCCCTTGAAGTCGCAACTATGCTTGTTAAGGGCAATATCAATGAAGAGCTCGATAGGATTACATCTCATAGCAAAGAAATTCGCTCTATACTCTCTGAAGATTCAGCTTTGAGGGCAAATCAAAGCAAGGGAAAGCGGCTTGATTTTATATATCAAGAGATGAATCGAGAAATAAATACTATAGGCTCCAAATCAAGCGACACTTCAATTACAAATCATGTGATTGATCTTAAAGTTCTTGTGGACCAATTAAGAGAGCAGTCCTTGAATCTTGAGTGATAAATGCGTGTTTAAGGCACGGGGCTTGGGGCTCTGGGCTTGGAGATTCGGCTTGCCCTCATGGTGCGGGGCACACTCTTTTCATCAATATGAATTAGGCCCATCTAAACCATAAGCAGTTTCTTTTAAGGCGTTTTCAAACTTAGTGATCTCTTTTACAAACGCAAGTCTTACAGTACCGATAGGACCTGCCCTTTGCTTACCGATAATAATCTCTGCGAATCCTTTTTCAAGGCTATCGGGATTGTATACCTCATCTCTATAAATAAACAATATAGTATCCGCATCCTGCTCAATAGCTCCAGATTCACGCAAATCTGACATGATGGGTCGCTTGTCAGCTCTATGTTCAAGACTACGATTAAGCTGTGACAATGCAATAATCGGACATTCAAGCTCACGTGCAAGTTGCTTAAGCGAGCGGCTAATTTCAGAAATTTCAGCCACCCGATTATCAGAGCGTTTGTTTGTACCAGACATAAGCTGCAGATAATCGACCATTATTAAACCTAAAGATCCTTCTCTAGCCTTAAGTCGACGAGCACGTGCACGTATATCGAGTGGATTAAGCACAGGAGATTCATCAATATAAATTTTTGCATCCCTCAATTTCTTGGCTGCTTCAGTAATATTAGGCCAATCACTATTACCTAAATTTCCTGTTCGTATTTTTATATGATCTATCCTAGCTAATGACCCAAGCATGCGTTGAACAAGTTGAGAAGCATCCATCTCCATACTAAAAACCGCAACTGGTTTTTTTTCATTTATGGCAATGCTCTCGACTATATTCATCGCTAATGAGGTTTTGCCCATAGCAGGTCTACCCGCTACTATTATTAATTGTCCAGGATGCAGTCCAGTAGTCATTCTGTCGAGATCCGTAAACCCTGTTTTAAGACCAGTGATAACAGATTTATCCTTGCGAGTGCTAAGGATTTCAACCTCGTCCAACACTGAGGCCATTACTTCATTAAGCTGTTTAAAATCAGATGTTTTATTACTAACATGCTGAGCAATATCTAATATTTTTGCTTCAGCATCAACCAATATAGTATTCGCATCTTTGCCTTGCGGATGATATGACTCATCAATAGTAGATTCTGAAGCTGAAATTAAATTCCTAAGTATTGATTTCTCTCTAACAATATCGGCGTATCTAACAGCATTTTGTGCAGATGGTGTATTAAAAGCAAGTTTTTGTAGATATTCAAATCCGCCAACCTGTTCATCTTTATCGGAGTTTTTTAATGCATTAAATACAGTGATAGAGTCTACTGGTCTATCAATAGAATGTAATTTTCTTATATGCTCCCAAATTATTCGGTGGTTACTGAAATAAAAATCATCATCCGTAATAATGGAAGACACTAAATCAAAAGCATCTTGATTAATAAGTAATGAGCCAATCAAAGATTGCTCTGCCTCTTCTGATTGGGGTGGGAGTTTTAAAGCTGTATCCTCAGTAATACTATCAGACTCTATTACAGGAGGACCACTGTACTCGGAATGCATAAATTGATGGGGGTAAAAAGTTTTATTTTATAGAAAAAAATCCCAAAGACTATAAACGCTTTGGGATTATTTGGTTGAAAAGTTTTATGTAAATTAAACCATCTCACCAATAACGTTTACGACAATAACCGCATCTACGTCAGCGTGTAAGTGTAAAGACACTTCATATTCACCCACGGCTTTAAGCGAACCTTGAGGTAGACGAACTTGCTGTTTAGTAACAGCAAAACCAGCTTCAGAAAGTGCAGAAGCGATATCCATAGAAGTAACTGATCCGAATAAACGTCCATCAACGCCAGCTTTTTGAGGCATTTCTAAACGATAGCCGTTTAATTTTTCGCCTAATGATTGTGCTTGAGCAAGACGTTCAGCTTGTTGTTTTTCAAGTTCAGCACGACGAGTTTCGAATTCAGCAATAGCCTCTTTTGTAGCTCTTCGAGCTTTATGTTGAGGGATTAAATAGTTACGTGCATAACCATCACGAACCTTAACTACCTCGCCTAAATCACCTAATTTACCGATTTTTTCTAAAAGAATAACTTGCATTTGAGGACTCCTTATTGGTGATTATCGGTGTATGGAAGCAAAGCTAAAAAACGAGCACGTTTGATAGCTGTGTCAAGTTGACGTTGGTAATTTGCTTTTGTACCAGTAAGACGTGCAGGAATAATTTTTCCTGTCTCTGTAATGAAATCTTTAAGTGTGTCGATATCTTTATAATCAATTTCATCAACGCCTGCAGCTGTGAAGCGGCAGAATTTACGGCGTTTAAATAAAGGGTTCTGCTGAGTAAATTTGCTGCGTTTTTCTTTACCTTTTTTCATGAAAGCCATGATATTTCCTTTCTCTTAAGAATGTAGTCCTAACTACATCCAATTAAATTTTCTTAAATGACTGAATCAGTAATCGAAGTTTGCTTGAATTTTTTCTAGTCTCACTCAAAAATCCAGTTACTTCCAATTTAGTTCCTATAGTAATTTTTGAAATCTCTTCAGCTAATGAATTACTAGCTTGAGCCATGATTTTGAAATTCAACTTTCTTTTACTATGCTTTAAATCTAATTCAGAACTGTGTTCTAAAATCAAATCTAAAATCGGAACTTGGGCTGGAGAATATCTAATCTCTGAAGCCTCAACAATCACTCCATCGAGGCGAACAATATTCAAGCGATTTCCCCAAACTACTCTTTTGTATCCTCTTCAGAATTAGAAACAGAATCAGAATTCGCATCCGAATCTGAATCTTCTACTGATTCCTGGTTATCTGAATCAGATTCTTCAGAAACATTACTTGGTTTAGGATTATTTCTCTCTTCAGCTGAAGCAGCTTTACGAGATTCTTCACGTTCAGTAGACTTCATCATAATAGATGGCTCAGTCACTGCAGCTTTTTGCTTAATAACAAGATGACGAAGGATCGCATCGTTATAACGGAAATTATTTTCTAGTTCATCAAGAGTTTCTTGATTACACTCTATATTTAAGCACACATAGTGAGCTTTAACTAATTTTTGAATTGGGTAAGCCAAAATACGACGACCCCAATCCTCTGAACGATGCACCTGTCCGCCATTAGACTTAATTAGTGTGGTGTAACGCTCAGTCATAGCTGGCACCTGTTCGCTTTGATCAGGGTGCACTATATATACGACTTCATAGTGACGCATAAAATTTATAACTCCTTTTTTGGATTAAAGCCCGTATAAATCATATGTACCCTACATAAATTTATATCGAGCAAAAGAAAAGCGTATATTTTAGTATAAATTATCGTTTTAAATCAATAGCTTTTTAAAATTTTGTAGCTTTTATAAATCGCCCGCATTTATAGACATTTGAGCGAAAGCAGAGTGGTTATGAATAGATTCGAAATTTTCAACTTGTATATCAAATCTTCCATTTCCCTGCATAGATTTTAGAGCTCGAGCCACATCTCGTATTAAATCTTCCACAAACTTAGGATTATCGTAAGAGTGCTCAGTAACGAATTTCTCGTCCGATCTCTTAAGCAATCCCCAAAGTGGGCTTGATGACTGCCCCTCTACAATAGCAATAACACTCTCCCACTTTTCGCATAAATCTCCGTACAAAGTTACCGTTATATGCGATCTTTGATTATGAGCCCCGTAATCAGAAATCTCCTTAGAACATGGACATAGGCTCATGACAGGGATTAAAATTTCAACAGATAAACCATATGAGTTTTTGGATTTTTCATAAGACACCCCCCACTTAACCGCATATTCCATCAAGCTTACAACCTTAGATATAGGTGCCTCTTTTTGCACAAAAAAAGTAAATTGCGTTTCAATAAATCCCCTATCAGCCTCAAGCAAATCCGTCATTTCGCTGCATAGAGTTTTAAATTCAGAAAGCGTAAACGTATGGTCCTTATACGTTTGTAGAAGATTTACAAACCTTGACATATGAGTGCCCTTTTTATTTTCTGGCAATGTCACCGCTAAAGACCATTCTCCTATAGTAGAGATACTCCCTTCTTGGCTCAATAATTTAAAGGGATATTTAATACGTCGTATACCTACTTTTTGTATAACTAAATTGCGTTCATCATCCCGATTTTGAACATCAGGAATAGCATTTTGCTCATCAACTATCATGAAATTTTTGATTCAAATTCTTTTATAGATTTTAGAATACCAGCTGCGTCAAGACCCGCCTCAATCATTAATTGCTTTTGATCGCCGTGATCTATAAAACGATCGGGAAGTCCTAGCTGAAGAAGTGGGATTTTACATGCTTTTGACGTAAGATACTCATTCACAGCACTTCCAGCCCCGCCTGATACAACACCCTCCTCGACAGTAACAAATGCCTTATGATTTGCAAGAAGATTATCGATTAAATCTGTATCTAGTGGTTTAACAAATCGCATATCAACCACGGTGTAAGTGTCGTTTACTTTAAGTGCCTCATGCACTAGCGGGCCAAAACATAAAACCGCTACTTCACTACCCTCTCTTTTAACTACACCTTTTCCAATACTAACTGTATCTAATGATTTTGCGACTTCACTGCCAATACCAGTTCCTCGTGGGTATCTAATGGCTGCTGGACCTTTATGCATATAGCAGCTTGATAAAAGCAAACGACATTCAGCCTCATCAGATGGAGTGGCAATGACTAAGTTAGGCAAACAACGCATAAATGCTATATCAAAAACTCCCGCATGAGTTGCTCCATCCGCACCCACTATCCCTGCTCTATCAACAGCAAATGTGACATCCAAATTTTGCAATACCACGTCGTGAATTAATTGGTCGTATGCTCTTTGAAGAAAAGTAGAATAAATAGCTACTACCGGCTTATATCCTAAACACGCTAATCCACCAGCAAATGTCACCGCATGCTGTTCTGCAATACCTACATCAAAATAACGCTCTGGGAAAAATTGCTCAAATTTTACGAGCCCACTACCTTCTCTCATAGCAGGTGTGATGGCTATAAGTTTAGAGTCAGCAGCTGCTTGATCACATACCCAATCGCTAAAAATATCAGAAAAATTTATAGCTTTTTTTGAGGGTTTTAAAATACCGATGGTCCTATCAAATTTACCTGGGCCATGATAGAGTATGGGGTCATTTTCAGCTAATTTATATCCGTAACCTTTTTTAGTTACCACATGTAAAAATTGAAGTCCGCCTAGTTCTTTTAGATTTCTTAGTGTGGGTAATAAAGCCCCTAAATCATGTCCATCAATAGGACCAGAGTAATTAAATCCAAATTCCTCAAACCATGTTGCAGGGCTAATTATTCCCTTAGCGTGACCCTTGAGTTTTCTAGCCAAATCTAGAACAGGACTAGGGAGACGCTCCAACATTGCTTTGCCGAAATCGTGAGCATCACGAGCTAAAGAACCAGATAATAGACGCGTTAAGTATTTGTTTAATGCTCCAACTGGCGGCGAAATAGACATATCGTTATCGTTTAAGATAACAATTAGATTAATACCCTCAACGGAAGAAGAATTATTCAGAGCCTCGAAGGCCATGCCCGCACTCATAGCCCCATCTCCTATCACTGCAATATGTTGACGCTCCTCATTATCTAAGTGGGAGGCTATAGCCATGCCCAAGGCTGCAGATATCGAAGTTGAAGAGTGGGCTGTTCCAAAAGCATCATATTCTGATTCATCACGTTTTGGAAATCCAGAGAGACCTTTTGCTTGTCGTAAGGTTGACATGCGATCTCGACGTCCAGTGAGAATCTTATGCGTATAGGCTTGATGTCCAACATCCCAAATCAATTTATCGTCTGGAGTATTAAAAATATAGTGTAAAGCAACAGTAAGTTCAACAGTACCAAGGTTAGAAGATAGATGACCACCAGTTTTAGAAACAGACTCTAAGATAAAATCCCGCAATTCAGAACACAACTCTGGCAATTGTTCTACGTCAAGTTTCCGTAGATCTTCCGGATAATTTATAGATTTTAGAATCGAGTCTGATGTGGTCATCTTCTTAGAAATTTCTCAAAATAATGTAGTGGGCTAAATCTTTAAGCCTGTCTGAATTTGGAATACTAGCGAGAGCCTCGATTGCTTTTTCATAAAGTTCAGTTGCATATTCTCTGGCTTTCGATAAACCCAAAATCGTTACATAAGTAGGTTTATTGTTCTGCTCGTCCTTTCCAGCAGTTTTTCCTAGTGTATCACTGTCTTGCGTTACATCTAAAATATCATCCACTACTTGGTAGGCAATGCCTATGTGCTCAGCATATTTATTTAGACTCTCACTGAAACCGTGTTTATCCCTAAATAGTGCAATAACCATAGTTAAACATGACTTAATAAGGGCACCAGTTTTTCTACTATGCATATCTTTCAAATCTTCTATTTTAAGAAGATTAGAAACATTTAATATATCTATAACTTGGCCTCCCACCATGCCCGAAGCACCTGTGGCATTAAGAAGCTCTAAAGAACAATTAACCTTTATTTCAGCTTCTATAGAAGAACTTAGAAGATGCTCATGAGCTAGTGGCTGTAGTGCATCAGCAGCCAACAATGCCATAGCTTCACCGTATTTAATATGACATGTTGGTCTACCGCGTCTTAGATCATCATCATCCATACAAGGCAAATCATCATGTACCAAGGAGTAAGCATGAATTAGTTCTATTGCACTAACTATATGCGATAAATAATCGCTTTCAGTCTCATCAATATCCTTTAGGTAAATTTCGGAAGTAGCATACACCAAAGCAGCTCTGAGTCTTTTTCCTGGTCCTAATGAAGCATACTTCATAACCTCTAAAAGTTCTGAAGGTACATCAGAGAGAGATGCAAATAATTTTTCTAGATTAGAATTTGAAATTTTAACGACTGATTCGAGCCATTCATCAAAATTCTTAATATCTTGAAGCTTGTTCATTCAATTGGAAAAGTGTTTTGTCCCAAAGGTTTTTTAGTGCCGTCCTCTTGCATCACGGTAATTTGAGCTTGAGCAGCATCGAGTTTAGATTTGCAAAAATTAGCAAGATCTAAACCTCTTTTATATTTATTCATCGAATCTTCTAAAGACAGTTTGTTGTTTTGCATATCAGAAACAATACTCTCAAGTTCACTGATAGCGTCTTCAAAATTGCTAGGAGTTTCAAATTCATTATTTGTCATAGCTGCCTCCAAGAAGTAAACGTATATTTTAATATAAAATACTATTTCATTTGGTCCACTCAACATGACCCTTGGTGATGAGTGGTTTTTAGTTTATTTAAATCGGGGGGAACCGAAATGTCCGTGAAGGAAACAAACTTTTCATCTGGCGAAACAACACTACCAGTAGCCGCTTACTTCGATGAAAATCACTTTGCTCTAGAAATGGAGCGAATCTTTAAAAATTCTTCAATATATGTTACTCATGAGAAAACAGTACCTGAATTAGGGGACTGGTATACATTGCCACAAGATAAAGCTGGGCGTGTTCTTGTACATAATGAAAGTGGCCCTCAACTACTTTCAAATGTTTGCAGACATCGTCAAGCATTAATGCTTGGAGGACGTGCGGGTAATGTTAGTGACCCTAACTTATCTCGTGGAAATCTTTCGGAAACGGGAGGAAATATTGTGTGCCCGCTTCATAGATGGACTTACGACTCTAAGGGCGAACAGATTGCTGCACCACATTTTCCAGAGAATCCCTGTAAGAACTTAACTCCTTTTAATCTTTCAAATTGTCATGGTCTTTTATTTGAAGGTGCACGGGATGCAGCCTCTGATATGAAGGCTTTATTTGAAACTGCGGAATTTGATTTCTCTGAATATGTGTTCGATAAGGCCATTGTCCATGAATGTAATTACAACTGGAAAACTTTTATTGAAGTTTATCTAGAAGACTACCATGTTGAGCCTTTTCACACAGGATTAGGAAAGTTTGTAAGCTGTTCGGATTTGAAGTGGGATTTTTCGGATTGGTATAGTTCTCAAAGAGTTGGAGTTCATCAGGCTCTAGCGAATCCTGGTAGCCCAACATATCTAAAGTGGCATGATGCACTTTTAAATTATCGTCAAGGTGAAACTCCTAATTTTGGTGCTGTATGGGTAACCTATTTCCCTACACATATGATTGAGCTTTACCCTCATGTTTTAGTTCTCTCTACCCTTTATCCACAAGGTCCTCAGAAAACTTTAAATGTTGTTGAATTCTATTATCCAGAAGAAATAGTAGCTTTTGAAAGAGAGTTTATTGAAGCACAGCAAGCTGCTTATATGGAAACGGCTATAGAAGACGATGAAATTGCTGAAAGAATGGATCAAGGACGTCTTTCTTTGATGAACAGAGGTGTGGATGAATACGGTCCATATCAATCACCATTTGAGGATGGTATGGAACATTTCCATGCTTGGTATCGAAAAATGATGAAATAAACATTTAAGGGCACCAATCACTGAGTGCCCTTTTTTTGCTTATAAAAAAAATTATCTCTCAATAATTTTTAGCTTGATAGGCTTAAGACCAAAACGCTCCAGTGCCTCATTAGACGGCAATAATCCTCCATCCACATATGCACTGCCTTCACCAATCATGGTCAATGTCATATGAGATAATGGAGCTAAATCTCCAGATGCACCTACAGAGCCCTTTTCAGTAATGTCAGGGATAATATCATTATTAATCAATGCCAAAAGACAATCTATAACCTCTCGACGTACACCCGATACACCTTGAGCAAGACTAGCTACTTTCATAACCATAATAAGCCGAACAACATCTTCAGGTAATGAAGGGCCAGTGCCAACCGAATGCGATAGAATCAGATTTCTTTGCAAAGTCTCTATATCAGTATCTTCAATTTTAATATTTGCTCTTAGAAACCTTTTTCAATTTGTATATACAATCAAAAATTTAACATAATTATTTAGTTGTTTAAAATCATTGCTCTTGGGTGAAACCCCAATCTTAGTTAATATTTTCAATGATAGAATTTAATCGTTTTAAATACGGAGTAACATTTTGACGCAAGATACATTGCCTGAATACAAAAAAATTAAAAACTATATAGTGGAACAAATTCATACTGGTGTTTGGCTAATGGATCAATTAATACCAAGCGAACATGAGTTAGCTCAATTGTTTAATGTATCGCGTATGACAGTTAATCGAGCCGTTACTGAACTTACGGCCGAAGGTGTATTAACGCGAAGACGTGGAGCTGGCACATATGTTACTCAGAAAAAATTTAGTAATGTTTTCGTTACTTTAAGAAATATTAGGGCTGACATTGAGGCTACTGGACGTTTTTATTCGGCGATATTGGTCCGCAAAGGTCGAATAGAGCATAAAAAGCTTCCTGAGGAAGCCATACATGTTTTTTTCGAATGTCAAAATTTATTTTGTATAGAGATGCTTCATATGGCTGATGGCATTCCAGTTCAATACGAAAGGCGTTTTGTCGACTTAAATTTAATTCCTTCATTTGAAGTGCAAGATTTCTTAACTATAAGTCCTAGTCAATATTTAATTAAGAATTCACCATTAGAAAATGGTCACTACAAAATAAATGCTTATCGTTGTCCTAGAGATATTGCTTTGCAACTCAAAATGAACGAGTCCGATCCAGCTTTAGTTCTCACCAGATATACGTACTCAAATGAAATGCCACTCACATATGTTGAGATGTGGCATAACGGAGATAAATTCTGTTTCGATGGTGATTTAAATTAATCTGATTTAGTAACCACAGGATTTTCTGGATACGATATCCACTCGCTCCAAGAACCTGCATACAAGCCACTTCCAGTTAATCCCGCCTCTTCCATGGCAAACAAATTTAAGCAGGCTGTAATACCCGAACCACATTGATGAACAATTTTTGATGGGTCTGGATTTATTTTTTTAAATAAATCCGCTAATTCACCCTTTTCTTTTAAAACGCCTAAGTCTTCTAGATTCAATTCCACAGAATGATTTAATGCACCAGGAATATGTCCAGCCACGGGATCCATAGGTTCATATTCACCCTTATATCTTCCCTTTACACGGGCATCAAGTAGATCAAATTTTTTGTCCGTAAGATTATTTTGTACCTCCTGCATAGTTACAAGACGAACTAGGGAGTCTCTAGGAGACCATTCCTCAACAGGTTTATAAGATTCAATATTTTGCGAAGTAGGATATCCCAATTCCACCCACGCATCATAACCGCCTGATAAAATCTTAACATTGCTCATGCCAAGCCATCTGAGCATCCACCACATATGTGTAGCGAACATTAATACACCATTATCGTAGGCTATAACTTCATCATCAAAAGCAATTCCATTTCTGGCTAAAAATTTTGCGAATTGATTCCTATCTGGCAATGGATGCCTACCCGAATGCTTTGTTTTAGGACCGCATAAATCAATTTCATGGTCAAAAAATATCGCTCCAGGAATATGGGATTTATCGTATACTTTACGTCCCCAAGAATGGTCATTTAAATCATGTCTAACGTCTAAAATCTTAACTGAATCTAACTTATCTTTTAGCTTTTCTGGGGATATCAAGTATGTCATTAGTGCTTCCTGTCGTGCATTCGTTGAGGATGAGGAGGATGATGGTGATGATGGTAATGTCTAACAATATACTTCCACCTAACTCTTAAAGCACGTGCTTGATCTATAACAACTACTAGCACGCCTGCGACAATAACAAGCAACATACCAACCCATGACAACAAGTCTGGTATGGTATTCCAAATAATAATTCCTAAGATAGCCGAGAATATAATTGTTGAGTATTGGAGAACAGCTGAAACTATTGGCGAACCAGCACCAAAGGCTTGAGTTAAGGCTAATTGACCCCCAAGACCAGACACCCCAACCAAAAGCAAAATCATCCAAGATCTAATATCTAAGGTTGCAAATTCATTATAGTCAACTGCAATTAAGCCAGTTAAACTCATCATAATGGAAAAATAAAATACGGTTCTCCAAACAGGTTCACCTGTCGCACCTAAAGACCTAACTTGCAACATAGCAAATGCTGCCAAAATCCCACTTCCCAAACCAAAAGCAGCTCCGAGATACTGATCATGGCCAATACTAGGCCTTAGTATTAATAAAATACCAAAAAAACCAACGACTAAAGAGCCTAATTTTCCCCAATTAGCATGTTTGTGCCAAGTAATTAAAACAAGATAGAGGCCTAAAAATAAAGATGAGGAATAGTTCAAACTGGTGCTAGTAGCAAGTGGCAATAAATTCAATGCATTGAAATTAAGCCACATCGACGTAGTTCCGAGTACATTCCTTTTTATATGTAAGCCAAGGTATTTAGTTTTAAGAGATTTGTGGGTAAGTATCACCCACACAAAAATGATAATAAATGAAGGCATTCCTCTGAACACAACAATCATAGGAGTACTCATACCAAAATCATAAGAGATTTTGATCGTTGCCCCCATAATAGCAAACATTATGCTCGCAAGTAACATCCAGAAAGACTGCATATTCTTGTAAATAATAAAAAAAATTCTATTTAGTATAATTTAATAGATTTTATTTCATCAAGACATTTCCACCCTCTACAGGATTTTTTAATGAAAAGCTTCCTTTTATTGGCTATTACTAACTTAGCTGTAGTAGCCCTACTAATGATTATGTTTTTTCTATTGTCACCATTTCTTGAACAATATGGAATCACATCAAACGAAACTGTTACATTAGGCATTTTTTCTCTAATCTTCGGTTTTACTGGTTCTTTCATTTCACTTCTTTTAAGTAAAACTGTTGCTAAAACCACTATGGGTTTACAGATGATTGACCCTAATGCTCCACGCAACGATGCAGAAAGATGGATCTTAAATACTACTTACAAATTAGCTGACGCAGCTAATGTAAAACGCCCTGAAGTTGGAATTTTCCAAGGTGCACCAAATGCATTTGCAACTGGTCCTAGCAAAAATAACTCATTGGTAGCCGTGTCTACAGGTCTTTTGCAAAGCATGAATAAAGATGAAGTTGAAGCAGTTATTGGCCACGAAATGTCTCATATTAAAAATGGGGATATGGTCACTATGACTCTTCTTCAAGGTGTATTAAACACATTTGTTATTTTCTTATCTCGTTTAATTGGCAGAGCAGTTGCTAGAGATAATCGCGGAGGTGGTTTTATGTACTTCGGCGTTTATTTTGTATTGCAGACCTTTCTCGGAGGCATTGCCACTTTAATTATCTGTTGGTACTCTCGTCGAAGAGAATTCAGGGCTGATAGTGGTTCTGCTGACTTACTTCAAAATAATCAGTCTATGATTGATGCTTTAAGTGTTTTAGGTGGCTTAAAAGATTCAGCAAAATTACCTAGTGGATTTGCTGCTTTCGGAATCTGTTTTGGGGGCGTATTATCTACACACCCTCCTATCGAAAAACGTATAGCTAGTCTTCAAAATTGGAGGGCGAATCCTAAAAACTTCGAAAGACCTCAGGTTACTCAAACTCAAGTTTCACAATCCAAAAATAAACCACAAAATAAAGACTTTGATAGGTCAGGATTTTTTAAATAAATAAAGGCCCACTCAATGGGCCTTTTTCAATTTACGTAAGGTGAAGGAAATTAATGTGCTTCATCCCAATTATCCCCTACACTTACTTCCGCTATTAACGGCACACTCAAATCGGCTACATCCTGCATTAATTGCGGTAATTTCTCTTTAATTAAATCGATTTCTGTTTCATGAGTTTCAATAATCAACTCATCGTGCACTTGCAAAATCAATCTTGATTTTAGATTTTCAGATTTAAGCCAATCATGTACAGCCACCATAGCCATTTTGATAATATCGGCCGCACTGCCTTGAACAGGTGCATTTATTGCTACTCTTTCTATAGCCGATCTTTGAGCACCTTTAGAGTTCTCAATGCCATGCAGATAGATACGTCTTCCATAGATCGTCTCTACAAATCCATCATTTAACGCTTTAAGTTTTATATTATCCATAAAGTGCTTTACGTTAGGGTAACGGTCGAAATAAGTCATGATATAGTTTTGAGCCGTCATGCGATCAATTCCGAGATTATTACTTAAAGCAAAAGCACCCATGCCATAAATCAATCCAAAATTAATAGCCTTAGCCGCTCTCCTTTGACTGTCCTGAACTTCCTCAATAGGTACACCAAAAACTTCAGATGCAGTAGATCTGTGAATATCCAAGCCTTTTTTAAATGCCTTTTTCATCCCGTCATCATCTGAGATATGAGCCATAAGTCGCAACTCTACTTGCGAATAATCTGCAGATACGAGTTTAAAACCATCTAGTGCGATAAAAGCCTGTCGCACCATACGTCCATCATCATTTCTAACAGGAATATTTTGTAAATTCGGGTCAAAAGAGGATAACCTTCCAGAAATCACAGTTGTTTGCGAGAACACAGTATGCACGCGGTTTGTCTTTTTTGATACCATAGTCGGCAACTTGTCCGTATATGTCGATTTAAGCTTAGACAAACTGCGATAATCAAGCAAATGTACAGCAATAGGGTGGTCCAGTGCTAGCTTTTGAAGCGTATCTTCATCGGTCGATCCAATATCTCTTTTTGTTTTACGTTGTGCTTCAAGTTTTAATTTATTAAATAAAATTTCACTTAACTGCTTTGGAGAATTAATATTAAATTCTTCACCAGCCAATTCATATATTTTTCCTTCCAGTTTCTTAAGACGTTCAGAAATACCTTCAGACTGATTAAGCAATTTTTTAGAGTCAATTCGTACACCAGCTCTTTCCATATCAAATAAAACTGGCAATACTTTCATCTCCAAATCATATATAAATTGCAAACCCTCTGATATATCTAATAGAGGTTTAATCACACTTAGCAAGTGAAAAGTAAAATCCGCATCCTCACATGCATACTGAGTCGCTTTATCCAACGGCACATAGTCAAAAGTTATGGCCTTAGCCCCTTTTCCACAAATATCCTCATAGCTATACCCCTTTCTGCTCAGATATTTCTCTGCCAAAGCCTCCAAACCTACTTTCTGATTTGTATCGATTACATAAGCCAATACCATAGTATCGTGCTTAATACCACGCAGCGATATACCTTCGTTTGCGAACACATGCATATCATATTTTGCATTTTGAAGAATCTTATTTTGCTTTTCTGACTCAAGCCACGGCCTCAAAGCATCTAAAACTTCAGCTTTATCAAGCTGCTTTATGCCAAGCTCATTTTGATGTGCCACGGGTATATACCAAGCCTTGCCGATCTCTGTTGATAGACTGATACCAACAAGCCTAGCTTGCATTTGATCTAGACTATTTGTCTCCGTATCAAGTGCAACTAAATCCGCCTTCTGAATATTTTCAATACACTCAGCTAATGCCTCTTTAGTATCTACTAACTTATAGTTTGTTTCTATATTTTCTATGGTGGCAATGCCCTCGCCTTCTACACCCATTTCATTTTCTTCATTAGAGAGCTCATCTATCCGCTCTAAGTCTTTTAAAAAAGTTTTAAAACCATATTGCGTATATATCTCTTTAAGAACAGCATAATCTTTATCTTTAGGTAGCAAATCATCCATCGATGAAACCCACTGACTAATATCGCAATCATTTTTGATGGTTACTAATTTTCTAGTCAATTCAAATTGCGGACTAGCTTCTTTTAAATTTTGAGCAACCTTACCTTTAAGTGAGTCAATATTTTGTAGAAGATTCTCTAATGTGCCATATTCTTGTAGCCATTTGCTTGCAGTTTTAGGGCCCACCTTATCTACGCCTGGAATATTATCAGAGCTATCACCCATAAGCATTAAATAATCAATTATTTGCTCAGGATAGACACCATACTTTTCCAAAACTCCGTTTCTATCTAGGATTTCCTCTTTTCCAGTAATAATTTCAACATTACTATTTACGAGTTGAGCGATATCCTTATCTCCAGTAGCGATTACTGTTTTAATCTGATTTTTTGTGGCGTAGTCCGCTAAGGTGGCAATGATATCGTCGGCCTCCACCCCCGATTGCATTATAATATTGCATCCTAGAGCATCTATAGCTTGATGAACTGACTCAATTTGATCTCTTAAGTCATCTGGCATAGCAGGTCGATGAGCTTTATATTCTTTATATAAGTCGTGCCTAAATGTTTTACCTGGTGCATCAAAAACGCATGCTATAAAATCAGGTTTAGTTATTATTTGCGTACGTTTCATCATATTAATTAAGCCAAAAATTGCTCCTGAAGGCTCACCATCAGGGCTACGCAAGTTTGGCATCGCGAAATGAGCTCTATACAAAAAACTAGAACCATCTACTAATAACAAGGTTTTCTTCATGGTCGAATTAAGATCTAAAACTATACAAGGTCAAATTACAGAGATTGCTGGTGAACTTCATGATGCAGCATCTCATCTAAAAAATGTAACTCAAGCACTAAGTATCTTTGGTAGTGCTCGCATAAAACAAGATGATCCACTTTATGCACTAACAACTGATATTAGCAGAAAGTTAGCTTCTGCTGGTTTTACTATTATCTCAGGTGGTGGACCTGGGATAATGGAAGCCGCTAACAGAGGTGCACATGAAGTTAATGGTCATAGTATCGGATTAAATATTAAATTACCGCATGAAACGACCAATAATCCATATCAATCTCAAAGCATTTATTTTAAATATTTTGTCTCTAGAAAAACCACTTTTTTTATGAATAGCTGGGCATACATTATTATGCCAGGCGGATTCGGCACTATGGATGAATTATTTGAAGCCTTAACTTTAGTGCAGACAGGCAAAGCAAATAAAGCACCCATTATTTTAGTTGGAAGTGAATTCTGGTCAGGATTATTAGATTTCATTAAAAATGGACAGCTTGCAAATGGTTATATTTCACCCAAAGATTTAGATCTAATTTCCGTTACGGATGATGCAGATGAAGTGCTTAAGATAGTTACTGAATATTATGCTAAAAACCATCAGAATCCACACTGTTTAGGACTCTGTTAATATGCCAGAACTTCCAGAAGTAGAAGTCACAAAACAAGATATGAACGATATGATTTTGGGAAGCGAGAATAGCCCAAAATCGAAGACAATTGCGTATGCATTGCCATATACAAAAGAGTTTTACTCTGCAAAAACAAATCCAAAAAATAACAAAAGAGATTTTATTGCTCAAATATTAGACTACGAAAACAGACGCAAGCTTTTATCTGATGCTCAGATTTTATCAATTGAAAGAATCGCCAAATTTATAATTATTAGCACAAATATTGGTTTGCATATTATTGTCCATCTAGGCATGTCAGCGACAATTTACCCAATCATTGCCACAGAAAACGATAAGGAACTGATTGCTTCGGGCAGAGGACTTGATTTTCTCTCATTGTTAAATACTTCTACAGACAGAGTATTTGCGAAACATCATCACACTGGATTTTTGCTCGAAGATGGTCGCATATTCTTATTTCACGATGTACGAAGATTTGGAGAATGGGCTATATTAAATGATCAAGAATTAGCAGACTTCAAGAATAGTTTTATATCCTCTTGGGATCCGCACTTATCTGACTTTGACCCCAAATCTCTTATAAATTTTATTCAGAATCATCCAATTCAATCGACAAAAAAATGGGTAAATTCGAAAATGAATTTACTAGCTTTTATAGGAAAGTCGGGAGCTATCAAGGGATGCGGAGCGATTTATTCTCGAGAGGTTATATATGAATCTGGCATCGAACCTAGCACACCAATTTGTTTATTAAAAAACAAAGATTGGACAAAGATTGCTAATGCTATGCGTGATGTACTTAGTGAATCAATTATGGACGGTGGGACTGCATTTAATACGAAAGAGAGTGATAAAGCAGATCTCGTGAGAGCTAGAGGTGATTTTGTAAGACCTAGCGGTGTCCTAAGCCGATATCAAGAGAAGCTTAAATCTTATAAAAAGAAACACTAAGCTTTAGGTTCTACAAATGGTTTTTTAGGATTGAAGATTTTAAATTTAGGTTTTTTCGCCTCTGATGGTCTACATCTAAGGTGTACATATTTTCCTCGACGGCCAGTATCTATAACAGTTCCACTATATTTTTTAGAACAAATATTCTTAAATTCTTCAATTTTCTTAGGACATCCATCACCTGAGGTGCAATTGTAGGTGAAGTGAACATCAGTCTCTTCATATATGGCACCAGAACATGCTGATAGCCCTATAATGGCAAAAGACAGAATCAAGAAATGCAAATTTCTCATAATGCGTTTAACTTCTCTAAATCAATATATGCATCCTTTTCTAAAAAAGGCTCGATATATTGCTTAACTTTCGATATATCAGTGGATTTTACTCTTTGAATAACCTCGATAAAGTTGTTTGGATGCATGGAGAAATTTCTTAATCCCAAACCAAGCAAAAGGCTAGTAAAAATTGAGTCTCCTGCCATCTCACCGCACATATGAACAGGTTTTTTAAATTTATCAGATGCATCGATAATCATTTTGATAAGTTTAACTACTGCAGGATGTGAAGGCTCAAATAAACTAGCCACAGAATCATTAATCCTATCAACTGCTAATGCATATTGAATTAAATCATTTGTACCAATAGACACAAAATCAAGCTCTTTAAGAAAAGGTGCAATAGCTATAGCCATGGCAGGAATTTCAACCATGGCACCAAGTTCAATCTTAGTTGAATTGGAGCGATTATCAAATTGAATAGAATCCTGACATTTCTCAAGCAAGGCCTTAACTTGCACAACTTGATCTACATGCGAAATCATAGGTAATAAGATACGCAAGCGACCGTGCCTAGAAGCTCTCACTAAAGCATTTAGTTGAGTAATAAAGATTTCAGAATTCAACAAACAATAACGAATAGCTCTCAAGCCAAGAGCAGGATTTACTTCTGTATTGGTGGCGTTCTTAAAGAGCTTATCATTTCCGATATCAAGAGTGCGGATAGTAACTGGCAATGGATACATAGTCTCTAGAACATGCTTATACGCCTCAAACTGCTCATCCTCAGTCGGTAGCTCATCCCTATTCATAAATAAGAATTCTGTTCTAAAGAGCCCTACTCCACGAGCTCCAGACTTGCTAGCAAACTCCACTTCAGAAGGATGCTTGATATTAGCCTCTAAATTTACAGCAACACCATCTTTAGTAAGTGGCACTTTCGGCACTGAAGCCATCAATTTATTTTGAGCTAAATTTTGTTCAGACTGCTTTTTCTTATATTGACTTAATATTTTGTGAGATGGATTTACTATGACTAGACCTTGATCTCCATCCACAATAAGCAAATCCATTGGATTTACAAGCTCTCTGACATTTTTCATCCCAACTACTGCAGGTAATCTCATACTTCTTGCGACAATGGAAGAATGAGATGTAGGTCCACCTAAATCCGATATAAAGGCTCCAAATTTTTGATCTCCAAGATCAAGCAAATCAGCTGGACTTATATCCGTAGCCACAAGAATAAAGCTGTCAGATTTATTAGAAATTTTAGGTAGATAACGTGCACTATTTCCAGATAGATGCGAAACAACTCTTTCAATCACTTGTTGAATATCGGATAGACGCTCTTTTAAATACGTATCTTCAATGGCTTCAAATTGTTTTTCTATTTTTTTGCCGTAACTAACTAGTGCCCACTGTGCATTGTATAAATTAGATTTAATTATTTCCTTAGTTTCCGAGCAAACAGAAGTGTCAGAAGCCAATAAACTATGTACTTCAAGAAGTGGTCCGATTTCTTTTGGTGCATCTGGTGGCAATGCATCCTTTAATGCACGCAATTCTTTAGATACCGCTTTTAGTGAATTT
The DNA here is from genome assembly GCF_000226625.1 of Taylorella asinigenitalis MCE3. Classification (NCBI taxonomy): domain Bacteria; kingdom Pseudomonadati; phylum Pseudomonadota; class Betaproteobacteria; order Burkholderiales; family Alcaligenaceae; genus Taylorella; species Taylorella asinigenitalis. Next base: position 1,160,963 of record NC_016043.1, read on the forward strand.
TCAAGGCGAATGCACTCGCTACTTATCTCTGACTCTGTAATATGTGAGAAATTTGATTCATTAAATTCAGAGCCTAAGAGCAAGGCTTTACCGATGGCAATGCCCTTGGATACTCCTTTACCGTAAAGTGCAATAACGGCAGTACTTCGCATATTTTATTTATCTCACTCTTCTTCGCCAAACTTAGAGTCAAACAACTCCTTTATAGCTTCTAAAGCCTCTTCTGAATCGTCACCATTTGCATTTAATATAACGGTTGAACCTTTTCCAGCTGCTAGCAACATAACGCCCATAATACTTTTTGCGTTAACTTTTTGATTGCCTTTAGATATGGATATTTCGCTTTTAAATTTAGATGCAAGCTGAGTTAATTTTGATGCGGCTCTTGCGTGCAATCCGAGTTTGTTAGATATAACTACTTCAACTTGTGTCATAACATAAACCTCAACTCTCAGCTTTATCGTTCACTTCCGAGTCAAGTTTCATACACTTTCTTCCCGAAAGAATTATCTTTTGTTTCAGCTCCTCAAATGGCAAAGAATGACTTCGTAATGCAGTCAACAAAATGCCCATATTAATGCCAGAAATCAAGTCTGATTGAACACCTTTTTTTTGTAATTTCTCTAAGACACTTTTAGAAATATTGTATGGAGTAGCACCTATTAAATCAGTAAGTACTAACACACTTTGCTTCTCTTCAATTGTGCCTAAGATTTCATCAAAAATTTGATTCGCTATCCTTTCAGGCTCTACATCTGCAACAATGTCATACCCAAGAAATTTTGTATTATTCTCTCCAATATGTTCTATAACCTCTAAATAGGCTTTATGCATAGGACTATGAACACAAAGAACAACGAATGTATCTGGTGAATTTGATATCATTTATTTAGCTTTTTTATTAGGGGCCACGACCATAACCATCTGTCTACCCTCAAATTTAGGCATTGATTCAACGGTAATTAAATCGCCTAAATCCTCTCTAACTCGCTCCAAAACCTTCATACCAAGGTCCTGATGTGTCATCTCACGACCCCTAAATCTTAAAGTAACTTTAGCTTTATCGCCGTCTTCAATAAATCTTTTGAGACTTCTAAGTTTTACTTGATAATCACCTTCGTCTGTTCCAGGTCTGAATTTAATTTCCTTAACCTGTACAATCTTTTGTTTTGATTTTGCTTCCTGAAGACGCTTTTGCTCTTGATATTTGAATTTTCCGTAGTCCATTAGTCGACAAACAGGAACTTCAGCGTTAGGTGCAATTTCAACTAGGTCAGTATCTTCTTCTTCGGCTTTAGCTAAAGCAGCTTTCAGTGGGACAATACCTAATTGCTCCCCATCTAAACCTATGAGACGCACTTCTTTGGCGTTAATTTCGCCATTAATGTTGTGGGTTTTTCCAGTAGCTATGTTAGAACTCCTATTAAATTAAACAGATGGTACGACAACATCTAATTTGTTATCGATTTCATTTTGAAGACGAGCTATAAACTCATCAACGGTTAAAACGCCTAAATCCACATTTCCTCTGGCTCTAACCGCAACACTTGATGTGCTACGCTCTTTTTCTCCAACCACAAGAATATAAGGAATTTTTTGCATAGAGTTTTCACGGATTTTTTTAGTTATTTTTTCGTTGCGTAAATCCACCTTAACTCTAAATTTTTCGTTTAATTTTGACTGAACATCGAGTGCATAATCATTAAATGCCTCAGAAATTGGGCATACCACTACTTGTTCAGGAGATAACCATGGAGGCATAGCACCTGCATGGTTTTCTATAAGCATACCGATAAATCTTTCAAGAGAGCCTAAAATAGCTCTATGTAACATCACAGGAGTTTTACGGGTATCATCCGCATCCACATACTCAGCACCCAAACGTGCAGGCATTGAGAAATCCACTTGAATAGTTCCACACTGCCAATGACGACCAATAGCATCTTTAAGTGTGTACTCAATCTTAGGTCCATAAAACGCACCCTCACCTGGAGAAATCTCAAATTCGCATCCAGAGCTGCGTAAACTTTCCATAAGAGCCTCTTCGGCTTTATCCCATATTTCGTCCGCACCGATTCTTTTTTCTGGTCTAGTTGCAATCTTATAAAGAACCTTATCGAATCCGAATTGTTTATAGACCTTTTGAAGAAGTGCCGTAAATGCAGAACACTCTTCCAAAAGCTGATCCTCCGTACAGAAAATATGGCCATCATCCTGAGTAAAGCCACGAACACGCATCATGCCATGTAATGAGCCTGAAGGTTCATTTCGGTGACACTGACCAAATTCACCATATCTTATTGGAAGTTCTCTATATGAGTGCAAAGTTGAATTAAAAATCTGAACATGACCAGGACAATTCATTGGTTTTAAGCCATACTCACGGTTTTCAGACTGAGTAGTAAACATGTTTTCTTTATAGTTATCCCAGTGTCCAGTTTTCTTCCATAAACTGAGATCAAGAATTTGAGGAGCCTTAATTTCTTGGTAACCATTTTCTATGTAAACCTTACGCATGAACTGCTCGACTTGCTGCCAAATGGTCCAGCCTTTTGGATGCCAAAAGATAAGCCCTGGTGCTTCATCTTGAAAATGGAATAAATCAAGTTCTTTACCTAATTTTCTATGGTCCCTTTTATCTGCTTCTTCAAGCATATTCAGATAATGAGCTTGATCCTCTTTAGAACTCCAAGCTGTACCATAAATTCTTTGAAGCATCTCATTATTAGAATCTCCCCTCCAATAAGCACCCGCAACTTTCATCAACTTAAATACCTTAAGCTTTCCTGTCGACGGTACATGAGGACCACGACATAAGTCAATGAATGAGCCTTGCTTGTAAAGACTAATAGTTTCACCTTGAGGAATAGAAGAAATAATCTCTGCTTTGTAGAGTTCACCCTCTTTTTTGAAAAACTCAACTGCATCATCCCTATCCCATTCTTCACGCACGACCGCGATGTCTTGCTTAGCAAGTTCATTCATGCGTTTTTCAATCTTTTCAAGATCATCAGGTGTAAATGGTCTCTTATAGGAGAAGTCATAATAAAAGCCATTATTTATAACTGGACCAATTGTTACTTGAGCATCTGGAAATAATTCTTTAACCGCATGAGCAAGTAAGTGAGCTGTTGAGTGACGAATAATATCTAAGCCAATATCATCTTTAGGTGTGATAATAGACAAGGAAACATCACGGTCAATAAGATAACTTGTATCTACCGTTGATTCAATACCTTCATTTGATCTCACAGTTGCTGCGATTGCAGCTTTAGCTAAACTAGGTGCAATTGAATGTGCAATCTGAGCTACGGTTTGTGGACTTTCGTAACTTCTAGAAGAACCGTCAGGAAGGGTTACTTGTATCATCTATAAAAATAAACCTAAAATAAAAAAGACGCATAAAAATGCATCATTAGTAAAGTTTCAATATAACTCTAAATTTTAGCACTAAATATAATACCTATATGAAAAAGAATATATCTTGGATTTATTTACTAATTTCAGCTGTAATTATCGTGTTCATTGCCACAGTATTAATTAGAGTACTAACGGCACCGAACACAGGTCCAAAAATAAAAAAAGAAGAGCCAAGTATTCCCGTCGTTAAAGCAACCCCTAAATCTGAAATTAAGTCTGATATTTCAAACATGCTTAACTTACCAAATACTACAGATAATCCTACGGCTACAGGCTCTATTACAGCTCAAACCCATGATACCCCTGATACTCCTGAAACCCAGCAGGTTGACACGAGTTCGGAGGCATCCTTCGATAATTTGCAATCTGATACAGCCGCTGAACAGATGGGAAATCCATCTGAAGAGGTAAACTCAGAGGACTATATTGGAGAACCAACAAATACTGTCTTTCCAGAACCTTTGGATGAAGCTGATTCCACATCAAATGATGAAAGCCCAAGGAATTCATTTCCGGAGCCTATCAATGAAGATCCCACTCAGCCTCAGCCAAGTGGGGAATTTCCAACACCTATTAATTAATAGATTGTGAAGCTGAACCAGAAGAAGTTTCGTTTTTAAGCGCTTCAGCCTTTAGTTTTGAGATTTGTTCTTCGGAAAGTGGCTTAGGTAGTCTTTCTAGAGCATGCTCTAGAACCTCATTTATCCACTTAACAGGAATAATCTCAAGACCATTTTTAACGTTATCTGGAATCTCAGCCAAGTCCTTCACGTTCTCTTGAGGAATTAAAACTTTTTTAATTCCCCCGCGAAGTGCGGCTAAAAGTTTCTCTTTCAAACCACCAATGGCAAGGACTTCTCCTCTTAGTGTAATCTCACCTGTCATAGCTACATCAGCTCTAACAGGAATACCTGAATAAGCAGACACAAGGGCAGTAGTCACAGCAATACCTGCCGATGGACCATCTTTAGGAGTAGCTCCATCTGGAACGTGAATATGCATATCTTTTTTCTCAAAAAGATTATCGAAAAAACCTAATTGGTATGCCCACGATCTAATCACAGTACGTGCCACACTCATAGATTCTTTCATCACATCACCTAACGAGCCTGTATGCTGAATTTGTCCTTTACCTTGAACAACAGCAACCTCAATAGATAGTAGATCTCCTCCGACCTCTGTCCAAGCCAGACCTGTAACTTGTCCAATACGGTTTTCTTTTTCGGCAAGGCCAAAAGTAAACTTACGTACTCCCAAATACTTATCAAGATTTTCGCTATCGACTACAGTCAATGTAGTTGCTACTTTCTTGGATGTCTCTTCTTCTTTTTGAACTACAGCCTTCACGACTTTACGACTAATTTTTCCTAATTCTCTCTCTAAAGAGCGTACACCTGCCTCGCGTGTATAGTATCTAACTATATCTATAATCGCCGAGTCATCGATTCTAAGCTCACCCTTTTTAATTCCATTATTTTTCATAAGTTTTGGAATTAAATGGTCTTTGGCAATGTGCAGTTTTTCGTCCTCTGTATACCCCGACAACCTAATTACTTCCATACGATCAAGTAATGGAGCAGGTATATTCATCGTGTTACTAGTAGCAACAAACAATACATCCGATAGGTCATAATCCACTTCAAGATAATGATCTTGGAAAGTGTTGTTTTGTTCAGGATCTAAAACTTCAAGCAATGCTGCAGCAGGGTCTCCGCGATAATCTTGACCGATTTTATCGATTTCATCGAGTAAAAATAGCGGATTTTTTACTCCAACCTTAGTCATATTTTGAATAATTTTTCCTGGCATAGCCCCGATATATGTACGTCTATGACCACGAATTTCTGATTCATCATGCATGCCACCTAAGGCCATACGCACATACTTACGGTTCGTAGCTCTTGCAATAGATTGACCAAGAGAAGTTTTACCCACTCCTGGGGGCCCAACCAAACATAGAATAGGCGCTTTAAGTTTATTACCGCGTTTTTGAACAGCCAGATACTCTACAATGCGCTCTTTAACTTTTTCAAGTCCGTAATAATCCGCATCTAAAGTTTCTTGTGCAAATGAAAGCTTAGTATTTACTTTAGATTTTTTCTTCCACGGCACAGCAACTACGGCATCAATATAACTTCTAATAACCGCAGCTTCAGCAGACATAGGGGCCATTTGTTTGAGTTTTTTAAGCTCCGATAGCACCTTCTCTTCTGTCTCTGGAGGCATGCCAGCATCTTTTATTTTTTTCTCTAAAGCCTCAAGATCCGCACCGTCTTCACCTTCCCCAAGTTCTTTTTGAATAGCCTTAATTTGCTCATTCAAGTAGTAATCGCGTTGACTTTTTTCCATCTGTTTTTTTACGCGATCTTGAATCTTTTTCTCTAATGAGATGATATCCATCTCGTACTCAAGATAGAAAAGCAGACTATTTAATCTATCGACTAAATCTTCTTTTTCTAAGAGACTTTGTTTCTTACTTTGGTTAATATGAAGTTGAGCACAAATGGTGTCTGCAAAACGAACTGGGTCTTCAATGCGTAGAATAGATTGAACAACATCAGGTTGAAGTCGTTTATTTATTTTTGCGAATTCCTCAAATTTTGTACCTACAGTACGCACAAGTGGTGAAACCTGATCTTCATCCGATATAGTAGTCTCAACGATACTACCAGTAGCCATGAAGTGATTCCCATCATCCTCGATAGAATCGATTAGAACTCTCTCAACACCCTCCACTAAAACTTTTATAGTTCCGTCAGGCAATTTAATTAATTGAAGAATATTAGCCACCACACCAAATTTGTTAATTTGGTCAAACTTAGGCTCGTCTACTTCAGGAGAGATCTGAACAGTAAGAATAACTTGATGTACATCTTTTTCGGCCATAGCCTTCTCGAGGGTGGCAATAGATCTTGCTCTACCCACGAATAAAGGCACAACCATATGAGGAAAAACTACGATATCACGTAGTGGCAATAATGGTAGATTTACCTGTTTTTTATCTAATGACATATACTTCCTCTAAATAAAGGGAGAGTCATCATTTGATAATTTCTGGCTCTCCACCTGAAACTGCTTCTTTGTTAAGGATAACCTTTTTTATATCCTTACGAGAAGGCATCTCATACATAATAGGCATAAGTACCGATTCAATTATGGATCTCAGTCCCCTAGCCCCAGTTTTACGCTTAATCGCTTTTTCTGCAATGATTTTTAATGCTTCATCTGTAACTTCAAGTTCAACATCTTCCATCGCAAATAAAGTCTGATACTGCTTAACTAAAGCGTTTTTAGGAACTGTAAGAATCTGTACTAGAGTCTCTACATCCAATTCCTGCAATGTAGTCACAACTGGTAGGCGACCAACAAGTTCAGGAATCAATCCAAATTTAATAATATCCTCGGGTTCGACCTGAGCAAATAATTCTCCCACACCTTTCTCGGTTTTATGAGAGACCGATGCATTAAAACCGATTCCTGATTTCTCAGTGCGATTTTGAATGATCTTCTCTAGTCCATCAAAAGCACCACCCACTATAAATAATATATTTGTAGTGTCAACTTGAATGAAATCCTGCCCTGGATGCTTACGACCCCCTTGCGGTGGTACAGCTGCAACCGTTCCTTCAATGAGTTTAAGCAAAGCTTGCTGTACACCCTCACCCGATACATCTCGAGTAATTGAAGGATTTTCAGACTTCCGAGCGATTTTATCTATCTCATCGATGTATATAATGGCTTGCTGTGCTTTTTCAATATCAAAATCACAGTTTTGTAACAGTTTCTGAATGATATGTTCTACATCTTCACCTACATATCCTGCCTCAGTCAATGTAGTCGCATCTGCCATCGCAAATGGTACATCTAATTGTCTTGCAATCGTTTGTGCAAGCAAAGTTTTCCCAGATCCCGTAGGTCCAATTAGCAAAATATTACTTTTACTTAATTCAACATCATCCGCTTTTGTGCCTGCATGCCTGATACGTTTATAGTGGTTATAAACTGCGACGGCCAATTGTTTTTTTGGAATTTCCTGCCCAATAACATAATTATCTAAAAAATCCTTAATTTCCGTAGGAGTTGGAAGCTTAACTGGTTCAGCATCCCCCTCAGCAGATTTTGATTGTTCATTGATTAGATTTGTACAATCACTTACGCACACATCACAGATAAATAAGCCAGATGGCCCAGCAATAAGCTGGTTAACCTCTTCTTTTTTTCGGGAGCAAAAAGAACAGCGTTGAGTTTTAGTAGATTTTGAAGTCATATATTATTTGGCAATGTCACTGCGTTTAGTAAATACTGTGTCAATAAGACCAAACTCTAGAGCCTCCTCTGGGCTCATGTAGTAATCTCGTTCAGTATGCTTACGAATGATTTCGATATCTTTATCGCAGTGTTTAGAAAGAATGCGGTTTAAACGTTCACGAAGATCAAGTATCTCTCTAGCCTGAATTTCAATATCCGTAGCTTGCCCTTTTGCCCCGCCTAATGGCTGGTGAATCATAATACGCGAATTAGGCAAACTATATCTCTTACCATCTGCACCTGCAGTCAGCAAAAGAGCACCCATACTTGCAGCAAGACCAGTACACATAGTAGACACATCAGGATTTACAAATTGCATAGTGTCATATATGGCAAGACCAGCATACACCCCACCACCAGGGGAATTAATATATAGGGAGATATCTTTTTCTGGGTTTTCCGACTCCAAAAAAAGCAATTGAGCAACGACAAGATTAGCTGTCTGCTCATTTACTTCACCGACCATGAAAATGATACGCTCTTTAAGAAGACGAGAATATATATCATATGCTCTCTCCCCTCTACCAGATTGCTCAATTACATGCGGAATATAGCCTAAACCATGAGGACGAACAGAATCGCCCCCATAAAATGACGTATAAAAATCGATGAATTTTGAGTTGTAATCAAAAGAACTCATTATTTCTGACCCATAAGTTCTTTGAAAGGAATCGACTCTTCTTTAACTTGTCCTTTAGATAGGAAATAATCCACAACATTATCTTCTAGAACAGAGTTCTCAATATTTGAACGAGCCTCGCGATTAGTTAAACAATAAGCAACGAATTCCTGAGGTTTTTCATAGTTTTTAGAAATCTCCTCGATTTTTGCCTTAACTTGTTCTTGAGTAGGCTGAATATCCTCGTTCTCTACGATATGAGCAACAATCAGACCAAGTTTTACACGTCTTTCAGATTCTTCTCTAAAATTTTCACCATCAATTGGCAATGTATCTGCATTAGGAGTTTTAGTTTGGGCTAATTGTTGACGTATTGTGGCAATGCGATCCTCAATCTCCATATCAACTAATGCTTTAGGCACTTCCATCTCAACTTTTGAAACTAATTCATCCCAAACAGATGTTTTTGTGCGAGCTAATGTGCGCGCATTAGTTTCACGTTCTAGATTAGACTTAATTTCTTCTTTAAGTTTTTCTACATTTCCGTCGGTCTGACCAAGGGATTTCGCAAATTCCTCATTAACCTCAGGAAGTACAGGCTCAGCAACTTCTTTCATAGTAAGAGTGAATTCTGCTGTCTTTCCTGCAACTTCTTTTCCGTGATAATCTTCTGGAAATGCTAGTGGAAATGTCTTCTCTTCCCCTGCCTTTAAGCCTTTTGCTGCTTCTTCAAATTCAGGAAGCATAGCACCAACACCTAAAACAAACGGAAAATCATCAGCTTTTCCGCCTTCAAATTCAGTGCCATCAATTCTTCCTACAAAATCGACTGTCACACGGTCTTGATCTTGAGACTCACGGTCAACTTTTGAGAATTTTGTACGTTGCTTGCGTAAAATTTCAATAGTATCGTTGATTTCAGAATCACCTAATTCAGTTTTAAACTTAGTGAAATTCATAGAGCTAATATCACCTAAGTTAACTTCAGGATATATCTCAAATTTAGCTAAAAATACTAAGTCCTCTTCTGAAGTTTCACCCTCTTTAGGTACAACTTCAGGCTTACCTGCAATACGTAAATCGTGCTCACGAACTGCTTTATCTAACTCTTTAGTAACTTCTTTATTTAAAGCATCATACCGAACACTAGGGCCATGGCTTTGTTCTATCATTTTAATAGGTGCTTTACCTGGTCTAAAGCCCTGAATTTTGGCTGTTTTAGCGATTTTTTTAAGTTCTGCTTGAGAAGCATCTTCCACAGCTTTTTGGCTAACACGAATTTCAATTTGACGTTTTAAGCCATCAAGTTTTTCAACTTTTGATTCATTATTGGTAGTCATGAATATACCCTAGATAAGTTATAAATTTTTTTGTTAACTTGTTATTTTACTTAAGATGGGAAATATTTAAAGTCGAAATAAAAAATTCACTAAATTCAATTGAAATTAATTCCGCCACCAACACTAGCACCAACACCGCTATTATTCGCTTTAACACTACCGCCTATTGAGCATGCACTAATAGATACACTTGTTAAGGCAATTAAAAGACTTGTAATAATAATTCTAATCATATGATTCTCCTAAAAAATTTATTATTCTATGTAAAAATATAGCTTAATTTAGCTTACTTATCTACTAACTTTGTGAGGTGTCTATGAATAATGATATCAATCAGTTTAACGATGAAGATAATTCTGAGCTTCAACTGAAGCAAGAATCAATTTTCTCAAACGGCATGTTTGTGCTTGTTTTAATTGCCTTTGGAATTATCGGGCTTCTTATTTCCTGGTCTGTTAGCTTTACAACTTTATTTTTTGGTATGTTAGGTACTGTGGTATCTGTTGGAACTTGTAGCTTCAGTAATAGCGATTTAGCTTTTTCCAAATCAAAATTACCTAGATTTAGAGATGAAAATTATGTTTACTTGGCTGCTAGAGCAGTTATAGGTGCAGTATCGGGTACAGCAATTGTTCTAATGACTATTCAACATGTACAAGTACACTGGTCACATTTAGCTGTAGTTTCTCTTTTTGGTGCATTTGCAGTTGATCAAATAGTCTTTAAGAGGATTTTCTCCAAATAATAAATGGAAAAAAACGATAAGGCCGCTAAATGGTCTAATTTTTTAGCAAATCGATTAGCCTCGAAAAGTACAGTTTTAGAGCATCTCCAAAAGGACCTTACCATTGATTATGGAAGGTCTTTACTTTCTTTTGTATTAAAAGAAGAAGGTTTGGATTTTAGTGAGGATATCGCAAATTTGGATCCCACTATTATTAAATCGGCTCTTAGAAGAGTTAGGGAAAGAATACTCCTAACGACAATAGTCGAGGACATTGCCAAAGAAATAAATACATCACAAGTAGTTCAAATGATGAGCTTGCTTGCAGACACAAGCATAAAAATAGCTTATCAAACTATTAATTCAAAACTTGCTGCTACATATGGATATCCAACCGATCCAGAGACAGGATTAGAATTGGCACCGATAATTATTGGGATGGGCAAGCTTGGTGGCTATGAGCTTAATGTATCATCCGATATAGACCTAGTTGTTTTGTATTCTGTTCAAGGAAATACAAACGGTCGCAAACCTATATCAAATCACGAGTTTTATCACAAACTTACTCAAAGAATAATGCATATTCTGTCAGATAGGGATGCGGATGGGTTTGTTTTTAGGACCGACTTAAGACTTAGACCAGACGGCGATGGGAGTCCATTGGCATGGAGTCTGGGGGCGTTTGAACATTATCTAATTACTCAGGGACGTGAGTGGGAGCGCTATGCATATCTTAAAGCACGTGCAATAAATTTAGATGATTCGGAACCGTCAAACATAGATGACTATGACTATTTTGAAGACCTTAGGACTTCATTTGTCTATAGAAAATATTTCGATTTTGATACGCTTAATTCGCTAAGAGATTTGCGGGAGCAAATTAAGGAAGATTGGGATAGAAAAACTGAATCTAAAATAAATGCCGCTTTTAATATCAAATTGGGTGATGGGGGTATTCGAGAAATTGAATTTATCACACAACTGATTCAGCTTATGAAAGGTGGAAGGCTCCCAAGTCTACAAGAGCGTGGAACGGTAAATGCTTTGAAGGCGATAAGTATTGCTGGTCTTATGGACTCAGAAGATGCTTCTCGTTTGATTGAAATATATTATTTTCATAGAAGACTGGAGCATATGTTGCAATACCGCGAAGATCAGCAAACTCATGATTTACCTGATGATCAAGAAATGCGTCGAAATTTAGCTGAAGCACTAGGTTATGAATTAGAAAAGTTTGAGGAGCTTTTAAAAGAAAATTGCGACTTTGTTTCTCAGAAATTTGAGGAAGTCTTCAATTTAGTCGGTTTGCAAAGCGATTCTTCACGAAATAATGCAGAGCTTGAGGTATCTAATGATTCTGAAGAATTGCAGATGCTTAAAAAAATCTGGGGAGAATTTAAAAACAAAAACAAAATAAAGCAGCTCAGTACTAGCAATATCAAACGTCTTGATGAATTGTTTGTTCACCTTACTAATAGTAGCCTTAAATCCAAAGATTATGTGAAAACTTTCAATCTTTTATGTGAGCTAATCGAGACCATTGCCCAAAGAAGCACATATATAACGTTGCTTCTTGAATATCCTGATGTAATAGATAGAGTAGCTAGAATTATGAGTACAAGTAGATTAGCAGCTCAAGTTCTTTTGACGCACCCTATTTTGCTAGATAGTCTACTTGATTGGAATGCATTAATGGAGCCGTTAGACTTTGATGCATTGAAAGAAAATTTAGATCGGGAAATGGCTGCAAGCGTAGATGCAAAAGGATATGCTGACATTGAGCGTCAAATGAATTTAGTTAGAGATGCGTTTAACATTGCCAACTTTCAACTTCTTGCTCAAGATTTAGAGGGTGCTTTTACAGTTGAAAAACTTGCAGATCACCTATCGTTATTAGCGGATATTTTGCTTGAGACCTGCTTAAAATGGTGCTGGGCGAATCTTCGCAAAGAAAATTGGCCCGAGAATCCAGAATTTGCGATTATTGGGTACGGTAAATTAGGTGGCAAAGAACTCGGATACTTCTCTGATTTAGATTTAGTTTTCATATTTGATAGCGAAGATCCAAATGCCTCTGAGATGTATAGTAAGTTAGGCCGACGTCTTATAAATTGGCTTACAGCGATGACTTCCTCAGGTCGTCTATACGAGGTCGATATGCGACTTAGGCCAGATGGCGATTCGGGTTTGCTGACTGTCACTATGGATAGTTTTAGAAAATATCAACTTGAAGATGCATGGGTATGGGAACATCAGGCTCTTAGCCGAGCTCGCTTTGTTGCTGGATCTCCTGCAATTGGCGAAGAATTTGAAAATCTGCGTCTAGAAATCTTAAGACGTAAACGTGATCAAATGGACACCAAGGGCGAGATACATAAAATGAAGGAGCGCATCTCTAAATCTCATCCTCCACCCAAATCTGGTCTTTTTAATATCAAGCATGGTAATGGTGGCATGATTGATATCGAATTTATCACTCAATATTTAGTTCTAAGTTATTCTCATAAACACGATATATTGACTAAAAACTTAGGTAATATAAATCTATTGCAGATTGCATCTGATTTAGAACTTATACCTTCTGAACTTGCCGCAAAATGTGCAAGCGCATATAGAACTTATCGTAAAATACAACATGAGTATAGGCTTCAAGAAAAATCGGTCGTGGAAGTGGATCCAAGTACATTAAATTCAGAGATTGAAGCCGTTAAACAATTAACTGATTTAGTATTAAATTAATCATCAATGAATACCGAAAAACCTTTTGTCACTCCTATTGAGAGACCCAAACTTTCATTGCCACAGGGAAAGAAAAAACTTTTGATGCACTCCTGTTGTGCTCCGTGTTCTGGTGAGATCATGGAAGCACTACTGGCTTCCGAAATAGATTATTCAATATATTTCTATAACCCTAATATCCACCCTCGTAAAGAATATGATATTCGTAAGAACGAAAATATTCGATTTGCTGAAAAGCATGGAATTGAATTTTTCGATGACGACTATGATCCAGAAAATTGGTATGCACGTACTAAAGGTATGGAGTGGGAGCCTGAGCGTGGCCCTCGTTGTACAGTATGCTTTGATATGCGATTTGAGAGAAGTGCAAAATTTGCCCACGACCATGGATTTGATTGTTTAACAAGTAGCCTAGGAATATCGCGATGGAAGGATATGAATCAAATCAACGGCTGCGGTCACAGAGCTGTCGAACCCTACCCTGATCTTGTGTATTGGGATTTCAATTGGCGTAAAGGTGGAGGCTCCGCTCGCATGGTTGAAATTAGCAAGCGAGAAGGCTTTTATCAGCAAGAATATTGTGGATGCAGTCATTCATTGAGAGATGCAAATCGATACCGTCTAAGTCAAGGACGCCCTAGGATTGAATTAGGTGTTAAATTTTACGGGAGGGATGAACATTGAAATTGATTAAAAACGTTTTTATTAGTGCCAGTTTATGTTTTGGTGTAGCTGCTAGTAGCTTTGCACAGGAAAATCAAAATGTGACTGTTAAATATAACTCCAATAAACTTATTTCAGCTTACATTACATACATTGTTGATGGCTCAAATTATAAGGTTTCAACAGCTATAAATATACCTTTATATAAAATGCGTTTTTCAACAGAAGGTAGTATCAAAAACGGAATTTTTGAACTTGAAACTTATAAAGATGTTAGAAACGGAAAGGTATATGCTGATGCGGTCGTGAAAAACGGTCAATTAACATACGGTAAAGCTAAAGAAACTAAAAATTCAGTGACTTTAGAATTACCAACATTCGATTTATTTTCCATTGCTTTTCAGCTCTCATATTTTGGAAAATTACCTGATAGTTTCCAATATACAAACGGTAAAAAAATCTATAAGATGGATCCATTAGTAATGAATGAGTCGTCTAAAATGGTTGACATAGACGGTGTTCAAGCCAAAGAAATCACATATAGTTTCCATGGAAACGATAAAAAGCAAATTGTAGTTAAAAAAATAGAAGGCCAAAAATATCCTAGCTATCTCTCATATGATAAAGATGGAGATAGATATAATTTTAAATTTGATAGAATTGTTCAAAATTGATGTCTTTTAGGGCAGAAAGTTTTGATTATTTTTTTAAAAATTTGTAAAATAATCCTGCGGTTAAAAATTGGTGACGTACTGCCTTAACGTACGGTTAAATTCATTGGTGACGTACTGCCTTAACGTACGGTTAAATTCTTTGGTGACGTACTGCCTTAACGTACGGTTAAAAAATTTTAACTGTAAGGGCAATCTTTTGGTTGCCCTTTTTATTGGGTAGATTTACTTCTTTTACTCTAAGCGATTTCATTTTAGTGATTCTTTTCTATTTAACAAATATCTAAATTATTTTTCCTAAGCTTCTCTAAAAACTATTCTCCCCAAAATTACAATATTTGGACGAAAAAAATTTAAATCTTTTGATTGTAGATGAATTCAAAAATTAAAATTATTAAAACGATGAGAAGTATTGTTTTAATAGCTATAACGAAAATTTAAAAAATCCAATAAAAGATAGGGGAAGAAGATAGAGTGATGTGCATTAAGGGTACACATTAGGTAGTAAATGTTTTGGTAGTCTTAGTTAAGATTTATAATCTTTAACCCATTTTCTAAATTCTTCTAATTTAAAATTATCGGGCATTTTTACAAATTCCCCTTCAACCCTATCTTTCATTTCTTCAAGATCATAGTTTCACCCATCGTTATCATGTTTTGAGTTTGTAGGATATATTGTTTTGTTTTTTTCTAGAAATGTTAATCTTTCAGTCATTCTTTTTTCTAAACTTTCAGTGAAATTTTTGAAATCTACAAATCCACTAATAGACAGATTGTGTTTATTGAATTCATATTCTAATAGATTGTTTAATTCCTCTTCACCGCTGTAGTATAGTTTGGGAACAATAACTCTTAATAAAGATTCAGAGAAATTCTCTGGGTACTTTTTGAAAAGAAAGTTTAAATCATATAGATCTCTAACTTTATCTCTACCAGTAAAAGCAGCGGTTTTCATGTGTATTAGTTCATCTATACCATAGACATTAACATTTCCATGTTTTTGGTACAAGTTAGGTAAATCTCTTAGTCTTTGAGTATTTCTTGCACTAACTTCAATTTTGAGAGGGTATGCACCTTCTTTGGATACAGCTCCATAATCTATCATTAATTTAAAAGCCGTCTCTGTGTTTGTTTTAAGTGTTACTTTCCAGTCTTTAAAATCTCGGTGATTTTTTAATTTATTCAAAAAGTTCATATTAGAAGTTTTACAATCTAAGTCAACATCTTCAGAGTATCTATCTAAGCCATAGTATAGATATAGAGCGGTTCCGCCTTTTAATACAAATTTATCACCTAAAAGAGGTAAGATTTCTTTGATAAGTTTTATTCTGTCATTTTGAGAATCAAGCATGGTTTTTTCCTCAAAATAAAGTTTTGTTAATTCATATCTCATGAATTGTTCAACATTTTTTGTTTTATTTATTATTTTCAAATAGTCATAAATCTCTTTGGCGTCTTTTTCATCAAGAAAATCGTATACACAATTTTTTAGCCCATAGCATTGATCTAAATACACAAGATCAGCAATTGCTCTAGCGAAAGAGGCAACATAGTATCGATTTTTTAGAAAGGGTATGTACCTAAGTTTAATCCCCTTAGTACCTAATGGCATACATTTATCTAAGGTATATAACTTAAAAGGCTTATCTTTTTGAAAATAATTTAGTGGATGCCAATCTGCTGTTAAACCCTTTTCATTTGTGATATTTAGGGCTTCCCATCCAGATATATATTGAAAAGTCTCTTTATTTTCCGAATTTAAAATGTTTTGCTCTACTTTCAGATATACACATATATAAATTGTAACAATCAATTAATGAGTTCACTTCTCATTATTATGATTGTATCCAATAATTTTCTCTAAGATCATATAAATCTTCACTAAGAATTTTTTCTTATATTACTATACCTTCATCTCATTTGTTACCATATTTAAGCTATGCTGTAAGGGTTATTAAGGGGGATTGAGAGGTAACAAAGGGAAACAATAAAATCATTTAAGCCATTGATTTTACTAGCAAATTTTCTTTCTAAAAGGTAATAAGAAGTTGTATAGGGAAGTATAGTGAAAAGAGGAAATGGGGTGGCTGATGGGGCTCGAACCCACGACACCTGGAATCACAATCCAGTGCTCTACCAACTGAACTACAGCCACCATAAAGCTTGAAAAATAAGATTTTAATGCTAATTAGGCAACAAAATCAATACTAACGATATGTTTTAGGCTAAAAATATAGTTTTGTTGTAAAAAAAATAATATAATAATCTTCTTTTATATCCCCGTAGCTCAACTGGATAGAGCACTCGCCTTCTAAGCGAGGGGTTGTGAGTTCGAGCCTCGCCGGGGGTGCCAGCTTGATTCTTTTTCACCTCATACAAATCAAAAAAATTTCTTTTATTCCATAACAAAATTATTACAGCCCATAATTAATTAGTTAAACTAGTGCATTAATTAAGTTAGACTTTTGTTTATGATAGATACTTCCAAATATCCTGTTTTTAAAGGCAGTCTTGTCGCTATGGTTACTCCGATGACTCCTTCGGGTGACATAGACAGGGATGCGTTTAAAAATCTTATTGACTGGCATGTCGAGGAAGGTTCAGATGCTTTGATTATTGTTGGTACTTCTGGAGAATCTCCAACCATCGATTTTAATGAGCATGTTGAGTTAGTTAGTCTTGCTGTAGATTACTCTGCGGGTCGTATACCCATAATTGCTGGGACAGGCGGTAACTCTACCAAAGAAGCTATTTTTCTCGCTAATCATGCTCATAAAGCTGGTGCATCTGCAGGCCTGTCAGTTGTTCCATACTACAACAAACCTACACAAGAAGGTTTGTTTCAGCACTACAAAGCAATCTCTGAAAACTCAGAACTTCCAATAATTTTATACAACGTACCAGGTAGAACTGTTATCGACATGAAAAATGATACGGTTCTTAGATTATCTGAGCTACAAAATATTATTGGACTTAAAGATGCTACTGGAGATATCTCACGGATAACTGAATTAGTTTCAAATAAACCAGAACATTTCCAAATCTATTCTGGGGATGATTTAACAGCTGCGGCTTTGATTCTATTAGGGGCTCAGGCAAATATTACAGTAACTGGAAACGTTGCACCTAAATTAATGCATGAATTATGCTTTGCTGCACTAGAGGGAAATATTTTAAAAGTTAGAGAAATCAACTCTAAGCTTGATGAACTAAATCATCTTCTTTTTAAAGAACCCAACCCTATTCCTGTTAAATATGCAGTTCATAAAATCGGGAAATCACAACTAGGCTATCGCCTTCCACTAACAAAAATTACTGATGGTCTAGCAGGAAAAATTGACCAATCATTAAAAAACTTAAATTTAATTTGAAGCAGGTTACATATGAATTTTAAAAATAAACATCTCATTTGCTCGGCTTTAGTTGCATCAGCTGTTATGGTTGGATGTAGTTCCACAGATGACATACTGCCTGAAAAAGAAGTTGATTATAAAAGTGCAGTTAGAGGGGATCCGTTGGCATTGCCACCTGATTTATCATCTGCAGCTATAACTCCCCAATATTCAACTAGAGATGGGCAGGCCTCAGCAATTAAATTTAATGAAGCATTAGCTAAGGAACAAGCAAACAAACGCAGCGGAAATGTAGTTCTCCCTCAACACGATAATATGCGTATCCTATCTAAGGGCACTACTCGTTGGTTGCAAGTGGATGCAGACCCTAACGAAGTTTATCCACTATTACTTTCTTTCTGGGGTGATTTAGGTTTTACTATTGATCAGGACCGTCCTGAAGTTGGTATTATTCGTACTGATTGGGCTGAGGACAGGGCCAAAATCCCTGATACTTTACTTAGAAGAACTTTGGGTTCTTTAATCGATAACGTTTACGATAGCGGCGAACGCGAACGCTTCACAACTAGAATTGAACGCATCAACGGCAGATCTGAAATTTTTATCTCAAATGAAAGAATGGAAGAGACTGCAATGGATCGAAATCAAGACACATTCAAATGGTTGCCAGCACCAGAGGATGAAAGTCTAAATGCACTAATGCTTGCTAGACTTATGAAGCACTTAGGAGCTAGCGATAATTTAGCTAAAACTGCTTATGATGGTATTGATTTCAAAAAATCTAAAAAACAACGTGAAGATGAACGCATTAAAAGAGCTAGAGAAAGAGAGCGTGAATACAAAGAGCAGTTAAAAACAGAGAAAGCTGCTGCAAAAGCTGCTAAAGCATCTGAAACCAATATCGTTACTGCCATGCCATCGGAAGCTCCTGTAGTAACTGGTAAACCTAAAGCTCAAATGCCTACTAAGTCAGAAAAAGTTGTTCAAATGGCCAACTCATCTAGACGAGTATCATTTGAGCCAGGCGACATTTCTCTTGAAATACCTAATAAAGGAACCAGTTTTGAAACTGTTCAACAAGCTTTAAACAAAGCTGGTTTTAATGTACAAAGCTCTAACAGAGCTAATAACTCTTTTGTAATTCTGTATCTTGATACTGATACGGGAGAAAAAAGGGAGGGATCAAATCCCATCAGTAGATTGTGGGGCGATAGAGGTAACCTAACCCCTCTTCCTTACACTGTGATGATTAACGATGAATCGACAAAAAGTGTAATAAGGGTTCTAAATCCTAAAGGTGAACCTGATCAAACTAATACAGCGAAACGTATTTTGACGGTAATTAACGATAATCTTTAATCCTAGCCTTGATTTAAGACTCCTCTGACAAAGAGGAGTCTTTTTTTTCTTATATAATCTATTGATACAAATTGTAAAAATGGGGTTTGGTATATGAGTGCATTACTTAGAAGCGGAGAGCTTAAAAATTATACGGCCTTGGGGCAGGATGGACAGCCTGTTTATACTGTGGCCTCTCAATTTCGTAATGCCGTCAAATTCAAATGTGGAGAAAAATATGCTGATTTTTTAGCAGTTCCACAAAGAAATGAAATTGGAAATGTTATCGATTGGTATGTACCATTTGAAAGCACCAGAGCGGATGGAACACATCAAATTATCCCATGGACTTCTGCTACAGAAGAAGAGCGTCAAACCGCTCTTGCTGAATTAGAAAGTTTCAAATTAAAGATGGAGCAATTGGGAAAAGATTTTGCTACATCTACAAGTAGTGATCAACAAATCTTCTCAAGACTTCTATATCTCCCAAATGGAGAAATGAAAGACCAACTCACTGCGATAAGATTTCCGAATAATGAACATATTTATCTTGTAGACGGAAAACCTGTTATTACTTTTTGGGGCTTTATAGATAAAAATAGAGCCCCTTATTCCGACCCATTTATACAACTTCATTCGAATTTTAAACCGGCTGAAAAACCGCCTACCGTGGCGGTCCCAGCGGCATTGCCACCTAAAAAGAGCGGATGGTTATGGTGGCTACTACTTTTACTATTACTTTTATTATTAGCAGGGGCTACATACTGGTTTTATTTCAAAGACCACGGCAAGAAAAATATAAGTGGTATCAATGTCCCTGATAAGATAGGAACTGTTGAAGCTCCTTTAAACAAAAATGTTCCAGCTAACAAAATCACAGGACAGGAAACGAAACCTACTCCAGATCACGCCCCTGCTCCCACTCCAGCTCCTGAGAAAGATCCCGTAAGTGAAAAAGAAACTAACAAAATTACTGGGATAGCGGAAACAAAAGAAGTTGTAGAGGAATGCAAAGACCCAATTACATACTACAAAGTTTCTGAAACTGTTTTAATGGATAAAGACGGTAAGTTTTTAACTATTAAACCAAGAGAGTGTGACATATTACTTCCATTTAAGGAAAATAATTATTATGTATCACGAAATGGTAAATGGTACATAGCAAATAGTGATACTGTAGTAACTGACACAGAGATTCTTAAGACTCTTGAAGGTGTAAATCTTCTTGATGGCACTGTTGTCGGGAAAGACGGTGTTGTTGTCGGGGAAGACGGCATAGCCGTAGGATCTGAAGGTGTTGTTGAAGGTGGTGTTGACGGCACTGGCACAGGCACTGGTACTGCTGAAGGCCTTGGATTAGGCGAAGGCGAAAAAGGTAAGGATAAGGGACCTGAAGGTGAAGGTGAGGCTAAGCCAGAGGATAATAATCCTGTTACTCCAATACCTGATCCAACTTTATCTGGGCAAGAAACTAACAAAGCTCCAGGCGAGGAAAACAAAAATGGTCCAGAAGGCAAGCCTGAAGCGGAAAACAATCAAGTTGATCCTGTTAAACCCCTCGACCCTAATTTGAACACTCAAAATAACAATACTGTTGTTCCACCAGTAGATCCAGTTGGTATGAATAACACCACAAATAACACTAACAATGCAACAGGGTCTACAGGTGATCCTAATGTTGCACAAAATCCTAACACTAAACCGTTGGCATTGACAGAGCAAAATATTAAATCAGGCGATATGAAATTCCTTAAAGGTAATTGGTCTTCAAATTCAGGCTTGCAGGATAATGCAACTGGACGCCCATTACGCCTTGCGTACAATTTCGACGACAAAGGAAATGGCACGGTTAAACTTAATCGCGGGGATGGAGTTTCATGTGAGACAGGTGTCACTTCAAGCACTGTTAACGGTAAGCTGGAGATTAATGCTATAGGTAACGCAAAATGTACCGACGGAAGCTCATACGAACTACCTAAAGTAACTTGCGATGCAGGTTCAAGCGGAAATGCTGATTGTAAGGGTTCCTATGGTGAAGGTAAGGCCTTCCCTATTCAAATAAAAACTAATTAACCAAATTCGAGGATATTATGCTGGCTGACATACACCCATTTGGAAAAGAAATTCCACTTATTATGAATAGTGGAATTCAGTTCATAGATTTTGGTTTAACCATAGATTGGAAAGACAAAAAGTGGAAAGAAAAGAATACAGGTTATTTTCTAGCCTCTTCTAATAATGACCCAATCCGTCGATTAGTTTTGGATAGAAGCGGTTCCGGATATTCAGACCCTGCCCTTCCAGGAAAAATCATTACTAATCCAGTTGATTTTAGTGTTGAGGAGTCTCTTAAATTATTCAATGGAATTTGGTTACCTATACCAATTCTGAGAAGTATGCCTCCTAACCGATTCGATAACGGTCCATTTAACTGGGCTAGGGCTAGAATCGTTGAACTTGCTCAACCTGATGAGGATGGTCATACACATCGAGTAATACTTGCCATTGATACAAAAATTTTTACTCATAGCTCAGACACCGCATATCTAGGGCCTATGGAAGATGATATTCGTGCAGGTTCTGTCTTCACATATGCATACCAATCAAATCATATTTCATGGTTCTTAGATCTAAAATGGGTGAAAGATTGGCTTGCTGAATTGTTTAGAGAACTTGCTCCAGAACCAGATAGGCTAAAAATTTATGAAGATGATATTGAGGAAGAGCTTAAAAATCATAGTCATGAAGCTCATTATCTGAACCTTTTAGCATTAATAGGTGAAGAACTCAATATTCCGAATTTCAAAATCATTGCCCACAATCGCAGTGATGTAAACCAAGGTATTGCCGTAGATCTTATCTTAGATGTAGGGAACTCTAGAAGCTGTGGAATTCTTGTTGAAGACCATGCACAAGAACAAGATAGCCTTAAAAAACGCTATGAATTATCAATTCGAGATTTATCGATGCCAGAGTTTGCTTATTCTGAACCTTTCGAGAGTAGAGTCGAATTTGCACAGGCCTTTTTCGGCAAAGAACACTATTCTGTTCAAAGTGGACGCAGAGATGCATTCCAATGGCCTAGTATTGTTCGTGTAGGTAAAGAGGCTAGTCGATTAGCTAGCCGTCGTAAAGGAAATGAAGGATCTACTGGATTATCAAGTCCAAAAAGATATTTATGGGATTTAACTCCATATGAACAAGCATGGAGATTTAACTCATCATATGTGGAGTCCGATAACGAACCATTTGCAACAGCCGCACCACTTTCAGGTTATATAAATGGTCAAGGTGAAGCTCTTTATGAGCTCTCAGACGATATTGATGAAGAGTTTGAACGTAAGATGCCAGTATTCCAACCACACTATTCTCGTGGTTCATTAATGACATTCTTATTATCCGAAGTCTTACTTCATGCTTTGATGCAAATAAACAGCCCAGCTCAAAGAGCGAAACTTGAGCATGCAAAATCTCCACGTTTCCTAAGGTCAATAATATTGACTGTTCCACCTGCGATGCCATCGCCAGAAATTAATAATTTCAAAAACTGTATGCATCAGGCTATAGGTTTAACTTGGAAAATGATGGGATGGGATAAGACGGATGACCCTGTGGATTTTGCATATAGATTTGATGAAAAATATTGGCCAACATTGCCAGAGGTAATTGTGCAATGGGATGAGGCGACTGCAAGTCAAGTTGTCTACTTATTTAATGAAACTCAAATCAATTATGGCGGGCGTGCAGAAAAATTTATAAGCGATATGGTGCGTCCCGATAAAACTTCAAATAAAAATGCTGTCACCATAGCAACTGTGGATATTGGTGGTGGTACTACAGATTTAGTGATTACTGACTTCACTTTAGACTATGGCAATGAGGAAGAAGACGGCCTACCTCAATCTTATGGTACCAATGTATTTATAAAACCTATCCAGAGATTTAGAGATGGGTTTAAGGTTGCTGGCGATGATATATTACTTGA
This sequence comes from Taylorella asinigenitalis MCE3, assembly GCF_000226625.1. Classification (NCBI taxonomy): domain Bacteria; kingdom Pseudomonadati; phylum Pseudomonadota; class Betaproteobacteria; order Burkholderiales; family Alcaligenaceae; genus Taylorella; species Taylorella asinigenitalis. The sequence continues at coordinate 1,184,123 of NC_016043.1, forward strand.
TATTATTCGGGATGTCGTGGTTGAATCTCTTAAGAAATACCTAATTTCAGAGGGTATAAAAAATTATGATTCATTGCTATCGGATCTTATTGGTGCTGGTGCAGATAGCGTTCAAATCAGGCTTTTGAGACAGCAACTAACTTTACAAATATTCCGTCCGATAGGACTTAAAGTTCTTCAAGCTTATGAACAATACGACCCATTAGAGCGTAAAAATAAATTGATGGGGGCTACATTTGGAAGTGTTCTTGAAGGATTTGAACCCCCTACTCAAAAAGTTCTTGATTTCGTAAATATACCTATCTCAAGAGAGTTGGGTAAAGATTTCAATATTCTTGATATTCCGTTGCAAGTTAATTTGCTTCAAATCCATAATAATTTCTTGCAAGGTCATTATGATATCTGCAAAACATTCCAGTCTTTATGTGAGATTATTTATTTCTACCAATGCGATGTATTGTTGTTAACTGGTAGACCTTCATTGCTGCCAGGTGTACAAGCATACTTTAAGAATCAGTTGCCATTGCCATCTAATAGAATTCTTCCATTACATGGTTATAAGACAGGTAATTGGTATCCGTTCCACAAACAAGGCAGAATCGATGACCCTAAAACAACTGCTACAGTTGGAGCTATGCTTTGCTTTTTGAGCAAAAATTCGAGAATTCCAAGTTTTTACTTTAGGTCGATGGCTCTGAAACCTTATTCAACTATTAAGAATCTTGGCCTTATCGATAATAACAATACTATTTCAAAAGAAAACGTTTACTACTCCGATATCAATCTCGATAAAGAGGATTATGAATTGCCAGACCAATCATTCCCAATTCGCGGTAAAACGCGTATTGGCTTTAGGCAGTTAAATACGGAACGTTGGGCAGCCTCCCCTCTTTATACGATAACTATCGAGAGCAATGAGTTACGTAATCAGATTGCAGAAGGACAAACTGTAAATGTGACTTTAAAACTAGATAAGAAAAATCGTCACAATAAACAAGTAGAAAATTTTGTAATTGATCAGGCATTTTTATCAAGTGGTCGTAAGACAAATGGATTAAAAATGACTTTGAATACGCTTTTAGATTCTGGTCTTAATGACTCGCAATATTGGTTGGACAGTGGGAGCCTTATAAATGAGTAAACTTTCTGAATCATGGGATAGTGTTTATGATGGGGCTAAAAAGGCCATCGATTGGGTTCAGGCTGCACGCAATGAAAGCCCACGCGTTGCCAGTGAGGCAAATAGTTTAATTGAAAGCTTAAGAAGACTTCGTGTTATGGCACGAAAACTTGGATACTCATCGGAGCATCCGGTTTCTGTGGGCCTTTTTGGATTGTCACAAGCTGGTAAATCATATTTGATTTCTTCTTTAGCTGCTGATGATCAAGGAAAGTTAACCACAACCTTCGATGGCCAAAAACTGGATTTTATGGATCATATTAATCCTACTGGTGGCGGTAAAGAGGCTACTGGGTTGGCTACAAGATTTACTAAGAGAGCTGATGTAGGAATTAAAGGTTATCCTATTGAACTAAGAATGTTTTCTGAAATTGAAATCGTAAAAATTCTTGTAAATGGCTTTTTTAACGATTTTGATGCCGATAAGCTTTTGTATCAACCAGATCAACAAATGATCAATAAGCTTGTAAAAGAGCTTACTCCTAAAGTTCAATCTGACTATGTTGCTGGTGTAGCCGAAGAAGATATTGTTGATTTACAGGACTACTGTAATAACAATTTTGCTCGTTCAGTTACTGTTTATAAGGCTAATTATTGGTCTAAGGCTGCTCAACTTGCTCCTCACCTAAGTATCGAAGATAGAGCAAAATTATTTTCAATTCTTTGGTATGGAGAAAAATTCCCTGAGCTAACTGAAACTTATATCTTGTTTGCGAAAATACTCTCTAGTTTGGGGCATCCTGAATTTGTTTATGCACCATTAGATGTTCTTGTACAAGAAACTGAAGACGGTAATTTAACTAAAGCTTCTAGTATTATGAACGTTAATATGGTTGAACGTTTAGGTAAACCTGAAGATAACTATAAAGTCGATGTTATACCAGTTAGCTGGAAGGGTGAACTTGGTCAACCAGTAAATATATCTTTAGCTCAGTTAGCCATTCTAACTACAGAATTAATTTTCCCTCTTGAAAATGAGCCTCGATGCGATGTTGTAAATAAGGTTGATTTACTAGATTTCCCTGGTTATCGCGGACGTATGAAAATAGTTACTTTTGACCAAGGAGATAATACCGTAGGTCAAGTTATTCTTCGCGGTAAAGTGGCATATCTATTTGAAAGTTATACAGATAGTCAGGAGATGAATATCTTGATTATGTGTACTCCAAGTGATGCTCAATTAGAGATTAATGATGTAGGGCCAGTTCTTGAAAATTGGATTGATAAAACCCAAGGTGAAACAGCTGAAATTCGTGGAAAAAGGCTTCCTTCCTTGCTCTGGGCTTTTACAAAATTCGATAAAAGAACAGAAGTTAGCATTAATACATCTGAAGAAAATCTAAAACAATCTTGGGGTGTAGATGGTTTGCTTAAACAAACTATATTAGAACGTTTTGGTCATTACAATTGGGTTAAGAATTGGTCTAGAGGAAAACCATTCGATAACGTATTTCTAGTAAGAAAACCTGGTTATTCAGGTGGATTTATTGAAACATCCGAAGGTCGAGATGTGAAATATATGGATTCTCAAATGCCTAAGATGGATATATTGAGATCGACATTCATTCAAAACCCAGATATTCAGAAATATGTCGCTAATCCAGAAGAAAAATGGGACGCCATGCTTAAGCTTAACGATGGCGGTATGGAGTATTTGAGTGAATATCTCGATAAAGTTTCTGACCCATCGTTGAAATTTAACCGTTTAACTGAGCAACTTAATCGCGAAATCGAAAATGTAGTTCGTCGTTTCGGTGCTTGGTATGAGGGCGAAGGCGACCGTGCTGTTGAAGATAAAAAACGGATAGCCAACGATATCTATGCTTTACTAAGACAGCAAGCTGGTATCTTAGGAGAATTCTTAGATAATTTAACACTCCCGCAGGAGACTATTCGTTCGCTTTATTTTGCGGTTGACTATCAAGATGTTGAAGATGGAGAGGATAAATCTTCGGGAAATACTGATTTCTCATTTGACGGTATGGAAGGTTTTAATCTATTTGATGATGCCCCTACTCCAGCTGCAAATACTGAAACTAAAAAATCAAATATCGCTTTATTTTCTCAGTCCGTATTCGATGGATGGGTTGAACATTTGCGTGGCTTAACATCTGATGAGAGTTTTTTGCGATATTTCAATCTATCGGTTCAAAACAAAAATATTATCGATAATTTCATAAGTGAATTAATTACTGCGGCCGTTCGGTTGCAGTTGCTTGAGAAGCTTAGTGATAAATTCCGTGAAACCGAGAGAGCAGGTCATAAACGCGAACAACTTGCTTCAAGACAAGTGACCAATGCTTACACTCATATTGCGGACTTTATTTCGTGGTTGGGATTCGGGGACATTGCCATCGCAGATAGGCCTTTGAGTAAGATAAGGCCTGGCAAATCCTTGTTTGAGCCGCCTGTATTCAAGACCACGCCAAATAACGATAAGATTCCGCTATTGTCTGAAACGCCTGAAAAATTTACTTTGATTTATTTGATGGACTGGTTTACAGCTCTAGCAGAAATTACCGTTGGCAATGCTGGACATAGGGCCGAACGTGAGATTTCGGCAGCATTAAATACTCTCCTTGGCCAGATTTTGAATCAATTTGAAGATGCTCGTATTGAAGACGCTGAAATCTAATATCAAAGAGGAATGAAGTGACATTTATAGTTTCACTAAAAGAAAACAGACCTGGGTTTGCTGATTTTGAAATTAAGAGATGGTCAGGGTCAACTGACTCACCACTTGAATTTACTATTAAACGCAATCAGGATGAAAGATATCTTGCAGGGCACGAAGAATGGAAAGTAGAGCCTGTATGGCATGCACTTGGATATTCTGAATTTAACGGCAATTTAGTAGGTACATTTGAACCTTGGGTTACGGACAGCCTTGTTCATACTGGCGGTCAGACTATGTTCATGATGTCACTTAGGGAATCTAGTGGCTCTTTTAGGGATGACGGTGTTGTTAGGATGGCTAGTAACATACTTGCATCTTCAGCAGCGGGTAATTTAAACAGAACTCAACTGAATAACCCCACACCACAATCTCCTTCAGCACAAGCACACACCCCTTATATTGAACCTGTGCCTGAACCTGAGCCAGTGATAGAGACATTTACAGATCCTGAACCTGTATCTGAGCCTATTGAAATTCCTGCGACTGATATGGAGGCGGGGGCATTGCCACCTGTAATGGAGCCCGTTATAGACCCTCAAAATGCGTCCAATATTGGGGGTGCGAACTTTCCTACTATAGAGGATGATTCATCAAAAAGAAGAACTAGTCCAATTGTTTGGATTATTTTAATGATATTGCTTATCGCTGCTATTGGAGCGGCTGTGTGGTGGTTTGTATTTAGGGAGGATCCAAAATCAGCTCCCACACCTAAGCCTAATCCTGTGCCCACACAAAATAATAATCAACCACCTGCACCTAAACCTACTCCTAAGCCCGAACCAAAACCAGAACCGAAGCCAACCCCTGCTCCTGCTCCAGCAGCTGCTCCTGCGGAATCGGCATGTACAGTTAAGAGCGGTTCAGATGTGATGGCATTTATTCAATCATGTCTCAAAACAAACCCAGACACGGATCAAATTTTAAAAATTATCAATGAAGCAAAAGCCGCAAAAGAATGTGATTTAGCACGAAGACTTTACGCAAACAAAGCTCAGAGTGGAAATAGTGTCATTGCATTTGCATATGCAAAAGAATATGACCCTAAAACAGCTGCTAGTGACGGATGCTTTAAGGAAGATAAGGGTACGGCTATTTATTGGTATGAGACTGGGCTCTCTGATGATCCTAATAATGCGGAGGCTAAAGCCCGTTTGCAGGAGTTACAAAAATGAAGAAATTTCTAAGCACTTTTTCACTTTCACTACTTTCTATTGCCTCTGTCTATGCGGCTGAGCCATTACTTCAAGACGGTAAAAAGACTTTATATCAAAGGGTGCTATCGACGCCAGAGTGTTCATTGACACAAACAATTGGGCAAAAAGGGAAAGCTGTACCTGCCTTTTCTCGATATTATATTTATGAGAGAAAGACCGAAAATAATACGGAATGGCTCAATGTAGGTGCCGATCCATATGGAAAAACTTTAGGGTGGCTTGATGCATCTTGCACAATTCCTTGGAATATGCAGATGACTTTGACATTTACAAATCCTGCAAATCGCGACAGACTTTTATTTTTTAAATCCAAGGAGGATTTAGATGCAGTGATGTCCTCTGATAAACCTGCAGAGGAATACGAAAAAATCAAGCAATCTCTCAATTCTGAAGGCAAGTCAGACAAGATAGTTTCTATTGAGCCTGCTGAGCCTGTAGATTTTCAAAAGAACTTCTATTTACTACCTATTCTGCAGGGTGAGGAAGTTATGAATAATGAGGGTTTCTATCAACGTGTGTTAGAAGTCGCATCTGTAAGCAAAAAGCCTGAAAAAGCAAATGAGCCCGAGCCAAAACCTGAGCCTAAGAGTGAACCTTCTAAATTAACGGAATTCAAAGCGGCTGTGGTGTTTGTAATCGACTCCACAATTTCGATGGACCCTTATATTAATAAAACTCGTGATGCCGTAAAACAGCTTTATACGCAGATTGAAAAAGAAGATTTACTTGATCAGGTGAAATTTGGTTTAGTAGCCTTTAGATCTAGTACGGAGGCGGTTCCAGGCCTTGAATACACTTCAAAAATGTATGTAAATCCTAATGAAGTGAAAGATGGAAAAGACTTTATGGATAAGGTTGCTAGCCTAAAACAAGCACAAGTTTCAAGTAAGGAATTTAGTGAGGATTCGTTTGCAGGTATTAATCAAGCACTAAGCGACATTAATTGGAATGATTTCGGTGCTCGTTATATAGTGCTTATTACTGATGCTGGTGCTATCGATGGCAATAATCCCCTATCCTCCACTGGACTTGGAGCTGAACAGTTACGTCAAGAAGCTCAGCACAAGGGCGTTGCCATCTATACTCTTCATCTAAAAACTCAAGCGGGTACTAAAAATCACCAAGAAGCGGAGTCGCAATATAGTGCATTGACATTTAATGACTATTTAAATAAATCTCTTTACTATCCAGTTAATGCAGGAGATGTTAATGAGTTTTCCACCAAGATTTCTCTTCTATCCAAAGCACTTACTGAACAAGTTAAAAAAGCTTATACAGGTGAGATGTCTGCAGGAAGTTCACTTGCGACTGAGACCAAAAAAGAAGAGCCTAAAGATAAGGAAAATGCGGCCATGCTTGAGGATTCCGAACTTCTCGGAAAAGCTATGCGTCTTGCATATTTAGGTCGTACAAATAATCAGAAAGCGCCGTCATTTTTCAAAGCATGGATAAGCGACAGAGACTTTGCCAAACCAGATATCCCTACTGCTGAAGTTCGCGTGCTCTTAAGTAAGGAGCAATTAAGTGACCTTAGTGAAGTAGTTAAGAAAATTTCGGATGCGGCTACTAGTGGGCTTATTGCACCTGACGATATGTTTAAGCAACTAAAATCTGTGGCTGCAGCTATGGGACAGGATCCTGAAAAAATTAAGGACAACAAATCTACTAAGATTGCAGACCTTGGTTTACTTGGAGAGTACTTGGATGGACTTCCATATAAAAGCCAAATCTCAAATATCGATGAAGAGACTTGGAAGAATATGGGAAGTCTTCAACAAGAAAAATTTATTATGGATCTTCAGAAAAAACTAAGACTATACGAAAAATATAATGCAGACTCGAGCCGCTGGATTCCACTAAATCCTGAGAGCGATCCAAAAGACTATGTGTATCCAGTGGTTCTAGATGCACTTCCATAAGTCATGCTTGAAATCAGCGAGCTACTTATAACTAGAGGTGAGGGATCTCAAGCATTTGAAATTGAGCTCCCTCATTTTGTAGCTAACTATGGAGAGGCCGTCGCATTGTGTGGCCAAAGCGGATGCGGTAAAAGTAGTATCTTAGAAGTTATTGGGCTTATTCTAAAACCAGATTCTTTAAAAACGTATAGTCTAGGAAGCGAGGATATTGCCACCCCGATACTAAATGCACAGCATACAAAACTAGCGAAATTAAGGGCACGGAATTTTGGATTTATGCTTCAGACAGGCGGTCTATTGCCCTATTTAACAAGCCTTGAAAATATTGCTTTATCTTGCAAAATAATCGGCGAAGAACTTGATGAGCCCTGGCTTTCCCCTATTATCGATAGGCTTGGGGCCAGTCATTTGCTATCAAAATATCCAAGTCAACTCTCCATAGGTGAAAGGCAAAGAGTATCGTTTCTAAGGTCAATAGCTCATAAGCCTCAAGTGCTATTAGCAGACGAACCTACAGCTGCACTAGACCCACACAAAGCGGATGAATTGTTCGATATTATTCTTGAGTCTGTGGCTGAACTTGAGATGTGTGCCATTATCGTAACGCATGATTGGAGTCATGTTGTGAAGCATGCATTGCCAAGCTATACGGCCGAGGTATATGAAAGTAGGTCTGTATTTTCTAAGGTTCAATTATGAGAATAGGCCTACTTTTAAACTTAGTTTTTAAGGATTTAAAACACGATTGGAAAGTATCATTCTTTGTAATATCTGCTCTGGTGGCTGTTATTGCTCCCCTACTTTTATTATTTAGTTTGAAATTTGGAATTGTAAATCAGCTTCAGTCGCAACTTTTAAACGACCCAAACAATCTTGAAATCAAGATTCATGGTGTAAAAAGCAATGTCTCAATAAATAAGAAATGGCTTGAAGAAAAACAAAATGATAAGCGCATTGGTTTTGTTATTCCCATGACGCGTTCACTGAATATGCAGGCTAACTTAAGAAAAGACAACAAACACTTTTATAACGATGTAGAGCTTATTCCAACAAAAGCCAACGACCCTCTTATTCCTAAAGAGATTCAATTAAGTACAGACACTGATTTGATTATAAACGAGATCATTGCCCAAAAACTTGATGCGAAAGTTGGTGATATTGTGGGCCTTTATTTTGGGCGAACCCTAGAGGGGCGAAACCAGATGGCCAATATCAAAATGAAAATTGTAGGGATTATTAAAGAGAGTTATTTAACAAGACCAGCGGCTTTTGTGGCATTGCCACTGTTAGAGGCTATAGAGGATTATCGAGACGGATTTAAGCTAAATAAATATATAGAAAAACCAAGCGACGGTTCGGAGCGCACCAAACCACGCGATCGATATGCGAAAGCAAGAATCTACGCAAAATCTTTGGACGATGTGGCTCCATTGGCCGCTGAACTGCGCAAAGAAGGCATTGATAGCCGCACTCAAGCTGACTCCATTGAAAGCGTGAAATCAATTGACCGAGTGCTCAATACTGTGTTTCTTATTATCGCACTCACTACAATCGTAGGCACGATTCTATCATTGTTCGGTTCATTTCTTGCAAACATAGAAAGAAAACGAAAGGATATCTCCCTATTAAGTCTCTATGGCTTTAATAGGCTCGGAATAAGATTTTTCATAGTACTTCAGGCCTTAATCTTAGCTACAACTGCATATATTTGTTCATATTTGTTATATATTGTAAGTAGTAACATTATGAATAGGGTACTAGGTCAAAACCTAGACGAGAGCACATTTGTGAGCCTGCTGCTACCTGAACATATTCTTACTGGGTATGGAGCGACGGTTGCTATATCCGTATTAGTGGCTCTAATTGGTGCTCAGCGAGCAGTTAAGATTCAACCATCGGAGAGTTTACGTGAAGCTTAATTTCCAAACGGTATTTGTTATATCAAGTTTTATTTTTGGCATGCAGTCTAATGCCACGGCTGCTTGGGATGCGAAATTCTTCGATCCAAAACCGAGCGATGACACTGTGTTTCTTCCTATGCCGTGCGATGGTTCGATGGCTTTTAGAATCGTGCATACAGATACAAAGAAACCGCTTGAGGACAAGCCCATTATTTTAGGTGATGATTCTTCTGAGCAAGGTTTTTCGGAACACGCAACGCCAAACTATATTTCTGGAAGCTTTCCAGATAAGGGCGGCGATCGCTATTTTTTAATGGGCAAATATGAAGTTTCACAGCTTCAGTACGATTCTATTATGAAAGGAATTGACGGCGAATGTCCTAAAGCAAATATGAAAGGTCGCCTTCCAGCTACTAATATTTCATGGTTTGAGGCCGTTCATTTCACAAAAAGATACTCTGAGTGGTTGCTAGCTAATCATCCCGATAAACTTCCGAAAGATGATGGAACTTCGGGCTTTGTACGCCTGCCTACTAACACTGAGTGGGAGTATGCGGCTCGTGGTGCAAATAATGTGAGCGAGTCGGAATTTCGCGAAAAAGTATACCCGCATCAAGAGTCTTTGCAGAAAACGGTTTGGTTTGCTGGGAGCTCATCTTCGAACGGGAAGTTGCAGTTAGGTGGTCTTCTTGAACCTAATCCTGTTGGTTTACATGATATCCTTGGCAATGCTTCCGAGTATGTTCTCGATTCTTTTCGAATGAACAAACTCGATCGCTATCACGGTCAAAGTGGTGGTATCACAATTAGAGGCGGAAGTTTTCTTACTCCTCAAGAGCAAATCTCTAGTGCCTTCCGTGTGGAAGCCCCTTATTACAATTCCTCTGGCACTGCCTATTCATCTAAAGAAGTAGGATTTAGGGTGGCTGTTGTAACCCCTATTGTTACTTCTAATAAACGTGTTCAAGAACTAAATAATGAGTGGCAAAAATTAGGAAAAGAGTCTAAAAACGGTGATAGCAAAATCGTCGATAATCTTACTGATATCACAAAAGCTCTTAACGATGAGAAACAAAAAGCTGAGCTTAAAAAATTAGAAGATGCATTAAGGGCCTCTAATCAAGCTAAAGACGAACAAAGAAATTCTGCGGTTCAATCCAATATTCAGCTAGGTGCCTTTCTTTGTGCAAACTCCTCAGATTTACAATCAGCTTATGATGAGAAAAAGGCAAGATATGAAACTCTTTGTCAGCCAGGTGATACCACTTTTGAGCAGGAATGCCCTGACCTTAAGGTGATTGCTGAAGAAGGGCTTAGAGCAAGAGATTTTGTAGTTCGATATTATGCGGACAACTTGGTAGCGACCGCAACAAACTACCCTTACGATTTAATTGAAAGTCAGATAGAACCCGTTATCTCCAAAATGCAAAAAAGACGTAGATCGAATCTCAATGAATATGTAAATGTTTATTGGAAACATCTTTCAACTTTTTACAAAGATGGCAAAGTTAAACGTGATGAATGGCTTAAAAATTGCACAGATATCAAATCTCAATAGGAAATTTGCTATTATTAATGTGTAACAAAAGGGGTGCTTATGAATAAGTTTCAAAAAATCGGTATATCTGTATTCTTTTCAACCGCCTTAATGGCTTGCCAAACTACTGGCACTGATCAATACGGAAAGAAAAAGGCTGATCCATTTAGCCAATCTGGTCAAATGGCTTGTGCTGTAGGTGGTATTATCGGTGGTGTAATCGGTTTACTGATTAACTCTTCTCACGACAATGACCCTGCACTCGGTTTAGCTGTAGGAGCATCATTAGGTTGTGGTGCAGGTGTTGGGGGTAACTATTTACTTGAACGTGAAAGAGTAAGCTATAGAAATCAAGAAGATGCCCTAGCTGCTGAAACTAGACGCTTAAAGCAAATCAATCAAATTTCAACGGAAATCGTTAGTCAAACACAAGCTACGATTAATAGTGATAGACGTAAAATTGATAAATTAAATCGTGATATTGCGGCTAAGAGGGCTTCTAGTGCACGTATAAGACAGGAAAAACGTGAATTAGACGCTAATATCCAAGAGATGGAATCTCTAGTTAAAACTTTAGAGAACGAAAGAACTGCATCTGTTCAGAACATTAGGCAAGCTAGAGCCGCTAAGTTAAATACTGCACAAGCTGATGCTCAAAGAAGAATTCTCGACGGCAAAATTGCTAAGCAAAAAAAACTCATTGCCATAGCTAGACGAAACCGTTCAGCTATTAAGGCTTAAGGATATCATATGAAGTTATATATCACTGCACCTATACTTTGTGCGGTTTTGGCTGCATGCCAGTCAAGCCCTCAAACTTGTGACCCAAATGTAGAAATGAACTTTTTCGATAAGCTTGGATGTTCTACAAGTGGCAGCTACGACAAACGTATTGAGCAGAAAGAAGCAAATCTTAATGCTGAACAGTATCGAAACAAACAGCTCAATTACAAAAAGTCTCAACTTGAGAGTAAACGTAAGGCCACTAGAGCACAGAGAAATGCTAAACAAAGAGAATCTAATCGCCTAAGTACATCCAACAAAAAGATGCAGGAAGATCTAAATAATAAAAAACGTGCACAATCTGCATTTAGAAATAGTAGAAGTGAAGATGGTACGGAAAGCATTGCCACACCTTCAGAGGACAATTCTTTAAAGGCAAAACGTTTGCAATTAGAAAAGCTAAGAAGATCAAATAAATTATAAATACTGAGGGATTAAATGCAGAGATTAACAAGAACCCCGTACAGTGAACATAACCAGGGCTCTATTGATTTATTTCTTAAATTTCAATCCCTTTATTCATTATTTAGAAGTTCATTGCCACCGAGCACCTTTACTATTCTTGCAGAACCAGTAGTAAAGGGGGACATGGTCGAATGGTATACGACGCTTGAGGGGCAAGCCTATGAGGTTCCAGAAAAGGATTTATCGCCTGAGATAGCAGCAAAGATCTCAAACAAGCTTACAGCTATCCGAGACTATCTTACTCACCTTAAATCCCAGGGGGAAATTTCACCTGAGGACTATGCATCTATAAATAGCCTGCTTGCCACAGCTCAATCAAGTAGCAAGAAAATCTATGTCATTAATAATGAACCTGTCCTTGTGGGATGGGTTGATGCGACACCAGTAGCGGCGGCACCGCCATTGGCACCTGTAGCGAGTAAACGTAGGAGCTTTGCGTGGCTTTGGTGGCTATTAATTTTACTTTTATTGATTGGTCTTGGATGGTGGCTTTGGGATAGATATATCCGCGGCACCGATAGGTTAAATCAATGGTTTGGAGATTGGTTTAACTGGGGATCCAAAACAGCCGTAGTTAAGAAAAATGACCCACCGCCTGCACCAAAAATTATTGACAATCGCCCTGCACCAGTTATAAAAATTAATATTCCAGATATTAATGTTCCTGAGCCTCCGAGGCCTAAGCCACCCCCTCCTCCACCACCAGAGCCAGCAATAGAGCCTATAGAACCTGCATTTGAACTTGACGATCCTTTGGCTGTAAAACCGCCACCGAGACCGCCTGAACCTGAACCTGAGCCTAAGCCAGAACCCAAACCTGAACCGAAACCAGAGCCTAAGCCCGCACCAAAACCTAAGGTTGTAAAAAAAGAGGAACCCGTTAAGAAAGTTGTCCAAAAACCTAAGGGGCCAGTATGTAGTAAGGAGCTTACACCACAAGAGCGTCCTCAGATGGTTATAGTGTTTGACAATTCCATGTCTATGCTTCAATCAATGGATGGTTCTATGGCTAATTTAGAGGCTCAATTACTCAACTCTATGCTTTCTGGCTTTGGAGCTCCAAGTAGCTTGATGAAACCTACAGGACCAACTAGAATTGAAACCGCAAAAAAAGCGGCAAATTCAATTATCAATAAAATCGACCCGTATATCGACATAGGATTTATTTCACTTGATAGATGCCCTTCAGCTACGAACCATGGAWTTTTTCCACCTTCTAGGAGATCACAACTTAAAAGCACCATTAATCGCATGAATACAAATAATAGTAGTGGTACTGTACTAGCAAACGGCATTCAAAAAGCGGCAAATATGGTGGATGGGGTTAATCGTGAAGCATTTATTTTGGTTCTAAGTGATGGTGCGAGTACGTGTGGACCAAATATTTGTAGTGTCGCTTCGAGCACAAAAAACAAAAAGCCTAAGCTTAAAATTAATGTTGTAGATATCGGAAGTACTGGAGCAGCGAATTGCTTAGCTACAATAACAGGCGGAAAAGTATTTAAAGCTATTAATGCTTCTCAGCTTACAAAAATGGTGAATGCCGCTGCCGCTCCGATGAAAGTAAGAGAAGTTTGTAAATAAAATTTTTTATAGGAAAAATATATGCCAAATTTAATTGAACAAACATTAAATGATTTAAAAAAATCAAGCCCAGCTCAGCCTGAGTTTTATCAAGCTGTAGAAGAAGTTGTAGAGTCGCTTGAACCCTTATTCCAAAAAGAAAAAAAATATCAAGAGCACAATATTTTGCAACGTATCGTTGAGCCAGAGCGTCAAATATTCTTTCGCGTATGCTGGGTAGACGATAAAGGCCAAGTTCAAGTAAATAAAGGCTTCCGTGTTCAATTTAATTCTGCTATTGGTCCATATAAAGGCGGGCTTCGTTTCCATCCAAGCGTAAACGCAGGTATTATTAAATTCTTAGGTTTTGAGCAAATCTTCAAAAATGCATTGACAGGCTTACCTATCGGTGGTGCAAAAGGTGGTTCGAACTTCGACCCTAAAGGTAAATCAGATAACGAAATTATGCGTTTCTGCCAATCATTTATGACTGAGCTATATCGTCATATTGGCGACACTATTGATATTCCTGCAGGTGATATTGGCGTCGGTGCTCGTGAGATTGGATATTTATATGGTCAGTATAAACGTCTAACTGGTTCTTATGAGGGTGTACTTACTGGTAAATCCTTGAATTGGGGCGGTTCTCTAGCACGCCCAGAAGCTACTGGATTTGGTTGCGTATATTTCGCTCAAAATATGCTTAAAGCTAAAGGCGATTCATTAGAAGGTAAAGTTGCTTTAGTTTCTGGTGCTGGAAATGTAGCAATGTTCACCATCAAAAAACTTATCGAGCTTGGTGCAAAACCAGTTACTTGCAGTGATTCACGCGGATTTATTTATCATGAAGCTGGTATTAATTTTGATACTTTAGCTGAGATTAAATCTAACGCAAATAACTCTCTAGAAGAGTATGCAAAACGCCATTCTGATGCTAAATATACTCCTCGCTCGTCTTATCCAGAAGGATATAACCCTCTTTGGAATACTAAGGCTGATATAGCTTTCCCATGTGCTACTCAAAATGAGATCAATGAAGAAGATGCAAAACATCTAATTAACAATGGAGTAAAACTAGTTTCTGAAGGTGCAAATATGCCATCTACTGCAGAGGCAGCTAAAGCATTCTTAGAAGCTAAATTGCTTTATGGTCCAGCTAAAGCGGCTAATGCAGGAGGTGTTGCTGTAAGCCAATTAGAGATGGCACAAAATGCTAGTATGAGTGTATGGACATTTGAAGAAGTCGATAATCGTCTTAAAAACATTATGTCTCATATCTTTACTCTTGCATCTCAAACTGCAGAGGAATTTGGTCAACCTGATAACCTAATTTTGGGAGCTAATATTGCTGGGTTTAGAAAAGTTGCGGATTCTATGATCCAACAAGGTGCCCTATAAACTGCACACCAATCCAACATACAATAGCGATCTAAGATAATTTAAATCGCATAAATTTTAGGCTCACTTTAGTGGGCCTTTTTTACGCCCGAAATTACAATTTGTTACCCCGCAAAAGCCACGAAAATCACATTGCATTAACAATATTATGAAATCATTTTCTAAACTAATTTTTGGATATGATTATGTATTTTCATAAATATTTGCTAGTTACATTATCCTTGCTAGGATTCTCAAATATAGTAGCTGCTCAGACTCAGGAAATAGAAGATATTGATGTAGAGGAGAGCATTGCCACCTTTCATTCATCGCCCTTACAAGCCAAAAAGCCATCGGACTCAATAGTAGAGAAAGAAGTCCTTAAAATGAGATCTGCCACTTTGGGCAATGCTCTTTCAAATCAGCCTGGCATTCACTCAAACGCATACGGAGGCGGTGCGAGCAGGCCCGTAATACGTGCTCAAGAAGGTGTGCGCATCAAGATCCTGAATAATAATATGGAAGTAATCGATGCATCAGCCATCTCTCCTGATCACGTAGTTGCTGCAGATACGCTTTTATCATCCCAAGTTGAAATTCTCCGTGGTACCCCCACCTTGCTCTACGCATCTGCATCGCCAGCTGGTGTGATCAATGTTATAGATAATAGTGTTCCGACTTCAATTCCTGCAAAAGGCTATGAAGGTGAGGCCATAGTTCGATATAACACCAATAATAATGAAAAAGTTGGCACCATAGGGGCGACATTTGCCATTGGAAAATTTCTCGCTCTTCGCTTAGAGGGTCTTAAAAGAAATGCGGGCAACTACAAAGTCCCATCCATGAAAATTAATGGAGCTGATACGACCACCATGCCCGATTCGTACAATAAATCGCAAGTCGCATCGCTTGGTCTTTCCTTTGTCTCAGATAAAGCCATGCTAGGCGTGGCATATCGGGATCGTCGCGATAAATATGGTATTCCAGGCCACAATCATGAATTTGATACATGTGCTGAGCACTTTATGACATGGGAAAAATATTGGCTTGGACCCTATCCTCATCTTATGGAAGATGAAGATATAATCGGCTTTCCGCACTTTGATAGGTGTCGGCGAGCACATTATCACGATGGTGTCTTGCATGAGCCTGGTAAGCCTGTGAATTTTGAAAATTATTCATCTGGTCCGTGGATCGATATGCATACGAAAAAATGGGATGTGCGAGGCGAGCTGAAGAATCCGTTCGCTGGAATTGAGAAAATCAATCTTTCCTATACATACTCAGATTATTTTCATGATGAAAAAGACCCTGGGGTTCAAAATGAGCAGACTAAGAATTTCGATGAGCTTATAAATTATGGCCATCCGACGGCGAACTTCAGTCACAAGGGGCACAATTTGCGTCTTGAATTCCATCACAAGCCTGTCGATGGGTTAAAAGGCGTATTTGGCATGCAATATCAGACTCTCGATAGCATCGCTCAAATCCCCTATCTGCCCACCGATCAGGTGAATGCATGGCTTTCAGGCGTGGATTTGAGTGAAGCCGATCCACGGCATTTATTGCCACCTCATAAACTAAAACAGATTAGTTTTTTTGGTCTGGAGCAGCTCCGCGTTGGCAATGTTCTCTTATCCGCCGGCTTTCGTTATGAGCGACAACATATCGATATAAATTACGATTTCGATATTTTAGAGAGACATAGAAAAGCGTTTGGCATAACTAAGCCGATAGCATTTGAACATAAGGACCCTGACTACTCTGCATATGATGAACATGCAATATCAATGTCTCTAGGGATGATATGGGATATAAACGATTATTTATCTCTGTCTGGCACGATTTCACACAATGAACGGCTTCCTTCGCCTATGGAGCTATATTTTCACGGCAAACATCTTGCCACCCACTCATTTGAACATGGAAATAAAAATCTAAAACCCGAAGCTTCAAACAATTTTGAATTAGGTCTTAGTTTTTATTCTGAACACTGGGAGGCGAATCTAAGTGCATACGTGAATAATTTCGAAAACTATATATTTAACGAAGACATTGCCAGAGATGAGACTTTATATATGCGGCGGTTTGCTCAATCGAAAGCTAGAATTTATGGGCTTGAGGGAAGCATTACGTTTCGCTTTAACGAAAATCACAAATTCACTGTTATGGGCGATGTTGTAAACGGTAAATTGAGTGGATTTTCGGATTTTAAAGGGGCGAAAATATATGGTCCTGAATACGAGTGCTATGACGAAGAGTGGGAGGAATGGACCTCTTGCTGGGATGTGATTGGCATAAATAAAATTGAGCGACCTGATAGAACACCGCCTCGTTTGCCGCCTGCTAGGTTGGGCTTGCGATGGGAGAGCAAGTTTAATAATGGCTGGGCATTCTCGATCGATTATTTGCATGTGTTCGATCAGGACAAAATTAGTGTATCGACTTTAGCGGATAGGTCGCATAGGGATGATATCGATACGCCTGAGGATGAGAGCTTAGTTAAATATGAGGTGCGTGAATTGCCGACTAAGGGATATGGCTTGCTTGGAGTGGGAGTTCAGTATGAGAAGAAATTCAAAGATATGACTTTCACGATGGATTTGCGAGGCGATAATCTTTTAAATCATAAAGTTCGGATACATAACTCTGCATTGCCATATGTCTCACAGATGGGAAGGAATTTTTCTTTAAACCTGGGACTGCGATTTTAGATAATGTGAAAAAAAGGGTGCCCCCCAAAAGACACCCTTTTCATTGATAGATTAGTGGAATTGGAAGCCTACAGCCGCTGCTACGCCAACACTTTTACCTGAGTTACCTGAAGCACTAGCTTTAATAATAACTCTTTGATTTGGTGTTAGGTACGAGAAGCCCACTGCATAACCATACTCGCCTGAATAAGTAGCACCGCCTATAGAAACTAGTCCTTTTCCTGGAATAGTTGATTGTGGCAATGTCCCCGCCGCTAACGCCTGAGCTACTCCAGCTTTTGTAGCTTTTGAGTTTTTAGCGATTGCGTTTTCGAGTTGTTTATCCTTCTCTTTTAGTTCTGTAATAGAATTTGAAATACTAGTATTAGACTGTTGGATTTGAGAGATTGTTTGCTCGATTTTAGTATCTCTTTTTTGAAGCTCTTTGATTAAATTATCTTGAGAGCCATCTTTTTCTTTCAATTTAGCGATTTCTTCGTCGTGAACTTTATCTTTTTCGTGCAAGGGTGTTAAATCAACTTCTGGGGGGTTGAGGAGGATTAGGGGGGTTGTGGGGGGTTGTGGGGGTTGTGGGGGTTGTGGGTCTGAACCTCCAGTAGCACTAACTAATTTTTTTYCTAAGGCTTTAAGTTGTGCGACATTAACAGCGTCTGTATCACTCGAACCCGCAGCTACGTGGGTGATTTGACGGGTTGCATTTTCATTTCCCACAGAGATTTCACCAAGGTTACCTTTGAAGGTATCTCGTACCTTACTTTCTGATACATCCAAATATTTTTCATTACCTAAATAAATATCTTCTGGGGCTGTAAGGACAACACTATTTGGATTTGTGGCTGTGCCAGTAATTCCGTATGTTCTTTTTGTTTCAGATCCAGTACCTAATGCTACAGATTTAAAGGTTTCAGATTTAGCTGAAGCACCAATTGCAACACCACCGTATGCGGCTTCAAGAACTTTACTGGTATATCCGACTGCCGTTCCCTTTGTAGAATTAGTTTCGTTAAGACTTCCAATCGATACGGAATATATACCATTTGCTGTGTTATCATAGCCAACAGCTGACGAATACTTTCCATAAGCAAAGTTATCATAACCTATTGCTGAAGCCCCCTCAAACTGAGCATTATTTTTATAACCAACTGCTGTAGTGTATTTTTCAACCGTATTATTTCGGAAACCTAAAGCAGTAGATTTCTCGCCATCTATAAAATTACTATAACCCAGTGCTGTACCAAATTTTGCTGTACCATCTGCTGTATTACTGTATCCAATAGCTATTGCATTTGTAGCACCTTTGTTTATTGTATTTGAATACCCCATAGCCGTAGATTTTTCCGCAAAAGCCTTGTTAAAAGCACCAAAGGCATTTGATAGCACAGCTTCAGCCTTATTATTAAATCCTACAGCAGAAGAACTTTCAGCTAACGCTTTATTTAAATAGCCAAAAGAGGATGAACCTTTCCCTTCAGCAGTATTTTCAACGCCTATAGCTGCAGAGTTTTCGCCATTAGTTACATTACTTTTCCCAACCGAGGCCGAAAATTTTCCATGAGCGCTGTTATTAAAACCTAAAGCAGAAGACATAAATCCAGTTGTACTATTTTGAGCCCCCAACGCAACTGAATAATCTCCATTACTGAAATTTAAATAACCTAGAGCTATAGAATTATATGCATTCGCATAAGAAGTCAATCCTATAGCTACAGATCTAAATTCCTTGGCTTTAGCATCCTGACCTATAGCAACTGAATTTTCTCCATCAGCTTTACTGTCCTTACCTATGGAAACGGCATTATCGCCCTCAGCAGTACTTCCTGGGCCATGTTCATAAGATCCAGTACCCCCCCCCGCAGCACTGCCTGCAAGCGTAATCAAAGCAGATGCGATAGCTAGGCTTATCGCATTAAATTTAATATTTTTCATAGCACTTAAAAATTGAATTGATTGAAAATTTGAAATTACAAAATTTTACAATTTATTAGATATATATACAATTCATTGAGGCAATTATTTTTTTAAACATAAAAAAGGGTGTCCCAAAAGACACCCTTTTTCTTCAAAATATGCTAGAAATAACTACTCTAAATCAGATTGATCGTTTTGCTGAACTACAGAATCCTTCCCTTCACTCTCTTCCGAATTAGATTCTTTTGCATTTGGGTCAACCAATCCTGGAATTCCACCAATAGCTTTAGCCGATAAACGAATACGTCCACGATCATCAGATTCAATGACCTTAACGTTAACCTTCTGTCCAATCGAAAGCACATCGTTAATATCCTTAATGCGGAAATTCGCAATTTCAGAGATATGCAATAGCCCGTCTTTTCCAGGCAAGATTTGAAGAACACCGCCAAAATCAAGCATCTTGATTACAGTACCCTCGTACACTTTCCCGATTTCTACCTCAGCTGTAAGCTCCTCGATACGTCTTTGAGCTTCTTGTGCCGCTTCCAAATCTGCGCTGGCAATGGTTATGTGTCCATCATCTGTAATTTCAATTTGGCATCCAGTTTCTTCTGTTAATGAACGAATAGTAGCCCCACCTTTACCGATAACGTCACGAACTTTTTCTGGATTAATAGTCATACTAATCATGCGAGGTGCAAAAGATGAGAGTTCCTCACGAGAACCTGAAATTGCTTCCCTCATTTTTCCAAGAATATGCATACGACCTTCACGTGCTTGAGCTAAGGCAACTTGCATAATCTCTTTGTTGATACCTTGGATTTTGATATCCATTTGTAAAGCTGTAATACCCTTTTCGGTACCCGCAACTTTAAAATCCATATCACCTAGATGATCCTCATCACCTAAAATATCAGTTAGAACTGCAAATTTATTTCCCTCTTTGATTAGACCCATCGCAACACCTGCAACATGGTCTTCTACTGGGACTCCTGCATCCATCATAGCCAATGAACCGCCGCACACAGAAGCCATAGAAGATGAGCCGTTTGATTCAGTAATTTCAGAAACTAAACGAATGGTATATTGGAAATCATCTTGATTTGGCAATGTAGCTACCAATGCCCTTTTCGCTAATCGGCCATGTCCAATTTCTCTACGTTTAGGACTACCGAAACGACCGACTTCACCTGTTGCAAATGGAGGCATATTATAGTGAAGCATAAAGTGTTCGCGAACTTCGCCCATAACAGAATCAACGATTTGTTCATCTTGTTTTGTGCCTAATGTAGCTACAACTAATGCTTGTGTTTCACCTCTAGTAAATAATGCACTACCATGAGTGCGTGGCAATACACCTAATCTTATAGATATAGGTCGTACACTACGTGTATCACGACCATCAATACGAGGTTCACCATTTAAGATTTGACCACGAACAATTGAAGCTTCTAAATCAAACAGTATATTATCGATTTCGACTTCATCTGGAGCATCAGTCTTAGCTTCCTCAGCCTTTTTAGCTAAAGATTCTTTAACTTGAGCAGAAACTTCTTTTAATTTATTTGAACGTAGTTGTTTTTCTCGAATTGAATAAGCCTCTTTTAAAGAAGCTTCCGCTTGTTCACGTACAGCAGAAATAAGTTCTTCATTTTTAGGAGCGGCAACCCAATCCCATTCAGGTTTACCAGCTTGTTTAACTAATTCATGAATAGCGTTGATAGCCAATTGAAGTTGTTCGTGCCCAAACACCACACCGCCGAGCATAACATCTTCTGATAGTTGTTTAGCCTCAGATTCAACCATAAGAACGGCTTGTTCAGTACCAGCAACTACTAAGTCCATTTGAGAATCTTTAATTTGAGATTCAGTTGGATTTAAAACATATTGACCATCGATATAACCTACGCGAGCTGCCCCTAGAGGTCCATTAAAAGGAACACCCGAAACAGCTAAAGCAGCAGAACTACCAATCATAGAGGCAATGTCTGGGTCAATCTCAGGATCAACAGATAAAACATGAACAATGACTTGAACCTCGTTATAAAATCCCTCTGGGAATAACGGTCTTAAAGGTCGATCGATAAGACGGGAAGTAAGAGTTTCTTTTTCTGTAGGTTTGCCCTCACGTTTGAAATAGCCTCCTGGAATACGACCAGCAGCATAGGCTTTTTCTACATAATCAACTGTAAGAGGGAAAAAATCCTGACCAGCTTTTGCTTCTTTAGCTGCAACTACAGTGGCTAAAACTACTGTACCACCCATAGTAACAACAACTGCACCTGAGGCTTGGCGAGCGATTTCGCCTGTTTCGATAGTGACATCATGGTCACCGTACTTGAAAGAAGTACTGAATTTATTAAACATAAATTTTCCTAAAAAATGCTCTCATCACGTTAATGCACCAAGACACTGTACATTTTGAAAGCGAACTAAAAATCTTCGTAATTTATTATTATATAGCACAAAAAAACCGCTCAACTGAGAGCGGTCTTTCAAAGCAAAAGCTTTATTACTTACGAATACCTAATTCTTTGATAAGTTCAGAATACGTAGATGGCTTGCGATTTTTTAAATAATCAAGAAGTTTACGACGACGGCTGACCATGCGAAGAAGACCACGACGAGAGTGGTGATCTTTAACGTGTTCTTTAAAGTGAGTATTTAACTCATTAATACGGGCTGTCAAAAGTGCAATTTGAACTTCTGGAGATCCAGTATCACCCTCAGTGCGTGAAAATTTTGAAATGATTTCTTTAGTATTAATATCTTGAACTGACATATAATTTCCTTATAATTACAAGCGCTTAGGCAAGAAATTATTTATAAAAATTTATCCTAAGCGTGAGATTAATTATGCTTTTTTAAGCGTTTACAAAATTAATCGATTATTTTACTATAAACATATAAGAAAACATAATTTTCTGGTGTTATTATGAACCTTAAACTTATTTCTAGCTTAATTGCAACAGTTGCATTGACTGCATGCACAACGTTTAGGGATATCCCACCAAACAGCAATATTACCGAAGTAAATAAAGTCTTAGGTAATCCTCAGCACTCTTGCCCTATCAGTTCCGATGGTTCTCAATATTATCTGTGGGGAAGTGCTTCAGCAGGTGATGTTGTAGGTGCACAAGTTAATGCAAGTGGTACAGTTGGACCATTCACTGAGGTACACACTGAGAAATCTTTTGCTAGATTAGATACTGGTACTTGGACTCAACAAGATGTTTTATGTTCTTTTGGACATCCCTATGAAATTGAAAGATTGGGGTTCGGCGAAAAGAGAGCTCTTATTTGGACCTATCGTTACGAGAAGGATGGCACTTGGCCAGCATTAATGCATGTATATTTTGGGGGAGATGAAACCAAAGTAACTCACAGACACTCAGGCCCTGATCCTATGTATGAACCCGATTGGGGTTGGCCATATCCATTTTGGGGATTTGGCGTCGGATTCGGATTTAGCTTCTAATAAAAAAGCGACCTATTTGGTCGCTTTCTTTTTAACTTAATTCACCTGATTTTCTTTTATCTAAGAAATCCTTAGTTTCTTTAACTACTACACCAGATAGAATAATTAAACCAATTAAGTTCGGTATAGCCATTAAGCCATTAAATGTGTCAGCTAAATTCCAAACTAAATCCAAACTTAAGACCGTACCCATCATTACAGTAGCTACATAAACAAGGCGATAAATATTTAAAGCACGCTCACCAAAAAGATAGGTTGCACATTTTTCACCGTAGTAACACCAACCCAATATTGTAGAGTACGCAAAGAAAACAAGACCGAATGTAACTAAAGCACCGCCAAGGCCAGGAAGCATAGCTTCGAAAGTTGATGTTGTTAAAGCAGCCCCAGTTTCTCCCCCAATAAACATATCACCCATAACCAATACAATACCAGTAATACTACATACTACTATCGTATCTAGGAATGTGCCTGTCATAGAAATCAATGCTTGACGTCCAGGATGGTCAGTTTTAGCTGCAGCAGCGGCAATAGGTGCAGAACCCATACCAGCTTCATTAGAAAATACACCGCGAGCAACACCATATCGAATTACTGCATATACCGCACCACCAGCTACAGCCTCTCCTGTAAACGCATCGGAGATAATGCTTTTTATAGCTGGTACAAGTAAATCTACATTGCTAAAAATAATAAACAATCCGCCTAAAACATATACCACAGCCATAATAGGCACGATAATAGAAGCCGCACGAGAGATAGACTTAATACCACCTAAAACCACAATTGCAGTGAGAACAGTAAGCACTACACCAGTAATCCAAGGATCAATATTTAAACTAGCCTGCACAGAAGCAGCTACAGAATTTGATTGCACAGAACTACCAATACCAAAAGAAGCCACTATCGCGAAAAATGCAAATAAAACAGCTAACCATTTCATTTTGCACCCTCTTTCAAGATAATACATAGGACCGCCGCTCATCTCGCCCTTTTCATTTACGATGCGGTACTTAACGGCCAAAATCGCCTCCGCATACTTAGTAGCAAGTCCGAATATCGCAGTCACCCACATCCAAAAAATAGCCCCAGGGCCGCCAAGCACAACTGCAGTAGCCACACCCGCAATATTACCAGTCCCGATAGTTGCGGATAATGCAGTCATAAGAGCACCAAAATGAGAAACATCTCCCTCATGCCCATCGCTTTCCTCCCTTGAAGTGAAGGCTTGTTTTAATGCAAATGGGAGAAGTCTGAATTGTAGAAAAGCCAGGCGAATCGTATAAAGAATACCTGTCCCTACCAAAAGTGTGAGCATAATAGGTCCCCACACAAACCCGCTTACTGTATTAATAAGCTGATTGAATTGTTCCATATGGACTCCAAAAAAACAATTACTAATTAATACCAAAAAATCTAGGGCTTGTAACTAATACAAAACCCTAATATTCAAATAAAAAACCCGACCAAATCAGGTCGGGTGTTATTTTATATTTGTGGCAATGCTTTCGCATCCCTCAATTTAATTTTTACTTTGATCAACCAATTTATTTTTCGCAATCCAAGGCATCATCGCACGAAGTTGAGCACCAACCTTCTCGATTTGGTGTTCAGAGTTGATTCTACGACGAGAGGATAAAGTAGGAGCTCCCGCAGCATTTTCAAGGATAAAATTCTTCGCATAGTCGCCTGACTGAATATCTTTGAGGCACTCACGCATTGCCACCTTGCTTTGTTCTGTAATAACTTTAGGACCAGTAACGTATTCACCATACTCAGCATTATTCGAAATTGAGTAATTCATATTTGCGATACCGCCTTCATAAATCAAATCGACGATAAGTTTTAATTCGTGAAGACATTCAAAATACGCCATCTCAGGGGCATAGCCAGCTTCAACCAAAGTCTCAAACCCAGCTTTAATAAGCTCTACTGCACCGCCGCAAAGAACAGCTTGCTCACCAAATAGGTCAGTTTCAGTTTCCTCTTTGAACGTAGTCTCAATAATGCCTACACGGCCACTACCTATAGCAGAAGCATAAGAGAGGGCAAGGTCGCGTGCTTTTCCTGACTCATCTTGATATACGGCGATAAGAGCTGGTACGCCCCCACCTTGCGTATATGTGCCACGAACTGTGTGTCCTGGAGCTTTAGGAGCAATCATTATTACGTCAATATCTTTCCGTGGAACAACTTGACCATAGTGAATATTGAATCCGTGAGCAAATGCTAATGTCGCACCCTCACGTAAATTTTCATGAATTTGTTTTTTATATACGTCGGCAATGCTCTCGTCTGGCAATAAAACCATAACTAAATCAGCAGATTTAACGGCATCAGCAACCTCAGCTACCTTAAGACCTGCATTCTCGGCCTTTTTCCAAGAAGCACCATTTTTACGCACACCAACAACAACATTTACTCCTGAATCGTGCAGATTCAATGCATGTGCGTGGCCTTGTGAACCATATCCAATTATGGCAACTTGTTTACCCTTAATTAAACTTAAGTCGCTATCTTTATCGTAAAAAACTTTCATATTTTCTCCTATTTATAATTTCAAAATTCGTTCTGCTCGTCCAACACCAGTAATGCCCGTTCTTACGGTTTCAAGTATGGCCGAATGATCCAGTGCTTTTAGAAAAGCATTATTTTTTTCTTGAGTTCCAGAGAGCTCAACGGTGTAAGATTTATCTGTCACGTCAACAATATGACCACGGAAAATCTGTGACAAACGCATAACTTCATCGCGCTCTTTCCCTACCGCACGCACCTTAACCAACATAAGCTCGCGTTCTACATATTCCGCATCTGTAAGGTCCACCACCTTTATTACATCAACTATGCGATGCAAATGCTTAGTTATCTGCTCAATTACATCTGCTGACCCCGTTGTAGTTATCGTAAGGCGCGAAACCGAATTATCTTCAGTCGGTGCTACAGTCAAAGTCTCAATGTTATAACCACGAGCTGAAAATAAGCCGACTACACGAGAGAGAGCACCAGGGGCATTTTCAAGCAAAATGGAAAGTATATGTTTCATTATGCCTCTCCTTTAATGCCTAATACTTCACGTGCATGTGTTGGATTTAAGAGCATCTCAGTAAGCCCTTTCCCTGCTTGAACCATAGGCCAAACATTCTCATCTCTATCGGTTATGAAATTTAAGAACACAAGCCTATCCTTGTATTTTCCAAAAGCCTCACGCATAGCAGGTTCCACATCAGCCTTAGTCTCAATTTGCATACCGACATGCCCATACGCCTCTACCAATTTCACAAAATCTGGCAATGATTCCATATACGATTGCGAGTATCGTTTCGAATACTCAAGCTCCTGCCACTGACGTACCATACCAAGATAGCGATTATTTAAGCATAGAATCTTCGGATTAAAACCATATTGCTTACAAGTAGCCAATTCCTGAATATTCATCTGAATTGAACCCTCTCCCGTGATGCATGCAACAGTCGCATCAGGCTTCGCTTTCAAAACACCCATCGCATATGGAAGACCAACACCCATGGTTCCCAAACCACCCGAATTTATCCAATGTCTCGGTTGATTAAAACGATAATGCTGAGCCGTCCACATCTGATGCTGTCCCACATCCGAAGTAATATACGCATCTCCGCCCGTCATTTTGCATAAAGTTTCAAGTACGTATTGTGGCTTTATAAGTTGCGATTCACGGTCATATGAGAGTGAGTCTTTAGAACGCCACTCCTCGATTTGCTTCCACCATTGCTCGTTATGAGTGCGATATTTTTCACTAAATCGTCCATCGCTAGCAAGCAATGCATTAAGCTCCAACAGCACCTCACGCACATCTCCAACAATAGGGACATCCGCTTTTACGCGCTTAGAAATTGAAGATGGATCTACATCGATATGAATTATTTTTCGTGGCAATGAATTGTAATTCCGGACATTTCCTATAATACGGTCATCCAAACGAGTGCCTACAGCAATTAGTAAATCACAATAATGCAAAGCCATATTCGCCTCATATGTGCCGTGCATTCCAGGCATTCCAAGATAATTTTTATTATCCGCACGCACTGCTCCAAGACCCATTAGTGTCAATGAACATGATGCATTTGTTAATTCCACAAGTTCCTTAAGCTCAGCCGAAGCATTAGATAGTATCGCCCCACCACCCGCTAAAATTATGGGTCTTTGGGCACTTGCAATTATCTGAGCCGCCTTCTTAATTTGGCCCGCATGCCCTTTCACTACTGGGTTATATGAACGAATCTTAACTTCACCCTCAGGTGGAGAAAATTTGCACGGTGTCATCGATACATCTTTTGGTATATCGATAAGCACTGGACCTGGCCTTCCTGTGCGAGCAATATGAAATGCTTTGCGCACAACATCCGCCAAATCTCGCACATCATTTACAAGAAAATTATGTTTAACACATGGTCGCGTAATACCTATAGCATCACACTCTTGAAATGCATCCTGACCAATAAATTTTGTGCCCACCTGCCCACTAATAACAACAAGTGGAATAGAATCCATATGTGCTGTGGCAATGCCCGTGACTGCATTCGTTAGTCCTGGACCGCTAGTAACAACACATACACCAACTTGATCAGTTACACGTGCATATGCGTCGGCCGCATGTACAGCTGCCTGTTCATGTCTTACTAATATATGTTCAAAGTGTTTTTGTTTTTGGATGGCGTCGTAGATATAGAGAACTGCACCACCAGGATATCCGAATACGTGCTTCACGCCTTGTTCTGCAAGGCACTCAACCAATATTTCTGCTCCGATAAGTTCCATAAGAAAATCCTTTCATTACTTGCTTTGCGGGCCAACTTACACCTCGTTGAATTAACGCAATCTTCATAGTGCTTAGGTACTCACAGAGCCCCTCCACAAATGAACATCTCGTATTCATCGAAGCATCGACCTACTCCGCAATGCGAAATACGCTGCTAAAGTACGAAATAGATAAGTACCCTAACAGCTTTTGACCGTTAGGTTACTGTCATAAGTTAATAAGTCTAATTGATGGCGATAAATTAATCAAGGTCAAACCGACCTTCTAAAATAAAAATTGCCCTCATCTGAGGCATCCGCATCAAATGCATACCCCTCAATATCAAAGCCCTGCATGCCTTCAGGCTTCACAATCTTATTATCGATAATAAATCGCGTCATAAGTCCGCGTGCCTTTTTCGCATTAAAGCTAATTATTTTGTACATATCACCACGAAGTTCTTGGAAGATACACTTCACGATACGAATCCCAGCCGCCTCTAAAGCTTTTGCATCCAAAGCTTTGAAATACTCATCTGATGCAAGATTTACAAGCACATTGGACCCAGACTCATGCACTAAATCGCACACTTGCTTAGTAAGTGACTCTTTCCAGAACTTGTATAAGTCAGACCCTGCAGCGTTTTTAAGTTTCGTACCCATCTCTAATCGATGTGGTTGAATTAAATCAAGCGGTCGCAATACACCATATAAGCCACTTAAAATGGCCACCCTTGTTTGAGCCCATTTTAATTTCCCTTGTGTCAATGCCCTCGCATCCAACCCTTCATACACATCACCGTTATAAGCCAATATCGCTTGTCTGGAATTCTCCAAAGTATGTTTTTTAGTCCATGTCTGATTGCGTTCAAAATTTAATTCCGCTAAAGCCTCACTAATGCCCATAAGCTTCATCAATTCTTTTTCCGAACACTTCTTCAAAATATCCATTAATTCTTTGGACTTCGCAAGATTCATAGGCTCAGTGAACGATTCCGTCTTAAGCGGCGAATCAAAATCAAGACTTTTCGCTGGTGACAATACAACTAACATAATTTTTCGCAGCCCATAAACGCACGCAACACTTCAGGAATTTCAATCTCGCCTTTCTCAGTTTGATAATTTTCCATAACCGCCACAAGAGCACGACCCACAGCAACTCCTGAGCCATTTAATGTATGAACAAATTCATTTTTGCCTGCTGAGTTTTTAAATCTCGCTTGAAGACGACGTGCTTGAAACGCCTCACAATTAGATACCGATGAAATCTCGCGGAAAGTATTTTGTGAAGGAATCCATACCTCTAAGTCATAAGTTTTTGCTGAGCTAAATCCCATATCTCCAGTACACAACTGCACAACTCTATATGGCAATGCCAACGCTTGCAATATCTTCTCTGCATGCCCAAGCATCTCTTCTAAAGCCTCATAAGATTTTTCTGGATGTGCAATTTGCACCATCTCAACTTTATCAAATTGATGCTGACGGATAATTCCTCTTGTATCACGACCACCGCTCCCAGCTTCAGACCTAAAGCATGGACTGTGAGCCGTCAATCGCATAGGCAAATCCGCTTCCGCAACAATCGAATTTTTTACTGTGCCAGTGAGTGTAATTTCACTTGTTGATATTAAATATAAATCTTCTTTCTGTTCAGCCACCTCTGAATCAGAATCCATGCCCTCACCACCTTTAGTGACCCAGAACATATCCTCCTTAAACTTAGGCAATTGACCAGTACCAAAAAGTGTAGAACTATTGACGATATACGGCGTATAGCATTCCGTATAGCCATGCTCAGCAGTATGCGTATTTAACATATATTGAGCTAGAGCTCTATGAAGACGTGCGATACCACCTTTCATAAAAGAAAAACGTGATCCCGTAAGCTTTATCGCACAATCAAAATCAAGTCCCAATGGCTCGCCCAAAGTTACGTGATCCTTAGGCTCAAAACCCAATGGCTCCACACCTACAGAAGAATCCACATAACCGCTACCAGGTAACCATCGCTTAAGCTCAACATTTTGCGATTCATCCGCCCCATCAGGCACAGACGCATGTGGCAGATTTGGAATCCCATGCAACATAGATTCAAGCGACTCTTTGATCCCACTTAATTTCGCTTCCAAAGCCTTTAATTTTTCAGGAATCTCCGCTGCTTGTTTCATTAAATCCGAAGCATCCTCGCCCTTAGATTTCGCCTGCCCTATTTGCTTAGCAATACCATTACGCGAGGCTTGCAATTGCTCAGTTTCAACCTGAACAGCCTTACGCTCCTCTTCCAATTGTTGAAAACGAGCCTCATCAAAACTCACACCTCTGCGTGCAAGCTGAGCCTTCACAAAATCCAAATCTTTGCGTAGTAATGCAATATCTAACATAATCTAAAACGTACGGATGAAAAATGACTATTTTAGTCTTTTTTTGTGGCAATGTTCCCGTGCTTCTCCACCCACTCACGGTCAAGCTCTCTTAGTTTTTCTAATTTTTGAGCAATCTGCGACTCAAGTCCCCGCATAACAGGTCGATACCAATTTTGCGTACGCATACCCTCTGGAAAATAATTCTCTCCTGCCGCATAGCCCTCAGGCTCATCATGTGCATATCTGTATGCAGAACCATAATTCATGTTTTTCATAAGCTTCGTAGGTGCATTGCGTAAATGTAATGGCACCGAACGACTCGTATCCTTAGCGACAAAAGCTTTCGCTTCATTAAAGGCTTTATATCCCGCATTAGATTTAGGGGCCACTGCAAGATAAATCACAGCCTGAGCCAATGCCAACTCGCCCTCAGGACTGCCAAGTCGTTCGAATGTAGCTGCCGCATCATTTGCAATTTGCATGGCACGCGGATCCGCAAGCCCAATGTCCTCCCAAGCCATACGCACAATGCGACGCGACAAATAGCTTACATCAACTCCACCATCAAGCATACGACAAAACCAATATAACGAGGCGTTCGGATCAGAGCCTCGCACAGATTTATGTAAGGCACTAATTTGATCATAAAAAACTTCGCCCCCCTTATCGAATCGCCTAGCATTTTGCGTTAAATACTTCTCAATATGCTCTTTTGTGGCAATGCTCACGCCCTCAACATCCGCCGCTTCAAACACGATCTCTAAATTATTTAAAAATCTACGTGCATCCCCATCAGACCACTGAATTAAAAGTTCCAGTGCCTCATCCTCAAGATTAAATGTCGCATTTTGCTCATTCAATAGTTTTAATGCCCTGGCATATAGTTGCTTTAAATCTTCAGATGTCAATGGCTCTAAGACATACACTCGTGCCCGTGAGAGCAAAGCCGAATTTACTTCAAATGAAGGATTCTCAGTGGTCGCACCTATAAATGTAAATAGCCCACTTTCAACATACGGTAAAAATGCATCTTGTTGTGATTTATTGAATCGATGAACTTCATCCACAAATAAAATGGTCTTTTGACCTAGATTTTGTGCTGCTTGAGCCGATGCAACCGCATCACGTATATCTTTAACGCCACCCAATACTGCAGAAATCGCTATAAAGTTTGCATCAAAACCATTAGCCATCAACCGAGCAAGAGTAGTTTTTCCGACCCCAGGAGGTCCCCAAAAAATCATAGAGTGGAGACGTCCAGATTTGAAAGCTGTGTATAGAGGTTTACCAACATCTAGCAGATGCCGTTGCCCTACAACCTCATCAAGGGTTTTCGGACGCAACCTTTCTGCTAGTGGCGAATTCATAGCTTAACTCGATCTACGTTTTTAGGTATGTTTTGAAGTTTAAAAGCTGAAGAACCTTTTGGATTCCCCTCTTTAAGAGAAGTGAATTTAATCGAGGTCATTTTATCGAATGAGTCGAGTATAAGAATTTCTACTGGTTTAGAGTCCACTAAATGTATATCAAGGTACTTCATACCTGAATCAGATTGTTTGGGTGTAGCACGCAACCAGCCTTCTTTTTCGGGTAGATTTGTAAGTTTAAAACTCTCTTCGATTTTAGAATTACCAAATAGAATCGAGGCAGGAGATGTACCGATGGCCTGCTTAACGTTACGTTCAGTAACTTGCAATAAATCTGGATCGTACTGATAAAGTTTTTTTCCATCAGACACTATTTGTTGTTCGAGCGGCTCTTTTACAATCCATAAGAATTTACCTGGGCGCTCGAAGATAAATTCACCCTTTTGCAAATCAGATGTTTTTAAAGTTTGCCCTTCTGCAGCACCCCATCCCATAACAACCTGAGCTTGTTCAAAAGTTCCAGAAGCCGACTGAACATTACTTATAAAATTTTTAAGCTGTGATCTAGGTGAAACTGAGATAGAGGTAAACACCAACTCCTCTCCTTGAGTTTGAGCAAATGAAGTTCCCATGTTTAATGTGAACCCAACCACACAAATCAATCCACTCAATAATTTACGCATATCATTCCTCCCCGTTAGGACCAGGTACAAGGACAGTTCGATTATTATTCGATTGCATAGGAGATACGATACCGCTTGATTCCATTTGTTCTAGTAAACGTGCGGCACGGTTGTACCCAATGCGAAGCTGTCTTTGAACAAAAGAGATTGATGCTTTCCTTGAGCTAATAACAATCTCTACAGCCCTATCATAGAGTTCATCCTTTT
This sequence comes from Taylorella asinigenitalis MCE3, assembly GCF_000226625.1. Taxonomy (NCBI): domain Bacteria; kingdom Pseudomonadati; phylum Pseudomonadota; class Betaproteobacteria; order Burkholderiales; family Alcaligenaceae; genus Taylorella; species Taylorella asinigenitalis. Next base: position 1,216,238 of record NC_016043.1, read on the forward strand.
CACCGTCAATGCCATCAAAGCCCCCACCATTAAATCCGTCAGAGCTTGAAACACCTTCTATGATACCGTCTACATAATCAGGTTCACCTTGTTGTTTGAGAAAATCTACAACACGTGCAACCTCATCATCTGCAACAAACGCCCCATGAACACGAAGTGGAAGTCCAGAACCAGGTGGCAAATAAAGCATATCGCCTTGCCCTAAAAGTGACTCCGCCCCCATCTGATCGAGAATAGTGCGTGAATCAACTTTTGAAGACACTTGAAATGATATACGAGTTGGAATATTTGCTTTAATCAAACCCGTAATTACATCTACACTAGGTCTTTGAGTAGCTAATATTAAATGAATTCCCGCTGCACGAGCCTTTTGAGCAAGCCTTGCGATTAATTCCTCAATTTTCTTACCTGATTGCATCATTAAATCGGCAAGCTCATCAACGATAACCACAATCATTGGAAGAACCTCAAGCGGCTCTGGATCCTCTGGTGTCAATGTAAATGGATTCGTAAGCGGCTCGCCCTTAGCTTCAGCCTCTCGCACTTTATTGTTATACCCAGCTAAATTGCGAGTGCCTACTTTACTCATAAGCTTATAACGTCGCTCCATCTCAGACACACACCAATTAAGAGCATTTGCTGCATGAGACATATTTGTAATGACTGGAGCCAACAAATGCTGAATGCCTTCATACACACTCATCTCTAGCATCTTCGGATCAATCAAAATAAGCTTAACTTCGTCTGGTTTCGCTTTATAGAGAATCGATAAAATCATCGCATTAATGCCTACTGATTTACCCGAACCCGTAGTACCCGCAACAAGCAAGTGAGGCATCTTTGCAAGGTCCGCAACAATAGGGTTTCCTGCAATATCCTTACCTAATACAACAGTTAAGAGAGACGGACTTTTATGATAGACCTCAGACCCTATAATCTCGCAGATATTTACGTACTGCCTGCGTGGATTGGGTAACTCAATCCCCATCAAATTTTTACCTAATATAGTTTCGACCACACGAATACGCACAAGGCTTAAAGATCTAGCTAAGTCCTTAGACAGGTTTACAATTTGTGTGCCGCGAACACCAGTTGCAGGTTCGATTTCATATCTTGTGATTACAGGACCAGGCTGAGCGGCCACGACCTTAACATCTACACCGAAATCTTTTAATTTTTTCTCGATAAGCCGTGAAGTAAATTCAATAGTCTCATCTGTAACTGTCTCGACTTCTGCCGATGGAGGGTTAAGCAAATCAATAGATGGCAAATCCACTGATGATGAACCGTTTAAGAATAACCCCTGTTGAGAAACAGCTTTTTTCACTAAAATTTTTTGAGGTTTAATCGTAGGCTCATTAGGTGGCAATGCCCCCGCATTCATCCCACCCTTACTTAATTTCGGCTCTATACGAACTTCATCATCTATATCAGAGTCTGATTCGTTTTTAGTACTTAGAATGCTATCGATTGGGTCTGATTTAGTACTTGCGACTTCAGGCTCAGTTTCATCCTCAAACTCAGCTGTTGAGCGTCGGTTCGCAATTGCAGCCTCACCTGCTTTACGATCCGCATTTGCCTCACTGACTTCGGAAAAATACCCAAAAAGCCCTAAAAGACCTGCACCTACCCACTCAAAAATATCAAACCAAGAAAATTTTAAAGCTAAGGATATACCAATCAAAAACACAAATATCATAAAAATATTTGTTGGTATCACGCCTATAAAACTTTGCATTGCTGAGGCCAAACTTATGCCAATTACGCCCCCTGCTCCGCCAGGTAAATTAGAAGAAATATCATGAAACTGCGAGGCTTCAATAATCATGGCCGATATCATGACCATGGCAAAACCAATCCAAATCTCCCACTCCACACGTGGCAATACAAAATCTGGATCTAAAACTAATTTCTGATATGTACGACGGGTAAGGCTTAAACCACGCACCAGTAAAATCAATACGATGAACCACGATGAATAGCCCATCAAATACAAAATTCCTTGAGAAATATAGGCTCCAAAGTAGCCTAAATAATTATGAACATAATCGTTTGAACTAACTGTACTTAACCAACCAGGGTCAGCAGGTGACCATGAAAAAAGCATAAGTCCAAGTCCAAGACTTATGATCATAAAAATTAAACCCTTGATTTCGTTAAGCAACGACCCGAAGCGACTTTGAGGCTTTGGAGCCGGTGGAGATTTCTTAGAGAGTGCCATAATCTAATTTATAATAGTTTGCAAAATATTATAACTAATACAAAATTTATGGAGCACTTAAGAATGTCCGATTTCGTACATGAAAAAGTGGTTGTTTTAGGCTCAGGACCAGCTGGATATACGGCTGCACTATATGCCTCAAGAGCAAATTTAAAGCCCTTACTAATAACTGGACTTCAACAAGGAGGACAACTAACTACTACGACCGAAGTAGATAATTGGCCAGGAGAAGTAGAGGGCATTCAAGGACCAGAACTTATGGACAAAATGCTCAAACATGTTCAAAGGTTCGATACAAAAGTTTTATTTGATTCAGTTATCTCCTGTGATTTATCTGCACGCCCTTTTAAATTAAAAACAGATGGAGCAAGAGAGATAAGTTGCGATTCACTAATCATTGCCACAGGGGCGTCAGCTCGTTATTTAGGTCTAGAGAGCGAACAAGAATTTATGGGACGTGGCGTCTCAGCTTGTGCTACATGCGATGGATTTTTTTATCGCGGAAAAGATGTAGTCGTTGTAGGCGGCGGGAACTCGGCAGTAGAAGAGGCACTATATCTCTCTAATATTTGTAAAACCGTACATCTTATTCACCGACGCGATAAATTTAAAGCCGAACCTATTTTGATTGATAAATTAATGGCGAAAACTGGTGAAGAAGGAAATATAAAACTTCACTTACATAGCACTCTTAAAGAAGTAAAAGGAGATGCCCTTGGAGTTACTGGCGTGGAGTTGGAATCTACACTTGACTCTAGTAAAAAAGAGCTGGAGGTGAGTGGCGTGTTCATTGCCATAGGGCATACTCCAAATACAAAAATATTTGAGGGGCAGCTGGAGCTGAAAAACGGATATATCATGACACGCAAAGGTAACAAAATTTTCTCCACCATGACATCAGTGGAGGGTGTGTTTGCGGCTGGAGATGTGCAGGATGATATCTATAAGCAAGCGATAACTAGTGCAGGAACGGGATGTATGGCAGCTCTCGATGCACAGGCATGGTTGGAACAAAATGCCCTCTAATAAAAAACAAAGGCTTGGGCTTAAGGATTTAAAGGATTTTAAGGCCTTAAAATCTGCTCAAAGCGAGAACGAGAAAGTACAATCGCCTGACCCCAAGCCTATGTCCTCTACGAAAGAGCGATCGCAAACTACGAGCACCAAAAAAACAAACAAAGAGGGGCGAAGCGAAATATCCATGCAAGTGTCCCCTGAAAATGTTAAGTTTCAAGTTAATATTTCGCCAGAGGACAAGCTGCTATTTATTAAATCAATTAAAGGCGTCGTCAAACTAGAAAACGCAAATCGCCACGAAAGAAAACCTCAAGAAATAAAGCTCACAGAAGTATTCAAAAACAAACGACTTCAAGCAGAAGGACGGATTGAGAAACCTAAGAAATCCCTTAAAGATACAAAACCTCAGAAACAACGCAAGGACATTGCCAAAGTAGTGGACAATTACGGACATGATTTTTATCTTGCACCATCCATAGGACATGATGTAATCAAGAAATTAAAGCAAGGGCATTGGGCTATTGAATCGACCTTGGATTTACATGGATTCACGGAAGATGAGGCATACGAGCGGTTTGAGCGATTTATGAGTTCATGTAATATCCATAAGGTGCGTTGTTGCATGGTAATACACGGAAAAGGTTTAGGGTCAAAGGATGGTGTACCTGTATTAAAATCAGCAGTTATGTCTTGGTGTCGGGATAGACCAAGTGTTGTGGCTTTTGTGCCTGCTCCAGATAGTATTGGCGGCGATGGAGCACTCTTAATTCTAAATAAAATAACATGATAAATTTTCACTTCAATGCGGTTACAGGGCTTTTGATTGCTCTAGTTTTACTTGGGTATTTTGGGCATAACGTAGCGATTGCGATATCTGCACTCGTGCTGTTGATTGTGCAACAAACGGGGTTGGCGGCGGCATTGCCATGGATAAATAAAAATGGCATTAATCTAGGGATTATCATTTTAACAATAGGCGTATTGAGTCCATTAGTTTCAGGAAAAGTGGTACTTCCATCATTGAAAGAATTCTTGGATTGGAAAATCATCTCCGCCATTGCGGTAGGCGTTTTAGTCGCATGGTTTGGGGGTCGCGGGGTAACATTAATGAAGTTTCACCCTACCTTAATTACTGGACTAATCATAGGAACACTAATAGGTGTCGCTTTCTTTAGAGGCGTGCCAGTCGGGCCTCTTATCGCAGCAGGTATGCTTTCTCTTTTCGTATCAAGCTCTGAATAATTATGTCTTTATTTAACCCTACGGTCACTCAGGTTCGTGAATTTTTTGTTGGCACTTTTGGGCGCTACGAACGAAACGAGCCGCTTGATGCTATGGGCAAATTAGCGATTAAGTGGATTCTTATGCATCCCGAATATTTTGCGATTCTGCGCGACCCTAATGCAACGCATGCGGAATTTACGGTTGCGGCTGGGCAGACTAATCCTTTTCTTCATCTATCTATGCATTTATCGATTGAAGAGCAGCTATCCATCGATAGTCCTCGCGGTATTCGTGCAGTATTCGATAAGCTTGCCGCAAAAAAAGGCGAACATGAGGCCCACCACGTTATGATGGAGAGTTTGGGGCAGATTATTTGGGAGTCGCAACGTGCGGGCCGCCCCCCTGATCAAGAGCGATATTTGGAGCTTCTGACTTTGCGTTCTGAATAGCTACTGAGTGCCCAATATCGATGCACCGATATAACAAATCAAAATCAGCCAGCAAAGCATAATAGTCGCAATTATATAAGGCTTAAATCCAGCTTTTTTGAACATATCCTTCTGTATAGATAGCCCTAGGGCGAACATCGCAACGGTGAGTAGAAAATCGTCTATCAGAGCGATTGTTGGAGTAATAGTTTGCCTAATGTTTAGTGGCAATAACGATGCAACTATCACTACTACCAAAAACCAAATTGCGAATACTGGAATAGACTTGCGAATAGATGAAGCCCCTTCAGGAGAGCCAAAATACGCAGAATTCAATCCAAGCATAAGCAGGAATGGAACAAGCATAAGTACACGCAGCATTTTAATAATAACGGTGATTGAGCTTGCTTCCCCGCCTACAGAAAATCCAGCTGCAACTGCATGTGCTACCTCGTGCAAACTGCCGCCCATAAAAAATCCCATCTGGGCCTTTGTAAAACCTAATATGCCTGATTCGTAGACCAAAGGGTAAACAAACATACATGTGGTACCGAATACGACCACAGTAGCTACAGCAATACCAACTTTCTGACTACTTCCTTTAACAATACTTTCAGTGGCAAGAACAGCTGCAGCCCCACAGATAGCACTTCCTGAGCTAATGAGCGAAGCAGATTGCCTATCCAGACCCATTGCTCGCGAAGCGAAGAAGCCAACAAAAAAAGTACTAAATACGATAATAAATGCGTAGGCAATGCCTTCGTATCCCACAAGCATTATTTGATCAAGCGTTATCCTAAAACCATACAAAATGATTCCTAGACGAAGAGCCTCTCTAGTACACTTTGCGTAAACGCCGCTTAAAACAACGAGCTTAAGAATGCGGGGAACGATATTACCGACTAAGGCTCCAAGCAAAACTGCAATAATAAGAGGACTTAAATGTAAGGAGTTAAGCGGTGGTACATGGGACAGAATCATTGCAACTAAAGCCATACCTAAAACTATTAATGCCGCCCTGATTTTCAAATCCCTAGTCACTTCAAAACCCTCATATTTATAACTAAAAATTATAAGTATATAACTAATAAGAATATAAGTGGCGATGTTAAAATAATTTATTTATTTTCTCTCGACTCTCAAATGAAAAAAATTCATAAATATTTTGGCTTATTGTGCATGCAATTCTTATGTGTCTCGTCAGTTACAGCTCAAGAAAACACCACAAATTTGCAGTCCGATTTTCTTGCAAAATTGTATGTCGCTGTTCTTGAAAGCGGCGGCAAAGCTAAATCTACGGATGTTGTTTATGGAGCGGCCTCAAGTCGATTAAAAGATTCTTTGTTGAAACTTGAGAAATCAACACGCAACGGTAATTCTTGCGGTGTAAAAGAAAATATTATGTGGAATGCGGATAAGCCTGATTTCAATCAATCCATCACATTTAGTGAAATCACAAAAAATATTTTGCTCGCTAAAATCGGAGAGTCTGAGGTTGTGATTTGGGATGTGAATTGCTTAAGTTCTGGAGCATGCGAAATTAATGATGTGTATTTAGATGGTGACTCTTTGAATAAGAGCGTAAGCAAGAACTGCAAATAATTTTTTGCATATGATTAAGCCCACCTGTGACGGTGGGCTTTTTTGTATTTTGGGCTTATCGCAAGGGTCCAAAGGACCCTTACTACTACCAGCTATACTTAAGACCAATCTGACCTTTGATTCCAGAGCGATCTTTGCTGCCTACATTAGTCTGTACTCTTATATCACCATATAGGTTCAAAGACTTACTCATAGATGCTTGTCCTCCTAAGCCAATCTCTAAGAATGTGCGGTTGAATTTCTCTTCCACATTATCCTTACCGATTTTCACTTTCGGATTTGATGCTAAATCTGTGATTAAGTTAGCTGTCATATACACCGAGCTGCCTACTGCAGATGCTTTAGGGGCTAAGTCATATCCCATCCTTACACCAACTCTGCCTCTTAGGGCATTTGCATCCACTCCCTTGACTTCACGAGCTTTGTCTTTAAAGTCATCTAGGCTTAGATGTTGGTAGGCAAGCTGTGCTTGTGGCTCGATAAATCCACCTGCAGTACCAAGTGCAAACTTATGTCCAATCTCTGCCGATAGCAACGCACTCCAGCCACTTTGATCAGCCTTAATACCATTGCGTGCATTGTATTTGTTTTTAAGCTTACTCACTTGTCCTACTAAATCAAAGTACGAACCATTAGGGTTATAGCTTGTATGATAAACACCTAGGCTTAGGGCATCTGTTGTGATACCACCTGCTAACTTATCATCCACCACTATACCGTTTACTTTTCTCTCTTTATCATACGTATCCACATCTGTGTTTGTGTAGCCAAACATCACTCCTGTCTCGCTTCTTGCATTTAGACCTCTATACTTAGTCGCAAGGTCAAAGCCAAACTGCCATGAGGTAGATGTAGACTTAGAGGAGAACTGCTTAGAGCCTGTTAAATCAAGATCAGTGCCTCTGATTCGACCCCAAACCTTACCGCCTGCGTTTGTAGATTGAGATTGAGCTCCAATCCTCTCATTTAAGGTCCCAAGGTCTGCAAACCCTGTACTTAAATTAATGGTAGGCCCTTGCAAATATCCTGGAACTGATTGTGAGAACGTACCTTTAAGTTTTCACTTATAGTTATTACCCACTTTAACAAGCTGTATCTGTTCTGCTCCCTCAGTCTCTGCTGAACCTGTAAACACATTACCCTCATGATCTTGGTCTACGGTTACTAAAACTTCAGAGTATTTATCGTCCTCATAAGGAATAACATCACCGCGTACTACGCCGTTATTACCTACTTCTACTTTAGTAGAGCCAGAGGCTTTACCTTTTACATGAAGAGCATCAGTTACCAATTCATTTGGATTATTCCAGATGGTGTTCACTTTTAGCTTAGACCCCTCTTCTCCAACATAGTCTCCTTCAACTCTTAGAGTTGAACCTACATTATCTAGATTGTCTTTTTCACCACCAAGGAATATCGTTCCACCTGCTTTATTAGTGAAATTACCTCCCACCATATAATCAGATTTAGAACCAGGTCCTTGTGCTTGATCAGCTGCAAGTCCTTTGTCTTCAGCTCCTACGATAAATGAGCCATTGTTTTCGATATCACCTGCTATAGAGCCGACACCCGCAAAAGTAGAACCTGTACCTATAGCAAGTTTCTTAACCTTAAGGTCAATTGGAGTATCATTTGTGCCTGCAATTAGTGTACTGCCATCGGCTCCAACCAAGTCTCCACCAAAGTTTGGTAATGTCTCTGGTGTTAACTCTAAGCGACCATCAAAATTAAGAGTACCATTACCTTTAACTTTTGCATCGATTGTGCCATTAGCTGTTAAATTTAAAGTACCTGAGTTATTTGTATCAACTGTTGTTGAGCCAAGGTTTTTCTTCTCTTTAGCTGTAACGTCTGCACCATCTTCAATATCAAGCTCTGAAGTGGCTGTTAAACCAGAGTTATCGCCTGAGAGTTCTACAGTTTTATCAGCTTTAACTGATACCAAACCATCTCCAGAGAGATCATTATCGATATTACCGTCTGTATTGATTACAAAATTACCGTTTTGAGCAACTGCCACTGGACCATGGCCTGCACCATCTTCATGACCTATCTCATAGATGCCATGCTCACTGACAGTGATTTTGCTATTTAATTCATCTTGAGCACCTTCAGATTTAAGATGAGATTTCATAGCCTCCGTGCCTACGACTTCAAGCTCACTACCATCAAGCCCTTTAAGAGTGCCTTCTTTGGCAGTGCTTAGACCATCTGCACAATCACCATGAACCACAAGTTTGCCTGTTTTAAGGTCTACAGTAGAGTCTTTCTCAGCGTTTAAGCACCCAATATGAACTGGTTTAGTTGCATCTAATCCTTCTTTGATTTCAAACACAGCATCAGAATCAACATTTAAATTAGCTGTGTGTTTATCAGCAGAACCTAGAGCATTTTCTGAGCCTGCGATAAGTGTGCCACCTAAAACATTAGTATCGCCTGTAAACTCATTAGCAGAGTTTGCAATCTCTACTTTGTGAGTGTTAGGGTCATCATTGCCAGTGCCGATATCTAAACCGCCTTCTCCTGTAAGCTTAGCTGAAAGTGTATTTGCACCTTCAGCTGTATTTGCAGGGTCTGCTACCAAAGAGAGTTGTTGATCTTTTAGAAGTTTAAGTGATTTAAGAATATAGGAAGCATAAAGTCCTTTCTCAGTATCACCAACTCGCTCTTTTTGCAGGTGCGATGCAAGGTCGTATTCACCTTCAGCTACAGCTTCATTGTGTTGAACGATATTAAGTTTAGCTGGATTAGAGATGTTATTGCCGTCTTTATCGGTAAATACAACCTCTACATTTGACTCTTCTCCTTCTACTGTACCTGTTGCTTCGATTAGAAGTACTTTATTCTCTGCATCATCCTGAGTAAGAAGTGCTTTCTCATTTTCTGCTAGAGGATCAGATACAAACTCATCAGCGATTACTGATACCTTAGATTTATCACCTGCAGCTCTAAGAACAGGATCAACAACCGCTTGAACATTTAAGTTCTCAACTTTAAGCGAAGCTGGAACATTCTCTTTATATGCAATGATTGCGTTATTTAATTTAACTTCGCCACCATTTAGCGTTAATGAGCCAATCTCAACAGGTGCAGCTGGATCACCGAATTTAGGTACATCTGCTACCGCCCCTTTATTAAGAACTAAAGTAGCTCCAGAGTGAGTAGCCTTAACGTTTTGAGGATTAAGTTCAACTTTCGCGTTATTTATCTCATAAGAGCCATTAAACTCATCATACTTGCCGTTAAATGCAACTGACTGATTGTTTGCATCTACTGCGTATGTACCGTCTCCTTTAACCTTATCGGTTAATGAGACCTCAGCTGATGCTTCTGAGTTATCTCTGAGAAGCTTAGTACCTTCAGCTAAATTCCAGTTTCCTGTGAACTCATCTACTTTAGAGTCTTTAGTTAAAGAGATGTAAGAGGCATTTGTTAATGCAACTTCACCTTCTCCAGAGATTGTAGGTGTAGAGAGTATTTCAGGTTTACCTGATTCACCCTTAATGCCTTTAAGTTCAACTGTACCTTCAGCTACAGCCTCACCTGTACCAAATTGAGATAGTTTTGTGGCAATTAATTTAGTACCTTCAAGTACATTCCAAATTCCATCGAACTCAGTACTATCTTTAGTGAGTTCAACTTGTGCACCTTCAGAAGTCTCAACGCTACCAGAGCCTTTAATAGCAACCTTAAGCTTGCCAGCATCACCAGTCATGGTGCTTAGTTCAAGCTTACCAGTGTCGTTAGTATTAACTACTCCAGTACCAAGTGCATTTTGATTCTTAGCTTTTGCAATCGAATTATCTTTGATATCAACAGTGCCAGTGAGAGCAGAATTATCAGCCGCTAATTCAACATCTCCACCATCTACTACAAGAGATCCATCTCCGCTTACAACATTATCAAATACACCGCTTAATGCTTTAAGCGTAGCATTTCCTGATCCTGAGACGGTCACTTTACCATTGCCAATTGAATCAAGATTTTCAAGTACAAGCGATGTGTTATCTTGAGCTTCAACAGTGCCTGAGAATGCACTATTTGCTTTCTTGATAACTAGGCTAGAAGCGTGTTCTGCAGTATTAAGAACAATTTTCGATTTAGCAGAGCCGCTCAAAGCCCCTTCGCCTGCTATGCTACTAGAGGCTTCAGAAGCATTCGAGTGGTGTAGATTCAAAGTGCCATCGTTAAGCGTAACTTTAGAGCCTTCCTTCGCATCAAGTGCATCTGAGTGAGCCACCTTATTCGAATCGGTCGCAACTTCAGTACCATTCTCTAAAATGATTTTGCTTGTATGCGATTCTGCAGTACCAGTCGCATTATCTGAAGCGAGAGTAAGTTTGCCAGACTCTACATGCGTTGCACCTTTATAAGCATTTGTTATCTAACTGTGTAAGCTCTTGAATCTTGAGCAGAAGTTGAAGAAGTTATATTTGATTCTGAAACTAGTTTAGTATTTTCTTTAACTCCTACCTCATCTCCAGCCACTGAAGTTAACATGCCATCTACAACAGCTGCTTTAGCTCTAAGCCCAGATAAATTTAAGGTTGTTTCTCTACTAAGTAAGCCAGTTGCACCACCCGCAACTTTAAGTGCAATAGAGTCTTCACCAGTAGCATTTATTGTGGCATTACCTGTAATAACGTTAGATGATTTTTTAGATGCTTGATCCTTATCTGTAATCAATAATGCAACTGATCCATTACCTTTAGCCTCTAAAGTAGGTGGGGCTTTACCCTCTTCAGCAGTTCCGTTGTAAGAAGAACCTCCGTCTATACGGAACAAAGTGGAATTATTACCAACCGCTACTAAAGACGCAGAGCTATTATTTACAATGCTAGCTTGTGGACCATGTATAAAATATGAAACTTGTCTAGATCCATCCCCAACAATATTAACAGTCGCATGTTCACCTAAAATCACTTTTCCATTATTTCTAGCATGAATAGCAATTGTGTCATCACCATGTAACTCAACTTTACCGTCAATTTTTAGCGTTCCACCCTCTGCCCAAACACCATAATTAGGTAAGCCGCCATCCTGAGCAGAATTCACAATTATTTTTGAAGATTCAGTGTTTAAAAACTCGTTATCATACGAATGATTTTTAGAAGGTCTAAATGTTTTGACACCAATGTTATTAGAACCATTAACAATAATATTTGCTGTATTCTTGAGATAGTTCCCTGTATATCCCATAAAACTAATACCCATATTGTGCCTACCATTAGGGACATGACCATTAATTTCTATATTTTTACTGTTCAAAACCCTAATATTACTACCCTCTAGGAAGATACCAGTAGCTCCATCAGTTTTAGAATAAATTTTTATCTCACCATTATTTTCGAATGAATATTCGTCTTGATTTTTAATATCGTCGATTGATCCATCGCCATAGATAGTGACACCGCGATAAATTAAGTTTTGAGGATTGGTATGTACTCCAGCTTCATTAAAACCTATATGTATTTTGCCAGTATTTATATGTTTACCATTAGCATTAACAAACATTCCATGTAGAGGCGAAGAGCCGGTCCTTAGAACTGGTTTTGATAAGTCTAAGATACCTAGAAATATTTCACCTTCATTAGTAGTAGTACTTTGCGACTGTCCATAAATGCCTCTTGAGAGAGGAGTTAGTACGAAAAGTTTTCCTTTATTTATTGCTTTACCTGAGACTAATGCCATCATAAGCATTTGTCCAGATTGAGAGTCTATGATTTGAGTAGGCTCACTTAGTTGACCACCATAGATTTTTCCACTAGTATCATTAATTATGGTTCCACCAGATTTAGAGGTCATGCCCTGTGAAATATAAATAGTACCTCTGGTAAAAAATAATGTTCCTTTATTAATAGCTTTACTTCCATCTCCTAGGGCAGTCATAGCACCAAAAAATCCTTTGTCGAAATCAAGTCCGACAGGGACAGGGGCCTCATTCATTTCAGAATTACGTAGTATTGAACCCTCTTTCAATATGACTGTGCCACCATTGGATGCATGAAGTAATGATCTCTCACCCATTGGTATACTATATTCGTTATTTATTGGAGATAAAGCATCCTCATTTAATTCAACTATAATCTTTTTGGTCGTAAGAGCTTGATTAAATAATATGTTGTAGGCACCCTCTGATTTAATAGTATGGTCTTTAATTTTTTCAATGAGATAATCATTGTATTCTCTCAATGAATTTTGATCAGTTACATTGAATTCTTTTAAAGTTAAATTCCCATATTTAGGTGTAAATTTGCCCTTAAATTTTCTATAAGAAAATTTTCTATATTTTTCGTATATTGCAGAACCAGATGAAGGTTGATATGAATACCAGGAATCACCAAGTAAAAGCGTTAAAGGTTTGGTCAATTCTAATGATAAAACACTATCAACTCCATCAGCGACTAACAAATGAGAATCTTTAATCCCCATATTTAATCTTTCATCTGCGTTACCTCCGCTAATTTGAAGTTCAACCTTCCCTCCATCTTTAGCTGTAGCTATTCTTGATTTGACATAAAAAGGTTTATCAGCTGATTTATTTGGTAAAGAAATTGTATTTCTATAGTCGCCACTATTATTTGAGTTTCTTATTATAAGATTAGATGAATTATAAACTTTATAAGGTTTATCTTTATTTGTTTTTTCGTCAATCCCAACAACTGTAGTAGTAATTAAAGGAACTATAGTTATTGAGTCATCTAACCAAGAACCATCTTCCTGAATTAAATATTTTTTTAATTCCTCGTAAGACAAAGGATCTCCGTATCCTTCTCTTACTAAATCTGGATTTTGAGCTCTATAAAGCTCTTTCTCCTCGGAGCTTAAAGTTTTAATTATATTTTTGAAGACATCTAACCTATCCTTAGCACCAAAGCTTAAATTATCAACTATCGGATTACCGTTACTTTTATTTTCTATAATTCCAGTTAAACTACCACTTGCATTAATGGTTTCCCCTGCCCCCGCAACAATCGGTCCTTCGCCCGCATTATCACCCCAAGGTCCATTAGGATCAGTAGGAGCACCAGAGACTGTAGGATCAAATCTCAAAGTTGTCAAATCCACAGTAGTTGTCTGTGCAAGCACACCCATTGCCATTCCACTGAGGGCTAAAGAAGCAATTAATTTTTTTGTGCTAACATTCTTACAGTAACCTCGGGCAAATTCATTTACTGCAACCCATGAACCAAGTGTTTTGTTATATACAACCTTGAAAATTTTGTTCATAAAACCCTCAATTAGAAATTATTATTAAAAATAAAACTCTGCAATTTTAGGAAATTAAAATTACAAATATTGAAACATTGTAAGATTTTTTAATAGGTTCTATATAGAACTTATCTATGTGTAACAAAAATAAACCCACCGTTTCGGTGGGTCATAATGAAAATTCTAACTTATAGACTACTAAAAAAATCTTTTACTTTGTTTGTCCAATGCTTATTTTGAGGTGAATTTTTTCCCGAATTCTTCTCAATTGTCGCATCAAACTGACGTAGCAAATCTTTCTGCTCATCGCTTAAATTAACAGGCGTTTCGATATGAACATGACAGTAAAGATCACCAGGCACAGAAGAGCGTACACCTTGAATACCCTTACCTTTTAAGCGGAATACCTTACCTGATTGCGTACCTTCAGCAACAGTAATATTCGCTTTGCCCTGAAGAGTGGGCACTTCAAGAACGCCACCTAGAGCCGCTGTCACAAATGGCAATGGCACTTCGCAATGCAAATCATCCCCATCCCTCTCAAAAATTGGATGTTTCTTTATAGAAATCTCTACATACAAATCGCCTGATGGACCACCATTAATTCCAGGTTCACCATGACCATTTAAGCGAATACGCATACCATGATCGATACCTCGTGGTACATCCACAGATAGCGTTTTTTGTTTACGCACATGACCTGCACCACCGCATTTATCGCAAGGATCTTTAATAACTGTACCAGTACCTCCGCAAGCATGACATGTTTGTTGGAAACGCAATGGTCCTTGTCGAACTACGGTGGCACCTGTACCGTTACATGTAGGACAAGTAGTAGGTTTTGCACCATTTTTTCCGCCAGTTCCGAGACATGAACCACAAGTGTCGTAACCGTTAAATCGAATCTCTTTTGTATATCCAGAAGCAGCTTGCTCTAGGGTAATCTCTAAGCGATACCGTAAATCATTTCCGCGGAAAGACTGAGGCTGAGCACGGCCACCACCTCGAGAAGCACCACCAAAAATATCTCCGAATATGTCACCGAATATATCTCCAAAATCTGCACCAGCACCAAAGCCGCCACCGCCGCCCATACCATTAGGGTCGACTCCTGCATGGCCAAACGTATCATACGCTTGACGTTTTTTAGAGTCAGAAAGAGTCTCGTAAGCCTCTTTCACTTCTTTGAATCTTTCTTCAGCTTGTTTGTCATCGGGATTGCGATCTGGGTGATATTTCATAGCTAAGCGACGATAAGCTTTTTTTATCTCATCGTCGCTCGCACCCTTTGCAACTCCTAGAACTTCATAAAAGTCACGTTTAGCCATTGGGTATTACTTGCTTTCTGAATCCTCAGATTTAACTTCTGTAAAATCAGCGTCAACTACATTATCGTCTTGAGGAGCTGAATCCGCCTCAGCCGCACCAGCTGCACCTGCTGCTTGAGCTGCCGCTTGTTGAGCTTGCATATCTGCGTACATCTTCTCGCCTAATTTTTGAGATGATGTGAGAAGAGCTTGAGTTTTAGATTCAATTTCCTCTTTGTTATCGCCTTTAATAGCTTCTTCAAGATCTTTGATAGCTGACTCGATAGCTTCTTTTTCTGAAGCCTCAAGTTTATCGCCGTATTCAGTTAAAGATTTGCGAGTTGCATGAACTAAGCCATCAGCTTCATTACGCACTTTAACTAACTCCGCAATTTTCTTATCTGCTTCTTCATTATCTTGAGCATCTTTAACCATGCGTTCAATTTCTGCATCAGTCAAACCAGAGTTCGCAGTGATAGTGATTTTGTTTTCTTTTCCAGTGCCTTTATCTGTAGCTGACACATTCAAGATACCATTTGCGTCGATATCTAGAGTAACCTCAATCTGAGGAATACCGCGAGGAGCAGGTGGGATTCCTTCAAGATTAAATTCACCTAAAGCTTTGTTGTACTGAGCAATCTCACGTTCACCCTGGAACACTTTAATAGTTACTGCAGGTTGATTATCCTCCGCAGTTGAGAACACTTGAGTATGACGTGTAGGGATAGTGGTATTTTTCTGGATAAGCTTAGTCATCACACCACCCAATGTTTCAATACCTAAAGAAAGCGGAGTCACATCAAGAAGCAATACATCCTTACGATCTCCTGAAAGTACAGAACCTTGGATACCAGCACCTACCGCAACAGCTTCGTCTGGATTCACGTCTTTACGAGGAGCTTTACCGAAGAACTCTTGCACCTTCTCTTGAACTTTAGGCATGCGAGTCATACCGCCTACCAAAATTACATCGTCGATATCGCTAACTTTAATGCCCGCATCTTTAACCGCAATACGGCATGGCTCGATTGTACGTTCGATAAGATCTTCAACTAATGCCTCTAATTTCGCACGAGACAATTTCACATTCAAGTGTTTTGGACCTGAAGCATCCGCAGTAATATACGGAAGATTAATCTCAGTTTGAGTAGTAGATGAAAGTTCGATTTTCGCTTTCTCTGCAGCCTCTTTTAAACGTTGTAGAGCAAGCACATCTTTAGATAAATCTACGCCCTGATCTTTCTTAAATTCGCTAACAATATAGTCGATGATTCGTTGATCGAAGTCTTCACCGCCCAAGAAAGTATCACCGTTTGTAGATAGCACTTCAAACTGATTTGCTCCATCCACATCTGCAATTTCGATTATTGAAATATCGAATGTACCACCACCTAAGTCAAAAACTGCAATCTTACGGTCGCGAGATTCTTGCTTATCAAGACCGAAAGCAAGAGCTGCAGCTGTTGGCTCATTGATAATACGTAGTACATTTAAGCCAGCAATTTTACCTGCGTCTTTAGTAGCTTGGCGCTGACTGTCGTTGAAATATGCAGGCACAGTAATCACTGCATCTTTAACTTCCTCGCCCAAATAGTCTTCAGCAGTTTTTTTGATTTTGCGTAGGATGTCCGCTGATACTTGTTGTGGAGCTAATTTCTTACCGTTAGCTTCAACCCATGCATCGCCGTTTTCTGCTTCGACGATTTTATAAGGCATAAGATTAATATCTTTTTGAACTTCCTCATCCTTAAAACGACGTCCAATCAATCGCTTAACAGCAAAAATTGTGTTTTGAGGATTAGTTACAGCCTGACGCTTAGCAGGAGCACCCACAAGAATTTCTCCGTCTGCCGCATAGGCTACGATAGATGGAGTTGTACGTGCACCCTCAGAGTTTTCGATGACTTTAATTTGGCCGCCGTCCATAACTGAAACGCAGCTGTTAGTAGTTCCTAAGTCAATACCAATAATTTTAGACATATTGAAATCCTTTAAATAAATTCTTTATGATTTGTATGTATGGGTTGCATAAAAAATTTCAAGAAAAAATAGAAAATTTTCTTCCCTTAGGTGGCAATGGCCCCGCACCCCATCAATCTTTCCCTTTAACCTAACCAGCCGATACTATCACTAACGCAGGACGAACCACACGATCTGCTAATTTATACCCTTTTTGTAATACCTGAACGATACAGTCTTTCTCTACATCAGAGTCAGGGACAGATGAAATTGCTTGATGAAAATTAGGGTCAAACTTAGCTGAAGCTTCAGGAGCAATTTCTGTAAGATTATTTCTCTCTAAAGCTTGAGTTAATTGCTTATAAGTAAGATCCATGCCCTCTTTTAGACTTTCTAGACTTTGTTCTTCCGCACTTAAAGCAGCCTCTAGCGAATCTCTTACTGGCAATAACTCCGCCGCAAACCCCTCCAGTGCATATTTGCGAGCCTTAATAATCTCTTCATTTGAACGACGTCTAATATTTTCTACTTCAGCCATAGCACGCAAACTTTGATCTTGCATCTGCATAACTTGCTCTTGAAGCTCAGAAATCAATTTTTGTGGGTCTTCACTCTCAACAAAACCGTTATCCTGTTCTAATCCCTCTAATCCCTCATCCTCGATTTGATCCTGAATATCCTCTGAAGACTCATTATTTATTTCTTCATTAAGCTCAGAGTTATTCAAATCATTATCAGTATTTTGCATAAATACTCCAAAAAAATCCCTAGTTACTCAATGTATCTAGGGATGGTTTTGATTATTTCAAGTAATTCTTCAAAGAGTATTTTGGATTTTCCTATAGGCCGCCGCAAAACTAATATTTGTAAGCATAACGGATTCAGAGAAATTGCGTGCATCCTCAGGCACCGTATCTAATTTGTTTAGGTCAGTCGCTTTTCGAACAACAGTCGCAGATGGCAAATAAAATCTCTCAGGAATATCGTGGCTGTCGACCACACAGTTATGACGCAATACAGATTCATCCCCCACTACCGAGTTATAAACCACAGTATTAAAGCCCACAAACACACGGTTTCCAATAACACATGGCCCATGAATAATAGATCTGTGGGCAATGCTTGAGTGCTCTCCAATCACAACTGGTGCCCCATCCTTAGAATGAATTACTACCCCATCCTGAATATTAGAATAAGCACCGATTGTAATAGGCTCGATATCCCCATTTGCGTCTACCTCATCAGCACGAATAACGGCATATGGACCGATAAACACATTCGGCCCAACAATAACCCTACCACAGACAATAGCCGTCGGATCAACAAAAGCCGTCTCAGATACTTCAGGAAAATCTCCTCTAGGATTAAGTCTTAACATTTTGACTCCAATTACTAATATGGTCATTGATAATATTTGCTAGCCCCTGAGCCCAAAATTCATCACCATTAAGACATGGGATATAGCTAAATTTCTCGCCCCCATTTTCTGAAAATATTTCTCGCAATTCGCGGTCGATTTCATCTATTGTCTCTATGCAATCAGCCGCAAACCCAGGAGCAATAATATGCACATTTTTTACTTCCTGAGCTGGGTAAGAGCGTATAACCGATTCAGTAGCAGGCTCAATCCACTTTGCCCGACCAAATTTCGATTGAAATGCCAAATCTACTTGAGGCCCTCCCTGTGGCAATGCCCCCTTTATCAGCTCCACCGTCCGCACACATTGCTCATAATAAGGATCTCCCGCATCGATCATAGTTTGTGGCAGTCCATGAAAGCTGCATAGCAATCTGTCTGGCTTTCCATGCTCATCCCAATGCCTTAAGATCGACTTGACAATAGCCCCAATATACTCCTCTCTTTCGTAATAGCTTTTTATAAAGCGTATCTCGGGAAGGTTCCTAATTTTATTTAAAGCTCTAGATACTGCATCGTAAACAGACCCAGTAGTTGATCCCGAATACTGCGGATACAAAGGCACGAATAAAATTCTTTCAATTCCCTCATTACCGAACTTTTTGATTTCATCATTAATGGAGGGCGATCCGTATGTCATAGCCACCCCAACGGAAATGTTGCTTGATAAGAATTTTTTAATATTTTCCGCTAAATCCTGCGTATGATACAAAAGCGGAGCACCCCTCTCCTCAGACCAAATACTTTCATATTTAGGTACTAATTTTGGAGCTCTTAGTGGCAATATAAACGCATTCAATATCACTTTCCAAATAACTGGATTCACCTCTATTACGCGTCTATCAGATAAGAATTCTTTTAAATAGGCCCTGATTGCGGATGTTGTTGGTTTCTCTGGTGTACCTAAATTTATAAGAAGAACGCCTATGCGATTATTATGAGAATCTAATGAAGAATGCATATTAACCATTCAATGTATTTGATAATAATTTAGCCGTGATATCAACTATGGGTATAACCTTATCGTACGCCATGCGACTTGGACCTATCACGCCTAAAGACCCTATGATTTTACCATTTGATTTATAGGATGATGCGACTATAGATAAGTCCTGAAGTGGCATGTATGGCGACTCTCCGCCAATATAAATCTGCACTCCTTGAGAATGCGATACCAAATCCAGTATATGTGCAAGTTCCGATTTTTGCTCAAAAAGCGAAAATGTCTTCTTGAGTTTTGAGAGATCACTGACCAAATCTTCAGAATCGAGAAGTTTTCCCTGACCTGCGATTTTTATTTGACCACCCGAAGATGTCAATCCAGAATCTATAGCCGATTGCATTAGGGATGATATATCAAGTTTTAAGTCTTTCAGCTGATTTGTGATTTCGCTTCTAACTTGTGAAAGAGGCATGCCTGAATAATGTGTATTTAAAAATAAAGCCGCTTCATGCAATGATGAATCCGTAATTTCAGGGTTCACATTTAGTATCTTATTGAACACTTCACCTTCAGGTGACACTAAAATCATCAGAACCGTTCTGTCCGAGAGTCGCACAAATTCGATATGCCTAAAGTGCAATTCTCTATTTGGAATTACAACTACACCTGCAAAATGTGTAAGTTTTGAAAGAATGCCTGCCGCCGTTTCAATTAAATCTGGAACTGAATTTGCATTTGAAGTACTTAAAGCTTCTTCTATGATTGCATGGCTCTCACAAAAACTCGGTTTAGAAGTAAGCAAATTATTTACAAAATATGAATACCCTTTTGGTGTGGGTACCCGACCAGCAGATGTATGGGGGCTATGAATAAGGCCTAGACGTTCTAGATCCGACATAACGTTGCGTATAGTTGCTGATGACAAACTGAAATGAGTGGCCAAAAGCTTAGACCCAACAGGTTGACCCTTTTGAATATATTCTTGAATTAGTTTAGTAAGTAATTCTGAAGATCTGTCATCCATCTCAAACCCATTATGCCCTAGGATAAAAAAATCCTAGTACCAATTTTATACACTGCTTAATATATAATTCATTTAATCATATTTTGCTTATATAAGGTTGATCTATGCATTTTTCAACCATTGCTTTGGTTGGGCGTTATCAAGATTCAGGCATGGACGTGCCTTTGCGTGAATTGGCTAATCAGCTAATTGATGCGGGAATTGAAGTTATTATCGAAAAAGACACAGCTAAATATACTCGATTAAATGAGTATCACATTGGCTCTATGGACCAGATTGGTGCACTTGCAGATATGGCTATTGTTTTAGGGGGTGATGGCACAATGTTGGGAGCCGCTCGCTCACTTGCACCTTATCACGTGCCATTACTTGGCATAAATCATGGTCGTTTAGGATTTATAACAGATGTTCCAGTACATAAATCAAAAGCTGCAGTGCAGTCTGTTATTGAAGGAAAATTTACAGTTGAAAAAAGAGCCTTACTTGAAGGCTCGATAATTCGTGGGTCTGAGGAAATTCATGCAGGTATCGCACTAAATGACGTAGTATTAAATCGTGCTGGCATCGCAGGGATGATAGAGGTGTCCGTTGATTTCGATGGGGTTCATATGTATAGGCAGAGGGCCGACGGCATAATCATTTCCACCCCTACAGGATCTACTGCATATGCTCTATCTGCGGATGGACCAATTATGCACCCTAAAACAGATGCGTTTTTAGTCGTGCCCATTGCACCGCAGACACTATCGCATAGGCCTATTGTGCTCCCTACTAGTGGAGCGATAACTCTAACCGTATGCGATGCGAGCCATTCAGGGTTTGGAGCAAACGTGCACTTTGATATGCAAAGCTGGAATAATCTTCAAGTTAACGACAAAATCATGGTACGAAAATCCAAGAATCCAGCTCAGTTTATCCATCCAGTGGGATATAGCTATTTCTCAACTCTACGCAAAAAACTGCACTGGAATATCATGCCAGAAGGCCATGAGGAAGGCGAATGCTAGTTTCTCTGCATATTCGTGATTTTGTGATTGTAGAACGTGCAGATATTTCTTTTGAGGAAGGATTTACTGTATTCACGGGTGAAACTGGAGCTGGAAAATCTATTTTGATTGATGCTTTACTTCTAACACTAGGGCAAAGAGCGAGCTCATCTGTTGTACGCAGTGGCTGTGCAAAGGCTGATATAACCTCAGTTTTTACTGTTAGCGATAATGTAGGGCATTGGCTTAAAGAGCACGATTACGGGACAGACGAGTTAATTTTGCGACGCATTATTGATTCAAATTCAAATAGCAAAGCCTTTATAAATGGGGTGCCGTGTACATTGGCACTAATGAAGGAGATTGCTGAATTAGTGATTGATATTCATGGCCAGCACGCACATCAACTTTTATTACGCTCACAATCTCAACGCGATTTACTTGATGCACAGGGAGGTCATTTCTCATTAGTACGGGAAGTAGCTGATGCATGGAATAAATGGCAATCAGCAAAAAAACTACTAGATGAAGCAAAATCAAAAGCCGATAGTATTGATAGAGAAATTGCACAGGTTCAGTGGGAGCTTAGTGAGCTTCAAGAATTGCAGCCTGTTGAGGGCGAATGGGTTCTTATAAATGAAGAGCATACTAGGCTTTCAAATGCGAGTGAACTGATTGAAGGCGTTGCTCAAATCATTAATCTGCTTGATTCGGAAAACGATGGTGCTGTATGTGCCTATGGTTCTGGAGTTGGTGTTGGTGTAGTCGATGGCTTAGAACAAAGCGTCTCAATCTTAAATGATTTAGTTGAGAGCGATAAATCCTTGCGTGATATATTAGATTCATTGGAATCCGCAAGAATCGCTGCAGATGAGGCTCACAGTGAATTACGTCGTTACCTCAATAATGTTGAAAATGATCCCGCACAACTCGATTCAGTTGAAGCACGTCTTCGCAAATACTACGATTTATCGAAAAAATTTCGCTTTCAACCAGAGGATGCACTTGAGCATAAACAGCGGTTAGAAGCACGATTGGCTGATCTTGAAGTGTCTGTTGATATTGATGGGCTTGAGACTCAAGTTCAGGATTGCGAGAGTAACTATATGTCCATTGCCAGTAAACTAAGCGAAGCAAGAAAAGCCACTGCAGCGACTCTTGGGGCAGAAGTTAGTAAGGCTATGCAAACACTAGCGATGGAGGGAGGACGATTTGAGATAGCGACGGAAGCATTGCCACAAGCGAATGCTCATGGATTGGAATCTGTTCAATTTTTAGTCGCAGGTCATGCGGGGACCGAAGTTATGCCATTATCGAAAGTCGCATCTGGAGGGGAATTAGCACGAATATCGCTTGCAATTTCGGTTATTGCCAGCCGTGCGCAACAAGTGCCTACTCTTATATTTGATGAAGTTGACTCTGGGATTGGGGGCGGCGTTGCAGAAATAGTAGGCAAACTTTTGCGTAAACTTTCAGGCGACCATCAGGTTTTGTGCGTCACACATTTGCCTCAGGTAGCGGCATGTGCTCATCATCATTTTGAGGTCAATAAAGAGAGCCGAGAAAGCGGAACCATCTCAACGATACGCGAATTGGATGAAACGCAAAGAGTGGACGAAATCGCTCGTATGCTTGGAGGCGTGAAAATCACGGCGACTACTAAAGCACATGCGAAGGAGCTCATAGAGACAAGTTCTGAAGAGTGAGGGATTTAGATCTATGAGTGGGATTTGCTTAGGAGAATAAGCTCTAAGCAAGGGCCTAAGCCTTGGACCTGAGATTGGAACAAAGCAAGGGCTTATAAATCAGAAGCGATAACGTCCTGCATATCGAATAAGCCAGTGTCCTTGCTCTCAAGAAATAGAGCCGCCTTAAACGCCCCTTCAGCATAATGCTCACGGCTCGAAGACTTATGCGTGATTTCAATAACCTCGCCTTCACCGCAAAACATAACCTTATGTTCACCGACAATAGAGCCGCCTCGTACCACAGAAAAGCCAATATGCCCATCCTTACGAGCCCCAACCTGACCGTGGCGCGTCCAATCGGCCACATCCGCAAGATTCACGTCCAATGTGTCAGCTATAGCCTCACCCATCATAATAGCCGTGCCTGAAGGAGAATCGACCTTATGCTTATGATGAGCTTCGAAAATCTCTATATCATAATTTTTTAATAGCTTAGCCGCTTCTTGCAAAAGCTTAACCGTCACATTAACGCCGAAACTCATGTTCGAAGCCATCACAATAGCGATTTTCTGAGCCGCTTGCTCGATTCGATGCTTCTGCTCAGCAGTAAAACCCGTGGTGCCAATGACCATTTTCGTACCCAGCTCTTCGCACAAAGGCAGGTAATGCATAGAAGCTTCGGGTCTAGTAAAGTCAATAAGACAATCAGCCGCACGAAGGCCTTCGAGCAACTGCTCATCCGTCATACCTTGATCAAGAAGAGAGACAATTTCAAGTCTCGCAATTTGAGTGGCTGCCTCTTGAAGCATGCGCCCCATACGGCCAGAGGCCCCTGAGATAGAAATCTTCATAAATTAGTTGGCTGGAACTTCAGGTGCGGCTTCAGGCTTAACACCACCAGTTTGTTGAATTTTAAAAGTCGCAGGCTGCGATTGTGGCAATGGATCCGCCTTCCAATCCACCAATCTATCGTTACTGTCAAACCAAAGGCTTAAATCCCGTTTAATCATAGACCCAAATCCTGATTTAAATGTGTAACGATAATCCCAGCGATTAGCCCTAAAGATATCTTTTGAAACAGGATTTCCTAATGCGAAGACCACTTGTTCTTTGGTCATTCCTTTTTGAAGTAAATCTAACTGCTCCTGAGTTACCCAGTTACCTTGTTGAATTGGAGCCTTGTACGGAAATCCCCATCGACCACCACTACATCCAGCAACAAATGACACTAGCAGAATTGAAAATGCGATCTTAGGTAAATTCGATTTTTTCATAGTTATTGTAAGAAGATTTCGTAAACATTAATTATAAAGTGTTTTATCGAAAACGGTTATAATGAAACCCAATAATATATTTGGGGATTTGCATGAGCGACTATCAAGAATTGCAAAATAAAGGCCTGAAAGCCACTTACCCTAGACTTAAAATTCTTGACCTTTTTAGAAATTCAGAAACGCGTCACTTAACTGCGGAAGATGTATTTCGACTACTTTCTGCGGAAAATGTGGATATCGGTTTAGCAACCATATATCGTGTTTTGACACAGTTCGAACATGCTGGTTTGCTTATGCGTAACCAGTTTGATAGCACAAAATCTGTGTTCGAACTAAACGATAACGAGCATCACGATCACATGGTATGCGTCTCTTGCGGAAGAGTCGAAGAATTTGTAGATGAAACTATGGAAGCGGCTCAGAATAAAGTTGCGGACCACTATGGTTTTGAACTACTAGATCACACCATGACTATTTACGGTGTTTGCCCGAATTGCCGAACTAAATAATTCTCGGCTCTGGTTCGATTTTAATTCCAAATTTTTTATAAATATCCGCACTTATGGCATCTGATAATTCCAAAATATCGGATGCCGTAGCCCCACCTTTATTTACCAAAACTAGTGCATGATTCTCGTGAACTGCAGCAGGCGTTCCTAGGCTTTTCCCCTTCCAACCCGCAGCTTCAATAAGCCATGCGACAGCCACCTTGTATGTATTCTCATTAATAGGATAGGCTTTAATTTCAGGAAAATCCTTAATTATCGCTTCAAATTTTTCGCGGTCCACATAAGGATTGAGAAAGAAACTACCAGCATTGCCACAGAAAGCAGGGTCAGGAAGTTTCTGAGTACGTATATCAATCACAGCATTCATAATCGCCCGTGCATCAGACGTTTCACTTATACCTACATACTTCAGCAAATCCGCATAATTTATATCTGGTCTCCACTCCTTCGGGATGGCAATGCCCACGTGACTTATCATCGGCTTATATCCATGAGCCTTAAAGTAACTCTCCCTATAAGAGAACTGGCACTCATCCTTAGAAAAAATTTTGTGAACTCCAGTCTCTAAATCGACAGTTTCAACAGATTCAATAAATGCAGACACATCTTTTCCATAAGCACCTATATTCTGAACTGGGGCCGCTCCAACTGTACCTGGAATAAGTGCGAGATTTTCAAGACCAGGCATATCATGAGCGATTGTATACAAGACAAGTTTGTGCCATAACTCACCTGCTCCTATACGTAAACGATAATGTTCATCTGTGTGCTCTAGGTGTTCAATTCCAGATAGATGATTGATTATTACAAGCCCATTTATTTGCTCTCTTAAAATGACATTACTACCACTTCCTATTATGTAATAAGGCAAGTTGAGTTCTTTAATAGTATTAATGAGTGAAGGAATTTGTTCCTCTGATTCTAAGTAGCCGCCGTAGGCCGCTTTTGATTGAAGTTTAAAAGTATTGTGAGTGGTTAAATCAAAGTTTTTTTGTGGTAAAAACGTCATATTATTTTAATAAAGGGAATTTGTCTTGACGTGAAAGAAAGTAATCATTATAATTTATTTCTTTTGTAGACGGTAGAGATACTGCTTTACAAACTACTTCTAAATGCAAAGCTCTTTGCGTTTATGATGCGGGAATAGCTCAGTTGGTAGAGCGCAACCTTGCCAAGGTTGAGGTCGCGAGTTCGAGACTCGTTTCCCGCTCCATTTAAACTTTTCCATATGCTTTATATATTCGTTAATTCTTAAAATAGAGATCATAAAGTAATAGCCTCTTTTAAAACAGTTTCCTTGAATTTTGTCGGTAGTGAATTCTCCTCTATTACATCAAAATTTTGACCGAAGAATTCTTCGAGGTCAGCACATAACCCACCTAAATCCAATAACGTAGTTCCTGGAGAAGTGCTTACTAAAAAATCAATATCACTGTCCTCAGTATCCTCCCCGCGAGCAACTGAACCGAATACTCTTAAATTACTTAATTTATTTCGTTTGGAAAAACGAAATAAAATTTCATTCCTATGTTTTTTTAAAAGTTCTGAGGGTCTCATGGTATAACGTAAAAATAAGTATATTGTCATTGTAACTTAGCTTGAATACCAAGCTAATAAAACTGGCTTAGCCTAATATGAGTGGGAGTTATTCAACATGACTACCGAACACATTGAACATCAAATCTACAGATCAAAAATAGAACATGAATTTGGTCAAGGTAATAAATCCAAGGCAGAAGTAAGAACATTTTGGGTCATGGTTATAACATTTGTGACCATGTTCGGAGAAATTTTTGCAGGTATATGGACGGGGTCTATGGCCCTGCTAGCAGACGGAATACATATGGGTGGTCATGCTCTAGCTCTAGGTCTTGCATTTGCAGGCTATTATTTATCAAGACGTTATGCAAGAGACAGACGACTAAGTTTCGGAAGTGGAAAAATTAATGAACTAGTTGCTTATTCCACCTCTCTTTTATTATTGATTACGGCCGCTTTAATTACTTATGAATCTTTATATAGGCTATTTAATCAAAATGAGATTAAGGCTCAAGAAGCATTAATTGTTGCTGTACTAGGTCTTATCATAAATTTAGTCTCTTTTGTGATTCTTAAGGGTAGCAACGATTTTGAAGAAATCGAACATGGGCATTCCCATAGCCACAGCCATGATCATATTCATGAACATGATATTGAATATGAAGCAAAAAGCGAAGCAGCGATGGCGTTGCCAGAGAGAAAAGATAACAATCTTCAAGCAGCCGTTTTACATGTACTCACAGACGCAGCAACTTCAGTAGCGGCCATTATAGGCATCCTTGCCGCATGGGGATGGGGTTGGACGTGGCTTGACCCGCTTATCGCATTGATAGCTAGTGTTTTAATAGGCAAATGGACCATTGGTCTCATGAAGCAAACAAGCAAAGTATTACTTGATGCCACTGCGCCTGGGTCAGTTGAAGAGACTATACGTAAAAAACTTGAAAGTGCAAGCGATACAGAGGTCATCGATTTGCATGTCTGGTCAATTGGTCAAGGATGCTGGACCATGATTGCATCTGTAATCCACCACGGTTCTATGACTCCTCAAGACTATAAATCACTACTAAAAGGCATGAAAAACCTGCATCATCCAGTGATAGAAGTTCAACATTGTAAGCACGAGATTATTTAATTATTAACAAATTTAATTAAGGTGATTTAGAATGAGACAACTCCTAGGATTATTGGCCACTTTAATTTGTTTGACACCACCATCTTATGCAGATTCAAATGTTAAATCTGCTATACAACGCGTTCACATAACACAAAGCGAAACTTCAAAAAAATTATCCGATAACTCAACATGCTCACCTGAATGCCCTGTAGTTGAAGTATATTTTTTAGAAACTAACTTGCCTGAGATTGATGCAAAAATTAATCTTGATATTCTGGAACTTCTAATTTCATTTGATTCAGATAATGCCCTACCTCCTGAGAAATACTCTCCAGAGACCGCAGATGCAATTATTAGAGGTGTGTTTAAAAAATTAGTAGCCCATGATAAAAGCAATTCGATGAATTTTGCTGGTGCTAGTGAGATAAAAATTGAGCCTAAATATGAGCATTATTGGGATGAAGACGAAAATAATAGACTCTTAGATTTTTACACTGAATATAGTTACTTTCTGCTTGGTTCGCCTCAACCAAGCACTGGTATCTTTATGTATACATATGACATTAAGAAAGGATTTATTATCTTAGCCGATTTGGTTGGACAGAAAAATGTTCAAAAAGTTAAGGATTTAGCTTATAGAGAATATGTTCGAATGAATAAAGAGAAAGGAATTCAAGAACCCTTTTTAGATAAGCAACACTTCTACCTATCTAACAATTTTATGATTACTGCTGATGAACTAAGATTTGTTTACGACCCTGGTTCAATCAATTCTATTGCAAAGGGCAGTCAAACAATAATGGTTCCACGTAAGTTAATACAACCGCTGCTTGAAAAAGGATATAAAAATCAGAGGCGGGATTGAGTTAGGGATAGAATATTAAAACTAATTTTACGCAGTTTTAAACAAGTTAAATAAATCTGATTTGTAAATTTAGTTTTATCCTATTTTCTCCTGATTCTTCATATACAAAACCAAATTTATGTCTGGTAGTTGAAGGAGTTTCAAATTTTGTATTATTAAGAAGATAATCCTCAAATTCATTCCTATTTCTTTGGTGGTAAAGTAACATATCACCATTTGATTTAATAATCAAAAATCCTCCGCTTGCTTCATCTTTTCCATCCCAAGGTGTGGAAGGTTTCATACCAAGAGCGATTGATCTTAAAAAACTTTTGAATTTAAATTCGTAGGATTTAATATTTAATAGATTAAGGGGATTTAGTTGAGTTAATTTTTCAACAACACTTTTGCATGATCTAGTTCTATGACAGTAATATTGGATGAGAGCTGTGGCTAATAATTCATCAAATTGATTGTCTATAAATTGTAGATTCGCTAGAAAAGTAGGATTTTCAGTTGATATGTACTCTAGATTGCTGGAAACACAATCAAGAGATTCATGCAAAGTATGAAACTTTTTTACTAAGTAATTTCCTCTGACCCTAAATATAAAATTTGTTGACTTGCTAGCATTCAAAAGTGATGAGGAATGTCCTAGCTGAGATTTGATTGAAAAGGCTACTTTATAAATATTTGAAGTGAAAATATCCTTCAAGTGAAGAATAATATCGGATTTATCTCTTGATGGAGCTTTGAGGGAGGTGATACCAATCCTAGAAAGAAATGACTCAGTTTTTGGTATTAAAAAACTAGTTTTTTGTGCTTTCAATAGTTCATTTAATAGATAATAGTATTCTTCGGAAAATTCTGCTTTCGAAATCTTTAACTTAAATTTTCCATTTAAATATATATCTATTTGATCATTTATCTTAAATAGAAAATTACCCAACTTATCTTTTCTTTCTAAACCTACAACTGGTGATGACTCTATACTTTGCTTTTCAAATTTAAAGTCTGTTGCATGTAAAACATTGCTCGATAGAATATAGAATAAAGCTAACACCTCAGACCATTCACCTTTATTACCTACTAGTGCCATTCTTACTATCCTTCAAAGCATCTTTAATTCTTAGGGCAATTGCTTTAACTACAGGGACAGTAACGGAATTTCCAAGTTGTTTATATAAATGCGTATCAGCAATAGGTAATTTGAATGTTTCTGGAAAGCCCTGTAGTCTAGCCCATTCTCTCGGTGTCATTCTTCTAACAAACTCTTTATTTATTTCTCCCTTGATATTTGTTTTAGGTGTGAAATCTTTAAGTCTGTTATCTACTATTAAATTGCGTTCCCTTCCCATACCACCGCATACAATTGCTCCCGCAATAGATTCAGGATCTCGAATTTCATACCCAAATCCATTACCTTTTAATGCATGTCTCTCTTTATGTTTTTTTAGAGTGCTTAGATAGGTTTCAGAAAGATAATATTTATTTGAAACTTCTGTTTTTTCAAGAATATCTTTCAATTTAACAGAATCATTAATTCCTTCAGGAAAATCAAATCTGCGAATCCCTAGATTTTCCCTGAAAGCAACTATATATATTCGTTCCCTGTTTTGAGGAACTCCGAAATTTTTACTATTTAAGACTTGAAAAAATACTTCATAACCTAATTCTTTAAGCACATTAAGAATTATTTTAAAGGTCGTCCCTTTATCATGATTCACTAAATTTTTAACATTTTCAGCGAATACAACTTTCGGTTTATGAAACTTAATTATTCTCGCAACATCAAAAAACAACGTCCCTCTAGCATCATCAAAACCCATTTTTCTGCCAGCAGCTGAAAAAGCTTGGCATGGAAAACCTGCAAGTAAAAAGTCGTGAGCAGGAATATCAGCTTCTACTTCTTTGGTTACGTCACCGTGAATAATCTTTTTACTAGAAAAATTTGAAACATAAGTTTTTACTGCATTGGAATCAATTTCACTTGCGTAAACAGTTTTGAGTTTTTCACCAAAAGCCTGTTCAAATCCCAGTCTAATACCACCAATTCCAGCGAATAAATCAATAGAAGAATACACAAAATTTCCTTAAGTCCCATTAGTTATATTTTAATAATAAAATAAGATATCTAAAGAGCATGGATAAATCCGTCCACTCTAACTAAATAGGAGATGTTATGTCCTGTCATTGTCAAACCTCTATACTCCCTGATGGTGCAAAATTCGGAATATTTATTGAAGCAGACCTAAAAACGGAGGATTACGAAGGCATTGCCAACGCATGTTCTAAACTTCAATCAATTGAAGATGATCTTAAAAATAAATTTCCAAACGATATGCTAGGCATGTCTGTTGGGTTTGGTGCGAAGCTATGGAACAAGTACGCTCAAACCATAGACGGTCGCCGTGAGGGGCATGAAATCAAGCCATTCGAGGGATATGGCCACGGCATGGCACCTGCAACTCAGCATGATTTATTAATTCATATCCAATCTATGCGAAATGATATCAATCTTGATTTAGCGACTAAGGTTTGGGCTTTACTAAGGCCTTATTTTGAGCCTAAAGATGAGACCCATGGGTACCGCATGCTTGAAGATCGTGGGCACGATGGATTTGTGGATGGCACAGAAAATCCGAAAGATGAGGATGCTGTAAAGGCGGCTGTTATTGCTCAAGAATTCTGTGATGCGGGTGGCAGCTATGTTTTGATTCAAAAATATATCCATGATATGGACAAATGGAACGCACTTAGTGTTCAAACACAAGAGGCTTCTGTGGGTCGCAAAAAGGATTCTGATGAGGAACTCGATAAATCTGTGAGGCTTCCTGATTCGCATTTAGGTCGCACTGATATTGCTGAAAATGGTATAGATCTTAAGATCCTAAGACGTAGCCTTCCTTATGGAGATATCACTGGTGATCGTGGACTAATTTTCTGTGGATACTGTGCTACATTGCATAATCTAGATCAGCAACTAAAAAGCATGTTTGGGGATTTGGACGGGAAGATTGATCTTTTAGTACACCATTTCTCAAAGCCAGTAACAGGATCGTTTTACTTCGTGCCGAATCAAGAAAGGTTGCACACCTTGCGTGTTCAAAATTAATGGAGGCGCGAAGCGGAGTCGAACCGCTCTAAACGGATTTGCAATCCGCTGCATAACCGCTTTGCTATCGCGCCACAAGTTAAAGCCTATTATTATAACGAATATATTAGTTTATTCAAATAAAAAACGAGCCATTAAGACTCGTTTTTTTGTTTCTATTAGGTGGCAATGCTTAGCCGAATCGTCCAGTAATATAGTCTTGAGTCGCTTGCTCTTTAGGTGTGTGGAAGATTTGTTCTGTTTCACCAAATTCAATCAATTCACCTAAGTACATATAAGCAGTGTAATCAGAGCAACGTGCAGCTTGTTGCATGTTGTGAGTTACAATCGCTACTGTATAGTCTTTCTTAAGTTCAGTAATCAGCTCCTCAATCTTAACTGTAGAGATTGGGTCAAGAGCAGAACATGGTTCGTCAAGAAGAATAACTTCAGGCTTAACAGCAACACCGCGTGCAATACAAAGACGTTGTTGTTGACCACCAGATAAACCCGCACCGCTTTGATCAAGTTTATCTTTAACTTCGTTCCAAAGAGCAGCTTTAACTAAAGCCCACTCTACGCGCTCGTCCATTTCACGTTTAGATAATTTTTCGAACAATCTAACACCGAAAGCCACATTATCGTAGATACTCATTGGGAATGGAGTTGGTTTTTGGAAAACCATACCAACTTTTGCACGAATAATTGAAATATCAGTTTTAGTATTCAGGAGGTTTTCACCGTCCATAATGATTTCACCTGTTGCGCGTTGACCAGGATATAGTTCAAACATGCGGTTAAAGGTGCGCAAAAGAGTTGATTTACCGCATCCTGATGGACCAATAAATGCTGTAACGCAGTTGCGGGGTATACGCATATTCACATTTTTAATTGCGTGAAACGAACCATAATAAAAGTCTAAGTTATTAACTTCTATTTTTGTATCAGCTGGAGAAATTAGTTCATAAGTAGAGTTCATTTAAATTTCCTAAAAATTAAATCTGCGTATTATTTTTTAAAGATGCTACGAGCTAAGATATTTATACCAAGAACGAACAACGTAATTACGGTAGCACCAGCCCAAGCTAAGGCGTTCCAATCTTCATAAGGGCTATCTGCGTATTGGTAAATTGTAACTGGAAGGTTAGCCATAGGTTGACTCATATCTAAAGAACCGAATTGGTTGTTTAGAGCCGTAAATAGTAATGGTGCTGTTTCACCTAGAATACGTGCAATAGCAAGAAGAACGCCAGTAATAATACCTGCGATAGCTGCACGATAACAAATCTTAGTAATCATTTTCCATTTAGGGCATCCAAGAGCTACAGCCGCTTCACGTAAACTATTTGGAATAAGTAAAAGCATATTATCCGTAGTTCTTACAACTACTGGAATCAAAATAATAGCCAATGCTACTGCACCCGCCCAACCTGAATAATGACCTTGTTGAGCAACGATAAGGGCATAAATAAATAGACCAATTACGATTGATGGAGCTGATAAAAGCACGTCGTTAAGGAACCTAGTAGTTGGTGCTAACCACCCTCTTTGGCCATATTCAGCAAGGTAAGTCCCTGCAAGAACCCCAATTGGTGTACCGACTATAGTAGCTACGGTAGTCATTAAGAATGATCCAAGAATGGCATTTCGTAAGCCGCCACCGCCGCCAGGACCAGAAGTTGGCTCAGTGAATAATTCTAGATTAATAGCTGCAGCACCTTCAACTATTAGAACCCAGATAATCCAAAACAACCAAAACAAACCGAAGGCCAACGCAATAAATGAAAGCGTAAGCATAACTATATTTGTAAGTCTACGTTTTTTGAATAAAGGGTTTTTTACGCTAATGGCACTGTTAGCTAATTTTGGTGCCATATTATTTGGAGTTTGTGTAACTGTATTCATTTTCATGCCACCTAATTAAGATTTTTTACCTTCTTTACGTTCCATTCTTGAAACCATCCAACGAGATAGAGCTAGTACTACTGTTGTAATCAAGAATAGAATTAAACCAAGCTCAATAAGAGCAGATTTTTGAATACCATAGGCTTCATTAAATCCGTTTGCAATCGCTGAGGCGATTGATGTCGCAGAGTCATAAACGCTCTCTGGCAGATTAAAGGAGTTACCGATAACAAGAGTAACGGCCATTGTTTCACCAAGTGCTCGACCAAGACCTAACATGATACCACCCACTACACCATTTTTAGTGTAAGGAAGAACTACTTTCCACATAACTTCCCATGTTGTAGATCCTAATCCATAAGCAGATTCTTTGTGCATTGGAGGGACAACTTCAAATACGTCACGCATAATAGAAGCAATATATGGAATAACCATAATTGCAAGAATCAGACTGGCTGTAAATAAACCGATACCCATCGGGGCACCTTGGAATAGGAAACCAATAAGTGGCAATTCTCCAAAAGTGTCGATAATTAAGGGTTGAACATTTCTGGCATACCATGGGGCAAAAATAAATAAACCCCACATACCATAAATAATTGATGGAATCGCAGCTAACATCTCAACGGCAGTACCCAATGGTCTACGTAACCAAAGAGGTGCTAGTTCAGTTAGGAACATTGCGATACCAAAAGAGACAGGTATAGCGATAATTAAAGCAATAAAAGATGTAACTAATGTACCAACGATAGGAGCTACAGCACCGTAAACGTCGTTAATCGGATCCCAATCATTAGTCCATAAAAAAGAAAAGCCCCATTTCATAATGGTTTCACGGCTTTCCCAAATCAGAGATAAAAGAATAGCGGCCAACAGAATAAACACAAAAAAAGCCATAAAACGCGTAGCGTTGGCAAATAATGCATCTAGGAATACACCGCGACTTTGAGTATTGTTAGCGTCTTTTGATTGCATGATAACTTTAATAGTTGAGTAAAGAAAAACATGGCAGTCTAATAGACCGCCATGTTACTAATCTAAGGTCATAAGACTATGTCTAATTACCAAATAGATTTACCGTCAGCAGTTTTAAGCTGAGCTTTCCATTCTTCACGGATTGCATTAGTAACTGAATCTGGAAGTGGAACATAGTCTAAATCAGATGCAGTTTTAGCACCTTTAGTCCAAGCATAATCGAAGAATTGAAGAGCTGTTTTAACTTCTTCAGGTTTTTCTACATTTTTGTGAACTAAGATGAAAGTAGCTGAAGTCATAGGCCAGCTATCAGCACCTGGTTCGTTTGTAAGAACAACGCCCATACCAGGAGTACCTTTCCAGTCAGCATTAGCTGCAGCTGCTGCGAAAGTAGATTGTTCTGGTTGAACTACTTTACCTTCAGCGTTTTTCATAGCAGCCCAAGCTAAACCATTTTGTTTAGCATAAGCGTATTCAACATAACCAATAGAGAAAGGGATTTTAGATACTAAACCAGCAACGCCACCGTTACCTTTACCGCCTTGACCAGTAGGCCATTTAACAGATTTACCTTCGCCTACTGAGTTTTTCCAATCAGCAGAAACTTTAGAAAGGTAGTTAGTGAAACCGAAAGAAGTACCAGAAGAGTCAGAACGGTGAACTACGATGATATCAGCGTCTGGAAGAGAAGTGTTACCATTAAGTTCTTTGATCTTAGGGTCATTCCATTTTTTAATTTTACCCATGTAGATATCAGCTAGAACTTCACCAGTTAAGACTAGTTGACCTGGTTTTAGACCAGTGATATTAACAACAGCAACAGTACCACCAACTACTGAAGGGAATTGGAAAAGACCGTTTTCGTTAAGTTTTTCTGCACTTAATGGGTCGTCTGAACCAGCGAAATTAACAGTTTTACCGATGATAGCTTTTTGACCACCACCAGAACCGATTGATTGATAATTGATTTTGTGGCCAGTTTCTTTTTCGAAATCAGAAGCCCATTTAGAATAAACTGGGTAGGGGAATGATGCCCCTGCACCAGTTACTTCAACTGCTTGAACAGCGAATGATGCAGTGCTAAGAGCAACTGCAACAGTAATACCTTTTAAAGCGTGTTTTAACATAGTAAGTCCTCAAACTAGGATAAATCCATATAATAGAAAGAAAGTATCAGGGCAGTCCCTGACTTGTGCTTAATGTTAAGTTTCAAATATGACGTGAATATGACATTTGTGTAAATTCTTAAATTACAAGTAATTGTGTTTAAGGTAAAATGTTGCAACTTTTTTTGGACTATCATTTATGAACTCTGCTTCCCTTCTGGCTGCTGTTGATTTAGGCTCTAATAGTTTTAGACTTTCAGTTGGCAGAGTAGTTGAACTTAGCAATGGTATAAGACAAATCTACTCTATAGATCGCCTTAAGGAAACTGTTAGACTTGCTGCTGGTTTGAATGAAAATCTCGTACTCGATGACATTGCCATCTCTAGAGCTGAAGCCGTTCTTAAGATGTTTGGAGAAAGGATAAAAGATTTTCCACCCCAAAATGTTAGGGCTGTGGCTACGAACACATTCCGAGTAGCAAAAAACGCTAACAAATTGTTACAAGTATCAGAGGCGGCACTAGGCTTTCCTATCGAAGTGATATCAGGCCAAGAAGAAGCAAGGCTTATATTTTCCGGAGTAGCACATGAATTGCCACCATCTAAAGAAAATAGGCTTGTAATAGATATAGGTGGCGGATCTACAGAGTTCATTATCGGAAAAGGCTTAGAGCCACAAATTATGACTTCACTCCATATGGGGTGTGTGAGCTTTTCAAAAGCTTTTTTCCCTAAACGAGAACTTAGCGAAAAGGCATTTGCACAAGCGGAACTTGCGGCATCAAAAGAAATTGAGGTGATTCGCAAATCCTATACAAGCATTGGGTGGAAGCAAGCATTTGGATCATCTGGCACGGCAAAGGCTTTAGTGGCTGTTCTTGAGGATACTGGGTATTCTGAAAAAGGTATCACTCTTGAGGGCATGTTAAAGCTGCGTAAAACGATGATTAAGTACGGTATGAATTATTCCTCTCATGTGCTTGGACTAAAAACCGATAGGACGGAAGTATTGCCAGCAGGGCTTTCTATCATGATTGCTATTTTTAAGTCATTGGGTATCAAACAAATGCATCAAGGCGAAGGGGCACTGCGAGTCGGTGTGTTATACGATATGCTCGGCCGTCAAGCTGATACTGATAAGCGCGATGAAACGGTAGACTTGTTTATGCATCGTTATCATATAGATAAAAGGCAAGCGTATAGAGTTGAGTCTCTCGCACTCAATCTCTTCGATGATATGGGAGAAGGATCTGAAGAGGATCGAAAATACCTGACTTGGGCTGCGAAACTTCATGAAATTGGCCTAAGTATTTCTCAATCTTCATATCATAAACACACGGCATATGTCTTGGAAAATGCGGATTTGCCAGGGTTTTCAAAGGATGAGCAAAAAAATCTTGCTCTGATTTCTCTAATGCATCATGGGTCTTTGAATAAAGTCGATCTAGATACTTTAGATGCAAGTAAGATTCGTGCAATTCTAAGTCTACGATTGGCCGTGCTATTCTCAAGAAGTCGTCAGGATCTAGGTCTTCGTGAGATACAGCTGACTCATAAGAAAGAAAAATCCTTCGTATTGGAGGTTCCGAAGGATTGGATTAGCAATCACCCTCTGACTAAATACAGCCTTAATCTTGAGGCAGATCAGTGGATGAATGCAGGATACAATTTGAAAATCAAGGGTTATTAATCTATTTTTTAAAAGATGGATTAAGCAGACACCTCTTTTGAGAACTGATCAAACTGTTTATAGTACCTTTTGTCCATAGCTTCCTTATCGATGATAATCGGAAAGTCGCATGAATTAAAGCTCTCATCGAATGTAGGTTTTCCGCAAATATAGGCACCCACTTTGATATAACCTTTAATAAGTGAATGAAATTTTGTTTGATTATCTTGATTCTCTGGCAATGATTCCAATTTCTCTATCGGATATGGATTTAGCGGAATTACTTCGGCCCTCTCAGGATGCTTTTCCATCTCTGATTTTGCATATCTCCAAACTTCAGCAGCTTGGAAACCGCCATCAGCTAAGCTAACACTTGCACAACCTAACATATAACGTGCTTGATAAAACTCCATATATTTTGCAAGACCAGCCCAAAGCAGCATGATTACAGAACCTGATCGATAATCAGTGTGTGTGCAAGAACGGCCACACTCAGCTAGAAGAGGTCGAATATTATTAAGACTATCGATATTAAATTCTCCCTCGGAATAATATCTTCCCGCTTTAACTGCATTTTTAGGGCTCAAAGTCCTATAAGTGCCCACTACTTTTTTCTTATCGTTATCGATAACCATTAGATGGTCGCAAAAATCATCAAAATAATCGATATCAATATCGTCTCGTTCAAATTTAACGCCCAATTCTGAAGAGTAAATTTCATGCCTTAATTTTTGTAGGGCTTTCACCTCTTCAGGTTCAGTGGCAATGCTTAACGTAAAGCTAGGTTCTCTGGATGTTGCTTGCGTTGTTAGTAGTTCACGCATATTATTATTTCCTTAAAATCTAATTACTCAATTCTACAGCAGCTAATTCATCAACTGCAGATTGAGCTACTTTTTTATCTTCAGCCTCGACCATAATTCTAAGTTTAGGCTCTGTGCCCGATGGTCTTATGAGCACTCTTCCCTTATTACCTAACTGAGCTTTGATTTCTTCCACTTTAGTAAGAAGCGATTTATTAGATTGCCAATCAAAGCCCTTTTCGCATGGAACGCTCACCATGACTTGAGGATACATATTTAAATCTGCAATCCAGTCCTTGAGTGTAGAATTATGCCTAACAGTACCTCTCAAAACCTGAAGTGCCGATATAATCCCATCTCCTGTGGAATGTTGATCAAGACATAAAATATGCCCTGAGCTCTCTCCACCTATCTTCCAGCCTTTGTCGAGAAGCTCTTGCATAACATATCGGTCGCCCACTTTTGCTCTAATTAGAGGGATTCCTAATTCATTTAGTCGCTTCTCTAAACCATAATTGGTCATAAGTGTACCAACTAATCCGTCAAGGGCATAAATTTCATTACGACCCATACGTTCGTAACGAGATAGTCTGTCCTTAACTATGGCATACAAC
This sequence comes from Taylorella asinigenitalis MCE3, assembly GCF_000226625.1. Lineage (NCBI taxonomy): Bacteria > Pseudomonadati > Pseudomonadota > Betaproteobacteria > Burkholderiales > Alcaligenaceae > Taylorella > Taylorella asinigenitalis. The sequence goes on from NC_016043.1 coordinate 1,254,715, forward strand.
AAATGATCACCATTATATATTGTGCCTTCATTATCACACATTACTATTCGATCTGCGTCACCATCGAGGGCAATGCCGAGATCTGCCTCGTGCTTAATTACTTCTTGTGCTATTGATTCTGGGTGAAGTGCCCCCATTGCATCGTTGATATTTAGCCCATCAGGCTTATCTCCTATGGATATGACATCGGCCCCAAGTTCTTGAAAAACTGGTGCGGCAATGCGATAGGCGGCTCCATGTGCTGCATCTACAACAATTTTAAGCCCGCGCAAATCCAAATCACCCGCAAACGTACTTTTGCAAAACTCGATATATCGACCAGAAGCGTCATTTATCCTGCGAGCCTTGCCAATTTGATCAGATCCTACACATCCAAGCGGCTCATCGATTAAATTTTCAATCTGCAGCTCAACATCATCCGGAAGTTTTGTACCCTCTCCAGAAAAGAATTTAATACCATTATCGTAGAAAGGATTGTGAGAAGCACTAATAACTATACCTGCATCCAAACGAAAAGCTTTAGTCAAATAAGCAACCGCAGGAGTGGGTATTGGTCCAGCAAGCAATACATCGATTCCAGCCGCTGACAATCCAGCCTCTAGGGCTGATTCCAACATATAGCCTGAAACGCGCGTGTCTTTTCCGATAAGGACACTCGGGCGCTTTGTGTTCTTATGCTCTTTAGTTAGAACCTTTCCTGCAGCATAACCAAGCCTTAAAGCAAATTCGGCGTTGATAACATCACCGCCTACTTCACCCCTAACACCATCAGTACCAAAATATCTTCTACTCATTTTCTTCTATGCTGATTAATCTTGTCTCTAATCATCATGGCCTGCTTAGTTTCAAGTACATCGTGTACGCGAATAATGTTCGCACCTAAATCAAGCCCAACCATAGCACCATAGACACTGACAACCACCCTATCTCGTGGAGGGATATCAAGAAGAGAGCCAAACATCATTTTGCGAGAAATGCCGAGTAGCAATGCATATCCCAAATCTTTAAATTCATCTAGATTAGAGAGAATATCGTAATTTTGATCAATTGTTTTACCGAACCCACATCCAGGATCAATGCAAATTCTATTGGTGGCAATGCCCTTGCTTTCTGCTTCCTTGGCTCTTCTTAAGAGATATTCCTTCAAAAATGCAACCACATCACCTTGATAGTCTGGTGGATTTAGCTGCATAGTTTTAGGCTCCCCATGCATGTGCATAATACAAACACCTGCTTTAGGAAATTTAGAGACTACATCAATTGCCCCAGGCTTTTCTAGACCATTTATGTCATTTATCATGTCTACACCAGCCTCTAGAACAATCTTCATAACTTCGGGTTTGAAAGTGTCCACAGAAATAGGTACACCCGCATTTTTTAAACCCTCGATTACAGGCAATATACGTGCCACTTCATCTTCCGCACTTACAGGATCGGAACCTGGACGGGTAGATTCCCCACCGATATCAATAATATCGGCCCCGTCTCGAATTAATTTAAGTCCGTGTTCAATTGCAGTATCTGTAGTAGCATGAAAGCCACCATCTGAAAACGAATCAGGGGTAACATTGACGATACCCATGATTCGCGGAGATTCATTAAGGTCGATTTCATATCGACCGCATAAAAAAGGAGACACCATTCTAAACTGGTTTAGCTGATTCTTTTGGAGGAACTACACCACCAGCAGATGGAGGAGGCGAAGCATCACCTGTCACATCATAAGGGGCTGCAGGGTCTTTAGGAGGAGAAGGCTCTTTTCCGTCCATAATTTCTTTGATTTGGTCTGCATCAATTGATTCCCATTCAAGCAGAGCCTTAGCCATAACTTCGATTTTCTCGCGATTAGATTCAATAATATCGCGGGCAACTTTATATTGCTCATCGATAATTTTGCGAATCTCTTTATCGACTTGTTGCATGGTAGCTTCCGACACATGAGTCGTTTTAGTTACGCTTCGACCTAGGAACACTTCGTTTTCGTTTTCTGCGTAAACCATAGGACCTAGAGAATCAGTCATACCATAACGAGTAACAATATCTCTGGCAATGCTTGTGGCTCTCTCAAAGTCATTTGAAGCACCAGTAGTCATCTGATTCATAAAGACTTCTTCTGCGATACGGCCACCAAATAGCACGGCAATCATATTTAGTAGACGCTCTTTATCCATACTATATCTATCTTCCTCTGGAAGTTGCATGGTTACACCTAAAGCACGACCACGAGGAATAATAGTGACTTTATGAACTGGGTCTGTTTTCGGTAGTACATAAGCTACTACTGCATGACCAGATTCATGATAAGCTGTATTTTTACGCTCCTCTTCTGGCATAACCATAGATTTACGTTCCGCACCCATAATGATTTTATCTTTAGCTCTTTCAAAATCGAGCATATCAACTGTGCGACCATTTCTACGAGCAGCAAAAAGTGCCGCTTCGTTTACTAGATTAGCTAAATCCGCACCCGAAAACCCGGGTGTACCGCGTGCAAGAATGGAGGCATCCACATTTGGTGCAAGCGGAACTTTACGCATGTGAACTTTTAAAATTTGAGTACGTCCACGGACATCAGGAAGATTAACAACAACCTGCCTATCAAAACGTCCTGGTCTAAGTAATGCAGGGTCTAGTACATCTGGACGGTTAGTAGCTGCAATAACGATAACAGACTGACCAGATTCAAAGCCGTCCATTTCAACTAACATTTGGTTTAGAGTTTGTTCACGTTCATCATTTCCGCCACCAAGACCTGCACCGCGCTGACGACCAACAGCATCAATTTCATCAATAAAAATAATGCAAGGAGCGTGTTTTTTTGCGTTTTCGAACATATCACGCACACGAGAAGCACCTACACCCACAAACATCTCTACAAAATCAGAACCTGAGATAGTAAAAAATGGGACCTTAGCTTCACCTGCGATTGCTTTAGCCAACAGTGTTTTACCTGTTCCTGGAGGGCCTACCATAAGCACACCTCTAGGAATACGTCCTCCAAGCCTTTGGAATCTAGAAGGATCTTTTAAGAATTCAACAATTTCCTGAACATCTTCTTTTGCTTCGTCCACTCCAGCAACATCCGCAAAAGTAATATTGTTATTTTTTTCGTCCAGCATACGTGCACGGGATTTACCGAAGCTGAATGCCCCACCTTTTCCGCCACCTTGCATCTGGCGCATGAAAAATATCCATACACCAATAAGCAAAATCATAGGGAACCATGATATTAATGCACTTAATAAAAATGATGGTTTTTCAGGAGGTCGAGCAGAAACTCGAACACCGTTTTCCATAAGATCACTAACCATCCAAATATCGCTAGGACTTGTTAGTTCGTACTGACGACCATCAGACTGAGTAACATTTAGGGTGTTACCTTGAATGACAACAGATTGAATTTTACCGTTCTTAGCGTCTTCCATAAACTGGCTGTAAGAAACAGCAGAAGCATAAGGACCGCGATCATCGTACTGACGAAATACGGTAAATAGAACAATAATGAATATCGCCCATAAAGCGAATTTAGAAAATGAATTATTCAAAATTTATCCTCTATAGATTGTAATTCTTATAGAAAGAACTAATTATTCTACACCATACCACTTGGATATGAGGGTAAAAGTATATTTATTCAAGATTAGCACAATATTAAGGAATTTTATTTTGCTTTTAATCTTTTACCGACTATAAAAGTTTCTGATGATTTATCGCGTGAAGCCTTAGGCTTTATTTCAACTACTCTTACAAAATTTTTCTTAAATAATTCAACAAGTTGAGAGAATCCGCTTCCGTGAAAGGCCTTAACTATAAGTGCCCCTTCGGGTTTTAGATGATTTGTAGCAAAATCAACTGCCAACTCAACCACATGCTCAATTCGTGCAGAGTCAGCAGAACTTATTCCAGATAAGTTAGGGGCCATATCCGAAATAACGAGATCAACCTGTTGATGACCTACTTTTTCTTCTAGTTGTTCTAAAACCTCATCATCTCTAAAATCGCCTTGAATAAACTCAACCCCTTCGATATGTTCCATTGGTAGTAAATCAAGTGCGATAACCCTTCCATCAATCTCGCCTTTATGCAACAGTCTTTCTCTAGCCACTTGAGACCAACTACCTGGAGAAGAACCTAAGTCGACTATAATGTCTCCTCTTCGCATAAGCTTCTCAGTGTCTAAAATTTCAATAAGTTTGAAAGCGGCACGAGCCCTGTATCCCTTTTGTTGAGCCAATTTAACGTAGGGATCATTTATATGTTGATGAATCCAATTTTTAGAAAATTTATTTTTAGCCATGAATATTGAATCAAAAAATCAAAAACTTTCTTCTAAAGAAAAAAGTTTATTAAGATCAAGTGCCCATAGTTTAAAGCCAGTGGTTATGATTGGGGATAACGGTTTAACAGAATCTGTTTTACAGGAAATCGATCACAATTTAAACGCACACGGACTTATTAAGATTAAAGTTGCAGGGGACGATAGATCTTACAGAATCGAACTTGCAGATCAGATAATTAAAAACCTCAACTGCGAAATCATCTCCCATGTAGGTAAGATTTTAACTATTTATAGAGAAAACGATATCTACAGATCACTTATAAAACAAAGTAAACCACGTCAAGCTAGCGAAAGACTTCCTAATGAAGCTTATATAACTAAAAAGCAAGCTGCCGCAGGTAAAAGGGCAGGCCCAACTAGCTCAACTACACTAAACAAGGGCGGAAAAGCTAAAGCAAAACCTATTTCAAAAGCAGGTAAACCCGCACCTAGGACAGCTGATTCTAAAACTAGTAAACCTAAAGAATCTGTTCGTAAGCCATCAATCCCAAGAAGAAAAGGAAGTTCACTCACACTTAGGGCGGGTCGTAGAAATAAGGATTAAATATACTCTACACTTAGTATTTCATATTCTTTTTCGCCTGAAGGTACATTGATTTTAATCGTGTCACCTTCATGCTTACCGATTAGACCGCGGGCTACAGGACTAGATATTGAAATAGTATTTAGTTTTATATCTGCTTCAGCATCACCCACTAATTGGTATCTTACATGCTCGCCACTATCAAGATCCTCAAGCTCTACAGTTGCACCAAAGACAATCTTATCTCCTGCCTCTAAAGTTGACGGTTCGATAATTTGAGAATTAGATAAAACGCCCTCTAATTCCTTAATCCTTGCTTCGATAAAGCCCTGTCTTTCACGAGCAGCATCATATTCAGCATTTTCGCTAAGATCGCCTTGTGCTCTAGCCTCAGCTATGGCTTGAATAACAGCTGGTCGCTCAACCGTTTTTAATTTTTGTAATTCTTCAGTAAGTCTAATCGATCCTGCTTTAGTCAATGGTAGTGTAGCCATAATCCCTCTAAGAAAAATTAAAGACGCCCTACTGACTCGTAGAGCGTCCAAACATTTAGTAATTATAATTAAGAAAAATAAAATTACAAGTTAGATTAGGTTTTCGGTATTTCCTTTGATTTTAAATTTAATAGGGCATAAAGAATAATAGCCGTAAAAGTGGCCGTACCAATACCCTCTAATTTAAAGCCTCCAAATTCAATTGCAAAATTTCCTGCACCCATAATTAGCGTTACAGCAGCGACTATAAGATTTTTATTATCGGAGAAATCTACTCGATTGATAACCCATATCCTAGCCCCTGAGATGGCAATGAGCCCGAATACGACCATCGAAACTCCTCCCAATACAGGACCAGGGATACTATTTATCAAAGCACCAAATTTTGGTGAAAATCCAAGCAATACAGCAAATGCAGCAGCTACCAAAAATAAAAGAGTGGAGTAAATTTTTGTGACCGCCATAACACCAATATTTTCAGCATAAGTTGTGACACCAGTGCCACCCAATGAGCCAGAAATCATGGTAGCCACACCGTCCCCCATAAAAGCACGACCTAGATATTTATCAAGATCCTGACCAGTCATGGCACTAACAGCCCTAATATGGCCCAAATTCTCAACTACTAAAATCACAGCAACTGGCAATATTACTGTTATCGCAGAAAACTTAAATTCAGGTGCTGTTAAAGTTGGCAATCCAAACCAAGGGGCATTATTCAAAGCTGTAAAGTCTATAGGAATCCCAAATCCAAATATATTAGTTAATAAAAAATAGACTAGATATGAACATATAAGACCTAGTAGAATTAATAATCTTTGAGCGGTACCACGTGTAAATACTGCAACAAAACCAACGCTTAGTACCGTAAGCATTGCCATCATGGCATCAAAAGAGCTTCCAGAAGCCATGGCACTCTTAGCCGCGATAGGGGCTAAATTTAAGCCTATAACCGCAACGATAGCACCTGTAACAACAGGAGGCATAAGTTTATCAATCCAACGAGTAGCACTGCCATTTTTAGAGGCATATGAGACTAAAAGACCAAATAATGCATAGACTAAGCCGCACATTATTATGCCACCCAATGCAACGCCAATATTTGGATTAGGGCCTGATCCTGCTGCGTAGCCCGTTACAGAGACAACGCCTCCAATAAAGGCAAAACTAGAGCCTAAATAGCTAGGAACACGACCACCTACAAAAATAAAGAAGATAAAAGTACCTAATCCAGACATTAAAACAGCCAGATTTACATCAAATCCCATAAGCAAAGGGGCTAAAACCGTGGCACCGAACATTGCAACTACGTGTTGTGCACCCATTAGAAGAGATTGAAGGGGAGGTAAATATTCGTGCGGAGCGACTACCTGCCCCGCTTGGATTGAAGTAACTTTTTTAAACTGTGGGAAATAAGACATTTTAAAAAATAAAAAAGGGAGGTAAACCCTCCCATTTTGAAGTATTACTGCTTAGACTGCAAGTAATTTTGAAGACCCATCTCGTCGATAAGCCGTAATTGCTGCTCTAGCCAGTGAGCATGGTCTTCCTCAGTATCTTGCAACTGATCTACCAAAATATCACGAGAAACAAAGTCGCGTTCTTCCTCGCATATTACGATTCCTTTCTTTAGGTCCTCACGAACTTTTAGCTCTAGGGCTAGGTCGTTCTTAAGCATGCTTACAACATCAGAGCCGACGTTAATTTTCTCAACCTGCATGTTTGGAATGCCTTCAAGAAGAAGTACACGACGAATCAATGCGTCTGCGTGTTGCGTCTCTTCTTCCATCTCATGATTAAGACGCTCATACAATTTTGAATATCCCCATTCATCATACATACGAGAATGTATGAAATATTGATCGCGGGCACCAAGTTCGCCAGATATTAAATGGTTAAAGTATTCGATAACTTTTTGGCTTCCCTTCATGGATTGCTCCTTAGTTTCTATTAATAATGATAGTTTATTGTAGGGCTAAACCACGAAGAATCAATGGTTAAGCCCTTTTTCAGCTCATTTGGTAAATCTGAATTACTCTCAATTGCATTCTAGTTAGCAGCCTGATTCGATTCATGAATAGATTGTAAGGGATAAACACGAATGCCCTTTTCTAATCTCAAGTATTTCAAACCCTCTACAGCAGCCGAGGCTTCTGCGATTGTCGTATAAGCCGTAACTCTAGCAGAAAGTGCATTTGTCCTAATGGAGCGAGAATCGTTGATAGCATTTCGCTTTTCTTCAACCGTATTGATAACTAGATTCAATTCTCCATTTTTAAGCATATCCACGATATGAGGACGCCCTTCCGTAACCTTATTTACAACCTGAACCGGAATGCCTGCTTCATAAATTGCACTTGCAGTTCCTCGGGTTGCACATATTTTGAAACCAAGATCTAGCAATCCTTTGGCAATAGGTATGATTTTCGGCTTATCGGAATCTTTAACGCTCAAGAATACAAGCCCCGCTTTAGGTAAATCGATTCCTGCGGCGATTTGTGATTTCACAAATGCTTCGCCGAATGTCTCACCGACTCCCATAACCTCGCCAGTAGATTTCATCTCAGGTCCTAAAATGGTATCGACTCCTGGGAATTTTGCAAAAGGAAATACTGCCTCTTTTACACAATAAAGCTTAGGCGATTTCTCTTCTGTTACACCGAGATCTTTCAGAGATTTTCCGGCCATTACACGTGCTGCAATCTTCGCTACTGGCAATCCTGTAGCTTTTGAGACAAATGGAACTGTTCTAGAGGCCCTTGGATTAACTTCAAGAACATATACTTCATTAGCTTGAATTGCAAATTGAACATTCATAAGACCGCGAACATTTAATGCTTTGGCCATAAGTCGCGTTTGACGTTTAATTTCTTCGATCATCTCTTTAGTTAAAGAGTGCGGTGGAAGACTGCAAGCCGAATCTCCCGAATGAACGCCAGCTTGCTCAATATGCTCCATAACTCCAGCTACATAAACATCAGTACCATCACAAATACAATCAACATCAATCTCAATTGCATCATTCAAATAACGATCTAGCAACACAGGAGAGTCATTGGATACCTTAACAGCCGCCGTCATATACCGCTCAAGGTCCATCTGGTCATGCACAATTTCCATCGCACGACCGCCTAAAACATACGAAGGACGCACTACAAGCGGATACCCAATCTCATTTGCCAGTGTCAATGCTTCCTCTTCAGTTCTCGCAGTTCGATTCGGAGGCTGTTTCAAATTAAGTTTCTGTAAAAGTTTTTGGAATCTCTCGCGGTCTTCTGCAATATCAATCGATTCTGGGCTGGTTCCAAGAATCGGTACCCCATTTAGCTCTAAATCGCTTGCAAGTTTAAGTGGCGTTTGACCTCCATATTGCACAATAACACCCACTGGTTTTTCAACTTCCACAATCTCAAGCACATCTTCCAAAGTCAATGGCTCAAAATAAAGCCTATCTGCCGTATCGTAGTCTGTGGACACCGTCTCAGGATTACAGTTGACCATAATGGTTTCATATCCATCGCTTTTGAGCGATAAAGCCGCATGTACACAACAATAGTCAAATTCTATCCCTTGTCCAATGCGATTTGGTCCGCCCCCTAACACCATAATTTTCTTTTTGTTAGTTGGCAATGCTTCCGATTCCTCTTCATATGTGGAATACATATAAGCTGTCTTAGTATCAAACTCAGCTGCACATGTATCAACACGTTTATAAACTGGTCGCACTCCTTGTTGAATTCTTATCTTACGAATCTCAGATTCTGAAGTATCTAATAGATAGGCTAATCGTCTATCCGAGAACCCCTCACGTTTAAGTAATCGCATAATTTCCGCATCGATATCACCTAAAGTTTTTTGCTCTAATGCAAGTTCGATATCAACGATTTCTTTGATTTGCTCTAAGAACCATAAATCTATTTTCGTAAGTCTATGCACATCTTCAATAGAGAAGCCACGATCAAAAGCATCCGCCACAAACCAAATACGTTCTGGTCCAGGCTCAGCGAGTTCAACTTGAAGTTTTTCAAGATCCACAGTTTTTAAATTTAGCCCATCAACACCAACTTCAAGACCACGCAATGCTTTTTGGAATGATTCTTTGAAAGTGCGACCAATGGCCATAACTTCACCAACTGATTTCATTTGAGTAGTTAAACGTGAATCAGCTTGTGGGAATTTTTCAAATGCAAATCTAGGAATTTTGGTAACTACATAATCCAGTGTCGGTTCAAATGAAGCAGGAGTTGCACCCCCCGTTATTTCATTTGATAATTCATCAAGAGTATATCCAACAGCAAGACGTGATGCCACTTTTGCAATAGGGAATCCTGTTGCTTTCGATGCCAATGCAGATGAGCGTGATACACGAGGATTCATCTCAATAACAATCATGCGACCATTTTCTGGATTGACGGCAAATTGCACATTCGATCCACCAGTATCCACGCCAATCTCGCGTAAAACAGCTATCGATGCATCGCGCATGATTTGATATTCTTTATCTGTCAATGTCTGAGCTGGTGCTACCGTAATCGAATCCCCAGTATGCACACCCATAGGGTCCAAATTTTCTATTGAACAAATAATGATGCAGTTATCAGCCTTATCGCGAATAACCTCCATCTCGAATTCTTTCCACCCTAAGAGAGACTCTTCAATTAGCAATTCATTCGTAGGAGATGCTTCCAATCCACGTGTACAAATTACTTCAAACTCTTCTGGATTGTAGGCAATGCCCCCGCCCGTGCCCCCAAGAGTAAAACTTGGGCGGATTACTACAGGGAATCCCGCTGTCCCAATCTCTTCAGCTATGCGTCGCTGAACTTCCCACGCTTCTTCCATACTGTGGGCAATGCCTGATTTAGCCGACTCTAGTCCAATAGAAGACATAGCTTCTTTAAACTTCATCCTATCTTCAGCTTTCTCAATAGCTTGTGCATTTGCCCCTATTAGCTCAACTCCATGTTTCTCTAATACACCTTTTTTGGACAGCTCCAAAGCACAATTGAGTGCAGTTTGGCCACCCATAGTTGGCAGAATCGCATCAGGCTTTTCTATCTCGATTACTTTTTCTAAAGACTTCCACGTAATCGGCTCTATATAAATTACATCGGCCGTATCTGGGTCCGTCATAATAGTCGCAGGATTACTATTTACAAGAATAGTTCTATAACCATCCGCCTTTAATGCCTTGCAGGCCTGAGCTCCAGAATAATCGAATTCACATGCTTGTCCAATAACGATTGGACCTGCCCCAATAATCAAAATACTTTTGAGATCTGTACGTTTAGGCATAATTATTACTTAGCCTCCATGAGGCCGATAAATTTGTCGAAAAGTGGGAGAGTATCGTGAGGTCCAGGACTTGCTTCTGGGTGCCCTTGAAAGCAAAATGCTGGTCTATCGGTAAGTTCAAATCCTTGTAAACTGCCGTCAAATAAAGATATATGAGTAACCTTAGTATTTGGTGGCAATGTCTCCGCATCCACCGCAAATCCGTGATTTTGCGAGGTAATAAATACACTATCGGTCTGCAGATCTTTTACTGGATGGTTTGCTCCATGATGTCCAGCTTTCATCTTCAGAGTTTTAGCTCCCAATGCCAAACCCATAATCTGATGGCCCAAACATATCCCAAATAATGGAACTTTCTTATCTAAAATTACCCTTGCCGTCTCAATAGCATATTCAACAGCTTGTGGATCACCAGGACCATTAGCCAGAAACACCCCATCTGGATTTAAGGCCAATACATCTTCTGCTTTTGTTGTCGAAGGCACTAACGTAACCTTACAACCCCTTTCATGCAAAAGACGCAAGATGTTATATTTAATTCCAAAGTCATAAGCCACAACATGAAACTTGCTTGGAACATCGCTTGAATAGCCATTCTTCAAAGACCAAGCCCCTTGAGTCCAGTCAATGTTTTCTTTGACCGATGCTTCAGACGCTAGATCTTGGCCAACCATTCCAGGATAGTTTTTAGCTAACTCAACAGCCTTTTCTTCATCCTCGCCCACGAAAATGCAGGCTCCTTGAGCACCCTTTTCTCTAAGTATGCGAGTGAGTTTTCTAGTATCGATCTCAGAGATAGCAACAATGCCGTTTTCCTTTAAATACTCTGGCAATGATTTCTCAGCCCTAAAAGATGACACTACTTTTGGACAATTTCTAATAACAAGCCCAGCCGCCCTAATCACGTCAGACTCTATGTCTTCGCTGTTAATGCCTGTATTTCCGATATGGGGATAAGTAAGAGTGATAATTTGCTGTGAATAGCTTGGATCAGTAAGGATTTCTTGATATCCCGTCATACTGGTATTAAAAACAATTTCACCTGTGGTATGACCATCAGCTCCAATTGAAATGCCCTTAAAAACAGTACCATCAGCCAGTGCAAGAATAGCACTAGGGAATTCTTTTTCTCCCTTAGTTAAAAGTGCGTGAAGCATTGTGCAATTCCGAAAAAAAATACTTTTAATTATAACGTTTGAGACTATTTCTTTCTATCGTTTAAAGCCCATGCAATAGTGGCAGCATCAACATATTCAAGCTCACTGCCACTTGGTACACCCCTAGCAATTCGTGATGTATTAATACCCATCTCAGTCAGAAATGTCTTAATAAAATGAGCTGTAGTCTCACCTTCAGCCGTAAAGTTGGTGGCAATGATTACCTCTCTTACATCCGAGTCCTTAACTCTTTCAATTAAATGTTCAAAGTTAAGCCCTTGTGCACCTTTAGATGACATAGGAGATATCCTGCCCATCAAAACAAAATATAGCCCATTAAATCCATGGCTCTCTTCAATGCGAACCAAATCCGCAGGAGTCTCAACCACGCATAAAAGAGACGCATCTCTTTTGCTTGATGCACAAATATCACATATATCCGTGCTAGAGAAATTATTGCATTTGTGGCAATGTTTAAGTGTCTGCAAAGCCCTTTGAAGATTTATAGCAAGATACTCTGCCCCGCTCCTATCGTGCTGTAATAGGTGATAAGCCAGTCTCCTAGCGGTTCTAACACCAATACCTGGTAAATTCGCAATTGAATCTACAAGTGCTTGGAGTGGCTCAGGTTCTCGAGTCATAAATTAGAATGGAAGTTTCATTCCACCAGGAAGAGTTAAACCGCCTGTCACAGCTTCCATCTTCTCTTTTGAAGTCTCCTCTGCTTTACGATGTGCATCGTTAAGAGCTGCAGCAATCAAATCCTCCAAAAATTCTTTATCTTCTTCAAGGACAGAATCATCGATGGAGACACGTTTTACTTCATGATTGCAAGTCATAGAAACTGTAACTAGATTTCCGCCAGCAACTCCTTCAACTACTGTGTTGCTAAGCTCCTCTTGTGTTTGTTTCATCTTATCTTGCATCTGCTGAGCTTGCTTCATCAAGCCAGCAATCTTACCTTTCATCATAATGTTAGTCCTTTAAATTTTTATCGGCTATTGTAACTGAATTAGGTATAAGTTTAGCTTGGCAATGCTCTTTTAAATCATTAATAAAATCATTGCTTTCTATTTTTTTCATAACTTCAGCCATCCTAGCGTTGTGTTCTTCATTTTGCTTATTATGCAAAGTGATTTTGACATCCCCAGCCTCAAAATATATTTGTATTTTTCGTCCGAAATAATCACCTAGAAATTTTTCTAATTTAGTTTTATGTTTATCTAATATAACTTCTTGAATATCCGATTTCAGGTAGATTACATCACCCTCAGTTTTTAAAAATTCAGAGTTGATTGCTATTTGGTGACTAAAACCTGTCTCGCTATATGTATTAACTAATTCCGTCCAGGTGTTCTCGTTCAAATCCTCAAAAGCTACGGCTAGCTGTGGACTTTTTTTTTACCCTCTGGCTCAAGCTGAGGATTAGATTCAGTAGATTCTTGTTTTGGAAGTATTGATCCGCCATCTGCTAGCGAAATCATACGCAAGCATGCCATCATAAAACCCGAATATTCATCTGGAGAAAATCCTAGTTCCTTCCTACTATGGATGGCAATGCTATAGAAAAGCTGCAATAAATCTGGATCTGCACTCTTAGCTATTTCTTTTATCTCTTCAAATAACAAATCCTCTTCACTAACAGTATTAGGGATTTTTTGCTCGATTGCGATTTTAGATATAAGTACAGCTAAATCTTCTAGTGCTTGTGAAAATGAAAACCCTTTAGCTGCAAGTTCATCAGTTACTTCTTTTAAACCAGAAGCATCTGCTGATAGTAAATTTTTTAATAACCTAGCTAAGAAGGTGTGATCAATAGAGCCAAGCATGCTTCTAACAGAACTAAGTGTTATGTTATTTGATGAAAATGCTATCGCTTGGTCTGTTATCGATAATGCATCCCTCATAGAGCCAGCTGCAGCCTGAGCCAATAATCTTAATGCAGGTCTTTCATACGAGACTGATTCCTCACCAAGCACATATTCAAGATGAGAAACAATCTGCTCAGGAGCCATATTTTTCAAATTAAACTGCAAACAACGGGACACTACAGTGATAGGTATTTTTTGTGGATCAGTTGTCGCTAAAATAAACTTTACATGTGGAGGAGGCTCTTCTAAAGTTTTAAGCATGGCATTAAAAGCCGTGCCCGAAAGCATATGCACCTCGTCTATGGTATAGACCTTAAATCTTCCTACTGATGGGGCGTATACTGCTTGCTCAATAAGTGCCGTCATATCTTCAACTCCGCGGTTTGAAGCGGCATCAAATTCCATATAATCTACAAATCTACCCTCATCAATTTGTCTACATGCCTGACAAACACCGCAAGGTTTAGAAGTAATACCTGTTTCACAATTTAAGGATTTAGCTAAGATGCGTGCTAATGTAGTTTTCCCTACCCCGCGGGTTCCAGTAAACAACCATGCGTGATGAAGACGCTCAGTATCCAAAGCGTGCGATAAGGCTTTAACTACATGGTCTTGACCTACAAGACTTGAAAAGTCTTTAGGGCGCCATTTGCGAGCAAGAACTAAATAGCTCATCGATGATCCTAAAAAGAAGAGTGAGCCTGACTTCGGCACTAGATCTGCACAGCTGTGGCTGCTTCGTTCCCGACCTGACCAGATTCACTGCCGACCCATGCGAAGGGGCCCACCGCTACGAATTTTAACACAACGGTAATAATCAAATATCTATAAAATCACACGTATGCAAAATGAAAAGTTTCTTAACTACTGGTCTATTATCAAAGGATTTTAGATATTCTGCGTATTGATTTAATTGAGACGTATAGATTCTAATCATGCGTTTTATAAAATCCTCAATCTCCTCTTCCTCATGTGGCAAATTAGTTTTAAAGTCCACCAATAGCCAATGATCTCCATTATCCACGACTACATCAAAACGTTTTTCAGTGGCGATTTCATCATACAAAGACCACTCCTGAATAGCATTTGCATGGGTGAGAAGCCAATGTGCATTTTCATCTTCATAAGCTTTGCATAAAAGTTTAATAACACGTGTAGTTGCACGAGTGAGAGCGACATTAGGTAATCCCAATGCAAATAAATGATTTTGCACTAGACCTCGAGAATTTTTTATTTTTTCTAAAGTCCAGCCTTCAAGCCTGTCTTTACCCATCCTTTCAAGCCACATATGCACAACATGGCCGACACAAGCCATAAATTGATCATCAAACTGCCATGCTTTAGTTTCTCTTACCGCTAAGTTGGCAATGGACGAGCTTTCTGCAGTAGGTGCCTTTAATTCCTCAAAACTAAGCCTTCGGATTTGGGAATTATCAATATTTTCAATTTTGCCCTCTTCTTTTTGGTCCTCTGATTCCTCTTCACTTTCATTTTTATAAATTTCAGCTCTAATTTCCATATCAGTTATAAGATCAAGCATACCTGCAACTGAATTTTTAACTGCCTCATTCTTATCATTCGTAATGTTTAAAAATAAATGCAATTTTTTCTTGGCTCTTGTACATGCAACATAGATAAGTCGCATAGTTTCATAAGCTTCTCTTTCTTTATTTCTTATTGAGATTAGCTCATATAAATCATCTTTTATTCCAGTAGCTTTTTCAGTAATGTAGCTTACTAAGAAATTAGATCCTTCGTTTTCAAACTCTATAAGACTGGATTTAGAGTTTTGTGCTTTTTTATTAAGGCCAAATAAAAACACTTCTTCAAATTCAAGCCCTTTGGCTGCATGCATGGTCATAACTTCAACTACAGGCCCTTGAACTATGTCTTGAGCATAGAGTTTAGATAACTTTCTTTCGAAATCTTCAAGTTTGAAATCTCCATAAGGTGCAGCACTTTCCAATAACTCAAACACTCTTTTTATATTTGCTTGTTGAGTTGCACTAGAATAAATTTTATTTCCACCTAGATCTTCCCAAACAGAACCAACAAAATGCGGGAAAGCTATATCCGTAAAATTCAGTTGATTACGAAGCAAGTTATCACTCACATAAAATAATCGAGCAAATTCATCTTCTTCAATTGAAGCTTTAAAATTTTTATCTAAAAGAACCTCTCTGATAGCCTCAGGAGGTGACATTTTTTTTCTAGACTCGAAGATTTTCGTTAATGTATTAAGAGAAAGACCGCATAGAGGAGACCTTAAAGTAGACAACCAAGCTAATCTGTCTCCCTTGTGACTAAGTGCTCTTATACATTGAACAAGGTCCATAATCTCTTCAGTATTTCCTAGAGGAACCATTTCAATAGCTTTCACGGGTATTCCAGCATCATTTAATTGCTTAACCAAATCTTCTAGATGGCTTCTAGATCTAACCAAGATTCCCACTGGCTTAGATGAATCAGAATTTTCACTCAGAGCCCTTCTTACCTGATCAACCATTTGCTTATAGCAACTATCCATATCTCTTTGGTATACGTACGAAAGAACACTTTGATCTGGTGACTCATCTTTAAAAGCTTCGGACGGTGTAAATGATATAGCTCCCATGTCCGAATTATCCAGAATTGGAAATTTATCTGAGAAAGTTTTGTTTACCCAATCGATAATATTTTTATTTGATCTGAAATTTACGCTCAAACTTAGAAACTCAAGAGGCACTTCACCTACTACACCGTTTTGTTCCTGCAATGATTTTCCATTGTTAATCTTAGCTTTTCTTGCGTATTCAATAAAGATACCAACTTCAGCTTGACGGAATCTATAAATAGATTGCATTGGGTCGCCGACTAAAAAAATTGTCCGACCGTCGTCACGTTGCCACCCAGAACAGATTTTTTCTAACAATTGCTTTTGCATTAAATTGGTATCCTGAAACTCATCAATAAGCACATGCTGTATGTCATTATCGATTTTGAGAAGCAGGTCTGTAGGGTCATCTGCCTCACCAAGAGCTTTTAAAGCTCTAAAAGCAGATTCAGTAAAGTCTATTTTTGAGTGTTTTGCAAAAACCACTTCGAGTTTTTCTAATGCAAATTCCAAAGTCGCAAAGAAAATTTCGTAATTATGAATCAGACTTGTAAACCTATCTGGTAGGTAACATACATTTAAAAGTGCCCTAACAAGATTTGTATTATTTTTATTTTGAGAAAGCAACTCTTTAAAGGGTTCGAAGTACTTACTTTTGGTATCAATATTAGGAGCCCTAGCGGCTTGACTTCTTACTTTGCCCTCATTCGTTAAAAAATATTCCCTCACTTTTTTCCAAAATGGAATATGTTCTAATGAGAAACCTGGAACAAAGTCTGGATCGTTAGCTTTCAAAAAACCTTTATGAATTGATAATACTTCTAAATAATTTGCTCGAATCAATGGCCATATAATTAATTTCAAGTCTTCATGATTAATTTGTCTTGATAAATCTTTCAGATAGCCATTTGCGATATTCTCGTAGGACTCCTGAAAAACCTGTTGCGATGGCACTTTACGTTTAATAACATCCTGCCAATTCTGGCGCTTATTAAGCATCTCAACTATAAGGTTTCTAAAGATATCAAATCGCATATCCAAATGCTTAAGAACTTCTTGTAAGAAGGGATACGAGTCGTATTCTTCAAGCATTAAATCAACAGCTTCCATAAAAAGGTCTACTGAATCATCCGTAACATCGATTCCAGACCCAACACCAGAAATCAGAGGAGTATTTCTTACTAGACTATTTGTAAAAGAATCAATTGTGCGAATCCTTAGACGATCAATATTTTCTAAGAGCTTCCAATTTTTTTCTTTATCTCTTATTACAACATCATTAGCTAGTTTCCACGACAATTTTTGAAATTCAGATTCTGGCTCAGGATTGCTGTAGGCAATGAGTTTGTGCCTCACCCTCTCAAGCATTTCGGATGCTGCTTTTTTTGTAAATGTAATTGCTAATATTTGCTCAGGTTTTTCTACAATTGATAGAAGTGACAAGATTCTTAAAGATAAAATCTCAGTTTTTCCAGAACCTGCAGGTGCCTGAACAATAAATGATTTTTGTGGATTTAATGCAAGGTCTCTTTGCTTTTGATCTGGTGAAATTTTATTCGTCATTTTGAACCTCGTTTTCATTTTGGTCAAAGAGTCGAAGGAAAGGTTTTATCTCACAATACTCCATATCTTTTAAGTCTAAATATGAGTTAGGCGCATGACCTTCTTCAATTTCTTCGAGCAATGAATCTATCTTTGTCCGCCAAGTTTGTAGTGTATTAATCCAATCTTCTGAATTTAAAGGCTGCATATCAACTGCATCAGAAGAATTTTCAAAAAGAGTTTCATCACCTAAAACACCAGCATAAGTTTTACTTATTTTTTTGTTACTTATGCGCCCTTGATGTAGAAAAACATTCAAAACACCTATTACATTATTTGATATCTCATCTTCAATTAAAGATGCATAAAAAGGCAGTTGGCTCTTTTTCATACGCTCTCTATCAATCCAATATTTTTTTAGATTGCTTGACGTTGTTGGATTTGATGTTTTGTAATCGATTATTAAATATTTATCGCCAACCTTATCTACTCTATCTACTTTAAAATTTACATCCATATACCCTTTAGAATATTGCTCATTTTTTTCTAAATGAACAATTTCAAACGGCACTCTACACATCAACTCAGACTTTAGAAAATATAAAATCACTTTTTTTGCAGACTGCTCGATAGATTCACGTATAACAGAAGAATCAATATGAGCAAGAATTTCATTTGAAGCACGTCTTATAAATTTATCGATATCTTCTTCTAAATTTTCAATCTGTGCCAATGAATTTGAGGACCTATGTTCTTTATAAAAAATTTCCAGAATTTTGTGTAGATAATTACCTCTAACTAATGAGTCGTAATCATCTTTTGGATAGGGTTTTAAATCCTCAACATGCAATCTATATTTTGCATAGTACCAAAGAGGATTTAATGACTGTAATTCCACCATATTAGACCCACCACGCCTTATATCATCGTCAAATGGAAGACCTTGCCTATCGTCTAATAATTGCATAATAGCTTTTTCACGAGCTTGTATTTCAATTGGTGCAAGCTCTTTTTCGTCTTCTAAAAATGGTTGCAATAAAGGGCTCGGAAATAGTTTCTGTTTATCATTTTGTTCCGAATAGCTTAAAACAATATCACTCGAAGTATGGAGAATACCGTTAAAAATTTGCTCCGATAGCTCCCAAGTGCTGTCCCATGTGGTTAAATCGACTCCTGCCCTAATTTGTGCATATAGTGGAATTAAAGGATTGTGACTTGGACTTTGTGGCAATGTTTTGCTTTGCAATCCACACACCCACACATGGTCCCATCTTCCACCTTCAACTTCATATGGGCCTATAACATCAAGCTTAGAATTAGCATCTCTTTGAAATTGAAAAACAGTTTCAGTAAGACTTTGTTTTAATAAACTAACTGCCTCATGTGCATCAATTTCAGGTAGCATATGATGCATGGCACTTAAGGAATTAAGTACTGTCTCAAGGGCCTTGCATAATTGGTAGTTATGGCTATTTATTGGTGCATCTGATGGAAATTCAAATTCAGTTAATGTAATCCTGAAAGCATCTGCCCAATGGCTTATATCTTTGTTTCCAGCATTAATCCAGTCATCATTTTCACGCAACAGAATTTCTGTTTTTAAATGGAAATTTTTATAAAAAATCTCTGACAAATCTTTGTTTGAAATATATCTACCAGTTCGTTTTCTTAATTCAAAATCTATATGAGCTAATTTCTCCCTTTCTTTCTCTGTGAAACCAAATTCAGCTTTAAGGAGAGCATTGCCAACTAAAAGGAGGGGGATTTTGGGTTTATGTAAATTAAGAATAAGTTCAAACCAATAGATAATCGATTTAATTAAACTCCATTCAATTAGAGGGCGTCCTAAGGAGATATGCCAATTCTTCAAGCCATTAAGTTCTCTTTGCAAAAGTAAAAGATTTGACTGCAACTCAGGCACAACTATGGCCACTTTCTTATTTGGGTCAGCATCGAGCAATTTAGAAGCCCAATCGACAGCATACTTAATTTCAGTCTCTATATCCTTAGCCTTAAACAATGAGACTTCAGAAGCACGAGGTCTTTGGGTATATAAAACTCGTACCGTTGAACCTTTTTGCTCACATACTTTCAAAATACTTTGCATGTAGGGAGTGATTTTATAAAAACCATGCAAAACTATATGTTTAGGTACTTTTAAGATGCCGTTTTGAATATTTTCTAGGACTTTTTCGTTAAGTTTAACTGAATCCCAGAACTCATTTTTCTTTAAATTTTTAAGATACTTTTCTCTCCACTTAGAGAATAGTTCATACTCAGGTGTACGTTCAAAACCATCTACTTTTATAGACCAATCGCACAATAATTTATGAGCATTTGCAGCCAATCTTGCGGCTTTAGTTTGAGATAGCATTGGTAGAACGAAGCGATCTTCATCACTTTCAATTTTTCTATTCTCTCCAAAATTACTACTTTCGTACCAATTTTTAATAAATGACTCAGTGTCATTTAAATTTTTATTATTTTTGGGTTTGTGCTCATCAGGATTTTTCATGCTCGGTTTATCCAAAGCCATATTCCAATAATAATTCTCTGCAATATCGTTCAAGACAACAGGCATATTGGGAAATTGGAACTGCAGATCAGGTACAAAATTCCTAATCCATCTTTTGAATGAAAACGCACTAGGCAGTTCAAATACTTTTCTCTCTGAATCTGTTTTTTTTAGATGTGAAATTAACTGCCTTCTTACATCAAAAGTTAGTCGATTGCTTGCTGTCAATATCAATATGTCTTGGGTTGGAATATTATTAAGATCATCTAAAGTGCATGAGTCAAAGTCTGAAAGAGGCATAGGACACCATTGTCAAAGTATTTCACTAATTATAGTCTGCTAAAATTTAACGAAATCTATGTTAATTTTTTATGAATAACGAGCAGCTAAAACACTTAAGAGCTTGTGCTAGTCAAGTCCAAAAAAACAAAAATTGGACCACTATTATTAAGTTTTTATCAAATGTCAGTCCAAATGAAATCGTAAATTTATGCGATGAACTTTTGGCTTTGAGGGCTGGAAATTTAAAATCACCTAGCTACGTTCCATCTAAAGCTGCACTTGAAGCGGCTATTGGTTGTGAAGTGGATTTTCCAACTAACGACAAAATTACTGATGGATATGCAATCCGTTATCCTGGATTTACTTACAACCCTGACTTACCAGGTCCTAAAGACGGACTAATTTGGTCTGCCCAAGAACAGTTTGTATACAAACTTAGGCAAGCTGGGGAATTAGAAGTAGGTAAATTTATAAAGAAAATGGAGGAACAAGCAGCGATTCCTACATGGGATTTGAGCGTTAAAGTAGGAACTAGAGAGGATTATCAAAGTACAATTACCTTTCGTTATACACGTTCATCTGCAGCTTCTCAAATGAGCATATTCTAAATATGAATTCTAGAATTCATCCTCTGATAAACAAAACATTTTATTTAGGCATAATCGTATTTTTTGTGTTCGGTTGTGCATTAGCAAATGGCTACTCAGTTTCATATGTACTACTAGTTTTAGCAAGCCTTTTTTTAATATTTAAGCTTCGAAAACTAGATAGCTTTTATTCTATGTCTCGTTGGGACTGGGCGTTATTTTTATCCTTAGCAATTATGGTGTTCATATCATATGCCGTGAGCATTTATTATGGAGAGTCGGGACGTTTTTATGATCGCCCAAGCAAAATTCTTTTAGGATTATTATTTGTTTATTGTCTAAGATTTATCCATTTTGAAAAATGGATATTTGTTCTCTGCGTTCAATTGGGTGCAATAGTATTTGGAGCATTTGCACTTCAAGATATTTTTATGTTTCATTTTGTACGCGCAAACGGGGATATGCTTGAAATTCATTTCGGTAATTTCGCTTTAGTTTGGGGGCTTGCGTCTCTGATAACACTTTTTTATCTTAATGAACTTAAGCCAAAGAGCTTATATATTCTATTAGGGGTTTTTGGCTTTCTACTGGGATTGATTGCTTCAATTCTCTCAGGATCAAGAGGTGGATGGATTTATTTACCCATCGGACTTTTATTAGTTTCATTAATTTGTATTAGACCTTTTAAAAGGTCAATATTCTTTCTATTTACAACCTCAAGCATATTAATAATTGCACTTTTTACTTTTTATCAATTAAATACAAATTTCCAAACAAGAGTTGATTTAATGGTCAATACAGTATTTACCAAAGCCACCAACCCTTCAACTTTGGATACTTCAATTTTGTCTAGATTAGAAATGTGGCGCTTATCGGCTGATATGATTGAGCAAAAGCCCTTAACTGGTTGGGGGGAAGTTGGATACTTGGAAAAGATGAAATCTGATTACTCTAAAGGGCTTGTTTCATCTAATGTATATCTCCATAGACATCCACATAATGAATATATAAATGAGTTTGTAAAACGAGGCATTTTTGGCTTACTAGCACTAATTGCTGTTTATTTTGTAAGTTTTACTTATTTCTTAAAAAGAGCTATAGGAAAACATAATCCTTCTATTACATTACCCGCATCAATAGGTGTAATTTTTGTTTCGGGATATATAGTATTTGGATTAACTCAAGCGGTATTTAGCCACAATGAAGGAACTATGTATTGGATATTGGGTTTGGGAATTTTATGGGCTCTTACAAGAAACGCAGAAAATTCCCTTACGAAGACAAATTCCAGTTATTGATTAACCAAATTTGTATCCGCTTACTGTAACTCCGCCCATAGCAGACTGCTCATAATAATTTAATTGAGCTTCATCGGAACCAGCAGCACCTACTGCAACCATTAAAGGAATCAAATGATCCTCTAGAGGATGACAGACTCTCGCACTAGGTGCCATCTCCCAATTTATTAAAGACTGTTTGCGTTGTTCATAAGTCTTACCGATAAGCGAGTCTTGAAGCCATGCATCAAATTCTTCGGATGGTTGGGAACCCTCAGGATTAAATAAATGCATATTATGAAATGTCAGTCCACTGCCTATAATTAATACACCCTCTCCTCTTAGTGGCTTGAGAGCCTCACCAAGAGCCAAATGATAATTAGGATCGAAAGATGCCTCAATTGACAATTGAACCACAGGAATCTGAGCCTCTGGAAATGCAACCGCCAAAGGAACAAAAGCCCCATGATCTAAACCTCGTTCCGAATCAAAAGAAGTTTCAAAACCATATGATTTAAGATGAGAATTTAAGGTTTTAGCAAACTGAGGATGACCAGGTGCATTGTAATGAATGGAATATGTGTATGGCGGAAATCCGTAATAGTCATAAAGCATAGGAGGACGAGGATTATTCATAATGCCCAACCCACCTCTAGTAATCCAGTGGGCTGAAATCATCAAAATAACCTTAGGCTGAAATTCAAGCAAACTTGGAATATTATGTAGAGAGGTTCTTAACTTTGAGTAAGACTGCTCCCATTGTTGAATCCACGGCCAAGGGCCACCACCATGGGATATGAAAAATACTGGTTGCATAACTAATTACGAAATTACATTTTGTTATAAATTACACACATTATAAAACGATATTTTTACAACATTAATTGGGGCTTATCGTAGTTGTAATTTTCTTATATATTTGGAAATAAACAGAAATTTTTATTTCGTCATATAATTTAAATTTTGTGAGGGAATTAAACTATCACCCTTTATTTTAATAAAGTTGCATATTTAAGACACTATTGGAGGATAGAGCGGATGGCCACCCCGGCCAGAATCGAACCAGCATCTAATCCTTAGGAGGGATTTGTTCTATCCATTGAACTACGGGGTGTAAACTCTAAATTATAACAAAGAGGCTTTTTTTCTATGCCCTTGGGTGATGTTTTTGATGTAATGATTTAAGTCTCTCACGAGCGACATGAGTATAAATCTGAGTAGTAGAAATATCTACGTGTCCTAATAGCATCTGCACAACCCTCAAATCAGCCCCATGGTTTAGAAGATGTGTAGCAAAAGCATGTCTTAGTACATGTGGTGAGAGTGGAATTTTTATGCTTGTAAATTTGGCATATTTCTTAATAATCTGCCAGAAAGCTTGCCTAGTCATAGCCTGACCATATTTATTTAGAAAAACAAAATTATTTTTCTTTTGATGTTCAAGCTGCGGCCTTCCTTCCTCTAAGTATTTCTTTACATGAATTTCTGCCTCCTCCCCTATTGGAACAAGCCTATCTTTAGCTCCTTTTCCCATAGTCACTCGAACAACACCCGCATCTAAACTTAATTCATTTGTTTTGATGGCAATGAGTTCGCTTACTCTCATCCCCGTTGCATACAAGACTTCAAGCATCGCTTTATCTCTAAGACCTGAGGCAGTTTTAGTGTCGGGGGCGTTCAAAAGCTCCTCTACCTGAGCTTCGCTAATTGATTTAGGCAATCTCTGCGGGACTTTTCTAGTCACAAGTCCTAAACATGGATCTTTATTAATTAGATTTTGCCGAATTGCCCATGCGTAGAATTTTCTTACAGTGGCTAATTTTCTATTGATAGTTGTAGGTTTAGATTCAACACTCAGTTTTTGCAACCAGTCGTTCAGATTGTTTGCACTTAATTCAAGTAAATTTGAATTTTTACTAATTTCAGCAGAAAATTTGTCTAGGGAATTTAAATCTAGACGATAGGAATTTAAGGTATTTTTAGAGAGACCCTCTTCTAACCATAATGAGTCTACAAATCTATCAATCCATAACTTATTTTCTTCTGACATAATTTTAAGCAAATAATAAAATTACTTATGATTTCAAATTTCTTAATTTATTTTACTTATTAGATGAACACTTCCGATACTTTTGAAATTCAATTACCTCAAGAAAAGGACACTCTTCTATTAGGTCAAAACTTAGCGAAGGCCGTCGATTCTCTTATATACAAGAAGAATAATGAACCCGTAAGTATTGAACCTAATTTTAAAATTTATTTAAGTGGGGAATTAGGTTCGGGCAAAACATCATTAGCAAGGGAATTTCTTAGGACATTTGGGGTCACTGGTCGAATAAAGAGTCCAACATATACCCTGCTTGAAACTTATAAAGTTTCTAGATTATACTTATATCACTTTGATTTTTATAGATTTAATGATCCATTGGAATGGTTTGAGGCTGGTTTTAATGACACCTTAAGCTCACCAGGAATTTCTATAATTGAGTGGCCTGAGATGGCAAAGGAAACATTGCCACAACCTGATTTGAATATAACTTTATACTATGAGGGAGAGGGTCGAATTGCAAAAATCAATGCATTTTCAGATAGAGGAGTTGCATGTCTATCAATGATGAGCAAAATATACAAAAAGTGAACAATAGGCGCCGCATTGTTACAGCAGGTGCTGCCGCTTTGTTTTTGCCCGTTATTTCAAAAATTTCTAAAGCGGCTAATGCACCTATAGTCGATTTAAATAATTCTAATGAGCAGCTTAAATTCACTCCTTTAGGACGTCCCTTAAGCGGGGATTCTATACCGATTCCAAAGGCTCCACCTAGCACGAAGCCTACGTCACCCCCTGCCGTAAATAAAGATCCTAAGGATTTACCAGTCCAAAAGCCTGCTAGTCAAGCTGCTACAACAAATTCTGGAACTACTTCTCAAATCTTAGCGGTTAGAACTTGGCCAGCTGATGAATATACTAGGGTAACTCTAGAGCTAAATTCTCCAATTAAGCATGAGCACTTTACATTAAATGGCCCAGATAGATTGGTTGTAGACCTTGATGGTCTTCAAATGAATGCTGCATTGAATTCTCTAATTTCAAAAATTAAACCAAACGACCCTTATATTTCTCAGGTACGTGTAGCCCAAAATAGATCAAATGTTGTAAGAATTGTTATTGACTTAAAAGAGCCTATAGTTCCACAAGTTTTTACCTTAAAGCCTGTAGGAAATTACAAATATCGACTTGTATTAGACCTTTATCCAAAAGTAGCTAAAGATCCGCTTATGGCTTTGGCACAGAAGTCTGACTCTAGCGATCCATTATCAAATATTATTAGTCAACTTCAAAATACGAAGCCTGATGTTGAAGTACCTAAAGTTGCGGGTCAAGTTGCACAGAAAAATCCACGCATTGAAAATTTACCCATTAAAGGTTCTACTTTAGACCATCAACCTCAAGTAACCATTAAAAAGAATTCGCAAAAACGTCCTATTCTAATTGCTATAGACCCTGGACATGGCGGTGAAGACCCTGGAGCAATTGGAGCACGTGGTACTCGAGAAAAAGATGTAGTTCTATCTATCGGTAGAAGATTGCGAGATATATTAAATTCTAGGTCAGATACTAGAGCCTATATGACTCGCGATGCTGATTTCTTTGTTCCATTGCATGTGCGCGTTCAAAAAGCTAGACGCGTCAAAGCGGATGTATTTGTTTCTATACACGCAGATGCATTCACTAATAGGACAGCTCGTGGAACTTCAGTATTCGCCCTCTCACGTAAAGGGGCATCTAGTGCGGCTGCTAGATGGTTAGCCAAAAAAGAGAATGCCGCAGATTTGATTGGTGGTCTTGACATTAGTTCTCATGATAGGACTACTGCTAGTGTATTGCTTGACCTATCAACAACAGCCCAAATTAATGATTCTCTTAAAATTGGACATCGTGTCTTAAACTCACTTTCTAAAGTAAATGGTTTAAAAAGCAGACGTGTTGAACAAGCTGGTTTTGCTGTTCTAAAGGCACCAGATATTCCTTCTATTCTTATTGAAGTAGCATTTATATCAAATCTTCAAGAGGAAAGTTTTTTAATGAATTCAAAAAATCATCCAACTGTAGCAAAAGCTATTGTTAGAGGGTTAGATGATTATTTTGACACAAATCCTCCACTTGCTTATAAATCCTAATTTATGTCGATTCGTAGACAAATACATCTTCTTCCTGATAGATTAATCAGTCAGATTGCAGCTGGGGAAGTGATTGAAAGACCTTCCTCGGTTGTTAAGGAACTGATAGAAAATTCTGTCGATGCAGGCTCAACAGAGATTGAAATACGACTTGACGGGGGTGGTATTAGAAGAATTTATATTAGAGATAATGGATCTGGCATACCGAAAGATGAATTACCTTTAGCTGTTACTCGTCATGCCACTAGCAAAATTCGCGAACTTAGTGAACTTGAGCAAGTTAAGTCCATGGGGTTTAGGGGTGAAGCTTTAGCCTCAATTGCATCAGTTGCAAGACTGAAAGTTATATCACGAATACCAGAATCAAAAAACGCTTGGCAAATTGATGGTGCCTCACTAGAAATCTCGGCTGCTAGCGGCTCACAAGGTACCACTGTTGAAGTTAATCAAATATTTGATGAAATACCTGCTCGCAGAAAATTTTTAAAAACTGAGGCGACAGAATTTACTCACTGCATTGATATCATAAAAAAAATAGCGATAGCTAATCCAGAAATCACTTTTAGAGTTTTTCTCAACGACAAAATATATTCACAATGGAATGCATCCCAATTTATTCATCGCATTAAAGATGTTGTGGGAGCCGATTTTCTAACTAGCGTTTTTAAAGTTGATGAAAGCACTTCTTTGTGCACTCTAAGAGGGTTAATTATTAAACCTTCTGAAGCTAAGTCAAGAACAGATAAACAATATCTTTTTGTAAATGGCAGATTTGTGAGAGATAGGTCATTGGCACATGCCGTAAAAAGTGCATATAGCGATGTATTACATGGAGATAGACAGCCCTCATATATCTTATTTTTAGATATTGATCCTGGAATGGTAGACGTTAATGTGCATCCAGCAAAAAATGAAGTTCGTTTTAGAGATCAGTCAGCCATATATTCGTTTGTTCAAAATACTCTTAAAAACACATTGGCTAAATCCTATGGTACTCAAGAGGAAATAATTAAAAATGAACAGCCGCACCGCACGGCTTATAAAGCACAATCATTGCCAACGCAAAAAGGGTTCGACTTAAGAAGCTTAGAATCATATGCGCCCTTGTTTGTAAGTGAGCCTAATGAGCTGCCAAAAAGCTCACCAAAAGAGGAAGATGACTTGCCTATGGGTTTTGCGATAGGTCAACTTCATGGTGTTTATATTCTTGCACAAAATAAAAACGGATTAATTATCGTTGATATGCACGCTGCACATGAAAGAATTGTGTACGAAAAACTTAAAGATTCGGCCTCACAGGGGGGTGTAACCGTGCAGGAGTTATTGATTCCAATATCAGTAAATATTCCAGAAAAACAGCTTATATTATTGGAGGAGTATTCTGATTTTTTAAATGAATTGGGATTGCATTTGCGTCAAACAAGTCCCAATTCTGTGGCTGTTACGGGAGTTCCAAGTATCATTAGCCGTGCAAATATTTCCGCATTAGTTCAAGATGTGTTCGAAGACCTTGAGAAATACGGAAGTTCCTCTATTCTAGAAGAACAAAGAAATGAGATTCTTGGAACAATGGCTTGTCATAATGCATTTAGGGCAAACGATAGCATTTCCATCACAGAGATGAATTCTATTTTAAGGCAAATGGAATCAACCGAAAGAGCCGATTTATGCAATCATGGTAGACCTACATGGTACGCATGGTCGATGCAAGATTTGGATAAACTTTTTATGCGTGGCAAATAATGCGTGTGGCTTGTATCGTTGGGCCCACTGCGTCTGGAAAGTCTGAATCCGCTCTTTATATAGCAAAAAAATATCCAATTGAAATTATCGTTATGGATTCAGCGACTATATATCGAGGCATGAATATTGGAACGGCTAAACCAACTAAAGAGGAGATGCATTGTCCACATCATTTGATTGATATTCGTGATCCATCTGAAGCTTATAACGCTTCTGATTTTAGAAATGATGCTTTAAGACTTATCGATGAAATAACTTCTAGAAATCATATTCCCCTAATCGTAGGTGGAACCATGATGTATTACAAAATTTTAAGAGAGGGACTACATGAACTTCCCCACTCTGACCCTGAAGTTAGGGCAAGAATTGATGCACAAGCTCAAGAGTACGGATGGCCAGAAATTCATAAAGCCTTAAAAGCGGTAGACCCTGTTACTGCCGCAAGATTAGCTCCTAACGACAGTCAAAGAATTTCGCGTGCATATGAAATTTTTTTAATTTCTGGAAAACCGATGTCTGAGTTTTTAGCAAGCAAAAAAAACAATGACTGCGAACACGAATTTTGCACAATAAGTTTAGAAACCGATAATAGAGAACTTCTACATCAAAAGATACGCGAGCGATTTTTAAAAATGATGGAGATGGGATTTTTAGAAGAAGTTCAGGGACTATTCAACAGAGGAGATTTAACGGAGGCATTGCCATCGATAAGATGTGTTGGATATAGTCAATTATGGGCATACATTCAGGGTCAAATTAGTCTTGAAGAAGCGATTGAAAAAGGAATTGCAGCTACGCGACAACTAGCAAAACGCCAATTTACATGGTTAAGAAGTATAGAAGATAGGACTAGAATCGATTGTTTTAGCCCCCAAAAAAACAAGCTTGTTTTGGAGGCTTTTGAAAACTGCTTAAGCGTAAAAAACTCTAGGGGCTAAGCCAGTATTTGCGACTATCTGACCAATTTCATGCACAACTTCACCACTATCTGAGAGCATTGTTTTTAAAGCCTGTGCATCTTTAGGGTCAACAACAATAACAAAACCTATGCCACAGTTAAAGACACGGTGCATCTCGCTTTCTTCGACATTACCCTGTGATTGAAGCCAGTTGAAAATCTCTGGTTTGGTCCAAGAATTTTTATTAATTTGAGCTGCAATATTATTTTTCAAAATACGCGGAATATTTTCAGTAAGTCCACCACCTGTTATATGAGCCATACCCTTGATTGAATCGCCAAATTTTTTGATGGCTTCAAGCACTGGCTTAACGTATATTCTGGTTGGAGCCATAACATAATCAGCGAATTTTTTAGATGGATTTTCTCCAAATGGCATATCTGGTTTAGCACCTGTGAGATCAATAATTTTACGAATCAATGAATAGCCATTTGAGTGAGGTCCACTTGAGCCAAGACCCAGGATAATATCACCTTCTTTAATTGATTCACCTGTGATAATCTTGCTTTTCTCTACGATACCAACTGCGAATCCTGCTAGGTCATACTCACCTTCAGGATACATCCCAGGCATTTCGGCTGTTTCACCGCCTATCAAGGCACAACCTGAAATCTTACATCCAGTACCCACACCACCTACTACAGATGCGGCAATGTCCACGCTTAATTTTCCGCAAGCAAAATAATCAAGAAAATATAAAGGCTCGGCCCCTTGCACAAGTATGTCATTAACGCTCATAGCAACAAGGTCAATTCCAACAGTATCATGTCTGTGCCATTCGAAAGCTAATCTTAGTTTTGTACCAACACCGTCTGTTCCTGACACTAGAACTGGTTCTTTATATCCTGAAGGAATTTGAAAAAGCCCACCGAACCCACCTATTCCTGATAAGACTCCATCTCTATTTGTTTTAGCTGCAATAGGCTTGATACGTTGCACTAAAGACTCTCCAGCGTCTATATCAACGCCTGCTTCACGATATGTTAAGGGGGTTTTAGAGTTTGACATGGAAAAGTCCCGATAGAGTAAAATATGAATGGCAATATTTTATATTAAAAAGTCATCTACAGAAATTCTATGTCTAATCAAATGCTTATAAATCAGGTTTTAACAAAACCGCAACTATCATTTGATAATTTCAATCCAACATCAAACGAAGAACTTATAAATATATTAAATAAACGATTTCCTCCAGTTATTTATATTTGGGGTTTTGAATCAAGCGGAAAAACACATTTACTAAAAGCTCTTCAAAATAAATATGGCGGAATTTATTTTGATTCGAAGTCATTTCCAAAAAATTCTATGGATCTGAATACTGAAGAGAAAAATTATTTCTTAGATGATATTCATGAATTTTCTGCTGAGCAATATGATGCACTTTTTTATCTTTTTACTAAGCTGCAAATTTCGGGGACGGAGAGTAGCGACGTAAGCATTGCCATCTGTAGTAATAAGCCCCCAAAGCAGCTTGAAATTAGAGAAGACCTTAGAAATAGATTCGGATGGGGGCTTGTTTATGAACTGCAAACATTATCAGATGAATCCCTTAGGGTGGCAATGATTCAAAGAGCTCGTGAAATGGGATGGGACTTGCCAAATGATGTTATCAAATGGCTTTACTCTTATTGTTCGCGTGATTTGAAATTTCTATTCAATCTGATTGATAGTTTAGATATGTTGTCTCTTTCTGAGAGAAGAACTATAACGATTCCATTTGTTAAAGATGTAATTAGCCGATTAGAATCATCTAGGCTATAATTTTCTTTTTATTCTAATTGTTATCTATGTCGTCAATTTCAGCAAAGGTCGCTAATTTCTTCGGTTTTAATCAATCGAAGCTTAAAAAAGTGCCTAAATCCGTGCATGGAATTGACCGTCGATTAGTCTCTAGAAACGCCATCAAAGTGTGTGAAGTTCTTAGAAGTCACGGGCACACCGCCTTTATTGTCGGGGGAGCCGTACGTGACTTAATGCTAGGACAGGTTCCAAAAGACTTTGATGTAACCACAGATGCAACGCCCTTAGAAATAAAACCACTGTTTCGAAGGGCGTTAATCATTGGCAAAAGATTTAAATTGGTTCATGTGATGTTTGGTCCTGAGATTATTGAGACCTCTACTTTCCGTGCATCTGGTGAATTGCCTGAAGACTCTGATGGCCGAATTCTATCGGATAATAATTATGGAACGATTGAGACGGATGCAGAGCGCCGCGATTTCACAATTAATGCGATGTACTACGACCCGATTGATGAAATAGTGTATGACTATCATAACGGGTTTAGAGATATTAAAAATCTTCAGATACGCATGATAGGTGAGCCAGAGAAGCGTTACCGTGAGGATCCAGTTCGTATGTTGAGGGCTATCAGATTTGCGGGGAAATTAGGCGCAAACATTGCCACATCAACTTATGAACCGATAAGTCGACTCTCTCACCTTATAAGCAATGTACCTGATTCGCGTATATTTGATGAGACATTCAAATTACTAACTTGCGGTGACTCACTATATTGCATTCGAGAGCTGCGAAAATTGAAATTGGATAAAGGGACTTTGCCACTATTAGATAAGGTTTTGGCCTTAGAGAATAGTGAAAAATTTCTGCAAATTGCTTTTGAGCGCACGGACCAGAGGGTGCGGCTTAATAAGAGTATTAATCCGAGCTATTTATATGCAGCGATATTATGGCCTCTAGTTAAATCTCATTTTGATACTCTCACAAAAGAGAATAAGCAGAATATGTTCTTCGCACTTCAAGAATCGATTTCTGAAGTATTAGAGGAACAATTAAGCAAGCTACAAATTCAAAAACGACACCTAGGGCCGATTCGAGAGATTTGGATTATGCAATATCGTCTCGATAATCAAAAACCCAAGTCCTTTAAAGGCGTAATGTCGAGTCCATATTTTAGGGCCGCATGTGAATTTATGCAGCTTAGAGCCGCATCAAATCAGACTGACAGCGTTAAAGCTCAATGGTGGATGGACCTTGCAAATGCTTCACAGGAAGAGCAAAAGTCCATGATTGACAAATTTATACAAAGCACACGAAATCAGCCTGGCTCAGGACGTAAACCTCGTCGACGCAAGAAAAAATCCAATGTCATAATAGTGACTGAGAATCTACAGAGTGCATAAGGTTTTTATAGGTCTGGGAGCGAATCTAGGCGATGAGCTTTCGTATATCAATAAGGCGATATCAAAGCTTGTAGAATGCGATGATATCGAGCTTTTAGCAACTTCAAGTGTTTATAAAACAAGTCCTGTAGAAAGCGACGGTGAAGACTATCTTAATGCCGTTATTCAAATAAATACCTCACTAGATCCATTTGAATTGCTTTCGATTATGCAAAAAATAGAGTTGGACCTAGGCCGTCAAAGACCCTATAAAAACGCACCCCGTACAATCGATTTAGATATATTGTTGTTTGATGATATGCAAATAAAGGGCGATAGACTCACAATACCGCATCCTCGTATCACACAAAGAGCTTTTGTTTTAGTGCCTCTAAGAGAACTCAATCCAGATTTAGAAATTGGAGGACAATCGCTTGAGACTTGGATTGCAAATCTGCCATGTGATCAAAAAATCGAGAAGACAACTTACTCTTTAAATCCATAAACTTTACGACCATAGAACATATTGGCCCTATACCATCCCTCTTTAGAGCCGCAATCAAAGTGAAGATTAGTGATGGGTAAAGCCCTGACTTGCTTACTTTTCAGTAGCCTCCCAATACCGTCTGTAAGTTGGATTTCCCCGTTTTTTCCTGGCTGCGTCTGACGCAAACTCTCGAAAATATCAGGCTCTAGCACATAACGTCCCAAAATAGCCATATTTGATGGAGCAAGGCTTGGATTGGGCTTCTCAATAATATCACTTAAAACATAGCTTCCTGTCTCGCTATCTAAAATGCCCTCGATAACACCGTAATTTTGAATTATGTCCCGCTCCACCTCATGGGTGGCAATGACCGTGCTTCTCGTCTCAAAATAGGTATTAATCAATTTTTGTAACGCAGAAGGCTCCTGTTCTTCACAATAAAACAAATCATCCACTAACAAAACCGCAAACGGCTCATCCCCAATTGCAGGTCTAGCTTGAAGAACCGCATGCCCTAGGCCTATCGGTGCATGTTGGCGAATAAAAATACAATTCACATTTGAAGGAACAATTTCCTCTACCATGCGAAGCAAATCCTCTTTTCCCTCTTCCCTAAGCTTTGATTCGAGCAATAGATTTCTATCAAAATAATCTTCGATACTTTGTCGATTACCGCCCACAATAAAAATCAAATCCTCGATACCCGCATCCACGGCCTCTTTTACAGCGTAATGCAAAAGTGGCTTGTCGATTATTGGTAGCATCTCCTTTGGCAATGCTTTCGTTATAGGCAAAAACCGTGTCCCATACCCAAACACGGGAAAAACTGCTTTTTTTATCTGTGTAGACGGTTTGCTCATATTGTTAAGGTTTTATAATTGGACAACTCATGTTCAGCAATGATTATGGATAATTCAAAAAATATTACCACAACAAAATTTCGCACAGTTTGGGATGAATTTGCTAATCAAGTGCATTCTATAAAATTCACACCAGAGCCTGATGAACATGAAATTGGAAATTTAACTCTCGATTTTACTTTTCAAAAGAAATCTTCAAAAACTGTTGAGCTATTTGAGAATCTTCTTAACCTAAGAGATTTTCACAGTAAACGAAAGAAAATTTTTGAACCAGTTTTAGGGAATCCATCTAATCATCTTTTTGAAAGAAATAACTACGATGGCTTCTTTGAAAGATACCAAAAAGAATTTTCACATATAGATAGAATTAAGACCGTTATACATATAGGTATCGGTGGCAATGAATGGGGAACTAAGCTTCTTGTTGATGCTTTCAAAAATCCACTAAGCCCAGAAATAATATTTCTATCTTCCTTTGACCCTAACTTAAATGGTCATCTACTCCAAAGACTTGACGCAGAGTCAACATTAGTTGTCGTAGTCTCAAGAACCTTAAAAACAAAGGAAGTTATATCAAATCTTAATCAGGTAAAAGAATGGCTTAAAAAAGAAAAACCCATAGATACGTTCAAAAACATAATTGGAATTTCTGAAAATAATGAATTACTAGATGAACTTGAAATTCCTATCGAAAATAAGTTTGTACCAGATGGTATATTAGGTAGATTTTCTCTTTGGACTATGTATAGTTTGACGGCTGCAATAGCATGCGGAGCAGATGCCTACAGCGAATTTATTAAGGGCGCACAAATAATAGATAAGCATTTCAGGAAGCAAGAGACGCCCTCAAATATACCAATACTTATGGCCATGCACTCCATAATAAATCAAAATATTTTTGAGCATAAAAGCACAAACATTGCCATCTATGACCCTAAGTTAAAGTACTTAAATCCATATCTACAGCAACTTAAAATGGAATCGCTCGGAAAATCTGTAACAATCTCAGGTGATGCTGTGGAGCTGACTACCGAGGGCGTTGTGTGGGGCTTGAACTGTACACAAGCACATCATACTTATTTTCAATGGCTTCATCAGGGAATGCACCCAACTAGCGTAGATTTTATTGCAAATGAGAGTTTGACTGATTTGTTCGAAGAATATAAATATCAAAGAGAACTTTTATATTTTGGCAATGCTTGTGCAAACCCTCCACCCTCTCAAAAATTAAAAGGAACAACCCCTTCAAATTCAATTAAATACAAAGAGCTTACACCAAGAGTCTTAGGTTCAATCATAGCTTTGTATGAACATGAGACATTCGTAAAATCAGTTATATGGGATATAAATCCATATGACCAATGGGGTGTGGATTGGGGGAAACAATCAAATAAAGGGGCTTAGATAGCCCCTTATTTTTACTCTTTTGATGGTGTGAAAGTCCTAGGCCTTAGAAGTTCGGGCTTTAAGAACGGCTTAGATCCAGTATTAGAATGGTTACCTAATACTTTTCCATCCAATTCATTTGCATATTGCGTGTGTTTATGGAATGTTTTAAAGAATTTTTCTTGAGTCTCTTTCACATCACCTGTGTAACGGGGGTCTTGTGGTCTCTCTTGTGAATTAACGAATTGTGCAATATCCCACGCATCTTGTTCGCTTACTGATCCACCATGACCAAACGGCATGTTATATCTAATAAACGTAGCTAATGTGAAATTACGAACAATTCCCGAACCCCAGTTATAGGAATTATCCCCCCACAATGCAGGGAAAACAACGTGGTCTCCTTGAACAACCCCCTGTCCATCTTCTCCATGGCAAACAGAGCAATTTTTTATGTACTTATCCTTACCTCTAGCAATTGTAGGCTTCTCTTGAGGGTCCTGCATTTTAGGAAATCCACGACCATATATCTTAACCCCTGGATACATAGGCACACCCTTAGCTAACCACTGATGATATGCGGCTATAGCAACCATATCATCGCTACCATACTCGGGTGATTTTCCATTCATAGAAAAAGAGAAACAGCCAACTATACGCTCTTCAAAATTATTTACGTGACCATTTTTTCCTCTAAAATCTGGCAATGTAACTATAGCTGGCCAAACTGGACCTGCGAACGGCCTACGTCCCTCAGCCATGTGACAGCTCGAACAGTTCATATTATTAAAAACGTTTTTACCGCGAAGCTGCTGTGTGTTTACAAAAAGATCTCTACCTCTTTTAATAACTTCTTTAAGTTTTGGATTTAAATCACTAGCCTCTAAATCTTCCATGGTTGGAGGAATATGTACAAATTCATCATCTTTTGGTTCTGGAAAACCAGGAAGCATTTTTTTAAGATAATCTCTTTCTTCTTGAGTGAGATCGGCACCCATTTTAGAAATCTTTTGTGCCAAGACATTTGTAAAAGATACACTCATAAAAATACTCAGAGTAACTGTCAGAATCTTTTTAATCATCTTATTTCTCCCCTCTTTTAGCTGGTTGTGAAGCAAGCCAAGCTGCGACTGCATTGATATCATCCTCTTCTAAATAACTAGCTATAGTTTTCATTAGATGTAGAGTATCGTTATTTCTTTTACCGTCCTTCCAAGATTTAATCTGGGCTTTTATGTATTCAGATGATTGACCGTTTATATTAGGGAAAGTTGAACCTACTCCATAGGCATCAAGCCCATGACAGCCCATACAGGGTGGAATATTTCTGTCCCAATCCCCTTCGTAGACTAATTTTTTTCCTTTAGCTAACAATGATTCATCAATATTTTTAGTATCTTTAATAACTGGCAATGATGCTATGTAATTAAAAACATCCTCTGCTTTTGCGTCGTCCAATATGCCTGCCATCGGAGACATAATTATGCTTTCACGAGAATTGTTTTTGAATGATTCGATTTGATGTTTTAAATAATCTTTATTTAAAACAGTCAAACGAGGTCTGACCTCGTCTTCAGAGACAACAATGCCCTGAAAGTTTTCGCCATGACAGGCCACACAAACTTGAGCAACTTGTTTTCCTCTTTGTATAGAGGCTTCAAGATCCGCATCAGTCTTAGTTTGAGCAATGATAGAATTAGATGCGACCAACATAAACATACTTAATGTTAGTGTTTTCATAATATTTTTTTTCATAAAAATACCCCCTAGATTCATATCTATAGAGAACATTTTAGAGAAAAACTATGAAAATTTATTTAGGGGATATACTAAAGGGAGTGAAATGGTCGGGACAGTAGGATTCGAACCTACGACCCTCTGGTCCCAAACCAGATGCGCTACCAGACTGCGCTATGCCCCGACAAGACTCACTATTTAAAGTGGCGGAAGCTGTGAGATTCGAACTCACGGAGGGCTACAAACCCTCGCCGGTTTTCAAGACCGGTGCATTCAACCGCTCTGCCAAGCTTCCAAAATAAAGAAAAAAAGTATAAGGTATCAAATCAAGAAACTCAATATACCATCTCTTTGGTGCACTCGGCCGGAATCGAACCGGCACGGACGTAAATGTCCGAGAGATTTTAAGTCTCTTGTGTCTACCTATTTCACCACGAGTGCCTAGGAAATAGTGAAGTTAATAAGTATAGCATAGGGTTTATTTTTGTTTAACGAAAATAATTAAAGTTTATATATTTAAGCTAGAAGTGTAACCTTAATACCACTAATTGTTTTCTAGTCTACAATATAGAAGATTCAAAACAGGTTTGATTATGCCCGAATTACATCCCGCTCCTATTAAGCAGAAATTTTGTACACAATGTGGTAGTGAGTTAACACATATGATTCCTCCTGGAGATAATCGTGAACGTGATGTCTGCTTAAATTGTGGAGCAGTTCACTATAGAAATCCTCTTGTAGTGGCTGGTACATTAACAATATATGAGGGGAAAGTTCTTCTATGTAAAAGAGGTATCGAGCCTAGATATGGAAAGTGGACATTGCCAGCAGGATTTCTTGAACTTAAAGAGGGATCTACAGAAGGAGCAATTCGAGAAACCATGGAAGAAGCTTCAGCTAAAGTTAATATCAAGGGACTGTTTACGGTTATAGATGTCCCATATGTAAGTCAAGTACATATTATGTATTTAGCGGACTTGCTTGATATTGATTTTAATCCTTGCGAAGAAACCCTTGAAATTGGTTTTTTTGATCAAGATGAAATTCCATGGGATGAACTTGCTTTTGGCACCATTTATACAACTTTAAAACACTATTTCTTACCTGAAACTCAAAATGCCTTAGCAAGCGGACAAATACCTACGGCTAAGTTCTCGATTGAATCCAATAATATTATTTCTTAACTATGAGCTTTAATCCATACCACTACGTCCGTAGATTCTTATTCAATATGAACGCAGAAGATGCTCATGTATGGACTTTGAATCAGCTTAAGAAATATTCAAACAATCCAATACTTAGACGATTTCTGCAAAAATCATTTCCACCGCTTGAAACTGAGTTTATGGGTTTGAAGGTTAAAAATCCTGTAGGCTTAGCTGCTGGTCTTGATAAAAATGGGGATTATATTGATGTTTTAGCAGGGCTTGGTTTCGGTTTTCTTGAAATCGGCACGGTGACACCAAGAGCACAACCAGGCAATCCAAGACCTAGGTTATATCGCATTCCAGAGCATAGTGCTTTAATTAACAGGATGGGTTTTAATAATAATGGTTTGGATGCATTTATTCAAAACGTTAAACAAAGCTCATTTCAAAAAAACGGTGGAATTTTAGGTTTAAATATCGGTAAAAATGCTGACACACCTATTGAAGAAGCAACGCAAGATTATTTAATTGGATTAGAAGGAGTATATCCTTATGCAGATTATGTAAGCATAAACATTTCCTCCCCTAATACAAAAAATTTACGGGACTTACAAAACTCAAGTTCCTTAGAAGATTTACTTAAAACTCTTCACGAAAAACGCCTTGAATTGCAAAAAAACTATCACCGTTATGTACCAATTGCTCTAAAAATAGCTCCAGACCTAGAGGATGAGCAAATTGATGAGATTGCAGCTCTAATAACAGAGCATCATATTGAGGGAGTCATTGCCACAAATACTACAATTTCGCGCCAGTCAATAGCTAATCACGAACTTGCATCGCAAACTGGAGGCTTATCTGGACCTATGCTTCATCAAATGTCATTGCGTGTAATCAGAAGACTAAGAGAAAAACTATCAAGCAATAAAGCGATTATTGGAGTGGGTGGAATTCAATCTGGCGATGCCGCTAAGGAGACAATTGCTGCTGGGGCAAATGCAATTCAAATATACACTGGCTTAATTTATCACGGACCACAATTAGTGGAAGAGTGTTTGAACGCTTTAAGAAAATGATATTTACTTCACCACTTAAGCCAAATGCAAATGAATTAGCCGAAACCATAAAATCATTTGATGCTATTGTTGTTTGTTACTGTGCTCAATGGTGTAGAACTTGCGTTGAATTCTATGATGCCTTTAAAAAACTAAGCCAAGAACGCAAAGAGCTATTTTTATGGGTTGACATTGAAGAGGATCCAGAGCTTTTGGACGACTTGGATGTAGAGGATTTTCCCACGATACTTATCCAAAAAAATGGCTCAAATATATTTTATGGAACGATGCTTCCCCACATTCTACATCTTAAGAGGATGCTCGAAAACGACCAAGGACATACGAATTCAGGCCCGTCAGATATAAAAATGCTTGTGCAAGAGTTACTTTCTTCTTAGTAAAGCTGGCACATTTTTGTTATAGAGTTTAGGTTTTTTGGAATTAAATTCTTGCGTTGATAACGGAGCTTCCTCTTCTTCATAGGGCTTATAGAAGAATTTATTTTTATTAAATTCCTCTTTAATTGATTGCAAGTTTCCCCTGTTGTTACTTGAAAAATTTATCTTAAACATATCAGGAATGCTAAGTTTTGTACTTCTAAATTTCGTTCCAATCAAGGTTTCAATTTCATGCAAACTTTCTTTCTCATCGCTTGAATACATTGAGATGGCAATGCCCTTTCTTCCAGCCCTTCCTGTCCTTCCTATGCGGTGTACATAATCTTCAGATGTCGGTGGGAGCTCATAATTAATCACGGCATCCACATCACTAATATCAAGTCCACGTGCAGCAACATCAGTAGCTACTAGAATATTGCATTTCGAACTTTTAAATAAATTCAAAGCTTTTGTTCTCTCGCTTTGCGTTTTATCTCCATGAAGAGATTGAGCCGATAAGTCTAAATTATTTAAATATCGCTCAAGATTTTTACAGGTTATTTTTCTGTTTGAGAAAATAATTACATTATTAAAATTACGTGAGGCAAGAAGATAGAGCAGAGCTGCATTTTTTTCCGCTTCACTCACACTAAAAATCTCTTGCGTAATCGTAGAAGCTGTCGAATTATTTGATGCAACTGTTATCTCAACTGGATCATGCAAAAACTTTTGAGCAAGCGAGCGAATGTTATCGCTAAATGTCGCTGAATATAATAGACTTTGCCTTCTGCTTGGAAGTTGAGCAAGAATCTTTAATAGGTCGAGCATAAAACCCATATCCAACATCCTATCAGCCTCATCCAAAATCAGAAATTCAACTTGATTCAAATTAATAGTTCTCTGCTCAACATGATCAAGTAGCCTGCCAGGAGTGGCTATAACAATATCAGCACCTCGCATAAGCTCATGCTTTTGTGCATTAAAATCCACGCCTCCGTAAATAAGAGAAGTTCTTAGCGGCAAACCATCTGCATATGCAATGACATTTTTAGAAATTTGCTCCGCTAACTCTCGCGTCGGTGTCAGTACAAGCATGCGTACAGGATGCTTTGCGGGAGATGTGCTGAAGCTTGCCTTTGGGATCATTCTATTTAAAAGTGGCAATGTAAATGCCGCTGTCTTCCCTGTCCCTGTCTGTGCAGCACCCATCACATCACGCCCTTCTAATATTGGTGGAAATGATAAGGCCTGTATCGGGGTGGCATGCAGATAGCCTGTATTTGAAATGTTTTCTAGGATTTTTGAGTGAAAACCAAATTCTTTAAATTCTTTTTTATCCATTTCTAACGTCCTTTGGACGATCTATTAAGCCAAATGGCTAATGCGGCCACAAAGCCAAATGATTCAATAATAGCAGCAGGCAACCACATAATTAAGCCTCCTAGTGCTTGGTCTTCAAGTGGTGTCACTGGCAATGCCCTGCCACACAAATCAAATAATGGAAATAAATCTCTCTCTGAACTACTTATCCATACACCTGCAATAATCTGTGGCACCATAGAAATTATTGGTGAAATTACTCTAGATAAATGACTCATTGATGCAAGAGGCTTTGATCTTCTATCCAGAATCATATGCCAGTATAAAAAACCACTCACGACAACTGACCAGTTCATGATTCGATACCACATCTGATCAAGCATTGAATAAAACTGTATTGAAGGTACTAACCAGATAAGAACTAAAAATACAAACATGAATGGTATAAAGTATTTATTAGTTCCGAGTTTATATAAGACACCACCTAATTTGGAGTCCCAAAATTTTGATATTTTCTTTCTTATTGATGATGGCAAACCAGCTTTAAACACTGAAAGCGGGTAAGATCCCATAATAATTATTGGTGCTAAATGGTGTAATACTACGTGTTGAGCTCTATGTACAAAAAACACTCTTTCTGCGTAGTAATCAAGGTGCGTATGAATTGCTAGATACAACAAAACAAAACCAAACCAAAATAGTGCTTTTCTTATTAAATTTACTTTTACTTTTGATTGGCCTCTAAGAAATAGAAGTGCTGCTAAAAAGAAAAGCACTAGTAACGTAGGAGAAAACTCCCAAGGCGTTAACCAATGCAATATACTTAAATTCATATTTCTACCAAAAAAAACTTCCTTATTTTATATGAAAATCGGTCACTGGGAATTAAGTAATAATATTTTTGTTGCCCCAATGGCAGGCGTTACGGATAGGCCTTTTAGGAGACTTTGCAAAAAGCTTGGAGCTGGTTATGCAGTCTCTGAGATGGCAGCTAGTAACCCTAAACTTTGGGACAGCATTAAAACTTCTCGCAGACTTGACCACAAAGGTGAAGTTGAACCAATATGCGTTCAGCTTATCGGTGCAGATCCAAAAATGATGGCACAAGCTGCGATTTTTAATATATCAAAAGGTGCCCAAATTATTGATATAAATTTAGGTTGTCCCGCAAAAAAAGTTTGTAATGTTGCTTGTGGATCCGCATTAATGCGAGATGTTATGAGGATTGAAGAAATATTAAAATCTGTTATTAATGTATGTAAGCCACTTGATATACCTGTTACTGTTAAAACTAGAACAGGATGGGATGCGGATAATTTGAATGCACTTGAGATTGCTATGCTCTCTGAATCATTAGGTGTAAGTGCTATAACAATACATGGAAGAACACGGGCTCAGCTTTATACTGGAGAAGCTGAATATGAGACAGTCAAAAAAATAAAAGAGAATATTTCAATTCCTGTAATCGCTAATGGAGATATAGATTCGCCAATAAAAGCTAAATACGTTCTAGACTATACTGGTGCCGATGGTATTATGATAGGTAGAGCTGCTCAAGGTAACCCTTGGATTTTTAACGAAATTTATCATTTCGTAAATTATCATAAAATTATTCCTCAACCCACATTTAGTCAAATGCAAGAGGTTATACTTGAACATCTTGAAGAGCACTATGAATTTTACGGTGAAACCACTGGAGTTAGAACAGCTAGAAAACATCTATCATGGTATTTAGCTCCATTTACTCAAGCACGAGAATTCGTTAAGTCTCTACTTCTTATAGAAGATACTAAATCTCAGTTTAAAGCTGTAGATCAATGGTTCAATAAACAAATAAATAAATAATTAATTAACTAAATAAAATGACTGAAAGTATTAACTCTATTCAGAAATCTCTAAACCAAAATTTGGACAGATATTTTGCAGCCCTTGAAGGCAATGATCCAAACAATGTATGGCAGATGGTCATGAGCTGCGTTGAAAAATCTTTATTAGTAAAGATTATGGAAAAGACAAATGGAAATCAATCCAAAGCCTCCCAAATTCTTGGTATTAATAGAAGCACATTAAGAAAAAAATTACTCTCTTATAACTTAATTCAAAATTAATTTATGGCTATTAAAACTGCTCTAATTTCTGTATCAGATAAGTCTGGTATCGTTGAGTTTGCTCAATCACTCCACTCTCGCGGCATAAAAATTTTATCAACTGGTGGGACAGCTAAATTATTGGCTCAGTCTGGTATACCAGTGACTGAAGTTTCAGAGCACACAGGGTCTCCTGAAATATTAGAAGGTCGTGTAAAAACCTTGCATCCTAAAATTCATGGTGGACTTTTAGGAAGAAGGGATAAAGACGAGCACATTGCCACCATGAAGGCAAATGGTATTGATCCAATAGATCTTTTAGTAGTGAATCTGTATCCA
Source organism: Taylorella asinigenitalis MCE3 (assembly GCF_000226625.1). Taxonomy (NCBI): domain Bacteria; kingdom Pseudomonadati; phylum Pseudomonadota; class Betaproteobacteria; order Burkholderiales; family Alcaligenaceae; genus Taylorella; species Taylorella asinigenitalis. The sequence continues at coordinate 1,297,989 of NC_016043.1, forward strand.
TTTAAAGATGCTACATCAGATCCGAATTGTACTTTCGAAAATGCTATCGAGAATATTGATATAGGCGGTCCTGCGATGTTGAGGGCTGCCGCAAAAAATCTCGGCAATCAAGCTGGGGGCGTTACTGTAATAATCGACCCACGAGATTACGACGAAGTTTTAAAACAAATTGATGAAAGAGGTGATACAAGCTATGGTTTAAGACTTAAACTAGCTTCTAAAGTATATGCACACACATCGGCTTATGATGGGATGATTGCCCAGTATTTAACTAGTTTAGAGGATGAAGAGCCTGCAGCAGATACAGCTCCACAAAAAATGGAGTGGCCTTCAACATTATCAATTCAAGCTCAAATTGGCCAAATCTTACGTTACGGAGAAAATCCACACCAAAAGGCAGCATTTTATAAAGATACAAATGCTACGCTAAGCGGCTTACTGTCAGCATTTAATCAATTGCAGGGTAAGGAACTTTCATATAACAATATTGCAGATTCTGATGCAGCTTGGGAGTGTGTTAGACAATTTGATGCACCTGCTTGCGTTATTGTTAAACACGCAAATCCATGCGGAGTTGCAATAGGTGCAAGTGCATTGGAAGCTTATCAAAAGGCTTTTAAAACTGATTCGACATCGGCATTTGGTGGGATTATCGCTTTTAATTGTCCAGTAGACCTTTCCGTTGCTCAAGAGGTAAGTAAACAATTTATGGAAGTTTTATTGGCTCCAGATTATCATCCAGAAGCCTTGGAATTTCTTAAAGCTAAGAAAAATGTTCGCGTGTTGCGTTTGCCTTTAGGTCATGCACAAAACCCATTCAATGTACTGCGTGTTGGGGGAGGATGGTTAGTTCAAACTCCAGATACCTCTAAAGAATCTGAATCTGAGTTTAGAGTTGTAACGAAAAAACAGCCTTCTGAGCAGCAAATGAAAGACCTATTATTTGCATGGAAGATTGCAAAATTCGTTAAATCTAATGCCATCGTTTTTTGTGCTGACGGCATGACTATGGGTGTTGGAGCTGGTCAAATGAGTCGCCTAGATTCTGCAAGAATCGCTTCTATCAAGGCTGAGGCAAATGGTCTTGATCTCAAAGGAACAGCGGCTGCATCGGATGCGTTTTTCCCATTTAGAGATGCACTTGATGTTATCGTATCTCAAGGTGCGGATTGCATTATCCAACCAGGCGGAAGCATTAGAGACGAGGAAGTGATTGCTGCGGCTGATGAACATGGCATTGCCATGGTATTCACTGGAATGCGTCACTTTAGACACTAAAAAGAGGACCTAGTGCGTATATTAGGTGTGGACCCAGGGCTACGGTTAACTGGATACGGTGTAATCGAAACTGCTCAAAATGGGCAGCTTCAGTATGTCGCAAGCGGGACCATTGCCATCCCAACAGATTTGCCGTTGTATAAGCGCCTTCTACATATTATGGAGGGCGTCAAGGAAGTAATCAATCACTACAACCCAAAATCTTCTTGTATTGAGGAGGTTGTCGTGAATAAAAACGGCAAGACTACCCTATTGCTAGGACAAGCACGTGGGGCGGCCCTTGTGTCTCTAGCTAGTGTGGGATTGGAAGTTTATGAGTACCCAGCTCTTCAGATAAAAAAATCCGTTAGCGGAAATGGGAGAGCACCTAAAGAACAGGTCCGACAGATGGTCAAATACATATTGAATTTAGGTGCGATGCCGCCATTGGACGCTGCGGATGCATTGGCATGTGCTATAACTCATGCACATATGTTACCTACTCTCGATATACTTAAAGAAATGAACTTGGACTCAAGTCATACTGCAAGGATGAGGGGTGGTAGGATCAAATATAAGTAGGTTTTATGATTAGTCGTTTGAAAGGAAAATTAATCTCGAAATTTCCGCCAACTGTTTGCATTGATTTAGGCGGTATTGCCTATGATGTAGACGTTTCGATGACTACATTCTATGAACTTCCTGATATTGGTCAGGAGGTGACTCTTTATACGCATCTTGCAGTGAGAGAGGATGCTCATACTTTATATGGTTTTATTTCTGAAGAGGAAAGAGCAACTTTTAGGGCCTTAGTCAAAGTAAATGGTATTGGATTTAAAAGTGCTTTGGGCATTCTCTCAGGGATGACCCCAGATGCACTCTATAGTGCTATTGAGTCTGAAGATTCATCTCAACTTGAAAGAGTTCCAGGCATCGGAAAGAAAACAGCAGCACGAATATTGCTTGAGCTAAAAGGAAAAATGCCTGAGTTAGGTAGCAGCTCAGATAAATCTTCAAACTCAAAAAATCATAACGATATACTTGCAGCTTTACTAAATCTTGGCTATTCAGATAAACAAGCTAAACAGGCTATAAGTGCATTGCCTAAGGATATAGATGCTACTGAAGGTGTGCGTATAGCATTGCGTTCTATGGATAAGTAATTAATGAAAAAGTTTTTTGACTTTCTGCGATTCTTATGCGTATTACTACTAGCATCGGCTCTGTTAGCTGGATTTTTTCAAATTATTAGTCGCTTTATCTTAATTAAACCATCGGTATGGACAGAGAGTTGGATTAGATTTTCAATAATTTGGCTTGTGTTTACTGCATTGCCACTGACTTTTGAAGATGGAAAAATGCTCAGGCTGGATGTGCTTAAGTTGACATTGCCACAGGCATTACATAAACATGTATCTACTGTGGCTATGACCATTAGTCTTGTTTTTCTTGTGGCATTAAGTGTTTTAGGCTACGAGGTGTTTTTAAGAAGCAGAGAGCAAATGCTTGCCGGCTTAGATATTTCTATATCTTGGGCCTATCTAGCAATTCCTGTCGGATCTGCTATGTCAGCTTTGACCATATTAATCAATCTTCTATCAAAAAGAATCAAGGTGATGTAATGCATTTGATGTTTATCACCATGATTATTTTCTTTGTGTTTACTGTTCCTATTGCGGTAAGCATTGGATTTGCTACGCTTTTCGGCTTAAAAATTGCTGATTTAAGTCCTCTAGTTTTAGTTCAAAATTATTACGCTTCTTTGGATAGCTTTCCGCTCGCAACGATCCCCTTTTTTATTCTAACTGGTCAAATCATGCTTAGATCGGGGGTTTCAGAAAGACTTATAGATTTTTCAAAATGCCTGTTTGGTAGTTTAAGAGGCGGGCTTGCATGCACTTGCATATTTACAAGCATGATATTTGCAGCGATTGCAGGTTCAGGTGTGGCTACGACTTTTGCAGTAGGTTCAATTTTGATTCCTGCACTTGTCAAGCGTGGATATTCCAATGAATTTGCTACATCGCTTCAAGCTACGGCTTCAGAATTAGGTGTAATAATTCCACCTTCTGTGCCTATGATTCTTTATGCTGTATCTACTAAAACTAATGTAGTGGATTTATTCAGTGCTGGATTTATTCCAGGAATTTTTATTGCATTTGTTTTATGCGTATATGCAATTTTTTATGCCTCTAAAAACAAAATCGATATTGCTCAATTAGACGACAAAAGAGATTTGCTCGCATCCTTTAAACGAGCCTTTTTAGCTCTATTATTGCCAGTGATTGTACTAGGCGGCATATACGGAGGCATTTTTACACCTACTGAGGCATCTATAATTTCAGTAATTTATTCTATCCTAATCGCAGGCATTTACGGCACACTTAACAAAGAGCTGATTTCTAAATCCTTTATAAACAGTACTATATCAACCTCTGTAATTTTATTTTTAATCGCAAATGCATCTGTTCTAAGTTTTATTTTGAATTTCTCAGGAGTTCCTCAATTTTTAGGGACATGGATTGCAGATAATTTTCAGTACAAAATACAGTTTTTACTAGCTTTAAACGTGCTTTTGTTTGTTATTGGAATGTTCGTCGAAACTTCAGCATCCATCGTGGTGTTAGGACCTCTTCTTCTTCCTGTAGCTATAAAATTCGGAATCGACCCAGTTCATTTTGGTTTAATTATTGTGGTCAATCTTGCTTTAGGTATGATTACTCCTCCATTTGGGGTTAATTTATTTGCGGCATGTACAGTATCAAACCTACCGATAGAGAGAGTTATAAAATCACTTATACCTTTTGTTTTGCTATCATTTATAGTTGTACTATTTATTACATATGTACCTATTTAAATAGAGAGTTCTATGCCTATAATCCCAGATAATATTCAATCACCTGCTAATCGAGGTATTGTTCAAAATGAGATGGTGGATTCGAAAGAAGAGTCTTTCGAAAAGGCTTTGCGTCCTAAAACATTAGCTGATTACAAGGGACAGGATAAGGTCTGTGAGCAGCTTGAGATTTTTATTAAAGCCGCAAAAAATAGAAATGAAGCTCTTGATCATGTATTACTCTTCGGACCGCCAGGACTCGGAAAAACGACGCTAGCCCATATCATTGCCAACGAAATGGGCACCAAGATGCGACAAACTTCTGGCCCTGTGTTAGAGAAACCAGGAGATCTAGCTGCTATTCTTACAAACTTAAACAAAAACGATGTATTGTTTATTGACGAAATTCACAGACTATCTCCAGTAGTCGAAGAAATTTTGTATCCTGCACTAGAAGATTTTCAGATTGATATTATGATAGGAGATGGCCCTGCGGCTCGTAGTATAAAAATAGATTTACAACCTTTCACTTTAGTGGGAGCAACTACTAGAGCTGGTATGCTTACAAATCCATTAAGAAATAGATTTGGCATTATCTCAAGACTTGAGTTTTATTCAACAGATCATTTAACTCATATAGTCAAAAGAAGTGCCGGTTTGCTTGGAGCAAATATCGAACAAAAGGGTGCATATGAAATCGCAAGAAGATCGCGTGGAACGCCTCGTATTGCCAATAGATTACTTAGACGCGTTCGTGATTTTGCAGATGTTCGAAACAATGGTCTTATATCTGACCAAATTGCATCCGATGCATTGGGTATGCTTGAGGTTGACCCTATTGGTTTAGATAATATGGATAGACGTTTATTAGAAGCTATTTTGCTTAAGTTTCAAGGTGGACCAGTTGGAGTAGATAATCTAGCTGCTGCCATCGGAGAGGAAAGCCACACCATTGAAGAAATAATCGAACCATATTTAATACAACATGGATTTATTCAAAGAACTCCTCGTGGAAGAGTGGCAACTATTCATGCCTGGAATCATTTTAATTTGACACCACCAGCAAATCGCCAAGATGAACAGCTGTCTATTTTGAATATAGATTAGGAATATGTAGACCCACTTCACCCTTAAGAAGTGGCTTACTTTTTTTTGTTAGTGCAAGCGTGCAATATCCTTCAATATCAAAGATAACGTATTCGTAAATAAGCAAATTACGCATAATACGGGACCATTGTATTTCACTAAGATCCTTGCCGATTCCGAACGTACTCAGTTTTTCATGTCCATTTTGCAAAATACGTCCATCATTTAATTTGCCCAACAATATAGAAATGATATATCCACAACCAAACCTCTGTTTATGATTATGTTCAAGCCAAAAAATTGTAGACATAAGCATTTGAGCATATCGAGTGCAATCTACCAAATGAGAGGATTCTTTTTTGGATGGTGTTGGCATTTGACCTTTTGTCTCTCCAAAGTAACTCATTAGTTGCTCACTGATATCTAACTTTGTTTCGCACACTCCAAGCATAGAAAAAAGTTTTTGCATCATTCTTTCTTTTTGCTCTATCGGTGCAAAAGATGCATAAATAAACTTATAGTGCTGAATCACATCGCTAAGACCATATGCAAGCCAAGCAGTTGCTGGTTTGCCGTCACGCCCTGCTCGGCCCGTTTCCTGAAGATAATGCTCAACAGAACGAGGCATTTCTATATGTGCAACAAAACGCACATCAGGCTTATCAATCCCCATTCCAAAAGCAACGGTCGCAACTACCACTAGCGAATTTGAATGCATAAATTCTTCTTCTATTGACTTGCGTTCCTCTGCTTCCAATCCTGCATGATAAGCTTGCGCATTAATCCCATTTTTTTTTAAATAGGTGGCAATTCTCTCGCATTTCATCCTAGTTAAGCAATAAACGATGCCAGGTTCATTCTTGTGATTATTATTTATAAATTCGAGTAGCTGCTTATTTGGAACTGATCTTTCCACAATTTGGTATCTTATATTTTCTCTTTTAATGCTCGATATATATATTTGTGGACTACGCAGACCAAGCTTTTGAACAATTTCTTTGCGTGTTGCTGGTGTAGCTGTTGCAGTTAATGCAATCATAGGTATATTTGGCCATCTTGATTTAAGCTCATGCAATCCTAAATACTCTGGCCTAAAATCATGACCCCATTGGGATACACAATGAGCCTCATCAATTGCGAAAAGTGAAGCATTTTTCTTTGAAAGAATCGAAAGAAATTTTAAGGTCAGTACTTTTTCTGGAGAGAGATAAAGTATATCTATATCACCATTTATCCACTGATTTTCTAGATTATCTAATTCCTGCTTATTTGAGTTTGCATTAACGGTTACTGCTCGAACACCACGACTTTTTAAAAATTCGACTTGGTTATTCATTAATGCAATAAGTGGAGAGATCACTACAGCATTGCCACCGAGGGCAATAGCTGGAATTTGATAGCAAAGTGATTTTCCGCCAGAAGTAGGCATTACAACCAGACTGTCATGCCCTTCAATTGTGTGCTTGATTATTTGCTCTTGTTTGTTTTTGAACTCGGAGAATCCGAAAACACTCGTAAGTAAATCGTGGGCTACAGTCATATAAAAATAAGGATTAAAATATTTGCTAACTATTGTACATAAGATAGGTTTTGACATGCATATAGGCATTGCTGGAGCAGGGTTAGTTGGACGATTGCTCGCATTTTTATTGACTCGCGAAGGGCATGATATCACTATCTTCGATGTGGCTGATAGTGAGACTGATCCACGTGCTGCAGGATTTACGGCTGCTGGTATGCTTAGCCATATAGCTGAAATCGAAAGCGGTGATACGATTATTTTGGATCTTGGTTTGCGTTCCTTAGAATTATGGAAAGCTATCGTGCCTGCTTTGAGTTTACCCGTTGAATTGCACTATGAGGGAGGTCTGATACTGGCTCATCATGGGGATTATGGTGTAGCGAATAGGCTTGTATCATTGTTGCAGAAAAAGGCTCCGGCGGCCCAGGCACCATTGCCACTTACTATGGAAGAATTAAGCAATCTTGAACCAGATGTTCACGGAGTCTCACATGCATGGATGCTACAAAACGAGGGGCATATCCATACGCGGCAGGCGATGCAGGCTTTATATGCATCTTGTATGAATATTTATTGGCGGTGGCAGACGCCTGTGAAATCATTGTCACCGCATACGATTCACACTGTTCGCGGTGATTCGTACGAATTTGATTGGGTGTTTGATGCGAGGGGCGTTGGTGCTAGAGAGGTAAAAAATCCTAATGCTCATACCATTTCATGTAATAATGTGCGTGGCGTTCGAGGCGAAGTGATGTGGTTGCAGATGCCTGGTTTAAGGCTGTCTCGGCCGATTCGATTGATTCATCCACGTTATCGTGTATATATTGTGCATAGGAAGCCCGATATACTTTTTGTTGGAGCAAGTGAGATTGAGTCTGAAGACAGAAGCCCTATATCAGTACGCAGTATGGTGGAGTTATTGACGGCGGCCCACAGTGTATTGCCAGATATATCTGAGGCACGAATTATTCATACTGAAACGAATTTACGTCCTGCGACTTTAGATAATTTACCTAGAATTGAACATGAGCATGGTTTAACTAGGGTTAATGGGCTTTTTAGACATGGATGGCTTATAGCTCCAGCTGTCGTTGAAGATTCTCTAAGACCATTACTGGGCGATAATTATAGTGTTATGAACACGCTTGCAAAATAATATGACTATAAAAATATTCTTAAACAATGAGATTCGAAATATTGATGAAGGCACTTCTTTAGAAGCATTTTTAGAACAAGAAATTTTTTCAAAATCTGAAGAAGAAATTTCACTCGCAAGTGCAGTGAATTCGAATTTCATACCGAAATCTCAACGAAGCATCTACATATTGCAAGAGCTTGATCAAGTGAGTACATTTACTCCAATTACAGGGGGTTGAAATGGGCGAATATACGATTGGCGGAAAAACTTTAAAGAGCCGTTTTTTTCTAGGCACTGCACAATATCCTTCTCCAAAAATATTGCTTGATTCTTTGGCTGCTTCGGAAGCTGAAGTAATTACCGTCTCTCTTAAAAGACAAATGGGCGACGGTACATCTATGAAAAATGAACAATCTCTATATTTTGACGCCTTAAAACAGAGTGGGGCGGCCTTATTGCCAAACACTGCAGGATGCAAAACAGCCCATGATGCAATAAATGTGGCTTTAATGGCCCGCGAAGTTTTCGAAACTAATTGGATTAAGCTAGAGGTAATTGGGGATGATTATACGCTGCAACCCGATATGTTCGAATTAGTAAAAGCAGCTGAGAAGCTTATTCAAGAAGGATTTGAAGTATTTCCATATTGCACTGATGATCTGGTTACTTGCCAGAGATTACTTGATGCTGGATGCAAAGTCTTAATGCCATGGGGTGCTCCAATTGGTTCAGGTCAAGGCTTAATAAACACTTTTGCTCTACGTATATTGCGAGCTAGATTACCTGATGCTTTTTTAGTGATTGATGCAGGAATTGGATCTCCAAAAGATGCCGCTCATGCTATGGAACTTGGGTTTGATGCGGTGCTTTTAAATTCAGCCGTATCGCAATCGCATGATCCAGTTAAGATGGCTAAAGCCTTCAAATTAGCGATAGAGGCTGGTAGATTGGGTTATGAGGCTGGTGTTATGTCTCAACAGGATATGGCTAATCCAAGCACTCAGGTTAGTGGTAGGCCTTTTAGTTTGTAGGATCAAGCTAAGAGATGTGACGTGACGGAAGCGTAGTGTGAATTGATTTAGAAACTTTTTTCAAACTGATACTTCTGATCAGATGAAAAAATTAACTTCTTGCGCAGTATATTCTTAAATTCTTTTTGAGAAGTCATACAGTTAAACCAAAAGCCATCTTTAAAAGTGATTTGAAAAATTAATGATTTTCTATATGTTCTAGTCAGCGGCATACAAAAACCTATCAAGAAACCAGGTATTGCGCCAACGCATGCTCCTATAAGACCACTACCAAGCCTATCTAATAAAGAAGGCATATATAAACTACCTGTTTCGTTAATGCTTTCTATATCATCATATGTATATTTATAGTCCCTCTGAAACCCAGAACGACGAATATGCACAAATATAATATAATCAGTGAAGGTTATACTACCCCTATCTTCTGGAGTACCAATATCGTAATTATCATAATCGACAATAATAGCATTTACGATATCATCATAATCATACTTTTTCCACATGACACACCCCCTTAACCCTATACGTAAATACTACTTTATAACGAGCCCTTCGTCAAAAAAATCGATATCCTCTTTTTTATCAAAAAACGTCATGAAATCAAGGGGTTTCATAGCTTTTGTACTTACTGTATTAGCCATGGTTGAGGCTATTATGGCATGGTTTTAGGATTAAAAGTTTCACGTTAATGATCTACTCATTACCGAAAATTCTTTTGAACGTAGAAATAAAGGGGGAGATTGAATTCAAAGAGGAATAAGTGGTGGGTTGGCCGGGATTCGAACCCGGGACCAACGGATTAAAAGTCCGCTGCTCTACCGACTGAGCTACCAACCCTTGCAAAATTAAATATCCACTTAAATTTGCAAATAAAAGAAAATTATTATAAATATATCAATCTATCATGTCAATAGTCTCTTGTGGCTCAAAATGTACGTTTCGAGGAAAGAACAAATTGTAGAGACGAAGCTTTTTAAGCAAATTCAATAATTTAGGATGTCTTACAAGCCAGATATGAAGAATAAAACCACTCAAAGTTTGATAGTTTGGTGTGATGCGATAAATTGTCTCGCAGTTTAAATTTGTTGTGTTTACGCCATCAGCGTTTTCGGTATAAAAATATTTAAATCTCTTTTCTTTGGCAACCTCTAGATAGGATGGTTCAAAGTAACCGTGGGGCCAAGCTAAATGCTCACAATTAATTCCTAATTTATTATCGATAATGCTATTACTTAGTTCAAGCTCTTTTTCTAACATAGCCAAACGGCCCTCAGAATTAAGCTGCTGGTCCCATCTTGTTGGGGAATGCCCATTACTCTCAACAGATATAAGTCCCGTGTCTCTCAAGTAACCAAGTTCATCCCAGTTCATCATTACAATTTCAGGATGCCCTGAGTTAATTATGGCCTTACATTTTTCATTGGGTGGGCAATACGGAAGTATCTCATCAGACTGATAAGTTGTTCTTGCTTCACCATCTCGAATAAAGCTCGTATATACAAAAAAATTTGCCTTAGTTTTAAATTTGTCGAGTATAGGAAATGCATAAACAAAATTGTCCAAAAACCCATGATCGAATGTAATCATAATGGATTTTTTGGGTAGAGCTTTTCCTTGCAAAAATTCGGCAAATTCAGAAGAAGAAATTGTATTGAAACCTCTTCTTTTAAGATATCTCATTTGTTTTGCAAACACGCTCGGTGGGCAATTCTCTTCCCCACCATTTGGTGTGACATGGGTATACCTAAGAACAGGTATAACTTTAGCCTTTCTCATAAGAAGAGTTTAACGAGCTGGAGAAATGCGGACTTCAGCACCGCGTCTTTTTATAACTAGTCCTTGCGATGGAAGTATCTTAAGACCTTCAAACCCTTTTATATAACTCGAACCCTGCATCTGCATAATTCGAATCTTGTTGCGGATTACTTGAGGACTATGAACAGGCATACCAAATAACCAAACTTCATCAAGAACCTTAGCTGAATTAAAATCAGCCAAACGCTTAAGCTCAGGCCCAAGGCATAGCATATGACCATCGCGCCCAAAAAGAGGAATCGAGTCATTAGGACAATGATATGAGAGCAGTTGACCACCTTCATATTTAATACCAGTATTTACGTCCCACCAAGATTCACCCTCAGGCAAATAAATCTCAACTTTTTCAGAATCATCAAAAATTGGAGCTACCAACAAAGATGATCCAAACATAAATTGATTTTTAAAATCATGAGAATATTCGTCATCTGGAAATGCTATCTGCATAATGCGTTGTACAGGAAGACCTGTTCTAGCGGAATCTTCAATAATTCCAAGATATGTTGGAAGAAGCCTGTAGTACCAACTAATAAGAGTTTTGGCCTTATCCTGAATTTCCTTAGAAAAATTAATAGGAAGATATTCATCCTCTGCAATAAATGCAAATCCACCACTAAATAATGAGTAGGCAACCGCTCTTAAAAATAAATTCTCGTTTTGGGTTGTGCATTTAATTCTAAACTTATGAGCTTCAGTAACGACACCACTTACTTGGGTGGCAATGTGCTCTCTATGCACGTCCAAAAGATCTTTAAAACTAGAAATCTCTCTATCTATACTTAGACCCAATGATCTAGAGCTATTTGCAATTAGATTTTGTCTTTCAATAAAAACTTCACTAGGAGATTTGTTTTTAGCTTGAGCCTGAGCAAGAGAATGTTCTAGGAGAACAAAGTAAGAAGAAGGCAAATCTGGCAATGCATAATCATCACAAGAATAAGATAATGAAGCATCAAGCCCATTTAATATCTGTTGAACTCTATCCTGCCAAAATTTATATGCATCTTTATTATGCAAATTAAGTACAACATACTCATTGGATTCAAAATTAAAACTAACTATCTCACCATCTTCAGATTTCAAAAGCCATGATTTAGATTTCAAATGTTTAAATAAATCAGAGCCTTTTAAAAAAGCTGGAAAAGCTGGTAATGATAGGTGCTTTTTGTTTCTATCTAACACAGATTTAAGCTGATTAGACCTACCCACTCTCTCTTCATCTAAATCAAAATTTGGTTTATCTTCTTCAAAAACAAATACAGAAGGACAAGAAAGTTTTAAGGTATCTATACCATAACCTTCTTCTATTAATTTTCGACTATAGTTAATAAATTCATTCAAAGAAGAATATTTTGTTTGGACCAACCAATGCCCAGAACTCAGAAGCGGTGACCCATAAGCCCTACCAATCAGGGAATTGAATTGATTAAATAATTCCTCTATATTCCCTAAAAATACAAACAAATCCAGCTGATCTTCAGAAAATAAAATTTTGAATTCATCTTTAAAACTATAGCTCACATTATGAGCTGAGGCAGCATAAATTCCCCAACCACTAGTACTCCATGCGTATGGTAAGCTACCTTCAGAAATCTCGGTGCATTCTATATCAGGTCTTAGATAGCCGAGACCATAAATATCGTCCTCTTTAGTATCAAGACTAAGACCCCATCTACCATCATCATAGGAAAGGGCTTCTGCCCCAGATGACAATACCAATTTTCCATCTTTAAAAAATTTAAAACATAAAGGACTAGAACTAATTTCTAAGCAGTAGTTCTGATAAGTCAAACTCCAACTTTTTCCTAATTTAATCGTTTTAAATTCAATCTCTGCAGTCGTATATAAATCAGAGATAAGCAACTCAGGACCTACAGATTTAATTTCTGATTCCTTGGATTTAATGGGCGTGATTCTTAACCTAAAAGCCCCGAACGCAGAAACTTCAATTCTAAAATTGAATGTTTTGGAGACTTTGAACTCACAGAATTCTACGGGGCCGCTAATAGATGATGAACTTAATTCTAAATGCTTAATTGTAGTCACAGGCTTGAATTCTTAAAATGGTAGTCCTATATTTTAAACCAAACGACCCTATCACGTACTCTCAGGGGCCATTATTTTCAATAAATCCCTAGTAAGAGGAGCAGGTTCACCCGCAATTTCTGTGGCAATAATTTCCGCCCCTAAGCTAGCCCAAGTCATACCATGAGAGGCATAAGCACAAGCTAAAAAAACATTTGTTCCCTTAAGACGCCCAATAATAGGCGTTCTTCCATTGATTACAGCCCTTATACAAGCATGTCCTTTTAATCCCTGATTCTCGATAAGTTCATCCGCAGTAAATTCAAAATCCACGGGAATTTTTGAGAGTATAGCCTTCTCCCCTTCAGCCGTTAATTGCGGATTCATCTCACCGTGTTTATATGTAGATCCCATAACACAATATCCGCCCATTTGAGGTAAGAAATATCCCAAGCCCCCAATTATGCATTTGGGGCCACCATTGACCATCTGACTCGGTACACGAAGCGTCTCGCCACTAAGTGCATGCAAAGTTTCAAATTTTGGTACCGATGGCGTGCGATGACCAGATTTCAAGATTGTGAAATCAAGTCCACTTGATGCTAGAAGTTTAGGCGTATCTATTGCGGTGGCAATGACCACGTATTCATACTCTGGTGAGTTAAAGTCATCATTGCCACATAATATATACTTTCCCTCCGATGAAGGCTTCACTGCAGTTATGTATTGTGCTTGCGTTGATATATTTTCCCGCTCCAGTAATGCATTAATCATCTTAAGCGGTGAGATTTGCATTCCATAGGGTAGAAATACAGCATCCTTTTTTATATGAAATCCAGAAATCTCAGACGCCTCCTGAGCTGTGACTCTGCGAATCCAGTCCTTAGGGAAATTCAATATTTCAACAGCCTCAGCAAGCGATTTTGCATACCCTTTGTCCCGATCAACCTCAAGCGTGCCACATGGGAAAATTTGATGGTCAAAAAAACATTGCCACCTAGCGTAAGCCCTTAAAACACCAGCACGAGATATGCGAGATTTAGGGCTATCATCGGCCGTAATTACGGGAGTTATTGCACCTGCAGATGTCTCTAGGGCTTCACCTACAGGCATATGTGCGAATTTAGGGTCATATATATCGACTTTATGACCACGAGAAGCTAGCTCGTTGGCAATGCTTGTGCCTGCTATCCCTGCTCCGATAATGGCAACAGAACTAGGTTTCGCAACAGGTATAATTTGCGGGCGATGCGGATTGGATATTTTGTAAAGCTTATGTGAGTTGGGGATCTCTTCGCTTGATATGATTTTGTACTGTTTTGCATGAACTAAATCTTGGACTTCTTCGAGACCATCGTAAGTAGCAAGAAGTGCCTCAGGAGATGCCACTCTAAGAGCTTGGCTTTGCAAAGAGTCAGCCACAATGATATCGATTTGAGCGGAAATTTTCGACCAAGAATCAATACCAAAGACGATATGAAATACTAACTTATAGTCAATAATATCTATGCGATGGATGCCCTCCATCAATAAAGGCCACTTAAAAGGCAATTTCTTAATCTCGGATTCGGGATTGCATTCATAATTAGGTTCAAAAAAACCACTTTTTGTTGGTGGAAACACAATAAAATGAAGCGATTTTCCAAAACTAAAGTTAAAATTTGTGACTTTTTTAACTTTCTCTATAAGGGCAATCGAAATTTCCTGCCAATTTGTGGATTCAATAGCAATGACAGTTGGACCATTTTTATTGAGCAAAAAATTTATAATTTCGTCGACGAATTTTGAGGCACATTCAAACATGCGGTTATTCCGAGAGGTGCTATAATTCAAGCTGTTTTGAGAGCATTAGCAATATTTTACTATGGACTTTTCAAATCCAAATCCACAAAACGCTGAGGCTTTAGACCCATCCAAATCCAAAAGGCTGGATACGGAGGAGGCACAGCTCGCTCTCGAGCACGTCAAATTGCTTATACGCAAGCATTATCTTGTAGAAAATCTCGTTCATAATCAGGAAAGCGATCCAGACAATCGAAAAGAACTTGTAGAGAACTTAGTTAAAAAGCAGCATGACGTTGAACTACAGAATTTTCTAAATCCTCTTCATCCTGTAGATATTGCTTATATTCTTGACTCATTGCCACATAACGATAGGTTGCATGTCTGGAATCTTGTACATGCGATGCATGATGGCGAGGTGCTCCTTGAAGTAAGCGATAGGGTCAGAGAGGATCTCATTGCCAGCATGAATCATGAGGATTTGCTGGCGGCCGCAGAAAATCTTGATACCGACGAACTTGCCGATTTAGCCCCAGATCTACCGCCTTCAGTAGTCGCTGAGGTTCAGAAAGGGCTTACCGATAAAGAGCGCAGTCAATTGGTTGCCGCCCTAGGCTATCAGGAAGGCACTGTAGGTGCGATTATGGACTTCGAGATGTTACGTGTGCGTGAGGACGTAACGCTTGAAGTAGTTTTGAGATACCTGCGACAATTAAAATCATTGCCAGACCATACAGATAAGCTTTTCGTAATTGATAACGAAGAGCATTTGCTTGGCGTACTATCGATATCGGATTTGCTTCTTAATCAGCCTACTGAGATTGTGAAAAACGTTATGCGCACAAATGTATTTTCTTTAAATCCTGAAGAAGATGATACTGTGGCTACGTCTGCATTTGAGCGCTATGACTTAGTTTCGGCACCTGTTCTCGATAGCGAAAATCGCCTGATTGCACGTGTCACAATTAACGATGTCCTCGATGTAATTCAGGAAGATTCGCAAGAGATGCAACTTGCTTCGGCTGGTCTATCGGAAGAGGATACTTTCTCATCTGTTGGTCAGGCTGTCGGAAACAGAACGCCTTGGCTATTGCTAAATCTATGCACCGCATCCATTGCCACATTTATTGCATCTATGTTTGAAGACACAGTAAGCAAGATTGTGATACTAGCATTTCTTATGTCAATTGTGGCTGGGATCGGAGGGAATTCTGGAAATCAAACATTGACCATTGTTATTCGAGCTCTATCGATGGGTCGTATTCAATCTAAGCATATGTTTAGGCTTATTCGACGCGAAGCTTTGGTGACACTTTTGGTCGGACTTTTGGGCAGCATTATCGCCTCTGGTTTTGCGTGGTTTATATCTGGCTCCTATCAAATAGCACTAGTTATGGTCGTTGCTATGGTTTTGAATATGTTGATTGGTGCCTGTCTTGGCGTGATTATACCTATGGTACGCGATAAGTTAAACAAGGATCCTGCGATGGGTTCTTCTGTGCTTTTGACTTTCTTTACCGATGCATTGGGATTCTTTATCTTCTTAGGATTAGCAAGCATCTTCTTGTTATAAAAAAACCCTAGCTTATGAATCATAACTAGGGTCTTGCTTAACTTAAGATAATTTTCCGTGGCAATGCTTATATTTCTTTCCGCTTCCACATGGACACGGATCATTTCTTCCTACATTGGCGAATTTTTTCTTTTTCTCTGCTTCTGACTGAGCATTATCCTCTGCCAATGCTTCATCCTGATCTGCGTGATGATAATTCATGTGTTCAGCTTGACTTCTCGCAGCTTCTATCTGCTGAGCTTCAGCCTCATCCACTTCCTCAGGTGATTGGATTTGTACTGTAAGCAAGATTCTAGTTACTTCATTACGTACACGCTCAAGCATATATTTAAATAATTGGAATGCCTCACGTTTATATTCTTGCTTAGGATCTTTCTGAGCATACCCTCTTAAGTGAATACCTTGCCGCAAATGGTCAAGTGCCGCTAGATGCTCTCTCCAGCAAGTATCTAAGCGGTTTAAGATAATAGAACGCTCAAATTGATTCCACGATTCATCACCCACTAAAGCAATTTTTTCTTCGTAAATTTGATTTGCCTTATCAAGCACAAGCTGAAGAATATCATCATCGTCTAAATCGTCGTTTTTCTCCATCTCCGATTTAATATCAAGTTCAATCCCCCATTGAGAATCAAGACTTGCTTGAAGAGAATCGATATCCCACTGCTCTTCTACGGAATCCTCTGGAACATAGATACGAACAAATTCTGCCAATGCATTTGTCCTAAGTTCGTCGACCATATCCCTAATTGATTCTTCTTCGAGAACTTCGTTTCTTTGACCATATAGAACTCGTCTTTGGTCATTTGCTACGTTATCGAATTCAAGTAAGTGTTTACGGATATCGAAATTACGTCCCTCAACTTTTCTTTGAGCCGACTCAATAGATCTAGTTACCATCTTCGCTTCGATAGGCTCACCTGGAGTTCCTAATCGTTCCATAAGATTACGTACGCGACCGCCTGCAAAGATGCGCAGCAAATTATCGTCCAATGATAAATAGAATCGAGATGATCCCTTATCCCCTTGACGACCAGCACGACCACGCAATTGATTATCGATACGACGCGATTCATGTCGTTCAGTACCAATAATTCTTAAGCCGCCAGCTGCTTTAACTTGCTCGTTTTCCTGCTTCCAAGCATCTCTTTCTTTTTCGATTTGGGCTTGTTTTTGCTCTTCAGAGAGACTTTCATTATTTTGGATTGCAGATATTTTTTTGGCAATGTTGCCGCCTAATACGATATCGGTCCCACGTCCCGCCATATTAGTAGCAATCGTAATTTTTCCTGGTTTTCCTGCTTCAGCAATAATATCAGCTTCTCTTGCATGCTGTTTAGCATTTAATACATCATGTGGAAGACCAGCTTTTTGTAATAAGGAGGATAAATATTCTGAGCTTTCGATGCTTGTAGTACCAACCAAAACTGGTTGTTTTCTTTCATAGCAGTCTTTTATATCTCTAATAATTGCATCGTATTTTTCTTGTGCAGATAGGAAAATTTGATCATTTTGATCATCCCTAATCATAGGCAGATTCGTAGGGATAATAACTGTTTCTAAGCCATATATTTCTTGAAATTCATATGCCTCGGTATCTGCTGTACCAGTCATTCCAGCAAGCTTACTGTACATACGGAAATAGTTCTGGAATGTAATCGATGCCATGGTTTGATTTTCATTTTGAATCTCAACACCCTCTTTTGCTTCTACGGCTTGATGCAAACCATCCGACCATCGACGACCTGTCATAAACCTGCCAGTAAATTCGTCGACAATAACGACCTCACCATCTTTTACGACATAGTGTTGATCTTTATGGAAAAGATTATGTGCACGTAGTGCTGCCATCAGGTGATGCATCAACGTGATATAACGAGGGTCATATAATGATTCACCCTCAGGAAGAATACCAAGTTGCGTTAATACATCTTCCGCATGTTCATGTCCGATTTCAGACAAATAGATTTGCTGAGATTTTTCATCCACCCAGTAGTCGCCCTCTGGTTCGGGCTCTTGCGGCTTAGGCTCCTCTAACATTCGTGTAAGTTTAGGAGGAACCTCATTCATTTGAATATATAAACTAGTATTATCCTCAGCTTGACCAGAAATAATTAAAGGGGTTCGAGCCTCGTCAATCAAGATGGAGTCAACTTCGTCGACGATTGCATAATTAAGTTTTCGCTGTCTTTTATCAGATAAGTGGTACTCCATATTATCGCGTAGATAATCGAATCCATATTCATTATTTGTACCGTATGTGATATCTGCCCTATAAGCTTCGTATTTTTCTTTAGGGTCTTGATCTGGAACTACAACCCCAACACTCATACCCAAAAAGTCATATAAAGGTTTATTAGTTTCTGCATCACGTGTAGCTAAGTAATCGTTCACCGTAACGACATGAACACCCTCACCAGTTAATGCATTCAAATAAACTGGCAATGTAGACATCAATGTCTTACCTTCGCCCGTACGCATCTCAGCGATTTTGCCGTTATGTAAAACAATCCCACCAATAAGCTGCACATCAAAATGTCGCATACCTAATGTACGCACAGATGCTTCACGAACAACAGCAAAAGCCTCTGATAATAACGAATCCAGACTAGCCCCTTCCTCAATTCTCTTTTTAAATTCAGAAGTTTTGGCTTTAAGTTCTTCATCAGATAGAGCTTGCATTGAAGGCTCTAAACCATTAATTTTGCTTACGATTTTTTTGTATTGTTTAAGAAGGCGATCGTTTCTTGAGCCTACTAGCTTTTTAAGAATAGATATCATTATGCGAAATTAGTAAATACACTTTTTGTGTATATGGGGTCAATAATTCATTTATAAAGAGAGATTTTACCCGAAATTGGTATAGTGATAGAAACTGAGGCTAATTTCTTTTAGAGCCTATAGAGGAATTTTTCATCCTGCCTTGAGCAGAAACTTTTTTTATACCTACAGTGTTATAAACGTTTTTAGTAATTTCGTTATTGATTGTAAGGTCATGACCTATAAACTCAATAGGGTCTAGAGGAACATTGTTAACTCTAACTTCAAAATGCAAATGAGAGCCTGTAGATCCTCCAGTATTTCCTATTGCGGCAATAACTTGTTTAGGTGTTACGATTTCACCTACCTCAACATAAGCCGTTGATAAATGAGCATATCTTGTAGTTATGTTATTTCCGTGGTCTATATCAATAGTAATACCATAGCCAGCTTTAGGACCTACATGACTAACATATCCTGCACTTGGTGCAATAATAGGTGTACCTACAGGTCCAGCTAAGTCAATTCCTGAATGTAACTTTAACTCACCTGTTATAGGATGCATACGCATACCGAAGCCTGAGGTGACTCGCGTGGTGGACAATGAAACTGGGATAATTGAAGGAATTCTTTGGATATTAGCTAAATCAACCTGAGTAAAAAATTCCATAACCTTCAACTTATCTTCTTGCAGACTTATTTTTTTTAATAGTTTATCGAGCTGTCTTCCAATTTGTTCTGCTGATTCCCTTGGTTCCTTAATAGCTTCATTAGAATCAAATGAATTATCGTTTTTCCTACCAGCAGCATCTAAATTAATATTCTCTAGTCCTTCTTGACGAGCAATCCTCTGACTGAGGAATTCAATTTTGGCCATCCTAACTTTCATATCAGCTAGTTGGTTAGTTAGTTCATTTAAAGTGAAGGCAACTAAATCAAGATCGTTAGTTTGTTTTTCTTTTTCAACAATTGTTCTTGTTTCTACAATCTCATCAATGCCAAACTTTCTTTCTAGAAGTACACCTGAAAATACAGCAATTATGAGAGATGCGAAAACCAAGCTAAGCTGTATAATTTGCTTAACTTGATGTTTTTTTCGTCTAGGAGATTTGAATCTCTTTTTAACCTCTGACATTACAATGCACCAATTTAGAAAAAGAAGAAGTCTTCGAGTAAAAGGGCTTAGACAAACTTGTGATGAAACTCTAAGTATTGAAAATCAATTACTTACTCGAGCACTGAATAACGGAAAAATCGAAACAGATATTTATCAAATCGTTTGTGAGGATTTTATTGAAAAGTGCAGAGTAGTTCAACTAGTTGATGGCGATTTAGTAATAATTACTCCCAATAGTGCCATTCAAAGCAAACTAAAACAAGTGACCCCAACTCTTGTGAAAGAGCTTAGAATTAAGGGTTATAAGATAAGTACCGTAACTCTAAAAATTACTAAAAGATAAGTTTTAAATTGTTACAAACGAACCTTTTATAGAATGCACAATATCACTATCTTTGGACATTGGTTCTTCAAAAGTGACCAATTCAAAATTTTCAGGATTTTCTAATACTGAACGAACCAATTTATTATTTAATCCATGTCCAGATTTATGTGCGGTATATTTTGCTAAAAGTGCGTGCCCAAACAAATATAAATCACCTATAGCATCTAAAATTTTATGTTTTACAAATTCATCTTCGTATCTAAGACCTTCGGAATTTAGAATACGATACTCATCCATAACAATGGCATTATCCAGACTACCACCTCGGGCTAAACCAATGCTTCTAAGCATTTCTACTTCGTTAGCGAATCCAAAGGTTCTAGCCCTCGCTATTTGATCGATATACGAATCTTTAGAAAAGTCTATCTCAGAAAAGCTGGTAGTCGAATTTATAGCTGGATGCTCAAAATCAATTGAAAAGGCAACGCAAAACCCATCATATGGTTCAATTCTAGCCCACTTACGAGACTCTCCCTCACCGTCAGAAACTTCAACTGTTTTTAAAATGCGAATAAATTTTTTAGGTGCATCTTGTTCAACAATACCCGCATCTCTAATTAAGTAAACAAAGGTCACAGAACTTCCATCCATAATTGGAATTTCTTCAGCATCTACATCTACATGCAGATTATCTATGCCTAAACCTGCAAGGGCACTCATTAGATGCTCTACTGTTGAAATTCTATACTTACCATTTTGGAGTACAGAAGCCATACGCGTGTCACCCACCAAATTAGCCTGAGCAGGAAAATCTAAAACTACGGGTGTATCCACCCTATGAAACACAATTCCTGTATCAGGTTGAGCAGGCCGGAGGGTAAGATTTACCCTGCTGCCTGAATGTACCCCAACCCCTGTGGCTGTTACAACTTTTGAAATTGTTCTTTGTTTAATCATAGGTGTATTTGAGAACTTTTCTTAATGATAACTGATTAAATAGAAAATAAAAATGCTACACACTTTAAGTGTAGCATTTAAAATTTCTAACAATTTCTAGAATCAATTAATTGTTTTGGCGACGTAAATAAGCTGGTACATCGCGATTATCGCTAGTAGTGCTTAGAGGATTTGCAATTCTTGAGCCTCTTCTAATTGAAATCGAAGTAGTTGAATTTGGATTCTCAGGTCTAAACAATGCAATACCATCTGTACCTGTTCCAGAGACTTGAGTAACTTGATTAAGAGCACTCTCATCATCCTCGTCTTTAACAACTTGAAGATTAGGTTTTGAGCCTAAGCCAGTAGCGATAACAGTCACACGTAAACGATCTCCCATACTAGCATCATAATTTACGCCATTAATGATAGTGGCATCTTCAGAAACCATCTCGCTTACTAAATTATTGATTTTTGAAACCTCAGCACGAGTTGGATTAGCCGCAGTGATATTAACGATTACACCAAACGCACCACGAATATCAACGTCTTCAAGTAAATTGCTAGAGATAGCTTGATTAATAGCGTCCTCAGCACGATTTTCTCCGCGAGCCTCAGCCGTACCCAACATAGCCTTTCCGAACTCACTCATAATAGTAAGAACGTCTTGGAAGTCAACATTGATATAACCGCCGCTATTGATAATTTCGGCGATACCTGCACAAGCGTTATAAAGCACTTTATCCGCTTCTTTTAGACAATCTTCAAATGGAAGATTACCATCAAGAGTTTCTTCTAATTTTTCGTTAAGAACTACGATAATTGAACGTGCATGCTCAGAAAGCTCCTTAACTCCCTCAACTGCAACTTGCATACGTTTTTTACCTTCAAATTTAAAAGGCTTAGTTACGATGGCAATGGTCAAGATACCTAATTCGTTTGCTATTTCAGCAATACATGGAGCACCTCCAGTTCCAGTACCACCGCCCATACCAGCTGTGATAAATAGAATTTTTGCTCCTTCAATAGCTTTCTTAATTTCTTCTTTTGATTTCTCGGTTGCTTCTTTCCCTGCATCTGGGCGAGCACCAGCACCAAGACCTGTAGTACCTAGAGCAATTTTAGTAGGTGCAAGAGATTGCTCTAATGCCTGACGATCGGTATTTGCTACGATAAAATCAACTCCCGCAATGCCAGATTGAATCATATGATTCACGGCATTACATCCAGCTCCACCGATGCCTAAAACTTTAATTAATTGATTACCTGGTTGGCTATTCTCGGAAATACCAAAACCCAAAGTATTATTTGAAGATGCGACAGACATAGACGCACCCTCGGAAACGCTAAATCCCAATTCTGACATAATCAGCCCCTAATTATGAAACCTAAAACCCCAGTCATATTTAGGAAATCGTCTCAAAGAGAAATCCAGTGCGTGACTCCTCGATATTATCTTTGAACCGACTCCGCGGTAATTAAAAAATTACCTTAACCCTTAGAATTTATTATATAAAATTAAGGTGTTGTACGCCAAAAGAAATCTCTAATTTTTGATAAAAGATTTTGTCCTCTTGAACCATTTACAACGTCACGATTATTTCTTGATTGAAGCAACAAACCCATAACCGTCGTATACTCAGGTCTACACACAATATCAGACAAACTGCCATGATAAAGTGGCCTTCCCGTACGCACTGGTTTACCGAAAATATCTTCCGCTACTAAGTTAATTCCTGTTAGATTTGCGGAACCTCCTGTAATAACTACTGAGTTAGGAGACAATCCATCTTGCTCTAAATCTTGAAGAATCTCTACAAAGATTACTTCCAATCTCGAATAAATAATATCCCCAATAATGCCATGTTCAATAATTCGAGGTTGACGATCTTCCTCTCCAAATGGCGATAGCTCAACTTGATCTTGAGGTCCTACTAGATCCCTTTTAGCAATCCCTTTTTCGATTTTTAAATCTTCTGCTTCTGGAACGGGAATATATAAAACTTGAGATAGGTCGTTTGTAATTCTGTGCCCCCCCTCTTCGTACACTTTAGAGTACTTGATATAACCGTCCTTATAAAAAGCAATATCAGTAGTACCAGAACCCATATCGATATACAAAACACCCTGACGTTTCTCATCAGATGTCAAACATATCGAACTTCCTGCAAGGGCATTTAATGTTAAATCTCTAGGCTCAAGCCCGCAGCGACGAACACATTTAAGAATGTTCTGGCACGCAGTTTCTTCGGACAAAATAATGTGAACCTTTACGTCTAATCGTACTCCAGACATACCAATTGGCTCTTCAATACCTTGTTGACGATCAATAATATATTGCTGTCTAAGAACATGAAGAATTCGTAAATCATTTGAATATTGAATTGATCTAGCAGTATCGATAACTCTTTCTACATCGTAAGCAGAGACTTCCTTATCGCGTATAGCGACCATACCAGTTGAATTAATGCTTTGAATGTGAGCTCCACTGATACCTACAATAGCTTCACGAATTCTGCAATCAGCCATTAATTCAGCCTCTTCCAGAGCTTTTTGTATTGCTTTAACTGTGGTATCAATATTTACTACGATACCGTTTCTAATACCACCACCCGTAGGAGCTTGACCTGTTCCTATAACATCGAATTTGCCTGGCTCGTCCAGGGCTTCAGCCACAACAGCAACTACCTTAGTCGTCCCGATATCGATTGCAACTAATAACTCTTTTTTAGATTCACGACTCATTTTTTATCTGTCTCTTCAGGAATAATTTCAGGTGTAAACGTAATTGCAAAACCCTTAGTATATCTAAAATCTATTTTGCTAATTTTTCTATCCTCAATTCTATCTAATAACATGGGCCAAGTGCTAACAAATCTTTTAACATTTTGAGCAAAGTTAATGGCCTGCTGTTGTCCACCATAGGGGTCGACTAGCTCAGCTCCACCATCTCGTCCCAATACTAATTCAATTCCATTATCTAATACAACACGCCAAGCATAGCGATCGCTTAAATACATCTCTTTAATCGACATATTTAGCGGCGAAATTAATGTTGCTAATTCGCCTGAGCGTTGAACAACAAGTTTCTCGGATCCGTCGGGTCCATAATACTGTGGGTAGGCAATGTCTTCGGGTAGTTCGTCCCTATTTCCGCTAAAAAGCTCACCCCATGTATTTATAAGCATGTCTTCATTCCACTTAGCATAAGCTTCGTGCTCTTCAATCGTGAGAACTAGCTTATTAGGCCATACGCGATTAATTTCAACATTTCTTACCCAAGGCAGATTCTCAACTTTTTCTTTTAAGAAATTAAGGTCCGCGGTAAAAAAATTGCCGTCTATACCAGCATTTATCGTACTTTGAATAGATGCTGGAGAGATATGATTTAGGGCATTGCCCTTACTTGGCAACAAACTTACTTGTGAAATATTGAAATAAGGCCTATTGATTAAATAATACCCACCTCCCACAATAAGTGCAAACACACTTATGGTCATAATCAAGTTAGCAAGAAAATTAAGTAGTCGCGTAAAACCTAACATCTTACCCCTTACATACAGACTTAATTTTTAGACTAGCTGATTTCAAAATTTCCTCACAAATATCCGCATATTCCATGCCCTGAGCCTTTGCCGCTAATGGCACTAATGAATGAGAGGTCATACCTGGTGAAGTATTTATTTCTAAAATCCATGGCTTATTTCGCCCATCTAACATAACATCCACTCTAGACCATCCCTCACATTCAAGAGCATCATAAGCCTTAATACATATGTCTTGAATTTCTTCTGTAAGTTTTGGATCTATTTGTGCTGGACTTATGTACTTTGTATCGTCTCGATTGTATTTTTGGTCGTAGTCATAATTTCCGTCTGGAGTAATTATCTCTACTAGTGGCAATGCCTTCGTATTCGGCTGCTTTCCTAGTATTGCAACAGTTAACTCTCTTCCTTCAATACATTTTTCAACCAATAGCTCACCATCATATTGCCCTGACTCATTGAAGGCAGATTCCAACATTTCGTCTGATTCTACCTTCACCAAGCCAATAGTTGAACCTTCTTGTGGTGGCTTAACGATAATGGGATATCCTAAGCTTACGGCAGCTTTTTTAAGTTCCTCGTAACTTTTTACGACCATATAGTCTGGAGTGGGCAAGCCTTCATCTATAAAAATTTTCTTGCTTATGATTTTATTCATACCAATAGAAGAACTCATCACACCTGGGCCAGTGTATGGAACTTTAAGTAATTCTAAAAGTCCCTGAATACAACCGTCTTCACCATATCTACCATGCAAAGCGATAAACGCCACATCATAGGCTTTTATATTTTCAATAGCTTGGGTGGCAATATCGAATAGTTCCACATCATAGCCACGAGATACGAGTGCATCGAAAACGCCTCTGCCAGACATTAGAGAGACTTCTCTTTCTGCTGAGGTACCACCATACAAAACAACAACTCTAGGCTTTTTGATCATAAGCATTTCCTAATTTGTGTGGAACCTTACTAATAGACCCTGCACCCGAGCATATAACGATATCTCCGTCCTTAACTATATTTAAAATTGCTTCAGGCATATCATTTAAATCTTCAACAAACACAGGCTCAACCTGACCAGAAGCACTAATAGCATTAGCTAAGGCACGACCATCTGCTCCCACAATAAGCGCCTCTCCAGCTGGATAAACTTCCGCAAGGACAAGAACATCTGTTTTACATAAAACTTTTACAAAATCCTCAAAGCAATCACGTGTTCTAGTGTATCGATGTGGCTGAAACGCAAACACTAGTCTTCTGTCTGGCCAAGCCCCACGAGCTGCCGCAATGGTCGCTTCCATCTCAACAGGATGATGTCCATAATCATCGATAACAGTGAATTTACCACCACCATTTTTTTCAGGCACCTCAAAATCGCCTATCTGAGTAAACCTTCTTGATACACCATTAAATTCTGAAAGTGCTTTTTCGATATCAGAATCAGCAACACCTACCTCTGTGCCTACCGCAATGGCAGCCAAAGCATTCAAAACATTGTGTTTTCCAGGAATATTGAGAGAAACATGCAATTGTGGCAATGTTTTCCCTTGATATGTCCGCAATACTTCAAACTCCATACGAGTGCCATTGTTCTTCACATTGATTGCACGAAAATTAGCTTCTTCGTTGAACCCGTAGGTAGTTATAGAGCAAGAGATAAAAGGCAGTATGCTTCGAACATTTTCATCGTCTGTGCAAACGATAGCCGATCCATAAAATGGCAGTCTTTGAGAAAATTCTACAAACGCACCTCTTAGCTTTGCGACATCATGAGCATAAGTATCCATATGATCAGCATCGATATTTGTAATGATGGCAATGATAGGTAGTAAATATAAGAATGATGCATCTGACTCATCAGCCTCTACAACTATATAATCTCCAGTGCCTAATTTTGCATTTGCACCTGCGGAATTTAAACGTCCACCAATAACAAAAGTAGGATCAAAACCACCCGTAGCCAATACACTTGCGACTAAGGAAGTAGTCGTTGTTTTACCGTGAGTACCAGCAACAGCAATTCCACTTTTTAGTCGCATCAACTCTGCAAGCATTATGGCACGTGGCACAACAGGTATTCGCAATGCTCTTGCTTTTAAAACTTCTGGATTGCCTTGTGAAACAGCAGTAGATACAACGATTGCATCAGCTCCGTTGAGATTATCTGCACTATGTCCCTCATAAATAGTGGCACCGAGCTTCTCAAGCCTATCTGTAGTTGAACTTAGACTTAGATCAGAACCTGAAATTTTGTAGCCTAAATTTAGCAACACCTCAGCAATGCCACTCATTCCAGAGCCGCCGATTCCAACAAAATGAAGGTGTTTAATTTTATGTTTCATTACTATTTACCAATTCTTCACAAATATCTGCACATCTAGAAGCAGCATTATTAGTTTTGCCGATTTCTTCTGCTCTAATAGCAATAGTTTTAAGCTCTTCTCTATCTTTTGATAGTATAAAATCCCTTAAACTTTCGGCTGTTAATTCTTTTTGAACTAAAAGATATCCAGCTTGCTGATCAGATAAAAATTTTGCATTTGCAGTTTGATGGTCATCAATTGCATGTGGCAATGGGACGAAAGCGGCCGCTACTCCTACTACACAAACCTCAGCTACTGTCATAGCACCTGATCTACAAATCAATAAATCCGCATTGCCAAGTTTGGTACCCATATCATTTATAAACGATAAGCACTCGGCCTCAACTCCAAGAGCTGAATATTTTTGTATAAGAGAATCAATATTTTTTTCACCAGCTTGATGCACAATATTGGGTCTTTTCTCTTTTGGAATTAAAGATATGGCCTCGGGGATAATTTCATTTAGTGGCCCCGCCCCTTGACTTCCACCAACAATTAATAGATTTAATTTTCCAGATCTACCACTATATCTAAGACTACTAGGCACGATCTGTTTAAGTGTTTCTCTAACAGGATTACCAACATACTCTCCATCGCTAAATACCTTTGGGAATCCAGATAAGATTCGGGCCGCAAATTTAGCAATTTGTTTATTTGCAGTGCCAGCAACTGCATTTGCCTCATGGATAACAACAGGAATCCCCATAAATTTAGCCATTAAAGCACCAGGGAATGATACATACCCACCCATACCCATGACTACAGATACTTTACTTTTTTTCAAAGCCTCTTTAGCCTTTAAACAAGCACTAAGAAGCTTAAATGGCATAGAAAGCAAACCGCCTATCCCCTTGCCTCGAAGAGAAGTAAATTCCATATGGTGGAATTCATAGCCAGTTGGAGGAACCATTTTTCCTTCCATTTTGTTTTTATTGCCAAGCCAATGGATTTCCCAACCTCTCTTAGCAAGCTCAGCTGCAATAGCCAATCCTGGCGTGATATGGCCACCTGTTCCTCCTGCCATAATCATAATTGCTTTACGCATGACTAGCTCCAAAACCTAAAGGTTTTTGTCCCCTCATTAAGCAACGATTTTCATAATCAACGCGTAATAACAACCCGAAAGCTATAAGGCTTATAAGAATAGAAGATCCTCCATAGCTTATAAATGGCAATGTCAAACCTTTTGTCGGAAATACTCCAAAACAAACTCCTAGATTAACTATTGCTTGAACACCAAACCAAACCACTACACCTTGAGCCACTAGTCCATTGAATAAGCGATCCATAGCAATCGCTTGCCTTCCGATATTAAGACCTTTGCGAAGCAAAATAACGAAGAGCATGATTACCAAAAAGATCCCGATAAATCCAAGTTCTTCCCCCACAACTGCCATAATAAAATCAGTATGAGCCTCAGGTAAATAGTGAAGCTTCTCTATGCTTAAACCAAGACCCTCACCAAAGAATCCACCTCTACCAACAGCAATAAGTGAGTGTGTTAATTGATACCCAGTGTTCTGTGCATGCTCTTGACTAAATGGATCTAGATAAGCAAAGAATCTTTGCAAACGCCATGGAGCTGTCAAAATGGCAAGAGCAACTAAAAATACTGCCGATATAAATAAAACTAAAAACAGCATAAAACCTAGACCACCAAGAAGCAGTATCGACATTACAATAGCGACAACTACCATAGTCGCACCGAGATCAGGTTCTCTAATTAATAAAAAGCATATAACTCCTAGATATACGATTATGGGCAAGAAACCCTTTATCCCATGAATGCTCTTTTGTTTACGAACAGTGTAAGCGGATGTGAACACGATCATTGCCAACTTAGAGAATTCAGACGGCTGAAAATTAAACGGGCCTATTGGTATCCAACGAAACGCATAATTAACCTCGCGACCTATACCTGGAATCAACACTGCGATAAGAAGCAATACGCAAAGCAAATAAATCCAAAACGCCTTCGAGTCCCAAAATTTCATAGGAATCAAGAAGGTAAATGACATTGCAAAAAGGCCAATCAATATAAAGATAAGCTGTCTAGTGAAAAAATAATATCGGCCTGCATTTACATATTTTGGACCATCTCCAAGAGCTATCGAAGATGAGAACACCATAATTAAACCGACCATTAATAATGCACCCAAAATGCATATCAATGAGAGATCGATTTCACGCATCGATGTTCTAGGATTACGACCCCCAAGAGTATCTACATAGGCGTTCATGCCATTTCACCTTTTGTGCGAGCCAACTCTTCAACGGCATCCGCAAATTTAACGCCCCTTTCATGATAATTTTTAAACATATCAGTGCTCGCACAAGCTGGTGACAATAACACCAAATCCCCTGCCTGTGCCAATGCAAAGGCTTCATGCACGGCCTGCTCAATTGATTGAACTTCCTTAACTGGCACAGAATTCGCAAATAGACCATCCTTAACATGAAACGAAGATTTAAGTAAATCCTTGTGCTTCCCGAGCAAAACTAGGCCTCTCAAACCATCTGGAACACGTTTTTGTAAAGACTCATTCAAAGGCGTAAAGTCCTGGCCTTTACCCTCGCCTCCAAGAATGACAACTAAATTTCGATACATGCCATCAATTGCAGCTACAGTAGCACCAACATTTGTTCCTTTGCTGTCGTCGATAAAAATTACACCATTTATATCACGTACATATGTGCATCTATGTGGCTGAGCCTCGTAGTCTCTTAGTGCCGCTAGTAGCGGTTCCAGCGGCAATCCTACCGACTGACAAAGCTGAATAGCTGCCATAGCATTTAGCACATTGTGATGACCACGAATTTTCATGGCATCTACAGGCATAAGATTTTTTTGTGTCGTGCAAAACCACTTCATGCCGTTTACTTCATTTACGCCTATTTCATTTTCTTTTTGTGGCAATGCCTCCGTATATATCCACGCTTTATTTAA
Source organism: Taylorella asinigenitalis MCE3 (assembly GCF_000226625.1). Lineage (NCBI taxonomy): Bacteria > Pseudomonadati > Pseudomonadota > Betaproteobacteria > Burkholderiales > Alcaligenaceae > Taylorella > Taylorella asinigenitalis. The sequence goes on from NC_016043.1 coordinate 1,328,047, forward strand.
CCCATATTCTTTTGCTTGTTCATCGCTTGCAATTATCTGTTCAGAGAAATCAAAAATTTTTAATTTGCTCTCTGTATAAGCCTGCATGCTACCGTGCCAATCGATATGGTCCTGTGTGATATTTAAAATTGTGGAAGCATCTAGTTTTAGCTCAGATGTATAAAAAAGTTGAGCACTTGATAATTCAAGGGCAATTGCATCTGGCCATTTATTTTGCTGCTCAAATTCAGATATGACTGTAAGTGCTGATGGGCTAATATTTCCCGCAGCTACTGCTTTTAGACCTGAGTATTCACACATCAAACGAACCATTGATGTAACGGTCGTTTTGCCGTTTGTACCTGTAATTCCAATAATTTTTATAGGGGTTGAATTAGCTTTATTATGCTCAAGAATGGCATGCATAAAAAGATCAATTTCACTAATTATTTTTATATTGTTTGTACTTGCGAAATCACTTATAGATTTCATAAGTTGAGATTCGGGTGATAAACCTGGGCTAACAACAATAAAGTCAAAATCTGACTGAATAAAATCTTTGAAATTTTCAGGGCTCAAATTGAATTTGATATTTTGTTGTGGCAAACCCAGATTAATTAAATTTTCATGATTAGGGTGCTGCTCTCTAGTATCGAAACAATAGACTTCATGTCCATGTGTGTTTAACCATTTGGCACAGGCAAAACCAGTTTCACCCATGCCTAAAACCAAAAACTTTTGCTTACCGTTAATCATGATTATTACCTAAGTTTCAATGTAGAAAGACCTATTAATACTAGGACTATTGTGATTATCCAAAAGCGAACTACAACTTGAGTTTCTTTCCAACCACCTAATTCAAAGTGATGATGAAGAGGTGCCATTTTTAAAAATCTTCGACCCTCCCCATATCTTTTCTTAGTGTATCTAAACCATGAAACTTGCATGATTACAGATAGAGTTTCTGCAACAAATACTCCACCCATTACAAAAAACACAATTTCCTGTCTTGAAATTACGGCAATGGTTCCTAACATACCCCCTAAAGCTAAGGCTCCAACATCTCCCATAAATACTTGAGCTGGATAGGTGTTAAACCATAAAAAAGCCAAACCTGCACCACCTAAAGCGGAGCAGAGTACCAACATTTCTGAAGCACCTGGAATATATGGGAAAAGAAAATAGCTTGAGTAGTCAACTCGACCCACTACATACGCAAATAAACCAAGAGCACCACCCACCATTACAGTTGGCATAATCGCTAAGCCATCAAGGCCATCGGTTAAATTTACAGCATTACTTGCACCTACAATTACCATCCATGTTAAGGCAGCAAACCCAAAAACACCTAATGGATAGCTAACATTCTTGAAAAATGGAACTATAAGATCGGCCCTAGTTGGCAATCCCATTGTAAAACCGCTCATAACCCAGTCTTTGAACAATGGCCAAAGCTCAGTATTTGCAGGCACTGAGACGGCAAAGCTTAAATAAATCGCAGCAATCAATCCAACTATAGATTGCCACATAAATTTTTCTCTTGATTTCATGCCCTCTGGATCACGATAGACGATTTTCTTATAATCATCCGCCCAACCAATTGCTCCGAAACCTAGGGTAACCAGAAGCACAACCCAAACAAAACGATTAGTCAAATCAGCCCATAATAAAGTACTGATGGCAATGGATATTAGTATCAATACTCCACCCATAGTTGGAGTCCCATTTTTTGCTAAATGTTCTTTTGGACCATATGCTCTAACTGCCTGTCCGACTTTTAATTCAGTAAGTTTTCTAATAACCCAAGGTCCAAAAATAAGCCCCAGAAAAATTGCTGTTAAACAAGCAAATACGGCCCTAAAAGTAATATAGTCAAATATCTTTAGAAAAGTATATTTGTCTGCAAAGGAGATGAAAAATGCGTACAACATGATTGTTTGTTAATCCTTCGTTAGAGCCTCGAGAACCCTCTCCATCTTCATGAATCTGGAACCCTTGATAATAATTGACTTAGAGTTAAGAGATTTTAATTTTTCAATTAAATCCTCAATATTTGAGAAATGAGCGTGAACATTGCCAAAGGAATTTTGTGCATGTGCAGAAGCCTCACCAATAGAAAGCAAATGTTCAATACCAGAAGCCTTAGCGTATCGACCGATTTCGCTATGCATTTGAAGGCTATCTTCTCCAACCTCACCCATATCCCCCAAAACCAGAGTTCTAGGAGCTGGCAATGTTTTTAAGATATTTATAGCCGCTATAACGGAATCAGGATTGGCGTTATAAGTATCGTCCACAACAATTACACCATCTTTAAGAATATGTTTTTGAAGTCTACCTTTTACAGGCTGGAAATTTTTTAAACCATTTTCAATAGCTTTTAAATCTACTTGAGCTGCTACTGCGGCGGCTATGGCAGCAAGTGCATTCTGAATATTATGTTCACCCAAAATAGATAAATTAATATCGAGATGACCTCTATCTAAATCGACTTTAAAAGATGTTCCGTTCTCATCGATATTAATATCCTTAGCTTTGATTACTCCTGCATCTCCAAATGTTATAGACTTGCAATGTTTTGATTGAGAAGTCCAAATATTTTTATAAGCCGTATCGTTTGGATATATTGCAACTCCATTAGAATCAAGTTCCTCAAAAACACTACCATTTTCTCTAGCAACAGCTTCAACAGTTTTCATAAATTCTTGGTGTTCTCTTTGAGCGTTGGTAACGAGTGCGATAGTAGGCTTAACTAAATTAGCTAGATATGAAATCTCTCCAGGATGATTCATACCCAATTCTAAGACAGCGATTTTATGAGTGGACTGCAGACTCAATAAGCTTTTAGGGACACCAATATGATTGTTTAAATTTCCCTGAGTTGCAAAGAAAGATTGTTCTCCAAATTGCTCTTTGAGAATTGAAGCTATCATCTCCTTACATGTGGTTTTCCCATTACTACCACAAACAGCAATAATTGGAATATTAAATTGCGATCTCCAAGCTTTAGAAATAATTCCAAGAGCCTCGGTAGTGTCATCAACAATATATTGTTTCACTGAGGCATCCGTAACTTTGTGATCAACAATAGCTCCCATGCAATTTAGAGAATTAACAAAATCATGCCCATCGAATACATCGCCCTTCAAAGCTAGAAAGATTTCATTTTGCTGTAAGGTTCTTGAATCGGTATTGATTTTAAATCCTGCTTTTAAAAGTAAAGCTATACTCGCCCAATGTGCATCATTAAACTTATGCTTGACGCCTTGTATTTCTTGATAATTCTCGTGACCTTTTCCAGCAATCAAAATTACATCTTCGTTTTTTGCGTTAAGAATTGCATGAAGTATGCTGTATGCCCTATCTGTATGCGAGAAAGCATACCTATCCATACCAAGTAATGTCTCATTAATAATGGAGCATGGATCCTCAGTTCTAGGATTATCGCTAGTTATATAAACAATTTCAGAATTCTTTGAGGCAACTTCCGCCATAATTGGGCGTTTTGTTTTATCTCTATCACCACCACATCCAAACACACATATAAGATTACCTTTACGTGCATCAGTCGTAGATCTTAGAGCTGTCAATGCATTTAATAGTGCATCTGGTGTATGAGAATAATCTACAACAACCAAAGGTAAATTTGAACGATCAGCTTTGCTAGCTTGGTGAATTTTTACTACTTCAAGACGACCTGAAACTGGCTTTATTGTCGCAATAATTTCTACAATTTTTTCGACACTAAAATCTAAACAATTCAGCACCCCAGCTAGCACTAATAAATTCGATATATTGTGGGCTCCGACTAAGCGAGTTATAACCTGACAAGACCCCTCAGGCATTTTGATATGAAATGATAAGCCATAATCATGAAACTCCTGATCTGAAGCCTGTATCTGAGCTCTTGGATTAAGTTTTACACTATATCCGATATTTGATTTAGCAAGGCTAGAATCGAAGATTCTCCGTCCTGCTTCATCATCTAAATTTATAATCGCATGCTCTAATAATTCATTTCTAAAAAGCTGTGTCTTAGCTTCCTCATACTCTTTCATGGACTTATGATAGTCCAAATGATCTAAAGATAAGTTAGTAAAGCAAGCAATTTTAATTTGAACATTGTCTAATCGGCCCTGTTCAATACCTATAGATGATGCCTCTATGGAGACTACTTCAATATCTCGCTTTACAAGTTGAGCAAGAATTCTATGTACACTTAATACATCAGGAGTAGTCAACTGACCACCCAAATTTTCTCCAGATGGCAAAATAGTACCTAATGTTCCGATAGTTGCACATGGGATATTACTAGCATTTAAGGCTTGAGCAATCCAATGAGCACATGATGTTTTACCATTTGTGCCCGTAATTGCAATTACTGCGATTTTCGAAGAAGGGCTACCGTACCACGCATCTGCAATTAGTCCCAATTTCTGACGAAGATTCGGAACAACTAAATGTGGCAATGCTAACGTTTCGCTCCCTTCATTACCCTCAAGCAAAATTGCTGAAGCTCCATTGTTTATCGCATCATTAACATAGGCATACCCGTCGCCTTTATACCCTTTACAAGCGACAAAGACATCCCCTTTTTGGATGTCTCTGCTATCAAGTCGTAGATCTGCATCAGGTTCTACGTGCTCCTTCAGCCAATTTAAAATTTCATTCATCTATTATCCTTGGTTTGGAGATTTAGTTTGCTTGGCTTCCAGAGTATTTAATATTGCATCTGGAGGTATACCTAAATAAAGCAGAGTATTTTCAGTAATTTCTGCATTGACTGGACCAGCAGTTACCGTTCCGTAATATCCATCTTTTTTAGGTTTATCTATAGTTACAGCAACTACTATCTTTGGATTTGATATCGGGGCAATGCTTACAAATGAGCCCCTGTGCAAATCAGATGAATACCTGCCTTTTACTATTTGCCTTGCAGTACCAGATTTACCTCCAATTCTATATCCATTTACTTGAGCTTGTATTTTCGTACCTTGTGGGCCTGCAGCCTCCTCAAGCATATTTCTTACATCACGTGCAACTTGTGGAGAATAAACTTGGACGGAGTGTTTCATATTAGAATTTTTAATTAATGACAATGGAACCATATCTCCATCTCTCGCAAACGCTGTATACGCTTGTGCAACTTGCACCAATGATACTGACAGACCGTAGCCATAAGACATAGTTGCTTTTTCGATTGGTTTCCAGGTTTTCCATGGTCTTACACGTCCAGAAGATACCCCAGGAAATGCTAATGATGGCGTTTGCCCGAACCCTAAAGCAGTAAACACTGTCCACATTTGTTCTGATTGGAGCTTGTCGGATAACATTGCCATCCCGATATTACTAGATCTACGCAAAAGGCCTGTTAAATCAAGATTCCCATTTCTCTTAGAAACGTCTGTAATGGTAGCTCCATGATATTTCCAAGAACCATTTCCTGTATTGAATATTGTTTTTTTAGTAGCAACTTTTGCATCTAAAGCTAAACCAACTACGAATGGTTTAATAATTGAACCTGGCTCGAAAATATCCGTTACTACTCGATTGCGTAATGCCGAACCCTTACGAGATTTCTTATCGTTAGGGTCGTAAGTTGGGATGCTAATCATAGCCAATATTTCGCCTGTATCAACATCAGCAACAATGGCAGCACCTGATTCTGCATTATGTTTTTTTATGGCTTTCTGAAGAGCTGTAGCAGCTATATATTGGACACGCGTATCAATTGTTAAATTAATATTTTGACCGTGTTTTGCTGGCAAACTATCTGTTGAATTTACGTCTTCAATAACTTCACCCAAACGATTTCTAATCACTACACGTGATCCATCCTGTCCTTCAAGTACTTTATTGAATTGACGCTCTAATCCCTCAATCCCATTATCTTCGATATTTGTAAACCCAACAACATGGGCCATCAATGAGCCTTGCGGGTAATAGCGTTTACTCTCAGAGTCAATATTAACGCCTTTAATTTTGAGTGTGCGAATTTCATCGGAGACCGCCAAATCCACTTGTCTTTTAAGGAAAAGAAAATTTCGTTTTGAATTATTTTTTAATTTGGCAATAAGACTCTTTTCATCATATCCCAGAATTTTTGCTAAAGCCTTAATTTTTTGTGAGGGAGCTTTTAGCACCTCTTCAGGAACCACCCATACACTACTTGCTGGAACGCTTGTAGCTAAGAATTCACCATTTCTATCGATAATACGACCACGTTTTGCCTTTAACGGAAAACGAGCTTCATAGCGGTTATCACCTTCCTGACGTAAGAAATCGTTATTCCATGTTTGTTGATATAGAGCTCGCCCACCCACAATGGCAAAGGCAATTACCATAACAATGAAAATCAAATTAGTTCTGTTAAATAGGTTTTTCTTACCGCGACAAACGTCGTATGAGCGTACAACATTACTGTACGTTCTATTACTCCGTCTGTTGTTTCTAGAAAAATACTTCATTTCAGCCCCTATTGTTCAGGATTTTCTTGAGTTTCATTTCCTGGCAAATTTATATAAATAATTTCATCCAGTTCCGGAGTTTTGAGCTTTAGTTTCTCTTTAATCTGCTTATCAACATTCATGGTTGAAGACAAATTAGCTCTCTCTAACTGTAAATAGCTCCAAACTTCATTCAATTTTTGCTGTGCATTTTGTACGCGCACGATATCGTTATAAACAAGCCTTTGCTCATACCGAACAATTACAAGTTGCATAGCACTGTAAATAAAAAAACTCACTAGCATCAGAACAAAAATAATGACTCTCATTTCTAGTTGTCCGTTCTCTCAGCCACCCTAAGAATTGCAGACCTCGATCTTGGGTTACTTGCAATTTCTGCTTCAGTAGCAGTAAGTTTTCCTAAACTTTTTAGACTCCCCTTAGGCATATCAATCTCCCTAATAGGCAATCTTGCAAATTCCGAGGCAGGATTAGATTCTTTAGCAATAAACTGTTTTACTATCCTATCCTCAAGTGAATGAAAGCTAATCACCGATAAGCGTCCACCCACTTTTAATAAATCTATAGCTGTCGCGAGGCTGCGTGACAGCTCCTCAAGTTCCTCATTGATGTAAATCCGTATAGCTTGAAAGGTCCTTGTGGCCGGATGCTGCCCCTTTTCACGAGTCCTGACGTTGGCTGAGACGAGCTCGGCCAATTCGTGCGTTGTCCGTATTGGGTTGGATTCGCGGCGACTTGCAATCGCCTTTGCAATCTTGAGAGCAAACCGTTCTTCGCCATATTCTTTAATCACCTTTGCTAAAAGTTCTACATCTGCACTGTTGATCCACTCCGCAGCTGTCTGACCCTTAGAATTATCCATACGCATATCTAATGGGCCGTCTCGCATAAAAGAAAATCCACGAGTACCATCATCGATTTGGGGAGATGAAATCCCTAAATCCATTGTGATGCCGTCAACCTTTTGAATTCCAAAATCACTCAAAGATTTCTGCATACTTGAAAAGGCTCCGTGTACAACTTCAACACGCTCATCCTCTTCTTTTAATTGTTTAGCCGCTTCAATAGCCTGTGGATCCCTATCAAATACAAAAAGCTTTGAATCTCTACCCAACAAACTTAGAAGATAGCGACTATGGCCGCCACGACCAAAAGTTCCATCCACAAAAACACCGCTTGTTTTAAATTTGCCTTCTAACGACCCTCTAAAGAGGGAGTTCTTATTATGAAATTCAGGATGCACTAAAGCATTAATCGTTTCATATAAAAGAACTGTTACGTGCCCAAACTCCATCACAGAATAAAGTTATCAAGGGTGCTTAAGTCAATAGCTTCTATGTCAGCTTCTTGTTGTTTTGCAAATTTCTCCGCATCCCACAACTCGAAGTGGCTGCCCATGCCTACCAGTACGACTTCTTTCACGATATCCGCAACGTCACGCAGTTCCGGCGCAATTAAAACTCGTCCTGATCCATCAATCGCAACGTCCTGAGCATTACCTAGTAAAAGGCGTTGTAAATTTCGATGCGAAGATGGGAGGTTCATAATGATCTTTCTTTTGGATTCCCATTCTGACCTGGGGTAAATCAGTAAACCACCATCAAGGTTTCGAGTAATGGTGAGTTCGCCTCGGAAATCCGTACTCAATACGTCACGATAACGGGCTGGAACTGTCATCCTCCCCTTGTTATCTAACGATAAAGCACTGTTACCTTGAAAAATCACTTTTGTCCCACTTTTTGACACTATTTCCTACTTATTCCCACTTTAATATATTTTCTTTATCTTTTCAACAAGAAAAACATAAAATTTCATTAAAAAATAAAGGCTTATGGATAATTCTTTAAGGAAGATTTCGTACAAGCATAAAAATCAAGTACTTATAACTAATTCTAAAAGTTATTTATAAAGTTGTTTAGGAGGGGTATTGATGTTTGGGAGAATTATCTGTAGTAAAAATGAAGCAGGTCTATAAGCCGGATTCTGTAAACGTGTGTCGACAATCATTCATCTAGACTGATTATTGCTAATCAGCTCAAGCCTTCTACCCGCATACTCGGACGGGTCGCCCTTAACGCATGCTTCTTGAAGTTGCTCCAGATAGAGGTTACCGCGTTTCACTCTATATTGTTGCCCGAAGGCGCCATACGGAAGTAGCCGTATCAGTGCAGCATTGCTGCCCACAACATAGCCTCGTCTCTGTGGCCCTATTCCTCACTTTGCAGTGGACGGCTGTTAGCCGCTATCCTACCCTAAGGAGTCCGGACTTTCCTCGAATTTAATCGCGATTGTCCAACCTGCTTCATATGCAATTTTAGCAATACGGTAACTAACAATTAACAAAAAACTGAAAGTGATAAAATTTACTAAATTCTTACTTACATAGGAGACAGTATGACTAAGAAAAAAAATGCTAATAAACAAGAATTTCCCGAAAAATTCCCTTCTGAAAAACACCCATATCTTAAAGAGTGTCCAGTAACTAAACTTACTACACAGTTTGGTAAACCTGTCGCAAACAATCAAGACAGTAAAACTGCTGGGGCACGTGGTCCTTTGTTATCTGAGGACGTATGGTTACACGAGAAATTAGGGAATTTCGTTCGTGAAGTCATCCCTGAAAGACGTATGCATGCTAAAGGTTCGGGTGCTCATGGTGTCTTTACCGTAACTAACGATATTACCAAATATACCTGTGCAAAGCTCTTTAGTAAAGTAGGTAAAAAAACTGATATTTTTGTACGTTTCTCTACTGTAGCAGGTGAACGCGGTGCAGCTGATGCAGAGCGTGATATTCGCGGTTTTGCTATGAAATTCTATACAGAAGAGGGAAATTGGGATTTAGTAGGAAACAATACACCAGTTTTCTTTTTCAGAGATCCTCGTAAATTCCCAGACTTAAATAAAGCTGTAAAACGCGATCCTCACACTAATCTTCGTAGTCCTGCTTATAACTGGGATTTCTGGACATTATTGCCAGAGGCATTCCATCAAGTGACTATTTTGATGTCTGACAGAGGTATCCCAAAATCTTATCGCCATATGCATGGATTTGGATCTCATACATATAGTTTTATTAACGATAAAAAAGAAAGATTCTGGGTTAAGTTCCATATGAGAACTCAACAAGGCATCGAAAACCTTACTGATGATGAAGCCGAAAAACTTATCGGTAAAGACCGCGAAAGTCATCAACGTGATTTATGGAATGCTATCGATAAAGGCGATTTCCCTAAATGGACTATGTATGTTCAGATCATGCCTGAAAAAGAGGCAGAGGAAGTTCCTTATCACCCATTTGACCTCACTAAAGTTTGGCCAAAAGGCGATTATCCATTAATTGAGGTTGGTGAATTCGAACTAAATCGCAATCCAGATAACTATTTCTTAGATGTTGAGCAAGCTGCATTTGCACCTAGTAACTTAGTTCCTGGTATTAGCGTATCTCCTGACCGCATGCTTCAATCTCGTCTATTTAACTACTCTGATGCTCAAAGATATAGACTTGGCGTGAACTATCATCAAATTCCAGTTAATAAACCTATTTGCCCAATAATGAGCAATCATAGGGACGGGGCTTTACGTGTGGATGATAATTTCGGATCATTGCCACACTATGAGCCAAATAGCTTTAATCAATGGCAGGAACAAATTGAGTATGAAGAACCACCTTTGAAAATCAATGGTGATGCGGCTCATTGGAACTTCCGTGAAGATGATGATGACTATTTCAGTCAACCACGTGCCTTGTTTGAATTGATGAACGATGAACAAAAGCAAGCCCTATTCGATAATACTGCAGGTAATCTTGGAGATGCCCCTGACTTTATTAAAGAAAGGCATATTGCTAATTGTGAGCGTTGCCATCCAGACTATGCTAAAGGTGTGCGTGAAGCTATTAAAAAAGCATCTATGCACGAGAAGAAACGTAACGTTTAATTTAGATACTTATTTATGCTAACTTTTCAGCAATTAATTCTTACGCTTCAAGCATATTGGAGCGAACACGGATGCACCCTACTCCAACCGATTGATCTTGAGGTTGGGGCTGGGACCTCTCATACTGCTACTCTCTTAAGGGCTATAGGGCCAGAACCATGGAATGCAGCCTATGTTCAGCCTTCTCGTAGACCTAAGGATGGGAGATATGGAGAAAATCCTAATCGCCTGCAGCATTACTATCAGTATCAGGTTGTTCTTAAACCCGCTCCACCTGAAATTCTTGAGCTTTATATAGGCTCTTTAAAAGCATTAGGTATTGAGCCTTTAGAACACGATATTAGGTTTGTTGAAGATGATTGGGAAAATCCAACACTTGGAGCGTGGGGATTAGGCTGGGAAGTTTGGCTCAATGGCATGGAAGTCACTCAATTCACCTATTTTCAACAAGTTGGCGGCCTAGATTGTGAGGCGACAACTGGTGAAATTACATATGGGTTAGAGCGCATTGCCATGTATTTGCAAAATGTACAAAGTGTCTATGATTTAGTGTGGACTTTAAACAGGGATGGTGAACCTGTGTATTACAGAGATATTTTTCACCAAAACGAAGTTGAGCAATCGACATACAATTTTGAATATTCCGATATTCCAACTTTATTTCAACATTTTAGAGACTACGAGCAACAGGCGAAAGTACTAGTGGAATTAGAGAATCCGTTGGCATTGCCAGCATATGAACAAGTTTTAAAAGCGGCTCACACATTTAATTTACTAGATGCACGCGGTGCAATTAGTGTTACTGAAAGGGCTGCTTACATTGGACGTATAAGAAACTTAACTAAGCTTGTTGCTCAGTGCTATTACGAATCTCGTGAAAGACTTGGATTTCCTATGCTTAAAAAGGAAGCGTTGAATGTCTAAAGAATCATTATTGGTAGAAATTTTTACTGAGGAACTCCCTCCAAAAGCACTTAGGAATCTAAGCGAAGTTTTTGCTAAAGAGATAGTACGAGGCCTGATTAAAACTAATCTTCTTGAGGGTGTCAGCAGTGATTTAGAGGCACAAAGTAAATACACCCCGTATGCAACTCCAAGGCGATTAGCCGTTATTGTGAAAGATGTTCTTGATGTGGGTCCCGAGCAAACATTCACTGAAAAACTTATGCCCGTTAAGGTTGGTTTAGACTCTGAAGGAAACGCCACACCCGCATTAGTTAAAAAGCTAGAATCCAAGGGATTATCAGGCATTCCTGTTAGTGAATTAAAAATTGAATCTGACGGCAAACAAGACTACCTGTTTGTATCAGGCATCAATGCTGGACGCTCTCTAAAAGCTGACCTTCAGGCTATTTTGGATCATGCAATCGAGAGCTTACCAATTCCTAAAATGATGCGATACCAATTAGCTGACGGAAAAACATCTGTCAGATTTGTAAGGCCAGTTCACGGGCTTGTAGCTATGCATGGCTCGGCCGTGATTGATACTAATGCATTTGGTATAAATTCAACCAATGTCTCTCATGGTCACCGATTCATGGGTAGATACAGTTTTGAGATTAATTCTGCTGATACATACGAAAAGCAACTTCTCGAAGAAGGCATGGTAGTTACAAACTATAATGAACGCAAGAGTTACATTAGCTCCAAATTAGAGAGTATGTCTTCTGAACTTGGCCTCAATATAGGGGCTGGTGAGGAGGTTGAGAATCTAATCGAAGAAGTAACTTCATTAGTGGAATATCCTGAAATCTACGTTGGTGAATTTGAAGAAAAATATCTAGAAGTTCCATCCGAATGTTTGATTCTAACTATGCGTTTGAATCAGAAGTACTTCCCTCTTTTTAAATCTAATGGGAACTTAAGCAACAAATTTTTGATTGTCTCAAATATGAAAGTAGCTGACCCTAGCAATATTATTGAAGGCAATCAAAGAGTGGTACGACCAAGACTAGCTGATGCGGAATTTTTCTTTGAGACAGATAAGAAAACTTCTCTAGAGCAGATGCTTGAGCCTCTTAAAAACGTTGTTTATCACAATAAGATTGGTACACAATTTGAAAGAGTAGCTAGACTTCAAAAGATAGCCGATTACATTGCCTCCCAATTAAGTTCTAATCCTGAACTTGCTATACGTGCAGCTTTGCTTGCGAAAGCAGATTTAAGTTCAAATATGGTAGGAGAGTTTCCTGAATTACAAGGAATTATGGGTTCTCACTATGCAAAACTTCAAGGTGAACCTGAAAGCGTATCTGAGGCTATAGCAGACCAATATAAAATTAGATTCGATAAGGAATTTACGGAAGAATCGGCCATCTCTATATCCTTATATATAGCCGATAGAGTAGAGACTTTGATTGGTATATGGGGTATTGGATTAGCACCTACTGGTGAGCGTGACCCATATGGTTTAAGACGAGCTGCATTAGGGATTATTAGTGCATTTGAAGCTTTAACTAACACAGATAAATCCTCATCTCTTTCATTAAGAGAAATACTCTTATTTACCCAATCTTTATTTGATGATATCCCTCAGACAACAGCCTACGAGGTTGAAGATTTTATTTACGATAGATTAAAGAATCAGTTATATAACAGTTACAGTAAGCCATTAGTCGATTCAGTTTTAGCTAATCGCGGACCTATAACTGAAGTTATTCCAAAAATCGAAGCCGTTAAAGAGTTTTCTGCAGCTCCAGAAGCCGAAAGCTTATCCGCTGCAAATAAACGCATAGGGAATATTCTTAAGAAAATCGATTACGTTATCCCGCAAATAGATACCAATATTTTTGCAGCACCTGCAGAAATTGATTTATACAAAGATTTTCATGAAATTAAGGATAATTTAAAAGAAGCATTTGAGGCACAAAGGTATAAAGAAGTGTTTTTGATGTTATCTAAACTTAAGACACCAGTTGATAAGTTTTTTGAGGAAGTGATGGTTATGGACGAGAATATTGCCACCAGAAATAATAGGCTAGCCTTGCTTACAGAGCTTCACGAGCATATGAATCTTGTGGCTGATATCTCATTGTTGGCTAGTTAATCATGAAATTAATAGTTCTAGACAGAGATGGTGTAATTAACGTTGAGAGCGACAATTACATCAGATCTGTGGATGAATTTATTGTTATAGAAGGCTCCGACCAAGCCATCGCAAAATTAAATCATAATGGTTATAAGGTTGTAGTTGCGACAAACCAATCAGGATTGGGTCGTGGATATTTTGATATTCATGATTTACATGCTATGCATGAAAAATTACTAAATCAGTTAAAGCCCCTTGGCGGTTATGTGGACGCATTTTTCTTTTGCCCTCATACCCCCGAAGATGAATGCATGTGCAGAAAGCCTCAGCCAGGATTGTTTTCTGAGATAATTGATCGCTTTAAATTCGACATAACAGAGCAACCGTATTTTGCTGTCGGAGATTCATTAAGGGACTTGAAAGCAGCATCTAATGCAGGATTTGAGCCCATATTAGTAAAAACTGGCAATGGTGTCCAAACTCTCAATTCAAATGAATTTATGGAATTTCAGGATGAAATTGGATATGAAATTCCAGTATTTGATAATCTTCTCTCTTTTGTTGAAAGCTATTTGCTAGCCGATAACTAGGCATGAAAAAAGCTACCTTTAAATTCCTTCTAGCAATATCGACTATCTTTTTCGGTTCGATAAGCTTAATCATAATGGCCTTTCCACTTAAATTTAAGTGGTCTTTTATTAGGTATTGGCCCAAATTAACCATATGGCTTGCTAAGCATATTTTAGGGATTAAATACGAAATTAAGGGAAAAGAAAACATAGTTCCTAGCGCATCCATATATATGGCTAAACATCAATCAGAATGGGAGACGTTTTTTCTTCCCACCCTTTTTGATAGGCCCTCATGTTATGTGCTTAAAAAAGAGTTATTAAAAATTCCTTTTATGGGTTGGGGGTTGAGAAGTGCTGGACATATACCTATAAACAGAGAGATCCCTCGGCTAGCGATGAAAGAAATTATTTCTGAGGGTAAAAATAGACTTAAGCAAGACGCAAATGTAATTATTTTCCCAGAAGGTACACGAACACCTGTAGGATCAAATAAACCATATAAGAGAGGCGGATCCATTTTAGCAACAGTAACGGGGAAAGGGGCCGTACCCATTGCCATCAACTCAGGTCATATTTGGCCTAAGGACTCCAAGAATATTAAGTCTGGAACGATAACTGTTTCAATCGGGCCACTGATTCCAAGTGAGGGATTATCCTCGGATGAGCATCTTGCATTAATTGAAAAGTGGATTGAAAATGAAATGCTTATTTTGAATCCTGAACACTATGCCTCAGCAACTTAGCCTTCTTCCCGAAAATCAAATTTTATTTGCTTTAAACGATCAAATAATAAGCATTAATTTAGAACGAAAACAAAGAAAGCGACTTGTTCTTAAGGTGACACCTGAAGGTGTTTGTGTAAGTGCTCCACTTAATGCGAGCAATGAGATAATCAGGCAATTCATTGAATCAAATAAAGATTGGCTCGCTCGAAAATATAAAGATTTAATGCCCCTTTTAAGGCCAAAAAATGAATGGACGCATGGAGGGAAATTTTTATATTTAGGTGAATATGTTTCTATTGATTGTTCGGAGGGGGTGTTTAGTCCTGTTTTAAATGGGAAAGTCCTAAAAATACCGTCCACAAATGACTCTTTAAAAGTGAGAGATTACTGTGTCTCATGGCTATATCTAATGGCTTTAGATATTCTAAATAAACGAACTCAGTTTTACGTTTCAAAAACTCAAAATTCATTTATGCAAATTAAGTTGAGCAAATCAACAGCCACATGGGGGAGATGTTCAAGCAAAAAAGAGATTCAACTTAATTGGAGATTAATTCATCTTCCGATAAAACTTATAGATTACGTCATTGTCCACGAACTAGCACACTTAAAGCACCTAGATCATAGTAGAAAATTTTGGACAGAGGTTCAGAGGACATTACCTAACTATGAGGAATTGGATAAGGAAATGAAAAGGTATTCTATTAATTCTCTGAAATAAAGTCAGATAATTTTATAAATTCACCTACTGATAAGTCTTCAGCCCTTTTGGTGGGGTCTATGTTAAGAAAATCCCAATCAATTTCATATGATTTTAGAACTCCTCTTAACATTTTTCTCCTCTGTGAAAAAGCCTGCAACACCAAGTCAGAAAAGGTTTTATAAGATTTTGGTTTATCTCTTGAGATATCCAAAGGAATCATTCTAACTACGGCGGAATCAACCTTAGGTGGAGGTGAAAATGCTTTAGGTGGAACGTCCATAATTGAGTACATTTTGTACCGCTCCTGAAGCATGACCGATAAGCGTCCATAGTCAGATGTTCCTGGTATTGCGACCATTCTATCCACCACTTCTTTTTGCAGCATAAAATGCTGGTCAATTACTCCAGATGCAAACTGCATCAGATGAAAAAGTATTGGACTCGAAATGTTATATGGAAGGTTTCCTACTATTCTTAATGGCGTAGGAAAAACAGAAAAATCTACATCCAAGACATCGGACTCAACTACAGTCAAATTATCTGCATCGTAATTTGATCTAAGTCTTTGAGCTAAATCCCTATCTATCTCTATCACATATAAATGATTGAGTTCTTTAAGCAAGACATCTGTTAGAGCTGATAATCCAGGTCCAATTTCGACAATATGATCATCTGGATGTATAGAGAGTTTGCGTACGATTTCCTCAGGCACACTCTGGTCAGTTAGAAAGTGCTGACCAAAGCGCTTGCGTGCTTGATGTACCATGAATTACAGACCAGATTTGTAACCTGTAAGTCTATTTTCGATATAAGATTGGGATCTTAATTGGTTTAACCAATCTTCTAAAATACTAGCTGATTGCTGTTGATATAGCATTTCATATGCTAGGTCT
Organism: Taylorella asinigenitalis MCE3; assembly: GCF_000226625.1. Taxonomy (NCBI): domain Bacteria; kingdom Pseudomonadati; phylum Pseudomonadota; class Betaproteobacteria; order Burkholderiales; family Alcaligenaceae; genus Taylorella; species Taylorella asinigenitalis. Next base: position 1,344,353 of record NC_016043.1, read on the forward strand.
TTTCTAATTTCAGCCTTACGATCAAGATTGCGTCTTTCTAAAACCTCAATCAGATGCCATCCAAATTTAGTTCTAATAGGTTCGCTAACTTGATTAAGTGGTAGGTTGAATGCTGCTTGCTCAAATGCAGGATCGGCAGTACCTCTCATTATCCAGCTAATATCTCCGCCTACAGGTGCAGAGGTGTCATCGGAATATTTTTCGGCTAGTTCACTAAATTCAGCACCCGCTTGTAGCTGTTTTTGAATATCTAAAATTTTCTCATATGCTTTTTGAACGTCCACGACTGGATTGAAAGCCACAAGTATATGTCTAACATGAGATTCTTCTACTTGAACAGGACCCTCTTGCTTAGCTGCTTTCTCTTTTTCCGTCAATTGTGGTTGCGGTGGATCTGGTAATCTAACATTAACTGTTTTAACCCTCTGATCAACTAAACCACGTCGTTCAACGACTTTAAGAATATGGAAACCATTAGCGGCTTTGAAAACACCAGTAGTATGACCATCTCTTACGTTTTTCGTAGCATTTACGAATAAAGTAGGCCAGTCTTCATTCATACGAATGCCAAGCTTACCGCCATTAGCTGCTGCAGGTCCATCAGAATATTGCCTTGCTATATCATCAAATTTTTGACCACGTCTGATTTTGCTTAATGCTTCATCAGCCTTAGCCTTAGCCGCAGCAACTACATCAGGAGATGCACCTTCTGGGACACGAATATAAATATGTTGGAGGGCTATGGCTTTTGGCACAAAATATTGTTCCACTACCTGTCTTTTTTCAAAACGTGGTTCGAATTTAACTGGTGCTTTATATCCTTTTGGTAATCCAGTAGGATTTTGAGCTAAATAAGCTTCTATATCGTGAGGGGTAATGTTGATTCGATCACGAACAACAGCCACCTTCAAATCCTCAATCTTTATTTGCTGGCGAATGTTTTTAATATAGTCATCCCAAACAATATTGTATTGAGATGAAGCCTGTTTCATCTGCTCAGGTGTTAAACCATTTTGAGCAGCAATGTTTTGTATAGCTTGTGCAACCCTTTGATCACTTACCTTAATACCCAAGTTGTCAGCATATGAGTTTAATAATTTCTCGTCTATTAAGGACTGTAAAACTGCTTCATCAGGCAGGCTCTGACCAGAAATTCTTAAGGAATTAAGTCTAGAGGCAAAATCTGCCATAGTAATTACTTCATCATCAACTACTGCAAGAATCTGCTCTGTAGCATTAGGGCTTAAGCCATGCTTTATTTGGCTCGATGGAACTTTGTTTGTGGGCTTATTATTAATTTGTGTATTTTGAGCTATAGCTAAAGCACTTGATATAGCCAATGAAAACGTAATTATTTTTTTTGTAAAAGACATTATTCGTACCTTTCAAACGGAGATATCTCAGGGGATGGTGTAACTATTTTTCTATACCCTGGAATACTTGATCTAAGAAGTCCAAGTGGATCAGGACCAACCGATCCTAGTCCATTTAATTCTAACTGAAAATATATAGCTGTATTAGATTTTGCTGCCGAAACTGCATAACGTTGTAACACTAATCTACTAGAGAAACAACAATTATCCTTATATTCGAGGCCTAGAATTGATTGAGTAGTTCTACTTTCCCTTATCGAATAGTCCCAACGTCCAACGGCAAAAACTTTTTTACTTAAAGGCCATTGAGCGGCAATACTTATATTTTCCTTTCCCTTAAGCTGGTAAATATCCCTTAGACGCTTCCCTTTTTCATTGTAGTAGAAAGGGTCTTTTTGATATCTATACGTAAGCGATAAGTTTGCAAGTCGCTTTGGAAACCAGTTTATGGACAAGTATGTTTGCGATGATGTTAATTTGTTTTCCGAGTCTAACTGCCATCCTGCTTGAATTTTTAGAGTATCCGTAAGTGAGGTGGCAATGTTTGCGAGTATCTCCGATTTTTTTAATTTTCGAAGTCGCTGATTATTAGATATAGAAACTTTCTGCTTCGTAAAATAGAACTTTTGGGCTAATTGAACAGATAACCTCTCCTTACCCGAACCTTCATCAAACCATCGAGATGTCAATCCAACTGTTAAGTTATTTGCGTTGTTAATCCTATCCCAGCCACCTGAAAAAATATTTTCTGAATATGCAGTAGCAAAATTTAAATATGTTATAGATGTATCAAAAATTGGTATATCAGATTGGTCTTTGTAAGGAATATGAACATAGTAAAGTCTTGGTTCTAGAGTTTGATATTTTGGCTTACCAAACAGACTAGTCTTTCTCTCGAATATCATCCCCGCATCAACCGAGTAGATAGGTAAGATTCTGGAAATGCTGTCGATTTGCCTTCCTGATTGGGCATAATAGTTCACCCCTTTCCCATCATAATTTGTATGCCAATTGGTGTGATAATGAGATAAATGAAGCCCTATCGATGGCTTGATATACCAACCAGCTCGCTCTATAGGATACGTAACTTTTGTGTAAGAACTTAATCTAGATCCGTCTGGTGCCAATGGATGATGTGGCCAAACAATATTTTTTTGAAATTTAAAATTAATATAAGATAGTTTCGTGCTGATATCAAACCCACCGATATCATACCAATTCCCTTCAATCTTCAATTCTGGAAGTCGTTCGTATGTATAGTAATAAATATGTTTGTCAGAGTTTTCTGATGTTAAATCATGCAAAGACTGATATTTAGTAACCCCTAAAAAGCCCTTAATTGTAGAGTTATTAGTAAAATTTAAACTTAAATTTTTAGGTAAAAATGTTTTACTTTCTTGGTAATTTTGAAGATTACTTAGATCCCTAAAATAATCCGAATCCGAAGCAGCTCTAATATTACCGCTAAGTGAAAAATCAAACCCTAAAAAAGAACCTAGTTTATGAGTATGGGATAAACTAATAGCCCATCGACTGTCCTTTCGCTCTGAATCCCTAGGTAGATAACTAAGATTATAGACACCTGAGTAATTTGGTTTTAAATATCTAAACTCCGTCCCTAATTGAAACCCTCTTTTAGAAAAATATTGTGGATATAGTGTTAAATCTATATTTGGAGAAATATTCCAAAAGTATGGAATAGTAAAGCCCAAACCGCTTCTGGAAGTAGATGACAGGGTTGGAGTAAGAAAACCTGACCTTCTCTCTTTACGAAGTGGAAATGTCAGATATGGTGACCACAATACAGGAAAATCTTTAATATAAAGAGATCCATTTTTTGCTTCAATTTTATTTTCGTCTTTATATACATCAATTTGCGAGGCTTTTATATACCAAAATTTGGAATCGCAATTACATAAAGAAAAAATAGTTTTACCTAATTGCAGATGATTTTCGTCTAAAAGTTCTGCCCTATCCGAAGTACCCGACCCCCCGTTGCTAAGACGATATTCGACTTCTTCGGAAACTCCTGTCTTCTTGTTTACATTGTATTTTAGTGATGGGGTGGCAATGAAATTGCCGTCATTCAGTAGCCTAACATTCCCCAAAGCATGAACTTCTCCAGATTTTAAGTTATATTTTATGGAGTCTGCTTTTACTATTGAGTCTACTCTTCTGACTTGTGCATCACCTTTTAATTGCACGATATTTGAATTTTTAGAGTAAACAACCGAGTCACTTATAGTAAAGGTGGAGTTATCTTCACTTTTTAACTTTGTTTCATTAAGCATCTCAGATAGCTGAAGCCCATAAATGCCTTGTTCAACGCCAAACAATTTGCCTGATACCAATACAAAGAAAGGGAAAGCAAACTTGGACATTTGTAAAAAATACTTAAACACTGGCTACCAATAACAAAGTTAAAAAATACTAAAATAGTAAAACTTCAAATTATAAATTAGATTGTATGGCAATAACCCTAGACTCACGACTTGAAACAATAAGAGAATGGTTACATAAATTTCAAACTAAATATCATCTTGACCTATCATCAATGCGACCAGCCTCAAGCGACGCAAGTTTTAGAAGATACTTTAGGGTTGATGGTTTAAATAGTTCCTATATTGTTATGGATGCACCTCAAGAAAAAGAAAACTGTGAACCATTTGTAGACATTGCCACAAGATTAAATAAAGTTAATGTAAACGTTCCAGATATTCTAGAAAGGGACAGTGACCTAGGTTTTATGTTACTTAGTGATTTGGGTGAGAGTAACTTCTTTCATATTTTAAAAACTGGGATTTCCGATAAAGAAGTACAAAACATGTATTTGAAAGCTTTGAAAGAGCTTATAAAAATGCAAAAGGCGGATACGGAAGCATTGCCACAATATAGTAAGGAAAAAATGATTGAGGAACTTAATCTATTTCCTGAATGGTATGTTCAAAAACACTCAAAATTTGAATTGAATGAGAGCCAAAAAGAAACTCTAAAAAATATATTTGAACTTGTTTGTGAGCGAACTTCTCAAGAGCCGAAGGTATTTGTACACCGCGATTTCCACTCACCAAATATTATGTACACAAGCGAACAAAACGCTCCAGGTATTATTGATTTTCAAGATGCTGTGGTTGGCCCTATTAGCTATGATTTGGTCTCTCTTGTTATGGATGCAAGAACGACATGGGATGAACCTCAGCAAATCGATTGGGCTATTCGGTATTGGGAATTAGCTAAAGACGCAGGACTGCCTGTACCAGAGGATTTTGCAATCTTTCATGAAAACTACGAATGGATGGGATTGCAGCGAAATCTAAGGATTCTAGGCGTGTTTGCAAGACTATCTATTCGTGATGGGAAGCATCATTACTTGGACCATATCCCTAGAGTTAAAAAATATGTGCATCAAGTTGCTGCAAGGTATTCTCAGCTAAGACCAATCTCTAATTTATTAAACGAAATCGATAAGATTCAAACTGGTTTCGGGTATACGTTTTAGGAATCCTATGAAAGCAATGATTCTATGTGCTGGAAGAGGCAAAAGAATGCGACCTCTTACAGATTACACACCTAAACCATTGTTGAAGGTAGGTGCAAGAAGCTTGGTCGAATGGCATCTACAAAGACTTTCGCAAAGTGGGTTCGTGGATATCGTTATAAATTATGCTTGGCTTGGTGAACAATTTCCATTGGCATTAGGCGACGGTAGTAAATGGGGTTTAAAAATTCACTACTCGCCTGAACCCGAAGGCGGGCTGGAGACAGCCGGGGGCATTGCCAACGCAATGGATTTGCTTGGAGATGAACCAATCCTAGTTATCAATGGGGATATTTGGTGCGATTGGGACCCTAAGCTTGCCCAGAAATATAAATCAGAGTTAGAGAATAGAAATAAAGATGCTTTTCTTTTATTAGTCGATAACCCTGAGCATAATTTAAAAGGTGATTTTGCTATAGACAATGATGTTAAAATTTCCAACGTAAATGCTAGTGGGACATTCATGCTAACCTTTGCTGGAATTGGTGTTTATAATCCATCAATTTTTAAAAATATCACTAAAGGTGATTTTGTTAAATTAGCCCCGCTTTTAAGAGAATATATGGTTCAAGATAGAGTAATTGGGACTCATTTTAAAGGTCGATGGTTTGATATCGGCACCCCTGAAAGACTTGAACAAATTGAAAAAATTATCGGTAATTTGAATGAGAAAACCATCGAATAAACAAGTTCTGTTCACACCAACTTATGGTGTGCGTAAATCGCGTAGATCAAAATCTTTTCTTCCATTTTTTGTTGGTCTTTTGGTTGGTGTTGGTGGCTATTGGTTTGTACAGACTAATTATTTACCTAATGAATCAGCTGAAATTGATACAAAAGAACTCACCAAACAGATAGAGGTCCTTAGGTATGAAAAAGAGGCTTTAGTCAGCCAGGTTCATCAAGCTCAAGCCGATGCCCTAGTTCTAAAAGCAAAAATTGAAGAGGCCGAAAATAAAAGATTACAAGCTGAGGAATCAAGCAAAAATTTAAATCCCATTATTCCTGTGGCTGAAGAAGGTAATAATGACTCTATAGAAGCACTATTGAAGACTCTTCCAGAAGATACTAGTTCATCACCTATTGGTATTAGATTGGCTGAATTCAGTGGTTTTAAAGGAAGGTTAAACTATAAGTTGATTCTATCCGAGAAAGATAAATCAATTACAGAAAGACCTATAAGAATTGAAATTCTTACTAGGGGCAAATATATGAACGGTAACAATGGTTTCGAGAACATAAAGTCAATCGAAGCTGTATCGGGTCAGTATACAAATATTCAAAATTCAGCTGAACTAACTAAACGCACTCTTACTCCACATAAAGTAGAGCTTAAGTTATACGATAAGTCTACGAACAAATTAATAACTAAAAGAGAATATGAAGTTGTGCAACAAAGCCCCGAAGCAAATTCTAATTCAGAAAATAATAACTAGATTTCAATTACGAATTATTTCTTATCTTCTTAATGTTCATTAATTTTGTTTATAGTTTATAGATAAGATAAAATACAGGGGGTTTTATGAATAAGCCACTTACTAAAGTGATGATTGTCGATGACGATCCAGATTTAAGACAATTACTAGCTCAATATCTCAACCGTCATGGTTATGACACTCTTTTAGTACCAGACGGAAATGACTTAGCTGATCGTATTATAAGGTTTGCCCCTGATTTAATTGTTTTAGACCGTATGCTACCTAGCGGTGATGGTGTTGATTTTTGTAGAAATCTTCGTGATCAACATGAGGATATCCCTATTATTCTTCTTACGGCTAGGGATGAAACTGCTGATCGAGTTTTAGGTCTTGAATCCGGGGCAGATGATTATATCGGTAAACCTTTTGACCCTCGTGAACTGCTTGCTCGAATTGAGACAGTTCTTCGTCGTAAAAAAGGTGCTTCTACATTAATTAAAGAAACTCCAATACATTTTGGACCGTTTACTTTTGATCCTATAAAGCGTCAGCTACTAAAAGGCGATGAAGTTGTTAAACTTACAGGTGGAGAAATTAATCTTCTTGAGGCTTTTGTTCAAAACCCAAGTAAACCACTCTCACGTGAAAAGCTTCTAGCTTTATCTAGAAACGACGATGAGGGCGAAAGAAATGATAGAGCTATCGATATTGCGATTTTAAGACTTCGCCGAGCTCTTGAAGATGATCCTAAGGATCCTAGATGGATTCAAACTGTTTGGGGCGTTGGTTATAGATTTTCTCCTAAGGCCTAGTTTTTTAATTAAGTGAATTTGGGCTGAGTTTTCAGCCCTTTTTTAAATGAAGCTAAAACTATTCTCTTTAAGTATTCGTGCACAAATTATATTTATGACCTTTGCCACAATTATATTGGTGCAGACGGCCATATTTTATGCAGTAAATTACTTAAAGGGTGGTTTTATTGAGCAAATAGTCACTACTCAAGTATCGAACTCAATTAATGTTATAAGAACTTCTGTATTGCTTCTACCACCTAGCAGAAGAGCTGAATTTGTAAGACACGCATCTAATGGAAAATGGTCTCTTTGGACTAGAGAACTTCCGCAAGAGACACAGATACTTTGTAATAGCAAACTTGAGTGCAGAATAATACCAAACCCAACTGATCAATTTGGTACTAATAGGTCTCCACGTCCTAATATGCTTGAGAAAGTTTTTCCAAATCTAGGAGAGTTTAATTTTTTCTTTGATGATTCACATCAAAATAGAGATCACTATCTCTCACACTCAAGGGATTCTTCAGATTCGAATACTCTAACACCTTTAGATAAAATCCCTCTTAATTTTAGACAAGATTTAGTTAAACTAATTAAGGCTATCAACGCATCACTTGATGACGGCACCCGAGTTGGTCTTTCTCAAAGCGGAAATGTTCCAATTTTATATATTTCTCTTCAACCACAAATAAATCCCTTTAACAATACGCTTATTAAAGAATGGTTGGTTATACCGATTGAGGATATTGAACCACCAAACATAAGCCTTGTTTATATGTTATGGATTGGATTAACCAGCATTCTGCTATTAGGCTCTGGGTGGTATGCATGGAGAATTACAGCACCTCTTACTAAGCTTACTCATGCAGCTGATCGTTTAGGAAAAGGGGAATCAACAAAAGTTGTACCTACAGGTCCATTAGAAATTAAGCTTTTAGGACTACATTTCAACAAAATGGTACAAGCTCTTGATCAAGCTAAGACAGTTCAGCACACTATGCTAGCTGGGCTGCCGCATGATTTAAAAGGTCCACTAGCTCGTATGAGATTGCGTATCGAAATGCTTGAAAATGAACCTTTACGAAAAGGGATGCTAAATGATGTTCAAGAAATGCAAAGCATTATCGAGCAATTTATAACTTATGTACGAGGAGCCGATCCGAGTCGATATAGTTTTATTGATTTAAACATTAATCAGTGGATTGATGAACGCGTAAATGCTTGGCATGAGACTTCTCATGATATTGTTTTAGGAGAGATGCCAAAAGAACCTTTAATGGTTAAAGGTGATACTCTTGCTCTTGCTAGATTAATAGATAACCTTATATCAAATTCTCTTAAACACGGCGCACCACCTGTAGAAATATCTCTCAAACGAGAAGGAAAAAAGGCCGTTATTCATGTTCTAGACCACGGTCAGGGCATACCTGAAGAGAGAAGGGAGGAAGCTGTACAAGCCTTCTCAAGACTTGATTCTGCACGCACAAAGACTGGTAGTGTTGGTCTTGGATTAGCACTAGTAAATGCTATCGTTAATGCACATAAAGGTGAACTTGAACTTGCTGAAGCTCCTCAAGGCGGTTTGCTAGTAAAAATTTATTTGCCCCTTATATAATATGTAGTTAACTTTTTAATTAAGCATTTAGTATGTCTATTCAAGAAGAGGCTTTGGCCCCTAACTTTCTTAAAAATCTCATCGAATCAAATCTAAAAGACAATTTAAACAAAGATAAGAGATGGTCTGGAAAGCCTGGTCCTGCCTCTGTTCAGGCTGATGCACCTTTTGACAAAGCTAAAATTAGAACTCGATTCCCACCAGAGCCTAACGGTTATCTACATATAGGTCATGCTAAAAGTATTATTATCAACTTCGGTCTAGCCGAAGAATATGATGGTGAATGTCATTTACGTTTTGATGATACCAACCCAGAAAAAGAAGATACTGAGTATGTTGAAGCCATTAAAGATGCCGTTCAATGGCTAGGATACGATTGGATAGAAGACGGTCGTAGTAATCTTTATTATGCTAGCGACTACTTTGAATATTTTTATGAGTTTGCAGTTGCACTAATCAAAAATGGAGACGCTTATATCGATGAGCAAACTCCTGATGAAATGAGGCGAACTCGAGGAACTTTAACTGAGCCAGGCCTTGATTCTCCTTGGAGAAACCGCCCTATTGAAGAGTCTCTCGATTTATTTGAACGCATGAAAAATGGAGAATTTGAAGACGGAACCTATGCTTTACGTGCAAAAGTTGATATGGCTTCTCCAAATATTAATATGCGTGATCCTGTTATATATCGCATAAAACATGCACATCATCATAGGACTGGGGATAAATGGTGTATATATCCCATGTATACATTTGCTCATCCTATCGAGGATGCACTTGAATGTATTACTCATAGTTTCTGCACCCTGGAATTTGAGGATCAAAGGCCTTTTTACGAATGGCTGCTTGAAAAGCTAGCTTCCTTAGGAAAATTCCTTCGCCCTCTTCCTAAACAAACTGAATTTTCACGCCTTAACGTACAACACGTAGTAACAAGTAAACGTAAACTACTTAATCTGGTTGAAAGTGGTATTGTGGATGGATGGGATGACCCAAGAATGCCTACAATTGCGGGTTTACGAAGAAGGGGTTACACGCCCAACAGCATCCACCTTTTTATAAAAAGATTAGGTGTTTCTAAATCAGATTCATTTATAGACTACAAGCTTTTAGAGCAAGCACTAAGGGATGATCTCGATCCTATTGCTCCAAGAGCTGTAGCCGTATTAGACCCAATTAAATTGGTGATTACAAATGTGGAGGATGATTTTCAAGAGCATTGCCACGCACCAATTAATCCGCACAATCCAGAAGCAGGTAAGCGAGAATTTTTGCTTACAAAAGAGCTATGGATAGAGCGTGACGACTTTATGGAAGAGCCGCCGAAAAAGTATTTTAGGCTTTTTGTGGGAAACAAAGTACGCTTGAAATATGGCTATATAGTTGAATGTACAGGATTTAAGAAGGATGCGGACGGGCGTGTGTATGAAGTTTATGTAGAATTAATTCCAAACACAAAAAGTGGAACTCCAGGTTCAGATTCTGTAAAAGTCAAGGGCAATATCACATGGGTTAGTACGAAATATGCAATTCCAGCTCAGATAAACCTATACGATAGGCTATTTACCGAGGCCTCGCCAGATAGTGGTACAAAGGACTATATGGATTACATTAATCCGAACTCACTTAAAGTCGTTAATGGATGGTTGGAACCGGGGGTTGAAATATTGCCAGGAAATAGGTGGCAGTTTGAGCGATTAGGATACTTTGTAGCTGACCCGAGTTCAACCCCTGAAAAAGGTATAATTAATCGCAGTGTAACTCTGAAGGATTCATGGGTTGGCTGATAGGGTGATATATGGCTGTTGATACTCGCATATTAGAATTTAAAAACGTAAATTTACTTACTCTACGCTTAATTTTAAGAAGCACCGATTTTTTAAGTATTGAGCAGAATTTAAATGATTTTTTATCTGGGCCTAATGGTCAGCTTCTTCATGGCGAAAACTTAGTTGTAGACGCCTTTGCTCTATTTCAACCAATCTCATGGTCTAAGCTTGTTAATCTTCTAGCTAGATATAAAATCAGTGTCATAGGTATTTATTCTAATAAAGCACTGATTAGTAGTATTGAAGAAGCTGGTTTTAAATTTATTGAACTACCAAATATTAAGGAATCAGGAGCTTCTAAAGCTAAGGCTGCAGAAATTCAAAAGCAACCACAAGCTTCTACTTCTGCTCAATCCACAACAGAAAATAAACCTCAGACAGAAGTCTCAAAAGCCTCGACAGCACCAGTTCAAAACCTTGTCATTGAGAGACAACTCCGTTCAGGAGAAAGAATTTATGCTGAAGGTGGTGACCTTATAATCATGGGTGATGTAAGTGCTGGTGCAGAAATTATCGCTGACGGAAATATTCACGTATATGGTCATCTTAACGGACGTGCTGTTGCAGGCGCCAAAGGCGATATAAACGCAAAAATATTTACAACTAGACTTAATCCAAGTCTTGTTGCAATTGCAGGGTTCTACAGGCTATTTGATGGTGATTTTAAGTCTGATGCACTAGATAAACCTGCTGTAGTGAGCTTACTAGGCGAAACTCTTCAGTTCACGCCCCTTCGCATGTAAATTAGGTTAAGATTAAGTAATCAAAAATTAATAAGAGGATACTTTAATGACACGTGTAATCGTTGTAACTTCTGGTAAAGGTGGTGTTGGTAAAACAACAACCAGTGCTAGCTTCTCCACTGGTCTAGCTTTGCGTGGACATAAAACTGCTGTAATTGACTTCGATGTCGGTCTACGCAATCTAGATTTAATTATGGGCTGTGAAAGACGTGTTGTATACGATTTCATTAATGTCATTCAAGGTGATGCAACTTTATCTCAAGCCTTGATTAAAGATAAGAAAGTTGAAAACCTTTATGTGCTTGCAGCTTCTCAAACGCGAGATAAAGATGCATTGACTAAAGAAGGTGTAGAAAAAGTCATTAATGAATTAAAAGAACAAGGATTTGAATATATTGTTTGCGATTCACCTGCAGGTATCGAAACAGGTGCAAATCTAGCGATGTATTTTGCTGATGATGCCTTAGTTGTAAGTAATCCAGAAATTTCATCTCTTCGCGACTCAGATCGTATGATTGGGATTCTGCAATCAAAATCTTTGAGAGCGGAAAATGGTCTTGAGCCAATTAACACATATCTTGTAGTTACTCGATACAATCCTGAACGAGTTACTCAAGGAGATATGTTCTCTTTAAATGATATTAAGGAATTTTTAAATATTCCTATCAAAGGTGTTATACCTGAATCTAAAGATATTCTTGATGCATCAAATACTGGTGTCCCTGTTATTCTTTCCGAAAATAGTGATAGTGGTCAGGCCTACTCTGACCTTGTAGATCGTTACTTGGGTAAAGAATTACCTTTCCGATTTACCGACTATCAAAAACCTGGCTTCTTTAAGAAATTATTCGGAGGGTAGGACATGGCATTATTTGATTATTTTTTCGGTCAAAAGAAAAGAAGTACTGATGTAGGTAAAGAGCGTCTGAAATTAATTCTAGTTCGCGACAGAGCCGCTACTGCTGAAGAGGGTTCTAAGGTTGATTTCCTTCCTCAACTTCAAAAAGAGCTAATAGAAGTAATCTCTAAATATATTAAAGTTAACCCTGAGGATATCAAAGTCAATTTAGACAGTCAGGATTCTCTTGATGTATTAGAAGTTAAGATTGAGATGAATCCAGATTCACTTAAAAAATAATAAATCTTGGATGGATAAAAAAAGTGCAACCTGCGAATTGGGTTGCACTTTTAATATGTAAAAAAATTTAGTTTAATTTAAATTCAACTTCAAACTCTTGAGGTTTTTTCTTAAATAAAAATTCACCGTTTCTTACTGACATCATCACATCAACACGACAACGTATTGCATCAAATACTGTAGTCTCATTTAGCACGATAAAGTTAGCCGCTTTACCCTCCTCTAATCCATAAGACTCATCAAGATACATACATTTAGCACCGTTATAAGTGATTAAGTCAAATGCATTCTCGAGTTGTTCAGGACCTGCGTAATGAGTTAAATGGACTCCATTATCTAGTAGATTCATCATATTACCATTACCGATCGGATACCATGGGTCATTGATCGAGTCCTGAGCAAATGCGACATTAATACCCATTTCCATAAATTCCTTAACTCGAGTTAATCCACGACGTTTAGGATAGGAGTCTTGACGTCCTTGCAAATAAGCATTCTCTGTAGGTGGAGAAATAAAGTTCATTTTACTTTTCTTAAATAAATCAAACATGCGATAAGCATATGCATTATCCGCAGAGCCAAATGAACAGGTATGACTTGCCGTAGTCTTAGCTCCATAATCTTCCAAATAAACTAAAGCATTTAGAAGTTCTACAAAGCGAGACATTGGGTCATCATTTTCGTCGCAGTGAACGTCGATTAATCGATCGTATTTAAGGCCTAACTCAACGATATCATGCACAGATTTTTCACCAAATTCTCGAGCAGGTTCATAGTGAGGAATACCACCTACTACATCTGCACCCATTTTAAGGGCTTCTTCAACAAGGTCACGTCCACCTTTGTATGTGTACATACCGTTTTGAGGGAAAGCTACCACTTGAATATCAACGATATCTTTCAACTCTTCTTTAAGCTCCATAATAGCCTTAAACCCAACAAACTTAGGGTCTGTGACGTCAGTTTGAGCACGAATAAATTGAACCCCCTGAGATACTTCGTCTTCAATGCCACGACGTGCAAGTGCTTTAACGCTCTCTGTGGTCATGGTAGCTTTGTATTTAGGCCAATTCTCAATAGCCTCATACAAAGTACCCGACTTAGCCCCCACACTTGCCATCTCACCTAATGTATAAACGTAGTCTAAGTGTAGATGAGGATCTACATATGGTGGCAATACCAACTTGCCCTCAAGATCAATCACTTCGTCTGCCTCAGGCAAATTGCTCCCAATAGCTTTAAACTTTCCGTCCTCAATAAGTATTTCTGATGCATTAGGTTGTTTATAAATTGTTGCGTTAATAAACTTCTTACTCATATTAATCTCCTCGGTTAATAAAATTATGTAAGTGAAGATAGGTTAGAGGTAAACCTAGCCTACTTCTCGCCTAAGGTACCTATAGAAAGGTAAGAGATGATTGTTGCAGGAATTAATAATCCTACAGCCAACAAAACTACAGCCATAATCCCAGATTTAGTCAATATGTAACCTCCTACTGAAGTAGCTAGTAGGATTGAGAAATTAAACATACTACTTTGGACACTGGTGGCAATTGCTTTGGCACTCGAGCTGTGTTTAGCTACTGCCGTTTGCAGCATAGTAACTAGTGGACCGAAAGAGATACCCCACAAAAAGAAGGCTAAATAGCTAATAACAGTGCTCGTAGGGAATAATTTAATAGCCCCTAATCCAACAGCTCCTAACAAAAACATCAAAGCAGTGAAATTCCTCAGAGCTCTGTCGGTATATCTCATAGCCAACATTACAGAGATGAACGAGCCTACCCCAAAGAGCAATAAAGCCATTTCAATACCACCTGGGAAGCTCATAAAATCAACTATTTGAGTGATATAGGTATATGCAGCATAGTGTGCCATAACCCCAAGTAAAGTTAAAAGTAAAATATTTAGGACATGCTTATTTTTTAATAATGCAATAGGGTTGTTGGCTTTAGTAACCTTTTCCCCAGGAACTGAAGGTAAGAAGAAAAAGGCCAAAACCATAATAGCTACTATGATTGAACCTAAGGCATAAAATTCAACACGCCAACCCCAGGTATTACCTATCCAAGTCATAAATGGCATACCTAGACTAACACCCAAAGTATTGCCCGCCATAATAATCGCTATGGCCATGCCATGCTGATTTTCGTTAACAATCCGCATACCGTAAGCAGTAATCATAGCCCACAAAATTCCTGCAGCTGCACCCCCAATTAGACGCATGGCTAAGCTTAAATAATAAGAATTTGAAAATCCGACTGCAATATTTGATAATGCAAAACCAAATAAAAGCCATAACAAAAGAGACTTACGATTGAATCTCATAGTTGCTGTCACAAGAGGAATGGCCACAATCGCACTAGCAAGAGCATACACTCCCACCATTTGTCCAGCACTGTAGATTGAAATTCCTAGCCCATTGCTTATATGATTTAAAACGCCAGACGGCACCATCTCAGACAAGATGGCAATAAATGTGACGCTAGACATTAAAATCAAAACAAAGATAGTTGAAGCTTTAAGTTTAGAATCGGTTGAAGGGATAGCTGCTGATGGAGCATTATTCTGGTTCATGTAATACTCTCCTATGCGGTAGACAATTAGATTTAGAAAAGCTAGATGTAACAAAACGTTAAATTTTGAGTCAAAACTTAACTCTATCTAATTCAATGGTAGCTTACAAAATCAAATAGGTCAAATCGGAAAGCTCTTAATAATTTTTAACCTATTCACAATCACCAGAATATGCCTTAAAAACTCGTAATTATTTCAAAGCCTTGTATCGTAATCTCTTAGGTTGCACACCAGCTTCACCTAGTCGACGTTTTTTATCCGCCTCATATTCTTGATAATTTCCATCAAAAAATACAACTTGCGAATCGCCCTCAAACGCAAGTATATGGGTGGCAATGCGATCGAGAAACCACCTATCATGACTGATAACCATAATGCATCCAGCAAACTCGAGCAATGCATCTTCAAGTGCACGAAGAGTCTCAACATCGAGGTCATTTGATGGTTCATCGAGTAAGAGAACATTGCCACCTTTAATGAGGGTTTTAGCCATATGCAGGCGTCCACGCTCACCTCCCGACAAAGTTCCCACTTGCTTATTTTGATCGGATCCTTTGAAATTAAAGCGACCTAGATAAGCACGAGATGGCATCTCAAATTTACCCACTGTTAGCAAATCAGCTCCGTCAGAGACATACTCAAAAACAGATTTCGAATCAGCAAGACCATCACGTGATTGATCTACAAAACTCATGTTCACGGTTTTACCAATTTTTATCTCTCCTGAATCAGGCTGCTCAACGCCAGCAATCATGCGGAACAAGGTGGATTTACCTGCACCATTAGGCCCTATAATCCCAACAATTGCACCAGGAGGCACTTTGAAGCTTAAGTTATCAATAAGTAAACGATCGCCGTATGCTTTGGAAACATTATTAAATTCTATAACTTCATTTCCCAGACGTTCTGCTACAGGAATAAAGATTTCCTGTGTCTCATTTCGCTTTTGATAATCATATGATGAGAGTTCTTCAAATCGTGCAATCCGTGCTTTTGACTTAGCTTGGCGACCCTTAGGATTTTGGCGCACCCACTCAAGTTCTTTTTGAATAGTGCGTTGACGTGCAGACTCTTGTGCTTCCTCTTGTTTTAAGCGATTTTCTTTCTGTTCTAGCCATGAACTATAGTTCCCTTTCCATGGAATACCATGTCCACGATCGAGTTCAAGAATCCACTCAGCGGCATTATCCAAGAAATAGCGATCGTGTGTAACGGCAACAACTGTGCCTGGAAATTTTTGCAGATATTGCTCCAGCCAATCCACACTCTCCGCATCTAAGTGGTTGGTTGGCTCGTCCAATAAAAGCATATCGGGCTTAGACAAAAGCAAAGCACATAAAGCCACGCGCCGCTTCTCGCCCCCAGATAAATTCCCAATCTTCGCATCCCATGGCGGCAGACGTAATGCATCAGCCGCTATCTCCATCTGATGCTCGATATCATCAGCCCCTGAGCTTGCGGCCGCAGATATTATGGCCTCCAGCTCAGCCTGTTCTGCCGCCAGTTTATCGAAATCAGCATCAGGAGCCGCATACTCCTGATACACCTCCTCCAATCGTTTTCTAGCCGCAAAGACCGCACCCAAGCCCTGCTCCACAGCCTCTCTCACCGTATGCTCTGGGTTAAGCTGCGGCTCTTGAGGAAGATAACCAATATTAAGATCCGCCATAGGTATAGCTTCACCCTCGATCTCTTTATCAACACCTGCCATAATTTTCAGAAGCGTCGATTTACCAGAGCCATTCAGCCCAAGCACTCCTATCTTCGCACCTGGAAAGAAAGATAGCGAAATATCACGCAAAATTTGCTTTTTCGGAGGGACAATTTTCCCTACTCTATTCATTGTGAATACGTACTGAGCCATGCTAAACCCCTGTAATAAAATACCGTTATTTTAAGCTATAACATATAATGAAAATCTACGATAAAGGTAATTAATTTCTACGAGGCAGCCATGAAAAAATTCTCTTCTAATGATTTGCGTTTGCTCGAAAAAGCCTGCGATGCCCTAAGCGGCGAGCTTGGAAAAGTTGTGCTTGCTGAGATTGATGAAACCGAAGAAGGGTACGAATGGGTTGCTTTTGCAATTCCACTTGAAACTACGGATAATCCTGATGAATATGACACTGTTATGCAGATTGGCGGTCCCGATGCACGCCTTATAGGCAGTTCTTCTTTTAATAAAGAGTTTACCGAGTCTCCGTACGCAGCAGCTTTTATCTCAGGAATTCAGATTGGCGAACCCCCTTTACGTTACACGCGTATTGATGCTTCGGGTGATGAAGTAGATTGGTCTAACGATTTAGATGGCTTATTGCCCTATGATTTTATTGTGGCAATGACTCCGCCTTCAAACGAGGAAGATGATATAGAAGAATGGGTGGATATCTCTAAAATTAAGGATGCCGTCGAGAACCCAACAAATTTAATTTCGCACCTTAATGTGAATAAAAAATGTGATTAAAAAAATGGCTCTCAAATAAGAGAGCCACTTTCACGAAAACCTAAAACAAAATTAAGCTTTCTTAACTTTTTCAAGCATTTTAAAAGTACCTTTTGGAGATCCCACAAAAAGTCTTTTAAGAGCCTTACCTAGGCAACGACGCTCTAGAGTGTTACGGCGATTGCGTTTAATTTCTGCCATGATTCCAAAAACCCTTATTTAAATTTTCTGATAAAACGATTATTTTAAGCTAAATTTAGCTTTTTAATCAAGCGTTTGCGTGATTAGACATCATAAGTGCAAGGTCAAATGCAACACGAAGAGAGCTCTCATCAGCCACACCCTGACCCGCAATATCATACGCAGTTCCATGATCTACGCTTGTACGCACAAAAGGCAGACCAGCCGTTACATTCACACCTTTATCAAGCCCCAAATATTTCACAGGAATCAAAGCTTGGTCATGATACATCGCAACAACAATATCAAACTCCCCTTTACGTGCTCGCATAAATATAGTGTCAGCAGGGTACGGACCATTTACATCAATACCCTCAGCCCGACATTCCTCTATCGCAGGTGAAATTATTCGAATTTCTTCCGTCCCGAATTGCCCTTCTTCCCCTGCATGAGGATTAAGCCCCGCCACAGCTATGCGTGGTGTGGCAATGCCCATCTGGGGCCCAACCACAGCCGCATTCATAATCGCACATCGGACCGCCTCACGAGTAATCAGCTTAGGCACATCAGCCAATGCCACATGCGCCGTCACAAGTATCGTGCGTAGCTCATCATTCAAAAGCATCATACTTACATGCTTTCCATCAATGTCACCATCGCAATCGATCGGATCCGAAGAACCGCCTACAGCCCGCCTCACAGCATATTCATCCAAAACATCGGTATGACCAGGATAGTGAACACCTGCAAGTTTCCATGCATGCTTATTGATAGGAGTAGTCACAACGGCCCCAATCTTATTTTGAATCGCATATTCGATGGCTTTACGGAACGATTGATAACTAACATGGCCGGCGAATGCGGAGGCATTGCCAAAGGAAAAATCTCCTTGCATCTCTAGGTCACACTGCACAACACAAATCTCAGGGTGGCAATGCTCCTGCACTTCATCAAGCTCCTTTATTTCCACGAATTTCACATCATATCCAAGTCGGGCAGCGGACATTTCAAGACATTTCATATCCCCGAACACGACGGCTTTATGCGGGAGCGCCTGTCTAAAAAGCTTTATAATTATCTCTGGTCCGATACCTGCAGGATCGCCCATCGTAATGCCTAACGGCGGTATACGTTCACTACTCATTTTCCTACTCTATGACTTCAAAAATATCAATTTTCGGTGCCAAACAAAATCATTTAAAAAATCTCGACGTACAGATAAATACAGGAGAAATCACCGTTATTACGGGTGTATCTGGATCGGGGAAAAGCTCCCTCGCCTTTGATACATTATACGCAGAAGGACAGAGGAAGTATGTAGAGACATTTTCACCGTATGCGAGGCAGTTTTTAGATCGCATGGATAAGCCACAGGTGGAGCGGATTGAGGGGATATTGCCAGCGATTGCTATAAATCAGACAAATCCAGTGCGAAATTCGCGAAGCTCTGTTGGGACTATGACAGAGCTAAATGACTTAATCAAGCTTTTATATCACCATGCTGGGAGATTGCATTGCCGCTGCTGTGGGCGAGCAGTAGAGCGATTTAACGCAGAATCTATTCTTAAAGAGCTTGCAAAAAATGTTCGTAATGAAGACTCGAAATTAGTGGTTACTTTCGCAGTAAAAATTCCCAAAAATTTTACTCAAGAAGAAATAGAGCAATTTCTATCCCAACAAGGCTATGGTCGCATTCAACGAGAGCAAGAACCTAAAGGCGATGATAAGGAGAAGACCCTTTTTGTTATTCAGGATCGTTTCAAACTCTCGCGAGTCGCAAAATCGCGTGTTTATGAGGCGATTGAGACGGCATCACGTTTTGGAAACGGAAAGATTTTTATATTCGAGATGTTCTCGAGTGAGGATGGTACAGACTACGAATTAATACATCCCTTTAGCGATCAGTTGCGTTGCGACCATTGCAATATCACTTACTCTGAAGTGACACCTTCTCACTTTTCATTTAATTCTCCTGCAGGTGCATGCGAAACTTGTCGCGGCTTTGGTCGCACGATGGGCATTGACTATAACCTTGTAATTCCTGATTCCAATAAAACTCTTGCAAAAGGTGCTGTTAAGCCATTCCAAACCGCAACTGGAAAAGAGTGTCAGCGCGACCTTATGAAATATGCGTCTAAGGCTAAAGTTCGCACTGATGTGCCATGGAGAGATTTAAGCTCTGCAGAACGAGCGTGGGTTATAAAAGGCGACCCCGACTTTGCTTTCACGGCAAAAGACTGGAAAAACAAATGGTATGGTATTGCCGCATTTTTTAAGTATCTTGAATCGCGCTCTTACAAAATGCATGTACGCGTATTGCTTTCAAAATATAGAGCTTACACAAAATGTCATGCCTGCATGGGCTCACGCCTTAAACCTGATTCAACTTTATGGCGTATTGGCCAACAGCAATCCTCCGCCCTAAAACATTATGATCGATTTATGCCCATTGAAGCTAAGTGGACGCAAAAGCAATTGAATGATATGCCAGGACTTTGTATTCATGATCTTATGCGTATATCGATTGAGGATTTGGAGAAATTTTTTGAAGCCGAGACTTTTGACGCACCTGAACTTAAGATAGTTGTCGATGAGATTAAGGTTCGCGTGCGGTATTTAAATCGAGTGGGACTTTCATATCTTTCACTAGATCGACAGAGTCGCACATTGTCAGGTGGCGAAGTGCAACGCATAAACCTTACAACAGCTCTTGGGACATCCCTTACGAATACGCTTTTTGTGCTCGATGAGCCCTCCATTGGCCTCCATCCACACGATACAAATCAAATTATAGATGTAATGCAAGGCCTTAAAAAAAGTGGCAATACTCTCGTAGTCGTCGAACATGACCCTCAAATCATGTTCTCTGCTGATCGAGTGTTGGATATGGGCCCAGGTCCAGGCGAACGTGGTGGAGAGATTGTATTCGATGGCTCTCCTGAGGAACTTCGTTCATCAGATTCTCTTACAGGAAAATATTTAGGTAATCTGCTGCGTGTAGAATCTCCAAAACCGATGAAGGTTCTGAAAAACACTCCACGACTGGTCCTTAGCGGTGCAAGATCAAATAATTTAAAAAATTTAGATGTGGAATTCCCACTAAATCGACTTGTTTGTGTGACAGGTGTTTCGGGTTCGGGGAAATCCACATTGATTCAAAATGTTCTCTATCCAGCAATTATGGAGTATTTCAATAAACCCACTTCTGAAGCTGGAGAATATGATTCATTACTAGGTACAGAGATGATTTCGGATGTAGTGATGGTCGATCAGTCGCCCATTGCCAAAACAACGCGATCTAATCCAGCCAGTCATGTTGGTGCCTACGATGTTATACGCAAAATTTTTGCTGATACTGAAATCGCTAAAGTGCGAGGCTATACAACAGGCACATTTAGTTTTAATAGTGGTGATGGTAGATGCCCAACTTGCCAAGGGACGGGTTATGAATATGTTGAGATGCAGTTTTTGTCAGATGTCTATTTAAAATGCCCCGACTGCAATGGCTCGCGTTTTAAACCTGAGATTCTTGAAAATTATGTTGAACATTTAGGTCGGCGAGCAAATATCGCTGATGTGCTCGAAATGACTGTGCATGAAGCTCTTGAGTTCTTTAAGGGCATGAGAGAGATAAGCTCACGCCTTCAGCCATTGGTTGATGTAGGGCTTGATTATTTGGCCCTTGGTCAGCCCGTACCAACGCTTTCTGGAGGTGAATCTCAACGATTAAAACTTGCTGGACATCTAGTAAAAGCTTCTCGTAGCAAGACCAGTTCTAAAGGCACATTGTTTTTATTCGATGAGCCTACAACTGGGCTGCATTTTCATGATATTTCTAAATTAATGTCTGCGTTTCGAAAGCTACTTGAAGCGGGTCACTCGATAATATTGATTGAACATAATCTCGATGTAATCCGTGCTTCCGATTGGATAATAGATCTTGGGCCTGGTGGCGGACTCAATGGTGGTCAAATTGTTGCAACTGGTTCGCCTGAAGATATACAAAAAAACAAATCCTCTTTAACTGGCAATGCTCTCGTACAATACGAAAAGTCTCTTGCTCAAAAATCTCCTAAAGCTTTATTCGATAAATCAAAAAACCTTAAATATAAATTTGAATCTGCACCAAAAGAAATTTCGATTCAAAACGCTTATGAACATAATTTGAAAAATGTGTCGGTAAAAATTCCGCACAATAAATTTACTGTTATCACTGGGGTTTCAGGTTCAGGAAAATCAACTCTTGCTTTCGATATTCTATTTAATGAGGGTCAACGCAGGTATCTAGAGTCTTTAAACGCGTATGCACGCTCGTTCGTGCAACCTGCAAGCAAGCCCGATGTTGATGCAATATACGGTATCCCTCCTACTGTAGCCATCGAACAAAGAACAAGCCGAGGTGGCAGAAAATCCACCGTCGGAACTATGACCGAAATCCATCACTTCTTGCGACTTTTATATCAAAAATTAGGAACGCAGTATTGTCCTTCCTGCGATGTTCCTGTAGAAGCCTTTAGTAAAGAGCAAATCGAAGATATGGTTTGGCGAGAATTTAAAAACAAAAATGTCAGCTTTCTTGCAACTTTAGTTTCCAAACGTAAGGGCTACTACACTGACCTTGCAAAATGGGCTAAAAAAGCTGGCTTTGAAACGCTGAGAGTTGATGGAGTTGATACACCTGTAAGTCTATGGCCAAGACTTGATCGTTATATTGACCACACGATTGAGCTCCCAGTATTTAGTGGAAAATTAAGTAGCAAGTCAGTTATGAATGATGCTTTAGAACTTGCCTATGAACATGGTAAGGGTGCGTTTAGTGTTTTAAATTCCAAAGGGGAGCAAAAGTATTTTTCAACCAAACGTGCTTGTCCTGTGTGTAGTAGTGCGTTTCCAGAACCAGATCCACGCATGTTCTCCTATAACTCCTCACAAGGTTGGTGTCCTGATTGTATGGGCACTGGTTTGATAAATGAAAAAGAAGTTGATGAATTAGAGAATAATGAATCTTTAGAGATAGATATAGCGCAAAATGCGGATAATGGATATCTCGGATCTTGTCGAACATGTAATGGGACAAGACTCAATAGCATTGCCAGAGCATTTAGATGGAAAGAGAAATCTATAACTGAAATAAGCCAATTATCAGTAGACAAGGCCAGCGACTTTTTTGCTGCAATAGAACTTGATAAACGAGAGCAGACGATTGGCCGCGATATCCTTCGAGAGATTAATTCTCGTCTTAATTTTATGCAGTCCGTGGGATTAGATTATTTGTCACTGGATCGTTCGGCACCGACACTATCGGGCGGAGAGGCCCAACGCATAAGGCTAGCAGCTCAGCTGGGGTCAAATCTACAAGGAGTTTGTTATGTTCTAGATGAACCAACGATTGGACTTCACCCGCGCGATAATCGCATTCTTTTGCAATCACTTAAAAAACTAGAGGGAAATGGGAATACTCTCGTAGTTGTCGAACATGACGATGACACCATTCGATCAGCGGAACATATTATCGATGTGGGACCTGGTGCGGGCGTTTGTGGAGGTCGGATTATCGCTCAAGGAACATATGATGATATTGTAAAAAACAAAAATTCTGTGACGGGCAAATATTTGGCTGAGCCCTTAAAGCATTCATTTAAGAGCCGCATAAAGTCTGAATCTTCAACAGATATGATAACTATGCATTCGGCTAATTTGCATAATATAAAAGATATTGATGTACAGGTACCTGTGGGTTGTCTAACAGTAGTGACGGGAGTTTCTGGTTCGGGAAAATCAACACTTGCACGTGATATTCTTTTAACGAATGTAAAGGAGGCCATTGCCAACCAAAAGAGTCCAAAAAATATCGAATGGGAAAATGTGCATCATATCGATGGATGGGAAAAAATTACACGCGTTCTTGAGGTGGATCAGACCCCAATTGGAAAAACGCCGCGGTCATGTCCTGCAACGTACGTTGGTTTTTGGGACGATATACGTAAACTTTTTGCACAAACGACTGAAGCGAAAATGCGAGGTTGGACGGCATCGCGATTTTCATTTAATACGGGCAAAGGGCGTTGCCTGATATGTGAAGGGCAAGGCATGCGTACGGTTGAGATGAATTTTTTACCTGACGTTAAGGTGCAGTGCGAAGCTTGTAATGGTATGCGTTTTAATTCAGATACGTTGCAAGTAAAAGTACGAGACAAGAGCATTGGCGATATTCTAAAAATGGATATTGATGAGGCTGTTCCTTTTTTCGAAAATCATCCTAAGGTATTGCGTCCTTTAAAACTGCTTCAAGATGTAGGGCTAGGTTACTTAACTTTGGGGCAACCCTCGCCTACATTGTCAGGGGGAGAAGCTCAACGCATTAAGTTAGTGTCTGAGCTTATAAAAGCTCGCATGGATGAAGGGGTTACTAAGACTGGGCGTGCATCTGTACGAGCTCACACTCTTTATATTTTGGACGAACCAACAGTTGGCCTATCAATGGCTGATGTTGAAAAATTAATAGATGTACTACATAGGCTTGTGGATAGTTCTAATACTGTAGTTGTGATTGAACATAATTTGGATGTAATGGCTGAGGCGGATTGGATTATTGATATGGGCCCTGAGGGCGGGGATCGCGGCGGTAAGCTTGTATATAGTGGGACACCTTCAAAAATGCTACGCACTAAAGGGCATACAGCAAGAGTTTTAAAAGAACTCAAAAGAGCTTAAATTATGATATTGTGCTTGGTGATTATATGATTTAGTGCTAACTGTGCTAATGCAAATCCCATCGTACCTGTAACCGTAACCAATGAACCATAACCAGCACATGATAATCCTTGAGGAGTGTTTGGTCCGTCAGATGGGTTGCTCCACAAGCTAGGCATCATCGCCTTTTGCTTAAACCATACTGTTGTTATGCCCATGGGTTGGGATCTATAAAACTCACTACTTGATGGATACCCATGTTCTTTTCTTAAAAGATCTCTAACTCGTTTAAGTAGATTATCATTTTGAACTTGTGCAAGGTCACTTGTATGAATCGAAAAAATATCCGTTTTTCCGCCAGCTCCGCCAGCCATAATTAAATGTAAGTCTTGATCCGCACAAGTCAAAGCAATAGCCACTTTTGCTCGCGCATCATCTATACAGTCAATAAAAATATCAGGCTTATAGGTAGTTGTTATATCTTTAACATTCTCTGATGTCACAAAATTATCAACAAGAACTACTTCGCAATCTTGTTGAATCAATGTTATACGATCTTTAAGGGCTGATATCTTAGACATACCTAATGTGGTATCTAAAGCATGTACTTGCCTATTAATATTTGATTCGGCTACATGGTCCATATCTACCATAACTATACGCCCAATTCCCGACCGAGCTAGCGCTTCTACGCACCAGGAACCTACTCCCCCTACCCCAGCAATTAAAACACTAGTATTTTTAAAGGCTTCTAATCCTTTATGACCATATATTCTTTCAATGCTTGTTAGTCTTCTGGGAGTTGGTTTATTTAACATATATAACCTTGAATAACTGATATAGAATTTTACAACGTGAGCATTGCCATAGATTAAAATTATTTTATATATTGGAGGGGACAATTATGTCTATAGCTGATTTAAGAGAAAATTACGATAAATACTCTCTAGATGAAAGTGAAATTTCTAGAAATCCATTTGAGCAGTTTTCAAAGTGGTTTGAAGATGCAAAAAATGAGGGCGGATTAGAGCCTAATGCGATGACTGTTTCAACCGTTAGTGCTCAAGGGGAACCGAGTGCTCGTGTATGTTTGCTTAAAGGATTTAGTGAACAAGGGTTTGTATTTTTTACGAATTATCTTTCTCGTAAAGGGCATGAATTGTCACGCAACCCCTATTGCTGCTTATTGTTTTTTTGGATGCATCAGCAAAGACAAGTGCGTATAAACGGAATGGTAGAGCAAATAAGTGAAACTGAATCGACTGAATATTTTGAGTCTAGGCCTCATGGATCCAAAATTGGGGCATGGGCTTCGGAGCAAAGTCAGGTGGTTACTAAAGAGATTTTGCAATCTCGATTTGCCCAATATGCAGAAAAATATCCAGAGTCTGTGCCCAAACCTCCGCATTGGGGTGGATATATCGTCATACCACATCAAATCGAATTTTGGCAGGGTCGTCCATCAAGATTGCACGACCGTATAACATTTATTCGTGAACAGGATGGTAGTTGGATTATGCATAGATTGGCCCCTTGATGATTGGGTAAAAAAAGCCCGCTTGGAGCGGGCCATAAGGGGGATTAACTAATTTATCTTAGGCTTTAGGAGCTTCTTTTTTATCTTCAGCTTTAGGCTCTTCTTTTTTCTCTTCAGCTTTAGGCTCTTCTTTTTTCATGACATCAGCTTTTGCAATTTCAGCCCATGGATTAGGACGTGGAGTAGCATCGCTTGATGGAGGGATAATAGGAAGTTTCATATCAGGTTGATCACCAGTCAATGTTTTTAAGAATGCCACAATATTAGCGTTTTCTTCTTCAGTGAATTTTTTACCTAATTGCAAACGACCCATAATTTCTACAGCTTCTTTAAGAGTATTAGCTGCACCGTCATGGAAGTACGGATATGTTAATTCAACATTACGAAGTGTAGGGACTTTAAACATCATACGATCGATATCTTCACCAGTAACACCAGCACGACCAGCAGATTCATTATCTGTAACATAGATATCCACTACACCCATTTTTTGATAAGTAGAACCACCTACTGCTGCACCATTATGGCAAGCTACACAACCAGCATCTCTGAAAGTTAAATAACCTTTAAGTTCTTGATCAGTGATAGCATCATCTTTACCTTGCAACCATTGGTCAAAACGAGAGTTTGGAGTAACTAAAGTATCCTCAAATGCTGCAATTGCTTGAGTAACTTGGTCGATATCGATTTTTTCTTTACCGTATACTTTTTTGAACTCTTCAACATATTGAGGGATTGAGTTTAAAAGTCCAACAGCTAAGTCGTGAGTAAACGCCATTTCACCTGGGTTAGCAATAGGACCACCAGCTTGCTCTTTAAGGTCTTTTGCACGACCGTCCCAGAATTGAACAAAGTTAAGAGTTGAGTTTAATACTGTAGGTGCGTTAATAGGACCTTGCTGCCATTTGTCACCGATAGATGTTTGAAGATTATCAGTACCACCCATAGATAGGTTGTGACAAGAGTTACAAGAAATAAATCCAGAACGAGATAAACGAGGATCGAAATATAATTTAGCTCCTAAATCAACTTCAGCTTGATTTTCGATTTTTGCTGGTTTGATTGGTTCAATTAATTCATTATCTGGTTTGTATCTCTCAGCAGCCATTGCAGTTGAAGCAAAAGCTGCGGCCATACAGGTAATTAACAACTTAGAAGCTAATTTCATATATTCCTCCTTTAGTATTTATAAGTAATATATGTAATATTAGCAATTTTCTGTTAAATTATTGTTGATTTATGTCAAATCTTTGTAATTAAATGTATATATTTAGTATGCGGCTAAAGCACGACTTAGTCTATCTCTAACCCCGTCCCATTCTATATCTTGCGGTAACTTCTCGATTATTATTAAATCATAATTTTGTAACTCAATGTTTCTCAAAACATCGTAAATTATCGAAGCATATTTTTTTGCATCTGAAGGCATAGAAATTATGTTTAATTTAGATTCTTTTATATCAGATTTTTTTTGATTTGAATACTGTAAAAACGCTATTTTCTTATCTCTAATTTCTTTAAGGAAACTCTGATCATTAAGTTTATCTTCCGCATATATAGGCACTTTAGGAGCATAGTGCGATTTCAAACTTCCAGAAACAACAGGTGCAGATTCATCTTTATCTTTAGGATAGATACCAATAATTTTTTGAATATCTTTTTTAGAAATATGCCCAGGTCTTAATAATACAGGCCCTATATCTTCTCTTGAAAGGTCCAAAATTGTAGATTCAATTCCAATTTCTGAACTATCTCCTTCAAGAAAAAATAAATCCTTTTGATTTGGAAATTCAGAAAGTACATGCTCATTTTTAGTAGGTGAAACATGACCGAAAATATTAGCTGAAGGTGCCACTATTCCAGAATTAGTTTTAAGAGTCGCAAACTCCTTCAATAAAGCTTGAGCGACAGTGTGATTAGGAGATCTTATAGCTACTGTATCCTGCCCTCCAGTAATAAAATCAGGAACGATATCAGTTTTTTTAAAAACTAGTGTTAATGGGCCAGGCCAAAAAGCCTCAATTAATTTTCTTGCGTGAATAGGAATTTTTTTTGCCCAAAAATCTAAATCAGCATCTTTGTGAACATGAACAATCAAGGGATGATTTTTAGGCCTTCCTTTAGTCGAATAAATCTTGGATACAGCTTCCTCGTTAAGTGCATCAGCACCGAGACCGTAGACGGTTTCGGTGGGCATTGCCACCAAACCACCAGCAAGAAGATGTCTAGCAGCTGCTTTTATATTCGATTCTGAACTAAACATTAAAGTTTTAGGATTTCAATGATTTTCTTAGCGGTTTCACGCACTTTATGCGAGTCTTTAAGCATAACAGTCACATGCCCCATTTTTCTACCAGGACGTGCCTCTTTTTTTCCATAAAGATGCAAATTGACTCCAGGCATTTTAAGAATCTCAGCCCATGAAGGCTCAATAGGTTCACCATTTTCATCAGAATTCACAAACCATGCATCGCCCAATATATTTAACATAATTACAGGCTGGATAAGGTTAGTGTCACCTAAAGGCAGATCTCCAAGAATTCTTGCTTGTTGCTCAAATTGACTGCAACTGCAGGCCTCGATAGAAAAATGTCCACTATTGTGCGGTCTAGGGGCAATTTCATTAACGCAAATAGTGCCGTCCTCGAGCCAGAACATCTCAACGCAAAGGACTCCGACATAATTTAATTTTTTTGCAATTTCGGTGGCAATGCTATTTACTTCATCTTTTATTGAATCTGAAAAAGAGTGCAACCCTATTTCAGACATATGCAGTATTCCGTTTTTATGCGTGTTTACGGAGATTGGGTATGTCTTGATTTCGCCATTTTTATTTCTGGCAAGGACTACCGAGATTTCCATTTTAAGATTTAATTTTTTTTCGAAAACACAAGGTTTTTTTCCTAATGTTTCAAAAGCATTTTTCAATTCATCGAAATTCGATGCAGGGATTTGGCCCTTACCGTCATAACCAAGTGAAGCTATTTTTAAAATACCTGGATATAAACCAGTAAAATTCTCTTGGATTAAATCTTCATCGCTCTTAATAGAAGCGTATGGGGCTAGGCCTATATCAAGTGATTTAACAAATGATTTTTCTTTAATGCGATCTTGTACGATTTCAACTGCATTTGCACTTGGGGAAACTAGTTTTACCCCCTCTAAATTTGATAAATATCTAAGGGTGTCCGATGGAACATTTTCAAATTCCGTGCTTATATATTGAGTAAGAGATGCAAAATTATCTAAAGATTCATGTTCTTCATAAGGTGCAAATATCTCGTACTCTGCCACAGAGCCTGCCGGACTATCAAGCTCAGGACTATAGACTACGACCTCAAATCCCAATCGTTGAGCGGCCTGCGTAAACATGCGTCCTAACTGACCGCCACCTAATATACCAAGGCGTTTAGCGTTCATAAAGGAAGCTCCATTGCTCTTGCTTTCTCTGTTTGTTCTTTTCTGTATTTGATAAGCTTTTCTCTAAGAGATAAGTCATGCATCGCAAGATTAGCAATAGCATGTAGAGCCGCATTTATAGCACCTGAATCACCTATTGCAAATGTGGCAACGGGTACGCCTTTAGGCATCTGAACTATTGATAAAAGTGAATCCTCGCCCCTCAAATATTTTGATGGAACTGGTACGCCAAACACTGGAATATCCGTCAAAGCAGCTAACATACCAGGTAAGTGGGCTGCACCACCTGCACCTGCAATAATAGCCCGAAAACCATTTTCGTAAGCACTCGCACCAAAGTCAGCCATATCTAAAGGCATACGATGTGCTGAGATCACTTTAGCTTCGAAAGGGACTTCAAATTCACGCAAAATTTGTACGGCGTTTTGCATAATATCCCAATCGCTGTTGCTGCCCATGACAACGGCAACTTTTGCTTCAGTTTTCATATAAATTCCTAAAGATAAGTCCTAAAGATAAGGATTTTTTCCTGTAAATCGATCAAGAACTTCTTTATATTTTTGAGAAGTTTTCTCAATTACATCTTTAGGCAAACGTGGAGCTGGCGGTTTTTTATCCCAATCTTGAGATTCAAGCCAATCACGTACAAATTGCTTATCGAATGATGGCGGGTTAGTACCTTCTTTGTATTGATCTGCAGGCCAGAAACGGGAAGAGTCTGGTGTCAATACTTCGTCCATCAAGTGCAATGTACCTTGTTCATCAAGCCCAAACTCAAATTTAGTATCTGCAATGATTAAACCTTTTAATTTTGCAATTTGACTAGCAGCTTTATAAAGATCAATTGAGGCTTCACGAATATCTTCTGCAATATCATCACCTACCAATTTAGCCATATAGTCAAAACCGATATTTTCATCATGTTTACCTGGTTCCGCTTTAGCAGCTGGAGTAAATATAGGTTCATTTAATTCAGAAGCTAGATCAAGACCCTTAGGTAAATGAATACCGCAGATTGCACCGTTTTCTTGATAATCCTTCCAACCTGATCCAATAATATACCCTCTAACAACCGCTTCTACTAACACAGGCTTCAGTTTCTTCACTACCATTGCACGACCAGCGACTTGATCAATTTCATCTGCCGCAACAACCTCTTCAGGAAGAATGCCTGTCGCATGATTAGGCATAATACCGCCAAGCTTCTCCAACCAGAATTCTGTCAATGAAGTAAGCACCATGCCCTTATTAGGAATAGGATCATCTAACACAACATCAAAAGCAGATATGCGGTCTGTGGCAACGATAAGTAATTTATCGTCATCCACTGCATACATATCTCTGACTTTTCCCCTGCTAACTAGAGGTAATGATTTAATTGAAGATTCATACATAGCCATATTAGTTCACCTTTTGTACAAGTTCGCCACTTGCATATTTTTGAGCCATTGTTGATAGTTCGACAGGCTTGATTTTAGATGCATTTCCCGCTGTACCGAAAGCTTCGTAGCGAGAGATACATAATTGCTTCGCAGCTTCACGAGCAGGCTTATTAAATTCACGAGGGTCAAATTTAGAAGGATTCTCGTGTAGAAACTTACGAACAGCCGCTGTCATAGCCAGCCTTATATCTGTATCAATATTTACTTTACGGACACCGTATTTAATCGCCTCTTGTATTTCTTCAACAGGCACACCGTAAGTCTCCCTCATATCGCCGCCATACATACGGATTTGCTCGAGATATTCCTGCGGAACACTTGAAGATCCATGCATCACAATATGCGTGTTAGGAAGGCGTGCATTAATCTCTTTGATTCGCTGTATCGATAGAATGTCGCCCGTAGGTTTGCGTGTAAATTTATAAGCCCCATGGCTAGTACCAATGGCAATAGCAAGTGCATCTACTTGTGTTTCTCTTACGAATTCAGCAGCTTGTTCAGGGTCCGTCAATAGCTGGTCTCTAGTTAATGTACCCTCAGCTCCATGGCCATCTTCTTTATCGCCTTTCATAGTTTCAAGAGATCCTAGGACACCTAGCTCGCCCTCAACTGAAACGCCTATCGCATGAGCCATTTGAACGACTTCACGCGTAGTTTGCACATTATATTCATAGGTGGCAATGGTCTTGCCGTCAGGCATCAAGGATCCGTCCATCATCACACTAGTAAATCCAAGGTTAATAGCCCCTCTGCAAACATCTGGGGATTGTCCATGGTCTTGGTGCATAACGATAGGAATATCAGGATATGCCTCAACTGCGGCTTGTATTAAATGCTTTAAAAAAGGCTCACCTGCATATTTACGAGCCCCAGCTGAAGCTTGCATAATCACAGGACTATCAGTTTCCCTAGCAGCTTCCATAATAGCTTGGACCTGCTCAAGATTATTTACGTTAAAGGCAGGAATGCCATATCCAAATTCGGCGGCATGATCAAGAAGTTGTCTTAATGAAACTAATGCCATAAAAATCTCCTAAAGTTATTTAAGTCTGCGGTTTGCAAGACAAGGAACTAACTCTCTGACCTTATTAATCCTATCAGAGTTTATTTCACTAACATATACGCCTTCAGCCTCTCCACATCCTCCAATTATAAAACCCAGTGGGTCAATAATCATGCTAAGACCCACACCCTTAGGACGTGTTTGGCCACTAGCTAATACATAAGACGTATTCTCGATTGCCCTGGCTCTAAGCAATGTCTCCCAATGTGTTTCTTTAAAGGCTCCAGCAATCCAGTTTGCACTTACCGTAAGTACATTTGCCCCTAAATCTATAAGAGCCCTAGCTAATTCTGGAAATCTTAAATCATAGCAATTTATAAGACCAATTTTGAAATCTTTGATTTGAAAAAGTCCAAACTGTGAACCATCATCTCTTAGAGTAGCAGGTTTTACTTTATCTGATTCTTTAAAAGAAAATGCATCATAGACATGAATCTTTGAATAATCTACAAGAACATCTCCAGCCGAGTTAATAGCCAACAAATGGTTTTCAATTCGTGGATCGTCTTTTAAAGCTACTTCAGGACTGCTATCCATAAGCACGCCAACAATGACATACATATTAAATTCGCGTGCAAACTCCATCATATTACGAATAAAACCAGGAGTCTCTTCACGGGCTAATTTCTTTAAGATATCAAGCTCTGAAGCAAATGAACACATAGATGCCTCTGGCAATACAATTAGTTCAGCACCCTGAGCTGAAGCTTGCTCAAACAAAGTTCGTATCTTAGTTAAATTTAAATTGATATTATTTGTCGCAGGAAATTGTGCAACTGCAACTTTTAGTGTGCTCATAAAGTATTATTTCGTTCTATAAGAATGTCTACAGCAGGAAGACCCTTTCCTTCTAAAAATTCAAGAAACGCCCCACCCCCAGTTGAAATATAGTCTATACCTTCATTTATATTAAATTGAGATATAGCAGCAAGAGTATCCCCGCCCCCTGCAATTGAAAACGCATCAGACTTAGCTATAGCTTGTGCAACTTGCTTAGTACCATTTGAGAATGCTGGAAACTCGAAAACACCAATTGGTCCATTCCATACAATAGTGCCTGCCTTGCTTATGATTTCGCAAAGATTATCTATGCTTTTTTGCCCGATATCCATAATCATATCGCCGTCGGAAACATCAGTTGTAGCCTTTTTAGTGGCAATGGTATCGATTGCAAAATCCTGACCCACAACAACATCAACAGGAATTGGTACAGACGCTGAACGCTCTTTAAGATTCTCCATAATCGATTTCGCTTTATCGACTTGATCAGGTTCAGACAAAGAATTACCTATATTTAAACCGCATGCAAGCATAAAAGTATTTGCTATGCCACCACCAACTATTAGCTGATCCACTTTATGTGACAATGATTCCAAAACCGACAATTTTGTAGATACTTTGGATCCCCCTACAACAGCCAAAAGTGGCCGTTTCGGATTTTCTAAAGCTTTATCCAAAGCCTCAAGTTCAGCTTGTAAAAGCGGACCCGCGCAAGCAATATCAACATATTTCGCAATACCATGGGTTGAAGCTTGTGCCCTATGTGCAGTTCCGAATGCATCATTTACGAAAATATCGCAAAGCTTAGCCATTTTTTTAGCTAGATTGTCATCATTTGATTGTTCGCCTACATTAATACGGCAATTTTCAAGTAAGACCACCTGACCTGGTTCTACTTCAACACCATCTAGCCAATCTTTAACTAGCCTTACTTCCTGACCTAGAAGATTCGATATATGTTTTGCAATGGGATTAAGAGAGATATCTTCTGACCATGCCCCCTCAACGGGTCTTCCAAGATGTGATGTAACCATAACAGCCGCACCTGCATCTAAAGCCATTTTTATGCCTGGCAATGAAGCCCTAATTCTTGTATCTTCCGTAATATTTCTAGATTCATCTAAGGGAACATTAAGATCAGAACGAAAAAATACCCTCTTTCCTTTTAGAAGTCCTTGCTCAATAAGCTCTTTTAAAGTTAGTACGTTTAGTGACATAAATTATTTAGCTTGCATCATTGCTACAGTAGTATCTAACATACGATTTGAGAATCCCCACTCATTGTCGTACCAGGCAGAAACTTTGACCAATTTGGAACCCGACATTTTTGTGAGTGTTGAATCATAAATGCTTGAACATGATGTGTGATTAAAGTCAGAGGATACAAGTAACTCATCGTTAAAAGCTAGTATACCCTTTAGATACCCTTCTGATGCGTCTTTCAACACTTTATTGATTTCTTCTACAGACGTTTCTCTACTTGGTACTAAGACTAAATCAACTATAGAAACATTTATGGTAGGAACGCGTATAGCATATCCATCTAATTTACCCTGCAATTCAGGAATAACTAGACCTAGAGCCGAGGCTGCACCTGTTTTCGTAGGAATCATATTCATAGATGCACTACGAGCACGCCTTATATCTTTATGATTTACGTCAGTTAAAACTTGATCATTTGTATATGCGTGAATTGTGGTCATTAATCCTGAATCAATACCAATTGCATCTTGAATAGGTTTTACTAAAGGGGCTAAACAATTGGTTGTACAAGACGCATTTGAAACTACAGTATGCTCAGCTTTTAAGATATCTTGATTGACTCCATAAACGACAGTAGCATCCACATCTTTGCCGCCAGGGGCAGAAATTAAAACCTTTTTTGCTCCTTGTTCTATATGAGCAGAGGCTTTTTCTTTTGATGTAAATGCACCAGTACATTCTAAAACTACATCAATATCCATATCAGCCCAGGGAAGATTTTTTATATCGCGTGTACTAAATAACTTAATGCGATCCCCGTCTACTACAAGATGATCTCCATCAAGGCTAACTTGAGAGTCAAATCGTCCATGTGCAGTGTCCCATTTTGTAAGATGACGGTTTACTTCCGCATCTCCCATTGCATTAATAGCGACAATCTCAATATCATGCTTTTTTGCGTACTCATAGTGAGCTCTAAGTGCCATACGACCAATACGGCCATATCCATTTATGGCGACACGAATTGACATTCTTACTCCTTAATAGAATTAATAACTAGTTGAACTAATTTATCAGACGTAATACCAAAGTAATTAAACAAATCGTTTGCAGGGGCGGATTCTCCAAATGTATCAATGCCTACAACCGCTCCATCTTGACCAACGTATTTGTACCACGGAACAGTTGAACCCGCTTCTACTGCAAATTTAGGCACATTTCTTGGAAGCACTTCTGATTTGTATTCATTTGATTGACGGTCGAACACGGAGGTTGATGGCATAGACACAATGGAAACTGCGATGCCCTCATCCTTAAGTTTCATTTGGGCGTCCATTGCTATTTGTACCTCAGACCCTGTAGCTATAAGAATAGCCTTAGGATTAACTACGGCCCTTAGAACATAGCCTCCTTTCTCAATGTCTTTTAGACAAATCTCGTCTCTGGCAATAAAAGGTAGATTTTGTCGTGACAACAGCAATGCACTAGGCCCATTTCTCTTGACTGCCGCCCTCCAAGCAACCGCCGTCTCAGTAGTATCACAGGGTCTCCAGACCTCCAAATTAGGTATTAATCTCAGACTCCATGCATGCTCGATAGATTGATGAGTAGGGCCATCCTCACCTAAACCAATAGAATCATGCGTAAACACATGAACTACTTTTTGTTTCATCAATGCCGACATTCGAATGCCGTTTCGCGAATAATCTGAAAAAGTCAGAAAAGTTCCGCCAAACGGCAAATATCCACCATGTAGAGAAATACCATTCATTATGGCAGCCATACCAAATTCTCTAACTCCATAATTAATATGTCGACCAAAAGAGATATTACCAGTACCAGAACGAACGGGCACTGCATCTTGCCAAATGGTTAAATTTGATGAAGTTAAATCTGCCGAACCCCCTAACAATTCTGGCAATACTTCTGCTAATTTTGCTATTGTGTCTTGTGATGATTTACGAGTTGCTAGTGTTTTTTGATCTTGAATTACTTGCTCTAAATAGGTTTGAAATTTTTCTTCAAAATCTAATGGCAATTGTCCTGACATTCTTCGTTCATATTCTGCAGCTAAATCTGGATATTGAACTTTATAACTTGCCCATACTGAATCCCAAACAGCTTGCTGCCCTGCACCTTTAGTAATATGATTCCACGAATCAAGAACATCTTTAGGAACTTCAAAATCCCCCCACTCAATTCCCAAAGCCTTGCGTGCTTGAATAACTTCTTCAGTCCCAAGCGGTGCTCCATGAGCTTTAGATGAACCCTGAACTTTTGGAGACCCTTTACCGATAACTGTTTTACAAATGATAAGTGTAGGTCCAGTGTCTAATTGACGAGAAAAATCCTTAGCTTGATTAATGGCCTCATCGATAGCATCAATATCATGACCATCAACTTCTAATACCTGCCAACCATAAGCTTCAAATCGCTTTGATGTATCATCGCTAAACCAGGGATTAATTTGACCATCAATCGAGATACCATTGCTGTCATAAAGCACAATTAATTTATTTAGCTTAAGCGTGCCTGCCAATGAAAACACCTCATGCGACACCCCTTCCATTAGACACCCATCACCTGCAAATGCATACGTAAAGT
The DNA here is from genome assembly GCF_000226625.1 of Taylorella asinigenitalis MCE3. Classification (NCBI taxonomy): domain Bacteria; kingdom Pseudomonadati; phylum Pseudomonadota; class Betaproteobacteria; order Burkholderiales; family Alcaligenaceae; genus Taylorella; species Taylorella asinigenitalis. The sequence continues at coordinate 1,380,743 of NC_016043.1, forward strand.
GATCGACTATCTTATGCTCTTCTCTATTAAATTCCTGAGATAATAGTGCCTCTGACAATGCAAATCCTACTGCATTTCCGATACCTTGTCCCAATGGACCCGTTGTAGTCTCTACCCCAGGAGTTATGCCATACTCAGGATGACCGGGAGTCTTAGAATGTAGCTGCCTAAAATCTTTAATGTCATCAATGGTCACACCATAGCCTGTTAAATAAAGCAAGGAATAGATGAGCATAGAGGCATGACCATTGGATAAAACAAACCTGTCTCTGTCATACCATTTCGGATTTAGTGGATTGTGTTTAAGATTTCTGTGCCAAAGCGCAACGGCCATTTCAGCCATACCCATAGGGGCTCCAGGATGCCCAGAATTCGCTTTTTGGACTGCGTCCATAGTTAGTGATCGTATTGCGTTTGCAAGTTTAGAATCAGGAACTTGAGGGTTAATCATGTATTTTCTTGTCTTATGAGTCCAAAATAATGCGTATAATTTTAACACTTGGAAAAATATAACTACTCTTAATGCTAACACCCCGTTTTTTTTGTCCATTGCCTCTTGAAATTGGCTCTCAGTCTAAGCTTCCGAAAGAAATTTCAACTCATGCAGGTCGCTCCCTTAGACTTAAGGAAGGTACAAAAATATCTCTTTTTGATGGCAATAATCTCGAATTCCACGGTCCCATTGCCTTCATAAATGGCGATGCCTTTTTCACACCAGAGTATAAGTTTGAAATTTCAAGGGAGTTAAGTATTAAATTAGGCTTAGCTCAAGCTTTATCGACTGCTGATAAGATGGATTTTGTTATTGAAAAAGCCGTGGAATTGGGTGTAAGTGAATTTTACCCAATCATTGCCAAACGCTCAGTATTAAAAATCAGTCCGGATAGATTAAATAAAAAAATGGACCACTGGAGAAAAATCATTATCTCAGCTTCAGAGCAATGTGGTAGAAACATACTAATGAAAATTAATGAACCGCAGTCTATAGAGAATTTTTTAAAATCCTCTAGTGGATGCAAATGTTTTGTAGCCGAACCCGATTCTCTAAATACACTTATTTCGGAAAGTTCAGTCAATGATATTCAAAGCTCGATAATTTGCATCGGCCCCGAGGGAGGTTGGGATAGGACAGAAATAGATCTTTTTTCTAAATCTAATTCGAAATTAATTAATCTAGGGGAAAGGATTTTAAGGACAGAGACAGCGGGCCTTATGGCTATAAGTGCGTGGCTAGCACTTATTCAGAGTCGTCTTCAGTAAAATTACCTGCGTATCTCTCAGGCTCAACACCAGGTTCTGGGGCACTATGTTGGCCCGCATGGTCAATAAAGAAAATAAAGGTCTTATTAATTTTTTTTGCGTAGCTGCAAGTCTCTTTTAATATCTTAATAATCTGCTTAGTATCTGAAGATAGTTCTGGGTCACCAGTATGAAGTTGAGTAAACCATAATACATACCCTATTTCTTGCTCATCTAAAGTTTCAGTTAAGCAATCTGCCAGTGCATCCAAATCTTTTCCGAAGAAAACTGGATAATCTACCGATTTAGATATCGCTCTTAAAATAGCCGAAAGATTTCTTGCCCTCGAACAATCACATTCATAACAGGACAAGCCCGCATTTGAAGCAGCCTCAAAGATTTCATCCTTAGATTCTAAATAGCTAGCTGGGAGCTCTGCCGATTTAGACATAACCTTAGAGAAATCAACTTTTTTTACCATTTATAGCCTCGAGAACTGCTGAAATTTGTAATTTCGAAATTAAATAGCAAGATAAGCCTTATGTCAATAGCTTTAAAGCATTCTGTTACGAATTTCGCAAAATTCATCTTCATATTGAAATATTCCCTGAGGATCAATAATTTCCTTCAACTCCATTAAATCTATGGGATTTATCTTGAATTCTTGCTCCTCATCCTCGCTGGTTACTATATTTTTAGGGGAAATCTTTTTAGGTGGCAATGCCTTTATATAAAATCTCTGCCCCCAGATATATGAACCCCTTTGACCTAAAAACACTCTGCAAAGATTTATATCGGATATATTTTTAAATAGACTATCAAATCGCAATTCATCAGGCCAAACTGGACTAACTAATAATTCTGTTACTTCAAAAGTTTGTGAAATTTTAAATAATTCGGGGATGCTTTTATTAAGTAATGCATTTCCTAAAGCAATATTAGAATTCAAACCAAATCCGCCTAAGCGAGCTGTCATTGCGTTAGAAAAAATAGTATCAATCTCCATTAGTCCAGATGTGATTGAATAATATGGTCTAGAGTCGTGAAATGAAGGTTCATTAAACCACTGGCTTAGATTAAGTTCAGGTGGAACAAACTCAAACTGGTTAAAGCCTTTTTCAAATAAATCACCACAAAGACAAGTGAAATCTGCAACACATACACCCTCTGAAACAAAATCTGGAGTGGAATTGTTATTTACTTTAACCAACAAAATAGGCCTACCAGACACAGAATCAATATCTACCAATTTGTCGTATAAAAAAGCCACTTGGTGATCAGCACAAATAGAGATTAATGTTTGAGCTAGATTAGGATTTTTGATTTCTATGCATGCAATTTGAAGTTCAGTGTCTATTAATTTAATGTCCGAAAATGTAAGTCTCTGAACTCTATGTAAAAACATTTCCCAATTTGTTTTGGGAACAATTCCTTTCTTACCGAATTTAAAAAAATCCCTTCTGCGCATGATTTCAATTAATATAGAGAAATCTAAAAGTTACTAAGTATAAATATGAAATATAAAGATTTACGCGATTTTTTAAATCAACTTGAAAAACGAAATGCGTTAAAGAATATTAACACCACAGTTTCTACAAATCTTGAAATAACAGAAATCAGTGATAGGTGTTTACGCAATGGTGGTCCCGCACTTATTTTTCATAATGCAGCACATAATTCTAAACCAGCAAAAATGCCTATTCTTACAAATTTATTTGGCACCCCTGAAAGAGTAGCTTGGGGTATGGGTGCTGAGGATCTTTCTGCGTTGCGTGATGTTGGCATTCTTTTGTCTGATTTAAGAGAACCTCAGGCTCCTAGCGGTTTGAAAGATGCTTTTAGCAAAGTGTCTATGTTGAAATCTGCTTTATGGGATATGCAAGCTAAGAAAATTTCAAAGCCTGAATGTCAGCAAATCGTTCTTGAGGGCGATGAAGTTGATCTTGAGAGCCTTCCAATTCAAACATGTTGGCCAGGTGATATTGCACCCCTTATTACCTGGGGATTAGTCATTACTAAAGGTCCTCGTGCAAAACGGCAAAATATTGGCATTTATAGGCAGCAACTTTTAGGCCGTAATAAACTGATTATGAGATGGATGGACCACAGAGGTGGTGCTTTAGATTTTCGTGATTTTAGAATCGCCAATCCTGGACAACCATTTCCAATAAGTGTGGCTTTAGGTGCGGACCCAGCAACTATTCTTGCTGCTGTTACGCCAATCCCAGATAGCCTATCAGAATATCAATTTGCAGGCCTTTTAAGAGGCTCAAGAACTGAACTTTCAAAATCAATTGGAAATGATCTACAAGTCCCAGCAAGTGCTGAGATTGTATTGGAAGGTCATATATTGCCAACTTCTCATCCTAATGCTTGCGAAGAGTATGTTTTAGATGGCTATGACTATGAAATGGCACTTGAAGGACCTTATGGAGATCACACTGGTTACTATAACGAGCAAGAATGGTTTCCTGTCTTTACTGTGGATAGAATCACTATGCGTGAAAATCCAATCTATCACAGCACATACACAGGTAAACCACCTGATGAACCCGCTGTATTAGGATTAGCTCTAAATGAGGTGTTTATTCCATTGCTCCAGAAAACTTTTCCAGAAATTATTGATTTCTACCTCCCACCAGAGGGATGTAGTTATCGTGTTGCTGTCGTATCGATTAGAAAACAATATGCTGGCCATGCTAAAAGGGTAATGTTCGGGATATGGAGTGTTTTAAGGCAATTTATGTACACGAAATTTATTATTGTGGTAGATGAGGATGTAGATACTAGGGACTGGAAAGAAGTAATCTGGGCTGTTAGTACACGTATGGACCCAGTAAGAGATGCTGTAATGGTTGAAAACACTCCGATTGACTATCTTGATTTTGCCTCCCCTGTTTCTGGATTAGGTGGCAAACTAGGAATTGACGCCACTAATAAATGGCCAGGAGAAACCGATAGAGAATGGGGAAGACCGATTATTATGGATGAATCGGTGAAAAAGAAAATTGATAAATTGTGGCCAGAAATCTTTGACTAAAATAAATATGGCTCCTAATAGGAGCCATATATAGTAGTTTATTTAAAGCGTTTAGAGATAAACCAAGATGCAACACCAAGTGCAACTGTTCTTAGAAGACGATTTTTAGTTTTAGCTAAATTTAGTAGACCTTTAGCTATTCCAACACTTATACGTGGATTTCTACCTAACCAAGAAAACGCACCTGAAGCATCTGGAAGAGCTGAGGAAACTAAATTTCTACCACGTGCCATTACATAGTCTGCAATAACTTCAGGATCAAGATTATCTCTTAATTTATAAAACCCATTAACTACTTGACGACGATCGATATTAGCCTGAACTGCTAATGCTTCGAGTTTGGCTTTATTATCCATTTATCTTTCCTCCGTCTGAAGTCAGAATATCCATAGATGTTGGAAATTCAGGATGATCCTTAAAATATTCCACATCTTCTTTTAATGTTTTAATCGTGTACTCAAAAGTTGGAGCTTTAATTAAAGCACTAACTCTATTAATTGCAATATAAGCTATCACAAAATATAGAATAGGTAACAAGCAAACTACCCAATTACGATATTCAGTCTCCCAAGTAAGGAGAATTATCGCAAAAGATAGGAGAGTAAGACCTAATAATGCAAAAATTAAAGATGCAACTCCCCAAACCAATGCTTGAGTCACCTGTGCTCTTGCTTGAGTAAGTTCAACACCAAAAATCTTACCCCTAGTTTCGGTGTAAGTTATGAAGCTATTAATTAGCTGAGCGATAGTTTGACGTAAATGCATAATTTTGATTTTGATAGAGTAAAAAGCAGATGGGTTTCCCCACCTGCTTAGGGGAAAATTAATGTGAGGTACCAACGAATTATTTGCGGCCGATGATAATACCTAAAAGAAGAGCAGCAACACCAACAGTACCTACTGCACGCCAAGGATTATCTTGAACGTAGTCATCAGTTTTCTTAACTGCATCACGAGTAGTATCAACAACTTTTTGTTTGCCTTCTTCAAATGCAGATTGAGCATTAGAAAGAAGATCTTTAACTTTCATACGAATTTCCTCAGCTTTTTTTCCAGTTTCTTTAGTTGCTTCTTTAAGTAAACCTTCAGCATCAGCTACAGTTTTACGTAGAGCATCTAACATTTCTTCTTCAGTTTTGCTTGCGTCATTTTTAGTTGACATAGTATTCTCCCAATAGTTTTTGGCTGTGATTAGCCCGTAAAGTCTAATGATAAACCTTCAAGTAGTGAAAAATTATTACAATGCGAGGTTAAATGTTACAGAATATGACAAGTAATAGACAAAAAATTACTCAATCTTCTTTTTGACGAGTTCCAAATATTCTATCCCCAGCATCTCCTAATCCTGGAATAATATATCCGTGCTCATTAAGCTTCTCATCAATAGATGCAGTAAAGATATCAATATCAGGGTGTTTGCTAATAACTCGTTCAATACCTTCAGGAGCACTAACAAGAGTTAATACACGAATTTCTCTACAACCCATAGCCTTAAGCATATCAATAGCAGCTATTAATGTGCCACCAGTAGCTAACATAGGGTCAATTATTAAAGCGAATCTCTGGTCTAAATCACCTACTAATTTTTTAAGGTAGGTGGCAGCTTCTAGAGTTTCTTCATTTCTTGCTATGCCAATGGCTGAAACTTTAGCGCTTGGTATAAGACTTAATACGCCATTAAGCATACCAATACCAGCTCTTAAAATAGGCACAACTGTTACTTTCTTACCTGCTAATTTTTTAGTACTTACAGGACCACACCACCCTGAGACTTCACAATCTTCTAAAAGGCAGTCTCTTGTAGCTTCATAAGTTAGCAAAATGGCTATTTCTTCTGCAAGCTCACGAAAACTCTTAGTATCTAAATCTACATTACGCATAAGTCCAATTTTGTGCTGAACTAAAGGGTGCTTAATTTCATGAACTGCCATGTAAAATTCCTCTAAAAATTTGCGTTATTTTATCACGAGCAATCCATTCATCTAATTTATAATTTAGGATTCATTAGGGTTAAAAATGTATAAAAATGTCTATAAAAAGGAGGATTTTTTCTACGAACTTCCTCCAGAAAGAATTGCTCAAAGACCTACAAAACATAGAACTGAAAGTAGATTGCTCCACGTTAAGCCAGATGGAACGTGGGCCGACTTGGCATTTCCACAAATAAAAAGCTTATTAAGAATAAACGACCTTCTAATTTTTAATAATACTCGTGTAATTAAGGCCAGATTATTTGGTCAAAAGTCAACAGGCGGAAAAATTGAGTGTTTGATAGAAAGAGTTGTAAGCCCAAATCGAGCCGTTGTTCATTTGCGATTTAGCAAAAGACCACAAAATGGATCTAATTTGCTATTTGGAGAAGGTGTGCAAGCACTAGTAGTTGAGCAAGATTCAGATGAATTTACATTGGAATTTTCAGAACCAGTGATGGAAGTGTTAGAGAGGATAGGACAGTTACCATTGCCACCATATATAAAGCATAATCCAGATGAATTTGATTATGAGCGGTATCAAACTGTATATGCTTCTAGAGAAGGAGCTATTGCTGCACCAACAGCCGGTTTGCACTTCGATGATAAGCTTTTAGAAGAAATTAAGTCACTTGGAGTTCAAGAGACTATGGTCACATTGCATGTTGGTTCTGGTACTTTTAAGCCAGTGATTACTAGTGACCTAAATGACCATGTGATGCATTCTGAGTGGTTTGAAGTTACGTCTGAGACGTGCGATGCTATTGCTGAATGCAGGAAATCAGGAGGTCGTGTAATTGCAGTAGGTACTACAAGTGTGAGAGCGATTGAGTCTGCAGCTGCATTGGCTGGAATGACCGAAGAAGGTGCTCCTAAGCCATTCACAGGTGATACAAAATTATTTATTACTCCTGGTTATGAACCTCTTGTGATTGATGGGATGATTACTAATTTTCATTTGCCAGAATCAACATTGCTTATGTTAGTTGCAAGCTGGATGGGTTTTGAAACCATGCACAAAGTTTATAAGCATGCTGTTGAAGCAGAATACAGATTTTTCAGTTATGGCGATGCCATGTATATCGAACCTAATTTCTAATAATTATGCTTGAATCAAAATTTAAATTTGAAGTTTTAAAAACACAAGGCAAAGCTAGAAGAGCAACCATGACTTTAAACCATGGTGCTGTTCAGACACCTATGTTTATGCCTGTTGGCACTTATGGATGTGTTAAAGCCATGCTTCCAAGTGATTTAAAGGAAGTGGGCTCTCAAGTTATATTGGGAAATACTTTTCATCTATGGCTTAGACCAGGTACTGAAGTAATTGAAAAACATGGCGGCTTGCATGGATTTATGAATTGGGATCAGCCTATTTTGACGGATTCAGGTGGGTTTCAAGTATTTAGTCTCTCAGACTTAAGAAGCAAAATATATGAGGAAGGCGTTAAATTTTCATCTCCAATTGACGGAGCAAAATTATTCCTTACTCCAGAAGAGTCTATGAGAATTCAAAAGTCATTGAATTCTGATATTGTTATGGTGTTCGATGAGTGTACCCCCTATTTAATTAAAGATAGACCAGCTACTCACGAGGAGGCTGCTAAATCTATGCGTATGTCCCTAAGATGGGCTAAAAGATCTAAAACTGCTTTTGAAGAGCTACGAAACCCAAATGCTTTGTTTGGTATTGTGCAAGGTGGAATGTATGATGATTTAAGGATTGAATCCCTTCACGGTCTAAAAGAAATAGGATTTCATGGATACGCCATAGGGGGCTTGTCCGTGGGGGAACCCAAAGAAGAAATGAACCGCATTATTGAATTTTTAGCACATCAGCTACCTGAAGATGCACCTAGATATTTGATGGGTGTTGGGACTCCTGAGGATTTAGTCTATGGTGTTGCACATGGGATAGATATGTTTGATTGCGTTATGCCTACAAGAAACGCAAGAAATGGAACATTGTTCACTAGATACGGGGATCTAAAAATTCGCAACGCACGTTACAAAGATGATATGCGACCGGTCGACCCGTCATTGCCACCTAATACAAGTAGTAAATTTAGTCGTGCATATCTTCATCATCTACAAAAAACAAACGAAATAAGCGGATCTCGTCTAAATACAATTCATAATTTAATGTTTTATTTACATATTATGAAAGAGATGCGAGAAGCCATAGAATTAGGCTCTTTTACAGAGTGGGTGGCTAAATTCCACGAAGACCGAGCTAGGGGCATTGAATAATTACAAAAAGGCTACAATATACGGTTAACGATATAAAAAATAACGGAGAATTTAATGTTTAACGACTTACTGATTGCTACTTTTAATCAAGCGGCAGCACCTGCAAACCAATCACTGGCAGGCACTATTACAGGCCTACTTCCAATGATTTTGATGTTTGGTGTGTTGTGGTTTTTACTTGTTAGACCTCAAATGAAACGTCAAAAAGAACACCGCAAAATGGTTGAGTCTCTAGCTGTAGGACATGAAGTAATTACTACTGGTGGTATTTTAGGAAAAGTAACCCACATTACCGACAACTATATCACTTTAGATATAAGCAAAGGTGAGCAACCTGCAGAAATTCTTCTTCAACGTGTAGCTGTAGCTGCAGTTTTACCTAAAGGCACTATCAAAGATCTATAAGAATGAATCGTTACCCTCTTTGGAAATATTTAATTGTCCTATTTGCATTATTGTTTGGCCTCACGTATACATTGCCAAATATATTTGGACAAACAGTAGCTGTACAAATTTCAAGTACTAATGTAACTAAGAAAGTTGACCAAAACTTACTTAACTTCGCTGAGCAAACTCTAAAGCAAGCGAATATTCCGTTTGAGAATTCTGTTATTCAAGCTAATGGCCCTAACAACAATACTATTAGGATAAGATTTAACAGTCCAAATGAGCAGATTCAAGCTAGGGGCGTTTTAGAGAAGGCTTTAAATCCGAACCCAGAAGAACCTAACTATGTTGTAGCCCTTAATTTATTGTCAGCGACTCCAACTTGGCTCACTTCATTAGGGGCTAATCCTATGGCATTAGGTCTAGATTTGCGAGGCGGTGTGCATTTCCTACTTCAAGTGGACATGAAGGGTGCATTGAATTCTAGATACAACTCATTGACTACGGAATTGCGCACCTTTCTTAGAGACGGAAAGGTTTCATTTGAATCTATCCAATTAGAGGGAACTGAGATTAAAGCGGTATTTTCTTCTGAAGAACAGGCCGCAAAGGCTCAAAGTATTATTCGAAAAAGACTACCTGAGTTAACTTCTGAACTATCAGAAACGGGCGGTAAATTTGTATTAGTTAATTCAATATCCCCAACTGAAATTGATAGAGTACAGGATACGGCTTTAAAACAAAATATCGTTACCCTACATAATAGGATTAATGAGCTTGGCGTAGCAGAGCCTATTATTCAACAACAAGGAAATGATCGTATTGTTGTACAACTTCCTGGTGTGCAGGATATCGCAAAGGCAAAAGATATATTAGGTAGGACCGCAACTTTGGAGTTGCGTTTAGTAGATGATAGCCCTAACGCGCTAGCCTCTCTCTCATCTGGAGTAGTGCCATTTGGTTTAGAGAGATTCAAAGACAGCGACGGGAGGGATATTCTACTGCGTCGTCAAGTTATTCTTACTGGAGAAAACTTAGAAGATGCTCAATCGGGTAGAGATCCTCAAAAACAAATCCCAACAGTAAATCTTACTTTAGATAGCAAGGGCTCTCGTATTTTTAGAGATGTAACTCGAGACAATATCAATAAAAGAATGGCCATTGTATTATTCGAAAAAGGCAAGGGTCAAGTTGTAACCGCCCCTGTTATTCGAGACGAAATACCTAATGGTCAAGTTCAGATTTCAGGGAATATGACTCCGACCGAAGCAGCTGATATTGCATTACTACTTAGAGCTGGTTCTTTGGCAGCTCCCATGAGCATTATTGAAGAGAGGACTATCGGCCCTAGTTTAGGTGAAGAAAATATTAGAAAAGGCTTCCGCTCAACTTGGGTTGGATTTTTGATTATCGCTGTTTTTATGATTATGTATTATCGTTTAATCGGTGTGTTTTCTACGATAGGGCTAGCGTTTAACGTACTTTTACTGATTGCAGTACTTTCATTGATACAAGCGACATTGACATTGCCAGGTATTGCAGCGATTGCCCTCACCTTAGGTATGGCCATTGACGCCAACGTGCTAATTAATGAGAGGATTCGTGAGGAACTTCGTGAAGGAGCAAACCCTCAACAGGCTATAAATATAGGTTTTGAAAAAGCATGGGGTACGATATTTGACTCTAACATTACGTCTCTAATCGTGGGTCTAGCATTATTAGCATTTAGCGGCCCAGGCCCAATTCGTGGATTTGCAGTTGTGCACGTATTAGGTATTTTGACTTCCATGTTCTCTGCTGTTGTAGGAGTTAGAGCACTTGTTAATCTTTGGTATGGACGCAAGAAAAAACTCAAAAGCATTTCCATCGGTACTGTATGGAAACCTAAAAATAATAAAGAATTAAAGGCATAGGGGACAAATATGGAATTTTTCAAAATACATAAAACCATCCCTTTTATGAAGCATGCACTGATTCTAAATATAATCAGTCTGGTTTTATTTTTGCTGGCAGTTTTCTTTATTGCTACTAGGGGTTTTAACCTTTCTATTGAATTTACGGGTGGTACTCTCGTTGAAGCGAAATACGATAAGCCTGCCGATCTAGAAGGTATTCGTAAATCAATCGGAGGATTGTATTCCGACTTTCAAGTTCAGAACTTTGGTTCTGCTGAAGATGTATTAATTCGCTTACCTATTGTTGAAGGAAAAAATACCACTCAACAAAGTCAGGAAATATTATCTGCTCTTAAATCTCAAGATCCTAGTGTTTCTTTGACTCGGGTAGAGTTTGTAGGTCCTCAAATCGGTAATGAACTTTATACAAATGGGTTACTAGCATTTTTCTTTGTAATTGTTGGTATATGCGTATATTTGGCATTTCGATTCGAATGGAAATTCTCTATTTCTGGTGTTGTGGCAAATGTTCATGATGTCATAATAATCCTTGGGTTTTTTGCATTCTTCCAGTGGGAATTTTCTCTTACTGTACTAGCTGCAATTCTCGCAGTGTTGGGTTACTCAGTGAACGAATCTGTAGTTGTTATGGATAGGATACGTGAGAATTTCCGAAAGCAAAGAAAAGCTTCAGTAGTTGAGATTATTAATAGTTCTATTACTCAAACCATATCAAGAACTATAATTACTCACGGATCTACTCAGATTATGGTACTTTCTATGTTCTTCTTGGGTGGTCCGTCCCTACACTACTTTTCACTGGCCTTAACCATAGGTATTTGGTTTGGTATTTATTCTTCTATTTTCGTAGCAGCAGCTGTCGCTATGTGGCTAGGTATCAAAAGAGAAGACATGGTTAAACCTGTTAAGAAACAAACTGACGAACAATTAGTACCCTAACTGATGCAAGAAGTTAATTTAAAACGGTCAACTAAAGCAGAATCGGCTAATCAATTTATTGAAGAAAAGCCGATTCATTTTCCTGCTCACGCTAAAAAACTATACATTAAGACTTTTGGCTGCCAGATGAATGAGTACGATTCAGAAAAGATGGCCGACGTTTTAAATGCAGAAAAAGGTTTGGAACTAACCGACAATCCTGAAGAAGCAGATGTTATCTTGCTTAATACATGTTCTATTAGAGAGAAGGCACAGGAGAAGGTTTTTTCTGATTTAGGTCGTATAAATTTACTGAAAAAGAAAAAACCCGATTTACTTATCGGTGTGGGAGGATGTGTTGCAAGCCAAGAAGGTGCCACTATTCTTCAAAGAGCCCCTTATGTGGATATAGTTTTCGGACCACAAACTCTTCACAGATTACCTGAACTGATTGAGCAAAAAGAGTCAACTGGACGTGCACAAGTTGACGTGTCATTTCCAGAAATAGAAAAATTTGATCATTTACCCCCTGCCCGTGTAAATGGTCCGACTGCTTATGTATCTATTATGGAGGGCTGCAGTAAATATTGTTCATACTGTGTTGTTCCATATACTCGGGGTGAAGAAATCTCAAGACCGCTTGAGGATGTTTTAGTAGAAGTAGCGGATTTAGCCGATCAAGGCGTAAAAGAAATCAATCTTCTTGGTCAAAACGTTAATGCTTATCGCGGAAGTGTCGGAGAGCAAGGAGAAATCGCTGATTTTGCGATGCTTTTAGAACTTATACATGAAATTCCAGGTGTTGAAAGAATACGTTATATTACATCTCATCCCAAAGAGATGACTAAACGCTTAATTGAAGCACACGGGAAGCTTCCAAAACTTGTTCCATTTCTTCATTTACCAGTTCAAGCTGGTAGTGATAGAGTTTTGGCTGCCATGAAACGTGGATATACTTCTCTTGAATATAAATCAGTTGTTAGAAATCTCTATAAAGTCAGACCTGATTTAACTCTATCATCTGATTTTATTGTTGGATTCCCTGGAGAAACCGAGGAAGATTTTGAAGCTACTCTCAAATTGATTAAAGATTTAAATATAGATACTTCATTCTCATTTATTTACTCACGAAGACCGGGCACACCCGCAGCAGATTTACCTGATGATACCCCTTATGAAGTTAAGTTAGAGAGACTTCAAAGACTACAAGCCCTTGTAAATAAACAAGCTAGAGCATTTAGCGAAAAAATGCTTGGAACTAATCAAAAAGTATTGGTTGAAGGATTCTCAAAAAGAGACTCTGAAGAATTAATGGGACGTACTGAAAATAATAGAATTGTTAACTTCAAAGGACCCGATTCACTAGTTGGCCAAATGGTCACAGTTAAAATTACTGATATATACACCAATTCTCTTAGAGGGGAGTTTGTTTAAATTATGAGTAAAAGCATTAATATTACTCTTGAGGGGGACAATACTCATTTAGCCAATTTTCTTGGCCCTCTTGATGAGAATTTAATGCAAATAGGTGCCGCTTTTAATGCAAAAGTTGCACGCTCAGGTAATCGAGTAATCGTAACTGGAGACTTTGCTGATGAATGCAAAAAGGTTGTCGAAAAATTCTTCCGTCTTGCACGTCATAAGCCATTAGATCTAGAAGAAGTTCAATTGGGTCTTGTTGAAGAGATAACCTCAAACCCAAACATACCTGTTAGTGATAGTCATTTTTCAAATTATTATGAAGAAGAATTAGATGATACTTCCACAGAACTTTCTATCACCGATGAAAATGAACTTTATTTTCTAAGAACTAGRAAAAAAGACCTTAAACCTAGAACACCTAGACAAAAAGAATATATCCATAAAATTTTGCATAATGATATTAGCTTTGGTGTTGGGCCTGCAGGTACAGGAAAAACATGGCTTGCAGTGGCTTGTGCCGTCGATGCTTTGGAAAGAGATCAAGTCGAGAGAATTATTCTAACAAGACCAGCGGTTGAAGCAGGTGAAAGATTAGGATTTCTTCCGGGCGATTTAGCAAGCAAGGTAGACCCTTACCTAAGACCTTTGTATGACGCCCTATATGACTTAATGGGATTTGATAAAGTTCAAAAACTTTTCGAAAAGCAAATTATAGAAATTGCACCTCTTGCATATATGCGAGGAAGAACATTAAATCGAGCTTTCGTAATTTTGGATGAGGCTCAGAATACATTGCCAGAACAGATGAAGATGTTTTTGACTCGCATTGGATTTGGAAGTAAAGCAGTAATTACGGGCGATCCGAGTCAAGTCGACTTGCAGCGAGGTCAAAGAAGCGGTCTAACCCATGCATTGGGCGTTCTTAAAAAAGTGGAAGGCATTACTTTTACTCATTTTACGAGCCGTGATGTTGTGCGACATCATTTAGTTGCTAGAATCGTGGAGGCATATGCATATCACGAAAAATATAAATCTGACAAATAGCCATGCTTAATCTATCTGTACAGTATGTCGTGCCATTTGAGGAATTAAAACGTCAAACCATTCGTTCATGGGTATTAAAAGCTCTTAAAAAAGCTCACGAATATTTTGAATTTGAATCGGCCCAAATTAATTTAAGATTTGTAGATGCATTAGAAGCTCAAGAATTAAATAAGACCTATCGGTCTAAAGATTACGTACCCAATATACTTACCTTTGACTATGGAGTCGATGCACTAGATGTTCTAAGAGCTGATATTGTGATATGCAAGGAGGTGTTATTGCGTGAAGCTTTAGAGCAAGGCAAAACAACAACACAGCACGCATGCCATTTGGTGATTCATGGTGTTTTACACGCATGTGGCTTTGACCATATAGATGAACAGATGGCAATGCAAATGGAAACCCTCGAATCTGAGTTAGTCATGTCGTTTGGATTCCCTCATCCATATAATTAGATTGCTAAAAATATCCAGTTTTCCCCCATTGTCACTAAATTTAGGTTATTCTTAAACTTCCTTTAACTCGACGTCAAAGAGATGTCAACTGAACCATATCCGTCGCACAGACGACCACAAAAAAAAATTCACCGTTCTTTCGGTAAACGCCTAGTACAAAAACTCAAAGGCTTATTCAGTCTTCAACACGAACCAGAAGATAGAGAAGACATTCACGAAATCCTAAATCAGGCCCATAAACATTCTATTATCGACGAGCACACCCTTAAGATGATGCTTGGCTCTTTTTCATTTTCTGAAAAAATGGCCAACGATATTATGGTCTCTAGGTCGAAGATGGACGTGATTGATATAAACAGATCATTGCCAGATATAGTGCGATATATAAATGAAACTTCGCACTCGAGATTTCCTGTCTTTGATGGGGAGCGGGATAATATTATCGGCATACTTCTAGCAAAAGATGTTCTTCGTTATTTCAATACCAAAAATCAAGTAATTCGAGGACTTGTTAGACCTGCACTATTTGTTCCTGAAACCATACTTCTTAGTAAGCTTCTTCAAGAATTTAAATCGACAAGGAATCACATTGCCATCGTAGTTGATGAATACGGTACAATCACTGGCCTTGTAACTATGGAAGATGTGCTTGAACAAATTGTCGGCGATATCGAAGACGAATACGACGAGGAAGCTGAACAAACTATATTTTCAGAGACGGAGCATAGCTGGCGCGTGAAGGGCATAAGCGAAATTCGTCATTTGAATGATGTATTGGGCTGCGATTTACCTGAAGATAATTATGAAACTTTGGGTGGTTTGCTCGCTTCTGAACTTGATGAAATTCCAAAGAGAAATGACACTTATCAATATAAGGATTTGAAATTTAAAGTTCTTAAAGCTGATGAGAAGCAAGCTTTGTGGATTCATGTACGTCGAGTTCCAATTGTTCATGACTCAGAAAATGAATTATTAGCTAACTAATGAAATTAATTATTCTATTTTTTTTGGGAGCTCTGCATGCACAGAGCTTTTCTGCTGGTCTACTACCTGAATTTGCACTTGGACCGATTCAGCTAATAACTTTCACCCTAGCTGTAATACTTATTTTTTATGGCCCGAAAAGAAATTATCTTAAAACATTCGCTTTTTCGCTTGCCTACTTTTCCTTCGGACTTTATTGGATATATAACAGTGTCCACGGTTTTGGATACATTTATCCTGCGGTAGCTTGGGCAATAGTAATATTATTTGCAGCATTCCTCTCTTTATTTCCAGTTCTTGCAATATTCATATATCGCAAAATTGGATACCGTAATTTCACAGGATTTTTAGCTCCAATAATTTTCGCTTCATCCTGGACAGTAGCAGAATTAATAAGAGGATATTTGCTCACTGGTTTTCCGTGGCTTAATTTAGCTTATGCTCATGCACAAAGCCCGATAGGAGCATGGGCCCCTATTTTTGGCTCATATGGAATGAGCTTTATAGCCTCCCTACTTTCTGCTTTTATCGCTCAGTGGGCCTTACGCAAAGAGATTAAAAAAGAGGTGCGATTTGCTCAATTTGGTATTATTTCGATTCTTTTGTCTTGCATTATTCTCAATACAATCCAATGGTCTAAACCATACGGCAACTTAGTTTCTGTAAGACTTGTGCAAAGTAATATTGTCCAAGATATTAAATACAATCCACTAAATCTTGAGACTATTATTAATCATAATCTAGAGTTAGCGATGTTGCCTGCTGGCTCTCAAAACCAACCTCCTGAGATTGTGTTATTTTCAGAAAGCATAATCCCCACTGCTCATAAAAATCTGCCTCCAACATTTTGGATAAAGCTGCTTTCTATAGCCAACCAAACTGAAGCCCAATATATTGTTGGATTAAATTACGAAGTAGATAACCCTAATGCAAATTCTGATTCTACCTATCCATTTAAATTGCATAATAGTTTGGTGCTAGTAAATAAAGACACCGAACTTCTATCTTTATACGAAACAAATAACCCTGCTAATTTAGCAAGATATGATAAAAAACATTTAGTGCCATTTGGTGAGGTTGTTCCAAGTTATGTTCGTTGGTTTGTGAATATGATTGGACTACCGTTTATTGATTTCAGTCCAGGTTCTTACCGTCAGAATAATTTTGTGATTAATGGTCAGTCTATTGCCGCTAATATCTGCTACGAAGATATTTTCGGTCAGGAGTTATTAGCCTCACTTTTTGATAAAAACGGAAATCCAGGTGCCACAATTCTCTATAACGCAAGTAATCTAATGTGGTTTGGAAATAGTTCCGCCCTAGGCCAGCATCTTGAAATGTCTAAAGTTAGAGCTAGAGAAACAGCTAGACCTATCGTAAGAGCGACTAATACAGGAGCTACTGCCCATATAGACCACAATGGTAAAGTACTAGCTTCTCTGCCATATGAAACTACAGGTGTTTTAGATGTCTTAGTGCAAGGTAGAACAGGATTCACCATTTATTCTCGCATTGGTGACTGGGGAATTTTTATAGTTGTTATTGGATTATTGTTATTGGGTTTCTTTTACAGAAAAACTACAAAACAAGTTTAATTGAGTCAAATTCTTTACAAGATATTTGAATTAATGCTAATATAGCTTTCTTTAGTTCTTGGTCCCCTTCGTCTAGAGGCCTAGGACACCACCCTTTCACGGTGGGTACAGGGGTTCGAATCCCCTAGGGGACGCCACTACCTGGAGCGGTAGTTCAGTTGGTTAGAATACCGGCCTGTCACGCCGGGGGTCGCGGGTTCGAGCCCCGTCCGCTCCGCCATTTATTCATATAAAAGCTAGTATCAATCGCATACTAGCTTTTATCTTATGTATAACATAAGCTCACATTAGAAGCTAAACATCATCCCCAAACTTCCTCCAAATCCTCCCTTAGAATCGCCTGAAACAGATGCCTTTCCTACCCATGCCTCATCGCCTGACATAGCTGATACTCCTAAAGAGTAGCCAAATGCTCCTCGATATGTTGCTACACCTAAACCCACACCGATTTGATCGGGAGTCCATGCCTGTGGCAATGATGCTGTGGCCATCGCTGAAGCCGACCCAGCTCTTGATTCCTTTTTCAAAGCCTCTAAGTCTTCGCTCAATTTTTTCGTTGATGCAGAAAATTTCTTATCTAAATTAGAAAATATCCGAGAAGATTCAGCTTTTAATTGACCAAGATTTACGGCATCAGTATTATCCACTGCGTCGGCAACGTTTTGGACTCTATTTCCGCCCATACTGACTTCAGTAGCACTTGAAACCTTAAATTCTTTGCTTACAGCTATTCCGCCATTTGCCGTAACTTTTCCTTCAAACGTAGGTGCCTTCAAGCTTTCAATAAGGTTTCCTATTTTATCGTTGGTCGCTTTGATGGAACTTGTATTTTTTGCTATAGCTTCCTTATTTGTGGCAATGCCCTCGAGATTTTTCGCTACTTTTGTATCCGTCGCCTTTATCGCATCAGCATTAGTTTTAACTTTAATACCCAAGTCTTTAACGTCACTCACTGCTTTTTCGACTTTAGCACCCATTTTTTCTACAGCTGAAGTGTTTTTAGTAAGATTGGTTTTTAAGTCTGCTATCTTATCGTTACTTTTATCGATTTCGAAGTTTAGCTTTTTAATTCCATCTTCATTTTTTCCTACTTTTGTGCTTATATTTGATAATTCTGTTTTAGACTCTTTTAGCGAATCACTAGCCGTATCCAATTTAGTTTTAACTTTAGTTACAGTGTCATTTGTTTTTTCTAAATCTTTTATGAGATCAGCTAATTTATCCTCATGTTCAGCCACTGTGGCACTCAATTCACTAGTGGTTGCTGAGATCTCACCTCCAGATATCGCTCCAGATTCAGCTGCTGAAGACCTAACTTTACCTAATGCAATTATTGTTTTTGTGGGTGCATCAGAAGTTGCACCTTCTCTTTCCTCATAAAAATTTGCCAATTTGCAAGATGAAAAATTAGGCTTCTGGTTTCTTGCACTAATTTCTGAATCTGTGCAATCGTAATAAAATGTTATCTGAGGTTTATCTATTTCATGCACAGTTGTGAATAGACCTGCATGCCCAATGGTTGGGGTAAAAGCAAATAGAGTTATTGATAAAGTTGTTTTAAGTTTAAAAAATTTCATGATGACTCCTTGAAAAAAATCAGTTTTAATTCTAGGAATCGGTCCAAAGTATTAGTAGATATTGTGCAAACATTTATCCATTGGGAAATTTACTTACGCAAAAGGTTTTATCTATATAAATTCTGAATATTCCCCCATTTTTATATAACTCTGTAAAATAAGTTTTAGGTTTAAATAAAATTAAAAACAACACTTAGTCAATGAATACAAATTCAAAATCATCTCCAGTTCCAGTTTTGGAAGTTAAAAATCTTAGCGTTGATTTTGTAAGTAGTGAACGTACGGTACATGCCGTAAAAGATTTATCTTTTTCGCTCTTTAAAGGTCAAACTTTAGCAATTGTTGGTGAATCCGGTTCAGGAAAATCCGTGACATCACTAGCTATCATGCGATTGGTAGAGAATGGCGGAGGTGAAATATCTTCAGGTCAGATTTTATTTACCCCAAACGGTAAAAAGACTGTTGATTTAGCTAAATTATCAGCAAAAGAGTTAAGAAAAATCCGTGGTGCTGATATAGCCATGATTTTCCAAGAACCAATGACATCTTTGAATCCAGTGTTTACTGTTGGTGAACAGATTTCGGAATCCATTAGGCTTCATCAAGGTTTGTCTCATTCAGCTGCTATGGCTGAAGCACTTCGCATGCTAGACCAAGTTAGGATACCCGAGGCTAAAAGCATAATTAAACGTTACCCACATCAACTCTCAGGTGGAATGCGTCAAAGAGTTATGATTGCAATGGGGCTGGCTTGTAAACCATCGCTTCTAATAGCCGATGAACCTACAACGGCCTTGGACGTAACTATTCAAGCCCAAATCCTTCAACTTATTCGTGAACTACAAAAAGAGATGCACATGGGTGTAATCTTCATTACTCACGATATGGGTGTAGTGGCTGAAGTAGCGGACCGAGTACTGGTTATGTATAAAGGTCAGAAAGTAGAGGAAAACATTGCCACAGAAATATTTCATTCGCCCCAGCATGCGTACACTAAAGCTCTTCTCTCAGCCGTACCAAAATTAGGGTCTATGTCTGGAAAAGAACTTCCAGAAAGATTTGACTTACTGACCATGGAAGATGATTTAACAGATGAGGTAACTGAAACGCTTCAACCTAAGCCATTAGAGCCACTCTACGATAAGCCCCCTATCCTAGAAGTTAAAAATTTAAAAACACATTTTGATATAAGCGGTGGGTTTTTAGGTCTAGAAAAAAAACGTGTTCATGCAGTCGAAAAAATTAATTTTTCATTGTATGAGCAAGAAACTTTGGCCATAGTTGGTGAATCTGGATGCGGCAAATCAACCACTGGTCGCTCATTGCTTAGATTAATACAAGCTCAAAGTGGTGAAATCCTTTTTAAAGGACAGGATATAAATAAACTCTCCAAACAGGAGATGCAAAAAATCCGCAGAGACATTCAGTTTATTTTTCAAGACCCTTACGCATCCTTGGATCCTCGACAAACCGTTGGATACTCCATTATGGAGCCCCTGCTAATTCACAAAGTAGCTCAAGGAAAAGAAGCTAATGAGCGAGTTGAGTGGCTTTTAGAAAAAGTTGGATTGCCAGGAGATATGGCTCAGCGATATCCGCATGAATTCTCTGGAGGTCAAAGACAAAGGATATGCATTGCTAGAGCATTAGCTTTAAATCCAAAAATCGTTATTGCTGATGAATCTGTTTCAGCACTCGATGTTTCAATACAAGCTCAGATAGTCAATTTATTGATGGACCTTCAACAAGAATTTGGTATTTCTTATCTATTTATTTCACACGATATGGCTGTTGTTGAGCGAATAAGTCACAGAATTGCTGTTATGTACTTGGGCCAAATCGTAGAATTAGGTTCGAGAAAAGCTATATTTGAGAATCCACATCACCCATATACAAAGAAATTAATCGATGCAGTTCCTATTGCAGACCCAACAAGACGCAATCTTGATCGTGAGCTTCTAACAGGTGAAATTCCAAGCCCAATCCGAAAATTAGGCGACGATCCTATTGTGGAACCTCTTTTTCAATTATCTGAAAATCATTTCGTAGCAAGGCATCCGATTGGTGTCTATAAATAATTCGTTAAAACCAAGGAGTAATAAATGAATACTTTTGCAAAAAAAACTTTGGCAATGAGCTTGCTTCTTAGCGGCCTTGCACTTTCATCAACTGCGAATGCAACTAAAGATGTTGTAATTGCAATTCCTTATGGTTTAAGTGCTCTAGACCCATACAATACCAACTCTACATTAGCTCAAGCAGTAGGCAAAGGCTGGTACGAAGGACTCTTTGAATTTGACAAGGATTTAAATATCCAACCTCTTCTAGCTACAGAGTATAAAGCTAGTGAAGACGGCTTGGTGTATACATTTAAACTTCGCGAGGGAGTTAAGTTCCACGATGGTACTGATTTCAATGCGGAGGCAGTAAAAGTTAATTTTGAACGTGTGCTAGATAAATCTAATGCTCTTGCACGATATAACCAATTTAACAAAATTAAATCAGTTGAAGCCCTTAGTCCATATGAAGTAAAAATTACTTTATCGGAGCCGTTCTCTGCTTTTATCAATAATTTAGCACACCCTTCAGCTATGATTATTTCTCCAAAAGCAATTGAGAAATACGGTAAAGATATTAATTTCCACCCTACAGGTACTGGTCCTTTCCAATTCGTAGAATGGAAGCCTGGCGAAACTGTAAAAATGAAACGTAATGATAGCTACTGGAGCAAAGAAAACTTAGCAAAAGTAGACACTATTACTTTCCGCGTAATTACAGATAACAATACTAGAGCGGCTGTTATGAAAACAGGCGAAGCTCACTTTACTAACCCTGTACCATACGAACAAATTGATGTTTTAAAAAGCAACGATAAGCTTGATATTGTAGTTTCACCATCAATTATCGCAAGATATATGTCTATTAATGTGCTTGAAAAACCTTTTGACAATATTAAAGTTCGTCAAGCTCTTAACTACGCTATCAATAAGGAAGCCTTAATCAAAGTTGCTTATAACGGATATGCTGAAGTCGCAACTGGTGTAGTCCCACCACTTGTTGAATTCTCAAAACAATTCAAAGCATACGAATATGACCCTAAAAAAGCACGCGAACTACTTAAGGAAGCGGGATATCCAAATGGTTTTGAGACTGTTTTATGGTCTGGGTATAACGATGGTACATCTGTAAAAGCTATTCAATTCCTTCAACAACAATTAAGGCAAGTTGGAATTAAAGCTAAAGTTGAATCTCTTGAATCTGGTCAACGTGTAGCTAAAGTACAGAAAGTACAAAAACCTGAGGATGCTGGCGTTAGGCTTTATTACATTGGCTGGTCGGCCTCTACTGGTGAAGCTAACTGGGCACTAGCTCCATTGCTTAAAGGAGATGCTTGGCCTCCAGTATTCTCTAATACTTCCTACTACAAAAACGATAAAGTTGATGAAAATCTAGAAGCAGCTCTAAAAACTACCGATAAAGATGAGAAAAGCAAACTATATGCTGAAGCTCAAGAAATCATTTGGAAGGAGGCACCTTGGGTCTTCCTAAACGTAAGTAAATTAGTATCTGCTAAAAGTAAACAATTAGACGGCGTATATATTATGCCTGACGGTTCATATTACTTTAAACAAGTAGATTTAAAACAATAATTTATTAGCTGTACCTGTGGGGTAAGAATCTTACCCCACAATTAATTCATTAAATTATGCTTTCATACTTTATAAAAAGAACTATCGGAATGATACCAACGCTTTTATTGATATGCGTTTGTGTATTTTTGTTCGTCCATATGCTTCCAGGCGATCCAGCAGTACTTGCAGCAGGCCCAGAAGCCGATGCAGAAACAATTCAAATAATTCGAGAAAACCTCGGACTTAATCTTCCGCTTTGGGAGCAGTTCATAAACTATATGGGCAATATTTTACAAGGAGACCTTGGTCAGACACTTAGAACCAAACGTCCCGTTTTTGATGAAATTGCCATTAGATTTATGCCTACTATGTTATTAACTATTACAAGCATGGCGTGGTCTGTAATTTTCGGTTTGGTGATAGGAGTTGTATCTGCAATTTGGCGCAACACTTGGCCCGATCGACTATTTATGACACTAGCAGTATCTGGTATTTCCCTTCCTGCATTTGCATTCGGAATGCTCCTAATTCAAGTATTTGCTGTGTGGTTGGGATGGTTGCCATCTGTTGGGGCTGATAGTTGGAGACACTACATATTGCCATCTATAACCTTAGGAGTCTCTGTTGCCGCTGTTATGGCTAGATTTACAAGAGCTTCTTTTGTTGAAGTTATTCATGAAGATTTTGTTAGAACCGCACGTGCTAAGGGTTTAAGCGAAAAAGTAGTAATGCTTAAACATAGTTTAAGAAATGCCTTAATTCCCGTAGTAACTATGATGGGTTTGCAATTTGGATTTCTTTTAGGAGGTTCAATTGTGGTAGAAACAGTATTTGGATGGCCAGGTATGGGAAGCCTACTTATCGACTCTGTAAATGCTCGTGATTACCCGATGATTCAAGGATTAGTTCTTTTGTTCTCCTTTGAATTCATAGTAATCAACTTAATAGTTGATTTGATGTACGGTGTAATTAACCCAACAATTCGCTATAAGTAGTAGGTATGGAAAATAATTTAAAAAACAAAAATATTAGAACTCCAATGAGCGAGTTCAAAAGAAAATTTAAAAAACAGACCTTTGCCATAATTGCTGGAATCTTTATTCTTTTTCTTATTGTTATCGCAATCTTTGCCCCATGGATTGTTCCATTTGACCCTGAAAATTTCTTTGACTACGATAAGTTAAATCAACCTCCATCATGGGAACATTGGATGGGTGTAGATTCCTTAGGTAGGGATATTCTTAGCAGAATAATTATGGGAACTAGAATTTCCTTAGCTGCGGGTTTTGTATCTGTGGCTTTAGGTATGGTTGTTGGAACTATTTTGGGACTACTTGCTGGGTATTATGAGGGTTGGATAGATAGAATCGTTATGCGTCTATCAGATGTTTTGTTAGCGTTTCCTGGTATATTGCTTGCAATTGGTGTGATCGCAGTTTTAGGTCCTAGCATGATTAATGTGATTATTGCAGTAGCTG
This sequence comes from Taylorella asinigenitalis MCE3, assembly GCF_000226625.1. NCBI lineage: Bacteria > Pseudomonadati > Pseudomonadota > Betaproteobacteria > Burkholderiales > Alcaligenaceae > Taylorella > Taylorella asinigenitalis. The sequence goes on from NC_016043.1 coordinate 1,404,650, forward strand.
TTTTTAGTGTTCCAACATTTGCACGTTTAGTTAGAGGCAATACCCTATCACTTAAAAATATGACTTATGTGGAAGCCGCTAAAAGTATTGGTGCTTCGGATTTTACAATTTTATTTAAGCATATATTGCCAGGCACTATTTCTCCTATAGTTATCTACGCAACTATGCGTATAGGTACATCAATAATAACTGCGGCATCGCTTTCATTTATTGGTATGGGTGCACAACCTCCTACTCCAGAATGGGGGGCAATGCTTAACGAAGCACGCTCCGATATGGTATTGGCACCGCATGTGGCTCTTTTTCCATCACTAGCTATTTTCCTTACAGTTTTAGCTTTCAATATATTGGGTGATGGTTTAAGAGATGCTTTAGATCCTAAACTTAAGACTTAATATGATTAACACAGAGGCTCTTCTAATTCCTAATATAGCACCAAGAGTTGGGTCTCTTGAGAGCGGTGCAATGGATAATATCTGCGATATTGATGGTATTACTGTCGGTCACTTCACTTTACATGAAGATAAACCGCATTGCATCAGAAGTGGTGTCACAGTAATAAATCCAAATAAAGATAAAAATTTATTTATCGATAAAATCCCTGCAGCTGTAAGTGTGATAAATGGCTTTGGAAAAAGTTATGGCCTTATCCAATTAGAAGAACTTGGCACAATTGAAACTCCTATAGCTTTAACAAATACTTTTAGTGTCCCCATAGTAGCCCAAGCACAAATTAAAAGAGCTATCGAAATTAACTCTGAAATTGGACGTTCACTTCCAACAGTTAATTCCTTAGTCTTAGAATGTAACGATGGTTTTTTGAACGATATTCAAGCACTTGCTATAAATGAAGAACACTATTTGAAGGCCCTCTCCAATTGCAAAACACATATTGAGCAAGGTGCTGTGGGTGCAGGCCATGGAATGAAATGCTTCGGTTTCAAAGGGGGTATAGGCTCAGCTTCAAGAATAAGTGCTGGCTTACATAAATATACTGTCGGGGCCTTAGTTTTATCTAATTTTGGAGCCTTACCTAATTTAAGAATTGCTGGTCTAGAACTCGGAAAAAAATTCGTTTCCCATAATGTTAGAGGTTCCGAAGAAGCCATTATCCATGATTCCCATGATAAAGGGTCGATAATTATTATTATTGCTACCGACGCACCACTTGATTCCCGTCAACTTAAGAGATTAAGTTTGAGAGCCGCAGCAGGTCTAGCTCGTACTGGTTCTAATTTTGGTCACGGAAGTGGAGATATTTGCGTAGCATTCTCTAATGCTTATTCACTGAAGCAATCAGATTCAATGGATATGAACGAGAGCATTGCCACAGTAAACGAAGGTCAGATTAATTATTTGTTTGATGCGGCGGCGGAAGCCACGGAGCAAGCCATTATCAATTCACTTTGGTTTGCAAAATCCACTAAAGGCCGCGATGGCAATGAATGTCGTAACCTTCATGAAGTAATTATGGAAAATTCTTCTATATTGGGATTATTATGAAATTATTGATTAGTGCGGATATTGAAGGGGTAGCTGGAGTTGTGGACCCCGAACAGTGTAGGACTGGAACGAGTGCATGGGAGCGTGCCCGCGTGTGGTTTACAGAAGAAGTGAACGCCGCTGCAAGAGGAGCGTTTGATGCTGGCGCGAAGGAAGTAATAGTTGCCGACTCTCATGCGACTTTTAGAAATATATTGCCAGATTTAATCGATGAACGCATCTACTTGATTACTGGTAAACCTAGACTCTATAGCATGGTAGCAGGCGTTGAAACTGGAGTAGATGCAGTGGCATTTATAGGGCATCATTCGCAAGCCCGTGGCCGTGGTGTTTTAGCCCATACAATCAATGGATTTTCTTTCTCGCAAATTCGTGTTAACGGCAGGGCCTATGGAGAACCAGGTTTGTACGGGCTCTTGGCTGGAGAAGTTGATGTACCTGTGATTTTCGGCAGTGGCGATCAAATTCTAGAAGCGGAAAATAAAGAATTTTTCCCTGAAGCCGTATGGGTTCATACAAAAGAGGCTTTAGGCACATTTGTCGCAAAATCTAAAAGCACTACAAGAGCACAATACGAAATTTTTAAGGGCATGCGAAGTGCAGTTGAAAAATTCATGACTAATCGTGATTTGTATGAACCCTTTAAAATTCCTAGCCCATACGAATGTGAACTAGCATGTCATAAGCCTGAAATGGTGGATATCTTCACGATATTGCCAGGAACAGAAAGATTAGATTCCTTAACTCTAAAATTTAAGACAGAATCTATATTAGATTTAATACGCACTATAAATACATTTTCACTAATGTCCAGTGCTTTGAGGTAATTATTATGAGAGGTCCAGTGATAGCCATTCATGGTGGGGCAGGTGCTATATCTAAAAGCAAAATCACAGATGAGATAGAACACAAATATAGAGCGTCCCTAAAAGAGATTATTGATGCCGGAGCTGATGCCCTTAGAGATGGTGCGAGTGCTATAGATGTAGTTGCACTAGCTGTAAGCATGTTTGAAGATAATCCTATGTTTAACGCTGGCAAAGGGGCCGTATTCACGCACAATGCCACTCACGAACTGGATGCATCCATTATGTGCGGTGAAACATTAAGATGTGGCGCCGTCGCAGGCATTGCCACCATAAAAAATCCAATTTATGCTGCCAAATGTGTAATGGAAAAAAGCAAGCATGTAATGCTAATCTCAAAAGGGGCTGAAGATTTTTTGCGTGCTCAGGGATTTGAGGCTGTGCCAAACGATTATTTCAGCACAGATATACGACGCGAACAGCTTGAGATTGCCTTAAAGAGCGATTCTCAAGAGGCCTTGCTCGATCATGATTCGGACCATCAAGCCTCTCCAATAGATGAAAAAAATAAAATGGGTACAGTAGGTGCTGTCGCACTCGATGCTCACGGAAATCTTGCAGCCGCAACTTCTACAGGCGGTATGACAAATAAGATGGCTGGTCGTGTAGGCGATTCGCCTATTATTGGTGCAGGCTGTTATGCGAACAACAATACCTGTGCCGTCTCTACAACAGGGCATGGAGAGCATTTCATAAGATCTGTTGTAGCTTACGATATTTCTGCTTTGATGGACTATAAGGGGCTATCTTTAGAAGATGCCTGCGATGAGGTCGTATATAAAAAACTGCCTTTAATTGATGGATCTGGCGGACTAATTGCTATCGATAAAGATGGCAATGCTTACCTCCCTTTCAACTCCGCTGGAATGTACAGGGGTTTAGGATATGCAACTGGATCGAGAGAAGTGGCTATTTATAAAGGTGAGGCTATTTAACTTTCTCTAAGCCCTGATTTGCAAGCTTATCAGCTCTATCATTATTAGGGTCACCGCTGTGACCCTTTATCCATGCCCATGTTGGCTTAATCAAATCAACTAAGTCCAAAAGCTGCATCCATAAATCCTTGTTTTTTACAGGAGATTTTGAAGCAGTTTTCCATCCATTTTTCTGCCAATTCTCCAGCCATTTTTGAGTGAAAGCGTTCATGACATATTGAGAATCGACTGTAATCTTTATCTTAGAAAAGTCATTAAGACACTCTTTTACATATTTTAGACTCTCTATGACAGCCATCAACTCCATGCGATTATTCGTAGTGTCCTGTTCGCCGCCACATAGTTCAATTTCACGCCCATCGCAAAAAATTAGTGCTCCCCAACCGCCAGGACCTGGATTTCCCTTGCAAGCTCCATCGGTCCATATTTCTATATTTTTAGACATTATTATTTTCCTTACTCAACACAGGTACACCATTTTTAATTGATGAAGTTTTTGAAAATGCCAACCCCACCGCAGCTCCTGCCAATGATGAGCGTTTTAATACAAGAGCATAACTAGGGATAAAAATTCTTGAAAACATAACACCTTTTTTGGTTTGATTTGTTATTTCCTTGGACTCAAATTCAAATTCTGCACTCCATATCTTAATTTGCTGTGCAGATAACTTTCTTTTCTTTGGCAATGGACACGCACGCATCTTTTTGCTTATTTTGCTCAATGGATTTGTTTTTAGACCTAAGATAACGATCAAGCCATGTGGGTTAAGATGAGCAGAAATTAATTTAAGAGTATCTTTGGGATAATCAAGCAATTCCAATGTATGTGGCAATATGATTAAATCTGCCTCAGAAAATTTGTTTAGATCCTCAAACGAAATAATGGCTTTATTTTGCGTTCTAGCATTCGTTAAATAATTATGTTTAGGCAATCCAATCTGTATGGATTGATATCCGAAAGTGTTGGTCAAGAGTCCCTCTATAGCACTTAATTCCCATTTGATAAGTGAGGCACCTTCATTAAAAAGCCAGTTTGAAAAACTATTGGTTAAATTATCCATACACTAAATAATTAGTTGAAATTACAGGAAATTATTTCGTAACATATAAACATTAAAATTCACGATTTACGCAATCTAATTCCTATGCCTAAGATCACCTTCGTTCGTGCATTCCAAGATAACTATATCTGGATGATTTTACACGAGGGTCATATATGTGTTGTTGACCCAGGTGATAGCAAGCCAGTTATTGATTACATAGAACAAAATGGACTTATTTTAGATGCCATTTTAGTTACTCATCATCATAACGACCATGTCGGTGGAATTAAAGAGTTGGTGGAACATTTTAGCCATACGCAAAATTCCTCTGTAAAAGTTTTTGGGCCTGAAAATCCAAAACTTGATTTCGTAAATATAAAAGTTAAAAACGGTGATTCGATTAAATTATTGGATTCACTTTATATAAGTGTTTTTGAGAGTCCAGGTCACACATTAGACCATTTGCTTTATTATTCAGAATCAAAAATACTTACGGATAATTTTGACATATCTCCTTTTGTTTTCACTGGTGATACGTTATTCTTATTGGGTTGCGGAAAAATATTTGAGGGTGATTCTAAAAATATGTTCCAAAGCCTTGAAATATTTAAACAAATGAGTAAGAATACTCTTGTATTCTGTGCTCATGAGTATACGCTTAGTAATGCTGCATGGGCTTCTGAGGTTGATCCTAAAAATTCAGAACTTCAGAACCTTATTGCAAAATATGAGTCTATGATCTCTCACGGCTTACCTACTGTGCCAGATAAGTTAGATTCACAATTTAAATATAACCCTTTTTTAAGGTTGAGCGATCCAGTAATTATTAGCTCTGCTCAATCGTATTCAGGTGAAGTTCTTGATTCACCCGAAAAAGTTTTAAAAGTGCTTAGACAGTGGAAGAATAATTTTTAGGTTTATTATGAGAGTTAAGAGTTTTATTGCCATTTGTGCAACCGTTATACTTAGTGCTTGTGCATCTAACGGATCGAACGTTAGTAGCACAGGTTCATCTAATTACAAAAATAAATCTGTAGTCGACTACGATGTTAGAGTTTCTCACCTATCTGTGTGGGACAGAATTACAGATGGCTTTAAAATGCCTAACTTAGATGGAGATCCTCTAGTTCAAAAATGGATTGATTACTACGCAAATAGGCCTGAATATATCGAGAGGATGGCAGAAAGATCTTCTAAATATCTCTACCACATAGTAGAAGAAGTCGAAGCACATAAATTCCCTACTGAATTAGCTCTCTTACCTTTTGTTGAAAGTGCATTTGTCTCTACAGCTAAATCTTCCGCTAAAGCAGCTGGTCTATGGCAGTTCATTCCAAGCACTGGCAGAAATTACAATTTGTCTCAAGACTTTTGGACAGATCACCGCCTAAATCCAATTCATTCCACTCGAGCTGCTATGGATTATCTAGGCTACTTATATGATTTCCAATCAAATGATTGGCATTTAGCTTTAGCTTCTTATAACTGGGGTGAAGGTGCTGTCGCTCGTGCACGCATTAAAAACGAAAACGCTGGTTTAAGTAGTGATTATCTATCTCTTAATATGCCAGATGAAACAAGAAATTATGTTCCTAAACTATTAGCTATTAAAGAGATAATTTCTAATCCTCAAAAATACGATATCCGACTACCTTTTATTCCTAACACTCCATATTTCCAAAAAGTGGAAGTCGCAGAGGATATGGACGTTGAAGTAGTTGCTAAGTTGGCTGGTATGTCTCTTGAAGAGTTTAAGGAGTTAAATCCAGCTACTAAACGACCAGTATTTCTAGCTTCTAAAGGTGATTTTATCCTGTTGCCTGTTGAGAGGATTCAAACTTATGAAGAAAATCTTGCTTCTTATAAGGGAAATTTAGCTTCTTGGGGTGGATACGATCCTCTTCAAGGTGAGACTTTACAATCTATTGCTCATAAATTAAAAATTTCACTTGCTAAACTTAAAAAATTAAATGGCTTAGGCTCTAAACAAAATTCTATTGCTAGAACACTTCTAATCCCTACAAATATTAATGTTGAGAACTTTAAAGAAGATATCAATATTAAGGGGCAGTTTGTTTCAGATCAGCCTATCTTAGTGAAAAACGAATCTAAGTTCACTAAACCTGTTCAGGCTAAATTTAAAGGCAAAACTAAACTTGTTAGCACTAACAAGGCCTCTAAACTTAAAGCCCAAAGAGCCACATTTAAAACGACTTCAAACAAAAAGGCTAAAGTTCGTCAAATTAACTATACAGTTAAATCTGGTGAGACTATGTATTCAATCGCCAAAAAGCATGGAACTACAGTTTCTAATTTGAAAAAATTAAATGGTGGCAGGTCTTCGCTTAGGTCTGGACAAAAAATTAGAATTAAATGACGTTGCTTATAAACATTTCATGTAATAAATAAACTTAGCAAATCGATACTCTTAACAATGTCATAACATAAAAGGTGCTAAGATTAACAAATGCGATAAATCTTAACAGACGCATTTTTAATAATAAGGACTTTTTATGAACTTCGACATAAACCAACTTTTTAAGGGTTCTGTACGCAATTTAGTGCTGGATCAATTGATAAAATCTGTTGGCCTACCTGAAGGGAAGGCCAATGGTCTATTAGATCGTATAGTTTCAGTTGTTATTGGTGGTATTTCAAAAAAATCAAACTCAAAAGAAGGTGTTGATCAACTCCTAGAAATGATTAAAGGAGTTGACAGTAATACACAACAACTTTATTCTACTGGCGCATCAAATGCAGAACTAGGTTTTGACTCAATTAAACAAAAAGGGCTTACCTATTTAAATGGTCTTTTTGGTAGCGATTTAGATGGCGTTGTTGACCAAGTTTCCAGAGAGGAAGGTGTTACTCAGATTCAAGCCAAAGACTCACTTTCTGCCACTATCCCTGCAATATTCTCTAGTTTAAAAAACAATTTAGGTAGTAATTTTAGTCTATCTAACTTAGGTTCTTTAGCTGGTGTTGCGGGCATGGCAGGTGTTGCTTCTGCAGCTGGTTCCCAAGTTTTAAATAAAGTTAAGGGTTCTGAAATTAAAGAGGCTCCTAAATCCTCTCAAGTTACACCTAATCCTACACCTAAACCTGCACCTTCTGAAGAAACGGTTAATGCTGCTAGGATGGCTGGAGTTCATCAACCTCAATATACAAAAACCACAGAATCACGCCCAGTGGAAGAACCTAAGAAAAGCGGAATTTGGAAGTGGCTAATTATCCTTGCTTTAATACTAATTGCTTTACTTTTATTCCGAAGCTGCGGTAAAGACGAAGAAGCTCCTATCACTCAAAATGAACCTACTAATACTGAATCAACTCCAGTAACAAATGAGCAAACTACTGACTCAGAACCTAAAGTTGTTGAAGGACTAGGTAATTTTTCTTGGGATTTTGAAGATAAAAAATTGATTCTAGATGGTGATTTGGATACAGCTGAATCTAAAGCAAATCTTTTAGATGCATTTAAAGGAATCGCTGGTACAGTACCAGTGGAAGACGATCTAGATATAGATAAAGAAGCTGGAAAACTTGAATTTACTGATTTTGCTGCTCTTGCAACAGCCTTAAAAGGCTTTGTTGGTGTTGATGGTAAATTTGACGGAAGAGAACTTAAATTATCTGGAACACTAAATTCCGAAGAATCCAAAACGGAATTATTGACTAAACTGAAAAAAGCTTTAGGCGATAATTTTGAAATTAAAGCAGATGATATAGATATCAAAGCTGACGAACTTAACGAAGATAAGGACAATAAAGAATCTGATGAACCTGTAGAAGCAAAAATTTCTAAAGATTTAGGAGATATTAATTGGGCCGTTGATTCAGAAAAAGTAGTAGTCTCAGGTGAAGTTCCTAATGAAGAAACTAAAGCTAAGGTTTTAGATGCATTTAAAGTTATTGCAGGCAACCGACCTTTAGAGGATAAATTAGAAGTAGATGCTGATGTTGGTCAGTTTCAGTTTGACGCATTTGATGCTCTAGCAGATATTCTTAAAAATTATCCAACTATTGACGGTGAATTCGATGAAGGTGAACTAGTTCTTGATGGCACATTAAATTCAGAAGAATCCAAAACTAAACTTACAAGTGAACTGCAATCAGTATTAGATGACGCTTTTAAAGTAAAAGTTGATGATATCGATATAGATGCACCAGAAGCTGTAGATGGTTTTGGTGATTTAGAATGGGCTTATGATGGCGAATATCTGAAAGTTGATGGTACGGCTAGTGCATCAGATAAAGTTAAAATTCTTAAAGCTTTTAACTCTATCAAAGGTACAGCTACACTTAAAGATGAAGTTGATGTTGAAAATAATATTTCTAACATGAACCTAGATTCTTTAGATGCATTTATAAAAGTAGTTGAAGACTTTCCTAACGTTAAAGGCCATTTCGATGGATTCCAATTAGATCTTGATGGTCATGTTATATCTGAAGAAAGAAAAGCTGAATTAGTTTCTAAACTGCAAGAAGCTCTTGGTGCTAATTTTAAAATCGATGCTGACAGCGTTGAAATTGATGCACCAGATGTAGTGAAATCTGAACAACCTGTTTCTGATACATTCCCTTCTCCAACTGCACCAGCAGAGGATAAATTTCCAGCTCCTACTGAAGAGAAACCAGCTACACCTGAAGCTCCTGTGGCTCCTGTAACTGAAGCTCCTGCTGCTACAGAACCTACTCCAGCTTCTAATGCAACTTCATCTGATATTCCTGAGGAGCCAGTGGAAGTACTTGATATAAACGAAATGTCCAAAGACAAGCTTGATCTTAATATTAAGTTTAATACTGCATCCTCAGAGATCATGCCTGTGTATAACAATCGTTTAGATGCATTTGCGAAATTCCTAATCGACAACAATCGTACAGGTGAAGTTGCTGGTTTCACTGATAGTAAAGGTGATGATGAGAGCAATAAAAAACTTTCTGCAGAAAGAGCTAAAGCCGTTCGTGATTATTTAATCGCAAAAGGTGTACCAGAAGCTAATATTGTGGCTGTTGGTTATGGAGAAGCTAACCCAATCGCCGATAACAATACACCAGAAGGTCGTCGTGCAAACCGTCGCATTGAATTTAATGTTAAAGACATTAACGAAAATAAAGATGGTATTGGCGAGATGATTAAGAAAACTAACGAAGAGGCTAAAGAAAAAGTTAATGATGCTGTAGAAGCTTCCAAAGAAACATTTAAAGAAGCAAAAGAGGATGTTTCAAGAGCTTCAGTAGTTGCTGGCGAAAAAATTAAAAACGCCGCTACTTCTGTAGGTGAAGCTGTGGATAATGCGGCCCACAAAACAGAAGATGTAATTCAAGACATTAAAGAACAAATGGGCGGACAACCTTCAGAAACAGCTCCTGCTCCAGAGCCTGCACCAGCACAATAATAATCTAAGCCTTTAGCAACTATATGCAAATAACCCGAGACGCAAGCCTCGGGTTTTTTTATTTTAAGTGCACAAATTTTATTTTTATAATCTTTTGGCGGATCAGGGGGGATTCGAACCCCCGATACGTTTGACCGTATGCACGCTTTCCAAGCGTGTGCCTTAAGCCACTCGGCCACCGATCCAAAATAAGCTGACTATTTTAACTAAAAAATTAAAATGGTGCTTGCATCATTCTTTGAACATATCTTGCAATAGTATCGATTTCAATGTTCACTTCATCGCCAGCTTTTAAATATTGTAGAGTTGTGTTCTTAAAGGTGTGAGGAATCAGATTCAAACTTATGATTGTTCCTTCAGGAATCATATCCTCCGAATGAGGATCCTCTGGTGAAAACACGTCATTAACATCATTAACGGTCATGCTTACACCATCTACAGCTACCGAACCCTTGTAAGCCATAAAACTTGCTAAATCTTCAGGAATTAAAATCTCAATTTTATGAGATTCGCCCTCTTGCGTAACTCCTACTACACGAGCCACACCGTCCACATGCCCAGACAACAAATGGCCATCTACCGTGTCCCCAAGTTTCATGGCACACTCGAGATTTACGTACCCCTCTTTATCAAGTCCCGAAGTTTTTGATAGACTTTCAGCCGAAACATCCACCTCAAATCCTGAATCACTTTTTTGAACTACGGTCATGCATGCCCCGTTAATAGCTATAGAATCGCCTTCCTTGATATTTGAAATATCCAAATCTCCTTTGGCAATGCTTAGGCGTACTCCTTTTTCAAGTTTTGAAACCGATTCAATTTTGCCCACTGCTTGAATTATGCCTGTAAACATCTAACCATCTCCTTTAATGAATTTAGTAATGCCTTCCAACGGACAGAGTTCCTAATCCTTAGACGAACATTATTACTAATTTTAGTCAAATCGAACATTTCCAAATAGTCATGCTCTGGAATTGATTCTAACGGTGAAATATTAAAAGGTGCATTACAATCCCCTAAAATCATAGGTGCAAAATACCATAGATACTCATCTATAAGCCCAGCCTCGTAAAGTGAGGTATTTAAACCACTACCTGCCTCTACATGAATCTCATTAATTTCGTTGGCAATGCCCACCTTTTCTATCAATTCCCGCAAATTCAACAAACCATTTGAGTCCGTATCAATTCCAATCAAATCAATATTATTTGGCAACACACCCCTATCATAAGCAAAATTTGATAAAGCGGAGGCATTGCCACAGATAATAATTTTTGGATTTGAAAATATATTGAGATTCGGATTATCCAAGGTCCTAAAATCGCTATCCATAATAGCTACAAGCGGCTCTCTAGGCGTCTCAACGTAACGCACATTCATTCTAGGATTGTCGGCCAAAACCGTACCTACTCCTGTAAAAATAATACTTGCACGAGACCGCCACTTGTGACCGTCGTGTCTAGACTGCTCATTGGTAATCCACTTGGATTTTCCGTTAGCAAGAGAAATACGGCCATCGAGCGAACTTGCGATCTTAGTGCGAATCCACGGGCGACCTAAAAGCATGCGAGAGAAAAAACCGACATTAAGCTCGAGAACTTCCTCCATAAGATATCCCACATGCACATCGATTCCGTGAGAGCGGAGGGATGAGATGCCATTGCCACCGACCAAGGGGTTAGGGTCTGGCAATGCGACCGCAACCTCTCGTATCCCGCTTCGAATCAAAGCATCCACGCATGGAGGCGTGCGACCGTGGTGGCTACAAGGTTCAAGCGTAACATAAAGCGTAGAGTCTTTTAGTAGTGACCCAAGCCCTCTTTTCTCCACATCTTGCAAAGCCTCAATCTCCGCATGATTTGAACCAGCCACTTGCGTTGCACCTTGGCCAATAATCTTATCTCCATGCACAATAACGCATCCAACGCATGGATTTGGGTCAGGCAAATGGCGATTTTTTAAAGAAAGTTCGTAGGCCAGCCGCATGAAATGCGTATGTCTATCTTTCATCACTTGAGAGCTCTTGAATTGTTGTAACAAATTGGGCAATATCCTCGAAACTCTGATATACAGAGGCGAATCGAACATATGCTACTTGGTCTAACTCGCGTAGTTCTTTCATAACTACCTGACCGACCTCATATGAGGAAACTTCCTTATGTGGATGGTTTAAAAAAAACTCGAGGATGCGGGATACTGCACAATCCACTTGATCTCTTGAGACAGGACGCTTGCGTAAAGCTATGTTCATACTGGATCGCACTTTGTCGATATCAAACTCCATGCGTAAGCCATTTTTTTTAACTACCGTTGGCAATGCTAACTCGATTCTCTCATATGTTGTGTATCGCTTATCACATTGCAAACAACGCCGTCTGCGTTTGATGGCGAGACCATCCTCGGATGATCTCGAGTCTAAAACTTGACTCTCTCCATGAGAGCAGAACGGGCATTTCATCGATTATTTGTAAACTGGGAATTTGCTAGTCAAAGCTAAAACTTTTTCGCGAACAGCTGAAATGTTTGCTTCATCATCTGGATTATCCAAAACATCAGCTATCAGATTCGCAGTTTGCTCAATTTCCGCTTCTTTAAAGCCTCTTGTAGTCATAGCTGGTGTACCAAGCCTTATTCCACTAGTGACAAACGGTGTCTCAGGATCGTTTGGAATAGAGTTTTTATTGCAAGTGATAAATGCATCACCCAAAACTTTTTCTGCATGTTTACCAGTGATGCCTTTTGAGCGAAGGTCAACAAGCATTACATGGCTTTCAGTGCGACCAGAGACAATGCGTAAACCACGTTTTTGCAATGTCTTCGCAAGAATATCAGCATTTTTAATAATTTGCTCTGCATATTGTTTAAATTCAGGTTCTAAAGCCTCTTTAAATGCAACCGCTTTTCCGGCAATAACATGCATCAGTGGACCGCCTTGAATACCAGGGAAAATTGCAGAGTTTATCATCTTCGCATGTTGCTCTTTCATCATAATGACGCCACCACGAGGGCCTCTTAGAGATTTATGCGTAGTTGAAGTTACAAAATCGGCATGTGGAACAGGATTAGGGTATTGTCCCCCAACAACCAACCCTGAATAGTGGGCAATGTCCACCATGAAATAAGCACCCACTTCCTTAGCGATTTTTGCAATTCTTTCAAAATCAATGCGAAGAGAATATGCCGACGCACCAGCAACAATTAGTTTTGGATTATTTTCTTTCGCTAATTGTTCAAGTTTTTCATAATCAATCGCTTCATTTTCATCCAAACCATATGGAATAAAATTGTAAAGCTTACCAGATAGGTTAACTGGGGAGCCGTGAGTTAAGTGCCCTCCTTCATTAAGATTCATACCAAGAACAGTATCGCCTGGTTTTAATACGGCAAAATATACAGCCTGATTAGCTTGAGAGCCAGAATTAGGTTGCACATTAGCCGCTTCAGCTCCGAATAATTTTTTTAATCGTTCAATAGCCAACTGTTCAACTATATCTACGTATTCACAGCCGCCATAATAGCGTTTTCCAGGATACCCCTCTGCGTATTTATTTGTGAGTTGAGAACCTTGAGCTTGCATAACAGCTGGGCTTGTGTAGTTTTCGGAGGCAATGAGCTCGATATGCTCCTCCTGACGTTGCTCTTCTTTCTTAATGGCATCGTAGAGTTCTGAGTCAACTTTATCTAAAGTAAGATTTATATCAAACATGATTTTCCTAAATTATTTAATGGTAATGCGTGCGAATTTTCTTTTTCCAATCTGGACCACATAGGTACCAGATTTTAAAACTAAGCTTTTGTCTTCTACTTTTGAGCCGTCCACCTTTACTCCGCCCTGAACGATATTTCGCGAAGCTTCAGAACCAGAACTAGCCAAACCCGATTCTCTAAGAACCGCAACAATGCCCAATTCTGGGCCATTCAAACTTATCTCAGGTATATCTTCAGGTATTTGACCATCTCTAAATCGAGATTCAAAATCTGCCAATGCTTTAGCTGCAGCTTCATCATTATGAAAACGTGTAATAATTTCTTGAGCCAGTGCAACTTTAATATTCCGTGGGTTTACTCCCTGCTCAACATCACGTTTTAGTTGAGCAATCTCCTCTAAGGATTTTGATGAGATTAATTCATAATAATTCCACATCAAAGTATCGGAAATAGACATGATTTTTCCAAACATGCTATCAGGAGTTTCAGTGATTCCGATATAGTTATTTTTAGATTTGGACATCTTCTCAACTCCGTCCAAACCAACCAATAGAGGCATGGTTAAAACAGTTTGTTGCTCTTGTCCATATTCTTTTTGAAGTTCACGACCAACAAGTAAATTAAACTTCTGATCTGTACCTCCAAGTTCCATATCCGACTCAAGAGCCACAGAATCATATCCTTGCATAAGAGGATACAAAAGCTCATGCATAGATATAGGCACACCACCTTTAAAACGCTTAGTAAAGTCATCACGTTCCATAATCCTAGCGACGGTATATTTAGATGCCAATTGAATTAGCCCGCGAGTTCCTAGCGCATCACACCATTTTGAGTTGTAGGAAATAATAGTTCTCGAGGGGTCCAAGACTTTAGATGCTTGTTCATAATAAGTTTGAGCATTCTCTTCAATCTGCTCACGTGTTAATGGCGGTCTAGTCGCATTTCTCCCACTCGGATCACCGATGGTTGCTGTGAAATCGCCGATTAAAAATATAACTTCATGGCCCATATCCTGCAGTTGTCGCATTTTGGTTAATACAACCGTATGCCCCAAGTGCAAATCAGGTGCTGTTGGGTCAAGCCCTAGTTTTATTCTTAGAGGAGTTCCAGTGTCGTGACTTTTTTGAAGTTTTTGCAAAAACTCGGATTCTACTAATATTTCTTCCGTTCCGCGTCTCACAATATCCATTTGACGAGCAACTTCAGTACTTATTTTTATTTCTTCTGTCATGAGAGGTACTTAGACCGTGTGATAATACAATGATTTGTAATTATATAATTCAATAAATAAATTTTTAGGTTCTCTATGGCAATGCATCAGTATTTTATCGGTTTAATGTCGGGCACTAGCACCGATGGAGTTGATGGAGTAGTTTGTAAAATAAGCAGTCCAGAGGATTTAGAGTTTCTTGGACACGCCTATATTCCTTTTAATGATTCACTTAGAGAACGAATCCTAAAATTAAATACACCTAGCTTTGATGAAATAAATTCTATGCATTTAGTCGGCATGGAGCTTATCAAGGCATATGAGAAATGTGTACAAAAGCTTTTAACTGAACATAATTTACAAGCAGAACAAATTCGAGCAATTGGGGCTCATGGACAAACTGTAAGACACAACCCGAAAATCGGACTTACCCTTCAAATTAATAACCCTGCACTTTTAGCTGAGAAAACTCATATCGATGTAGTGTCTGATTTTCGAAATGCTGATATTGCTGCTGGTGGCGAAGGGGCTCCATTAGTACCAGCATTTCATAAGCATTTTTTTAAATCGAGAATACCCGTAGCAGTCCTTAATTTAGGAGGATTCGCAAATATATCTGTCATTGAGGAAAATAGTGTCGTGGGATTTGATATAGGGCCATGTAATGCATTGATGGATTTATGGATTCAAATGCATAAAGGGCAGTGTTTTGATAAAGAAGGAAAATGGGGTGGAAGTGGGCATTGCCACAATGGGTTGCTAAATAAATTATACACACACCCATTTTTTAGTTTGCTTCCACCAAAGTCAACGGGAAGAGATGATTTTAATATTTATTGGTTGAATGAAAATTTAACGAATTTTAAGGATTTAGAGCCTGTAGATATTATGGCCACACTTAGGGAGCTAACTGTTCACTCGATTCTTGAATGTACCGAAAAACTAGATAGTAGTATTAAAACCATATATGTTTGTGGCGGGGGCGTATTTAACAAAGCCCTGATGGATGGGCTTAATCAAAACGCCGATAGACAATTTATTAGTGTTGAAGAAATGGGTATAAATCCTATGACAGTTGAAGCCCTAGCTTTTGCTTGGCTTGCCTATTTAAACGTAAATAGAATCTCCTTAGATTTAAGAGAAATAACTAGAGCCCAAAGACCTAAAATCTTGGGTTCTCTATATCCCTACTAAATACTGAATGATGAACCACACCCACAAGTTGTAGTGGCATTAGGATTTCTAATCACAAATTGAGAGCCTTCAATATCCTCTTTATAGTCTATCTCTGCACCCACAAGATATTGAAAACTCATTGGATCTACTAAAAGTGATACACCATTATTAGTAACTGTGGTATCGTCTTCGGCCATATTCTCGTCGAAAATAAATCCATATTGGAATCCTGAACACCCACCACCTTGAATGAAAACTCTTAGTTTTAGATCAGGATTACCCTCTTCATCTATTAATTCTTTAACCTTTGCGGCAGCTGCATCAGTAAAAACTAATAAAGACGGTTCCTGTAAGTCTACAGTTTGTACACCAGACATAATATCTCCTTTAAAGCAAAACAGATTTGCTTGCACGCACTTGATTTCCTTCAAGCACTTTTACGTAAATTTCATGTGGCTCAAATCCAGCTGGCAATACCAAATCACCAGTACTTTGCTGCCAACGAACAAAATCTACAGATAAAATTGAATGCGATCTTGCATTATTAAGTATCTTAGAAGCAACTTTTGGATTTGCTGGAATAGCCAGTTTATTATCCTCAGTAATACGAGCAGGTATTAGATCAACCATAATAGTTTTACCGTTAAGCATACCGACTGCCTGAAATTTAAGCATACCTTTAAAATTTGTCTCTTCATTGACCTTTCTGCTTAATAAAATTTTATAGCTAATTAAATCACCAGAGCGCTTTACATCTAAACTTCGTATGGTTACTAAACCCATAGGACCCGATGGCAATAATTGCTCATAGAATTCGATATCCCTTGATAAATCACTAACCTCAGCTAATAGTCTGTCGTTTTCTATGCGAAATCTTTGAATCGTTGAATTGCTAACAAAAAGCTTTCCTTTTAGATTCTTAATAGAATTTTGAAGTTCCTCATAATCAGATTTCATATTCAAACGGGCATTTCGTAGAATTTTTTCAAATTCCACGCGTAAAACCATCTTCTCTTTCTTGAGATTGAGATTATCGTAGTAATGCACAGCTGCACCGCCAACGATAACACCGAAAACGAAAAGTAAACTTCTGATAAGCATAAGAAATATTATAAATCGTTATGTCAATAAAAAACCCACATTCATAATCGTAGAAATGTGGGCTTTGATTTGATGTATCAATAAGCAAAAATTAACGCTTACTAAATTGCTTACGACGACGTGCTTTGCGAAGACCAACTTTCTTACGTTCAACTTCACGTGCATCACGAGTTACGAAACCAGCTTTAGAAAGCGAAGGTTTCAAAGTTTCATCATAATCGATAAGAGCTCTAGTAATACCATGCCGAACAGCACCTGCTTGACCAGACTCGCCGCCACCATGAACATTTACTTGAATATCGAAATTCTCAATCATCTCAACTAACTCAAGTGGTTGACGAACAACCATTTGACCAGTTTTACGCTGAAAATATGAATCAACGTCTTTACCGTTAATTACTATATTTCCAGAACCTTTTTTCATAAAAACACGAGCTACCGAAGTTTTACGACGGCCAGTGCCATAATTCCATTCACCAATCATACTCTAGCTCCTAGATATCCAATTGCTTAGGTTGCTGAGCAGCATGAGGGTGCTCACTACCTGCGTAGATCTTAAGTTTTTTGATCATAGCGTAGCCAAGTGGGCCTTTAGGTAACATACCTTTAACTGCTTTTTGAATAGCACGGCCTGGGTGACGCTCTTGTAATTTACGGAAATTAGTTTCATAAATTCCGCCAGGATATCCTGTATGACGGAAGTATTTTTTATCTTCAAATTTACTACCCGTAACAACTATGTCCTGTGCGTTGATGATTACGATGTAATCACCTGTATCTACGTGAGGTGTGAATTCTGGCTTATGCTTACCACGCAAGCGGCGTGCAACTTCGCTGGCTACACGACCAAGGACTTTACCTTTTGCGTCTATAACAAACCATTCACGGCTCACTTCCTGCGGTTTAGCCACGAAAGTTTTCATGATGGATCCTTAAAAATTATTAATAAAAACTTCTATACACACTAGAAAAAACTAGCTTCGCCATGCTGTTATTCTTTATTTCTCTCTTCAGCAGTACGAAATTATGGTTAGAAGTAAATTTTGTATTATAAGCTAAATATTTGATTTTCAATAATGATTATTTAAAAAATATTAGTAAATGTAGTTTAATCACCAGCAACAGACATTTTTTCTATAAGAATCGACCCAGAAGTTTTGGACCCTTTTGTATAACTGTCTGAACCAATAGACACAATAGACTTAAATATATCTTTTAAGTTACCTGCTATTGTTATCTCAGTAACCGGGTACTGGATTACACCATTTTCAACCCAATAACCAAAAGCACCTCTGGAATATTGGCCAGTTACATAATTTATCCCATGGCCCATCAGTTCTGTCACCAATAAACCTGTACCCATTTCACGTAACATGCCTTCAAAATCTGGACTCTCAGTAGACGAATGAATAGACATATTATGGGAACCACCTGCATTACCCGTTGTGGACATACCTAATTTTCTAGCTGAATAGGTAGATAAAAGATAGCCTTTTAATACTCCATCTACCACTAAATCTCTTTTTTGAGTACTCACACCCTCTTGATCAAACGAGCCACTACCGTAAGCTTGCTTTATAAAAGGATCGTCAACTACCTTAATATGATCAGACATAACTTTTTCGTTTAAGGCACCTTTCAAGAAACTCATATCTCGATATAGTGCACCTCCACTAATAGCTTGAGATAAAGCTCCTAAAAGAGTCACAGCTATAGGAGCTTCAAAGAGAACGGGATATTCACCTGATTTAATGCGGCGTGCTCCAAGTCTTGAAATAGTACGTTTAGCAGCATATTCACCTATTGCTTGTGGGCTAGATA
Source organism: Taylorella asinigenitalis MCE3 (assembly GCF_000226625.1). Classification (NCBI taxonomy): domain Bacteria; kingdom Pseudomonadati; phylum Pseudomonadota; class Betaproteobacteria; order Burkholderiales; family Alcaligenaceae; genus Taylorella; species Taylorella asinigenitalis. Next base: position 1,423,415 of record NC_016043.1, read on the forward strand.
ATTTGCGTGGATTTCTGTGGCTTTCATACCAATAGCCACGTTGCATTTTTTTACCCTTGCCAGCAATGACAGATAATCCCAAAGAATGGCTTGTATGCTTATATCCTCCAAGAAATCCATTTGATGAGCCAAGTAAAAAAGATGAACACCCAGTTTGAACTGAAGCCCCATCAGAATTAGTAATTTGATCACTAAAATCCAATGCAAAGCTTTCAAGCTCTATGGCAATGTTCCCGGCACTCTCCGCATCAAGACTCCAATCATGGTACAGATCCAAATCAAGAATCTCAGTTGCATATTCTTCTGGTTTAGGCAGACCAGCAAAAGGGTCTTCTGCGGTATATTTTGCTATATCCCAAGCATGCCCTACTGTGCTTTCAATTGATTCTTCGGTTAGCAAGGCTGTAGCTGCAGATGCACGCGCCTTTCCGTTAAATACTGTAATTGATAGCCCCCTATCATGCATCTCCTCTACAGTTTCAATGCTTTTATTTCGAGCGGCTACAGTAAGACCATGAGATTCAGAAATTTCTGCGATAGCTTCAGATGCCCCTTTTTTTGTGGCAATGTCTAAGGCAAATTTCACAAAGTATTCAAAATCAGATTTGTTTTTCATAACTAAGGAGGAGTGCTAATTAATATAATAGTTAAGAATTTTAATCAATTTAAGATATGAATGAAAATCAAGAAGAATTTGCTGAGGATATGTTTGAAGGTCCCAGCAAATCACAAGTTAAAAGAGAATTGCTAGCGATCACAGAGTTAGGACGCGAGATCATTGCCCTCCCAATAGAAAAAATAAAAAAACTAGATTTAGATGAAGAAATTTTGGAGCAAATTAAGATTGCCCAGAAAATCAAAGCTACTACTGAGGGCAGAAGAAGGCAGTCCGCCTATGTAGGAAAGCTTTTACGAAACGCAGATATTGAAGCCATAAAGCAAAAACTTTATGAATGGGAAAACGGCAGTAAAGCCATTACAGCCCAAATGCACATGTACGAAAATTTGCGTGATAGGCTTATTGAGAGCGATGATCATTTAACTAATTTGCTAGATTCTGTTCCCGTGATAGATATTCAGCAACTTAGAAACTTAATTCGAGCTGCACGCAAAGAAAAAATACAAAACTCTCAATTACAAGAGGGGAAAGAGCCTCAAAAAAAGGCATACCGTGCACTATTTCAATTTCTTAAAACGCTTCCTTTAAGTGAGAGTGCAGATGAATGATTTCATAGAGTTAAATCCACAAGGTGAAACTAAATACAGTGTTATATGGCTCCATGGCCTAGGGGCTGATGCCACTGACTTTGTTCCATTGGTTCCTCAATTAGATTTGCCAGAAGGCTCAGGTATTAAATTTATTTTTCCTAATGCCCCTACTCAGCCAGTAACCATAAATGGTGGCATTGAAATGACCGCTTGGTACGACATACTAAGCTTGGATCGCATGGGTGCTGGCTCTGATAGAAAGGGAATCGAGAAATCTCAAGCATTAATAACTTCATTGATTGAGCGTGAGATTGAAGCTGGTGTTGAACCTGAAAAAATATTTTTAGCTGGTTTTTCGCAAGGTTGTGTAATGGCACTTCATACAGCATTAAGATACCCCAAAAAACTAGCTGGTATTATTGGCTTATCTGGATACATAGCCTTAAGTGAATCATTGGAAACTGAAGCTCATAAAAATAATAAAGATATTCCTATTTTCTTAGCTCATGGCACTCGAGACGATATTGTAAATATTAGTTTTGCTGAAGATAGCAAAAAACTTCTTGAGTCTTTGGGATATAAGGTTCAGTGGCATACATACCCTATGGGGCACGAAGTGTGTCTACCCGAAATTAAAGATATCAAAGAATTTATATTAAATAACTTGGAATAAACATGTCAGACGGACAAATTATTAAAACTAGGTTCGCACCATCACCTACTGGATTTCTGCATCTAGGAGGGGCTAGAACCGCTATATTTAGTTGGGCATTTGCAAAACACAATAATGGAAAATTTGTATTACGTATCGAAGATACAGATTTAGAGCGCTCCACTCCTGAAGCGGTACAAGCAATCCTTGATGGTATGGATTGGCTTGGTATTGATTATGACGAAGGCCCTTACTATCAGACGAAACGGTTTGAGCGATATAAGGAAGTAGTTCAGGATCTAATTAATAGTGGTCACGCTTACTACTGCTATAGCACCCCTGAAGAAGTTGAGAAAATGCGTGAAGAGGCTCGGGCTAAAGGACTTAAACCAAAATATGATGGAACTTGGAGGCCTGAGGAAGGGAAAACATTGCCACCAAAACCTGAAGGGCTTGAGCCAGTAGTTAGATTAAAGAATCCTCTAACTGGGCATGTCGTATGGAAAGATATGTTTAAAGGAGAGATTTCAATTTCTAATGAGGAACTTGATGACTTAATCATTGCCAGAAAGGATGGGACTCCTACTTATAATTTTTGCGTAGTCGTTGATGATTACGATATGGGTATCACTCATGTAATTCGCGGAGACGACCATGTAAATAACACCCCAAGACAAATTAATATCCTAAAAGCCATGGGAGCTTTGATTCCTGAATATGGACATGTTCCAATGATTTTAGATCAGGACGGCAAAAAACTATCTAAACGATATAACGCCGTTAGTGTTATGGAATACAAAAAGCTAGGCTATTTACCCGAAGCTCTATTTAATTATCTAGTGCGATTGGGATGGAGCCACGGTGATGATGAGATTTTTTCTAAACAAGATGTAATCAATTGGTTTGATATCGACCATTTAAGTAAATCTGCTTCTCAATGGGATATTGCAAAATTAAATTGGGTTAATTCTCAATATATTAAAAATACACCCACAGAAGATTTAGTTTCTATGGTTAAACCGTTTATTGAAGAGCTTGGTGGATCTACTGATTTTTCAAATATCAATGAGATTATCGAACTAAACAAAGATAGGTCACAAACTTTGGTTGAGCTTGCTAAAGAGAGTCTTTTATTTTGCAAACAGGACTACTCGATTGCTGATGATTTACGTGAAAAACATATGGACGAAAAATCAATTGCGAACATTAGGTCATTTGTAGAATCAGCTAAACAAATAAAAGATAGCGATTGGAATTCAGATAATCTTGCAAAATTAATTAAACAAAAATTAGATGAGCTGCAAATCAAAATGCCAGCTTTAGGCATTCCTATGCGCGTAATGCTTTTTGGACAAAAACATACTCCCGCACTTGAATTAGTTCTCTCAATTTTGGGTAAAAACGAAGTTTTAAATCGTTTGAATAAGTATATATAGCTTATGTTTTGTTGGATTTATGCAAAATTTTTTAATTTTTTTTTGCATTTAAATTCAATGGGTTTAGGAGAAAAAAATATTTCTCTAAAACCCATTTTTTTTGCTGTACGCAAAAAATTAGTTTAAGCTTAAACTAATTATAAATTCTAATTTTTTTTAGAAAAAGTTGCTGTTTGTAAATTTTATATTCAATTTCATGTCAAAAAATTAGGGTTTCCCATTTATTTTTGCTGTATTTCACATATTTTATATGTACACATACTTAGGTGATAGTTTAAGCTTAAACTAATTTAAAATCGCATTTCATTTGTATGAAAAATGCTTATTTTCATTAACTTAGAGACGATTTGCAAAAACATTGCCAACAAATAAATAGTGTATTTTTTCAGTATTTGCATTAATCTATTACATGTAACAGAGCGACTGTTATGAATATTTGAGATGCGTCTCATAATCATGAAGTGGGGGTTATTTCAAATATTCAATCATTTTGCATGAATCAATCAACACAAAAGGAGTTGGATATGGCATCAGAAACTAAAGAAACTGTTGCAAAAAAACCGGCGGCAAAACGTGCGACTACAGCTAAAAAAGCTGTTAAACCAATCGCTACTGTTACCGCTAAAAAAACTACAGCTAAAAAACCTGTAGCTTCTAAAGTAGCTAAAGCGGCTGCGCCTAAAAAACCAGCGGCTAAAAAACCTGCTACTAGAACTGCTGCTTCTAAAACTACAGCTACTAAAACAGCTGCAAAAAAACCTGTAGCTAAAAAAGCAACTACTAGCAAATCTGTTGCAGCTAAAAAACCTGCTACTAGAACCGCTGCTTCTAAAACTACAGCTACTAAAACAGCTGCAAAAAAACCTGTAGCTAAAAAAGCAACTGCTAGCAAATCTGTTGCGGCTAAAAAACCTGCTACTAGAACTGCTGCTTCTAAAACTACAGCTACTAAAACAGCTGCAAAAAAACCTGTAGCTAAAAAAGCAACTGCAAGCAAATCTGTTACAGCTAAAAAACCTGCTACTAGAACTGCTGCTTCTAAGACTACTGCTACTAAAACTACTGCAAAAAAACCTGTAGCTAAAAAAGCAACTACTAGCAAATCTGTTGCGGCTAAAAAACCAGCAGTAAAAAAAGCAGCTCCTAAAAAAGCTGTAGCTAAGGCAGAGGAAAAAAAAGTAGATCTTAAGGAAGAAGACAAAAAAGCTGAATCTGTGCTTGATGCTTCTAAAAAAGAAGAAAAGAAGTCTGAATCAAAAAAAGAATCAGGCAAAAAAAAAGCACAAAAGAAGCAAAAAAAGTAACTAGTACTCTTAAATCACCTAATAGTTGGCCATTTCCAACAGGATCTAGCCGTCCTTAAAGTGTGATATTTTTATCTAGGCTGAATTTCGATTCAGCCTTTTTTGTATTAAACTTTTTTTATTTAAGCATCTGCAATGACCGAAACACTTATATTTCTTATTAAAACGGTGGCTAGTATTTTTTGTGCTCTTTTATTTATTAGAGCCTGGCTATTTTATTTGAAGGTTCCTGCTTTTAACGACTATTCAAGATTTATATATAAGCTTACAGATTTTGCAGTTAAGCCAACGCAAAAAATACTTCCCCCTGGGGACAAAATTGATTGGGCTAGCATGATACTAGCTTTTATTGTTTGTGTTGCAATGGCATTTATAGTGACCACTCTTTGGATTTCTTCCATAGAAATTCCATATAAGGGGCATTCAAGTGCGATGTTTATTGATATCGGCCATGTTTTATTATTTGGCCTAAGTTATTATTTGCAGAATTTCCTATCCATAATATTGTGGGTTGGTATCGTTTATGCGATTACATCATGGTTGGCCCCTCAATCCGCACTTATGCCTTTTCTAAGATCGATGATGGAGCCTATGCTTATACCCATTAGAAACAAACTTCCTGAATCTCTCAAACAAAGTCCAGTGGACTTGTCATTATTCGTTTTATTGATTGTGGTTCTTCTACTTCAGGTTTTAGTGGGAAATATTATTTAATCTCCCGATCGATATCATAAACTGATTTTAAGAGACTATTAACGGTCTCTTTTTTATGCCAGTAATTTTGAGGGCCCTCAACAGCAATCTTTAGTGCACCCATAATATTAGCAAGGCTTGCACTCTCAACCCAAGACCAACCATTAGATAAACCATATAATAGACCGCCTCTATGAGCATCACCGCATCCAGTAGGGTCCTTTACTGCTTCAGGTGCAAAAGTAGTAATTTCATGCATTTTAGAATCATGATAAAGTCTGCTACCCCTTGCTCCCATAGTAACGACCACGGCATCAAGCAAGTTGGCAATGTCCCTCATATCCATACCTAGCCTTTGTTCTACTACAGAAGCTTCATATTCATTAAGTGTCAATGCATCCGACAAATCAATCATAGTTTTTAATTCAGTAGCATCAAACAATGGCATCGCTTGCCCTAAATCGAATATAAATTTCACACCAAGTTCATGCAATTTTCTAGCATGTTCAAACATACCCGCTTTAGAGTCTGGAGCAACAATGGCCCAATCACAAAATGCATTCTCAATAGCATTTGTATGGGAAAATTCCATAGCTCCTGGATGAAATGCACTTATCTGATTTCCATCTAAATCAGTAGTTATATGGCATTGAGCTGTAAATGATTCTGGAATTTGCTTTATGAATTGGGTGGCAATGCCCAGTTGTCTCATCCGTTCAATATAGTCATCTGAGTCTTTACCGACTGTCGCTACTGGAGCAGCATAGCCGCCGAGCATATTAAGGGCATACGCAATATTTCCTGCACATCCACCATATTCTTTTCGCATGGTCGGCACAAAAAAGGACACACTCAAAGACTTTATATTTTCAGGAAGTAGATGGTCCTTAAAATGACCATCAAACTTAGTAATAGTGTCAAAGGCCACGGAACCACATATTAAAACAGGTTTTTTATTTCCCATATTATTTTGAAATTGATAATTTAAATTTTGTTATTGCGGGAGCTGGAGCTGCAAATTTAATTTGAATATGCTTTTGCGATTTTGACGTAAATGCTTCTTTATCTTGTGCTAAGAGATAATCCTGTGGTCTCAAAATTTTGCTATAGAGAATGGCATCTTGGTCATTTTGCAACTCTAGAAATAGCGGTGGCCATGCTATGTCATATTCGCTTTCATTTACAAGAATTGATTGTAGTTCATATGTAACCGTTTTATTAGTTGCATCTTCTTGAAGAACTTGTAAAAACTTATCTGTAATATTAACTTCAGATGCATCTTTTAAAAGATCAAGCTTACATCCTAGTACATCGCACATTTGCTGTACATATGGTCTAGATACTGGCAATGCCGACACAATCGCATTCCTGAAGAAAAAAATTGCTTGAAAAATTAAAAGCAACAATAAAAGTAGGCTGATAAACCCAGTTAAAAATGATCCGCCTTTTCTAGAATCTTCATACTCCTCATAAGCCTCATCTTCGTTCTCGTACTCGTCAGATGCGTAATCATCTGGATCAAGTACTAGCGGTCTCTCCACCCTCTTTTCAGTGATATAGTGCGAGTCATCTGTTGAGGCGGTTCTTGAGTATTCAGCTTCAGTATTCCTATTTGTGCGGATAATAAAATCATTTAAGCCACGCTCAGAACTTGGTTCATATCGAATTTGTGTAGTTTGATCTCTAGGTGGCAATGTCTCTGCAACCTCGTGTTCAGTTTTAATCGGCTCAGTAGGCTGTTCAACATTATTTTTTTGAATAGAAATTATTTTTACAGCTGGTACTTTAGCTGGAATATTTTGGGGAGCTGTACGAATAGGTTCTTCTAACTCATCATCTTCTGTAAGTAAAGGAAAATCATCTTCGATTAAGTTATCGATGGCATTAAAAACTTCCCTACAATGGCCGCATCTAACACGACCCTGTTTAAAGTCTAATTGTTCCTGCGTAACCTTTAATATCGAATGACAGTTAGTACACTGAGTTCGCATTTTTAACTCCACTTAAACAAACCCAACCATCCTTAGCCTTCCATATGGATAGCTGTATAAATTCAGAATAAACCTCGATTAGTTCTTCAGCTTGCCTCTCTAAAATACCTGAAAGCACAACACTACCTCCATTCTTTAAACGAGCAACAAGCATAGGTGCCAATAATTTCAAGGGATTAGAAAGTATATTTGCTACAACAATATCGTACTGGCCTTCAGGAAATTCATTAGGGTCAAAAAATTTAATTTCCGTATCATTATTTGAGGCGTTGAATTTAGCTGTTTCTACAGCCTGCTCATCGATATCAACCCCTACAACTGGAGAAGCTCCTAGTTTATAAGCAATTATTGCAAGGATACCGCTTCCACAACCATAATCAAGTAATGATTTATCCTCTACATTATTTGAATAAATCCATTCTGCACACAAACTAGTAGTGGGGTGACTGCCCGTGCCAAAAGCCAAACCCGGATCTAGATTAATAATAGTTGCTTCATCTAAATCTGCAGATTTAGTTCCATCCTTATGCCAACTTGGCAATATCCATAATTTTTCAGCCAATTGAATAGGAGGAAACTGAGATTGTGTCAATGGCACCCAATCTAAATCTGGAACTTTTTGGATTTTAAAAGAGAAATTTGTACTAAATTTTTCATTTAAAGTATTAACGATTTCTTCGCATTCTGTTTTGTCTTCAAACAGGGCTAGCAAATTATTTTGATTCCAAGTTTGAATATTGGAATCAGTACTTTCTTCACCATGTTGAGGAGGTTCCCCAAAAATTGGGTTCTCTGAAGGCGTGTCCACATCTGCATCAAGCAAGGATACAGACAATGCACCTAAATCTAACAAATAGTCAGAAACCTCGTCGGCAAGTTCTTCGGATGAATGGATAACAAGTTCAATCATATAAGCACCAAATTAGAGCCTATATTATAAGAAACCCCGAAAATTTCGGGGCTCTTTGCTTATTTCAATTCAGATAATCGTTTTTCAAGATAATGGATTGTGGTGCCACCTTCTTTAAACTTAGGATCTTGCACTAACTGTCTGTGTAAAGGAATATTAGTCTTAATTCCCTCTACTACCATCTCAGATAAGGCAATACCCATTCGTTTTAGAGCTTGTTCTCTGGTGGAACCGTAGGTAATTAATTTACCTATCATCGAATCATAATTTGGTGGAACCTTATAACCTGCAAATGCGTGAGAGTCTAATCTCACCCCTGGTCCACCTGGTACATGCCAAGTTGTAACCAATCCAGGAGAAGGAATAAATGTAAATGGATCTTCAGCATTTATGCGACATTCAAATGCGTGACCTAATAACTTAATATCCTTTTGTTTATATGGAAATGGCTCTCCCGCCGCAATCAAAATTTGAGCTTGAACTAAGTCTATTCCAGTAATGCATTCAGTGACTGTATGCTCTACTTGAATCCTAGTATTCATCTCGATGAAATAGAACTCACCTTTTTCATATAAGAATTCAAAAGTACCCGCACCACGGTATTTCATGTTTTTGCAGGCTTTGACGCAACGCTCACCAATTTTTTCCACTAATGATCTATCAATACCAGGAGCAGGAGCTTCTTCAATAACTTTTTGATGTCTGCGTTGCATTGAGCAGTCACGCTCCCATAGCCAAACAGCTTGTCCTAGACCGTCCCCAAGAACTTGAATTTCAATATGCCTTGGGTTTTCAAGGAATTTTTCCATGTAAACTTCGGCATTTCCGAATGCGGCAAGAGCTTCGGTTTTGGTAGTTTGAACTGCACTTAAAAGAGCTGCTTCTGTATGTACAACACGCATACCGCGACCACCGCCTCCACCAGCAGCTTTAATAATTACGGGATAACCCACTTTATTTGCGAGACGTAAAATTTCTTGAGGGTCATTTGGCAATGCTCCCTCTGACCCAGGCACTACTGGTACTCCAGCTTTGATCATAGCTTGCTTAGCAGAAACTTTATCTCCCATGACTCTAATTGATTCAGGATTCGGCCCAATAAAAACGAAACCACTGTGCTCTACACGCTCAGCAAAATCAGGGTTTTCTGAAAGAAAGCCATAACCTGGGTGGATAGCTTCTGCATCAGTAACTTCAGCTGCTGCAATGATAGATGGCATTTGAAGATAACTTTGTTGGGGTGCTGCGGGTCCAATGCATACCGACTCATCGGCTAGTTTTACGTACATGGCCTCGCGATCTGCCTCTGAGTGAACTACAACTGTTTTAATTCCTAACTCTCGGCAAGCTCTTTGAATTCTAAGTGCAATTTCCCCACGATTGGCAATAAGGATTTTTTGAAACATAAATGTCCTAAAAATGTCGTGATAATTTAGCCAATAACAAATAATGGCTGACCATACTCAATTGGTTCTGCATTTTCGACTAGAATTTCTTTAATTACTCCAGACTTATCTGCCTCGATTTCATTAAGTAATTTCATAGCTTCGATAATGCATAAAGTATCACCCTCTTTGACTGACATACCTACTTCAACAAATGGAGGTGCACTAGGATTAGGTGCTCTATAGAAAGTGCCTACCATAGGAGCTTTAACTATATGACCAGAAATTTCGCGTTTAGTTTCCCCAGCGGATTCAGAACTAGCTGCAGGAACAGGTGCAGTTTGAGCAGATTGTTGTATAGGTGCAGGTGGCGGTGCGTATGCTTGAACTTGAGGCTGTGGAGTATAAGCAACAGGCGTTTGTTTTACAATACGAACTTTGCTGTCGGCACCTTCAGTAACTTCAAGTTCAGAAATATCAGACTCAGCAACTAAGTCTATAAGTGTTTTTAACTTTCTTAAGTCCATAGAATCGCCTTAAAAAAACTGTAATATAAATTTAGAAAATAAGGTAATTTTAAAGACAATTTGATGAAAATGTCTACATTTTTGTAACTAATAGGGCAAAAATGTGTTTATAAAGTGCAATGCTTCATTAGATAGTAGATAATATAAGGTTAAATATTTTTCCTCTTAAATTGATAATGCATATACATATTCTTGGTATTGGTGGTACCTTCATGGGCGGACTTGCACTTATAGCTAGATCTGCAGGTCATAAAGTAACTGGTTGTGATATGGGCGTATATCCACCTATGAGTGAGCAACTGAAAGAACAAGGTATAGAATTTACAGATGGATTCCAAGAGGATCAAATAAATCTAAATCCTGATCTATATATTGTAGGAAACGTAGTCACTCGCGGAAATCCATTAATGGAGGCTATTTTAGAGAAAGGATTGCCTTATACATCTGGCCCGCAATGGCTTGGAGATCATATACTTCGAGAACAGTATGTTTTAGCTGTATCAGGCACTCATGGAAAAACTACTAGTTCCTCAATGCTTACACATATACTGCAATGTGCTGGATTAGAGCCTAATTTTTTAATTGGCGGAATTGCAAAAGACTTCAATATTTCCGCCCGTTTTACCCCCGATTCTAAGTACTTTGTAATTGAAGCGGATGAATACGATACGGCATTTTTCGACAAGCGATCAAAGTTCGTACACTATCACGCAAACATTGCCATCATAAACAATATTGAATATGACCACGCAGACATTTTTCCTGATTTAAAGGCAATTGAAAACCAATTCCATAATTTTGTACGCATTTTACCAAGAAATGGCACACTTATCGTTCCAAGCAAGGACGAAACTGTAGCAAGAATTTTAACTAGAGGCCTATATTGTGACAAAGTTGAAGTTGGTCCTGATGGAGCATGGTCTTATTCAAATGTCTCTGACTCTACTGAATCATTTGATATTCTTAGAAATGGAGAAAAAATCGGATCTATAAAATGGAAACTTACTGGAATACACAATATTAAAAACGCACTCTCTTGCATAGCTGCAGCTGATATTATTGGAATTGAACCTGATAAAGCATGTGAATATTTAAGTAAATTTTCTGGCATAAAAAGACGAATGGAAGTTTTAGGTAATCCTAAAAACATTACCATTTATGATGATTTTGCTCATCATCCGAGTGCCATTGCCACAACCATTGATGGGCTAAGAAAGAAAGTTGGTGATGCGAGAATTATTGCTGTATTAGAGCCTAGGTCGAATACTATGAAATTGGGGACCATGGCGAAATTATTGCCACAAGCTCTTATTAACGCAGACGAAATTTATATTTATGGTGAACTTAATGGCAAACATGCTCTTGGCTGGACACCTGAAGAAATATTCGGTCCCAAAACCAATGTTCATATTTTCCATAATATTGAAGAATTAAAATCTGCAATCCTTAATGTGGCCGTACCAAATGACCATATTGTGATTATGAGTAATGGAAGTTTCCAGGGGCTTCATAGAAAACTACTTTCTGAATTAGAAAAGAATTAATAAATGCATTTAGTATACGAAGAGGCAGGTAAATTAAAGGTCGGTAGCATTTCTAAAGACGCACCAGCTACATATCAGGTCACTACTACTTCAGGAAAGGTAGTTAAGGTAAAAAAGCAGAATGTGCTCTTTGAATTTGATGATATTGACCCTAAAAGCCTTCAAGAATCCGAATTGCCTAAAATTGATATGCCTGCTCATGAACTATGGGAGTTGATACCTCAAGAAGGCATTGATTTTGAAAATCTAGTTGAACTTTGTGCAGACGAAGGAAACAATAATACTAAATTCAAATATTCTCTTTTAGAATTTATAAGAAATAATCCCATATATTTTCAAAAAAAAACTAAGACTTTTTTTGTGCCCGCTCCTAAAGAACAGATAGAGTCCGCATTACTTGCAAACGAAAAGAAAAGGAAACAAGAGGAGCTTTTGAATTCATATGTAGATGGATTGTATAAGAAGGCATTGCCACAAGAAATAAATAAAGATCCACAAATTTTCTTAAATAAAAACAAAAGTCCACTATTTTATAAAGCACTTGAAATTTATCTCAAAGAGACCAATAAAAATTTGAATTCTTTGATGATGGAGTTGGGTTTATTTGATAGCGAACTAGATCTGCATAACTATCTAATATTAGATAAATATCCTGATTTAAAAAGAAGTCACACATTTGGGCTGGATGTAAAGATTCCTGACACTAAAACTTTAAGCTCATATAAGCTTGAAAAGGCTACAGTTAGTGCATATTCGGTAGATGATGAAAACACTACTGAGATTGATGATGCATTTAGTATCGAGCATATTGATGGCGATATTTACGCATTAAGCATTCATATTGCTGCACCTGGTTTGGTTTACGATAAAGGAAATTGGCTACACAAAATTGCGGCTAATAGAATGTCCACTTTCTATTCTCCAACCGATAAATTTACTATGCTACCTGATGAAGTTGTGAATTCTTTCTCTTTGGTTGAGGGTATAGAGAAACCAGCCGTCTCTCTATATTTGAAAGTAAATATAGAGACGGGTGAGGTTTTGGAGCATACAAATAAAGTTGAGTTACTTGAAGTGAAAGAAAATCTTTCTCTTAATAAATTCGACGATATCATTACTGAGGAGTTTTTAAACTCTGACTCTAATGGAGAATTTAGTAAATATAGGGACATATTTAAACCTTTGCTTTCTTTTGCTAAGGCTCGTAGCAAGATTAGAGAGGCATATAGGGGCTATCCTGAGACTCAAAGAAATGAATACTTCTTTAATATTAGTGAGGATTCAAGTAAGGTATCTATAATCCCTCGTAACAGAACCTCACCGCTAAACTTTATTGTTGCTGAACTGATGATTCTATGTAATTACACATGGGCAGAGGATTTAAGCAAAGCGAGAATACCAGCAATATTTAGAGGATATAGTTATGGACGAACAACTCATGGTTTAAGCCCAGCCCCACACGCTTTAATTGGGGTAGATAAATATGCATGGTTAACCTCACCTCTCAGGAGATTTGTTGATTTAGTAAATCAGGCCCAATTAATTGCATATATAAATGGAGGTATGGCTGCTAAATTGATTTCTCCTTTCAAACCTAAAGATGATGAATTGCATAAATTAATTGCTGCATTTGATGATACGTACTCAAATTACAATATTTTCCAAACAAATTTAGAAAAATACTGGTGTTTGCGATATATCATTCAAGAGAACATTACTGAAGTCAAAGCAACTGCTATAAGAGATAATATAGTTAGATTTGATGATTTACCTTTTGTATGTGAACTAGAAAAATCCTATGCTTTTGAAAGAGGAGAACCTCTTAATTTCAAAATAAATTCCGTGGATTTGGCCGCCCTAACCTTAGATTTAAATTTATTATGAAGTCAGCCATAAAGCTACTATCTAAAGAAATTTATAAAACATGTGCACTAGTTATCTTAGTGCTCCTAGGACTGTTTACATTTTTTGAAACGATTGAAGAGTTTGACAAATTAAACGAAATTTATACTCTTTGGGTGATGCTTGCATTGCAGGCTTTTCAGCTTCCTACTAGACTTTATGACATTCTCCCGATTGGGCTACTTATTGGTGCCGTTGTAGCCTTAGCAAATCTTGCACAGAGAAACGAGCTTGTAATATTAAGAGTTTCTGGACTAAGTAGCAGAAAACTTTTATTAATGCTCTGGTGGATTACAGTACCTATAGTTATTTTTGCGACCTTACTTTCAGAAGTTATTACTCCTTGGGCCGATCAAAGAGTTAGTGCGATAAATATGGCTGTATTAGGTAAAAAAAGCAATCAATTGGATTCAGGTTACTGGTTTAGGGAGCCTTCTTCTAAAGATACCTATAGGGTGATTAATCTTCAAAACTTAATAGATAATAAAACTGTTGAAGGCATAAAGGTATATGAGTATTCAATTGTAGATAATCAATTCAAAAGACTACTCATAGCTGAAAAAGGTGAACTAGCAAACAAAGAATTAAAACTATTTAAAGTTATTCAAACAGATAGTCTTATAAATATGGATAAAGTTCTGAATACAGAACATGACCCAGTTATTAAAGGTTCTAATTCACAAAAAATGGATATGGTTTCATTGCCAACATCATTAACTGAAAGCCGGCTATTGGCTTCAGAACTAAAACCTGATCGCATGTCTACTTTGAAATTGCTGGATTACTTAGATTATCTTGAAGAGAATAATTTAGAAAAAAATAGGCATGTTGTGGCATTGTGGAGAAAGCTAAGCTATCCATTTGCATTGATTGTTATGATTACCTTGGCCACTCCTCTAGGATTTGTACAGAATCGCAAAGGTGGGGTTGGGGCTAAAATATTTATTGGAATATTAATTGGTATTGTTTTCTTTATGGTAAATCAGCTGTCACTAAATATGGGTATGCTAAGTAATTTACCACCATGGATTACGGCCTTATTGCCAAACATAATAGCTATGGTTTTGGCCATGGGAGCCTTATATCTAATTGAAAGAAAACCTAAACCTAAACCTCCAATTTTATCGACATGACTAAATCTAAGAATAAAAAATCTGTGTGGGCTATAGGGGACGTTCAAGGGTGTTATGACCCCCTTAAGAAACTGCTCGACTCAAAAGAAATCAAACATGATGAAAATTCTGAAATTTGGTTTGCTGGGGATATTATTAACAGAGGACCAAAATCTTTAAAAACTATTCGCCATATCATGTCTATGGGCGATAGTGCCAAAACAGTTTTAGGAAATCATGATTTGCATCTTCTAGCATGTTATGCAGGATTTAGAAGAGAAAATAAAACCGATACAATCAATGAAATTCTTAGTGCTCCCGACGTAAAAGATATTATTAATTGGCTACGATCTAGACCTCTAGCACATTATGATCAAGGGCATCTATTGGTGCATGCGGGAGTATTGCCAAAGTGGGACTTAGAAAAAACACTAAGCCTTGCAAAAGAAGTTGAAGAAGCTTTGCAATCAAAAAATTGGAAAAAATATCTCGAAAAGATGTACGGCAATGAACCAAATAGATGGACAGAATCGCTAAAGGGTTCACGCAGACGCAGGGTTATTATTAATTCTTTTACACGTATGCGTATGTGCTTTCCAGACGGATCTATGGAATTTGGATCTAAAGAAGCTCCTTCAAATTCAAAACAGTTTAATTTAGTTCCTTGGTTTGAAGTAGCCGACCGCAAATGCAAAGACACAACCATAATCTTCGGCCACTGGTCCACTCTTGGACTTATGGTCAAGAAACATCTGATAGCATTAGATACTGGATGTGTATGGGGCGGGAAATTATCAGCTATTAGGCTATCAGATAGATTATTGGTTCAGGTTGACGGGGATAATCGCAAACCCAAAAGAAAAATTTAATTATCTTGAGGATGTTTGAGGTGCTGCTACTTCATTTAGTAGTTGCTGATATACGAAATCCGTAAGTTCCTGTCTTGAAAGCTCGCCTTTATCGGGCATCTGCATCATTGGAAGATACTTCACGGTAACGCCTACCTTTCTACTACTTAGCAAAATCCAAAGATTTTTTATCATGCTTTGATCGCCTACAAATGCGACTCGTCCACTTCTCTCTCCTTTATATGTAAAAAGAAGGGCAACTGGCTGAACAGGGATCTCCATCTTAATAGCCACATCGAATAAACCGCTATATAGTGGCAATACTGTGAAACCCTCAGTTGTGGTACCTTCTGGAAATAGCCCAATACTATCTCCTCTTGAGAAAGTTTCCGCCATCTTATCGTTGATATCTCTAAGTCCTTGACGAGAACTGCGATCAATATATATCGTACCAACAGCAGAAACCATCCAACCTACGATAGGCCAGTCTTGAATCTCCATTTTGGCAATAAATCTGTTTATCCTTCTGCAATTTAATAGGAAAATATCAATCCACGATACATGATTAGCCACGAGCAAAACTGGACCATCCAATACTGGTGTGCCTTTATATTGAATCTTAATTCCAGTTGATTTAACTAGAGCTATAGATAGCCTACGAATAACTTCATCACGTCGTTTTCGATTTAGAACTTTATAGCCTAAAACCAAAAACACCATGCCCGTTAGAATAATAAGCGCTAGAAATGTAAATCTAGCAATAAATCTCAGAAGTGGCAATAAACTACTCCCTCTCAAAAACTAATTTACCTCCAACAAAAGTTTTAAGCACTTTTGCAGGAAGAGGATAATTTAGGAAGGGAGTATGATAATTTAAGCTAGTCAAAGTGTCACTACTTGGTGTCCATTCTGTCTCTATATCCACGCATATTAAATTAGCCTCGGCCCCCTCTTTTATAGTACCGATACCAGAATTTTTAGAAATTACATCTCCTGGTTTATTGCTAACTAATTGAATTGCATCAAGTAAAGAGACATTATTTTGCTTAGCCCACTTAATAATTGCACTTAATAAAATCTCAAAACCCACAGCTCCAGGGCTTGCTTCTGCAAATGGAACCTGCTTATGGTCACTACTTACGGATAAATGATTTGAGCTAATTGCATCGATAGTTCCATCAATTAAGCCCTGTGTTATCGCATCTCTATCCCTTTGAGATCGTAGAGGTGGATTAAGCCTAAAATGAGTATCAAAAAAGGCAATGTCTTGATCGATAAAGTGAAGATTATTGATTGAAACATCGCACGTTATGGGCAAATTTTGTTTTTTTGCTTCCCTAACAATATTAATACCCTCTGCACTAGTTAGATTGGAAATGTGCAAGGTGGTCATAGTACTCTTTTGTAGGGCAAATAAAGTATTTAGGGCAATAGTTTCCGCCTGAACTGGTACACCTGGCAATCCTAAACGTGAAGAATAAGCACCACTAGCCATTACACCTGAGTCAGTCAAATTTGGTTCTGATGCTTGTAGCCACAAAGCCAATTGATGCGTTCTTGCATACCGCATGGCTCTATTAAGGGTAGATAGATTAATGAGCGGCTTATTTGATTGCGAAAATCCAATACATCCTGAATTTTTTAAAGTTGACATAGGTGCAAGAACTTCTCCCTTCATGCCTAAGGTAAGAGCACCTAGGGGATATACTTTCGATAAACCGAGATCTGATGCGTTTCTTAGTAAGGTGTCTACCAGTCCTGGCTCATCTAATATTGGGTGCGTATCTGGAGATAATACAATGCTTGTAATCCCTCCAGCGACTGCCGCTCCGAGTTCACGTTTGAGATCGGAATAAAGATCATTTCCATGTTTTAGATGTGAACATAGGTCTACTAAACCAGGCATAACAACTTTGTTCTTTAAATCGATAACTTGAACATCGCTTATATTTTCGTATTTGGCGTCTTTCGCTATTTTTGTGATTTTTCCATCATCAATTTCTATGGTGGCAATGCCGTCGTATCCCTCCATCGGCTCTAGTAATCGAGCATTAGTTAATACATACTTCATTTTGCACCCCCAAGAATTTTCATAACAGCCATACGTACCGCAATACCGAAAGTTACTTGATCCAATATTACAGCCTGCGGTCCATCTGCAATTCTTGAATCAATTTCTACACCTCGATTCATAGGGCCAGGATGCATAACAATTGCATCATCCTTAGCTAATTTGAGTTTTTTAGCTGTCAGTCCATACGTTTGATAGTATTCATGAGCTGATGGCAATAAAGCTCCGCTCATCCTTTCATTTTGAAGACGCAACATAATTATTACATCAACGTCTCTAAGCCCCTCTTCCATATTTGTAAAAACTTTAACGCCAAGTTTATCGATTGCGGTTGGTAGAAGTGTCAGTGGCCCAATCACTCTAATCTCGGCGGCACCAAGAGTGGTCAAAGCATGTATATCCGAACGAGCTACACGCGAGTGCATAATATCACCAACTATAGCCACCGTAAGATTAGAAAAATCTTTTTTATAGTGACGAATAGTGTACATATCAAGTAAGCCTTGGGTTGGGTGAGCATGCCAACCATCTCCTGCATTTACTACATGTACATGGTCCTTAGTATGGTTGGCAATAAGATATGGTGCTCCACTAGCATTATGTCTAACTACAAAAATATCAGCTTGCATAGCTGATAAGTTGTCGATAGTGTCTAGGAGCGATTCTCCCTTAGCAGTTGAGGATGAGGAAATATTCAGATTGAACACATCAGCTGAAAGTCTTTTAGCGGCTATTTCGAAGGTAGTACGTGTCCTTGTAGAATTTTCGAAAAAAAGATTGAATACATTCTTGCCGTGAAGATACGGATATTTTTTGCTTTCCTGAGCTGCAGCTGTTGCAAACTCCTTAGCTGTATCAAGAATGTGATAGATAATATCTTTGGGCAACCCTTCTGTAGACAATAAGTGAATAAGTTCACCATTCTTATTTAATTGTGGGTTATACATTTAACTATTCCTGTTTATGGGCATTAGAAACTAGATTATGGTTATATTGAGGATTAAAAAATCTCTCAAGTATAACGGCTGCTGCATAATGATCCTCATCTGGTCCGCAGTGACAGATTTCCTGAGCTTCGATACTACTAAATCTTTCATCTATTAGTTCTACGGGAAGATTAAATCTACCCTTAAGTTGATTTGCAAATTTTCTTGCTAATCTACTGGCCTCTTGTTCTTGACCATTTAGAGTAATAGGTAAGCCGACCACTAATAAGTCTGGATTCCATTCGGAAATAAACTTCGCAACACCTGCGAATCGAGCAACTATCGTATCATTTTTAATAATACCAAGCGGTCTAGCACTCTTAGTAACTGAATTACCTAAAGCAACTCCAATTTTTTTCATTCCATAATCAAAAGCTAGAATCGTCATATCTTTTGAAATTGGCTTACTTTGAGAAGAATTAGGCATTGCCGCTGCCACCGTGAAGATCATGAGGCTCAATTCCTATAAGTTCAAACGCTTTACGATACCTATCTTCAATTGGTACTTCAAACATAAGAGATAAATCACTCTTTAGCGTTATCCAATAATTAGAGACTATTTCTTCTTCTAGTTGATTCGGAGCCCAACTGCTATAACCGTTAAAAACAACAATTCTTTTAGGATTAATTCCCTTAGAGAAATCTTGCAGGACTTCAGGACCATCAAGCATTTCAGGAATGGCATCGCCTTCAGTAACCACCAATATATGATCAAGGCCCAGTGGCCCGCCAGTTAGGATTTTAGATTCAGGAAATTTTTCCTGAATCTTGCTCCAGCTATCACTTGGGATTTCTTTAACGTTAGCGTCGTCAATATCGGGATTCATAGGGTCGACAAATTCCGACAAATCGTGAGGGCTCGGTTTATTAATCACTACTCCCAATGCCCCATCATCATCATGTTTCAAAATATAAACAACAGAATTATCGAACACGGAATTGCCCGTAGATGGCATGGATACCAAATAGTATCCAGAGAGAATGAGCTTATTAAGGGTCATTTCAAATTACATAGGAATTTCTTGGAAATCGTCCTTTGTTCCACCGCAATCAGGACAAGTCCAATTAGCAGGAACATCCTCCCACTTAGTACCTGGTGGAATTCCAGACTCTGGATCACCAAGTTCTTCATCATAGATATGACCACAAATGATGCACATATATGTCTTCATAAGCTATCCTAGAGTTAAAATTCAATTTTACAAAAAATTTTAATCAATCATATTTTTATGACTATACCAAAAGGACTTTACGGAATAACCCCTGATTGGGATAATTTTGATAAAGTTATTGAAGCCGTTAGGGTGGCTTGCGAAGCTGGCTTACCGATATTGCAATTTCGTAGAAAAAAAGAAGAGCCTTATAAATTAAGATTAGAGCAATGCAAAAGAATCAGGGACATTTGCCTTAGGGAAAATACTTTATTTATAGTCAATGACAGTATTCAATTAGCAATGGATTCTCAGGCAGATGGAGTGCATTTAGGGCGTGAAGATATTGTTTACAGGGACATTGCCACCACATATGCTTTAGAGAGGGGAAATTTTGTTATTGGGTATAGTTGCTATAACAGCTTAGATATGGCACGGGATGCGGTTAAAAATGGTGCCTCATATATAGCTTTTGGGGCTATGTACCCATCTCCCACAAAGCCAAATGCTGTAAAAGCCGACACGAATCTTATAAAAGAAGCAAAAAAAGAATTTGTTGATATTCCTATAGTTTGCATTGGTGGTATAACATTGCAAAATGCTTTGCCTTTAATTGAAGCAGGGGCAGATAATGTGGCGGTAATTACAGGGTTGTTTGAAAGCGAGGACATTGCCAAAGCGGTAAGGGAATTTAAGAATTTATTTGAACATTGGAAATGATATGACTACTAACGAAGCTATTTTTGAACGCGCACAAAAAACGATTCCGGGGGGCGTGAATTCTCCTGTTCGTGCATTTAAGTCTGTGGGCGGAACTCCGAAATTTATTAAGAAAGCCCTAGGCGGATATATGTGGGATATAGAGGGTAAAAAATATGTTGACTATATCGGCTCATGGGGGCCTGCTATTGCGGGTCATGCAAATCCTGAAGTCCTTGAGGCTGTGCACAAAGCAGTAGCAAATGGTTTGTCTTTTGGGGCTCCAACTGAGGCGGAAGTTCTGCTTGCTGAGCGTATCTGCGAATTATTGCCTAGCATTGAACAAGTGCGATTAGTGAGTTCTGGAACTGAAGCAACCATGAGTGCTATTAGACTGGCTCGTGGCTTCACTGGTCGCAACAAAATTTTAAAATTTGAGGGTTGCTATCATGGTCACTCAGATAGCTTGCTTGTTAAATCAGGGTCAGGATTATTGACTTTTGGAAATCCTTCATCGGCGGGCGTTCCAGAAGAGTTTGTTTCTCATACTATCGTTATTGAATATAACAATATCGAGGCTGTACGCGAATGTTTTTCTAAATATGGTTCTGATATCGCATGCGTTATCGTAGAGCCTGTTGCAGGAAATATGAATTTAGTTAAACCTACAAAAGAATTTCTACAAACTTTACGTGATGTTTGCGATGAATATGAGTCTGTGCTTATTTTCGATGAAGTTATGACAGGATTTAGAGTAGGTCTTGACTGTGCTCAGGGGCATTTTGGAATCAAGCCTGATATGACCACTTTAGCTAAGGTTATCGGGGGTGGCATGCCTATTGGGGCTTTTGGTGGTCGCCGCAATATTATGAGCAAAATTGCACCTCTAGGACCAGTTTATCAAGCAGGGACATTGTCAGGAAATCCTGTGGCTGTAGCTGCGGGTTTAAAAACTCTTGAAATTATCTCAAGACCAGGGTTTTATGATGGACTTAAGTCTTATAACGAGAAATTCACGAGGGGTTTGAGTGATATTGCCACAAAAAAAGGAGTTAAATTCTGCACTGACTTTATAGGTGGCATGTTTGGGTTATACTTCTTGGAGTCTGTGCCTAAGAGCTTCCCAGATGTTCAAAAATCAGACACGGATGCATTCAACATTTTCTTCCATAAATTACTAGAAAATGGCGTGCATATTGCGCCGTCAGCTTATGAAGCTGGCTTTATCTCTGCCTCACATGATGAGGACAGCCTAAAAATAACATTGACAGCAGCTGAAGCGGCATTTGAGGCCGTGGCTGCACATAAAGGGTCTTAATGAACGACAGTAATTTTGCCGATCTAGGCATTGAGCAGATACTTCTTAAATCTTTAGAGAGGATTGATTTTCGTAATCCAACGGAGGTACAAGTTAAGTCTATTCCACTTGCACTTGAGGGTAAGGACTTAATTGTTTCTGCTCAAACTGGAAGCGGTAAAACTGCGGCTTTTATGCTTCCATCTATTCAAAGACTTTTGCATGAACTTGAAACACGGCCACAAACTGAGGAAATATCTAAAGCTAAATCTTCGCGACGTAAAAGAGGTAAGTCAACGGCGAATCCCCCTAAATACGGTGTACAAATTTTAGTCCTTACACCTACTCGAGAACTTGCTATGCAAGTTGCGGATGCGACGAAAGAATTTATTTACGGATTTAAAGGCGTGCACATTGCCACCCTAGTAGGGGGGATGGCCTATGGACCGCAAATAAACTCACTCTCACGCGAGGTAGAGATTATTGTAGCTACGCCTGGAAGGCTTTTGGATCATATTAAAGCTGGTCGCGTAAAATTGCACAATCTTAAGGTGCTTATTTTAGATGAAGCTGACCGCATGCTCGATATGGGTTTTATTCATGATATTAAAAATGTGGTTGCTGAAACTCCAGATGAAAAGCAGACATTGCTTTTTTCTGCGACATTTGAAGGAAATACCGTTAAGCTTGCAAAAGAGATGCTTAAATCACCTGAGAGGATTGTGGTATCTGACCATAAGGAGAAGCATCAAAATATCGAGCAATTCCTTTTTTATGCAGACACTGTGGGCCATAAATTTAAATTGCTTGAGGCTTTGCTGCGTGATCCAGATGTTGATCAAACAATTGTTTTTACTAAAACTAAACGTGGGGCTTGCGATTTAGCGAAACGTCTAAAAGATTTGGATTTTAAAGCGGGCGAGTTGCACGGCGATATGAATCAGGGTCAGAGAAACCGCACTATTCAAGCTCTTCAAAAAGGCCGAATTAAGGTGCTAGTAGCTACAGATGTGGCCGCACGCGGTATCGATATACAGGGCATAAGCCATGTTGTGAATTATGACTTGCCTATGCAAGCGGAAGATTATGTGCATCGCATTGGTAGGACTGGGCGTGCAGGAAGAGATGGGCGTGCATATACATTGGCACTTTTATCTGAACGTAGGGCGGTTCGATTTATCGAGAATTATATTTCTCGTGAACTCGATATCGCCGTGATACCTGGTTTGGAGCCTGTTGGTCGTGGAGCTATCAAGAAGAAAGGTTCGGCTGGAGCTAGCGGAACGGGACGTGCAGGCGGTCGTGCGGGAGGCCGTGCGAGTGTTGCAGGCGGTCGTGCGGGAGGACGTGCGGGCAGCGGTGCAAGCGGTAGTCGCAAAAAAACAAGTGATGCTAAAGCCAGTGGAGCTCGCAAGACTTCTAGCACTTCTCATACAAGCGATTCTCGCAAGTATAAAAGGAATGAGGATGAGCGTGTTTCCTCGAACAAAAGACGTTCAAAATCCGAGAACTCTCTAAATGACAGCAAACGCACAAAACCTACAAGTAAAACTAAGACTGAAAGTAATTCTAAGGTCTCTGCCTCGAATAAACCTAGAACAAAAGGCGGCGACAGAAGCTCAACAGGAGGCCCTAAATTTTCAGAATGGGAACGAGGTGCTCGCAGTAATAAACCTAAACACATCAAGAGAAGACAATCAAAAAAATAGATGAAAAATCTACCCAAGCCTTCCGAAGAAGCCCTTGAAATTAGCTCTAAGCTCGATAAACATATACGCGAAAAATTTTCTAATCAAGAGGTCATAGAATTTGACAAATGGTTGAGCGAAGTGCTGTATGCACCTAAACTTGGATACTATACAAATGCATTGCCAATTTTTGGGGCAAAAGGGGATTTTATAACCGCCCCGGAAATAAGCCCCTTTTTCGGACGATGCATGTGGAATCAAGTGCTACAAATTCTTGAGCAGTGTGAATCAAAATGCGTATTGGAGTTTGGAGCTGGCTCGGGAGCTATGGCTAAGCAAATTCTTGAGGCTTCGGCTAGCGACAAAATTAAATACTTTATACTTGAACTATCTGCGGATTTAAAATCTCTACAAAAAGAGACACTCGCTGAATTTTTAGATGATATCGTTTGGCTTGATACCTTGCCCGATAAATTTGAAGGCTGCATAATCGCTAATGAAGTACTTGACTCAATACCTCCTAAAATTTTCGAATACTCTGATGCTGAAGGCTTACTCGAGATAGGAGTGCGTGCCACTAAAGTAGGATATGAGTTTGATAGAGTGGGCATTGCCACCCAAAAGGATATTGCACAGCGAATTCCACAAATCGACGGCTATAGAAGCGAAGTAAATTTACAAGCAGAAGCGTGGATTGCGTCTCTAGCAGGGCTTCTTACAAGAGGTGGGGTTTTATTAATCGACTATGGATTTGCAAGAAGCGAGTTCTACCATCCGCAAAGAAATGAAGGCACAATAATGTGCCATTTTAAACATCATACGCATCCCGACCCTTTGATAAATCTAGGCATTCAAGATATCACATCACATGTTGATTTCACTGCTATTGCAGATGCGGGCATTGATGCGGGTCTCGAGCTTTGGGGGTATACAAATCAAGCGAGTTTCCTTATTTCATGCGGTTTGGAGCAAGAGTTAAACAAGGCACAGAATTTAAATCATGCTCAGAAGGCAGGCATAAATACTCTTATATCGGAAGCTGAAATGGGCGAGCTTTTTAAAGTAATGCTTTTCTCAAAAAATTTGGATTGGCCAGATGCTCCCGTTGGATTTACGCTTTCAGATCGTCGATATAGTCTTGGATAATTTGCAATCGAGAATTTTGCACGTGCTCCTTGATCTGAAGCGGCGAAAGATTGATCAAATCCGCTGTAGGCACTGTTATTACAAGCTTGATAATTTCAGCCCACTGTGCGTGGCTTAAAGGCCCCTCATTTTCCAAAAGAAGATTTACTACTTCAAGAAGTGCCAAAAATTTACTTGGTTTTCTTAGACCATCGACTATAGTAATTGCCTCTAAAATCTGTTGTGGCTGTAGTTGAATATCTTTCAAAATCTCATATAAAAGTGGCAATGATTTTGCATACTCTCTATATTCTCGAGGAACGGCAAATTGAGGTGCTATAAAATCTGGAAAATAGCTCGTAAAAACGCAGTATTGACGAATCAAATCAAAACCCTCATTTCTACCTCTATCTAGGTAATCCCCTTTCTGTGGTACTTGCATGTTTGGAAAAAGTATTTTTATTGCACCTACTTTTTCCATAATTTGAAAAAACTTGCTTGGAACATTTTCAATCAATGCACGTGAAAGTTCCCTCCATACACGCTCTTGAACAAGTGCATCAATTTCACCCTCTTCTACCATCTTGCGACACAGATCTATAGTCTCCTGTGCAACAGAGAATTGATCAAAACGTGCTAAAAATCGGCCTAAGCGCAATATCCGTACAGGGTCTTCAGAAAATGAATCACTTACATGTCGAAATACTCGATCCTGCAAGTCTTTATATCCGTTAAAAGGGTCAATTAAATTACCCTCTCTATCTACGGCCATTGCATTTATTGTGAAATCGCGGCGCCGCAAATCTTCTTCTAAACTAACGTCACCAGTGAAAAAACTAAACCCGTGATAGCCTTTTGAAATTTTTCTTTCTGTTCTTGCAAGTGCATATTCCTCACCTGAAATAGGATGAATAAATACTGGAAAGTCTGCACCCACTGGCTTGAATCTTCGCGATTCCATCTCATCTGGTGTGGCACTTACTACTACCCAATCCCTATCTTTAATTTTCAGTCCTAGCAAACTGTCCCTAACGGCACCGCCCACACAATAGACTTCTAACCCTTTGGTTAAGGAGTCACCGGTAAATCTTAATGAATCAATTTGCATAATACGTTGAAATAATTGAGTAGCAATTAATATAATATAAATGTAATAAATTATATAGGCTCTACATTTGAAAGATTTAACCCGCAAAGATTTACTCTTCATCAGGGATTCTAAAAGCCTTGAGGAACTGGCGGAATCTAGTGAGGCTGTTTGTGCAGTCCTACTAGATTTTATTAAATCCAAATTCCCGAATCCTTGTGTGATAGCGGCTTATTGGGCTATTAACTCTGAATTAAATTTAAAAAAATTGCTCAATCAACTTCACGTTGAAAAATACAAAATTCTATTGCCAGTAGTAACAAAATCAAATCAACCCTTATCTTTTGCTTTATGGACACCCGACACATTTTTCGAATACAACAAATTTGGTATCAGTGAGCCTATAAGTCCGCTTGTTGACACGGAACCAGAAATAGTTTTAGTTCCAATGATTGGATTTACGCAAGATAAACATAGAATCGGCTATGGTGGCGGATATTATGATAGGACTCTTGGTCGATGGCTAAAAAAGGGTATAAAACCTATGAAAGTAGGAGTAGCTTGGTCTGATTGCGAGATTGATAAGGAATCAAAGTTAAACATAGAATCGCATGATATAGCCATGGATTTTATTGCCACAGAGAAGGAAATAAAATAAAGCGGCCCTTATAAGGACCGCTTTGATTTTCAACAACACTTAAATCCGCCTTTCCCGCCATAACGAGCATCTTGTCGCTCGCGGAAAAACTCTTTATATGTCATAGGAGTTTTATCTGGATGGTTGCGTTCCATATGCTTAAGATAAGTATCATAGTCGGGCACACCCACCATCAGGCGTGCCGTCTGCCCTAAATACTTAGCTGTATCTTTAAGTGAAAACATCATATTTAGCCCCTACACTTTAGTTGCTTCCAATGGCAGTGGCTCGTATGGAATCTCAGCTGAATGAGGCTCTTTGCGTTTAAGAGCTTGAAGGCTTGATTTCACAGCAAACACTGCGATAGAAACTACAACTAACATGAAAAATGCTGTCAAGAATCCATCCAATCTATTGTTGAAAATAACTTGTTCAACTTGCTCTACAGATTTGAAAGTTCCTGATGCAACAAAGGGAACATCGATAAATTTCTCTTTAAGGGAGTTTGCAAGTGCGAAAAAACCAACTTTTGGATTATCCGAGAACACCTTAATCCAGCCCGCATAAAGAGTAAATATCATAAGCGCAATGCTTGGGAAAATAGCAATCCATGCAAACTTCTCTTTTTTCATTTTGAAAAGTACTACTGTGCATAACAATAATGCAATAGCTGCTAGCATTTGGTTAGCAATTCCAAATAAAGGCCATAGAGTATTAATACCTCCTAATGGATCGACCACACCTTGATATAAGAAATAGCCCCAAGCAATAACAACTAATGCAGTAGCAAATAAGTTCGCTGGCAATGAATCCGTTCTTTTTAAACCTGGACTTACTAAACCTAATAAATCCTGAAGCATAAATCTTGCAGAGCGAGTACCCGCATCTACAGCTGTCAAGATAAATAGGGCTTCAAACAAAATAGCAAAGTGATACCAGAACGACATAGAGCCTAAGAATGACAATGCTTCATGCAAAATCATAGCCATGCCCACAGCAAGTGTAGGAGCACCGCCAGCACGAGAAATAATAGTTGATTCACCAACATCTGATGCATATTGTTGAATAGTCTCAGGCGTAATCAAGAAGCCTATATTGGTCACGGTATTTGCTGCTGCAGCCGCTAAATCAGCACTTCCTTCGGGATTTAAAAATGCTACAGGGCTATTCATTACAAAATAAACACCAGGGTCAATAATGGAAGCAGAAATCAAGGCCATGATAGCTACAAAAGATTCCATCAACATACCACCATAACCAATTAGACGTGCATGCGATTCGTTTTGAAGCATTTTAGGTGTTGTTCCCGAAGAGATAAGTGCATGGAATCCGGAAACAGCTCCACACGCAATTGTAATAAACAAGAATGGGAACAAATCGCCCTTCCACACAGGACCTGTACCATCCACAAACTGTGTCAACGATGGCATCTGCATTTCTGGTCTAACAAGAACAATACCAATTGCTAGTGCAACAATAGCACCGATTTTCAAGAATGTTGATAAGTAATCGCGAGGAGCTAGTAGCAACCAAACAGGAAGTACCGCAGCTACGAACCCATACACTACAAGAATATAAGTTAAAGTTTTACCATCATAATCAAAATACTTAGCTAGATCTGGATTGGCTGCGACATCACCGCCCCAAATAATTCCTAAAATCAAAAGAACCATACCAATTATGGATACTTCTAATACGCGACCTGGGCGAATATATCGTAAATACACCCCCATAAATACTGCAAGCGGAATCGTATAAATAACTGTGAATGTACCCCAAGGGCTATGTGTCAACGCTTTCACCACAATCATAGCTAATACAGCAAGAATAATGACCATGATCATAAAGCAAGCTACCAGGGCGATTATGCCAGGAATACGACCCATCTCCGAGCGGCAAAGCTCACCAAGAGATCGACCATCTCTACGTGTAGAGATAAAAAGAACCATAAAGTCCTGAACTGCCCCTGCGAAAACTACGCCCGCAAGAATCCAAAGCATACCAGGAAGATACCCCATTTGAGCTGCAAGCACTGGTCCTACTAGCGGCCCTGCTCCTGCAATCGCAGCAAAGTGGTGACCAAATAAAACCGCCTTATTCGTAGGAACATAATCCAGCCCATCGTTATGTCTCCAAGCTGGAGTATTTCGCGTAGGATCTAATCCCAAAGCATTGCGTGCGATATAGAGACTGTAGTATCGATAACCAATAAGATAAACGCAGATTGCGGCTATAAGTACCCATATTGCGTTAATAGATTCACCTCTTTGCGTAACCGCTATATAGCCCAACAAGAAGGCCCCGAGCACGGCTACACCAAACCAAAGAATGTGATTTATTATGCTATTTGAACTAGATTTGGTATGCATAGTTAAACCTCATAAGATATTTTCCACTAATTATAGATATAAGGTTTAAGTTGTCTATATTTATATATAAGGAATACCCTAATTATTTACTATGTTTTAGGTCCTCTGTTGCATTTTTACTTAAAGCTATAAATCTATAAAACCCATGAACAAATTTGCTGAATGGCATTGTGATAAACAGAGTCAAAATTACGCTCAGATGCACAGCTAGCAAAGTTGGCAATGCTTCCGTTTCCCTCAATAGCATAAGTATTAAACCAGTTACTGCTGCAAGAAACAAAAGACCTATAAAAGCGTAATCCATACCTAGTTGCCTAATATCCCTAATCTCTGGATTTGCTTTTAATTTCAAAACAAACAATCCTGCCGTACCTATTGCTAGCAATACACCGCCTGAGGTACCAAGCAATTTAGGAATGCTTACAAAATCATAGGGTGCATGCATATTAAAGAAATAATGCAAAATAGTCCCTGATGCAGTCGCCGCAAAGCAAAGCATAAAGCCATAGAATGTTGCATGGTGAAAATAACGTCTCCACGGAGAAATATCGTCTTCTGGATAGGTACATCCAGTTTTTATATTTCCATGCAAATATTTAAGACTAAATGCCTCATGAGCAGCCCTCTTTAAAGCTGGCAATGAAAATATTCTCTCATCTGCTTCACAAATATGATTTCTAAATCGAACACAACTCTTAATAATGGAAACAATCATCCATATAAATGCACAACCAAAAAGAATAACAAGTGCATTATGAGATATGTAGTTATAAAAGTTATGAGGGTCCGCATAATTTGCAGTGTCTCTTGGGATTATTAGCAGGAACATAGTTAAAACAAGCACAAGCAATATTGAGCTTATAAGTCCATGCTTAACAAAAAGAGAAGATAAAAATTTTGGTGTCGCAAATTCTTCGTACGAACTAGTGCGCACCATAGCAAGCTGCTTAGGAATATTTACACCATATTCATGAGGAGGCGCAAACTGACAAGCATACAGACATTCACTACAGTTATGACATAAGTTGGCTAAATAATTTATATCTGACTCAGCAAAACTAAGACGCTTTTCCATTGCAGGAAATACAGCACAAAACCCCTCACAATACCTACAGGAGTTGCAAATGCCAATCGACTTTTTCGTACGCTCCATCAACTCTGCGTGCGTAATAATTGGTATCTCTTTAATTGTTGACTGCATATTGTGCCGCTCCTTTCCCTGCAATTCTCCCAAACACAGTGCCAATGGCCATCCCAAAGCCCGCAACATATCCTTGCGAGAGAATATTTCCTGCCATTATTTCCCCTGCCGCAAATAAATTTTTAGCTAAGCTACCATCGGCCATATGAACCTGAGCATCTTTATTGACCTTCACGCCCATATAAGTAAAAGTAATCCCTGTGGCCAATGGATATGCATAATATGGGCCTGTATCAAGCTTCTGAGCCCAATGCGTTTTATTTATTTCTAAGCCTTCTGTGCGACAATCGTCTAAGATAGTATTGTTAAATGTGCCTGGTCGGACGGCCTCGTTATATTTATGTACGGTATCCATAGCTTTATCCACTGGGAGGCCAAGCGTTACAAATAATTGTGGCAATGTTTCCGCTTTTATAGACGGAAATACTGAAGGCATAAATTTCCCTATAATTTTCTGATCGATAATGCTGTAAGCGACTTGGTCTGGTTGTTTTGCTACAAGACGACCCCAGATTGCATAACGTTTTGGCCAAAAATCTTCACCCTCATCATAAAACCTATCACCATTTTTATTTAAGACTATACCGAGCGACACGCAATCAACACGTGTCACAATTCCACCGTCATACAAAGGCGACCTAGCATCAATAGCAACGGCGTGACCTTGAGTTGGATCACCTATTAATTGTGCCCCTACTCTTTCTAATTCCTTAATCATGCGGCCTTGATTAAATCGCGTGCCACGAATTAAGAAATTGCGTGCCGCAGGCCCCCATGCCTCTTCCAACCACTCACGATTGGATTCAAATCCTCCACTTGCTATGACATAAGCTTTGGCTTTAAATTTATCTTCTTGCCCATCTTTTTGAATGCTTACTGACTCGCAATATCCATCAACTACATTTAGTCTTATGGCCTCAGTCTCATAAAAAATCTCAACACCTAGTTTCTCAATTTCCTTGAAATACGCATTAACTAAGGCTTTCCCGCCACCAAGAAAAAATGCATTAGTACGACCAAGTTGCAAAGTACCTCCTAACGAAGGCTGAAAACGAACTCCATGCTCCTTCATCCATTTAGTACAGGTGACAGTAGAACGAATCACAAAACGTGCCATTTCCTCATTAGTTTGACCTTTTGTGACCCGATATACATCATCAAAAAACTCATCTTCCGAATATTTATCAGTAAGCACATCAGTGGGTTCATCGTGCATACTACGAATATTTCTCGTATGACTACTATTTCCCCCTCTCCACTCTTTAGGAGCCGACTCAAGGATGGCAATGTTTCTGGCTCCATGCTCATAGGCTGAAATTGCTGAGCAAAGGGCAGCATTGCCAGCTCCTATGACTAATACGTCATATATTTTTGTGCTTTGATTCATAAAATTTATTCAGAAAATTAAACAGTGGATTTGCTAATAAAAGTACAGCAACAAGTCTTACGATTTGGAAGGCCACAACGACTGGAGCTCCAAGTTTTAAATCTTTTGCTGTGACTGCAATTTCTGCCAGACCGCCTGGACTTAAGCCTAAAACAAGTGTCTCTAATTCATATTGTGATGGAAAACTCATTAAATAAGCGACTAAGGTCATCACTAACATATAGAAGATAATTACCGTAAACATTGCCACAATAAATTTAGGAGCTTGTTTGAAAAAATGTGGGCCATAGTTACTTCCTAAAGCCCACCCTAAGAGTATTTGACCGAGTCTTTGAACTTCAACTGGAACGTAACTAATATGAATTTCATGGCTTGTAAGAACCGCCGTAAATAACATAGTACCTACCAGCCAAGCATTGGGAAACCTTATTTTCTGCAGTAAAAAACCAGCAACTATCGCACAAGCAAAAAGCAAAAAGAAATTCCAATCTATATCTGTTATTGAAATCTTTACTGGCAAATTTGAACCCATATCAATGAGATTACCATGAATTCCAAGATACTGATAAATAAACGGTATCGAGACAACCACAATTAAAATTCTAAGGCTGTGTGCTGATGCAATTAATGGCAAATTTGCATTTGCTTTTCTATCCGCAATCACCACCATCTCACTAGCACCACCAACAGTAGAAGCAAAATATGCCGTCGTGAAATTTTGATGCGAAAATTTATATAAAAACCATGCACCAGCGATGCTTAAAAAAACCGTCGATACACTGCCAGCAATGATATAGAGGGATTGATCTATTAAAACTTCATTAACTTGAGGAGAAAAATATAGCCCAATAGAAACACCGACAATAAGTTGACCAGTCTTTCGATAGTTCTTATGGGCACCATTATTCACCCCTAGTATGCGACAAATAGCGGTAAATATTAATGCTCCTAACATCCAAGGAATTGGCATGCCAAAAGCATTTGCTATAAAAGCTCCCGCTAAAGCAATACCAAAACCCAATGCATATTGTTTAATCATATTAATTTGCTGGTGCGTTCCTTCCACCAATAACTTTCTTCAATATCGGCGGGATAACGATTACAGCAATCGCTAAAATCCACAGTACTATCGTAATAGTACTTGAGAATAATATCGAAATATCGCCCTGTGAAATAGACATAGCTCTTCGTAAGTTTTGTTCCATTAATTCTCCCAAAACCACACCTAATACCATTGGGGCTAAAGGAACATCAAATTTACGTAAGAAGTAGCCTATTAATCCAATAATAACAACAGCTACTAAATCAAACGTAGTGGAATTTAAAGCATACACCCCAACAAAACTTACAGCCAGAATTCCTGGAACTAGTAGCCATGAAGGTGTTCTAAGCATAGCTGAAAATACTCTTACTAATGGAATATTCATAATAAGAAGAATTAAGTTAGCTAAAAACAAAGAAGCAATAAGACCCCAAACTAATTCAGGGGATGTTTCAAATAGGATTGGGCCAGGAGTAATGTTATAAAGTGTGAGTGCACCCATCATAACCGCAGTAGTACCTGAACCTGGCACTCCCAAAGTAAGCATAGGAATAAATGATCCTGTTGCAGCAGCATTATTAGCTGCCTCTGGTGCACACAGCCCCCTTAAATCTCCTTCACCGAAGCATGCTTTTGGATCGCGTCCAGAAATAAGTTTTTTCTCGTTTGCATATGCGACAGCTGATGCTACTGATGCACCTGCACCAGGTAAAACGCCAATGAAGAATCCAGTAACTGAGCTTCTTAGGGTAGTCCATGTAGTTTTAGCAAGTTCTGAAAGATTAAATAATTTTCTGTCTGATCGAGGAACTTCAACTGAATCACCTTTTAAAAGGTTCTCAAGCATTTGAAGCATTTCTGAGACAGCAAACAAACCAATCACAACAACTACGAAATCCATACCATCATCAAGATTAGGAATTTCAAATGTATATCTATAGACACCTGAGGTCGGGTCTACACCAATGGTTGATATAGATAAACCTATTAGAGCTGAAATCATGCCCTTTATGGGTCTGTCTCCTAATAAACTGGTTAATGCTGAAAATGCAAAAACCATAAGAACAAAATATTCTGCAGGTCCAAAAGCAGAAGCCCAATTTGCTAGAAGTGGAGCCAAAAGAACAATGCCTAATATGGCAATGATCGATCCTACAAACGATGCCCATGCCGATAAAGATAGGGCAACACTTGCTAACCCTTTGCGGGCTAGTGGATAACCATCTATAGTCGTCATAACTGCAGCGGCTTCTCCTGGAACATTAATAAGAATAGAAGAAATCCTGCCACCATATTCCGCACCCACATAAACTGCTGCCAATAAAATTAATGAAGTCTCTGGAGGAAGATTCATAGTGTAGGCAATGGGTATTAACATCGCTACACCGTTAATTGGACCTAATCCAGGAAGAAGCCCGACCACAGTACCTATAAAAGCACCAATTGCAGCCACTAATACATTTGTAAATGAGAGGGCAACTGACATGCCCAATCCCAAATAATGCAATACATCACTCATATCAATCCCTCCAATAAACCTGTAGGGAGAACTACATCTAAAGTTAAATCAAACAGCAAATATAGAACTATAGACATGCCTATACCACCAAATAAGGAATGAAGCCAGCTGCCTCCAAAAAGTTTTCCTACTAAGGTGACCATAATTAAAGTAGAAATAAGAAATCCTAAAGGCTGAAATGCGAAGGCATAGAAAAATAATATTGCGATCATAGATATGATTCTGACTGAACTGCCCTTAGGATTTCGAGGAACGGGATTACCACCTTTGATAATCAAAATAACTCCACATAGAGCCAAAAAACCTGATAGTAAAAGTGGAAATACTTTCGGTCCTAACGGTTCATAAGAGAATTCAGAATTCATACCATATCCGTGGTATGCCATAAATGCCGCTAAGACTATGGCAAAAATACCAAGAACCCTATCATTTAATGTCATATCAATCTCTATAAAAATAAGAGGCAATCACAAAGAATGCGATTGCCTCGGGTAAAACAAAATAAACAATTATTTTTTAATTAATCCAAAAGAATCAGCTAGCTCTTTGTAGTAGGCTGTGCGTTCTTTAACAAATTTATCTAATTCAGCACCAGTTTTCTCGAATGGGAATAATCCTTGAGACTCTTGAATTTTTTTGAATTCAGGAGTTTTGTAAAGTGCTTGGAATTTTTCTTCCCAATATTTGAATTGCTCGTCAGTTACTTTAGGTGGAAGATAGAAACCACGGATAACTGGCCACTGAATATCGTATCCTTGCTCTTTTGCTGTAGGAATGTTGCTTAAGCGGCCTTCCATGCGTTTATCTGCAAACACAGCAAGAATTTTTAAAGGTGCACCGCCATCAATAAGAGTAGAAGCCTCCGCTAAACCAGATAACAACACATCCACGTGTTTGCCTTGTAGTGCGGTAGCTGCCTCACCACCACCTTCAAATGCAACAAATCTCATATTTTTATAATCTACACCAGCTTGTTTAGCTGTAAGTGCGGCTGTCATCCAATCTTGACCACCTATGGTAGCACCTGCAGCGAAAACAACTGTTTTAGGATCTGCTTTAAGGGCATTGATAAGGTCACCTAAATTTTGAAATTTAGAATCTTTATTAACGATAATTGCCCCATAATCTGTACCGACAGTAGCTAGCCAACGTACATCTTCTACTGTGTAGCGGCCAAACTTACCTTGTGCGATATTTAAAAGAGAGCCGCCAGAGAATGCTACGAATGCATTATTGTCGTCAGCTCTTTTAGAGATAATATTGTTGTAGGCCACAGCCCCTACGCCACCTGGCATGTACACTGTACGAATCTGCTTATCGATAAGTTTTGTTTGTGCAAAACCATTTACTGCAACACGACAGGTTAAATCAAAGCCGCCACCAGGTTTTGCTGGAGCCACGCACTCTGGTCTTTTAGGTTCTACATCAGCCGCTTGAGTCGATGCTATAGTGCCCAAACCAAGAGAAGCTACAAACAAAGAGTTAAGAATTTTTAATGACAGTTTCATACAGTCTCCAAATACTTTTATATGATTTAATCTGATTGTAAGACTTAAAACAAAAGTGTCACTTAGGGAAAACCTTATTAAGAAATTAGATTATTCATGTACAAAGCAAATAAAAAAGGCGACATTCCAAAGGAAAGTCGGCCCAAAAACAAAATTAAAAATTAATAACGATAATGTTCGGCTTTATAAGGGCCATCAACACTAACACCAATATAATCTGCTTGTTTTTCTGTAAGCTTAGTTAAATTAGCCCCTAATTTTTTCAAATGAAGTCTAGCAACTTTTTCGTCTAAATGTTTAGGCAATACACTGACAGAACCTTTTTTGTAATTTTCTCCCTTAGTGAAAAGCTCGATCTGGGCAATTGTCTGATTTGTAAATGATGCAGACATAACAAATGATGGATGCCCTGTAGCACAACCTAAGTTAACAAGTCTACCCTTAGCTAAAAGAATAATTCGTTTACCGTCAGGGAAAATTACATGGTCAACTTGAGGTTTAATCTCCTCCCACTGAAAATCTGCTAAAGATTCGACATCAATCTCGTTATCGAAGTGTCCAATATTGCAAACTATGGCTTCATTTTTCATAGCCTCAAGATGTTTGCGTTGGATAACATGATAATTCCCTGTTGCGGTAACAAAAATATCAGCTTTGTCGGCCACATCATCGATTGTAACTACTCGATACCCTTCCATAGCCGCTTGCAAAGCACATATTGGGTCAATTTCACATACCCAAACTTGAGCACGCAAGGCTGCTAAAGCTTGAGCACAACCTTTGCCAACATCCCCAAAGCCTACAACCACCGCAGTTTTACCTGCAATCATGACATCAGTTGCCCTCTTTATGCCATCAACCAAGGATTCACGACAACCATATAAATTATCGAATTTAGATTTAGTGACAGAATCATTCACATTAATTGCAGGAAACTCAAGCTCCCCTTTTGCACTCATCTGATAAAGCCTATGCACACCTGTTGTGGTTTCTTCAGTAACTCCCTTGATGTGCTTAATTCGTTTCGAATACCAGTTTGGATCTTCCTTGAGCTTTGTCTTTATGGCCGCAAATAGGACCTTTTCCTCTTCACTTGTTGGGTTGGCAATGCTTTCGGGATTTGTCTCCGCCTTTGTTCCAAGATGAAGTAGTAGTGTTGCATCTCCTCCATCGTCCAAAATCATATTCGCAGGGCCTTGTTCTTGAGGCCAATTGAAGATTTCGTGGGTATAACTCCAATATTCTTCAAGTGATTCGCCTTTTACAGCAAACACAGGGATTCCACGTTTAGCTATAGCAGCCGCCGCATGATCTTGAGTAGAGAAAATATTGCACGAAGCCCAACGCACCTCCGCACCGAGTTCAACAAGTGTTTCAATCAAAACGGCAGTTTGAATGGTCATATGCAAACTACCCGCAATCCTAGCACCCTTTAGAGGTTTAGAAGCAGCATATTCCTCACGAGTAGCCATAAGACCAGGCATCTCGTGTTCAGCAATTGAAATTTCTTTCCGACCCCAGTCGGCCAAGCCAATATCAGCAATTTTGTAATTTGTACTCATTAAGGTCCCCAAAATTAAAGTGCAGATTTTAGAAGTTGTACCTTATCGGTAGCCTCCCATGAGAACTCAGGCTCTGCACGTCCAAAATGTCCATATGCAGCAGATTTACTATATATAGGCCTTAGTAGATCGAGCATTTGAACTATTCCACGTGGACGTAAATCAAAATTTTCACGAACTAATTTTGCGATTTCCACATCTGGAATAATACCTGTGCCCTCTGTATATACAGTAATATTTATTGGTTCTGCAATACCTATTGCATAACTCACCTGAATTTGACACTGACGAGCCAACCCAGCAGCAACAATATTTTTTGCGACATAACGGGCCGCATAAGCAGCAGAGCGATCTACTTTAGACGGATCTTTTCCAGAAAAAGCACCACCACCATGAGGGCAAGCCCCTCCATAAGTATCTACAATAATTTTTCTACCAGTTAGACCGCAGTCCCCTTGTGGACCACCAATAACAAATTTACCAGTAGGATTAACAAAAAATTTAGTTTTAGGAGTAAGTAATCCATCATCAAATGATGGCTTGATGATCTCCTCAATTACTGCTTCTTTAATTGTAGATTGAGAGATCTCTGGATGATGTTGAGTAGAGAGTACCACTGTATCTACTTCTACAGGTTTACCATCAACATATCTAAAAGTCACCTGAGATTTAGCATCTGGTCGCAGCCAGTTTAAAACACCGCTTTTTCTTAACTCGCTTTGACGTTGAACAAGTCGATGTGCAAACCAGATTGGAGCAGGCATAAGATCTACGGTCTCATCGCACGCATAGCCGAACATAAGGCCTTGATCACCCGCACCTTGATTAAGAATCTCTTCCTCTGAGCGGTCCACGCCTTGAGCGATGTCTGGAGATTGCTTATCGTAAGCCACCAACACGGAGCAGCCCTTATAATCAAGACCATAATCGATATTATCGTAGCCAATTCTCTTAATAGTATCTCTGGCAATGTCTATGTAGCTTACATTCGCTGTGCTTGATATTTCACCTGCAAGTATTACAAGGCCAGTATTGCAAAGAGTCTCAGCAGCAACACGTGCATTAGGATCTTGCTCTAAGATGGCATCTAATATGGCATCAGAGATTTGGTCGGCGATTTTATCGGGATGGCCTTCAGAAACAGATTCAGAAGTAAATAGAAAATCAGAAGTCATAATTGCGTCCTTATAAAATATAGACGCCAAGTAGCAAAAATATGCTGTGACGCTTTAGCGGATTAGAAAGCCCCGCAATTTGTCATTAACTCGGCATTAAAATGAAGTTTGAAATTATAACTCTAATGTCATAAAAACGAAAAATTTTTCATGTCAAAAAATATAGAAAATTCTTTCAAATACATACTGTACGAAAAAATCTTTAAACTGATAGCGGATTTGAGCCATGGTCAAAGATTGAAACTCGGGGGAGTACTCACAAGCATTGCCAAACCACTAGCAAAAAAAAGGATTCACATTGCACGAAGAAATTTGGAGCTATGTTTTCCTGAAGCGACAAAAGAACAAATTGAGGGATGGCTGAAACGTCACTTTCGTATGGTTGTCCAATCTTATGTGGATAGGGCTTTGCTATGGTATGGCAGTGAGCAAAAAATAAACGAAACAGTTGAACTTCAAGGGTTAGAGAAATTCAGGGCTGCTATAGACGGTGGTTCTCCAGTTATGCTTATCGGTCCGCACCTAATTGGCCTTGATGCTGCGGCTACAATTCTAACCTCAAAGCAACCTAAAGGTGCAACTATGTATGGTCGTCAATCCGACCCCGTTATGGATGCGATAGTTAGAAAGGGTCGGGCTCGTTTCAATGATGTGCAACTTTTAAGCCGACAAGATGGAGTGCGGCAATTATTAAAACTCATAAGAAACCAATATCCACTTTATTATTTGCCAGATATGGATTTTGGTCCCAAGGACTCAATTTTTGTCCCATTTTTTGGAGTACCAGCCGCAACTTTAACTAGCACGGTGCAATTAGTTCGATCATTTGATATGACAGTGTTTTGTGCATTGTCACAGCTCGATATAAAAACAGGAATTTATAAAGTGGAGGTATTGCCACTAAATAAAAATGATTTTACTAGTGGCTCTATTGAGGAGGCTACAGCTCGATTTAATTCTATGCTTGAGGTTTGGATATTGAAAGACCCAGCTCAATATTACTGGGTGCACAAAAGATTTAAAACGCGTCCAAATGGGGAAGCAAGTGTTTATTGAGTTATACCGTACTGCTTGCGATAAGCTTGGACAGCCTCTTCGTATTTTTTGAATTCGTCTGACTCACTAATCACGTCCATAATATCGTTTAGATTTGCAATACTCACAACAGGAAAGCCGTAGACTTGCTGCACTCTTTCAACTGAAGAATTTACAGAAAAGTTGCTGTCATAGCCAGAGCGTTCCATACGATCAAGTGCAATCAAAACACCCACAGGTTTTGCATAAGAGGCTTGAATTATATCTACGGATTCTTTAACCGAAGTTCCGGCAGTAATAACATCGTCGATTATGATTACATTGCCACTTAAAGGGGCACCCACAAGTGAACCACCTTCACCATGGTCCTTCGCTTCTTTTCGATTAAAACAGAAAGGAATCGGTTTAGACAATTTTTGACTCAGAGCAATGGCAGTGGACGCAGCAAGAGGAATGCCCTTATAAGCTGGCCCAAAAATCATGTCAAATTCTATTCCAGAATCAATCAGAGCATCCGCATAAAAATTTGCTAATTTATAGAGGGATTCTCCATTATTAAAAAGCCCTGCATTGAAAAAGTATGGGCTATTGCGTCCGGATTTAGTGAGAAAATCACCAAATTTAAGCACTCCTTCATCGAGTGCAAACTTCACAAAATCCTTACTAAGCGACATAATTGCTCCAAACAAAATTTTAGTAAACTGAATTTTAACCTTTAGAGAGGGAATTTTTGTGCTTAGAATTACAAGTTTAAATGTAAATGGCCTAAGATCGGCTTTTAACAAAGGTCTTGAATCATGGCTATCGTCGACAAGACCTAATATCGTGTGCCTTCAGGAAATAAAGATTAGTGCGGCCGATGTGAGTGATGCATTGCGTGAGCCTCTGGCTTATAGAAGCGAATTTAATCATGCGATTAAAAAGGGGTATAGTGGTGTCGGGTTATATATGGACAAAGCATTGCCACAAGCAGAATTTAAGCATGGGATTGAAAATGAGGAGTTCGATCCTGAGGGACGTGTGTTGGCAGCACGATTTTCAAATCTTACTGTCGTGAGTGCCTATCTTCCTTCGGGCTCAAGCAGTGAGGAGAGACAGCAAGCGAAATTTAGATTTTTGGACTCATTTGGTCCATGGATTGATGCCATGATGAGAGATTATCGTGAAACTGGTCACGAATATGTGATATGCGGCGACTGGAATATGGCTCATAAGGAAATAGATCTAAAAAATTGGAAGGGGAATTTAAAGAACTCTGGCTTCACTCCTGAAGAGCGAGAATGGATGAATAATTTATTTGAACAACGCGGGTTTGTGGATGTGTTTCGCTTGCTATGCCCTGATGCGGATCAATATACGTGGTGGAGTAATCGCGGGCAAGCCTGGGCCAAAAATGTTGGGTGGAGAATTGACTACCAGATAAGTACGCCAGGCATTGCCACCAGAGCGAAGCGTGCGGAAATATATAAGGAGCAACGGTTTTCCGACCATGCTCCTTTGACAATAGACTACGATTTTGAGATCGAGAATTAATTAAACTTACAGTGAGTTAATCTTCTTTTTTCATCGTGCCAGT
The DNA here is from genome assembly GCF_000226625.1 of Taylorella asinigenitalis MCE3. NCBI lineage: Bacteria > Pseudomonadati > Pseudomonadota > Betaproteobacteria > Burkholderiales > Alcaligenaceae > Taylorella > Taylorella asinigenitalis. The sequence continues at coordinate 1,464,043 of NC_016043.1, forward strand.
TTTCTCATAATTGTCGTGCCAGCTTAATGCTTCAGACAATATATGAGGCGTGTGGCGCGGGCGATTTTGGGCCTTCGCACGATTGAAATAGTCCCAAAGCTGTGCTTTGTAATCAGGGTGAGCACATTTCTCGATAATTTGTTCAGCTCTTTGAGATGGATTTAAGCCGCGTAAATCCGCTAAGCCCTGCTCTGTCACAATAATTTGCGTATCATGTTCTGTGTGGTCATGATGCGAAACCATAGGGACAATCGCAGATATAGCCCCGTCTTTTGCTATCGATGGGCGCACAAAAATGGATACAAAGCTGTTGCGTGTGAAATCTCCCGAACCGCCGATACCATTCATCATGCCGCTGCCCATAATATGAGTTGAATTAACGTTACCGTAGATATCAGCTTCGATCATTCCATTGATGGCAATAATCCCGAGGCGTCGTATCAATTCTGGGTGATTACTAATTTCTTGTGTTCTTAGAATGATTTTGTCGCGGTAAAAATCGATATTATCGTTAAATTCTTTTAAACCCTCAGGGCTTAGGGACAAGGCTGTAGCTGAGACACTTGATAGTTTTCCAGACTTGATAAGCTGAAGCATACCGTCCTGAATTACCTCTGTATATGAGGTTAAGTTTTCAAAATGTCCATGTTGAAGACCTGCAATTACAGCATTTGATACATCCCCTACTCCTGATTGCAGTGGCAATAAATTTTTAGGAAATCTCCCTTTAGCAACTTCATCATCGAAAAATTTTAGAATGTGATTTGCGATAGCTTTTGCTACATCGTTAGGTTCGCTAAATTTATTTACCCTGTCGTAGTCATTAGTTTCGACGATACCAATGATTTTTTCTTTTGGACAAACATAATGTGGCACACCAATTCGTTGATCTGGTTCAGTAAGCATAATTGGCTTACGATGAGGAGGAATCGCCGTTCCATAATAAATATCGTGCATACCATCAAGTTTTTCTGTAAGGGCATAATTCACTTCAAGAATCACGTGGTCAGCCTGATCAATCCAAGTTTTATTATTACCCACAGAACCTGCAGGAACTAAGGTTCCGTCCTCATTGATTGCTGAAACCTCAATCACTGCGATATTTAATTTTCCTAGGAATCCAAACCAAGCTTGTTGTGCGACATGCGATAAGTGAATATCCATATAAGCCATTTCACCAGAATTAATTTTCTGTCTACAAACTGGGTCTGATTGATAAGGAAGTCGCATATTAATGCCATCTACTTCCGCAAGCACACCATCGAGCTCAGGTGCTGTAGAAGCCCCTGTCCAAACATTGATCTTAAATTTAGTTCCAGAATCATTAATCTCTCGAATGCGTTTAGCCAATGCTGCAGGAATTCTTTTTGGGTACCCTGAACCTGTGAACCCACTCATACCTACAGTTGAACCCGCAGGGATTAGTTCGGCCGCCTTCTCTGCTGACATAACCTTGGAATGAAGTTGCTTGCAGCGAATGCGTGATAAAGATTCAAATGAGTCGTTACTTGTAGTCATGGTTTCCTCACAATAATTTAGATGGGCTAGTCAAGAGAGATAGCCTTGATTCTATTTCTTTGAAAATATAATAGCACTAATCCTGGTAGGGCTATAAAGCTTGTGACCACAAAGAACTGGGCCCATCCAAAGTATTCCACTAATGGTGGCGTTAACGGTCCAGCTAAAAACACCCTACCTACCGAAGATAATGCAGTCAATAAGGCAAACTGCGTCGCCGTAAATTTAATATTACATAGCCCCATAATAAGAACTACAAAAGCCGCTGTACCCATACCCCCAGTCAAATTCTCAAGTCCAACAGCTAAAGCCATGATTGGAAGATTAGTTCCTGAGACTGCCACTAATGCATAAGCTAAATTAGATATTGCTTGCAAAATACCAAAACCCATCAATGAACGGTAGAGTCCAAGCTTGTTTAACAATGCTCCACCTAACAAAGCCCCGAAAATAGAGGTCAAAACTGCAAGAATTTTATTTACCCATCCAACAGTTTCCGCTGCAAAACCCGCACCTCTGATTAGGAAGGTCGTAGACAATGCCCCCGCAAAAGAGTCTCCAAGCTTATATAAAACAATAAGCAGTAAGATGGCAATGGCCTCCTTCCTAGAGAAAAATTCTACTAGAGGGTTAATAAAAGCTTCCGCAAGATTTCTAGGCGGAGCAATATCCTTGACCTCGGGTGCCATCGCTGAAAGGCCCGCAAATATAAACATGAGAACACCCATAAGCTGATATGTCGCATGCCAACCCAACCATCGCTCAGCTATAACAATTGCTAAACCGCCCGAGATAATCATCCCAATGCGATAGCCTAAAGTTCTAATAGCCGCTCCGTGGGCTTTTTCGGTCGAATCAAGCACTTCTGTACTATATGCATCAAATGCAATATCCTGAGTAGCAGAAAGAAAAGCCACGACTGTCGCTATAAGTGCAATGTATTTGAGTTGATCGCCTGGATCAAAAAATCCCATAGCAATAAGACATAACCCGAGAAGAACCTGAGTAAGTGCCATCCATCCACGACGTCTACCAAAAAGTGGCGGAGCATATCGATCGATAAATGGTGCCCATAAAAATTTAAAGGTATAAGCCGTACCAACTAAAGTTAAAAATCCAATTGATTTAAGACTGACACCTTCAACTGTAGCCCAAGCTTGAAGAGTGCCGCCCGTTAAGGCTAATGGCAAGCCACTGGCTATACCCAAGAATAAAAGTGGCAATACCCTCGGATTCAAATAGTTTTTAAAATTCGCTCTTGTGCTGGTTTTCTCATCCATTTCTCTCAACGGTGTCTGTTCTTGAGAATTATTGGTAATATTATTCATGATGGATCTTTATTAAGTTTCAAAATAGTATAGAGCCAAACTACTTCTCCAACCCCGTAAAAGTGATATCTCAGTATTATCCTTATATGTCACCCTTTGAACAATTTTAAGTCCAAGTTTTGAAGCTAATCTCTCAAAATCGCCTAAGGTGCACAAATGAATGTTTGGGGTGTTGTACCACTCATAAGGCATCTGACCTGTAACTGGCATGCGTCCTTTAAGAATTGACCACCAGTGAGACCAGTGACCAAAATTTGGAAACGATACTATTCCTCTTTTAGCTACACGTGCCATTTCAAGCAAAATAGCCTCTGTATTTTTCATAGATTGAAGTGTTTGTGAGAGTATTGCTATATCGAACTGTTTATCGTAGAAAAGCTCTAGACCCCCTTCAAGATTTTGTTGTACAACTTGAACTCCCTTTGAAACCGCACAAGCAAAGTTAGTATCATTTAATTCAACACCCAATCCAACGGCCCGCTTAGTTTCTTGCAAATAATGCAATAAAGCACCATCACCGCAACCTAAGTCTAAAACACGCTCACCGTCATTAACCCATGAAGCGATTTGTTTTAAATCTTGGCGAACGAGAGTTGGTTTATGTATTGATTCCCCCCGCATTTTTGAAATTTCTTCATAAATATTATCGAAATAATTATGAACAACTTGGTGGTATTTTGGATCATTAAGTAAGAAGGCATCATGTCCATGCGGTGCATCTATTTCCGCATAAGTGACTGGTTTTCCTGTCTTTAAAAGTCCCTTAACTAAAATACGCGTATTCTCTGGGGGAAATCTCCAATCAGTTGTAAATGAGATGGTCAAAAACTTGGCTTTTACTTTTGAGAGAGCTGCTTCAAGACTACCATTGCCATGTGTTTTAGCAGGGTCAAAATAATCCAATGCTTTTGTAGTTAATAGATATGAATTCGCATCGAAATACTTACTGAATTTTTCTCCTTGATATCTTAGGTAAGATTCAACCTGAAATTCGATATCATAGTCGTAGTTGTAATTTTCCTGTTTGCGAAGCTCGCGTCCAAACTTCTCAGTCATATCATCATTTGATAAATATGTAATATGACCTATCATGCGTGCAACGGAAAGTCCGTTCTTTGGCCTAGAATCGTGTTCTAGATATTGACCTTCAAAAAAWTCGGGGTCTGTAATTATGGACCTTCGTGCCACCTCATTAAACGCAATGTTTTGAGCAGAAAGTCCTGTTGTGCTGGCAATGACCACGCAGTGCTCCACTCTATCTGGATGCATTATCGCCCAAGTGAGTGCTTGCATACCTCCGAGAGAACCTCCCATAACCGCAGCAAATTTTTTTATACCGAGTCGATCAGCTACTCTCGATTGTGCATTAACCCAATCTTCAACTGTTAAGATTGGAAATGAAGATCCCCAGACTTTACCAGTTTTAGGATTAATACTTTTAGGCCCAGTTGAACCAAAACAAGAACCTATATTATTAATACCTATAACAAAAAATTTATCAGTGTCTACAGGTTTCCCAGAACCAACCATATTATCCCACCAACCAATATCATCTGGATTATCTGAATATACTCCAGCGACATGATGAGAGGCATTTAATGCATGGCAAATTAGGACGGCATTTGAAGCAGACTCGTTTAACTTGCCATATGTTTCAATGGCAAGCGTAAATGAGTCTAAGGATTGTCCGCTTGATAACTCTAATGGATCCTCAAAGTTAAGATACTCAGGTTTAGAAACCAAATTAGAGTTTTTAAGCATTATGGATTTACAGGTTCAACCTTTTCGGAAGTAGATTCTTTAATGGCATCAATTTTATCGCCAGCAGCATCTTTCATAGCATCGTATTTTTCTTTGGCTGTATCGACGACTTCTTCAGTTTTTTCAGCTGCTTTATCTTTGATTTCCTCAGTTTTTTCAGCTGCTTTGTCTGCTACTTCTTCTGTTCTTTCGACAGCTTTGTCTTTGATATCCTCAGCCTTTTCAGCTGCTTTATCAGCTACTTCTTCAGTATTCTCAACTACTTTATCTTTGATTTCCTCAGTTTTTTCAGCTGCTTTGTCTGCTACTTCTTCTGTTTTTTCTACAGCTTTGTCTTTTATTTCCTCAACCTTTTCAGCAGTAGACTTTTCGCCATCAGTTGCGGCTGGAGCTGATGTTGCGGGCTCTGCTGGCTTAGGTTCTTCCGCAGGCTTAGGTTTTTCCGCAGGCTTAGCTTCTTCCGCAGGTTTTGCGTCTTCGGCTGGAGCTGCACCTTCATCTGGTTTTGCTTCTTCTGCTGGAGCTTGTATTGCGTTTTCTGCAGGTTTAGCTTCTTCCGCAGGTTTAGCATCTTCGGCTGGAGCTGCACCTTCATCTGGTTTTGCTTCTTCTGCTGGAGCTGCTGCAGCAGGCTCTTCCCAATTTGCACCAGCTTGGTTTGCCATATAAACTACGCCACGCTTAACTTCATCATCTGTTAATTTAGCGTCACCGCCTTTAGCTGGCATTAGATTAAAGCCGCCAATAGCGTGAGTGAATAATTCATCTTGTCCTTTGGCAATGCGAGGTCCCCAGGCAGCTGCATCCGCAAACTTAGGTGCACCAGAGAGCCCCGCATCATGACAGGAAAAACAGATACGTTTATATACGCCTTCCCCATTTAAAGGTTCTCTATTTGCATCATCAGCTGCTACAACTTCCACTAAATTATATCGAGCGATTGGTGCAATCCGATCCTCGATAGCTTCGGTGGTCATAAGAGCAGGATCGGTACCACCACCATTTAAGGCACGTATAAGAATTATGATTAAAATTATTGGTATAGCAATAACAAACAACAATAACTTGAACGTTTGACTTGATTTGTTGGAGTGGTTCGTACTCATACAATATCCCAGTGGAACTAAAAATAAAATTATAATAGATTATGCACAAACAGTGACTAACACACCGTAGTTCAATGGATAGAATTAGAGTTTCCGAAGCTCTCGATGCAGGTTCGATTCCCGCCGGTGTGGCCATTCAATAAGGCTGAATAAGTGGGCTATTACTCCCACCTATAAGTATCAAGAAGTTTTTCGCTTTTAGATACCGCAACAACGCCAGACAAATCCCCTACAACATTCATCGATGTGCGACCCATATCAAGAAGTGCATCAATACCTAATATCATGCCATAAGCTACGGATGCGGGCGTGCCTGCGTCAACTTCAATTCCAACCGAGTCCAGTACCATTAAAAGCATAATAGCTCCCGCTCCTGGAACACCTGCAGTACCAACAGATGCTAAAACAGCTGTTATAACAATAGTGAGCTGTTGTGATAAATCTAAATCAAAACCTATTGAGTTGGCAATGAACATGGCACATACGCCTAAGTAAATAGTGGTGCCGTCCATATTGATGGTCGCACCTACTGGTAAACCAAATCCATAGATACTTTTTGGAACTCCCATATTTTCCGCAGCTTCAATTGAAACGGGAAGAGTTGCACCAGATGAGCGTGTAACGAAAGCAGTAATCATCGGATTTCGCACTTTATTTAGAAATTTGACTGGGCTTAACCCCATTAGCAGACATATACCAAAATATACAATTACTACTTGCAAAATAAGTCCGATATAAACACTGGCTGTTACGCTTAGAAGTGGACCAAATCCAGCAGCTCCATGTTTTGAGAACACAATAAAAATCAAGGCAAATACGCCAAATGGTGCATATTGCATAATCCATGACACAATGCGGAACATTATGTGGCTTACACCATCTATAAATTCATATACCGTTAGCGAAGACTTACTGAGCAATTCATCCTTACTATCTTTGCCATAAGCAAGTGCGATTCCAAAAAGTAAACAAAAGAAGATAATTGAAAGAACATTTCCCTTTGCAAATGCCTCCATAGGATTTGTAGGAATTATGTTAAGAAAAATTGAACTTAGAGATGGCGATTTTGCTTCTATAGTTTTTCCCTCTGCACCTGCAAATTCTAGACCAGTACCAGGTTCAAGAATCATGCCAGATAACAAACCTATAACTATCGCAAATAGTGAAGTAATAAGATAGAAAATAACTACTTTTCCGCCTACTCGGCTTAGATGCGAAGGAGATATCGTACTAGCCCCCACAATTAAGGTACATGCAATTACAGGTACCATATTCATCTTGAGCAAACGAATAAATATGTCCCCAAATGGCTTTAGAAATGCAGCCATATCTGCATTATTTTGAAAAACGATCCCAGCAATTGCTCCTAGGATCAACCCTATAAGAATTTTATATAGTAAATTGAACCTGAAATAAGCAGAAAAAAAACCTTTGATAGCTGACATAAATTAGGCCCCATACATAATTTTTAAAAACTATTATGCCATTAAATCAATCCATCAAGCAGTCCACATAATAATGGATTTCCCCATTAGGTAAAACCTCAGAGCCCAAACCATGCACCATGGTTTCAAAACCTGGAAACTCTACATTAAATTCGCAAACGAATTTTAAGTATTGAACAATGGTTTTGTTGAATCTTTCACCAGGAATTAAAAGCGGAATTCCTGGCGGATATGGAGTAAGAAGCACAGCCGTAACACGACCTTCCAAATCATCAATATTTACTCTTTCTATCTCGCGACGCGTCATTTTGTTATGAGCGTCCTTAGGTTTCATAGCCGATTCCATGTCACTTAAATACACCTCTGTCGTGATTCGTGCCAGGTCTCGTTTGCGATAGGCTTCGTGCAGTTCTTGGCAAAGATCACGCAATCCATAAGCCTCGTATTTCGGATACTGCTTAATAAAATCTGGCATACTTCTCCAAAGAGGCTGATTCTTATCGTAATCATCCTTAAATTGCTGAAGCGATGTAAGCAATGTGTTCCATCGACCCTTTGTAATTCCAATTGTGAACATGATAAAGAAACTATACAGACCCGTTTTTTCAACAACAATGCCATGCTCAGTTAAATATTTACTTACTAAGCTGGCAGGTATCCCTGTTTCATCGAATGTTCCATCGATTTCAAGACCTGGAGTAACAATAGTAGTCTTGATAGGATCCAACATAGTAAAACCATCAGTGATATTAGAGAATCCATGCCACTCTGCATCTGGCTCTAAAAGCCAATCTCCTTGCCATCCAATATCTTCTTGCACAAGTCTAGGAGGACCCCATACCTTAAACCACCAATCGTCTTTTCCAAATTCAGAAGCTACCTTGCGCATTGCTCTGCGAAAATCCATAGACTCACGCAAACTCTCTTCAACTAATGCAGTACCACCCGGAGGCTCCATCATTGCTGCTGCCACATCACATGAGGCAATGATTGCGTATTGAGGAGAAGTAGATGTATGCATCAAGAAAGCTTCATTAAAAATATTGCGATCTAATTTTCTTGACTCAGAGTCCTGAACAATAATTTGCGATGCTTGAGAAATACCAGCCAGCATTTTGTGCGTCGAGTGAGTCGCATAAATTATGGACTCCTTACTACGAGGTCGCCCTCGCCCTATAGCATGCATATTTTCATAGAACTCATGGAAAGCTGCGTGTGGAAGCCACGCCTCATCAAAATGAAGATTTTCCATGGTGTCTCCAAGTTTTTCTTTAATCATTTCAACGTTATATAAAATTCCGTCATATGTACCCTGCGTTAATGTAAGGATACGTGGCTTTTTCTTAAGCTCTTCAGAAATGAATGGATTATCAGCGATTTTCTTTTTAATATTTTCAGGTTCAAATTCAGACAATGGTATTGGCCCGATAATGCCAAGATTATTTCGAGTAGGTTTAAGAAATACTGGAATCGCTCCCGTCATGGTAATTGCGTGGAGAATAGACTTATGACAGTTGCGATCCACAACAACGATATCGTTCTCGGCAACATTGCCATGCCAAACGATTTTATTTGATGTGGAAGTGCCATTAGTTACAAAATAGCAATGGTCTGCATTGAATATACGAGCTGCATTTATTTCTGATTTGGCAATGGGCCCGGTATGGTCAAGCAGTTGTCCTAATTCCTCGACCGCATTACAAACATCCGCACGAAGCATGTTTTCGCCAAAAAATTGATGGAACATCTGGCCAACAGGGCTTTTAAGGAATGCAACACCACCAGAATGCCCAGGACAATGCCACGAATACGAGCCATCATGAGCATAATTCACTAATTCACGGAAAAAAGGAGGTGCCAATGTATCCAAATAGCTCTTCGCTTCATGCACAATATGACGTGCCACGAATTCTGGAGTATCCTCGAACATATGAATAAAGCCATGCAACTCTTTCAAAATATCATTCGGGATATGCTCGGAGGTGCGGGTTTCGCCATGCAAATATATAGGAATATCCTCATTTCTAAATCGCAATTCGTTAATAAACGAACGCAAATTTCTAATGGCTTCTGCTACGTCTTGAGGAGAATCACTTTCAAACTCCTCATCGTCTATCGATAGAATAAATGCGGACGCCCTACTTTGCTGCTGAACAAAGGAGGTTAAATCTCCATAACTAGTTGCTGGCAATACCTCAAAACCCTCAGCCTCAATCGCATCAGCCAATGCCCTAATTCCAAATCCAGAAGCACTATCAGATCGAAAGTCCTCATCTATAATCACTATTGGAAAACGAAATTTCATAGCACCTCCAAAAATTAGGTAAAAAAAAGGACTGATCGAAATCAGCCCATTAATTTTAAAGAATTTACAGATATTTTAAAGTATCTTTTTTACTTAATATGTAAGCAGGAATAATGCTTACTATTAGCCCAAGTATTACTGTTCCGATGGCAATGTAAATTGGTAATTCATAGAAATCAACTGGCATAAACACAGCTGTTCTATCCTTCGTTAAATTACTAACCATAGCAAATGCAAGCATACCTATGATATATCCCAAAATGCCACCGATTACTATAATCACGCCGTTTTGAATAAGCCCAAGTTTTAATAACTGGCCTCTAGATGCACCAAGTGTTTGAAGAACTGCACGCTCTCTCATACGTGTCAAACTTGATAGATACATAGTTAAAAGAACAAGTGCTAATGCAGTAATTATCAAGAATCCGCCAACGTAATACCAGAACTTCTCACCTTGTCCCATAAGAGAGAACAATTGAATAATATTCTGAGCTGGGAAGATCAATTGTGCATCACGGTTAGATTGGAATTCTTGGGCAAGCTTCATCGCCTCACCATAACCTGCTGGCTGAACAAGAATAGCAGTTACTTCACCAGTTGTTGCCGCATGGTTTCCGTCGTTAACGTATATAGGATTAGCGTTATTAGCTGCTGGCTTGTCTAAAGCCATTTCGCCTTCATGATCGTGGTCGTGGCCTTCATGCCCTGCTTCACCAGCGTGATCATGGTCATGGTCATGGCCTCCATCATCGTGGTCATGACCCTCGTGTTCGTGATCATGTGCCGCTTCACCATCGTGATCGTGGTCATGGTCATGGTCGTGTCCCTCGTGGTCATGACCTTCGTGCCCTTCATGCTCATGGTCATGTCCCTCGTGGTCATGGCCTTCATGGTCATGTCCTTCACCATCGTGATCGTGGTCATGGTCATGGTCGTGTCCCTCGTGGTCATGGCCTTCATGGTCATGTCCTTCACCATCGTGATCATGTGCCGCTTCACCTTCGTGATCATGGTCATGATCATGGCCCTCGTGGTCGTGATCGTGGTGATGGTGAGCGTGAGCCTCCCAAATAGATCTTATGTCCGTTAAGATGGCTTGATCGTAAGGTCCATCAACTTCGTTGATAATACCCACTACCGTGTATAAATTATCGTGTGAATGCGAAGAGTGCTCAGAAAACCCATGAATAGTTTTAAATGTATCACCTATTTTTATACCAGTTAACTCAACGACTCCACTTCCTACCACTGCTTCAAATGGTTTATCCCATATTCTTCCTTCTTTAAGAGTAAACCATTTATCTCCACCCTTTTTTGGTGCGTATTCAAATATTTCAGTTGAGGTACCAACTAATCTAAATCCTCTATAGTTATCGCCAAAACCAAGAGGTATGGCCATATTTACTAATTTATTTTCTTTTAAATCTGTCAGAATTTTTTGAGGAATATTCCCGATTGGACGATCTTGCAAAAACACTGTGTTCAAAAGCAGTTGATTGATACCACCTTTTGCACCAACTACTTGTGGAAATGGTTCAGTTGCCTTCACCAACCCACCATGAATCCCTTGATTTAGAGAAACGAAAAACACTGAAGCTGCAATTGAGAGTGCAATCAGAATAATAAGAAGAATAGATTGAAATGGCTTATGCAAAAGCTCTTTAATACTGATTTTACTAAGCATCATGCACCCCGTGAGCTAGACTGATTTCTTTATTAAAGCGAGCCCTAACCTCTGGATCGTGAGTAGATATAAGAAGCGTCGCACCGTTTGAATTTGCGTAATTTATAAGCATATCCATAATGTTGTTGGAAGTTTCTTTATCCAAACTAGCACTAGGTTCGTCAGCCAAAATTAATTTAGGTTTCTTAATTAAGGATCTGGCAATGGCTAAGCGTTGCTGCTGCCCTTGAGATAATTGCTCAGGTTTTTTGTGCCCCATATTTCCAAGACCCATATTTTTTAGCATCTCTTTGACTTCGTGTCTTAGAGTGTCGTTAATATCAAGTCCAGCAAAATATGCACCACTCAAAATATTATCGAATGCATTTAAGGATGGCAATAAACTTAAAGTCTGAAGAACATAGCCAATATTTTTTCCGCGCCAATCTGCAAGAAATTGAGGGGATTGATCATTTAACAAAACACCATCAACTGAAACTTTTCCTGAAGTAGGCTTGGTTAATCCTGACAAAATGTGAAGAAGTGTTGATTTTCCTGAACCGCTAGGACCAACTAAAGCCCACTGTTCAGCATCCCCAATCTCGAGTTTTGGTAATGTGAGAGCACGAATTACCCCCTGCCCGTCAGGGTATTCCTTTATTAAGTCGCTAATTGAGATCATGATACTTTATATCAAAAATTAAGACGCCTTAATATATCAAATAGTTATGAAGTTTAAGTTAAATTTTCATTCCCTTATTTTTTTAGCTCTAATTCGCACTTGAGAAACAAATCCTGTTTCAACATCTACTTCACTACCAATCTCTAAGGTTCCTTCTACTGTAATTGGTCTATCAAATGGCAATGCAACTACTGGTTTATCCAACTTTACAACAATAATATTATCTGGCCAGTCTGCATCAGTTGAACAGAATGGGCAAATAGCCATAGGTTCTTCAGCTAGTACGAAAAAATTAATAGTAGGTGTCAGTGGAGGAGCCATAAATCCTAGCATTTTAACCTGCTGACCCTTAAGTGAATTAAGCTTATTAGAAAATTGCAAACCTCTGCTAGTGACGTTGTACATTTCTTTATAACTCAATGGAACAGGATCTGCCCTAACAGAAGAAAAACAAATAGAAAAAATTAGCAATAGGAAGCTTAAAAATTTGGATTTCATAGAAGTTCTACACAATTAAATCACAGACATTTTAGCTTACTGATATTACAAGAATAAAAGACCAAGAAACCTAAGTCTCTTGGTCTTAAACAATAAATAATAACGTTTAGTTACTAACTATTATTGAGCTGGTTTTTCTTCAGCTTTCTTTTCTGATTTAGTTTCTTCAGCTTTAACTTCAGTAGCAGCTTTACCGTTAGAAGCTTGTGCTTTTTCAGATACAGCATCGATACCTAGAGCACGCATAATACCGAAGAAGATTTCTGTATTTTCAATGTGACCTCTGAAGTAGTCAGATCCTGGACCACCAGCCATAACAATAATATCGTCTGCAGAGTGAACTTCTTGAGTTTCTTTATCGCTAGGTAGGTTACCTTCGATTAAACGAGCACCTTCAGGAGCACGAGCTGGATTTGCCTTGATAGATTGTTTACCATCAGCATCCTTAGCAGCTAAAGCTGGAGGTGTAGGTTTAGTTTGGAAACGATAGTTTTCGTAGTGGTCTGGGAAGTTAGCGTATTGAATAGCCAATGTAATTTCCGGATTAGGATCTTCAGGGAATCCGTCACCGTCAGCATCTACAAAGCCAGGGAATTTGGATTCTGCATAAGTACGTACAGCTTCACGACCTTTTCTGCCGTCAGCTTCAGTGTATGTACCAGTGATTGAAATACCGTGACCATGGTCAGCAATAACTACGATTAGAGTATCATCACCGTTTTCTTTAGACCAGTTTTTAGCAAATTCAACTGCTTTATCTAATTCGATAGCATCGTAAATCGCACGTTGCCAATCCATAGTGTGAAGTTGTTTATCTACAGAAGCACCCTCAACCATTAAATAGAAACCATTAGGGTTTTTAGAAACGATATCGATTGCTTTTTTAGTCATTTCAACTAGGTTAGGTTGATCATCAAAACCTTTAGTTACTTCTTTATTAGGGATATGTTCACGATCCATGTAAACATCCATATGGTTAGAAGCGAAAAGACCTAATAAAGGTTTGTCATTAGAAGCGGCATTCATTTCTGCACGGTTACCAGCGAAGGTGAAACCTTTAGCTTCGAATTCCTTAATTACATCAGTTTCGTCTTTACGTTTAGAACCAGCTTGCGCTTTAGGAACGAAATAACGAATACCACCACCAAGTATTACGTCTGGACGATGATGATCAGCAATAAAGTCATGAGCGATATAGTCTTGGTCACCACGACGACGAGTGTGAGCAGTCACAGCAGCTGGAGTAGCGTCAGTTACAGAAGAAGTAGTTACGATACCAATAGACATACCTCTTGTACGTTTTACGATTTCTGAAATAGTTTCAACTTTAGGATCATCAAGAGTGTCTGGAGTGCGGTTTTCGTATACACCCATTGCATTAACTACTGATTTGTGACCAGTGTTGTACGCAGAAGCAGAGTTAGCTGAGTCAGTTACGATAGAATCATAACCCGATGTTGATACGATAGCAGCATCAGGAAGTGATTCCATTGCTAAACGGTTGTTGTAACGACCTTCGTAAATACCTTTAGAAAGAATGCGAGCAGCTTGTTTAGCTTGAAGGCTCATGCCGTCACCAACAAAAAGAATAACGTTTTTAGCTTTTTTATCTGCAACGTCGCCCACAACAGACCACATAACTTTACGAGTTTTTTCGCCAGAAGCAGTTTTAGCTTTAACTACTAGTTCGATATCACCAACACTGGCAATTGAAACATTTTCTGCACGGAAAGAAACATACTTTTTACCGTCTTTAGTAGCATTTTCGATGCGTTTTAAATCGCCACCGAAGATATCTTTGAATGATTTACCGTTTAAAGTAACTTCAACAGACTCTGCTGTCTCATCTAACACTTCAACTTCAAAGTCAAAACGTTGACCTTTTAAGAATTTAGCTTGATCGATAGGCATAATAGCAATGCCAGTTTTTTCAACACTGTTTTCCATACGTGTTTTAACAATGTCAAACGCTTTTTGATCTACTGGCACAATGTCAGTAATTTTTGCAGTAGCTACTGCACCCATGCACAAACCAGCTAAAACGCTAGTTGCAAGCACAGATTTCATCCATTTCTTTTGCATGTCTTACTTCCTCTTGGAAAAAAAATTAACTCCCAAATTGATTTGGGAAAAACCTGCAGAAATGATAATGATGAAAAGTTAAAGAAAAGTTAAAGTCAAAAAATATAATGTAACTAATTGCAACAAAACAACATTCGTTATTAACAAAATCAATAAGTTATAAAATTGAATTATGGATTATGACAAGTCTTAAATATATACTTTTATGACAGAATCGTAATATTAAAAGTTTAATAATTTGTATCTTTCTTGTAATTGATCGTTTATACGAACCAGATTAGTCAAGTGATTACAAGAAAATTTTTCCATAATATTTGACCTGTATACCTCTATACTTCGAACCGAAAGATTCACCTCTTTAGCCATATCCTTATTTGAGGAACCACCAACCATTAGCGAATAAATCTTTTTTTCTTTGGCATTTAAATCATGATAAATCTGTAGGTTTAACCAATCCCTGTATGAGTCAAGAGAACATTGCCACGCTGTCTTAATACATTCGTTCAAAATTTCAGCATCTACAGGTTTTTGCAAAAAATCTACCACACCATTTTTTAAGAGTTTTACAGCAGTATTAACTTCCCCATGGCCAGTTAACACAATTATTCCTAAACAGGACTGAACGGAACATAAATGTTCTACTAAATGCTCTCCGTTAATATGGGGCATACGTAAATCAGTAACCAAAACCGCTTTCGTGTGTGGATCTACGCAATTTACAAACTCCCGAGGATCGGACCAAATTTTATGTTTATAACCATACGATCCCATAAGAAATGAACATGCTCGCAAAACCGATTGCTCATCATCCACAATATGCACAAAAATATCAGACAACGCAATCTCCCCACAAGAGTAAGAGCATGGCACCGATAATATTGCCACCTAGATCTAATTGATTTTCTATCTCTAATTTCATATCCATACTTTGAGCTAATTTTTCACAAATCACTAACCCAATCCCAAGCCCATCCTCTCGTGAAGTTCTAAATGGAACAAAAGGGAAAGCAAGTTGTTCATCACTAAATCCAGGGCCATTATCAAGGATAGTTAGTGCATTTGCGTCACAATTAATTGAAATTTCAGAAGCTTTGGCCTGATAACTATTAATTATGCCATTTAGAATAATTTGCTTAAGTTTCAATGGATCGCATCTAACAAAAAGATTTTCCTGACATTTAATTTTAATTTCTATATTCCTACTTAAAAAAGTAAGCTTCCTTATCTCCTCGAGCAAAATGCTTATATTCACATTTTGAAGCTCTTCTTCGTTTGGACGTCGACCCCACTGACGCACATTTTCAATTATTTTTTTAGAGCCTTTTATCTCTTCAAGTATGGCTTCTAAAGCATCAATTGCATCTTCATTTCGCAAGGTGTCATCTGAGGCCCGCAGCTTCAAACCCTCAGCATAATAAGAGATAGTACTAAGTGGCTGATTAAGCTCATGTCCGATTCCAGACACCATTTCGCCTAACATACTCACTCTATCTGCATGATGAACGAGTCGCTCCGTATCATATAGGTCTTGATATATAGCTTTAATGCGTCTACTTCTTTTGCGTGCAAGCCAAACAGCAAAAATATTATTTAAAACAATAAATACGGTGGCAATGAAAGCGATTCTCCATAAGTACTTATTATTTCTATAATTATTTTCGATATTTTCCCAAAAACTTAATTGCTGTGGATGTTTTCCAAGCTTATTTAATACACTCTCCACCCCTGTTATTGACTGAGGCGGAAGCCATTTTGGAAGCATTGGATCACCACTTTCACTTAACACTTCAACAGCCACCTTTTTTGTTATATCAATAGGTGTATGTGGCAATGAAGCCAAGACCCAATTCGCATTAAATGAAATGTTCCCTAAACAATTTTTTTTGAATCTATGCTTGGGCTCTAAGAGACGAATAGAATCCGCATCTATCTTCTTTTCATCCACAAGTCGTTCGTATAAGCAAAGCGGAGCTATAGCGGCATCAACATCTTTATGCAGTAAAGACTCTATGGTTGAAGATACGGGATAATCCGTAAACGTTAAATGCAAGTCGGACTCCAAAACACCATGACTTTCTAAGACTGCTAAACCGCCTATAAATCCTCCGAACACATTTTCTGCTACAGCTGATATTTTTTTATTTTTCAAATCTGATAGACGCATAATTGGACTATCCATGCGAACCCAAATGGCTGACCCTACATTATCACCACCTATTGGCAATGCTTGTGATATCTCCTGCAAGCTTGCTACCCAAGTCATTTCAGTCAGACCAGAAGAGAGAAGGATTTGCGTAGGTTGAGCAATAAGAAAATCTATTGACTTACTTTCGATACTTTTTTGAAAATCTCTTATTTTGAGAGTCTTTATTTCAAATTTCTCTTCTGGCAATTGCTTAGAGAGCCACTCTGCCCATGGTTTCCAATTTTCCAATGTCTTTTTTGAATCATAAGGACTTTGAATCCCAACATTCCAAGTTTTTGCTATTGCTGATGAACAGAATAAACAGAGGAGGAAGATTGCTCGAAAAAGGGGAAACATTGATTTAAATCAACAAGATAAACAGATTGTGGGTTACCACATTTTCAAATGATTTTAGCACGCACATAATAATCAAGGGACACTCCTATAAGAGATCAATCATGAGAAAATTTGTCGTTTTCATTTCCACAATAGTTATAGTAGGAATTCTTTTTTACGCAGCTTCTTTTCTTCTAACCTCTCTAAGAAAAGACTCTGTAAAAGATATTACGAATTTTAGCGAAGAGCAAATCAAAAGAGGCGAATATATTGCGAAATCCTCTGACTGCTATGCCTGTCATACCGTACCTGGTAGTAAGGAGTTTGCAGGGGGACTTGCTATGCAAACTCCAGTTGGAGCCATTTATTCCACTAATATCACTCCTGATAAAGAGACTGGTATAGGTTCTTATACTTACGAAGATTTTTATAACGCAGTAAAAAATGGTGTAGGCAAGCATGGGCAAGCACTTTACCCTGCAATGCCATACCCTTCATACACAATTCTTAAAGATGAAGACGTTGAAGCACTATATGCTTACTTTATGAAGGCCGTAAAACATGAATCTAAAAAGAACCAAGACTCTACTCTACCATTTTGGATGTCTACGAGATGGCCAGTTGCTTATTGGCAAGCATTATTTGCTCCTAAGAGAGATTTTGTGCCACCTCAAAACGCTGATGAAATTATCGCTCGAGGGGCATATTTAGTGGAAGGATCTGGACACTGTGGTGCCTGTCATACTCCACGTGGATTTGCTTATCAAGAAAATGCATATTCTCTAGCAGATGGGGATGAATATCTATCTGGTGCTGTGGTAGATGGTTGGAGAGCTAAAAGTCTTCGAGGCGAAGGTAATGGTTTAGGTGAGTGGTCGGCAGATGACCTTCACACATTCTTAAAATCAGGAAGAACTGATAGCAATTTTGCGTTTGGTGCGATGAGTGATGTTGTTCAACATAGCTTGCAATTTATGACTGATGAAGATTTGAAGGCCATGGCTATGTATTTAAAAACATTGCCACCTACAAAAGGTAGAGCAGAAAAACGTGAAACCAAGGCAGATAAGACTACAAATGCATTGCTCTCAGGCACTGACCTATCAAGAGGCGGCTTACTTTATATGGAATTTTGTATGACTTGTCATAGAGCTGACGGAGACGGTGTGAAACGCATTTTCCCAGCACTAAACAATAACACCGCAGTGGTTGCTACAAATCCAGAATCTGTAATTCAACTAATGCTTGAGGGTAGCCACAGTGCACACACAAAACATGATGTAATGAGTTTTGCGATGCCTAAATTCGATTATTTAAGCGATGCGGATATTGCAATTTTAGTTAACTATATTCGTAATTCATGGACGAATGTAGCACCTAAAACCTCCACCGAAAAAGTTTCTGAAATGAGGGCGTTTATTAAGAACAAAGCACCTCATTACGTAGGAGAATAATATGAAATTATCATTTATTTCAAAAGTAAGTTTCTCAGTTGCTATTGCTTTAACATTAATGGCTTGCGGTAAAAAAGATGTAGCTGAAACTCCTGCAAGAAAAGATAATATCACCATTAAATTAGGCGATAAGATTGTCTCAGAAGATTATCAAATTCCTCGCTTGGCTGATGCCGTGAACCACCCAAATGCGGACCTAATTATCTATGGATCTCGATTATTAAATGAGACTAAAAGGTTGCTGCCAGATAACGTAGGGGCAAACATGAATTGCAATAGCTGCCATATCGGAAGCGGTAAAGAGAAATTAGGTGCTCACTATTTTAATAGTTATTACAGATATCCTAAAGTAATGCCTCGTGCAGGTAAAGAGGTTGATATAGTAGCTAGGATTAATGGCTGTTTCCAAAGGTCTATGAACGGTAAGCCTATAGATCCTGAGTCTCGTGAGATGAAAGCTATGATTGCTTACTATCACTGGCTTGTTGAAGATATTCCACCTAAGGCGGTTGTGCAAGTTGATATCGGCGGGAAAATTAATAGTAATCTAGTGCCTGATATTGAAAACGGTAAGAAAATATACGCCGCTCAATGTGCAACTTGTCACGGAGCCGATGGAGCAGGTCTAAACGACGATAAAGGTCATATGGTGTTCCCACCTCTTTGGGGAGACGGTTCATTTAATATTGGAGCTGGAATGGCGAGAACCTATAAAGCAGCTGCTTTTGTTCGCGATAACATGCCTATGTCTGTCCAAAAAACAGGTATGTGGGGTCAGGGACATGTATTAAGCGACCAAGAGGCCGTGGACGTGTCTGAATATTTCACGCATATGCCGAGACCAGATTTCGCTAAGAAAGTGAATGACTGGCCTAACGGCAAAAAACCAAAAGACGCCCGATACTAAAGATTACCTCCTTGTTTGATGGGCTCGCATTTTGCGAGCTCTTTTTTATTTAGGAGGTTCGATATTTGAAGCCTTTACATCGACTTTAACTGGTTCATCATTTGAGGCCTTAGCATCAACTTTAGTTGTTGCATCAGTCGGAATTTTATCTGCAGCCTTATCTTGCTCTTCTAGCAAATGTTCATATTTTTCGTCTGTCAAAATCTTCATAAAAGCAACTAATGCATCTACCTTCCTATCGGTCAAGGCCTGTGCTTTTAAGTCATCAAGATTAACTGTTTCTTCGTAATCCGTAGGGCCCCATTCCTTACCAGTTTCAGGATTTATTTTTCTATCTGGATTATTGTATTTATCATAAAAAAGAACGACAGTTCTGAGATCCTTAAATACACCGTTATGCATATATGGCCCAGTTACGGCAACATTTCTAAGTGTTGGCGTTTTAAATTTACCCGCCTGTTTAGGGTCGCCATTAACTAAAGGATTTTTCTGAAGGCCTGCATCCTTGTAATCATCTTTAAATTTCAAAAATTTAATCAAATCTGGATTTGTCGGCACGCCAATATTGTGGTATTCAAAAGAAGTAAATGGCTCTTCAGGGCTATCCTCTGTTCTGAGTGCATGGCATGTTTTGCAGTTTACATTGTTATTGGAGAAAAACAGAGTTCGACCAAGGTCCTCAAGAGTTGTTAATTCATATTCACCCCTTAAATATTTATCATATTTAGAAGTGAAAGGTTGAAATTCCTCTGTGTGCTCATAAGCTTGAATCGCATCTCCCATGGCCGCATAAGCTTTTTCGATATCGTCCCAAATATCAGCACCATAGATTTTTTTGAAATTCTCTTCATAAAAAGGATTTTCTTTCAGACGATCGATGATTGTTTTCTTATCGGGCATCATCATCTCTACTTGATTTAACGGTGGATCTCCAGCCTGCTTAGCCATATCCTTCGCACGCCCATCCCAAAACACACCGCCCTTGTATGTTTTACGTTTTTCATCATAGCTAAATGGCAAATGATAACGCCCATACATAGCCGTAGGAGCATTCCTATCGCCAAAGTGCGAGCCATCCGCCCCAGTAGATACCATCTTGTATATCGGGCTATCTCGTCCATCTGTATAGGCCCTTCCTGGCTCATGACAAGATGCACAATTCATGGTTCTATTTCGCGACAGTGCCGTGTCATTGAAAAGCACCTGCCCCATTTGTTCTTTTAAAGCCTTTAAATCCTCTGTAGGCTTCTCTTGTGCTGTGGCAATGCTCCCGCCCACACCCACACAAAGCAACATTAAAAATACTTTAGATTTTTTTACTAATTGATTTCGCATGATTTTTCTCGATATCAAATGCCTCCGCAAACGGAGTTAATAACATACTTACTACAGAATAGTTGTAGTGAGTTTTTTGAAATGGAAATCCAAATCGCTTTTGTCTGACCGCATCTTTAGATGAAATAAATGAGCCAAACATCCAATCCCACAAAGCAATGTAACTGCCATAGTTCTTAAGAGCGTATTTGCTGTAGTGATGAACTTGATGCATGGCAGGAGAGACGAAAAAATGCTCTAGCCATTTTGGATAGGAAAGATATAAATGAGAGTGTCTAAGGTGCGTGCCTAAAAGAGAGAAGATGAATACGAAGGCATTGCCACCTAAGATAGACCACATATTAAGTTTAGGCCCGAAAATAGCCAAAAACACACCTGTAACGACTCCAGCCACCAAAGAATAACGCAAACCAAACAAGAAATTTTCAACTGGATGCACGCGATAAAACGTAAGCGGATTCATGATTTCCGCACTATGATGCACCTTGTGAAAATGCCACAGAAATTTGTTCTCATGCATCAAACGGTGCACCCAATAACGAGAGAAATCACTAATCACAAACAGCACCGCAGCATATAAAACACTTACAGAAGCATATGAAATTTCAGGCGGCGGACCCATATATGGAAAGAGCAATTCGAAGATAAAAAGTGCAACTTCCTTAGCCGACAGTAGCAAAGGGGCTATCAGAAGCAGCTTAATAAAACTAATCGCAAAGAAGTACTTTAAGTCAAGAATTGTACTTGGATGTGTGAGATGATTTTTTGTCTCGCTAAGAATAAATTTAAGACTCCACCCATTCCTACGAGCCACAACTGCAGTATAAATTGCGGCAATCAAAGCCGAGCTAGCAAGATATAGCCAGAAGAGCCTTTGCGTAGAGTCAAAAATAAAATTAGTCTCCATCTGCGTCCATTACCTTAGCTACAACTGGGAGAGCAGATATCAAACTGATATAGTAAAACTTGTAGAGATCGTTTGATAGATCGTAAATTGGTTTGATATTTTCTGGCTTAAAGAGCATTGCATCACTGGTAATTGGTTCAAGTTTTGCTAGTACTTTATCCAGTGTTTTATTAATATCGTCTCCCACTTTTTGTGCTTTAAATTTTTGCAATATGTGATAGAGATTTTTGTGTTTTGCCTTTGAGTCGACCATCTCTTTTTGAGCTTTATATATGGACTTAAGTGAGAGAAAGTTTAAATATGCATAAGGCGTTTCGGACCTTTCTAATCCTGGTTTTCCTGAATATTTTTTAGTCAAACCCGCAGGATCCCCAATCCTCCACTCTTTAGTTGAAAATATACTAGTCGCAAGTGCGTTTACTAAAGCCGCCAATGATTTATCAGGTTCAGAAAGATACTCATCTCTTGCTTGTTCGTAGCCTTCTTTAATTTCAGCTACACGTTTGCAGATATTTTTGGCCATGACCTGAGCAAATTCTATATCTCGTTTATCTAGGATTAAATCTCTATATATCACGTACTCCAGACTATTTAGACTTTTAGTCGAATTTTTAAACAGTGCCTTTTCCGCTGGACTCCCACTATCGAGTGCATGTTGAATTACATCGTATAGATTCTCTTTTCCGTAATGAAAATTATCGATAAATTGCGGATGATCTAGATAGTCCTCATTTAAATCGCCCAAGATATAGTTAACTTGCACAGCCCTCCAGCTGTTATGAAATTTAAGAAACGCATCCTTTATGCCCGACTTTTCAGGGTTTGACGATTGCATATCGATCTGTTTTCTTAATGCATTGCAATCCTCAGTGGCAATGTGCACGTTCTTCTTAATTATGTTGTCATATATGCTTTCTAATTCAGGCTTAAAGTCTGGATTTTTTTCTGCTGTGGCAATGCCCACTATCATCATCGACCCCACAATCGCAGAGATTAATTTAGTTTTAAAATTCATATTAAACCTACAAAGAATTTAAATATTTAAGTAAAGCCTCGCGGTCCTCTTCAGACAAACTCAAAAAACCTTCTTTTGCTTTCTGAGCCTGTCCACCGTGCCAAGCAATAGCCTCAATTAAGGTTTCTGCCCTGCCATCATGCAAATAGCCAAGACCTAACTCTGCTTTAGTATAGTTTCTCCAAAGCGGAGCAGTTCTCCATTGAGATACTGAAGCCTCGAATTCTGGCCTTTTATCACTAAGCCCCTCACCCATATCATGCAATAAGAAATCTGAAAATGGCTCAAATGTCACTCCATCCTTAGTTGTGAGGCTAGGCTTATGACAAAAAACACATTGCAACTCAATAAACACCTTTTTGCCCCGCTCACTTAATTTAAGTTCTTCCTTTGTGAGTTCTTTTTTGGGTGGCAATGGCAAGTTGGCCACATAAAATGCTATTGATTCCAACCTATGAGTCGGCAAATCATAGTCTGGCAAATGCATCTCAAATTTAAGTCTGCGTCCGCGAGGAGCCTCTACGCACTCCTTTTGAAATTGAGTACAGGATTCGTTTTCGATAACAATATTTGTAAGCCCCATATCATTTAGGGCCGCATCTCCCGATTGAACAAGAATAAATGGTTGAGACGCTTTCCATCCAAATTTACCTATGGCAAAAGTTTTATTCACTGGGTCATAGACTTTATTAGCTTTACCCGCCATTTCAGGGTCCGCTTCCGTTTGTAATTTAGATTCTTCAGCGAAATATTCTTCTGGCAAATTTTCTATGTACTTTAATCCAATCAAAGGAGGGGTAATGCGGATAGAAATTCCAGTTTTCGAATCCAATGGCCCATAGCCCATTTGATGAGTACCAATCTCCCACTGAGATAATTTAACTTGTGTACCATCTGAGCTTGGCTCATTAAAACTCTTTTTGCTTAATTTGACTTTTCCTTCAAGCGGCACAGTCCCAATACTTTTTGAGGAAAGTTGATGCCCATAAACTGGGTCTGGCAATGCAATTTGCTCTGTTTTTCGCTTAAAGTGATCTTCAAATTGAGCTAATCTAACGACATAAAGACCATGAACAAAAGAATCTGTAATTAATGGTGATTTTTGTTTTTTGGCAATGTGGCAGGAAGCACATGTATTTGAGCTAAATAATGGGCCTAAACCATCTCTAGCTGTAGTTGAACTAGGAGCTGCCACCCATGGAATATGAAAAAAGGATCTTCCTTCTGTAAACGAGTCTTCTTCCTCGTCAGTAAATTTGGCTTGCTCCGCCGCCAGCAATGACGGCGAAACAAGTAAGTTACAACTTAAACTAAATAATAATTTAGTTAACTTTAGTTTCTTCAGCATCAGTTACATCAGCTTCTGTTAAATCAATATGCAATGACTTAGCAACCACAATCATTTGATCTCCAAGGCGACGCATTTGATTTTTCATACTAACGAGATTTTTGTTATGAACTTCATTTTGAGGCAAGATTTGATAATCAAAATGCATTTCTTTATCAGCAACTTCATTCATAACGCTAATGCGTCTTTGAATATCCGCAATTAATTTATCAATCTTAGCTTTATTCTCTTTTCCTAAAGAGTCATAGAACGACACTCCAGAAGATTTACCATTGGTTTGACCTTTTAGAAGATCTAACCAACCTCTAAAATTCTGGTCAATGTCACGATGTGTATTATCCGCAAAGCATGAATGCTCATCTTCTTCTGATGGAGTAAGTACAGCGACTGCAATCCTCTCATTTGCTAATTCAGACTTAATAAATACACCTAAACCTGAAAGTATTTGTTTTATAGCCTCATCAGTTTTAATATTTTTAGAAGCCTCATCACCTTTTAATTGACCTAAAAGTGCTTGGCGATATAAACCTTTAGCACCATCTCTTTCAGTAGACCAAGCATCAACAAGAGTTTGAAGGTCACTAACTAATTTTTCTGCAGTAGCATTTAAATAATCCTTACGTCGCTCTTTAAATTTATCTTCTGTGTAATCAGTAAGCGGACGTTGACCTGCAGTTAATGGACCAGAAGTAATTTTGTCTTCTACGATGCTGTTATAGTCTTGATCTTGACCCCATAAAAGGAATTCAATTGCGTGCCATCCAGTGGCAACGTTAGCTTCTCCTCCATTTTCGTTTAGTTCAGTGAGAACCTCTGGAGTAATTTTAGTGATATCAACTTCTTTTACATCATCCCCTGTTGGTTTGAATTTACCTGTCGAATCAATGATATTCCCGCTTGTGCGATTGCCTTTCGCATCGATTGTGTAGTCAATCATAAATTCGTCTAAAGGCCATGCATTAATTTGAGATTCTAGATTGCCGTATGTTTCAGCAACCCAACCCTCTTCTGCGTCGATAGGGCCATTTGATAGACGCAATGCTTCAGTAAGTCCATAGCTTTCACGTGCTTTTAGCCATGTATCCTTAGCTGCTTTTAGAGTTTCTTCAGTTGGATTTGCTGTGAATTCTTTGAGAGCTTGTTGATGTGTTTTAGCGTCTTTTAAGGAATCTGAATAATATTTGAGGGCAATATTTGCGTAGTTTTCAAGTGCGGCTTGTTCATCAATATGAACATGGTCAAATTTTTTATGCTCTTTATCATGGTCATGTTTATGCTCATGTTTGTGTTCATGTTTGTGGTCATGTTTGTGTTCATGTTTGTGTTCATGTTTATGATCGTGCTTGTGATCATCAGCTAAAACATAAGTTGATGCTGTGGCCATACTGAGTCCCACAACTAGACTTGAAAAGATTTTATTGAATTTTAAGGACATAATAACCCCAACTAGTAAATGAAAATAGTAATAAGAATCATTATTATATACCCAAACATAAAATGTAACAATTAGTTAGCGGAAACATTGCCACCTTTAGATTAAGCACAGGATACAATGGGCTAGGGGCGTTACAATATGTAAATCAATTTGCAAGGAGAAAACTATGAAAAATATCCTGATTTGTTCTCTAATTGGAATTGGTCTTGCGGCTTGTGTGACTACGCAAGATGATTCACTGTCTCAATACGAAAGGGAGCATTTTTCTACTGAAAAGAATCCAGGGCTCCAAACAGTCCCTCATAAGGATCTTGACACAATTCCTAAGGGATATACTGAGCGTCAAATTCGCATAGCAATCGGTAATCCTAAGGCAAGATTCGTAAAAAATAATGGTCGTACAGTCATTCTAGAATATTTCAAAGAGGAACACGAAGGTTTACCGCACCTCATTCATCACTGTATGATTTTGAGAGATGGATATTATAGAGAAAGCATGACTTCCAAATTCTCTTGCAACCGAGTCAACTAGTTATTTTTCCAGGGTGGATAAATTTAGCCACCCTCATCTTCTCTTATAACCGCATGGATAGTCATTCTTACATATGTATTTATAAATATATAACAGATATGAAATATTTTGTATCTACACTTAGATAAATCATTTAAAGGAGAAATTTATGAGAAACAAATTTATTGCCACCTATTTAAATATCGCAATTTCTACATTAGCATTTGGAGTTGCACACGCTCAAAGCACAGGTGTTAATTCAGTAAATTTACTAAGTGCAATGGAAATTAAGACTGGTACTGTTTTTGATAAAACTGAGTTTGGCGGTATCTCTGGATTAGATATGGCTAAAGACGGTACATATTGGGCTATATCAGATGATAGAGGCGGGGCAAAAGGCACTCCACGTTTCTACAATATCAAAATTGATTTTGATCAAAACTCTATAAAAGGCGTCACTTTCAACAAAGTTCGCAATATGAAAACACCGAACGGAACTAGTTTCCCTAAAGATTCTAAAACAGTGGATCCTGAGGCAATTAGAGTTGCACCAAACGGTAATTTATACTGGGCATCAGAAGGAAACTGGGACCAAGATGCAGCTAAGAGATATCAACCATTTGTGCGTGAGATGAAAACTGATGGAACTCATGTACGTGAACTCAATATCCCACCTTCTTACAACTACTACGATAATTTGAAATCAGGAGTAAGAAACAATAACTCATTTGAGGCATTAGCTGTAACCCCAGATGGTTCAGTTTATGTAGCAACTGAGGGTGGCCTATATCAAGATGGTGGCCCTGCATCTTTGGATAAAGGCTCTAGAATTCGCGTAACTAAACTTAATCCTACTACAAACGCACCTGAAGCTCAGTATGTATATGAATTGCCTAAGATTCCAACAGCTTCACCTACTGGTGGCTTTGCGGATAACGGTTTGACTGAGTTGCTTGCAATTTCTAATAATGAATTCTTGGCTTTAGAGCGTTCATATGCTGATGGCGTGGGCAATACTATTCGTATCGTCAAAGCTACTATTACTGGCGACAGTACTAACGTTAGAAATATTAACGCTTTAGAAGGTGCATCATATAATCCTATGAAACGCGAAGTGCTTCTAGAAATGGCAGGTCAATATAGAGGCGTAAAAATGGATAACATGGAAGCGATGAGCTGGGGCAAAGCATTGCCAAATGGGAATCGCTCTTTGATAGTAGTTTCAGATAATAATTTCAGCGACAAACAAAGAACTTTGTTTATGGTGTTTGAAGTTAAGTAATACTTTCTATCTATTTCATTTATTTAGATGAACCCGTCTGTAAGGCGGGTTTTTATTTTTGAATCCACTTCAATCATTAAAGAAACTATGTAGATTTATAGATTTACTACACTATAGAGTTTAGGGGTAAAAAAGAGGGTAATGATTAGGGAAATGTATGTAGTAATGGGATATTTATAAAAAACTAATAACCGCTTAAATACACGCTTTCAGAGGAGGTATTGGTGCCGGCTACAAGAATCGAACTCGTGACCTTCTGATTACAAATCAGCTGCTCTACCTGCTGAGCTAAGCCGGCCTACAAAAGAAAAACATTATAATTGCTAAATTTATTCAATGTCAATATTCTAAGGTCTCTTTTTACACAATTTGTAGCAAATAAATCGAACCAAAGTAAACTAATATTGCACAGAAATATAATCGAGTTAGTGCTGCTAACTGGGATAAAACATGAAATATTATTTGATGGCTTGGAATAAATTTTTTCAATTCACAGGTCGATCAAGAAGGTCAGAATACTTCTGGTTTGTCGTAATTAATTTAGTCATTATTATCGGTATAGCTCTTATTTCTGTTGTTTTTGGACCCGCAGCCTATGAAGTGGGATTAGGACTGCTAGGTCTTTACTCAATACTCATTTTATTTCCTTCGCTCTCACTTATGGCCAGAAGGTTTCACGATATGAATCTAAGTGCTTGGTTTATATTACCTTTTTTATTGATCAGTGCTTTTATACAGGCTCAAGTAAATTCAGGACTGGAACCAGGTACATTAACTAGAGCGGCAGCTATTGTTCAGTTACTTATACAAATAACATTATGCTTTTTTGCAGGGACTCCAGGTCCTAATAAATACGGCCCAGATCCTAAGGGTATAACTGCACCAATGCCTCAAACTAAGCAAAAACAAAGAGAAGAAACAGTTGAGGTGGCATTACCGGAAGGGAAAGAACCAACGCCAACTAAAATTCCAGATGACCCATTCAAAGGGTACGATGGATAAGAAAATTAATCGATAATTTTAAAACCACCAAAATCCTTAGATTCTGAGCCAGCCTCTTTTTCGGATTTTGTATTTGATGACATATCTTTTTCTGAATTCATAGAATCATTAGACTCTTCAAACTCAGTAACCTCAAACATCAGGCCTTCTTGAGTTTGCTTAGAATAGAAAGCAGCCACTCTAGCAAGTGGAAATGAGACTTCCATGGGCTGTCCACTAAAGCGAGCCATGAAAGAAATCCAATCATTCCCGATAAGCAAATCTTTAACGGACTCGTAGCCTACATTAAAGGTTATAAGCCCATCTTGAACAAACTGCTTAGGGACATTACAGTTCTTATCGGTATGAACGAGAATATAAGGGTCGTAGCCCATATCAGTGCACCACTCATGCAATGCACGAACCACATACCCTTTTGCAGTTGAAGGAAACATTAGCGACGCATCACTTTTTCAGATGGTGTCAATGCTTCAATAAATGCAGGCCTAGAGAAGATACGCTCTGCATATTTTTGAATCGGAGCAGCGGCTTTAGGAAGTTCGATACCGTAGTGATCAAGCCTCCAAAGCAAAGGAGAAATAGCCACATCAAGCATAGAAAATTCATCTCCAAGCATATATTTATTTTTAGACATTACTTGAGAGATTTGAGTAAGTCTATCTCGAATAATATTACGAGCTTCTTTTAACTCTTCCTCATTATTTTTCTTACTGCGATCCTCTAGGATAGATACATAAGAAAATAATTCACGCTCAAAGTTAAAAAGAAACAACCTAGTTCTAGCTCTCATAATAGGCTCACCTGGCATCAATTGAGGATGCGGAAAGCGTTCATCGATATACTCGTTTATGATATTAGACTCATATAGAACTAGGTCTCTTTCAACTAAGATTGGCAATGTGCCATAAGGATTCATGAGTGCAATATCTTCTGGCTTATTGAACAAATCTATATCCTTAACCTCAAAATCCATGCCTTTTTCATAAAGCACAAAACGGCATCTTTGAGAGAAAGGACAAGTATTTCCAGAAAATAAAACGATCATAAGTTACCTCTAAATTTATTGTTATTTTACGTGCTTCCAGTAAGCTTTATTTAGCTGCCATGCAAACACAAAGAAGATAGCTAAGAATAGCATAACCCACAAACCTAAAGTTTTACGGAACTCTTGATGAGGTTCAGACATCCAACCTAAAAAGGCTGTTAAATCTGCCACATCTTTATCGAACTCAGCTTGTTTTTCTGGGTTAAGGTATTTAATTTCTTGGTGACTTGAAGCTACACCTTTGTAGTCTGGCAATACCTTATCGCTCACCTGTTTACGATATCCGTGTTCATCAATCACAGAAACCACTTCGTGCCATTCAGTACCACCACCTTCTTTAGCTTGCTCAACAATATCAGTGATAGTAACTTCTACAGGACTCATCTGTTCCCAGAATGGATTAGGCATTGCTGAGTTAGGGAACACGATATTGTTCCACCCAGTAGCACGAGATTTATCGCGGTAGAAGGTTCTAAGATATGTGTAAATATAATCTGTGCCTGGCTGACCTAAGTTTGCAGATTTTGCACGAGCCATTACAGATAAGTCAGGAGGAGTCACACCGAACCATAGTTTCGCATCCTTACGGTCCATAGCGATGGTCATCTTATCGCCTACTTTTTTACCTGTAAATAATAGATTTTCTTCGATCTGTTTTTCTGTCAAACCAAGCTCTTGAAGATGACTATAGCGCACTAAATTTGCACTATGACAGTTCATACAGTAATTTACGAATAGCTTAGCTCCATTTTGCAAAGAAGCTTTATCGCGTAAATTTATTGGAGCTTCATCCCAATGAACCCCACCTTCAGAAGCGAAAGAAGTACCACTAACTGAAGCAACTAATAAAAGTAATGAAACTAGAAATTTTTTAAACATCTTGTATATCCTCTTTATTAGTGCGGTTTATAAGTGATTCTTTCTGGAACTTGCTTAAATGGTCCAATTCGGCTCCAAATAGGCATAAAGAAGAAGAAAGCTAGATAAATAACAGTACCAACTTGGCTGATAATGTTAATTAAATCATCAGGAGATTTAGTACCGCAAACTCCAAGAACGATAAAATTAATGCAGAAAATAGCATATAGAAGCTTATGCCAACCAGGACGGTAACGAATAGATTTTACTGGTGACTGATCTAGCCATGGCAAGAAGCCAAGCATAACAACGGTACCACCCATAACAATCACGCCCCAGAATTTCGCATCAAAAACACGAAGTAGGATGGCAATGCCCACGAGCACTACAAACCAAATAATTTTCCACAAACCTTTGATATTTTTACTTAGTAAAATTCCAAGAGCAAAAATAACAGCAAATCCAGCTAACACCCATGTAAAGTCATCGGTAGTTGCACGCAACATAGAATAGAAAGGCGTGAAGTACCAAACGGGTGCAATATGTGGTGGTGTTTGTAGTGGATCAGCTGGTAAGAAATTATTGGATTCTAAGAAATATCCACCCATAGTTGGTGCAAAGAACATAATGGCAGCAAAAACTAATAGGAACACAGCCACTCCCAAAATATCATGAACTGTATAGTATGGGTGGAATGGGATACCGTCTAGAGGAATACCATTTTTGTCTTTGTAGTTTTTAATTTCAACTCCATCGGGGTTATTAGAACCAACCTCATGAAGAGCAATAATATGAGCTGCTACTAAGCCGATTAAAACTAGCGGAATTGCTACAACGTGAAATGCAAAGAATCTGTTTAATGTCGCATCTGACACAACAAAATCACCGCGAATCCAAACAGATAAAGTCTCACCAACGAAAGGAATAGCAGAGAAGAGGTTAACAATCACCTGTGCACCCCAGAATGACATCTGTCCCCAAGGTAATAGATAGCCAAAAAATGCTTCAGCCATCAAGCAAAGGAAAATCATAACACCGAAGATCCAAACTAGTTCACGTGGTTTACGATATGAACCGTAGAACATACCTCTTAGCATATGAAGGTATACAACCACAAAGAACATAGACGCACCTGTGGAGTGCATATAGCGAATAATCCAACCATATGGCACTTCACGCATAATATATTCGACTGATGCAAAAGCTTCATTTGCATCTGGTTTGTAATGCATAACCATAAAAATACCAGTCACAATCTGTATAACTAGTACTAGGATTGCAAGAGAACCGAAGAAGTACCAAAAATTGAAGTTTTTAGGTGCATAGTACTTAGCCATGTGGTCATTCCACAGGCTTGTAAGAGGAAATCTACGATCAACCCAACCTAAAAATCCTGTCGTTTCTACAACTTTATCTTTAGCCATTATTTAACTCCTGATTATAGATTAGGCCGCAGCTTCTTGGCCGATTAATATATGAGTATCGTCCACGAAGTAGTAAGGCGGAACTAGAAGATTATCTGGAGCTGGTTGATTTTTAAATACACGTCCAGCCAAGTCAAAATGAGAACCATGACAAGGGCATAGATAACCACCCTTCCAGTCTGAAGACATGCCTTCAGCATTTCCGTCTTTAAGACGCGAAGATGGTGAACAACCTAAGTGAGTACAGATACCGACGCAAACAAACCACTGATCTTTGCGAGAACGATATTGATTTTTTGCATATTCTGGAGTGTATCCAGGTCTTTCTGATTTAGGGTCTGCTACTAAATCCTCAGTAGCCTTCAATGACTCAATCATTTCAGGAGTGCGATGAAGAATCCAAACAGGTTTACCCTGCCACTCCACTGCAATCATAGTACCTGGTGCGATTTGGCTTATATCAACTTCAACTGGAGCCCCTGCAGCCCTTGCTCTGTCCGAAGGAGTCATAGAGGCAACAAATGGAACAAGCGTAGCCAATGTAGCTACGCCTCCGATCGCACAGGCTGTCCCTAATAACATACGTCGAGAAGGGTCATCTGGCAATTGCTCAGGAAATGACAAGCTCTCGCTTTGAACTAAATTGTGTGAATCTTGACTCATTGTATATCCTTATTGGTATTGCCAAGTTTAAAAATTATTCCGCCCCAATTATAACCCTATGAGATTGCATATTACAAAAAAATTCGTTTATGATAATAACCTTTTTCATGACATCGTATCGGAGGGAATTATGTCGTTTTTTAAGGAATTTAGGGAATTCGCTATAAAAGGTAATATGGTGGATTTGGCCGTAGGTGTAATCATCGGGGCCGCATTCGGCAAAATCATTGACTCTTTAGTTAAAGATATTATCATGCCCTTAATCAGCTTTATCTTAGGTGGTGATGTTGATTTCTCTCACAAATTTTTAATTCTTTCTAAGCCAGATAACTATACTGGACCAGAGACATTAGCTGCACTTCAAGAAGCAGGAGCAAACGTTTTAAGCTGGGGTAGCTTTTTAACTGTAGTTATAAATTTCTTACTAATGGCATTCGTAGTGTTTATGCTTGTAAGAACAATCAATAAAATTAAATCAAGAGTTTATGAAGAGGAAGCAGCAGCACCAGCAGCAGACCCTGCAGAGGTTGTGCTTTTAAGAGAAATTCGTGACGAATTAAAAACAAGAAAAATTTAATTAAATCGGATTATTAAGTTCCACATACTCAATCTCAAGCTGAGGGAATTGATCTTTTAGTGCTGATCCCAAAGCTTGAACACCATACCTTTCAGTTGCATGATGACCTGCAGCTATAAACCCCACACCAGATTCCAAAGCTTCGTGATAGCATTTTTCAGATGCTTCCCCAGTGATATAAACATCCGCTCCCTGATCAATCGCATCCTTAAAGTATCCTTGAGCACCACCAGTGCACCAAGCGATACGGTGGATAGGTGCGGAGGCATTGCCAACTAAAAGCGGGGTTCTATCGAGCTTTTGTTCAATCAATGCACACAAATCACCTAGAGTTTTAATTTGCTGTGCAGGACGGCCAAACCAAATTAAGCCATACTTCCCGTAGGTCTCAGGTTTGAGCTCACCCTCCCTCTCTATCATATTTACTTGAAAATCAAGAACGCGTGCAAGCTGTGCATTATTTCCATACTCAATATGTGCATCGAGCGGCAAATGATATCCGAACACATTCAGATTGCCTTTTATTGCGGTGGCAATGCGTTTGTACTTAATATCAACAATTTGTAAATCTTCATTTTTCCAAAACCATCCATGATGTACAATTATTGCATCCGCATTTTTTTGAATGGCTTGCTGTATCAAAGCTTCTGAAGCTGTAACCCCTAGTACAATTTTGTTTATTTTTGATTTCCCTTGAAGCTGTAGTCCATTAGGGGCATAATCATTAAACATATTGGGTTTAAGAGTGCAATCTAGCCACTCTTGAAGTTCTTGTAATTTGATACCGCTCATTATTACACCTATGAGATTAATTTGGACTATTTTTGCAAATCTTTGTGCTATTTGTCTATTAGTTTTATGCGTGTTAGGTATTCTAAAGCCTGACTACATAAGGGGTTATTTTACTCAGACTAACCCGCATTTGTCAGAACCTCAAAGACCGACGGCCACCGTAAAAATTCAACAGCTTGAAGCTCCAAAGGCTAATCTTGGCCTTCAATATAAGCCTAGTGGAGAGGTCAAACATACATTGACAACCACTATCATTACATCTTATGCGGATGCTGTAGCCTTAGCTTCTCCATCCGTAGTTAGCATATACACAACCAAAATCATTGCCTCCCCATTTAAGGGGCTTCGAGATGTGCCATCACTGCGCCCGTTCATTATCGAACAATACAACAAAAAGCTAAATGAACCGACAGATTTAGGTTCTGGTGTGATTGCAAATGCAGAAGGGTACATTCTCACAAATTACCACGTAGTCGAAGCGGCGGATTCTATCGAGGTAGCACTTTACGATGGGCGAAAATTTAAGGCTAAATTCATAGGTGCTGATCCAGATACTGATTTAGCTGTAATTAAGATTGATGTACCAGATTTAGTCCCAATTACTTATGAAAACTCTCAATCTCTTAATGTGGGAGATGTTGTTCTTGCTATAGGTAACCCTTTTGGCGTAGGACAGACTACGACTATGGGCATTGTTTCTGCTATTGGAAGATCTGGTCTTGGGATAAATACATACGAGAATTTTATCCAGACGGACGCATCGATTAACCCAGGGAATTCGGGTGGTGCACTGATTAATGTTAACGGTAAATTAGTTGGTATAAATACTGCGATTTATGCGGATGACGACTATGGAGGTTCATTAGGAATTGGATTTGCGACTCCAGCGGACACTGCTTTAAAAATCCTAAATCAGATAATTACCGATGGCCGTGTTACTAGAGGTTGGCTCGGAATTGAAGCACAGTTAGTAACAAGCGAAGTTGCGAAAACTCTTAAACTCTCCGACACTACGGGAGTCGTAATCGTATCAATAGCAAAAAATAGCCCTGCAGAAAAAGCACATCTAAAAAACGGTGATGTAATCACAGAATTCAATGGCGAAAAAGTAATTAGTGTAGACCATCTGATGATTGATATCGCAGCTCAAAAACCAGGTACCGCCATCAAATTAAAAATCTACCGGAATGGTCATTCTGAAGATTTGGAAATAGTTTTAGAGTCGCGTGAATAGAACATTGCCACCCTAAGGCCTATCTCAAATAATAATATCAATGGAACGGCCATCAAGACCTGACTTATTATGTCAGGAGGCGTCAAAATAGCCGCTACTATAAAGGAACCAACAATCACATAGCTCCTAGCTTGCTTTAATTTTTCTACACTAGCTATACCACTAAAGACTAATAATATAACGACAACTGGCACCTCAAATGTAATTCCAAACGCTAGAAACATAGTGGTCACAAAATCAATATACGCTTCAATATCAGGGGCAAACTGAATGCTGTCAGGGGCTACTGATATTATGAATCGAAATACAAGACGAAACACAAAAAAATAACAAAAACACATGCCTACGATAAAAAGCAGGTAGCTTCCTACCATAAGTGGCAATGCCAATGATTTCTCCCGTCTATATAACCCTGGAGCTACAAATGCCCATGCCTGATACAAAATATAAGGCATTGCAATTACTATTGCAGCAAAAAGCGTGGTCTTAAGTGGCACAATAAAAGGTGTTATTACTCCTAAAGAGATCATACGATCTCCCGCTGGCAAACTTGCTATTAGTGGATGAGCGAGCAAATCATAAATTTCATTAGGCCCTGGATAAATGCATAGGACTAAAAACACTACCACTAGTGCAGCGATTGATTTCAAGAGTCTAGATCGTAATTCTATTAAATGCGGAAGTAAGCCGCCCTCTTCAACTTCAGCCATTATCTTTATTTTGCTTAGAAGGGATAATTACATCAGGAAGGTCGGGAAACTCTTCTTGGCTGAAATCTTTTTTTGATATTTCTGAAAAAGAGGATTGAACTTCATCTTTGATTTGAGTGGCGTGTGTTTTTATACTTTGGGCAGCATCTGTCAATGATGATTTTATAGATCGCAGTTCATCTGCATCAATTTCATGCTCCATATCCTTTTTAAAATCGCTCATATATCGATTTACGCGGCCAGTAATGTGCCCTATGCTTCTGGCAACTTTTGGGAGCTTTTCGGGGCCGAACACCAATAAGGCGACCACCCCAATAACGAAAAATTCGCTAAAACTTAATCCAAACATTAAGGATTTTTGATTTGATCAGAGTCAACTTGGTCTTTAACTGTAGGTTTAGGTACAGATATATCTTGATCTAAACCACCTGATGGCACAACTGGTGGGGATGGAATAACTGCAGGTTTAGAATCCTCGTAATCAGTATCAGCATCCTTCATACCTTTTTTAAATCCCTTAACTGCTCCACCAAGATCTTCACCGGCATTCCTTAGTCTCTTAGTACCAAAAACTAATATCACTACAAGTAATACTATTAACCAGTGCCAAATACTAAAACCACCCATAAATATCTCCTAATCGTTAATGGAATCTACTATATCAATAGCATCTTGTAGGCTATAGTTACCTTTATCAAGACATTTCCCTAAAATAATTCCATCTACTCCGTAATCGACCAAGGTTTTAATTTCTTTGAATCTACTGACTTGATCTATATCGCCGCAAGCTAACACGGGAACGTCCACATTTTGAGCAAAATTAATCGTAGCTTCATAATTAAGTTCAGTCATATCGCCGTTTGGACCCATATCTGTATAGATTATAGAATCAATCCCTTCATCTGTAAGTCTTTGGGCAATGCTTATGGCATCAAACTTAGTAACTTTAGACCAACTATCCGTCACAACTTTTCCGTCTCGTGCATCTAAACCCAAGATAACCTGACCATTAAAAGCTGAACAAGCATCGTTCATAAAATGCGGGTCTTTCACCCCTGCAGATCCAACAACTACATAATCAAACCCCATATCTAGATAAGATTCAATCGAAGCCATTGTTTTAATACCGCCAGCAATTTGAAGTGGCAAGTAATGACTAACTTCATCTACAATTTTACCCAGCACATCATTGTTTTTTGAATATGTTGCCGCATTTTGCGAAGCCGCATTGGGACCAAGTTGAACAATGTGCAATCTATCAGCTCCAAGATCGGCCCATTTTTTAGCCTGTTCAACTGGATCTACATCAAAAGGCGTAGAGCTAGTCTTATCGCCATAACTAACATGGACACATTTGCCATCTTGAATAAAAATTGAAGGAATAATCCACATACAAATTACTTTTATTTAGGAGATTCTTTCTATATCTACACCAACTTTTTTGAGCTTTTCTTCTATCTTGTAATAACCGCGGTCAAGATGATAAATACGATCAATTATCGTCTCACCTTCAGCGGCAAGTGCTGCTATTATAAGGCTTGCAGACGCCCTAAGGTCAGTGGCCATCACTTTTGCACCTTGAAGTCTCTCAATACCGTGTATTTGAGCCTTATTTTCTATAACATTTATATCCGCACCCATTCGATTTAATTCTGGCACATGCATAAATCTATTCTCGAAGATGCGTTCATCAATTGTGCTCTCCCCGTCAGCCAATGCATTTACTGCCATAAATTGTGCTTGCATATCTGTTGGAAAGCCTGGATATTCTTTAGTAACTATAGAAACAGGTTTTGGTCTTCTGTTCATTGTAGCTTTGATTGAATTCTCTCTGACCTCTATTTCTAGCCCTGCTTCAGTTAATTTTTCAAGAATGCAATCCATTGTATGTGGCAATGCATTCGTTAACTCTAATGTACCTCCTGTAGCACCCACGCAGCATAAAAAGGTTCCAGCTTCTATCCTATCAGGCATGATACTGTAATCAGTGCCATGCAATTTTTCTACACCCTCGATAGTGATCCTAGATGTTCCATGCCCTGAGATTTTAGCCCCCATAGAATTTAGCATCTCTGCAAGGTCGTACACTTCAGGCTCTTGAGCTGCATTTTCCAAAACAGTAGATCCAGAAGCTAATGAAGCCGCCATAAGAAATTGTTCGGTTCCACCAACTGTAACCATGTCTGTACGAATAGAAGCACCTTTCAAGCGTTCGGCTTTTGCAACAACAAACCCATGTTCTATTTCAATATCGGCCGATAGGGTTTTAAGTCCCTTAATATGCTGGTCTACTGGCCTCTGACCAATTGCACATCCCCCTGGCAAGCTAACTTTAGCTTCTCCAAATCTAGTTAATAGTGGACCCAAAACTAAGATTGAAGCACGCATTGTTTTAACTAATTCATATGGAGCCTCGTAGGATTTAATATCGTCAGCTTGTAATTTCAGAACTTCTGGCTCAACCCACTCAGCTTTAACTCCGAGCTGTTGCAAAACTTTTATCGAAGTTTTGATATCGTTTAGTTTTGGAACATTTCTAAGAATTACTGGCTCTGATGTAAGTAATGTGGCACATAATATAGGTAGAGCCGCATTTTTTGCACCTGAAACTTTGATTGACCCTTCTAGCCGTTTGCCGCCTATGACTTTTAGTTTATCCATTATCCCTGCTTGGCCTTGTGTTCTTCTGGTGTAAGTGTAGTCATGGATAAGGCGTGGATTTCTTCTTTCATACGATCCCCCAAAATTTCATAAACCATCTGATGACGCTGTATAAGTCGCTTTCCTGTAAAAGCTTCACTCACGATAGTAGCAAAAAAATGAGTCCCGTCCCCTTCAACATAAATGAATTCGCAAGGTATTTCGGTGGCAATGAGCTCTTTAATTAAATCTTCTCTTGATTGCGTCATAGTAATTAAGAACGAAGTTTGTAACCTGTCTTTATGATTCTAATGGTAACTAAGGAAACAATAATAAAACAAACAAGTACCACTATTAAGCTATGCCAAGGCGAAACATCGGAGACACCAAAAAAGGCATACCTAAAACCATCTATCATATAAAAAACTGGGTTGTAATACGATACAGACTGCCAAAAATTAGGCAAACTGTGGATTGAATAAAACACTCCTGATAAAAATGTCATGGGCATTACTAAAAATGTCTGGAAATTTGCTAATTGGTCCCATTTATCCGCAACAACTCCATTGAGTAATCCTAAAGCGGCAAAAGTCGCACTACATAAAATAGCAAAAACAATTAGCCACAAAATATTTTCAGGGATTATTAATGCATATAAAAGACTGCACAACCAAATAACAAAGCCAACTAAGATTGCCCGAGCCACTCCCGCTAATGTATAAGCAAAATACATCTCATAGGTCGATATCGGTGGCAATAGAATAAATACAATATTGCCGCTCATTTTAGACTGCAAAAACGAAGAAGCTGAATTGCTATAAGCATTTTGCATCATAGACATCATCATAAGTCCTGGTGTTAAGAACTTAACGTATGGTATTGAGCCATAAGCTACCCTATCACTTAATACTTGAGCAAATACCACTAAGTACAAAATTGTGGTCATAGTAGGAGCAGCTACAGTTTGAAAAATAATTTTTTTGAATCTATCAATTTCCTTACTTAATAGTGCGGGAAATCCAGAACCAAACTCTAATTTGGATTGCAGTCTATGGTTTTCCATTAAATCAACTCTCTTCTGGAAGTATCATAAAAATCATCTAATTGACTTAACTTCATAAATGCACTCTCTAGATTGTTAACGCCCAATGAATTTAATAGATTTGAAGTTTCGTCTAACGCAACTAGATTCCCGTGGCTTAAAAAGGCAATACGATCACACATCTCTTGAGCTTCTTCAAGGTAGTGAGTAGTAAGAAGTATAGTATGTCCCTGTGCATTTAATTCTTTGATAAATTTCCAAAGGCTCTGACGAAGTTCAACGTCAACGCCAGCTGTTGGTTCATCAAGGATAATTACTGGTGGTTTATGAACTAGTGCTTGAGCAACTAACACCCTTCTCTTCATGCCACCCGACAAAGCTCGCATATTAGTATTAGCTTTATCTGTAAGATTTAGTTTTTCTAGAAGTTCTTCAATCCAAGACTCATTTTTATATAGCCCATAAAAACCAGATTGATTTCTTAAAGTCTCTATCACAGTAAAAAAAGGGTCAAAAACTAACTCCTGTGGTACGACTCCTAAACACCTTCTAGCTTGTTTATAGTTATCTTGAACATCAAAATTAAAAATCTTTGCACTACCTGAGGTAGGAATTGATAAGCCAGCTAGAATGGAAATAATCGATGTTTTACCTGCACCATTAGGCCCAAGTAAACCAAAAAACTCACCCTCTTTAATATTAAAACTGACTTCTTTTAATGCTTGAAAACCAGCTCCAACAGGTCGGCCTAAAAGGCTTTTGATAAAGCTGGTTTTCTTTGCATAAATTTTTGTTATATTTTTTATGCTTACTGCTTCAGACATAACCTAATTGTTTTTCTCCAGAGCTTGAATCAAGCCATCGATCCCGCCTTTGTTGATTTCTCCAGCGAACTGATTTCTATAGTTTTGTATCAACCATATATTCTCTACATTAAAGTCATAGAACTTCCAAGTGTCACCAGATTTTTCTAATCGGTAGTCAACTTCAACTATTCCTGAATTGTTTTTGATTTTAGTTCTTACAACAGCATCATTTGCGTTAGGATCACCGCGAAAAGGTTCCATAATAATCTCTGTAGAATCGTCTACTTTTGAGAACGCACCACTATAAGTACGAATAAGTGTTTTCTTAAAAGCCTCTGTAAGTGCTGATTTTTGCTCAGGAGTAGCTTTTCTCCATGGCTGACCAGTAGCTAAACGAGTAGTTTTTTGTATATTAGAAA
This sequence comes from Taylorella asinigenitalis MCE3, assembly GCF_000226625.1. Classification (NCBI taxonomy): domain Bacteria; kingdom Pseudomonadati; phylum Pseudomonadota; class Betaproteobacteria; order Burkholderiales; family Alcaligenaceae; genus Taylorella; species Taylorella asinigenitalis. The sequence goes on from NC_016043.1 coordinate 1,504,358, forward strand.
CTGGGATTAATTTATCGTTTACGATTTTTTGGATTGCAGCAGTATCTCCGCTTTTAGCCGCAGCATCGTTTTGAATAACTTTAATAGTATCCTCAGCCACTTTCTTTACGAAATCATTTGGATTTTCTGCCGCTTGTATGCCTATTGTTAAAGCAAAGAGAGAACTAGCCAAAAGAGTTTTAGTTAATTTATTCATATCTCCTCCTGTGTTTATAAGTTGTATGTATTAATAATAAATTATTAAATAAGACACTATAGAATTAAAAGTAGAAATAATATTTCAATTAATTCCTTATTCACCAGGATCTTCGTATTGAGGAACTGATGGATCTACATACTGGGGAGTGCTTGGCGAAGCAGCCTCTGGATCCTCGTACTGAGGTAAATCACTCTCTGGGTCATCGTATTGAGGGAGGTTTGACTCAGGATCTTCGTACACAGGTAAATTATCTTTCTGAATCAAAACTTTTGATTGTTTTGCCCTTTTTTCAGCAGCCAATTCTTCTTGATATAAACCATTAGGCTCCAACTTGCTTCTAACCAAGGCACGTCGGTTTTGTAAGTAAGCATCACGAATGAAGGCATACTCATCTAAAGCCAAACCTTTAGTCATGTTTTCAACTTCCAAAAGCTTATACCTTATATCTGTATATTTAAGCCCTAGTAGAGTATTGCGCAACCTAACATTTTCTATTGCTGAAGGTGATGAATACACTAACGTGGTACCCACTGAATCTCCTAAAAGACCTACACCATCTCTTAAATTCGATGGTCCTAGAATGGGAAGATATAAATATGGACCTTCACCCAACCCCCAAACAGCTAGTGTTGTTCCAAAATCGTTTGGAATTTTAGGAACACCATTCTTAGTTGCGACATCGAAGCATCCACCAACACCCATAGTTGAATTTTGTACAACCCTACCTAAAGTGTTGAAGAAATCGACACCTCTACCCTGAAGTAAACTGTTTATACCCGACCAAACATCATCTAAATTTGAGAATATATTTGATATACACCTCTTAGCTCCACCAGGCAAAACTGCAGAATAAAGTTCCGCAACGGGACGTACAATAGCATCATCCACTGTTTTATTTACTTTATATATTGTGCGATTCATACTTTCATATGGATCACCTTTGGTAGGATGTTGTACAGATACGCAAGCTGATAAGATGCTGACTAAAAATAATGATTTGATAGCTCGGATTATATGTTTATTCATTCTTTAGTAGTCCCTTCTTTTTCTGCCGTAGAGAAAAGGAACTTACTAATCAATTCCTCCAAAACAATTGCACTTTGAGTGTACATAATCTCATCACCTTCTTTAAGATTACTCTCCTCAGCTCCAGGAGTAAGACCAATATATTGCTCTCCTAATATTCCTGATGTCATGATTGTTGCAGAGGTATCTAAAGGAAACAAATATTTTTGATTAATATCTAAAGACACCACACCTTTAAATTCAGAATTATCAAATTCTACCGAATCAACTCTACCTACAACCACACCATTACTACGAATTGCTGCTCTTGCTTTAAGAGAGCCCACATTATCGAATTTTGCAGTTATGCGATAAGTTTTCTCAAATGTGTATGTATTTAGATTGCCTGCTTTGAGAGCTAAAAATGCTATTGCTACAAGACCTAAAAGAAAAAATAATCCAACTAAAAAATTTGTTTTGTTGCTGTGCATAATCCGAACACCTATGTAAACATTACAGCAGTAAGCAAGAAATCAAGTCCAAGCACACAAAGCGAAGACTTGACGACAGTATGAGTAGTAGCTTTTGCTACGCCCTCTGGGGTTGGAACTGAATACCAGCCCTCATATAAAGCAATCAACATGGCGGCTACACCAAAGACGAAACTTTTGATAACACCATTTAATATGTCATGAACTATATCGGTACCAGACTGCATCTGTGACCAAAAAGAACCTGAATCAACGTCAATTAATACGACCCCCACTACCCAGCCACCAATTACACCAATAGATGAAAAAATAGCAGCCAATATAGGCATGGCAATGGTACCGCCCCAAAATCTAGGCACAATAATTCGATTAATTGGATTTATACCCATAACATCCATTGCGGCTAATTGTTCACCTGATTTCATAAGCCCAATTTCAGCAGTTATTGCAGTTCCTGCTCGTCCAGCGAACAACAAAGCAGTAATTACTGGTCCTAATTCACGGGTAAGTGCCAATGAAACCACCAATCCCAAAGAAGACTCAGATCCATACATGGATAAGGTATGGTAGCCTTGAAGACCTAACACAAAGCCTACAAACAACCCAGAAACAGCAATAATAATTAGAGAGTGATTACCTATAAAATGAAGCTGTTCAATAACTAATGATGGTCGTCTTATACTAGTGCCTATTCCTAAGAATATGGCCCACATAAATTTAGCAAAAGCACCCGCAGCACTTATGGCTGCGATAATAAAAGCTCCAAATCGAGAAATTAAGTTAAACACCCAGTTTCTCTCCTCTGGACTTGTACCACATATCAAAACTATCTGTCATTGGATATTCAAAGACAACGGGCCCATCAGGTTTGCCATATAAAAATTGATTAACATAATCATCACTTGATTCACGTAGTTGATCGGGGGTACCTTCAGCTATAACTCTACCCTGACCAATCATATATACATAATCAACAATAGCAAATGACTCCTCAATGTCGTGAGTAATAAGTATGGAGCCGCAATTTAAACGGTCCGCTGTATCCCGAATAAGCTTAGCCGTCATACCAAGCGATATAGGGTCCAACCCTGCAAAGGGTTCGTCATAAAGAATTACTTTAGGCTCTAAAATAATCGCTCGAGCAAGTCCAACCCTGCGAGCCATACCACCAGAGATTTCAGATAATTTAAGATGTGCTGCAGTCTTAAGACCAACAGAATCCAAAGTCATAAGAACCTTTTTAAATATCTCTTTTTCGTTATCTTTCGTAAGCTCTCTTAATGGAAAAGCGACATTATCGTAAACATTAAGATTTGTAAAAAGAGCCCCATGTTGAAATAGAACCCCCATTTGCTGACGTAATTTGTCCAGTTTGGCTTTAGAAATATTATTAAGGTCTTGGCCAAATAGAGTAATATGCCCAGCCTGTGGTTTTAATTGCCCAGTAGCAGCTCTAAGAATAGTAGTTTTGCCCGAGCCAGATCCACCGATTAAAGCAATAATCTGTCCTTTTTGTAAACGAACATGCAAATCGGAAATGATAACATTAGGACCATAACCCAAAGTAACATGATCAAATTGTAATAAGGTCTCTGAATCCGACACGTTCTTTAAATCACTTAAATAAAAACTGACATTTTAACAATTTATTGCTTTCTGGTAGTTACCATTAGAGAGCTTTGTAATTCTGCCCTCAATTTCCCAATTAATTAAATTCTCTATAGCTGCATCTATGGGCATGCCTAAAGAGTACACTAAATCACTTATTGTAAATTCGTGATAACCTATAGAGTCAAGAGGGTGATGCACATTTCTTATTTCAGAGTGTCCCAAAAGATCTGATTCCTTAATTTTGCCATCGCCCCAAGCTATATTCTTTATAACAAACTCAGCAGTATCAGCAAGCATCGCACCTTGTTGTATCAAGTTATGACAACCTTTATGAAAATCAGTAAGAATCGAACCAGGTACAGCAAACACATCTCGCCCATTTGTCATAGCTAGTTCAGCAGTATAAAGAGAACCACTCTTCTTAGCGGCCTCTACAACTACAACTCCGAGGGACAGTCCCGCAATAATTCTATTTCTAGCAGGAAAATGAAAATTTTTTGGTTCAGTACCCAAGGCATATTCAGAAATTAAAAGACCTTTTTGTGCAATTTCTTCTGATAAAGATTCATTTTCTATGGGGTAAGTTATATCTAGTCCACATCCCATCACAGCTATAGTACTCATATCAGATGTACTACTTAAAGCACCAATGTGAGCATTAGAATCTATTCCTCTAGCCATACCACTTACAACACAAAATCCACTGTTTGCAAAACCTTTAGCAAAACTTCGTGCCGTGAAATTCGAGTGATACGTTGACTTACGTGAACCTACTAGGGCTATGCATGGTTTGCTTATTGTTTCTCTTTTTCCGCGTAAATATAAAAGTACTGGTGGATCTGGAATTTTTTTAAGCAATGGTGGATAGTCCGAATCGAAAATACTTAATATCTGATTATGTTCTTCTTCAAGCCAATCCAGTGTTCTATTTAGCTGGCTATGGTTAAAGCGATTTTCTTGATGTATTAAGGTATAAATATCTCCCCTATAGTATCCACCAGATGCTTTAAATAAACTTAACGCAGAATTAAATTCAGACTCTTGAACCTCAAATACTTTATGTGCCTCCTTAAAATGTTTGATTAAGAAAAAAATTAGTTTCGATGGTAACTCATCAAATAATGAGAGCTTTATAAGAGATTTTGTGTTTTGCATGTGAACTCAAAAAATCCCAGTATAAGAATTAACGCAGATTCATTTAAGGGGGTGGAAAAATTTGTCCATAATGAGTTTTTACTATAATTAGCTATTCATAATTTCATTTTTAACTATGGCTTTATTACCTATTCTTAAGTATCCTGACCCTCGTTTAAAAAAAATAGCTAGTGATGTTGAAGTCGTTGACGATTCTGTTCGAAAAATTGTTGAGGATATGGCAGAAACGATGTATGCATCAAATGGTGTTGGACTGGCGGCCACACAAGTTGATATTCATAAACGCATAGTTGTGATTGATGTGAGCGAAGAAAGAAATAACCTACTCGTATTAATTAATCCTGAAATTACTTGGTTTAGTCCAGAAAAAATTGTGCATGAGGAAGGCTGCCTTTCTGTTCCAACAATTTACGATAATGTTGAACGATTTTCAGAGGTGCGAGTTAAGGCCTTAGATTTAAACGGCAAAGAATTTGAACTAAAAGCTGATGGGCTATTAGCGATTTGTATTCAACATGAACTTGACCACTTAATGGGTAAAGTTTTTGTAGAAAAACTGTCGGCCTTAAAACTAAATCGAATAAAAACTAAGATTAAAAAAATGCAAAGGGAAGAAAGTAAAAACTAAATTCTCTCAGACATACCTTGTTTATAATCACGGTCACCGAAAATTGCGGTTCCAATTCGAATTTCAGTGGCCCCTTCCTGAATTGCAATTTCAAAATCTCCACTCATACCCATAGATAATTGTGGCAATGCTAAACCTGTAATATCACGGCAACGCTCCGCCAACTCTCTTAAGTCAGAAAAGCACTTACGAACTGCATCTTGATTTGAAGTATTTTCCGCAATCGTCATAAATCCTTGTAGATCTAGAGTTTGTATACCTGATTCTTTTAATTCATTTAAAAATTTAGGAACTTCGCTAATTTCTAGACCAGATTTCGTCTCCTCAGGACTTGTTTTTACTTGTATCAAAGCTTTAATTGATTTCCCAGCGGATTGAAGACGGTTATCCAAGGCTTTAGCTAATTCGATACGATCTAAAGATTGAATCTCTGAAGCATAAGTAGCAACTTCTTTAGATTTATTAGTTTGTAAATAGCCGATAATCACCCACTTTAATTGATCGTATTCTTCAAGTTCGATTGCTTTTTCCTTTAATTCTTGAGCCTTATTTTCTGCGAACCTGTGATATCCCAAATCGATGGCCATTTTAATGGTATCAGTGGAAAACGTTTTTGTAACTGGCAATATATTTACTGACCCTGGCTCTCTTCCAGCTTGCTTACAGGCTTCGTTTACTCTTTGCTCTATTGCACGAAAATTATCTGCTAAAAAAGTCATAATAAATCCTCGAATCAAAAAAATTAAAAAATGTAATAATTTAGCCTTAAAATGAAAAACCTTGTTTTTAAAATGGTGGTGGCACCAACTATATGATAGATATATTAATAATCTTATTTCTAACCTTCATTAATGGCATATTCGCCATGTCCGAAATCGCAGTAGTGTCATCCAAAAAAACACGCCTTCAAAAACAAGCAGAAGATGGAAAATTATCAGCAAAAGCTGCACTAGCACTTCAACATGATCCATCAAGATTCCTATCTACAGTTCAAATTGGTATTACCTTAATAGGAATTTTTTCGGGTGCTTTTGGTCAAGCTTCTTTAGTTTCAAAGCTGACTCCAATTTTAACGCCTATTTTCGGCAATTTTGCCAGTGAAATATCTTTAGCAATAGTAGTTATATCAATTACTTTCTTATCGATAGTTTTTGGGGAGTTGGTTCCCAAACGACTTGCGATTCACTATCCGGAGCGCATTGCCAACTTAATATCGCGGCCTATGACCATACTATCAAAAGCCGTTGCTCCATTTGTGTGGATTCTTTCTTTTAGTACCAACCTTGTTTTAAAACTAATCGGTATATCAAAAAAAGAAGAAAACAGTTTGACCGAGGAAGATATAAGTGGCATTTTGCATGAAGGGGCTTCGGCTGGTTTATTTGAGAAAACAGAACACAATATCGTGGAACGGGCACTTAGTCTTGATGACAGGCACATTGCCTCCATAATGACTCCTCGAAGTGAGATTCATTATATTGATATTAATGCACCATTGAGTGATACCCTAAATACTATTGCAGATAGTCCGTATTCAAGGTTTCCTGTGGTCGACGGGCAGTTAGATAATGTTTTGGGCATAGTTGATGCGGGTTCTTTATTTGAGCAGCAAATTCGTGGGCAAGAAACTGATATCCGCAAGACAATGAAGCCTGTTAAATTTGTTCCCGAAAACATAAGTGCCATGGATTTATTGGAATCATTGCAGGAACATAAATCTGAAATTGCTGTGGTCATAAATGAATATGGCGAAGTTGAAGGTGTTGTTACACTAAGAGATATATTGACTGTATTGGTAGGCCATACTATTCCAGTTAATGAAAATGAAATGCTAGATGCAGTCCAGAGAAAAGATGGTTCATGGCTTATTGATGGCACGATGACTCTTGAGAGATTTGAGGAAATTTTTGATCAAGATTTAGAGGAAGCAGGAGATGAAGACTCGCATTATCACACAGTTGCAGGCTTTATCATGCATAAATTGGGCCATATTCCTAGAGAAACTGAATCGGTTGAATGGAACAGCTATTATTTTGAAGTAGTTGATATGGACAAGCATAGAATCGATAGGGTATTGGTTAAGATTCAAAATTAACGCAATAGAATTACAAATTATTTCATGGGGTAGGCTGGTGGTCTACCCTTTTTCGTATAATTTATTACCGTTTTATTAAGCGTAAGTGGAGAGCAATATGTGCGGCATTGTGGGTGGCGTTACAGAAAGTAAAGATGTAACTTCAATCTTAATTGAGGGGCTTAAAAGGCTTGAGTATCGAGGATACGATTCATGCGGGGTTGCAGTAATACAAGACGGTGAACTACGTAGATCAAGAAGCACCCAAAGAGTACAAGAACTAAAGTTGCAAGTCGAATCTGATGGGCTGCATGGAAGCGTAGGCATTGCCCACACAAGATGGGCTACGCATGGAGCTCCTGAAACTTATAATGCTCATCCTCATTTTTCGCTTAAAGACGGAGTACCATTCATTGGCATAGTACATAACGGGATTATTGAAAACTATGAATCCTTACGTAACGACCTTACCCAAAAGGGATTTGTATTTGAAAGCCAAACAGACACAGAGGTAATCGCCCATCTGATCCATTCTTTGTACGAAGGGGATATTTATGAGGCCGTAAAAAAAGCTTGCAAATATCTTCAAGGTGCTTTTGCATTAGCTATTGTTTCGAAAACCGAACCCAATGTTTTAATAGCGGCTAGACGTGGGTCGCCTCTTGTAATTGGTTTGGGAGATGGACACAAAGCTAATTACATTGCCTCTGATGCACTTGCCCTCTCAGGTGTAACTTCTAAAATCATTTATCTTGAAGAAGGAGATATAGCAAGGGTTACGAAAGATTCAATTGAAATTGTCGATGAAGATTTAAACCCTGTCGAACGCGAATTTCATAACATAAATGCCTACACGGCTTCAGCTGAATTAGGGCCATATAGCCACTATATGCAGAAAGAAATATTTGAACAACCACGTGCAGTATCAGACACATTGCAGGATATTGAAAATATTAATCCGTCTTTATTTGGTGAAGGTGCTGAAGAGATTTTCAAACGTATAGATAAAATTCTAATCTTAGGATGTGGAACTTCTTATCATGCTGGATTGGTAGCGAAATATTGGATTGAATCTATAGCGAAAATACCTGTGTCTGTAGAAATTGCGTCTGAATATCGCTATCGTGACAGTGTTCCAAGCCCTAACACTCTTGTTATTACAATTTCTCAATCTGGAGAAACGGCAGATACTATTGCGGCCTTAAATCATGCAAAATCTCTTGGCATGGAAGACACTCTTACTGTTTGTAATGTGGCTACTTCGGCCATGGTTAGAGAATGTAAGCTTAGATTCTTAACAAGAGCCGGAGTTGAGGTTGGTGTCGCATCTACAAAAGCATTTACCACTCAATTAGTTGGGCTATATCTTTTGACAGTGTGTTTGGCTCATATTAAGGGACATGTTTCGCAACAAGATCAAGAAAATTTCATTAAGCAGCTGCGTCATTTGCCAGTTGCAATCTCATCGATTTTAGCTCTAGAGCCACAAATAATCGCATGGGCCGAAAAATTTTCTCCTCGTGAACATGCATTATTTTTAGGGCGTGGTGTTCACTACCCTATAGCAAAAGAAGGTGCTTTAAAACTAAAAGAAATTAGCTATATTCATGCTGAAGCATATCCAGCAGGAGAATTAAAACATGGACCTCTTGCACTTGTCACAAGAGAGATGCCAGTCGTGGTCATTGCCCCCCATGACAAACTATTAGAAAAACTTAAATCAAACATGCAAGAAGTCAAAGCACGTGGCGGTCAATTATATGTGCTTGCAGATTCCGATACGCATATTGTTCAAGCTGATGGAATGCATGTAATTCGAATGCCTGAACATTATGGGCATTTATCGCCGATTCTTCATACTGTGCCTTTGCAATTATTGGCTTATCATACGGCCATTGCCAGAGGTACAGATGTAGATAAACCTAGAAATTTAGCAAAAAGTGTAACCGTTGAATAAAGAGACTTACCTATGGGTAAATTTTTGAAAGTTTTATTTTCTGTGTTCTTAGTGGCTGCAACTCAGATTGCTTGCTCACAAGCAAAATCTAATAGCACACTATCGCAACTAAAGGACGTGGACAACAAAAGTTTTAATATTGATTCGTCAAAACCAACACTAATTAAATTTTGGGCTAGTTGGTGTCCATTATGTTTGGGTGAACTGCCAGATGTAGAAAATTGGTATAAGGATGAAGCATTTAAAGGAGTTAATCTCGTGACCATTGCCTCCCCTTCATATCTATCAGAAAAAAAGGAAGAGGCCTTTAAAAATTGGGCCAAGCAATCTGGTATATATAAAAGTGGAAGCTTCCCAATATATGTAGATCCTAAGGGTTCACACGCAAAAAAATGGGGCATAAAGGTCTACCCTTCATGGGTGCTTTTAGATAAAAATCAACAAGTTCAAAGAATTATCAAAGGAAGCATTTCTAAAAAACAAGCATTAGCACTAATAAACAATAAGGATGCAAATTTAATGGAAACCGAAAAAAAATACTATAAAGAATCAAATAACGGAGAAAGCAAAATACCTCTACGCACAGAGACAATTTATCTTGCAGGGGGCTGCTTTTGGGGCGTTGAAGCTTACTTTCAAAAAATACCTGGCATAGTGGATGCCGTATCAGGCTACGCAAATGGCAATGTTGAAAACCCTCATTATCGTTTGGTCACAACTGGCACCACTGGATTTACAGAAACCGTAAAAATTACATACGATATCGATAAAATCGGTATACAAGAGATTCTTGCACATTACTTTAGGATTATTGATCCTACAAGTTTAAATAAGCAAGGTAATGATAGGGGCACGCAATATCGTACTGGTATTTATTACGAAAAACCTGAATACAAAGAGATTGTCGCTAAGGCTTTGGAAGACTTACAGAAAAAATATTCTGAACCAGTAGTCGTAGAAAATATGCAATTGAAAAACTTCTACATGGCCGAGGAATATCATCAGGATTATCTTATCAAAAATCCAAACGGATATTGCCATATTGATTTAAGTTTAGCGGACAAACCTCTTGAGGGAGTTAAAAAAATGAAAAAGGGATTCGATGAGGCTTCATACGTAAAACCGTCAGACGAGGAATTAAGAAAAACATTGACACCTGAACAATATCGTGTGACTCAAGAGGAAGGTACTGAGTTCGCATTTAGCCATGAATACGACAATTTATTCGAACCTGGTATCTACGTGGATGTTGTAAGTGGAGAGCCCTTATTTAGTTCAGATGATAAATATAATTCTGGATGCGGTTGGCCAAGCTTCTCTAAACCAATTGAAGACGATAATATTCACGAGAAAAAAGATTTCAAAATCGGATATCCACGTACTGAAGTTCGCAGTAGTGCCGCTGACTCGCACCTTGGTCATGTTTTTAATGACGGTCCTAAGGAATTGGGTGGCCTTCGTTATTGCATAAATGGAGCTAGTTTGCGATTCATTCCTTATAGCGAAATGAAAGAGCAAGGCTATGAAGAATGGATGGATAAAGTTAAACCAATCAAAGGCGGTGCTACCGAAGTAAATAAAAAATAATCGCACATTAATAATGACTAGGGGGCCTATTGAAGGCCCTTTTTTATATATTTATGCATTCTTTAATAAAGTTCGAATAACTATTTCCGTTAGAGTCTAATTCCAGTAAAAAACCCACATAAAAGTGGGTCATAAAAATTAGAATGGAAAATCATCTACTACAAAATCAACATCCGAATGAGAAGAACCTACATTCGGGGCATCAGGTCTAGTAGAGCTTGAACCTGTGCCATATCCAGTTCCTGAAGATCTGCTAGGCCTTTGATTGCTAGTAGATTCTCTTGAGTAACCGCTGCTACTATCAGAATCACCCTTACTACCAAGCATCTTGAGAGTTTCAGCGATAATGTCAGTAGAGTATTTTTCTATGCCATCCTTATCTTGATATTTATTAGTTTTAAGACGCCCTTCCACGTAAACTTGAGCACCTTTTTTAAGATAATCTCTAGCTACTTCAGCAGTGCGTCCGAAAAACACTACTCGATGCCACTCTGTTTCTTCGCGGCGCTCTCCAGTATTTCTATCATTCCAAACTAGGTTGGTACCAAGACTAATCCTAGTCACTACTCTGTTATCCTGACCAGTTCGAACATCTGGATCATTTCCCAACCTACCAATAAGAATAACTTTATTTACTGTCATAAGAGCACCTTGAATTTGATTATTTAGTAATTTTAACGGTAAAAAATCAAAAAAGCGTCGAATTAATTTGCTTCAATCATTTCGATTTCTTCCTCCCCTTCTGCCTCATGACCTCCATTATCCTGACTAGGTGGGCGATTAAGCATAAGCATAGTATTCGCATAGATTTCGGTGATATATTGATCATTTCCATCTTCGTCCTCCCATTTCCTGTTTCTTAGACGTCCCTCTATATAAACATGACTTACTGTTTTAAGAAATTTCTCAGCCAAATCCGCAAGGTATCCGAACATAATTACGCGATGCCAGTCGGTGCGTTCATGACGTTCTGAATTTTCCTTATCCGTCCAAACCACAGAGGTGGCAATGCTTAGTGTCGCTACTTTTGTATTATTTTTATTCGTACGTATTTCTGGATTACGGCCAAGATGACCTATAAGAGTTACTTTATTTAAATTTGCCATGATATCTCCTTAAAAAGTAATAGCCTTATTAGATTAAGAAGATAAAGCTTGATTTTTAAGGGGCTGGATAAAAAAGTCTATTAGGATTTAGACGCAGAGAACTTGCTTGAGAATGCCACTACAAGCCATGATGCATAAAGTAATGCAATTAATAAAAAAAGTGATACTTCACTGTAGTATTGAAGAACATAACCGCCTACAAAACCGCCAAAAGCCACACCAATGGCTTGAGCCATGTTATAAAGCCCCATAGCCAATCCCTTATGCTCAATAGGCGTTACACGTGAAACCATAGAAGGAATCAAAGCCTCGATAACATTAAATGCCGTAAAAAATACCGTAAGCAACGCAGCCGTCCACCAAAACGAACTCAGATTCACTGCCCAAAGCAATGCTATCGCTAATAACAATAAAACGCTAGCTATCAACCCCTCTTTATGCTTATAACGTGTCTCTATGCGAATTATGGCAGGAATCATTGCGACAATAGCAATAAGAATAACCGGAAGATAAACGGTCCATAAATTCCCGACAGCAATGCCCATTCGTCCTAGCAAATCGGGCATAAGCACAAACAAAGCCATAAGAGAGGCATGCAGAACAAACATGCCATAATTAAGACGCATCAACTCAGGAGAAAAAAATACGCTCGCAATAGATGCATTGGACATGGACTTCGTACTCATATCTACCACTGGAGTAAGCAAGGTGGCAATGCCTATGCATACTATCCCTAGTCCTGTAATCACCCAAAATAGCCCGCTCAATCCAAGATATTTAACCAATAATGGCCCAAGAACAAGCGATAGTGCAAAAGATAAACCGATAGAAGATCCTACCATAGCCATGGCACGTGTTCGAACTTCTTCGCGAGTGGCATCAGCCACCCAAGCTGTGATAGCCGCAGATACGGCTCCAGCCCCTTGTATGGCCCGTCCAATCATTACTAAATGCAACGAATCAGCAAGTGCACAAATGGCTCCACCAATTACAAAAAGTGAAGTGCCGATAATAATAATGGGTTTTCTACCATATCGATCTGACAAAAATCCAAATGGCAACTGCATTATTGCTTGTGTAATGCCGTAAATTCCAATGGCGAGCCCGACTAAGGATTTTTGATCACCGCCTTCTAATTCAACAGCGGCAGCAGCAAAGACTGGGGTAAGAAGAAATAACCCGAGCATGCGAATAGCAAATAAAAATGCCAGTGAGGAAGATGTTTTTTTCTCAAGGGATGTAAAGGAAACTTTACTTTCTTTAGGCATATTTACTGGGTTAAAATGATAAATTAGTCGTAAATTTTAGCAAAGCTTTTTGGGGATATGAATAATTTCATTAGAATTCGTGGGGCTAGAACTCACAATCTAAAGAACATATCGATCGATATACCTCGAGAAAAATTCGTAGTAATTACGGGTGTTTCTGGATCTGGTAAGTCGTCGCTAGCATTTGACACCCTATTTGCTGAAGGACAAAGAAGGTATGTTGAAAGCCTCTCCCCATATGCTCGTCAATTTTTACAGCAAATGGGCAAACCTGATGTGGACTTGATAGAGGGTCTTTCGCCTGCTATTGCTATTGAACAAAGGTCTGCTAGCCAAAATCCTCGCTCTACAGTAGCAACGACAACCGAGATACATGATTATTTGCGCCTACTTTATGCACGAGTAGGCACCCCATATTGTCCCGATCATCATATTCCTATGATAGCCACGACTGTAACTGAGATAGTCGATATGATACTGAGTCAGGCGAATGAAGATAAGATTATGATATACGCACCCATTGCCACAGGGATTACGGGAGCTCAGGGTATTTCTGATCTGAAATCTAAAATCGCACAATTTGTATCTCAAGGGTATATAAGGGCAAGGCTAAACGGAGAGACTTATCTACTGGAGTCATTGCCACCTCTATCTGAAAATGAGATATATGATCTGCAATTAGTTGTGGATAGGCTTCGTGCAAAACCTGATAATAAGCAACGCTTAGCCGATAGTTTAGAGATGGCTTATGAACTCTCAGGGGGGCGACTTATTGTAGAACGCGATAACGGCAAGGAAACGACTGCCGCTATTTATTCGAGCAATTTCTCCTGCCCTATGTGTGAGCGGAATATACCTGAGCTAGAGCCTAGGCTTTTTAGCTTTAATAACCCGGTGGGGGCTTGTCCGCATTGCAAGGGGCTTGGGCAGCTTGATGTATTTGATGAGCGGAAAGTGGTGTCATTGCCATCGCTAAGTATTAACGGTGGGGCTATTGCGGGATGGGACATGCGAAACAGTTTCACTCGAAGCATTATGAGCAGTTTAGCGGATCATTACGGCTTTAGCTTAGATATACCATATGAAGAATTGTCGGCACAGGTCCGCGAAGTTCTTTTGCACGGATCTGGAGATGAAAACATAGGTTTTGCTTATCTTGGGCAAAATGGTCGAACAAGCATTCAATATCATCCTTTCGAAGGGATTATGCCTAATTTGCTTAGGCGTTGGGAAACGACCGATTCTTCAAACGTTAAAGAGGCTTTAGGCAAGCTTCGCACTAATACAGTTTGTCCAAGCTGTCATGGTTCTCGATTAAGGGAAGAGGCACGATTCGTAATGCTTGGAGATCAAAAGCGTGAAGATTCAGAGAGCATGAAGGGCCTAGGAATCTATGAGATTGAGGGGCTATCTCTTGTTGATTGTTTAAGCTGGTTTAAGGAACTAAAACTTGAAGGTGCGAAGGGAGACATTGCCACCCCAATGCTGCGGGAAGTTGTGAATCGCCTTCAGTTTTTAAATGATGTAGGTCTATCATATCTATCGCTTGATCGGCGGGCAGACACCATCTCGGGCGGAGAGGCTCAGCGCATCAAGCTTGCTTCGCAAATCGGGTCGGGCCTATCGGGTGTGATGTATGTTTTGGATGAGCCTTCAATTGGTCTTCATCAACGAGATAATGAGAAATTAATTCGCACTTTGCAAAATCTTCGTGATATTGGAAATACAGTAATTGTGGTCGAGCATGACGAGGACATGATTCGCGAGGCAGATTGGATTATCGATATGGGGCCAGCTGCTGGAGAACATGGTGGACTCGTGATTTCGCAAGGTACTTTCGATGAAATACTGGCTGATAATGCATCTGTGACGGGTCAATATTTAGGCGGTAAGGTGAGCATGATCTCAAGTGAGGCTCGTGGGCTGGATGAAGAACAAAAATGGCTTAAATTCACTGGCTGCCGAGGAAATAATCTGAAGAATATCGATGTGCAGATTCCGCTAGGGCGATTCGTATGCTTTACGGGAGTTTCGGGCTCAGGGAAATCGACTTTGGTAAACGAGACCATTGCCACCACATTAGCGAGAAAACTAAATCGAGCACAGGCTGAATCTCAACCATTCGACGAAGTGCATGGACTCGAGTTCTTGGACAATGTAATAGTTGTAGATCAAAGCCCAATTGGACGAACGCCAAGAAGTAATCCTGCGACATATGTGGGCGTTTTTATAGCGATTCGAGAACTTTTTGCATCTACTAAGGACGCCCGTCAACGCGGATATGATGCGGGCCGCTTCTCATTTAACATTAAGGGCGGGCGATGCGACGTGTGCGATGGGGACGGCATAAAAAAAGTGCAGATGCATTTTTTGCCGGATATGTATGTTAAATGCGAGGCCTGTGATGGTACGCGATATAACCGTGAGACGCGTGAAATTTATTATCGCGGGAAAAACATAAGCGATGTGCTTGAGATGACCGTAGAGCAAGCAGCCGAATTTTTTGCGAATATTCCTAAGATTTCAAATAAGCTTTCGACATTAGTTGAGGTGGGACTTGGGTATATCAAACTTGGGCAAAGTGCGACCACATTATCAGGCGGTGAGGCTCAACGCGTGAAATTGGCCCTGGAACTATCTAAGCGAAGTACAGGGCGCTCTGTTTATATTTTGGATGAGCCTACTACTGGATTGCATTTTTCTGATATTGATCAGCTGCTTCGTGTTTTGCAAAAATTTGTTGACAGCGGAAATACTGTGATTGTGATTGAACATAATCTTGATGTTATTAAGAATGCCGATTGGATTATTGATCTCGGTCCAGAAGGTGGCAATGGTGGCGGCCAAATCATCGCATTTGGTACTCCTAAAGATATCGCAAAACATCCTAAGAGTGAGACAGGAAAGTATTTGGCTAAATTGATTTAGGTGTTAAGTTCTGATTTATAATTATCAGAACTTAAGAAGGTTTTTATATATGCTTAATGTCTTTGATGTTGCAGATTATTTCCTTAGTCCCGCTAATAATGAGGACTCGGAACTTATCACTCATCTTAAACTACAAAAACTTCTTTATTATGCTCAAGGTTACAGTCTTGCATTGCTAGATGAACCACTATTTCCAGAAGAAATTTTAAAATGGGAGCATGGTCCAGTTGTAGTTGAAATATGGAACACTTACAAAAAATATTTAGCCACACCCCTACCACAATCAATGTTTGAAGTTTTAAAATTCAGCGATAAACAACTCCATTTGTTGGAAAGGGTGAGAAAAGAAAAAGGGATGTATACAGCTTGGGCTCTTAGAGATATGACTCACAATGAAGCTCCTTGGCTTAATACAGGATATGATCAGATAATGCAAAAAGATTATTTAAAAGCTTATTTCAAATCTACTATCGAAAAGCCCGTTTTAACTTTTGATTTGGAACGCATTAAGAATTCAATTGAATCGGGATTTATCGAACTCCCTAAATTTGATGACATTGAAGAGGGATTGAAATATTTAGAAGAAACTACATGAAAGTATTCTTAAGTAATTTCTTTTTTAAAAATTTCTGTAATTTCCCTAAAGTCGATAAAGAAAAAATTATTAAGTTCATAATTCATGTCGAAAATTATGGATTGACAAACTTAGAAGGAAAACTTAAGAGGTCTGACGAAATTCCTAATGATCATCCCAACTGGCTTGAAATTATAACTTTTGTTCAAGAGTATAATCTATGGCACTATCACATAGGTATACCAGAGTATATTTATTCGGACAAGGGAAATACATCTAAATACTTATTGCATTTTTTAAGAGGAGAAAATTATATTAAGATAGTAGATATGAATGACCACCCTCCTTTTGCTCTACCTGATATTAACAGTTTTACATAATCAAAACTTAAACAAAAAACCAAGTTCTTTGTTAGTTCCCTACATTGAAAATCTTTTTATGTTCTTTGATTGCAAATCTGTCTGTCATCCCCGCCACATAATCCGTTACAGATAAAATCAATTCATCTCTAGATGATTTTTGGTAATCAGGTGGCAATAATCTCGGTTCCTCCATAAACACATCAAATAAATCTGTGATGATTTTCTGTGCTTTGAATGCCATTCTCCAGACCTTATAGTGCCTATAAAGATTAGTTAGCAAAAATTTTCTAAGCTCCGCCTCTTTTAAAGCCATATCAGGAGAGAACTCAACCAAAACTGGGGCTTTATATACATCTTCCAACGATTTAATATCGTGAGCAACAATATTTTTTCTTGTTTGCTCAACCAAATTCACGATTAAGGTATTAATCATGCGACGAGTAGTTTCCGATATGATGCGTCGTCCTTTGAGATTTGGATATTCTGCCATAACCACATCAAAATGTTCTTTAAATAGAACGACTTCCTGCAGTTGCTCAAGGTTTATAAGCCCAGATCGCACCCCGTCATCTATATCATGATTATTGTAGGCAATGCCATCGGCTACATTCGTTACTTGTGCCTCCAAACTTGGCCGCTTATTGCTTAAAAATCGCTCTGCAATATCCCCAAGTCGTAATGCATTTTTTCGAGAGCAATGCTTTAGTATTCCTGCACGTGTCTCAAAACTCAAATTAAGCCCTGGAAATTCCGCATACCTTTCTTCGAGCAAATCTACAATCCGCAAACTATGCATATTATGCTCAAATCCAAAACCGTCGGGGTCATATCGTTTAACGCAATCGTTTAAGGCATCTTGCCCTGCGTGACCAAATGGTGTGTGACCTAAATCGTGAGCAAGGGCTATGGATTCGACTAAATCTTCATTAAGATGCAGTTGTCTGGCAATGGCTCTGGCTATCTGTGCAACCTCTAATGTATGCGTCAGACGGGTTCTAAATAAGTCTCCTTCGTGATTAACAAAAACTTGCGTTTTATATTCAAGCCTACGAAAGGCTGTACTATGGGTTATACGATCCCTGTCTCTTTGAAACACGCTTCTTGCTGGATCAGAGGGTTCACTGTGAATTCGGCCTCGAGTTTCATCCTCTTTGGTCGCATATGAAGCGTGATATTGTGCACAAAAACTAGAAGTCATAAGCATTGCCATTTCAATAGGTTTAAATCTTAACATTTCACCATAGAAATGACTTAAAAATAATGCTTATAGGATAAAATTGCCATATGAGCAAAAAAGTAAATAGTACAACTAAGAAGCCCTCAAAAACCAATAAGAGTTCCTTCTTATCTCGATATATCCTTAAGCCCCTAGTATTTGTTGCGGGCTTAGGTTTATGTTTTCTTTTAATAGCCGTTCTAGCAATCAAGTTGACATGGTCATCATTGCCAGATTTAAGTGCTATGACGGAATATAAACCTAGACTACCGCTTTATGTATATTCTAGTGATGGCGTTCTATTAGGTGAATATGGGGACGAAAGACGTAATGTTTTGAATCTCCAAGAAATTCCTATGGTCATGCGTCAGGCGATTCTTGCAGCTGAAGATGATGGATTTTATAAGCATGGTGGTGTGGATTGGAAGTCCATGGGACGAGCAGTGCTTGCCAACCTTACTTCAGGAAGACATAGCCAAGGGGCCAGTACTATTACGATGCAGGTTGCACGTAATTTCTATTTATCTTCAGAAAAGAAACTCACTCGTAAGTTCTATGAGTTGTTATTGACCTACAAGATTGAGCAAACACTAACTAAAGATCAGATTCTTGAACTCTATATGAATCAGATTTATTTAGGTCACAGGTCATATGGATTCGCAGCTGCAGCTAGGACTTACTTTAATAAACCGCTTTCGGATGTAACTTTAGCCGAAGCGGCTGCACTTGCTACCATCCCCAAATCACCTTCTCGCACCAATCCTCGAACAAATCTTAAAGCCGTAAAAATCCGTCAAAAATATGTTCTTAGAAGGATGGAGGAACTTGGTTTTATAACGCAAGCAGAGATGGATGCTGCACTTAAAGAATCATTAATTCCGCAAGAGGTTGAAGTTGAACGCGATAAAAACTTCGCTCTATTTGGTCAATACGTTGCTGAAACTACAAGACAGTTGATCTATTCAATGTATGGAGAAAATACATATGGACGCGGCTTAAAAGTTGTGACCACAGTAAGTTCCGAGGATCAGAGAGCTGCTTATAGAGCTGTTCGCAATGGGGTTATGTCCTATACTCGTCGCAAACCTTATCCAGGTCCTGCTGGATACATAGAGCTTCCTAAAGATATAGAAAAAGATCAGGAAGCTATGGTTGAAATTCTAGAAAGAATGCACGAAAAATATCCAGATAACGATGAATTAGTTGGAGCTCTTGTACTGGAAGCAAGTCCGACTAAGGTAGTTGTTGTTCGTAACGAGGATGAGATAATTGAACTTCAAAAAGATCAATTAAAAACCGTACAAAGAGCTCTAAAACCTAATGCTAAAGATAATGTAAAAATTAAACGTGGTTCAGTAGTATATCTAGAACAGATTAAACTGAAGGATGAGTATGTATGGAGTATTATAAATTTACCGATTGTACAAGGCGCACTCATTGCCATGAACCCAAATAATGGGGCTATTAAAGCTATGATTGGCGGCTTTGATTTTACAAATGGTGGATTTAATAGGACCACTCAAGCATGGAGGCAGCCAGGGTCTACATTTAAACCATTTATTTATGCTGCTGGTATAGAGAAAGGACTTACACCTGAGTCTAATATATCGGATCAACCTTTTGTTTTATCCTCACGTCAAACAGGGGGCAAACCATGGACTCCGAAGAACTACGGGAATAACTATACTGTAAGCCAAACTGTACGCAGGGGCTTATATAAATCGAAAAACATGATTTCAATTCGAGTATTAAAAATAGCCGGTGCTGATTATGCTGCTGATTTTTTAACTCGCATGGGTTTTGATATGAAGAATCAACCTCCTAAAGGTGCATATCTAACTATGGCTTTGGGTGCTGGAAGTGTAACACCTCTTCAAATGGCCACTGGATATTCGATTTTCGCAAATGGTGGATTCCGCATTAATCCTTACCTTATCGATTATGTTGAAGATTTAAATGTTCAAGAAGACGAACCTGTAGTAATTATGCGAGCTCAGCCGATTAAAGCAGGAAATGAAGCGAATCGTGCAATTGATGCAAGGACAGCTTGGATTATGAATAATCTTCTTCATGGCGTTGCTACCTCTGGTACAGCTGCAAGGTCAACTGTACAGCTAAAACGTCGTGATTTGCACGGAAAAACTGGTACAACTAACCGTTCTGTGGATGCGTGGTTTGTTGGATATACCCCAGAGTTGGTAGGTGTTACATGGCTAGGTTTTGACCAACCAACTCCATTGGGTAATCGTGAGACTGGTGGTGGATTGGCTATGCCTATGTGGATTGAATTTATGAAAACTGCCCTAAAAGACATACCACAGGCTAAACCAGCTCCAAGACCTAAGGGAATTATTGCTTCAGGAGGTAATTACTATTTAACAGAGTATCCTCCAGGAAAAGCAATCGCAAATGTGGGAGTCGATGGCCTTCCTACTAACAACTTAACAGCACCAGTATTTACATCGATAAGTACAAGGCCTAAGGCACCAGATGCAATCGGTGACTTAATTAAGTCCATCACTCCAAACTCAAATTAGAGTTGTGCTTTAAGCCATATCTAAATAGTTTGTTCTAGACTCCATATGTCCTTAATGTTCTGAGCTTTGCGAATTTGATAAAGCTCAGAACCGTCAACCATATATTCGGCTAAAAATGGGCGAGAATTATAATTGCTGGCCATGGTCGTACCATAGGCACCCACAGACTCAATAGCAATTAGATCGCCCTCTTGAATGCTAAGATTTCTATCCTTAGCCAACCAATCACCTGTCTCACAAATTGGCCCTACAATATCGTAAGTATCAGTATCTCCATCCCGTTCTATCACAGGCAACACGCCATGAAAAGCTTCGTATAAGCTTGGCCTAATAAGATCGTTCATACCTGCATTAAGAATCACAAAATTCTTAAATTCAGTCTTTTTGATCACAATAACAGAAGCCACGAGAATCGCCGAATTAGCGACTAATGAGCGGCCTGGTTCCATAATTACTTGCATATCGCCCAATTCCGCTTCCCGCAGCTTTGAGTCGAGTGCCTGACGCAAATAGATAATATCTAGCGGCTTTTCATCCAAATATCGGATACCAAAGCCACCCCCGATATCGATATGTTTTAGCTCAATCCCTGCTTGCACAAGGGCTTTAATTAAATCAATCACGCGATCAACCGCATCAAGATACGGCTCAGTCTCTAAAATCTGTGAGCCAATATGACAATCAATACCAACAATCTCAAGAGAATCAAGAGTAGCCGCCCTTTTAAAAATATCTAAAGCCCTAGAAAATTCAATACCAAATTTATTTTCCTTAAGCCCTGTAGATATGTAGGGATGTGTTCTTGCATCGATATCTGGATTAACTCTGATTGAAACTTTAGCTTTAATACCCGCTTCCCTCCCTATGGTGGCAATGCGCTCGAGTTCGGACTCACTCTCTACATTAAAGCATTTAATACCACTCTCCAGTGCAAGTTTTATCTCCCAATCCTGTTTGCCCACTCCAGAGAATATAATTTTTTTCGGGTCGGCCCCTATCTCCAAACATCTTAATAATTCACCGCCCGATACAATATCGAATCCAGAACCCGCACGAGCAAAATACTGAAGTATTGCGAGATTAGAATTTGCCTTCACGGCATAGCAAATTAAAGTATTAGGATAATTTTTTGCAATACTGCCATATGCTGACCAAGCCTCATCTAATGCAGCTTTAGAATAAAGAACAAAAGGTGTTTGCACATTTTTTTTTGAAATTGTTTCTGAAACTGAAAGGTTTTCTACGTAAAGAAAACCGTTTTTGTAATGTATATGTGGAAATGAAATTGGAGATTGCAAAATAAATCCTTAATTTGTTGGTTTGCTTGTAGTTTGGATAGCTTTCGCTTCTTGTTTTTTCTTAGCCTCTAAACGACGAGCCTCTTTTCTAGCTTTGATTCTTGCATTTCTTTCTTTTACTTGTTGAAGCTCTTCATCAGTAGGAATTCGTAGATCAGTTTTATAGCCGCAAGCAGACAAAAACCCTAAAAGCATAATTGCTAAAACGGTCTTATTGATAGAGGATTTAGTAAAATTAAGCATCTTCAAAGTTTTAAATCAAAATGACGGAATCAGAATTTTTAATACAAGCAAATAATTATCTTACAAAAATCGAAACCTTAGCAGAAAAATGGATTGATGAAAATATAGATATAGACTGTTCTCGTCAAGGTAATGTTCTAACTCTTGATTTTAATGGACAACAAGTCGTTTTGAATATACAGACACCTATGAAAGAGTTGTGGATAGCTTCTAAGTCAGGTGCATACCATTACAAATTCGACGGTTTAAAATGGGTTAATACAAGAGAGGGAAAGAACGACTTAGATACTGAACTAACTGAAGTTTGCTCATCCCTCTCAGGCGTCAAGCTGACAGTTTAAAGCTGCCCGTAAGAGTGAAGTCCCGATAAGAATATATTCACTCCAATAAATGCAAAAGTAGTTATAACCAATCCGATTAATGCCCAATAAGCGGCTACTAATCCTCGCATACCCTTAATAAATCTTAAGTGAAGCCAAGTTGCGTAATTTAACCAAACAACTAATGCCCAAGTTTCTTTAGGGTCCCACTGCCAATATGTGCCCCAAGCATCAGCCGCCCAAAAGGCCCCTAATACTGTAGCGATAGTGAAGAATACAAATCCCACGGCAATCGACTTATACATAATATCGTCTAGCACTTCAAAAGAAGGCAATTTGCGTGCAAGTCTTTTGCGAATCATAAGTATGCCTGCAACAAGCACTAAACTTATTGCAAAATAGACTAGCCAAAATATTGAAATTTTGCCGCGATTACCGAATATAAATACTTCTGCCACTAACATAGCACCTACTATTAATACAGGCAGTAATGACTTCCACGAAGTTGTATTTTCGTGATGCTTCACTATATAGGCAAACCCAACCATAGCTGCAAGTGCAAAGGTGCCATAACCAACAAAATTTGCAGGGACATGTAGTTTCATCCACCAGCTATCGAGTGCATTATTTAGAGGGCGAATAACTGCCGCATCGCGTTCAAACGTATACCATAACAAGAAAATAACTGCGGCTGAAACGACCAACATAACAAAGCCACCAAGTGACCTAGTTTGATATCGTCTTTCGTAGAATAGATAAAAAAGAGTAGTAATTAAAGCAAATAGAATAAATACTTCATAAAGATTAGATACTGGAATATGGCCTAACTCATAGGCAATCAAATGCCCCTCACGCCATCGAACCAATAACCCAGAAAAACCAAGACCTATACCTAGCCATGTAAATAGGCTGCCCATCCAGCTTAAACGTTCCACAAAATAACCAAGCCAGTATGAGACTGTGGCAATGATAAACATCGCACTCATCCAAAGTATGGATGATTGCGAAGATAATAAGTATTTAAGCCAAAATTTCTGGTCCCCATTTGCGATATTACCGTCGTACATTCCAATGGCTAATAAAGCCATAGATCCAGATATAAGGGCAACTTTTCTAATAGCTGGCCAATACCAACCTAGTGCAGATAATACTATAACCATACCGACCAATATCCACTTCTCGTAAATATTCATAGAATCTGGCCAATACATTAATAGATATGCAGCTCCTGCGGCTAACAATAAGAAAAATGCAATATCCCACAGCGTAATGCCTCGTGATGAAGTCTTTTCTTTTAATTTAATTTTTTTCTGTACGGTCCATTTATCAGAATTTAATGGAACTTTAGTTTGAATAGTGCTAGACATGTGAATCCGTCCTCGCTAACTCTTTAAAATCATTTTTAAATTCCTCGAAATCTTCATGGAAATCGAGCGTGTTTTTCTTACTGTTCATGGCGGCTTCAAGATGCACTCCACCATCTTGTAGAGGTGTCATCCACACCCAGATTCTACGTTCAGTGATATAGGTCATCAGATAAATACCAAACATTAAGAATACACATCCTAAGTATACAATCCATTTACCTGGTGAACGAGTAGCTTGTAACACCGAAGCTTGAATATGGTTATATTCTTTAATTTGAAAGGCAATAGGTGAAGGGTAGAAACTTAAATCTGAAATCGCTTTAATAGCTGTATCAAACCATAATGCAGATTTTTTATAAGCTTCTTGGTCTAACTTATCGTACTCAATTTTAGGCATTCCAATTCTTTCACGCACAAGTGTACGCAATTCAACAGAAGCAAAAATTAAATACTCTGCTATTATTTGTTTCATAGGCTCTCGAATTCTTTCAGGAATTCTCTCGGCTTCTGGTATCCCTACTCCGTTAACGAAATCTTCCACCCCTTTAAACCCATTTTCGGAGAATACTTTAAGAGCTCTCTCTGCAAGGGTGGCAATGGCCGCCTTCTCTAATCTATCATCTTTTACCTTATTGCTATATGCTCGAGCAGCTCTAGCTCTTAAAGCTGCATCACTAAAAGCAGCCCTAAAAGCTTGGAATTCATCTAAAGAAATATTTTCGTCTGCAGGAATGCGAATATACCTAAATCCAGGTTGTCCTGGATATTCGACACCAAATAAATAAATTAATTGCTCATCTAACTCAATAGGAAGCATGTAATTTTGGTATTTGATGGACTGATTGCTTTTATCAGTAAGTGTGTATTTAACAAGAGGGCCTACATTCCTCTGATTTGCAGCATTTTTATCTTGAGCCGCACCAGTTACATCGAGAATTCTTTCTTGAAAAGATTTCTCTTTAGCCATGCTATTTGTATCGTTAATATTCTCTACATTTATAGGTCGAAAATCATCAACAGTTAATTTATAAACCCTATCTTCGCCCTTAAAGGAAAATTTGATTTCTGAAGATTTTCCTACAAATGTTTTAAGCTCAAATGGCTCGTTAGTATTACCTTTTAGAGGAACACCAGTAAGTGTTAATTTAGAGCCACCATCATGAAAACTTGATTGATATAAAGTAATTCCATGAATAGTGTAAGGGTGATTTACTTCAACGATTTTATTGATAATCTTATCGTTATTTAAGTGATCAGTAATGGTTATGTCACTAGCAAATCGTTTAGGCATACCATTTGTTTCGTAGTACTCAATAATAAATTTATTAAGTTTTACAGTAAATGGTAATCTTTGAAGATAAAACCCATCATCAAGTTGAAGCATGGCATTATTTGCTGAAGCCCCTTCAGAGATTGAAATATTTCCTCTAAATGATGGATTTCTAGAATTAAATATTGAGGCTTCAGGAACATCAGATACAAACCTAAGCTCTGAACTAATGGGGTGCTTATTATATAGATTTATTAAAATTCTATTTGGTATATCACTATCAAGAAGCCCACCAATACAAATAACAATAATTGATAGATGGGCAAATAAATAACCCAATCTACTATAACTACCTTTACGTGCAGCTAAAAGAGTAGTTCCATCTTGGTCTTTTACTTTGAATTTAAAGGAATGATTCTTAAGCCAAGCAGACACCATTTCTTGAAGTTCAGCTTGTTTAAAATCGGATTTAATATCAACTTTGTGCTTAAAGGCCCGCATACTTGTCTTTTTGACATACTCTTTGAAGGAGCGGACATCCTTCATAATCTTAGGAGTAGTTCTGATTACACAAAGAGTAGTAGAAATGACCAAAAAGGCCATTATTACTGTAAACCACGTGGTATCGTATATTTGAGAAACACCAAATTTCTCAAAGACTTGGGCCCAAAAAACGCCGAAAAGATCAATATAGAAAATCTCTTCACGGTTTTGCTCAATTAGAGTACCTATAGCACTTGCTATACAGATAACAACTAAGAAAGCAACTGCAAATCTCATAGAGCCTAATAGCTCTATGATATCGCCCCTTAAATTGCGTTTTTTCTTTGGTGTATGAGAGTGTGACAAATTAAAAATTTAACTATCTAAGACCAGCTGCATAGTCAGCCACTGCTTTCATGTCAGCAATACTCATACGATTAGCGATAGTACCCATCATATTTTCGGTACCACCATTATTTCGGTAACCATCAGCGAATGCACGCAACTGACCATATAAATATTCTGGATGTTGCCCAGCTAAAAATGGATATTGCTCTGGCATACCTTTACCAGAAACCCCATGACATGCGGCACATGCAGGAACACCTCTTTCAGGGATACCAGCTCGCCAAATTTCACGACCTCTATGAACAAATTCAAGATCCCCAGCATTTTGAGATTTTGCCGGACCTGTTAATTTCAAACCTGACACATAAGCAGCAATATCCGCCCTATCTTGAGGAGTAAGAGCTGGTGCAACAGCCATCATAACCATAGAGTTAGTAAAACCCTCGTAGTTATTACGGTGCTTTTGAGGGCCTTCTGGAGTAAGGTCAAGATTGTTTAACTGAGCAACAATATACCCAGCAGGATGACCAGCTAAGGAAGGTTGAGTTGCAATCACACTATTACCGCCCTCTCCATGGCATGAGAAGCAAGGGATAACACCACGATTCACGTCTCCTTGAGTAAATAAGAGTTCACCGCGTTTAGGGTCAGGTGTGATAGTAGCATCTTGAGCTAGTGCAGTCTGCGTACAGGTAGCAAATGCAAATGCTATGCCGAGACCTTTTAATAATTTTTTCATTGATAAAACCTCAACCTACATAATATATGGGCTATATTTTACAAAAATTCATAAAAAAATATTAGGTCACAATGTATTAATATGTTAATTATCTCTATAACAGTAAAATAGTTATCCTAGAAATTAATAAGAGGTTTTAGTGTCACTATTACACAAAGCTAAGTTTTTTGTATCAGCTTCACAATTAAAGCAGCTTCCAGAGCCATCAGTTCCTGAAGTTTGCTTTGTTGGACGTTCGAATGTCGGAAAATCCTCCGCAATTAATGTTTTATGTAATCAAAAGAAAC
This sequence comes from Taylorella asinigenitalis MCE3, assembly GCF_000226625.1. Taxonomy (NCBI): domain Bacteria; kingdom Pseudomonadati; phylum Pseudomonadota; class Betaproteobacteria; order Burkholderiales; family Alcaligenaceae; genus Taylorella; species Taylorella asinigenitalis. Next base: position 1,531,411 of record NC_016043.1, read on the forward strand.
TTGCCTATGCCTCTAAAACCCCAGGTCGCACTAGACTTATAAACCTATTTGGAATACCAAGCTCGGAAGATCCAGATCAGGCCTCTGCATTTTTAGTTGACCTTCCTGGGTATGGATACGCTTCCGTAGCCCAAAATACTAAGGAAGAATGGGCTGAGACCTTAGGAAGTTATTTAAGAACTCGCTCTTCATTAGCGGCTGTCGTGCTTTTAATAGATATTCGTAGAGGATTAACAACATTAGACAAAATGCTAATTGATTGGATTGCACCTTATGAAATCCCACTTTTAGTTTTACTTACGAAAGCAGATAAACTTCCATATGGGCAGAGAAAAACAACTACATTTGCAATTAGTAAGTCAATTAAACAAATAAAAAATTTAACAGTTATTCCCTTCTCATCTACAGAACGTTTAGGAATTGAAGAAGCGGACGAAGCAATTTTGAATTATTTAGGTCTTTCAAAGGATTAAAATTAAAATAAATTATTTTTACCTAGAAGACCATGTATTCATTATTGCCACCAAAATATCCAACTCAAAGACTTCGTCGCAACCGTAAAGACGGATTCTCACGTCGCCTTGTACAGGAAAATCACTTAAATGCTAGCGATTTTATTTATCCTGTATTTGTTCAAGATTCGCAGAAAGAGCCAGTGGCAGTGGAATCATTGCCAGGTGTAGTAAGGCATAGTTTAGAGAGCCTACTGCCTGTTGCGGAAGAATGTGTGAAGCTGGGTATACCAGTGATGGCCCTATTTCCAGCTATTGAATCGGATCTAAAAACCCCAGATGGTATTGAAGCTTGTAATCCAGATGGCTTGATTCCTACCGTTGTTTCTCGTTTAAAGAAAGAATTTCCCGACTTAGGCATATTGTGTGATGTAGCCCTTGACCCTTACACCAGTCATGGGCAGGACGGTATCATCGACGAAAATGGCTATGTTTTAAATGATGAAACCATAGAGGTGCTTCGTAAACAGGCACTAACACAAGCTCAAGCAGGCGCAGATTATGTAGCACCTAGTGATATGATGGATGGACGCATTGGACAGGTACGTGAAATACTAGACTCAAACGACCTTATTTATACCAAAATAATGGCCTATTCCGCTAAGTACGCAAGTTCTTTTTATGGACCATTCCGCGATGCTGTTGGATCTGCAAGCAATCTTGGTAAATCAAATAAATATACATACCAAATCGATCCAGCAAACAGACTTGAAGCCTTTCATGAAGTCGCAGCCGATATACAAGAAGGGGCAGACCTAGTTATGGTTAAGCCTGGCCTACCCTACTTAGATATTCTTCGCGAAGTTAAAGATATGTTTGCTAAGCCTACATTTGCTTATCAGGTCAGCGGCGAATATTGCATGTTAAAAGCTGCTGCTGCAAATGGTTGGATTAATCATGACGCCGTTATGATGGAATCTTTGCTCTGCTTTAAGCGCGCAGGGGCCGATGGAATCCTTACATATAGTGCGATTGAGGCCGCAAGGCTCTTGAAAAATATTTAATTTGTAAGCAACTAGTATCCGTTTGTAAAATTCAATTCAATTTATTTATAGTGTTTTAGTATCAGATAAATTTTTACGATAATAGTTGCATTTAAAATCCGTATTTATTAATTTATGAGAAAAATTTTTCGTTTATTTTTATTTGCTTTTTTAGTTATTGGCTTTAACTTTCAATTTGGCAATGATGCCGTTGCCCAAAAGTCATTGCTTTCAAGTCCTGGTCTAAATTCTCAAGAAGAATTTTTAGAACCAAATCAAGCATTTAAATTAGATGCAAGTATCGTAGACGGAAAAGAACTCAGACTATTTTTTGAAATCGCACAGAATTACTACATGTACAGAGAGCAATTTGAGTTCTCTGTAATTAGAAACGGAAAATACGTAGAGAAGCTTACTCCTTCAAAAATTCCAGAAGGTGTCATTAAATTCGACCCAACTTTCAACAAGGATCTAGAGGTATATCACGATAATGTTGAGATTAGGTTCGCATTGCCACCTCAAGGAGAAGCATTTACGCTAGAGGCACGCTCTCAAGGATGTGCAGAGGCTGGATTGTGCTACCCACCTGCTTATTTTCACGTACCAATTGTTCCTATGAAAGATGGATATGAGATTACATTGCCAAAAAGAAAAGAGATTAAAGGGCAAGTAGAATCGCCTGAAGCATTGTACGAGAGTCGGGCTGGGAAGACTTGGTATGAAGTGCCTATGAGTGAGGAATCGTGGGAGGATTCAAATGGTGCTACGGGAGCTAGTTCTGATAGTGGCGGTTCTGGCGGTTCTGGTGCGTCTGATGGGTCGGATAACGCAAGCTCAAGTGGCTCTAGTGGTGCGTTTTCCTTCGGAGCATTATTTGAAAACAATGACATTGCCATAGCGGATTTTTTGCAAAACAATAACATTGCCATCATGGTATTGGGGGCGTTCTTTTTAGGCGTTTTACTATCATTTACTCCGTGTGTTCTACCTATGCTTCCAATATTACTTTCTGTTTTAGTTGGGCATCAGGGCGGGCGTTCAATGGTCATGGCTGGAGCTGGTGCGGGTGCTGGAACTGGTGCGGGAGGCGTTTCTGCATCTAGGGTTGCGGACTCTACATATGAGAAAAAAAGGTCAGCAGGCAGTCTACGACTTACGCTTTTTTATGTGCTTGGCACTAGTATCGTTTATACAATTTTAGGTGTGCTAGCTGCGAGCATCGGTGCGAGCCTCTCTAATTGGATTCAAAATCCATGGGTGGTAGCGGTTTTTGCATTATTTTTAGTGGCGTTTGCATTATCAATGTTCGGTGTTTTTACCTTTCAAATGCCAAGCTCGATTCAGACCAAACTAACGGTTTTGCAAAACAAACTGCCTGCGGGAAGTGGTGTTGGAGCCATGGTCATGGGTATGATTTCGGCCTTGATTGCGGGACCTTGTGTGGCGGCTCCATTGGCAGGGGTGTTGCTTTTTATTTCGCAAACAGGGAATGTGGCTCTTGGTGCACTAATTCTTTTTGTTCTGGCATGGGGCCAAGGAACATCGTTGATATTGGTGGGTAGTAGCTCCCATGCCCTGCTTCCAAAAGCTGGTAAATGGATGGAAAAGGTAAAAACCGCATGCGGCATACTATTATTGGCCGCAGCGGTTTGGATGATATGGCCAGTAGTGGGGAATTTATTTGGTGATTCTCGCGAGGGGGGTTCAGGTTCTGCTCTGAATTTCGTTAAGGTGGAGCGAATTGAGGAATTTGAGTCTCAGTTGAAGGGTGCGGTGGCTGATGGGAAGCCTACGATGCTTTATATCTCAGCTGAATGGTGCATCTCTTGCCGTGAGCTGAAACACTTCACCTTTTCCGATTCTAAGGTTCAGGAAGAATTAAGTAAGTTTAAGGTTGTGGAAGCGGATGTGACCACGAACAAAGCCTATCACAGAGATCTGCTTAAAAATTTCAAATTATTTGGACCACCAGGACTGATTTTCTTTGATAAAGAAGGCAATCAAAGCAAATTGAGAATTGTTGGATTTGAAGGGCCAGAAGATTTTGTTAAAGAAATAAAGTCTTCAAATTTGTATTAGCTTTTTAGGATTCTCTTCTTATTTAAGTTGGGTATAGGTTTTCGCTTATATCCAACTTAATTTTTATTAACCTTTATATATCTTTTTGTTTTACAGAATTCCTATCTTCGCCAAAAAGTTCCTCGTGTTTATCGACTATTTTTAAATAATCCTCTTTATATACACAAGCAGCTTCATGTCTCTCAAGGGCTTCTTCAGCCAGTTTACGAGCTTGTTGAACAATAGCTGGATTTGGCGAATTTCTAGAAATACCAGCAAGTATTTTTTGCGTTACGATTCCGACCTCAAGACTACTTGCACCATCCCTTAAAATTGGAAGCATAAATTCACTAATCCATTCCCCTGCATCTGTTGGAGGCATATAAATGCGGTCGTATTTGCATTCTTCTTGCTCTGGCAATGGTTCCACGACCAAAGCCATCATGTTATGCATCGCTTGAATCGCAGTTCCCTGATCATTTATCCCTGATGACAATGCCTTAGCCGCAACCTCCGACAACACCACAAATCCCCAACCTGGGTCTTGTTTGTAATTGCGTTTTTTATCGACAAGAATAGTGGATTTAAGCTGATCTCTAAGCTCAGTCTCTAAATCCTTATTTACTCTCATAATCGGAGTGTCTTGAAATACTAAATCACCTGGCCTTGTAAGAATTTCAATATAAATATCCAAATCTTCAGCAAGTTTGTTTAAACCAGCCATATTGATATTTACAACAAATCCCGCTTCTTTCATATACACTGTCACGGGCTCAATACCGTTCCACTCCAAATTCCAACACGCACCCAATGTTGGATTTTTATAGTGCTCCGTTAGAGAAATTTTCGTATGGTCATGGATTTTTTTAATCGTATTTTCCATACGACCTAGCTCTGAAAGAGTACGTACCCACATAATCAATCGCACTACCACATGCAAAACCATAAGCAATGAGCTTATAAATAGAATAAATAAGCCGTTTGGTGAGTAATACCCGATGCCTAACGCAATTTTTGCGATTATGGCATAAATAAACGCCGCAATAAAGGTGGCAATGGTCCTGCGTGTGTTATCGTCCCCCATCACAAGTTCCGTAGCCCTTGGGGTAGCAGCACTTGAAGCAGAAGCTGCCGCAGAAACCATAATAGATAAGGAGAACGTACTAACTGCAAGCATGCTACTTGCAAGAATGTCGATTAATCCATTAACCGTTTCTAATTTTATGGTCGGTAAGAAATCCTGAGGAATCAATCCCCCAAAATAATCGGCCAAAAGCACCCATAGAACAGCAAATAGCCCCCACCCTGCAGGTTCAATCCATAACCTATTACTAGGTCGGTTAAGAATTAATAAAAATCGTTGAAACATAAACTATTTAACCAAGTAATTAATAAGCCAAGTGTGCCAAGGAACAGAAACAATATCGATAAGCACTGCCCCACACAGAGGTATGATTAAAAATGCTTTTGGAGAATGAACACCATATCGTTCAGTTACTGAAGACATATTTGCTACTGCATTTGGAGTCGCACCTAGTCCATGCCCCATCATACCAGCACACATCACTGCAGAATCATATGATTTTCCAAGCAACCTAAACAGAACAAACACAGTCAACACAACCAGACACAGAACCTGTATAACCAACATAAGAATCAACGGTCCCGCAACATCGGCCAATTCCCAAAGACGCATATTCATCATGGCCATAGTAAGGAAAATACCTAAAGAAATCTCAGCTATCAAATTCACAGCTTTTTCGTTCAACGTAACCATATGCACCATATCATTAAAATTTCGCATAACTATGGCTACAAGCATAGAACCTACATAAGCTGGCAATGAATATCCTGTGCTCTGAGTGATTAGGCCTGCAACATATTCTCCTAAAACCATAGCTACAAGTAAAAGCGCCAATGTGTGAATAAATGTATAAGCTCGCACCTCTGAGTGTCTATCGTGTTTTGTTTCGTATGTAATCTCTTCGGCTTCGATCTTAAGATTGTGTTTGCGAATCAAGTAACCACCGATTGGACCACCTAAAAGGCTTCCTGCAATCAAACCGAATGTAGCTGCCGCAATGGCCACGGCTGTAGAGGAGCTAACACCGAGATCCTCAGCCATGCTGCCGAATGCGGCGGCATTGCCATGGCCACCCTCAAGTGCTACAGCTCCAGACATAACACCTATCACGGGATGTATATCCATAATCGATGCGAGCAAGACTCCAAGACCACTTTGATAAAAAGCTACAAACCAACATAACAAGAGGTAAACAATCATGGCCTTACCGCCAGCTTTTAAAAGTGTATAACTTCCGCCTAAGCCAACAGTCGTGAAGAATGCGACCATAAGCGGCGTTTGAAGCTGCACATCAAACAGAATATCTACTCCAAAAACTTTCTTTAAAATTAGAACAATAATACTGGCAATAAACCCGCCAATCACTGGCGTAGGTATCAAAAATCGCTCAAAAAATTTCACATTCACCCTGAGCGAACGACCAATTAAGAGCATCACACATGCAATCAAAAGAGTAGTTACAGAATTGAATTGAACGTGCATCTAAAGTCCTCCATGTGCAAATTCATAAACTATGTGAGCCGCTAATTTAGCGGTCCTAGAGTCGATATCATAATTTGGATTTAGTTCAGCCACTTCGAGCAAAAGTGTCTTATTGGACTTAAAGATATGTCGAAGTAACGGATGGACGATATTGTAGCCTACTCCGAGAGGTGCTGGTGCACTAACACCTGGGGCTTGTGATTGTGGAAATACATCTAGATCAATGCTTAAATGCAAAATATCTATCTGCTCGAGAAACTTATCAATGGCCGATACAAGCTGTGCGTGCGGCTTTGTGATCATTTCATAATCAAGAATATATTGCACCCCAAGTGCATTAGCACGGTCAAAAAGAATTTTTGTATTGGATTGGGTGGCAATACCCAAGGCCATATACTTCGCATTATCATATGCGTGGAGACCTTGATAGAATGGTGTGCCTGAAGTTGAATAGCCGTGAGTCCAATCTTGTGGTGTGTTTAGTGTTTTCTTTATTTCAGGGGGCTGGCCAGATTTGAGGGAATTGCTGAACACATGGAATTCGGGAGGTTCCGGTGTTTTAGGAGGCTCTCGCAAATCAAAATGAGCATCGAAATTGATAATGCCCAGTTTTTTATTTTGCGATCTTGCATACTGTGTAGTTGCTAGCAAAGAGCCGAATGCAACCTCGTGCCCTCCTCCAAGTACTATATTTTTATTATGTTCACTTAAGTGGGGCAGTATCGTTTCAGCGAGCAGAGTTTGTGCATTTTCAAGGTTGCTATCCTCACATGAAACTGTACCTAAATCTTGAATAAAAAAAGGTTTATGAACAGCAAAGCCTGCAAGCTGTTTACGAATTAAATTTGGTGCTTGGGCGGCTCCAATTCTTCCGTGATTTCTTCCAACACCCTCATCAGATGCAAATCCTACAATGAAGTTATCGGCTGGTTTTTCTGTATTAATGCAATTATGAATGCGGGCATGTGCCTCACCTTCACCATCTGAACGTCCAGTCCATTCAAAATCTTTTAATAATTTAGCCAAAACAAATTCTCTAAAAGCTAATTGAGAATGCCTATTTTAAAGGATTGTGTTGAGACTATTCAAAAGTAATATCATTTAAACGAGGATAGTCTTAAAAGCAAAAACATTGCCACAATCAAGGAATTTAAATTTTTCATCAACTCTTATAAAGCAAACTAAGACGACCTAAATGCTTACGATTTTAAATAAAAAAACCTAGCAACGGCAGGCATTGCTAGGTTTACAAAACGCTTAAAAGAAACTAGAACTATTCGTCTACTTCTTCGTCCTCAGTAGGCTCTGGACGATCTACAAATTCCATGTAAGCCATTGGAGCATTATCCCCTTGGCGGAAGCCCATTTTAAGAATGCGAGTGTAGCCACCTGGACGCTCTTTGAATCGAGGACCAAGCTCATTAAAAAGTTTCACAACTGCATCGCGGTCACGAAGACGTGCGAAAGCAATACGGCGATTTGCAACTGTAGGCTCTTTGGCTAAAGTAATTAGAGGCTCAATAATTCGACGAAGCTCTTTTGCTTTTGGCAATGTTGTTTTGATAGCTTCATGGTGAATTAGAGAAACAGACATATTTCTGAACATAGCCAAACGATGGCTTGATGTTCTATTTAATTTACGGAGACCTTGACGGTGACGCATGTTTTTTCCTTATGAATCTAAAAATACGGGTCTTCTATCCTCAAGAGGCGGCCCGTTTAAGTTAAAAATTATGGGCGTTCCAAACCAATTGGAGGCCAGTTTTCAAGCTTCATACCTAATGACAAACCGCGAGCTGTAAGCACATCTTTAATTTCATTAAGTGACTTACGACCAAGGTTTGGTGTTTTAAGTAATTCATTTTCTGTCTTCTGAATTAGATCGCCAATGTAGAATACATTTTCTGCTTTAAGGCAGTTTGCTGATCGAACTGTAAGCTCAAGGTCATCAACTGAGCGAAGAAGTACAGGGTCGATTTGCGGTGTACCACGTGCTGGTGCTTCATACATATTCGGAGAACCTTCAAGAGAAGCAAAGACACTTATTTGATCCATTAAGATGCGAGCAGCTTGACGTACCGCATCTTCAGGAGTAAGTACACCGTTAGTTTCGATATCAAGAATTAATTTATCTTGGTCTGTGCGTTGACCAACACGTGCATTTTCTACTTCATAGCTTACACGACGGATTGGGCTATATGAAGCATCAAGAATAATACGACCAATAGAGTGATGACGGTCTTCACGTAGAGCACGTACATTTCCTGGGACATAGCCGCAACCTTGCTCTACTTTAATATGCATATCAAGTTTACCGCCCTCTTGTAAGTTTGCGATAACGTGATTTGGATTAATAATTTCTACATCATGTGGCAGCTCAATATCAGAAGCTTTAATTTCGCCTGGCTCAGATTTTGAAAGTGAAAGAGTAACTTCCTCGCGACCATGCAATTTAAATACAACGCCTTTAAGGTTAAGAAGAATATCAACAACGTCTTCTTGTACGCCTTGAATTGATGCATACTCATGCACAACACCTGCGATTTGCACTTCAGTAGCTGCATAACCTGTCATAGATGACAAAAGAATACGTCTTAGTGCGTTACCTAGTGTATGACCAAATCCACGCTCGAACGGTTCCATAACAACTTTTGCATGGAAATCCGTAATTGGATTTACGATTATTGTTCTTGGTTTTAAGAATGCTTCTGACATAAATTTTCCTTTTCAATACCCTCGGCTCGTTACACCGATAAGGCTGATGGATAAAAATATGCATCACACTGCAAAGTGGCAATGCGATGCAATCTATACTATCGAGAATAAAGCTCTACGATTAGTGATTCGTTAATATCACGTGCAACATCAGCACGATCAGGAACTTGTTTAAATGTACCTTCGAATTTTTTAGTATCTACAGAAACCCACTCAGGGAATGTTAAGCTTTCAGCCAAATCTAATGCAGATTTAATGCGAGCTTGCCCTTTTGATTTTTCACGTACTGAAACTACGTCACCTGATTTAACGATAATTGAAGGAATGTCAGCTTTCTTGCCGTTTAATTCAATAGCTCCATGGCTTACTAACTGACGTGCTTCTGCACGAGTTGAGCCAAATCCCATGCGATATACAACATTATCTAGACGAGATTCAAGAAGTTGAATAAGAGTTTCACCAGTGTTACCGCGACGACGCTCAGCCTCAGCAAAATATTTACGGAATTGCTTCTCTAGTACACCGTACATACGTTTTAGTTTTTGTTTTTCACGTAATTGAGTACCGTAGTCTGATGTACGAGCACCAGAAGTACGTCCATGCTGACCCGGTTTAGATTCAAACTTACATTTAGAATCTAATGGGCGACGTGCGCTTTTTAGAAATAGATCAATACCTTCACGACGTGAAAGTTTACATTTAGGACCTGTGTAACGTGCCATTTATTATTGTTCCTTTAAGTTGCTAGATACGACGACGTTTAGGAGGACGGCAACCATTGTGCGGAACAGGAGTAATATCTGAAATGCTAGTGATTTTGATACCTAAAGCATTTAATGCACGCACAGAAGATTCACGACCAGGGCCAGGGCCTTTGATACGTACATCTAAAGAGCTGATACCATATTCCATAGCAACACGTCCCGCTGACTCGGCTGCAACCTGCGCTGCAAAAGGCGTCGATTTGCGTGAGCCTTTAAAGCCCGCTCCACCCGACGTCGCCCATGACAAGGCATTGCCTTGACGGTCAGTAATTGTGATGATGGTGTTATTAAAAGATGCGTGAACGTGGGCAATACCCTCGCTTACAACTTTTCTTACTTTTTTACGCGCACGAGTTGCGCTGTTAGAAGCTTTTGCCATTATTTAGCTACTCCGATTATTTCTTCAACGATTGAGCCGCACGACGTGGACCCTTGCGTGTACGTGCATTAGTACGAGTGCGCTGACCACGTACTGGCAGACCACGTCTGTGACGCATGCCACGATAAGTTCCAAGGTCGATAAGACGCTTAATCGAAAGTTGAACTTCACGTCGCAAATCACCTTCTACTGTAAATTCACCGATTTTTTCGCGAATTTTTTCTAATTCTTCGTCGGTTAGATCTTTTACCTTTTTAGTAGTCTCAACGCCTGCAGCTTCGCAAATTAAGCGAGAGCGTGAACGTCCGATTCCATAAATAGCAGTTAGACCGATTTCAGCATGCTGATGCGGCGGAATATTAATACCTGCGATACGAGCCATGTATTTTCCTCTATGATTGCATCAAGGCTTAGCCCTGACGTTGCTTATGTCTAGGATCTGTGCAGATTACACGCACAACTCCGTGACGTTTAATAATTTTACAATTGCGGCAAATACGCTTTACCGATGCCATGACTTTCATTTGTCACTCCTAAATAAATCCACTACTTAGAGCGGAAAACAATCCTACCGCGACTTAGATCGTATGGAGTTAATTCCACAGTCACTTTATCGCCCGGAAGAATACGGATGTAGTGCATCCTCATCTTTCCAGAAATATGACCTAACACAACATGGTCATTTTCTAGTTTCACACGAAATGTAGCGTTCGGAAGATTCTCGATCACCTCACCCTGCATTTGAATTACGTCGTCTTTAGCCATGTATCTACACCTAGAAACTTATGCCGATTATCTCATCGGTAAATTGCCGCGGAAATTTGATTTCTTAAGCAAGGCATCGTATTGATGAGACATCAAATAAGCCTGTACTTGAGCTAAAAAATCCATAGCAACAACCACAATAATTAGTAGAGATGTACCACCAAAATAAAATGGTACATTACGCCACTGCATACGCAAGAACTCTGGCATTAAGCAAACTAATGTAATGTAAACAGCTCCCACAAGAGTCAAACGCATCAAAATCTTATCGATATATTTTGCTGTATTCTGTCCTGGACGAATACCTGGGACAAAAGCCCCTGACTTTTTCAAATTATCTGCAGTTTCTCGGCTGTTAAACACAAGGGCCGTATAGAAGAAGCAGAAAAATATAACTAAAGCAGCAAATAAAGTCGTATACAAAGGTTGACCTGGGCTTAATGTAGCCGCTAAGTCGCTTAACCAACGAATGTCGCTAGAACCTGAAAACCATTGTGCAATAGTCGCAGGGAACAAAATAATTGAAGATGCAAAGATTGGTGGAATTACACCAGCCATATTAATCTTAAGCGGAAGGTGCGATGACTGCCCACCCATAATTTTGTTTCCTACTTGACGTTTTGCATAGTTGACTGTGATACGTCTTTGAGCACGCTCCACAAAAACCACAAGCATAGTAACGCCTATAACCAAAGCCAAGATAATCATCGTAGCTAAAGCACTGATCTGATTTTGAGATACCAACTCGAACATCCCAGCCAATGCCGCAGGCAATCCAGCAACAATACCTGCAAAGATAATGATTGAAATACCGTTACCTAAACCGCGTTCAGTAATTTGCTCACCTAGCCACATCAAGAACATAGTTCCAGTCACAAGACTTACTACAGTAGTAAATATGAACATAGGACCTGGTGTATAAACTAATCCAGGATACGATTCCATAAATCCTTGTAGCGATGCGGCAATACCAAATGCTTGTAAGGTGGCAATGAGCACGGTGCCATATCTTGTATATTGCGTAATCTTACGACGTCCTGCTTCACCCTCTTTCTTAATAGCTTCAAGCGACGGGATTGTCGAGGTCATCAATTGCATAATAATAGATGACGAAATATAAGGCATAATCCCTAGTGCAAACACCGAGAATCGTGATAATGCACCGCCTGAGAACATATTAAAGAAACCTAAAATCCCGCCTGACTGAGAAGAAAACACTTGCTCCATCACGGTTGGATTGATACCTGGTACAGGTATATGAGTTCCTAAACGATAGACAACTAAAGCTAATAATAAAAACACAAGACGAGAAGTCAAATCGCCATACTTCTTAGTATTTCCTAATTGATCAGGCAATGATGATTTTCTACTAGTCTGAGTTTTCTGAGCTTTTGCCACTAAATACCCCTTATTCAGATAAAGAGCCACCAGCCGCTTCAATAGCAGCTTTTGCACCAGCAGTTGCTTTAATTCCGCGAAGAACCACTTTGCGAGAAATCTCACCTGATTTGATAAGTTTCACAAATTTAACTGCTTGATCAACAATACCAGCAGCTTTAAGTGATTGAACATCGACTTCTTCGTCAGTTAACTTTTGTAAATCAGATAAACGAATTTGAGAGTACAAATGCTGATTAAACGGAGTAAAACCACGTTTTGGTAAACGACGATGAAGAGGCATTTGGCCACCTTCAAAACCTACTTTATGAAAACCACCAGAACGTGATTTTTGACCTTTGTGTCCACGTCCAGAAGTTTTACCTAAACCGGAACCAATACCACGACCAACTCTACGTTTTGCGTGTTTGCTTCCTTCAGCAGGTGATAATGTATTAAGTTGCATTTCAGCCATCATGATTCCTTTAGACTTCTGAAACTTTTACTAGATAATCCACTTTGCGGATCATGCCGCGAATCTCTGGAGTATCAAGAAGAACACGACTGCTATTTACTTTACCTAAACCTAAACCACGCACTGTAGCACGATGGTCGCTTTTAGTACCAATAACAGATCGAACTAATGTAACTTTAATTTGCTTTTGAGACATGACTTATCCTAGAATTTCTTCAACAGTTTTACCGCGTTTAGCAGCAACGTCTGATGGTGTCATGCAAGCGTTTAAGCCGTTTAAAGTAGCACGTACTAAGTTATATGGATTTGAAGAACCCAAACTTTTAGCCACAACATTACGGACACCCATAACTTCGAAAATTGCACGCATAGGACCACCAGCAATTACACCAGTACCTTCAGCAGCTGGAGAAATTAGTACTGTAGATGCACCATGTTTACCTACTACTGTGTGATGTAATGTACCATTAATAAGAGGGATCTTAGTCATACCACGACGAGCTTGTTCCATAGCCTTTTGAACCGCAACAAGAACTTCACGTGCTTTACCTTTACCCACACCGATACGACCATCACCGTCGCCGACCACTGTTAAAGCTGCGAAGCTCATAGTGCGACCACCTTTTACAGTTTTGCTAACGCGGTTTACTGCGATCATTTTTTCGCGAAAACCGTCATCACGTTCTTGGTCAGCAGTGTTTTTATTTTGTGCTTTAGCCATTTAAAACCCTTTCTTAGAACTTAAGACCAGCTTCGCGAGCAGCTTCTGCAAGCGCTTTTACGCGGCCATGATAACGGAAACCGGCACGATCAAATGCAACTGATTCGATCCCCTCAGCTTTAGCTTTTTCTGCAATACGTTTTCCAACGATAGCTGCGGCTGCCACATTTCCCCCGAATTTTTTATCGTTAGCTAGTTCTTGACGAACTTCAGGCTCTAGAGTAGAAGCCGTAACTAACACTTTGTCGCCCTCTGGCGAAATAATATTTGCGTAGATGTGCAGATTCGTACGATGTACAGATAAACGATGTACGCGTAACTGAGCAATTTTGCGGCGGGAAGCCACTGCACGACGCAAACGAGATAATTTCTTGTCCATGATATTTCCTTGCTTGCGTTATTATTTTTTCTTAACTTCTTTGATGGCAACATGCTCATCTGCGTATCTAACGCCCTTACCTTTATAAGGCTCAGGTGGACGATATGCACGAATATTTGCTGCAACTTGACCTACTGCTTGCTTATCGTGAGATTTAAGAACGATCTCAGTTTGCGATGGGCATTCAGCTTTAACACCTTGTGGCAATGGATGAATAATATCGTGCGAATAACCTAATTCAAGTTTAAGATTTTGACCTTGAACTTGTGCACGATAACCGACACCGATAAGTGTTAAGCGACGCTCAAAACCTTTACTCACACCAGTAACCATATTATTTACTAGAGCACGCAATGTTCCTGACATTGCATTTGCGTGACGTGAGTCGTTTGCTACAGCAAATGTGATTTTTCCGTCATCTAAGCTAACAACTACATCGTTTGAAAGTTCCTGTTTAAGCTCACCTAAAGGACCTTTTACGTTTATGCTATCAGCTGCGATTTTAACTTCAACTCCACTAGGTACTACTACTGGATTTTTTGCGACACGAGACATCTATATACCCCCTTACGCTACGTAGCAGATAACTTCACCGCCAACGCCTTCAGAGCGCGCTTTGCGGTCTGTCATAACGCCACGGGATGTGGAAACAATAGCAACACCTAAGCCATTCATAACTTGAGGAATGCTGTCATGACCTTTGTACACGCGAAGACCAGGACGAGATACACGTTCGATACGTGAGATTACTGGTTCATCTTTATAGTACTTAAGTTCAATCTCAAGTTGAGGCTTAGTTTTATCGCCGTTAACTTGATAGTTTTCGATATAACCTTCTTCTTTTAGAACTGCAGCAATAGCTACTTTTAGCTTAGAAGATGGCATAGAAACTGATACTTTTTCGACTTGCTGTGCATTACGAATGCGAGTCAACATATCTGCGATTGGATCGCTCATGCTCATAATATTTCTCCTACCAGCTCGCTTTAGTCATACCAGGCACTTCACCACGCATAGCTGTCTCGCGTAGTTTGTGACGAGTTAAACCAAACTTGCTGAATACGCCACGTGGACGTCCAGTAACAGAACAACGGTTACGTACACGAGTTGGATTCGCGTTACGTGGAAGTTGCTGTAACTTCAAACGTGCTTGATAACGCTCTTCATCAGTTTTAGATTGATCATCGATAATCGCTTTAAGAGCCGCACGTTTAGCTGAATATTTTTCAACTAATTTTGCACGCTTGATATCACGATTTATAAGTGAAAGTTTAGCCACTATATCGCCCCTTAGTTTCTGAATGGGAAGTTGAAGGCTTTTAATAAAGCTTTTGCTTCCTCATCTGTTTTAGCTGACGTGGTGATACTAATGTTTAAACCACGTAAAGCATCAATTTTGTCGTACTCAATTTCAGGGAAGATAATTTGCTCTTTAACCCCTACGTTGTAGTTACCGCGTCCGTCAAATGCACGGCCAGAAATACCACGAAAGTCTCTTACACGTGGCAATGCTACCGTAACTAAACGATCAATAAATTCATACATGCGTTGACCACGTAAAGTCACCATGCAACCAATTGGATAGTTTTCGCGAATCTTAAATCCCGCAATCGCTTTACGAGTTTTAGTAACTACAGGTTTTTGACCAGCGATTTTAGTTAAATCCGCAACTGCGTTTTCGATAACTTTTTTATCTGATACAGCCTCAGAAACACCCATATTAAGTGTTACTTTAGTAATGCGAGGCACTTCCATATCGCTTTTGTAGTTAAATTGAGATTTCAATTCAGCTACGATTTTATCTTTGTATAAATCTTGTAAACGAGCCATAATTCACCGCCTATGCTTTAACGCCAACGACTTCGCCGTTGCTACGGAACACACGAACTTTACGACCGTCTTCTTCTTTAAAAACTACTTTATCCGCTTTACCTGTAGCAGCATTGAAAATCTGCACATTAGAAATATGGATAGGTAAATTTTTAGACACAATACCACCAGGATTATTAGCCATAGGGTTTGGTCGAGTGTGTTTTTTAACTACGTTAACGCCTTCTACGATTACGTGATCAGCATCAACCCTCTCAAGCACTACACCACGACGTTTTTTGTCGCGACCTGCGATAACAATAACTTCATCGCCTTTACGAATTTTATGCATAGTGCCGCTCCTTAAATAACTTCTGGAGCCAATGAAACGATCTTCATAAAACGCTCTGTACGTAATTCACGAGTTACAGGGCCGAAGATACGAGTACCAATAGGCTCTAGTTTAGAGTTAAGAAGTACCGCAGCATTTCCGCCGAAACGGATTAGAGAACCGTCTTTACGACGCACACCTTTAGCTGTGCGTACAACTACTGCGTTATAAACTTCACCTTTTTTTACGCGGCCGCGAGGTGCAGCATCTTTAACGCTTACTTTGATTATGTCACCAATAGAAGCGTAACGGCGCTTAGATCCGCCTAATACCTTAATGCACATAATGCGGCGTGCACCAGTGTTATCAGCCACGTCTAACGTGCTTTGCATTTGTATCATGATGTCAATCTTCCGATTTATAAATCCAACTTAATTCCTAAAAGGCAAAAGTCACATTAAGGCTGGGTGCCATAATTGAGCTTTACAAAAAGCCTAATAAAAATCAGTTTTGGCCAAGCAAAATTGCTTAAAATCTACTAGATTAAATTTCTAAATAAGCTAATAGATTACTAACGTTGCGGCTAATACTTATTTGTTTTTATACGCACTAATCCGCTAAAAATCTTTAAAATTTCTTTTTTTATCCTTTCTCTTTTTGTATTAAAAAGAAAAAGTAAAGACTCACATTCTAAAAAAAATTTTAAATTAATGCAAGATATTTTGCTAAATTTATATATACAACCGTTGATTTTTATCATTTTTTGTACGAAAACCACAAAAACTCCTAAGGGCAAATACCTATTTTTAAAATTTTTTTGAAATTGAGTGTATCTTTTTTAGTAATGTTTAATATTTTTTTCGGAGGGCGTCATGAATGCAGTTGTGCTAGCAGTGATTGTAATGCTTGTTTTAGCAGTGTCACGCATGCACGTTGTACTAAGCCTTCTGATTGCAGCTTTAGTAGGTGGTCTTGTTTCTGGCCTTTCACTTATAGAGACGGTTGATGCTTTTCAAGCTGGTTTAGGAAACGGTGCACAAGTTGCATTGTCTTATGCTCTATTAGGTGCTTTTGCAATGGCTATTGCACACTCAGGACTACCTGAGATGTTATCAAGTAAAGTAATTACTACTATACGAAATAATCCTCGAAGCACAAATCTAAAATGGATGGTTATCACTGTCGTTGTGATTATGGGCATGCTCTCTCAAAACATAATCCCTATCCACATTGCCTTTATACCGATTGTAATTCCTCCGCTTTTAGTTGTATTTAACCAATTTAAAGTAGATCGTCGCATGATTGCTTGTGCTATTAGCTTTGGTTTAGTCACATGTTATATGACCCTACCTTATGGATTTGGTGAAATTTATCTTAACCAAATTCTTCTTCCTAATATCGAGCAGGCGGGTCTAAGCACATCAGATATTAGCATTATTAAAGTTATGCTTATTCCTGCTTTAGGTATGATTTTTGGTTTGTTATTTGCTATTTTTGTAAGTTATCGCAAACCACGTACATATCTTGATGCAGATTCTACTAATATGGTAGCAAATATGAAGGCTCCTGAGATTTCTAGCTTTAGGAGTCTTGTTGCAATTGGTGCAATTGTAGCGGCTTTCGTTGTGCAACTAATAACAGACTCATTGATTTTAGGAGCTCTGTCTGGGTTCGCTCTATTTATAGTAACTGGTGTTATTAAATGGAAAGCATCAGAAGGAATATTCTCTGAGGGGCTTCGTTTAATGTGTATGATTGGCTTTATCATGATTACAGCTCAAGGATTTGCTGAAGTTATGAAAGCTACTAAAGAGATTGAGCCTCTAGTTCGTGCTTCTACTGAGATTTTCGGTGATAGCAAGTTGATGGCTGCTTTTTCGATGTTACTTGTTGGATTGCTAGTAACTATGGGTATCGGTAGCTCATTCTCTACTCTTCCAATTATTGCTGCCATTTTTGTTCCAATTTGTACAGCATTAGGATTTAGTCCTGCAGCTACGGTTGCACTTATCGGCACAGCTGGTGCACTTGGTGACACAGGGTCTCCAGCTTCTGATTCTACACTTGGCCCAACTTCAGGTCTAAATATCGACGGTCAGCATGATCATATTAGGGATACTGTTATCCCTACTTTCCTGCATTACAACGTACCTTTACTTATTGCCGGGACGATCGCTGCCTTAGTACTCTAAATTAACTTTAGCAAATGCGACCCTAGGACCGGCAGGTTCTAGGGTCTTTTTTTTACTTCTTTAAAAAGGAAATTATTATGAACTCAGTAGTTTTAGCCGTGATAGTGATGCTTGTGTTATCAATAGCACGCGTTCACGTGATTCTAGCCCTGATTATCGGGGCATTGGTTGGAGGCCTGGCCTCGGGACTATCCCTGTCAGATACCTTAGGTGCTATGTCAGATGGCCTTGGCAATGGTGCCGAAACCGCCCTCTCTTACGCTTTACTAGGCGCTTTTGCTATGGGTATCGCTCATTCAGGATTACCTGAATTCATCACAAGCAAAGTGATTGAGAGCACTAGGAGAAATCCCAAAAGTACGACCATAAAATGGGCCGTCATATTTGTTCTTTTCCTACTCGGTTGCTTCAGCCAAAACCTAATCCCAATTCACATTGCGTTCATTCCTATCGTAGTTCCACCTCTAATCATTATTTTCAACACATTTAAGATGGATCGCCGCATGATTGCGTGTGCTCTAAGCTTTGGTATGGTTGCGTGTTATATGGCATTTCCATATGGATTTGGTGATATTTTCTTAAACAAAATCATTATCCCTAATGTAAATAATGCAGGTAAGCCATATGGCCTTGACGTAAGCAATGTAAATATTATCGGATCAATGATAATTCCATTTATCGGGATGTTTATCGGCTTACTTATTGCCATTTTCATCTCATATCGCAAACCTCGCGAATATCGTACAGTCGAAAGCGTTGCAGATACATCATTAGAAACCACAGATCAACCGCAATACTCTACATTCCGCAATTTAGTGGCTCTTGGCTCAATCGTGGTTGCGTTTGTAGTTCAGCTTGCGACAGGCTCGTTACTTATGGGGGCAATGCTCGGGTTCGCATTATTCCTAGTAACTGGAGTGATTAAGTGGAAATCTGCAGACGGCATTTTCACTGAAGGTTTGAAAATGATGTGCATGATTGGATTTATCATGATTACCGCTCAAGGCTTTGCTTCCGTGATGAATGCCACTAAAGAAATTGAACCCCTTGTTCGTTCATCTATCGAGATATTCGGTGGCAGCAAAATGATGGCTTCATTTGCAATGCTGGCAGTTGGTTTGCTTGTAACTATGGGCATTGGTAGCTCGTTCTCGACAATCCCTATTATTACGACTATTTTCGTTCCTATTTGTGCAAGTCTTGGATTTTCGCCTGAGGCTACTATCGCATTAATCGCTACAGCTGGTGCTCTTGGAGATACAGGGTCCCCTGCATCCGATCAAACCCTAGGCCCTTCTTCAGGTTTAAATGTCGATGGACAACACGACCACATCAAGGACACAGTAATTCCTACTTTTGTTCACTTTAATATTCCTTTACTTCTTGCTGGAGTAGTAGCAACTATGGTTTTATAGTTGCTAGGGTGGCAATGCGAACGTATTGCCACCAAACGTTGTTTTAAAACTAAATCCCCTAAAAAACGTACGGAATCTAAGTTATTGATATAGTATGGGGCGGCTTAAAAAATTGATTCAAATCAATTTATTGTCCACACAATATACTAAACTATTAGCAGAGACCTAAATTTTTTTAAGGGGAGTTATATGAAACAAAAACTAATTCTTTCGGCACTATTGGCGGCGTCAGTGTTTGGCGGAGGCATTGCCACAGCACAAGAAGCTGCTCCAGCAACCACAGGCGGACTACCTGGCTATGAAGTTAAAAAGGCACCAGATTCAATCAAGGACCTTGAACGCGTAAAACTCGATTTGAAAGAGCCTCCGTTTGTTCATGAACATAGTCTAGAGGCACCTGCGGCTCCTCGCCTAGTAGAAGTTACTATGGAAATCGAGGAAAAAGAAATTGAAGTTGAGCCTGGTGTGTTTATGTGGGCTTTTGCATATAACGGAAGTGTTCCTGGTCCGCTTATTGTTGTACATGAAGGCGACTATGTTGAATTGACTCTTAAAAACAAAGCGACAAACACGTTGGTTCATAATATTGACTTTCACGCATCAACTGGTGCTCTAGGAGGTGGAGAATTAACTTATGTGGCTCCTGGTCAAGAAGTTAAGCTTCGTTGGAAAGCAATTAAACCAGGCGTTCATATCTATCACTGTGCTCCAGGTGGTGCTATGATTCCTTGGCACGTAGTTCATGGCATGAACGGTGCTGTTGTAGTTCTTCCTAAAGAAGGGCTTCGCGATAAAGAGGGTAATAAACTAACTTACGATAAAGCTTTTTATATCGGTGAACAAGACTTCTATATTCCTAAAGATAAAGATGGAAAATGGATGCGCTTTGAAAATGCGTCTATGTCTTACGCTGAAGACGTAGCAACTATGAACACTCTTATTCCTACTCATATCGTATTCGGTGAACGCAAACACCAATACACAGGCGAAAATGCTATGACTGCTAAAGTTGGCGAAACTGTGATGATTTATCACTCACAAGCGAACCGTCAGTCATATCCTCACCTCATCGGTGGTCATGGTGAATATGTTTGGGAACGCGGTAATTTTAACGATGCTCCTGTTACTGACATAGAAACTTGGATGATTGCTGGTGGGTCGGCTGGTGCAGCTATGTATAAATTCAAACAACCTGGCACCTATACTTATCTGAGCCATAACTTGATTGAAGCAGTGAACTTCGGTGCATTGGCACATATAAAAGTAGATGGTGTTTGGGATAATGATCTTATGGAACAAACATTAGCTCCTACTATGATGGACCAAGAGGCTGCTAAAGCTGAAGAGCCTGCACAAGACAAAGCTAAGAAATAAGCTAAATTCTGTGTAATATATAAGGCGGCTTTTATGGGCCGCCTTTTCTACATTTTATGAGTTAAACATGATTAGATTATTGATGGCAATGCTCCTGCTCTTATCAACTCCAATCCTTTCAGCACAAAGTGCTATCCAAGGGAAGCCGCTAGAGTTCAAGCTAATGGACAATTTGGGCACTAAAACAGAGGCTGATTTCAAGGGCAAATATATGCTTTTGGCTTTTGGATATACATCTTGTCCCGATATATGTCCGATGACATTGGCACAAATTAATGAAGCCCTAGATAAGATTCCAAACGATGTGGCTCAAAATATTGTTCCAGTATTCGTAAATATCGATCCAGTTAATTCAACGCCTGAAACTCTTAATGCATATGTTGATTATTTTGATGAACGATTTGTTGGATTGACGGGAAGCATAGATTCTGTGCAATCTTTGACAAATCAGTTAGGTGCTACATTTGGATATCGTCTTGACGGGAAAAAACTAGAGGAGCCTAAGCTTGGGATGATGTACACGGTATATCACAGCACTCTAATTTATCTTATTGGACCAGATTCAAAACTTCTAGACACATACGATTATCAAATCGCACCAGAGGATTTAGCTAATAAGGTGACTGAGGCTATTGCCCCTAATATTACTAACGAAAGAGAGCCAGAAAAGAAAAAGATCACATCAATATCTAAGCAAGTGGCACATAAGAGAAGCGAGAAGGCGTGTGCATTGCCAGAGGGATTTAAAGAAGCGAAAACAGGTTTTGAACTCTCTCAAATCGATGCGATAAAAAGTAGCGGAAAAAAAGTGGAATTACTTAATATGTGGGCTTTGTGGTGTGCTCCTTGTCGCAAAGAGTTGCCTGTACTACATGAATTCAAAAAGCATAGTAGTGAAATGGGCGTAATCACGCTAAATTTAGCCGATGGGGAAGAGAAAATCACAAAATTTTTCGATGAGCAAAAGTTTGTCCATCTAGACAAATTCACCTATCCTAAAATGGATTTACTTCGCAAACTCGGAGGAATCGGATTGCCGTTTAATGCCTTATTTGTAGATGGAAAACAAGTTGCATTTAAAAACGGAATTATTAAAGAGACAGAGTCACTAAGTGAATACGCAAATTGCGTTGCAAAATGATATGAAAAATTCGAGAAGATCTTTTCTTAAGGGTGTTGCGGCAGGTGCATGTGGACTAGGTTTTGGGGGGAAGCTGGGGGCTCAGGCATTTCCACGGCAAGATTTAAAAATTGAGCCTAAGTATCAATCAAAAAAATCTTTACATGAGCCGACTCGATATCTTTTTATTACCGATATTATGTCTACATATTTGAGTGTATATGATATTGAAACTGCTCATCGTGTTGCACATATTAATTTAAATTTTAGGCCCGATACCATTGAGATGGCACGCGACGATAGTATGCTTGCAATTGGAAATCGTGAGCTAAATGGGCTGGTGCTTCTTGACCTTAAAGATGCATCTTTCCGCACACTTATGATGCCCTCACCTGTGCATCAAATATTTTTCATTCCGCAAACTAAGTTGCTGGCAGTGGGTTTGAGAGATCAGGTAGGTGTCGTCGATTACGAAAACGATAAGGTCGATATTTTTTCAAGAAAATTCGATTCTGAAAATCGCACAAACTCTCAGTTCACTTATTACAAACTTCTGTTTAGCTCTTTTAGTCAAACATATTGGGTGTTAGATCGCGAAAAGCCCACTATCTATCGCAAGAATGGCTTGGATAAAAGCGATTGGACAACCTTAGATCTTAGTAAGCGGCTACGAAAGCCGGCTGGATTGGACAAGGGCATTGCCAGTCCAGAAGATTTTATGCTTGCCTTCAATACTTTTGAAGGAGACGAGGGGCTCATCTATTTTCCACAAGAGGATAAGCTTTTAAGCACAGGCCCAATGTACACGGTGGGCTCAACATGGCGGCCGCTAGTTATGCCCTATATCGATCAGTATTCGCAACGTGTGATTTTTGCGGATATGTCAGGACATGTGGCCTATTTTGATTTACGCGAAAAGGATCCTAAGCCGCATCGGTTTGAGCTGCCTTTTTCGCCGCGAATCATACGAAGCGGATGGCTTGAATCGACTTGGATTGTGGGCGGCGATAAGGCTTTGCATTTTCAATCATATGAAGACCCGTCGGATAAGGTCACCTATGAATTCCCATATCAAGTTGTCGATATGTGGGTGACAGGCGATAGCAAAACCTTACTGCTCACTGTAGACGAAGGGCCAGCCGAGATCTGGAGATTCGATATTCGATCCCGCGAGATGCTCGACCCAATTAGCGTGCGTGGCGTTGTTATGGCCAACCAGATTCGTATGGGAAGCAACAACAGTATTTGCTACTAAAATTTCCTCAAACGCATAGCATTTGTGACCACGCTTATCGAGCTAAGAGCCATGCATAGTGCGGCTAATGAAGGAGTAAGATATCCAGCCGCTGCTAGTGGAATGCCTACTGCGTTGTACACAAGTGCGAAAAATAAATTTTGTTTTATATTACGCACAGTAGATTTTGCAATGCTAATCGCATGACCTACGTTTGCGATATTATTCTTCACTAATGTAATATCGGCTACCTGCTCAGCCACAGCTGCAGCGGATTTCACGGAAATACCTACGTCTGCCTGTGCAAGTGCGGCGGCATCGTTTATTCCGTCCCCGACCATAGCGACAATATTTCCCTGCGATTGAAGTTCCTTGATTTTTTCAAGCTTATCGCGTGGTTTAACTTCAGCAAAGAGCCGTGTGATACCTAGTTCTTGGGCGATTCGCTTTACTGTGCTTTCGCGATCTCCTGATAGCAAAAAAGCGGCCACTTCGTGCCGACCCAATTCATCGAGTACAGCTTTACTATCTTCTCGAAGTTCATCTGCGATCAAAACAGTCCCTAAGAGCTCGCTTGTTTCTGCGTTTGAGATACATATGATGGATCCTCGTCCTTCCCACTTCTCAAGTATGTTCGATGGCACTTGAGCTTGCGTAAATGCAGGGCTTCCTACTTTAAGTGGCAATGCCCCCGCTTCCATCTCCACTTTTCCGCTTGCACCCTCTCCGACTATATTCTCCACATTATCGGCAAAGTGCAAATCAAGCCCTTCTTCATAAGCTTTGCTTACTATTGCGTGTGCTAGTGGATGCTGAATAAATTGCTCCAATGAAGCCGCCAATTGCAAGGCATTATGCGAACCAAAGTTTTCATACTCCACAACAGTTGGCTGCCCCCGTGTCAATGTCCCCGTCTTATCAAAAACTACAGTATCGACTTTTGCAGTTTGCTCAAGTGTGGCCGCCTCCTTAACCCAGATACCTTTACGAAATGCATTTCCAAGGCCGACCATCATAGCCGCTGGAGTAGCAAGCCCTAACGCACATGGACACGCAATCACAAGCACAGCCACTGCATTCATAAGCCCCCTCTCCCATTGAGGCAGATACCACAAGAAAGTGACCGCAGAAATAAGAATGACCACAGGAACAAAAACAGCTGAGACTCTATCCGCAATACGTGAAATTGGCGCTTGGCTGCCCTGAGCTTCCGATAATGCCGCCATTAAATCACCCAAGAATGTCTCGCGCCCCACGCTTGTGGCAATGTATTCGACACTCCCATCCTCTACTAATGCGCCCGCAGAAACAATATCTCCAACAGCCTTTTTAACCAACTCCGACTCACCAGTAAGATGACTCTCATTGCACATCGCTACGCCCTGATACACCTCTCCATCTGTGGCAATGCGATCGCCGTGATTCGACCTAATTCGATCCCCAACTTTAACTTTATGAAGTGGAACCTTCATCCACTCTCCATCTCTGAAAGCCATGACCTCAGGCGGGAGCAGCTTCAATAGCGACTGAAGACTATTAAGACTTTGCTTTTTATTGCGAGTTTCTAAAAATTTACCGAGGCTTACAAAAGCCACAATCATCACTGAGCCTTCAAAATAGACAGCATGTGCATGACCATAAACGAGCCACGTTACAACTGAATACACATAAATGGCAGTCGTTCCTAAAACGACAAGCACGTCCATATTTGCCATGCCACCGCGAACCGATGCCCATGCACTTTTATAAAATGGCAATGCTATCCAAAATTGCACCACAGTTGCGAGCAAGAACTGAAGCCATGCTGGAATCATCCACGAATGCGAGCCAAAAAGCATTCCAATCATGCCCACAAAAAATGGCAATGAAATTAAAATCAAAACTTTCAGACGCAAAGGCAACTTCATCTCTACAATAGTGTCTTTTTGAAGCTCACCTTTAAAGCCTCCTGACTGCATTGCTAATAAAATCTTCGGCATCACATAGTCGCGATCCGTTCCATCATGAAGTTCAATCTGAGCCTCTTCACTTGCAAAATTTACAGAGGCTTCTTTTACATAGGGTTGAGAATTAAGTAGTTTTGTCAGACGCGTTGAGCAACCCTGACAATGCATTCCACTCACAGAAAGTCGAAGTTTATCAGTGGCTGTATTATTAGACATGTTAAAATTATCCCCTTTAAAATCCAATAGATACGTTCAATTAATCCACCCATCATGATAATTAAAAACGAGCAAGACTTCTATAGTGGCCTTATGTTTATGGCATTTGGCGGCTTCTTTGCGGTCTACTCATATATCAAATATGATATGGGCGATCTTATGCGATTAGGTCCAGGATTTTTCCCTCTCGCCTTAGGCTTATTGCTTGTTGTGATTGGTGCAATCGTTGGACTGCAAGGGCTTCGTGGAGAAGCTAATCCCGAGACTCGCATCGGAAAATTCGATTGGGATATTTTAATACTTATTATCGGCTCAGTACTCTTTTTTGCATTTGCACTTAAAGCACTGGGACTAATGCTCACAATTGTTTGCGTGTGCCTTCTAAGTAGCCTTGCAAGCCACGATTTTAGTTTCCGTGCGGCCATAGCTATAGCAATATTTATGGCTATTTTTTCATGGCTTGTATTTATCGAAGGGCTCGGGATGGTACTTCAAATGTGGCCTAGCCCACCATCTGAATGGTCTTTTGTAGCGATAGCATTTATTGTTTGTGCCTTAATTCTAGCTGCATTTTTGTTAATTCGTCGCACCCGCAATGAGAGTGTGAACTTATGATGGACATAATTCAGAATTTAGCTTTAGGGCTTGATATCGCATTTACTCTTGAGAATCTTGCGTATGCACTTATTGGGTGTTTGCTAGGGACCATGATAGGAGTGTTGCCTGGTATCGGGCCAGTGCCGACGATTGCGATGTTATTGCCACTAACATATGTCTTGCCGCCCACTGCAGGGCTTATTATGCTTGCAGGAATCTATTATGGGTGTCAGTATGGAGGCTCGACAACCGCAATTTTAGTGGCTTTGCCAGGAGAGACAAGTTCCGTTGTGACGGTGCTTGATGGACATAAGATGGCACAGAAAGGGCGTGCGGGGGCGGCATTGTCACTAGCGGCGATTGGCTCTTTTTTTGCGGGATGCGTGGCCACTTTATTGCTTGCGGCCTTTGCAGCACCTATGTCTGCTATGGCCTTGAAATTCGGTCCTGCAGAATATTTTTCCTTAATGGTGCTTGGTCTAATTGGTGCCGTGGTTCTTGCTTCGGGCTCGTTCATTAAGGCTGTCGGCATGATTATTTTGGGACTATTGTTTGGGATGATAGGCACGGATGTGGATTCTGGAGAGCCTAGATACGACTTTGGTTTGGGACAGTTGCAAGACGGTTTGGATTTCGCTGTCGTGGCTATGGGTATATTTGGCCTTGCTGAGATTATGCGAAATTTGTCTATGCGTGAAAATCGTCTTACGCTTACGGACAAAATCGGCTCCTTGTATCCGAATCGAGAAGAGATTAAGCAGTCAGTCCCA
The DNA here is from genome assembly GCF_000226625.1 of Taylorella asinigenitalis MCE3. Taxonomy (NCBI): domain Bacteria; kingdom Pseudomonadati; phylum Pseudomonadota; class Betaproteobacteria; order Burkholderiales; family Alcaligenaceae; genus Taylorella; species Taylorella asinigenitalis. The sequence goes on from NC_016043.1 coordinate 1,558,109, forward strand.
GCCATTGCACGGGGCACTGCCATAGGATCTGCCCTAGGTGTGCTTCCTGGCGGAGGTGCAGTGCTTTCATCTTTTGCTTCATATACGGTCGAAAAAAAGTTAGCAAAAAATCCTCAGCAAGTTGGCAATGGCTACGCCCCCTGTCTCGCTGGTCCTGAATCCGCCAACAATGCGGCTGCTCAAACTTCATTTATCCCAATGCTAACCCTAGGCATTCCTGGAAATGCGGTGATGGCTTTAATGATTGGGGCGATGATTATTCATAATATTCAACCAGGCCCACAAGTTATGACAAGTCATCCTGAGATGTTTTGGGGATTGATTGCATCAATGTGGATTGGTAACTTGATGCTAGTTGTACTAAATCTTCCATTAATCGGACTGTGGGTTAAGTTATTGAAGGTTCCGTATCGCATGCTATTTCCTGCAATATTGATTTTTTGCTTAATTGGTATCTATTCTCTTGAAAACGATACTTTTGATATCTTTGCACTTGCAGTGTTTGGAGTGTTGGGATTTTTTTGGAACAAGCTTAAATGCGAACCTGCACCACTACTTTTGGGATTGGTGTTGGGAGGCATGATGGAAGAGAATTTCAAAAGAGCAATATTATTATCGCGAGGCGATTATACGACCTTCCTCACAAGACCAATATCAGCCGTGATTCTTGCTATTGCCGTGGGATTGATAGTTGCGACGGCATTGCCTGCGATACAAAGAAAACGCAAAGAAACGTTTGTCGACGAAATGGATTAAAACATCCACCCCCCCCCTTTTTCTCTTATAAGAAATAGCTCCTAAACTCAAGATTGATTTATTTAGGAGATTGATTTGTTTGCAACACCACCAAATTACGAGGAATATTTGCATTTTCTTCGAACGCACAAATTCTATGCAAAAGAGTTGCCTCAATGGGAACTGGATAAAGTTGAAAAAAGATTAGTTTCATTAGAATTTTTTTTGCACAATGAAAAAAATGAAATAACTAGATTCTTCGTGCATTTCAAAATAATAAAGCTGAAGAATAAAAATGTTTTTAAATATGATTTTTCCTTAAGTTATCTAACTAAGAGTGCTAAGATAAGAATCTACCAAATAGAGATAGGTCTGATAAAAGACAGAAGACATAAGCACACATTACCTCATGAGCATATTGGTGATAGTCCTGAGGGGAGAATAATTGGTAGTTATGATTGGTTTGATTGGTCTTACAATGATGTACTTGAACATTTTTGTTCTAGAGTGTTGATTGATTTTGATTGCAAGCCTATTAACCCCTTAAATTTATTTATGGATTAAAACTAATGAACACGACAAATGATTTAATTACTCAAAACGACTATCCATCACCTAGTATATTCACTGAAGATGGATATACCTATGTAGCCCTTCCTTTTCTTCATTGGGATTATGATGCAATTTATTTGATAGTTTCACAACTTGAAAATGGAGACTATCTTATTTCTGATCAGTATGAAATTTTCGACCATTTTAGTGGTAGTGGTGTGAATAATATCTATTCTACGGAGCTATTTCCTGAATTCAGTGAACTTTTTAACTACTACGGTATAAATAATAAAAATGGTGAATTAACGTTAAGATCTACCAAGCAAAATCTAGTCAAAAATTTTTATAGGTTTGTAGAAGTTATTAAGCAAATAGTGAAATGGGAAAGTGATATTTTCAAGGACCATATCTATAGACCTTTTGATACTGTCTTGAGTACTCCTGATTATTTAAAAGACGAGAAAAAATTAACTCACAATATTAATCCCTAGCTAAAGTATCAAAACGTTTCAATTCAGGTTAATTGTAATTAATGCTCGTTAAAATCTAGTAAAAGCTATGCTTAACTTTATAGTTCGATGGCATAGTTTAGGAAATTTAATTTTGGAGAATGATATGAAACTTTATTATGCACCTGGTACTTGCGCTGTTGCATGCTGGATTGCGGCTGAATGGGCTGGAGTTGACTACCAAGTAGAAAAAGCTGCTTTGGGTACTGAAGAATACAAAAAAATAAATCCACTAGGTTCTGTTCCTGCTTTAGAGCTTGAAGATGGGCAGGTTCGTACCCAAGCGGTTGCGATTATGAATTATATTGCCAAACAAGCGAAAGAGAAGGATTTACTATCTGATCAAGGCGATGCTGAAGAAGCTAAATTTGATGAAATTATGTTTTTTCTAGCTTCTGATTTTCACCCTGCTTTTTGGCCATTTTTTGGTCCGCAAAAATTCACTACTTCAAGCGATGATGCTGCTCTTGAAGCTGTGAAAGAGGCTGCTTATGCACGTATTGACCGTGTTATGAATCATCTTGATGCATTAATTGGTAGCGATGACCATGTTTATAAAAATAAAAGAACAATTGCGGATGCTTATGCTTACGTAATGGCTAATTGGACTAAGAAAATCCCTAAAGATTATACGAACTATCCTAATGTAAATCGCTTTATGGAGTCCATGAATCAATGTGAGGGCGTAAAAAAAGTAATGGCTGATTCAGTTAAATAGGCCTTATTTTTCAAATCATTTAAGAGGAACACCCATGAATAGTGGGTGTTTTTTTATGCTTAAAGGCCGTTTTATGGTCAATTTTTATACTTATAATGAATAAAATTCTCTGAAATCGAAAGTTTTTATACTTATAATGAATAAAATTCTCATTTAAAGTTTAAATTATGATTCCTAGACCCACTTACTTAGACAAAATAAAAAAATTCATAGACCTGCCTGTGGTCAAAGTCTTAACAGGAATACGTCGTAGTGGGAAGTCTACTGTCTTAAAGCTTCTGGCCCAAGAATTGAAAAATCGAGATATAAATGAAAGAAATATTATTTATATAAATTTAGAAATGCTCTCAAATGAAAATCTATTAAAAGAAGGAGAATTATATAAATATATTTCTAGCCAAGTTAATAAAAAAGAAAAATTTTATGTTCTTATAGATGAAATACAAGAGGCCTTTAAATGGGAAAGGGTTATTAATTCCTTAATGGCTGAGTTTGATCTTGATTTATATATTACTGGATCAAATTCTCGATTATTATCATCTGAACTATCAACTTATTTAGCTGGAAGATATGTAGAAATTAATATATTCACCTTGTCCTATTTAGAATTTATTGATTTCAAAAAGCATTATTCAACACTCACAGATACAAATCCTAAAAGTTCAAGAGAGCTATTTATTGAATACAGTCAAAAAGGAGGGTTTCCAATTGTTCATCTAGCAGAGCACTCCTTAGACACATGCTTCAAACTTGTTCAGGATATCTATAGCTCAGTCATCTTGAGAGATACTATTCAAAGACATAATATTCGGGATACAGAACTTTTGAATAGAGTCGTAAATTATGTCTTTGATAATGTTGGAAATACGTTTTCAGCTCAGAATATTGCTGACTACTTTAAAAGTCAGCAAAGAAGTATCAGTTTAAACACAATCTACGAATATCTGAATGCTCTTGAAGGTGCATTTATTATATATAGATGCAAGCGGTATAACCTTAAAGGAAAAGAGATTTTAAAAACTCAAGAGAAGTTCTATCTGGCAGATATTTCTTTACTTTATTCAATGCTAGGATTTAGGCCAACTTATATTTCTGGAGTTCTAGAAAATATTGTCTATTTAGAATTAAGAAGAAGAGGATATGATGTATTTGTGGGAAAACTTAACTCGATGGAAATCGATTTCATTGCCACCCAAAATAATATGAAATTATATATTCAGGTGGCATACAAAGTAGAAAGTCCTGAGACTGTAGAGCGTGAATTTAAGCCCTTGTTAGCGGTGAAAGATAATTATCCTAAATTTGTAATATCCACGGACGAGGCCAATTTAGGGAATCATGAAGGCATAGAGCACAAAAATATAGTCGATTTTCTGATGGAAGGGGCGCAGATTTAAAAGCCCATGATATCAATCGATTACTCGACTGCGATTTAACAAATCCTTGCTATTTATCGTATTCTTAATCATCTTCATCACTTCGATTTGGTCGGGGTCGCGAGTGTATGTCAGGAAATCTTTTTTGATCCGTCCGATGCCATGCTCTGCCGTTATACTACCTCGCATAGGTTTAATGATTTCATACATCATCGTTTCAATCGGAATGATATCGGCTTCGGTAATATTTCCAGTTGTGACATGAAGATTGCCATCACCAACGTGCCCGAAAATTAGATTCACCATATCGGGATATTTTTGTCCTGCAATATCGACCCACTTTTCGTAAAACTCTTGCATATATTTGATGGGCAAGCCAATATCAAAATTTACGACTACACCCAACTTACGCATGCAGTAACCTATGCCATCGCGAATTTTCCAAAGTTCTTCGGATTGCGATTCGCTTTGGGGCACGAGAGCGTCGACGGCAAGCCCCTCTTCAATGATGGCCTCAAGATACTCATGAAATCTATCGTTCAGGTCATCCCTTGAGCCTTCCACCTCCATAAGTACATATAATGGATAAGCACCATCAAAGGGGACCTTAATCCCCTGAAGCTGTGCGGACATTGAAAGATAGTCAAGCCACATAACTTCAAAACTCGCAATTTCAGCCAATGCCGCTCGCGTCTTTGTGAGCAATTTCGTGACTGATTGGAAATTCTCTAAAGCGACAAGGGCGTTGTGTTTGTGAGCTGGCTTAGGAAAAAGTCGCAACACGGCACGTGTAACGATACCATACCGCCCCTCAGAGCCAATAAACAAATGCTTAAGGTCAAGACCTGTATTGTTTTTTATCATGCTATAGGTCATATCGAGCAAAGTGCCATCGGGCAACACAACCTCCAGTCCAAGCGTAAGTTCACGCATCGTACCGTAGCGGAAGACCTTATTGCCACCTGCATTTGTGGCAATATTCCCGCCTACAAAACATGACCCCCGTGCTCCCAAATCAAGCGGAAAATACCATCCTTTATCGAGGACAGCCTTCTGCAGGTTTTCGAGAATGACACCTGCTTGCACAAGAGCAGTGCCACCCACATTATCGATCTCCTCGATTTTATCCATTTTCTCGAAACTAATAACAACATCGCCTTCATTAGGAACGGCCCCAGCAGCCAACCCTGTAAGCCCACCTTGAACAGTAAATGGCGTATTATTCTGGTGGCAATGCTTTACGATGTGCACCACTTCTTCTGTACTACGTGGTCGATAGACTATTGAGGGGGAGGCTTCGGGATATCCACTTGCATCTGATGAATATTTTTCGAGAAGGCTTGCATCGGTTATGTTGTCGATATGTGCGAGGCTTTCGATATGTGGGAGGGTGTCACTCATTATTTTTCCTTATTATGTATGAGGAAAATTATAACTTGTAAAAAAAAGCCCACGACCGAGGCCGTGGGTATTGTATGGAGAAGAATGAATAAGTAGTTTATTTATTTACCACTGATATCCTGCACCTATGGTAGCACCAAGTTGTTTTCTACTAGAGCCAGCAACAGACCCTTTAATTACCCATTTTCCATTACAAGAAACAGTAGAAATACCAAGTGCATAACCCTGTTTTCCATCAAGTGTACTACCAGCTACAGACACCATACTTTTACCAGGGGCAGTAGCTTGAGGAAGACCACTAGTAGCCATGGCCATAGCTGAAGCCCCTAAAGCATCATCGTATCGTTCTTCAACCTGACCAACTGTAGCAGCTGAATCATGTTTAGTGCCAGGCTTCAAGTTAGTAATTTCTTTGCCTCCTGCATCACCATTAAATTCGCCTGAGCCGCCTGAAGTACCGCCTGAACCGTATTTCTCAAGATAGTTTTCTAGTGATTTAACGCTTACTGCTTTGTTTTTATTTTCAGCTTCTTGCATTTCATCGTAAGACATTTCTTTTAAGCCATCGATACTTTCAATACCTTTAAGGTTTTTAGCAAGACGAACGTTTAGGGTGTTATCATTTCCTTTGACGACTCCAATATTGTCTTCGTTAGAGACATCTGTGGCTCCGCCTTTGAGGTTAAGCGTTTTGTTAAGTGGAACATCAACTTTATTACCGTCATCGCCTACATAAGAAGTGCCCATCGCGATTTCTTTAATCACATCTTTACCTTCTGAATCCTTCTCTTTGACAACAGTTTTAATACCATCTTTGGTGATTACAGTACCATTACCATTTTCATCAACAAATTCAGCTGATTCAAGACCTTTCAGGTTTTTAGCTAGTTTAATATTAAGCTTACCAGTATTTTTACCGTCAGCACCAATTTCTGTTTCAGTTGTTATATTTCCTGTTGTGAAATTTTCTGGTTTATTATTTTCTTCAGGTACTCCGCCACCAATAACAACTTTATCTTCTTTAGGTTTTACTGTTGTGCCTTTCTCATCTGCTATTGCTGGTAGTAGCTCACCAATCTTCTCATCTAAAGATTTTTTAAACCAATAAAGTTGAGAACCATTAATAGCGTCAGTACTATCTTTATTAATACGACCTGCTGCCACGTGTTGGATTTGACGTTCTTGGCCAGGTCGACCGATGGTCATTACCCAATCCTTGCCTTTATTATCAGCACCTGCCCATTTTGCACCCTCAGGAATTGTGACTTTTTGGTAACCATCAGTTGAAGCATTTATACCAAGATAAATTGCATTAGCACGATTAGCTTTTATATTACTACCTATAACTATAGAGTTTTGAGCTCCGTAAGTTAAACCATTAGAATGCCCAATAACAATTGATTTAGAAGCACTAGAGTAGTTTTGATTACCTATTACAGTAGCTAAGGAAATTCTAGAAACATTTAATTCTTTAACTTTTGGATCTTTATCTGGTCTTACATCTGTAAAATCAACTTGTGCACCTAAGTAGTTTTTAAAACCAAAAATTGATGACTGTTCTGCATTTTGTGCAAAATTGTGTGAGCCTGAAATATTCACATTTATAGTAGATGCACTACGACCTGAATAGATTTTGTTGTTATACCCAAAAACAAATCCATAAGAATTTCCAATTTTTTTATTTTCATCAATTATGATTTGACTATTATTGTTTACTGATATTATGTTATTAAGAATACTGTTTTTAGTACCCACAGCTATAGAGCGTGCATTTACTACATTACCATTACCAAAACCTAGAGCATCATCACCCACATCATTGCCGATACCAATACCTATTGAACCCTGCACCCACCTGACTAATGAAGTACCATCTAAATTAGAACCATCAGAAGTAGTAGCATCGTTTTTAGAATAGTTATCAATACCTATCGCTATAGCATCGTATCCGCTTGCTCTATTAGTATAACCAACAGCTACTGAGTAATCAGCTGAGGCTATATTCCTCATACCAACTGCCGTTGAAGCAGTACCAAGACTTACGTTCCAACTTCCTATAGCTGAAGAAAATGTACCTAATGAGAGGTTATTATGGCCAAAAGCTGATGACTCATCCCCTATCGCGGTGTTATATGTACCAAACCCTGAAGCAAAACCACCAGTTACTGTATTGAAATTACCCACGGCTGATTGATGATTATGCGGCCAATCCTTACCAGCTTTTTCAATAGCTTTGGAAATTTCTTGTTGTTCCTTTTCACTCAAGTACTTTAAACTATCGTAATCATTGGTTGTAAAAGTTAATCCAGAATTCTGCCAGTATTTTGACGTATTCCACAATCTGGCCTTAATACTATTGATATATATTGCACTAAGTTGATCTTCGGGCTTGTTGCTAATAGGTTCATAAGGCAATGCGTTTAGAACATCCAAAAGTCTAGGTGTCATTACTCCGTTTACTTCTTTAGACCCCAAAAGATTAGATGGTCCAGCATAGTTAAATACACCCATAGAGGAAGCGGCTTCAGTCGTAGATGTATTAGCCGCACCAATCGAAATTGCATTTTTTCCATAGGATGCATTATGTAAACCAACAGACACTGCTTGATTTGTAAATGCGTAGTTATGTTGACCAGAAGCAAATGAATTCCACATAGCTACGTTGTTATTACCTACTGAAACTGATCCAATACTTGCATAGGAGTTGTAGCCAAACGCATTTGATTTATCTCCTTGAGCCCGTGCGTAGTGACCTAAAGCAAAGTTATTCGATCCATTGGCTTCTGAATATTGACCAATTGCAAAGGACTGTTGACCCTGTGCAGATGCACCCATACCAATTTGAACGTTAAAATACATGGGTTCCCATAAGTTATTTTTAGGGTATGGATTAACGTGATCAATAATAAATGTGGGACCACCTGCATGAATACGGAATCCATCTAAAAAAACATCCCCATCTACTGTAACATCATCTTTAAGTACTACAGATTCTGTAATTTCAACCTCTTCAGTTATTGTTTGTTTTGCCTCTACAATTTCTGCGGTAGCAACTAATGCAACTCCTACAGCTACAACTTTAGAATTTTTGCAGAAGCCTTTAACAAGTTCAGAAACAGCAACCCAAGAACCTAAAGTTTTATTAAATTTAGATTTAAAGATTTTATTCATAGCAATTTGAAATAATATGTTAAAAAATAATACCAATATAAGTCTTATAAATTTTGGTTTATAGGGCAATAACAAATATTTTGTAACTAATAATGTCTATGAGTATACTGTAGATATGGCAATTAAACTTGTATATACAATCCTTAAAAATATTTAATGACAATGCTACTAATAGATTCCCCCCCCCGCAAAACTGTAAAAACTCTTGTTTCATAATTTACAAAACGTTACAAAAATGTTGTTAAAAAACCCACGTCTTATGCGTGGGCTATCAAGTGATGTGTAAGCGGGGGCATTGCCACCTATGTGACTAATGCCCCTAGCTTAAGCCAAGCTACTTCCAAGCGTATCCTGCTCCAACGCCGGCACTGATTTGACCGCGGCCATTGCCAGTGACATTGCCTTTGAGGATCCATTTACCGTTATCGGATACAGACGATACACCCACAGATAAAGCTGTGTGGCCTTCGTGAGTGCCGCTGGAATAATATGTTCACACATTGGCAATTATGTTCACACTTGACCCATTTTGTTCACGCAATATATTTAAGCTATTGATTTATAAAATCAAATTTAAGATTTTGCTTATTCTGATTTTAAATTTTAGTTAGGATTTTCCTAATAGCCAAACCTCTATGTTCACACATTGGCAATTATGTTCACACTTGTCCCATTTTGTTCACGCAAAATATTTAAGCTATTGATTTATATAATCAAATTTACGATTTTGCTTATTCTGATTTTAAATTTTAGTTAGGATTTTCCTTATAGCCAAACCTCTATGTTCACACATTGGCAATTATGTTCACACTTGACCCATTTTGTTCACGCAGACATTATGTATAAATAGAAATAAGTATATTTTTTTAAAAGTTAAGTCTGTAGTGCTGACTTTTATCATTTTTAGATGAACCCTCCCACTTAAGAAAACCCCGTTTCTCCAAACCTTTAAGAATTTTTAAAGTGTAAGTAGTTCCTCTATTCAACAAATCCGAACCTTTTTTAGTGTTAAGTGTTGAGGAAGTATTGAACATGTAATGAAGTATAAATTTTTCATGACTTGATAAATCATCGACAACTTCCTTAGTAAAAATTCCTTTAAGTTTATCGTCAAACCTAAATCTTCTATTCAATAGGTTATTTTCCAATTTCAGATGTACAGAAAAATTTTCTTCTTTATAGATTGGAGCTTTTAAGAATAAATTTTCCATCTCACTATAGATTCTCTTAACCCCTTCATTTATTTCTTTTACCCACCCAAATTCAGACAAAATTCTTGCTATTGTTGGATTCCTAGAATATCGAGTATTTAGAAGATTGTCTTTTGTTACATAGCTTGGAAAGGTTCCTGGGCTAATAATCTCAAGAGAGTCATCAAAAATTTTAATTTTTATGTAATCCCCTCTAATAGAATAGTCTCTATGAGTTAGAGCATTTACCATACCTTCAAACCAGGCAAATTCAGGATATTCTGGCATTTTTTTAAACTTACCATCAAGATCCAAATACTGAAACTCTCTAAGTTGTGTTCTTATATAATTTGCACATTTATCAATTATTTTGGGTATACAATCGTCAAATGTAACTTCTTTAACTATATTTATTTCAGATCCAACTTTTGCAGTATTGCCTTCATACTTTATTATCTTTACTCTAGCCTGTGGTAGATATTTGCTGGGATTTTTTCCAAACAACAATAATGCAGATGTAGTTATATTGCCCTTTACCAGCAAATTGCGAGCTTCTAATATATCTTCATTTGATGCTTGTAACGCTCCAAGCTTTATTTTGAATTCTTCTACAATGCTTAAATCTAAATCATCTAAAGTAGCCGAAGAAACGATTTCTTCTTCAAAAAATCTTTGTCCCTTATCGTACTCTAGTTGAGTTATTTGTTCATGATTGAGTTTTACTGAATTGCTTAATTGCCTTAAATATACTGTTCCATCGTTCATTTTAATAATTCTTTTAGGTGATGGGGGAACAATAACAATCAAAATCCTATCATCTTCATCTTTAGAATTTTTTATATTTTTTTCAACATACTCCACTTTGAATGGAGTGTCTCTGAGTTCCGTCAAACTGATATTCTTGTATGATTCTATGTTTTTTGATTTATTTTGCTTGAAACCAGTTATTTCTCCATCATCTTCAATACCAATCACTATATGACCGCCTTCGGCATTTGCAAAAGCTACTATTGCTCTGAGAATTTCTTTTGGTTCTGTACGAGCACTTTTCCTTTCAAAGTGTTGATTTTCTTTTTCCTTACAATAATATTCAATATCTCTCGTTATAGATTCAGCTACACTATTCATCGCATTTCAAACTCAGATTTATTTTCTATAATTTTAATTCATTACCCCTACAAATCACTCAGTTATAAAAACAAAAAACCCCCAGTCTTTGACTAGGGGTATAGGGCTTAGATATAAGAATCTATGTGCATCGCATCAGATGAATATACCTCGCTACTTCCAAGCGTATCCTGCTCCAACGCCGGCACTGATTTGACCACGGCCATTGCCAGTGACATTGCCTTTGAGGATCCATTTACCGTTATCGGATACAGATGATACACCAACAGATAAAGCTGTGTGGCCTTCGTGAGTGCCGCCTGCTATTCCGACGACGCTTTGGCCAGGCTCGTAAGCTTGCGGTAGGCTCGCAACGGCTATAGCACTAGCTGTGCCAGCTGATGCGTCCTGATAACGCTTTTCGATATCGCCTTTAAGCTCTCTCTTAGTAGCAGCAAGCATATCGCTTACTTGGCCGAATTGGGCAGCATCCGTAGGCTTAACGCCTGGTGCAACATCATTAATTATGAGTCCAGCTGCACTGATGCCATCTTTCGTGAACTGCGGACCATTCTCGCCTACTTTAAGCCCTCTCTCGTCGAAAGTCGCTTTATCATCCCCTTTAGCAACAGTCACACCGTTACTATCGATATTGATGGATTTGCCTGAATCATTGCCATCTTTATCGAGAGGCTTGAATTCGGCCGATTGCAGACCTTTCAGATTCTTCGCAAGACGCACTGCAAGGACCTGTTTCTTATCGCTTCCTTCGCCCTGCTCCTCAACTATTACACCGATATTCTTATCTTTAGTGGTCGAAAGTTTAGTTTCATCCTTCTCGCCCCCCACGATATCAAGTGTATTATTAAGCTTTTTATTTATGACCTTATCGCCGTCGCCTTTAAATCCGAGCCCATCGTTTAGGGTGGCAATGCTCTCTTTTACGGCATTCTCGCCCTTGCCCGTAGTTAAGGTAATTCTCGGTTTAGTGCTGTCAGGTTCATCACCAAGTCCTGGCTCACCCTTAGGCTCAACTGAAATTAAAGAAGTCGAAGGGTCGTCTGATCCTTCAGGTTTCTTCGTGATTTCAAGGCCGCCTGGGGTAAGTTTAGAGCCATCGCCATTTGAAGGATCCTTGACGGCGATTTCAGGTCCTTTAGAATTTGGATCCTCTGGATCTTTAGCTGCGTTGATTACGATAGTTTTCTCGCCATCTTTGTTAATGATTTCAACCTTACCGTCTTTTCCAGGTTGGCCGTCCTTGCCATCTTTTCCGATAGTTAGATTATCAAGTGCCAAATCTTTTTTCATAGCCACTGTAATCGTAGTTTCTTTGGTATCTGGGTCTTGAGTTACCTTGGTCATAATATTAGACCCCTCGTCAAACTCATCCCATTTGGTGTTATCTTTATGGCCTGAAATATTAACTCGAGAATTTAGAGTATTAGCTACAGGATTTTTTTCTGGATCACCATCACCAGCATTTGCACCGAATAAGAAGCCATCTTTCAAAGTGGCACCTTGATCGACTTCATTGCCATCTTTATCGGTAAGGATAATGCGAGTAATGCCATCTTCTCCATCAACGCCTGGTTTACCATTTAGTGTCATAGTAATACCAGCATCACCTTTTTCACCAGGTTGACCATTCTCTCCAGGTTTTCCATCTACACCTTTAAAAATGATTACGTCTGGTTTAATTTCAACTGTAGAATCACCATCGCCAGAGGTCACGGTAATATTACCGTCTTCTCCATCTGTGCCATCTTCGTTAGGGCCACCGAATTCGCCATTTGTAAGTTTGAGATCTTTTTTCATGGCAATGCGTATGATTTTCTCTCCACCTGGACCATCTTCGATTTTGGTCATAATATTTTCACCACCATCGAAGTCTTCCCATTTATTGTTACCAGCTGCCCCTGCGATTCTCACTGAATTATTAAGCTTAACAGCAGCCTTACCATTTGTGGTGTTGTCTTTAAAAATCAATCCATCTTCAAGAGTAGCTACTTCTTCGACAACTGGTGTGTCAACACCTGGTCCACTAACAGTATGAGTTAAGCGGCGTTTTTTAGTTTCAGGGTTTTCAACACCTCCAGTACCATCTTTCTTCGTACCAAGTTTTGATGTGCCCACACCATCATTAATAGCGAAACCGTCGTGCTCAATTTCTGAGTATTTAGATGTATCACCATTAGTGACTTTAATATGCCCATCACCCTCAGCATCCACTGAAGCTGTGATTACGTTTGCATTCTCTGCATTTTTTATCTTAAGTTCACCAGCTGTTTTCTTAGGAGCATCTGGGTTCGCAGGGTCAGTTGAAATCTCATTTACGCCTAAAACTACTCTTCTATCTCCATTCTTGTCGTTTAAGCGGAAATCTCCGTGACCATGCTCGTCCGCACCAAGCTTCGCGATTTCATCATTTTCGCGGCCATTCAAAATAATACGTGGATCGCCTTTAGTATCTTCATTTTCGCTAACTGAAGCTACTATCTTATCCATCATTTTGCCATCTTGGATTGTGAGTTTGCCAGGTTTCGCATCTGTACCAGCATCTGCATCCGCAGGAGTTCCAGTTAGTGTTAGCGATTCGAATTCAGGTGATTTTTTAAGTGCGACCGTATACTTAATATTGTCCCCGTCTTTCTCGGCTTTAGTCATAACATTGTTGCCGCTATCAAACTGAGCCCATGTGGAGTTCAAATCAGCCCCTTGGATAGTTATCACTTTATTCAATGTGATGGCAATGTTCTTGCCGTCATTACCCGAGAATTTAAATCCGTCTAATAGCGTTGCGAGAGGATTATCGTTTACGGTGATGCGATCGATAGGAGCGTCATTAATATCTTTGGGTTCATCAGTTTTGACTTTTATTACTACTTTACCGTCTTCCCCATTTTTTCCGTCTACACCATTAAACACGATCGAATCAGGTTTAACTTCAGCAGTTTTGTTTGGATTATTAGGGTCTTGAGCCTTGAGTGAATCCAATTTCAATTCTTTATTCAAGCCGATTCGCATAGTATCCCCATCAAGCCAAGTCATTATATTTGCGTCATCAAATTTACTTTTATCAGTGTTTGAATCAGCACCTTTAATATTTAAAGTGCCCCCATCTTTAAGTTTTATTGTTTTAGTCCCAGAAGCGTCAGCAATATTAGAACCAAATGTTAGAGCTTTATCTCCTAATTCTCCTACTTCCTTATCAACATATTGTTTGTTTGCAGCATCTGTGTCTTCTGATGGGTCAGCTACACCAGTGATTTTCTTTCCGCCAGCATTAATGCCATCATTATTAATAACAACAGTATCTACTGTAAGACCATTTGGACCAAAAGATGGACCAGAGTTTGGAAACGCCAAGCCATCTGCATTTAACGTAGGACCATTTTCAATAGCAATAGATGTAAGACCTGTTAGCGTTTTCTTTAGGGCAAATGCAACACCATCGTTAGAAGCAGTTGTTGTGATATTATCATCACCTGTGAAGGACAAGGTTTTCCCTAATGCAATAGCATCACTAGTATTGGTCCCATCAGAAAGTTTATATCCAAGAGCCTTAAGTTCATCAATTTCAGCTTGTACATAACCAACGTTCGCCGCATCATTTACAGGCGATTTATCAGAAGCTGGTTTAATATTGGTGATTGGTTTGTTATTTGCATTCAGCCCGCCATCTTTGGTCAATGAAGGACCACCAGTAATTGTGACACCAGATCCATTAATAGTTGTATCACCGAACTGAGCTGATGTAAGTCCTGTAAGAACTTTGGATAGACCTATCAAAAGCTGACCATCAGTTGCTGAATATGTAGAGATATTTGCACCTTGATCAGTACTATCCCAAGCAGCAGTACCCTTAATTGAAATCTTGCCACCAAGTTTTACAGTTTTTTCCCCACCAGTATTTCCCTCATATTTAAAACCGCCGTTAGTTAATTCATCGACTGTATCATTCAAATATGCGAGATTCACTGCATCACCGTCGGCTTCAGGTGTAGCAACACCAGTGATTTTCTTATTGCCGGCGTTGATACCTGTTTTTAAAACTTTAACGCCCCCGCTGAGAGTCAAACCGTTGACATCAAATTTATTGTTACCCACTAAAGTTAGGCTTTGAAGATTTGTAAGTTGTTTTTTAAGCCTAATTAAAATTCCGTTAGCGTCAACTTTTGTGGCAATATTCTCGCCTTCATCAGTCAAATTATCTGTTAAAGCTGTTTTACCTTTTACGTTTATGGTTTGACCAATTTTTATGGTTTGTGCTGTACCTGAATTGCCGTTAATATCAACACCTTCTTTTATGATTGTGTCGGCTACCGCAAATAATTGCGAACCATTGATAGCATCAGTACTATTGGCACTAACCGCACCAGCAGCTACATTTACGATTTGGCGTGGGCCAATGTTTCGAACTGCTGCAAGTTCTTCTGCAGTTAATTTCGCAATCCATTCTGGTTCTTCAATTCCAGCATCTCTTAAGGCATTAATAGCATCTTCCCTTGAAACAGAACGTATAATTTCATTTTTTCTTTCATCTGTGGCATCTTCTTCAGCAGCTAATTTTGATTGAATAAGTTCCTGTTGCTTTTGAGTAACTTTAGAGTAATACTCAACTAAGTTTTTCTGGTTTTTGTATTTATCGCTTACAGAATTAGCACTTTTTAATAAGCTATCCGAGTTAAAAATCTCAGTACCAACTGCAGATCCGACTGAAACGACGCCATATTCTGCATTTCCAGCTATGAATCCAGTCACTGCAATACCGTCAATAGAAGCACCAGTCACAGATGAAGCTTCTTTACTCGAGGATCTATTTCCTAATATAACGCTATTTTTATGATTAGCTGTAATATGTCGGCCCAATACGAATGTTCTGTCAGCTTGAGCTGTGATTTCATTATTTGTACCAAGAGACATGGAACTAAATGAATGAACTTTATTCACACTCCCAAAACCAAAAGAAGCATGGTTATAAATTTTGTTCGCATAGCCAAATGCTCCACCATATCTACCATCGACTGCATTTGCATCACCTGCGGAGAATGCATGTGCAACAAATGACTTGCTGTTCCTACCCAAAGCTAAAGAGCTTTCACCCCAAGCTTCAGCTATATCCCCGACAGCAGTTGAGTTCCATACTAAGGCTTTTGCACCGTGACCGATAGCAGTAGCATTAGTATCAACAGCTTTAGAATTATGACCTAAGGCAATTGCAGCATTTCCAAATGTGTTAGCTCGAGATCCGATAGCGACTGAATGATAACCTCGGGAGAATGCATATGTTCCAAATGAACTAGATGCAGGTCCCCAGGCTTTTGCATAAGGACCGACAGCAGTTGCTGAATCTGTGCCTGCAACTGTATACGCACCTAAGGTAACTCCCCTAGTACCTGATGAAGTAGCATCAAATCCAATAGCGACAGAATCTAATGTCCTGGCATCACTTAAATAACCCAGTGCTGAAGCTGTTTGAAATTTTGCTTCACTTTGAAAACCGATAGCAACTGTATAGGCTCCTGTAGCTTTAGCTTCTTTACCAATTGAGATTGATTTTTCACCAGAAGACAGATTTTTATTACCTATGGCAATTGCTTCCGAATTAGTGATGGTATTGTTATTACCAATAGACAGAGAATAATCCCCGTTGATATTGTTTTGTGAACCTATACTGTTTGAATAATTGGCATTTACTAAGTTTTGCTTACCCAATATATTTACATATTTATAACTTGGAAGTTTTTGTTTAACTATGGATTCAAATTGAGGGGTCCCGCCTACTGGATTGCTGATATAACCTATGGCATTATTTTGGCCTATGATTGAGTTAGTTGACCCTCTAGAATAGTTTGATTTACCTATTACAACATTGTTGTTAGATTCATACTCACTGAAAGACTTAAATCTACTTACGTTTCCTCCCTGCGGGTTACCTGCTAAATTTGTGTTAAAAATAGTTTTAACGTCTTCATTTATAACGTTATCCGAACCAAAAACAGTATTGTAATATCCTGCTACGGTGTTATCTTCTCCAAAAAGTTGAGATTTATGACTCCAATTTTTACCACCTTGATATTTATTACCTACACCAAAAATAGAAGCATAGCCTTTCGAGAAGACTAAATTATTAGAACCGTATACATTATTTTTTGAGGTTCCATATACAGTGTTGTCTGTACCAGTCAAAACATTTCCAGAGCTTGAAACTAAAATATTTTTCGAACCAAAAACAAATGAACCATTGGCAGCTGAGGCAGTATATTGTGGGAAAACTAACTTTATTTTCTCTTCAGTCTCTTTAAGTTTAGTAATAACTTTATTAAATTCTCTACCTAACAATGGAAACTCTTCGACTTTAGTGGTATTGTTTGCAGATCCCACATAGTTACTAGAGCCAAATATTTCAGTTTCACTCAAATTAGTATAATTATTTCCACCATATACATTTAACTCATCGTAATAAGTATATGCGTGATTATCTGGTGTAAATCCTCTTGAAGAGTTACGTCTGATATCCAAGATATTGTTATTTCCGTATATTCGTGAATTATCTGCTCCATAAATTTGGTTGCTATTTCCAAATACTAAACTGAATCTCTGAGTTGCTAGTTTATTGGAATCCCCGTATACCATGTTGAAACCTCGAAAGGGGACTTGAGCTGTATTATTTAAGTCTCCAATAAGTTGGTTAAAGTTCCCGATAACACTATTATCTGATTGAGATATATCGTTACCATTACCCATCAGATAGAGATGAGCAGGGCCATGAAACACATCTGGTATGTCAGTATCTTTATGAATTTTGTTTCCAACACCATAAATAACTGAGTTCTGTATATCTACGGTATTACTAACACCAAAAACTGTATTATTTGAAGTAGAACCTAGTGCATCGTTTTCGGCTATTGACCCATCCCCATCTTCTGTCTCTACCCAAATATTTGGGAGCGTTAATTCCTGTGAATTTAGAGTAATACCAGGTTGATGATCGGGAGAAGTCTGTCCACTAGCCACCCCGCCCCACACTGAAATCATTCCTAAAGTTAGTGCAGCAAGTGCTGTTTTAGAGGATTTAGATTTTTTTCCGCCTGTTTTAGTTATTTCAGAAACTGCCACCCAGCTTCCTATAACTTCGTTATAAACAGTTTTAAAAATTTTATTCATATTCTTCTCTCAGTTACAAAATTTGCAAATTCTTAAAATTATAAGGTCAATTGATATCGATTGAAACATACGCAAAAATTTTGTTTACTACTTTGTATCTTTTTGTATATACAAAAACCCCCGAATCAATGACTCGGGGGGTGAGATTTTTGTATGAGAATTAGTGGGCGGGGGCATTGCCATCAATGCAACAAATGCCCCTTGTAATTAGGCTAACGCCATGTATAGCCCGCACCTATGCCGGCACCGATATCTCCATTATCAGAGCCAGAAACAGAGCCACGCAGCTGCCACTTGCCTGTAAGGGACGAACTCGAGATGCCTACAGCGAAAGCCGCCTTGCCGTGGACAGTACTACCTGCGACTGACACTGTTTTGTCGCCAGGGCGGATAGCATGAGGGAGATTGGCCATAGCCATAGCCATAGCAGCGGAGCCTAGGGCTTGCTCATGATTCGCATCCATCCTGTTGATAAGATCATTGCGTGTTTTATTGAGCTGACTTACGTTAACAGCATCCGTAGGTTTTACGCCTGCAGAGACATTAGATATAACACGGCCACCTGCATCGATACCGTCTTTAGTAACGCTTGGGCCGTCTTTGATGTGAAGGCCTGTTGCGTTAAGTGAGACGGCTGGGGCTGTTGTTCCTGGCGTTGCTGGAGCTGAGATTGTTAATCCTGTAGCTTCGAGTGATGTTAGGTTTTGGCCATCAACTGAGCTTACTTTTACTGAAGGGGCTACTGCAGAGTTGGTTCCTTCTGCTTCGGAGCCACTTGTGATTTTTACTGTTGTATTTCCTTTTTTATCGACTACGTTAATTTTGCCGTCAGCTTTAGGTTTTTTGTTTTGACCGTCTCCGCCCACTGTAAGAGTATTAGACTCTAAGTCGTTTTTAAGTGCCACTGTGACGGTTGTTTTGCCTGTATCTGCGTCCTTTTTAACTGTGGTTTGGATATTGCGGCCACCATCAAATTTAGATGGGTCTTCATTGCTATTGGTCAAAGCACCCACTATATCGAGATCTTTCACGCCTACAACAGGGTTAGCACCGCCTTTCTCAGCAGGGTTGTTTGCACCTACTTTAATTTCTGTAGTTTCGCCAGGTGTGGTGCCTGTTCCAGTGTATGAGATGGTGATTGTGGTTTTTCCTTCTATAACTTTTTTCTCGACTGAGATTCCTTTTTCGCCTATGAAGTCATATTCTGGAACTGTACCTGAACCTCCAGTCCCTGCTTTTCCGATGTCCTGCTCTAGTTTCTTAACATAGTAGTTAAGTTGTGAGCCGTTTATTGCATCTGTACTATCATTTGAAACACGGCCAGCTGCTACGTGTTGGATTTGACGCTCATTGCCAACTGAGCCTACTGTTACGATACCATAAGAATTAGCTGCTTGGCGGTTTGAGCCTGTAGTGCCAGTCGTTGCAGTAGGTTCTTTTGATGCTGCGGCCCAGGAATAAGTTTTTCCATTTATTGTTAATGGTGCAGGGGCTACAGGAGTTTGCCAACCATCTGATGCGGATAGGTCGCCAAGGTAAACACTGTTGGTTTGTTCTGCAGTAATATTGCTTCCAAGAACAATAGATTTCTCGGCTTTTAGTCTATTGGAATAACCAAAAACTAAAGCCCCTTTAGATTGAGCAATATTATCTCTACCCATAGCTACAGAATTAAGTCCAACAGCATAGTTTCTAAACCCCATCGCAACGTCAGTTTGATATAATGCCACGTTTTCTACACCTATAGCTGAGCTGTGCCCCAGTTTTTGATCTGAATTTGCATCAACAACTTCTTTTACAAATTTATTAAACTCCTCGACTCCTAGAGGGTCATCTTCAGTACCAAACAATCCAAAATTGGGCATATTTCGAATTGCGTCTTTAATATCTCCACTGTCACTATAAAGACCAGCATAGTTGAGGGTTCCTACCGCCACTGATCGACCAGTGTTAGCCTGTGCATTTGTGCCAAACGCTGATGAATAAGGACCTCTAGCATATGCGAAATTTCCAATTACCATTGAACCTATATCTGATGCTTCAGAGCCCACACCCAATACAATACTTTGTTCTTTTTTAGCTATAGAAGTTGCTCCAAAAGACATACTGTATTTACCGAAAGCGTGAGATTGATATCCAAATGCGTAAGCCATATCTGCTTGAACATCAGCTCCATGACCTATTGCAACACTCTTATTACCATAAACCTGTGCTTCATACCCTATGGACTGAGATTCTCGTCCATAAACTTTTGCAAATGAACCTATTGCAATAGAACTTTGTGGATTACCATCTTTTTTTAAAGCAGCAACTTGAGCACCCGCACCTATGGCATAATTGCCAAAACCATCAGTGCCAGGACCATTATGAACTTGGGCATGAGAACCTATTGCAAAACTATCTGTACCCCCTTTTACAAAAGATTGAGCCCCTATTGACACATTACCTTCAGGATTTATATCACCTTCATATCCAACAACTGATCCATTTATCAGAGCAAAATTTAAATAACCACCAGAAACTTGGCTTTGACTACCTATAATATTGCCATTGTCATCTTGAACAAGATCCTTTGCAAGATGATATACATCAACTTTTGGAGCAGTATCATCTGCCACTGCTACCCCCCCCCACGTGAACAGCGAGGACATTGCCACAGCACTAGCTAATAGTGATTTAGATTTTTTTCCATTAGGTTTAGCAAATTCTGAAACCGCAACCCACGCACCTAAAACTTCGTTATAAATGGTTTTGAATATTTTGTTCATATACCCACCTTATTTTTGAATTAATAATTAAGTATATGAATCAAATCGTAATATATAAAGTATTTGTAACAGCTTTAGTCTTTTCACTTTAAAATTGCGTATATATGTCCCAAAATATCTACAAAACCCTCTAAAATTCGCTAATTGTATATACAAATACCCCCGATATTTCGGGGGTATTTTGAGTGGGGACGGATTGTTTGTAACTACATGTTACTCCCAAGCATATCCTGCTCCGATGGAAGCTCCTAGGTTACCTCGACCATTTCCTGACACATTGCCTTTTAAGATCCATTTGCCACTCTTCGTCACCGTAGATAAACCAATAGCAAATGCGGTATGTCCCTCATAAGTACTGCCTGAGACGCCCATTACGCTTTGGCCAGGCTTATATGCTTGAGGAAGAGTACCTACAGCCATGGCTGAGGCTGTGCCAGCATTCGCATCTTGATAACGTTTTTCAATCTCTCCTCTTAATTGATTGCTCGCTTTTGTAAGCTGGCTTACGTTTACGGCATCCGTAGGTTTTACGCCTGCAGCGACATTTGATATAACACGGCCACCTGCATCGATTCCGTCTTTAGTTACGCTTGGGCCGTCTTTGATGTGAAGGCCTGTTGCGTTAAGTGAGACGGCTGTGTCAGATGAAGATATATCGACGCCATTGCCATCGATTTTTGTGGTGGTCGCAGGCTTACCGTCAGCAGCTTCTGATGAGAATTCTGCTGAAGAGAGGCCTTTCAGATCTTTGGATATGCGTACAGCAAGAGCATCTCCTTCGACCATAACACCAATATTCGCTTCTTTCGAAACCTTATTCGCATCAGTCTGACCACCCGTGATTTTCAGTGTGCTGTTTAGTTTTTTGTTTATTTTTTGATCGCCATCACCTTGGACCGCCAGCCCATCGTTCAGAGTGGCAATGCTCTCGCCCTCTCCATCCTTGCCTGTATTTACCGTCAAGCGACGTTTAGCATCGGTCGAGCCGAGGGCTGCTTCGCCTTCTTCTTTTAATGCAAGCTTAGTGGGTTTCGCATCTTGCTGATCTGCTTTAGGTGTGAATGCGATACCGTCTGCTTCGAGAGTAGTTTTATTCTTATCATCTTTCGATTTAGCCGTCACAGAAGTAAGCTCGAGCTCATTTTTCATAGCTACTGTGACGGTTGTTTTGACTGAATCTGCGTCCTTTTTGACAGTGGTTTGAATATTGCGGCCACCATCAAATTTAGAAGGGTCTTCATTGCTATTGGTCAAAGCACCCACTATATCGAGATCTTTCACGCCTTCAACAGGGTTAGCACTGCCTTCCTCAGCAGGTTTGTTTGCACCTACTTTAATATCTGTAGTTTCGCCAGGATTTGGGGTTGTTCCAGTGTACGAAATTTTAATTATGGTTTTTCCATTTACCTGCGTCACTTTTGTGGTGATATTCCCTTCGCCCTCAAAATTAAGCTCTGAGTTTAACTCTGCCTTATGATTTCCTGAATTACCCGATATTTCGTATCCATCTGTTTTTTTAGCAAGATTTTTAGAGTCTATATCAGGAATTTCATTACTTAGTGCCTCTGCAACCTTATAAAGTTGAGAGCCATTGATAGCATCTGTACTTGTCGCACTAATTTCCCCTGCAGCTACGTTAACAATTTGTCTCGGTCCTACCTTATAGTCTGGATGACCGTTAGCAATAATTTCATCCAATTTGGTTACATCAAGAGATGCCAAATCTGGTGGCAATGCTACTGGCTCAAATATTCCGTCTTTTGACAAATAATCCTTAGCCATTTCATCAGTTACTTCTTTAATAACATAATCTGGATCTTTCTGTTTTTTGATTTGTTCAACTTCGGCAAGTTCAGTTTTAGTATCAGTAAGTAATTCTGAGTAGGCCTTATTTTTAGCTAGATGATTTTGAATAATATCCTTTTGAATAATCGCTCTTCTTACTTTTTCGCTAATAGTATCAGTACTTACATCTGAACCGACGGAAACCACACCATATTTTGAATCACCTACCCCAGCAAAACCTTGCACGCTTAATGTTCCAATTTTTGCTGAACTTACGGCTTTAGCTTCCTTACTTGATGATTTATTACCTAAAATTACACTGTTAGCATGATTTACTTCTATTGCTCGCCCCAAAACAAAAGTTCTATTTGCGTTTTCTCCAATAGAAATATCATGGCCAAATGCACCTGAAGAATGAGATTTGACGGCGTTGTCATTGCCAACAGCATAAGAACTTGGCGCTGATACATTATTAAATGCACCAAATGAACCTGCGTATCTGCCTGATACTTTATTTGCATCTCCTAAGGAGAAGCTTTGAGCATAAAATGATTTATTACCTCTTCCCAAAGCGAGAGAACTTTCTCCGAATGCATTTGCGGTGTCACCATATGCGGATGAATACAAACCAGACGCTATTGTATTAAATCCAGCTGCGGCCGCTCTTTCATATGAGGCAATGGATTCTGAACCTATAGCAACCGAATGTAAACCTAAAGCATTATTATTTCTACCAAAGGCTGATGCATTTTCTCCTATAACAATATTACCATAACCAACTGCAGTACCATAATCACCAAATTTTCCTTCAAACTGCTCCTTCGTTGGATTGTGATAACCCACATAATTATGGGAACCTACCGCAGTGGAATATTTTCCAGAAGATTTATTAGAAGACCCAAAGGCTACACTTTTTGTTTTAAATGTAAAGTTGCGTTGACCAACAGATACACTATCTTCTCCTAGAGCCATATTCAAATAGCCTGATGCTACAGAGTAGTCGCCAAAAGCCCAGTTGTAATTACCCAAAGCAACCATATTTTTACCTAGGGAATCATATTTATTTGTTTTCTGCTTCTCTATTTTTGCTATGGCTTGAAGATTACTATAATCTAACCCAAAATAACCGAATGCACTTTCCCTATCAGTTATTTCGTTATCTTTTATTTTTTGACCTTGAGGTAATTTATTCTTTTTAAACCATAATTCCCTTTCAAATTTCTTAGCTTTATTCCCATCACCAACAGAGGCTGAGAAAGAAAATATCTGTTCATCTTCAAGTAGAGCACCAGCATAGTTATTAGATCCTATAGCCATTGAATAATACCCTACAGCACTCGATTTTTCACCCAATGAATGTGAACCAGTTCCATAAGCTACCGAAAACTTACCAAGAGCAACGGAGCTGTGGTTTGCAAAAGCAGAATCTCCAATAGCAGTTGCCCAGTGATTTGGAGCCATTGATTTATAACCAATAGAAATTACGCGACTGGCTACTTTAAAAGGATTTTCATCTGGGATACCTGTTGCAGGGGCAGCATAGTTCTCGTAACCAATAACGACATTTCCTGAACCTTGTACAACATTATAAGAACCCATACCAATTGAGTAAGTGCCATTCACAAGATTTGCAACACCAATAGCTACACCCATTTCATACGGATTTTTCCCTTTACCTTTTAAAAGAACATTCTGTAATCCGAGCACAGAGGAGTGTAAACCCTCAGAAGTATTGTAAGCACCAAAGACAGATGAGTTCTCCCCCATGGATTTGTTGCCTCTACCTACAACCTGGGAAGAATCTCCTAAGACCAAATTTGCTCTACCCAAAGCAACAGAATCATAATTTCTAACTAGATTGTAAAGACCAATTGAAATAGAATGATTACCCAAAATAATATTACTGGATCCGAAAGCTAGTGAATTACCAGCTTGAGAATTAACGTTGCTTGTTTGGTCATAAGTCTCAGGTTGAATTTTAATTTCATTACCATCCACAGTAAGGTTTTTTAGTTTATTTTTAAATGTTTCTGCAGTAATTAATCCATGTTTATGAGTTTCGCCGTTCAAACTGGGAGGTAATGAATAATCAGGTGGTACATTTGAATAACCGTCGAACTCAGAGAGAATATCCTTTATTTCATTTTCAAAAATTGGATTCAAACTCATGATAAAGTTATCTGTACCTACGAGCATACTGTTAGATGAACCGCTTGATAGGTTACTTCTACCGATAGCTATAGCTGAATCAGGAGCAATGTTGTTATATCCATGGATTACTGAAAAACCTAGTCTATTAAAGTTCTTATACCCAATAACAGTAGAACCAATATACATAGATTTATTATTAGTACCAACTACAACTGAATCAATTCCATCTATGTAATTACTTATACCTATACCTATACTGCCAGTTTTTTTGGCATAGTTTGTAATACTGCCGCTTTGTAATAAGTTAAATATATTTCCAGAACCAATTGAAACTGAACCTATGCCTTGTACTACATTACTTGTACCTATCGAAACAACATTTGGATGAGAATTAATGTTATCTGTACCTATTCCAATTGAACTATCACCACTAACAATATTTTTATCACCTATGCCTACTGTAGATATACCATAGACAGTATTCTTATAACCTGAAGCTATAGCTTTCCATCCAATTACTTCATTGTCTGTACCCATTGAGATTAAGTCAGAACCCATAGCTACAGAACTTTCTCCAAATACTATTGAACGACCTATTGTGAATTTAGAATAATCATAATTTTTTTCATTGGTTAGCTGCAATGTATTTAAAGCCAGATCCTTTGAAGGTCCATTCACATACATTTGAGTATGCCCTTTAACATTAGTTTTTTGACGGGCTCTTTTTGAATTCCATGCTTCATCACTATAGCCAATTTGGGACTTAATACCCGTGAGAATTGAATTATTATTAAAAACTTTGTTGTCTAAACCTTGAACATAAACTTTTTCTATTGCACTACCTGAGTTCGAGTTTAGAACTTTATTTTTATTTCCTAATACTACTGAATCCACAGGTTCAGTTACAGTATTTTCATCGCCAATAATAAGTGACTCAGTAGGATCAGTGATTGTGTTACTTGCCTGCGTTATATAATTGCCGTTAGCATCTAAGTTTTGTGAGTTGGCTACCCCCCCCCACATGAAAAGCGGAGATATTGCCAATGCACAAGCCAAGAGAGATTTAGATTTTTTTCCATTTGATTTAGCACATTCTGATACAGCAACCCATGCACCAAGGACCTCACTGTAGATAGATTTGAACACTTTATTCATATACAACCCCACTTAATTACAAAATAAAGCATAAGTATATGAAACAAAACGTAAGAAATTTGTAAATTTTGTACTTAAAATCAAAATCTAATTAACTAATTTAATTATTTGTATCTATAACACTACAAATAAATGACTAATGTACTAATCTATATATACAAATACCCCCGATATTTCGGGGGTATTTTGAGTGGGGACGGATTGTTTGTAACTACATGTTACTCCCAAGCATATCCTGCTCCGATGGAAGCTCCTAGGTTAGTATCTACTTGTTACGAGCTTTCCTAGAGAGTATACAAAAATCGTTGCTAAATTTGCGCCTTGTATAGACATAAAAAACCCCAAACTCTTACGAATTTGGGGCTTATTAAAAGCAAAAAGAATAGAAATTAAATTACGCGTGCCGCTTCAACTAATTTCACTACTCTCCACGATTTATGTTTAGAGATAGGGCGACCTTCAGCAATCTCTACTGTATCTCCCTCGTTATACTCATTATTTTCGTCGTGGGCTTTATATTTATTAGTACGGATAATGATCTTACCGTAAAGTGGATGTTTAATGCGGCGTTCAACTTGAACAACCACAGTTTTATCCATTTTATTACTAACAACTTTACCTACTAGGGTACGTTGAAGTTTTTTAGGTGTATCTACTGAAGAAGCATCAGTAGACTGACCTTGAGTTTGGTTTTGTTCTGTCATGTCTATTTACCTGCCTTTTCAGTTAATAATGTACGAACACGTGCAATATCACGACGCACTTTACCGATTTGGCTTGTGTTTGTTAATTGCTGAGTCGCACGTTGCATACGTAGGCTGAATTGTGCCTTAAGAAGCTCATCAAGCTCTTTTTGTAATTCAGCTACATCTTTCGAACGTAGTTCACTTGCTTTCATGAGTACTCCTTAAGATAAATGACGAGTAACGAATGTAGTCGAGATTGGCAATTTAGCCGCAGCTAAACGGAATGCCTCTCTAGCTAGCTCTTCGCTTACGCCATCCATTTCATACAGAACTTTACCTGGTTGGATTTCAGCTACCCAATACTCTGGGTTACCTTTACCGTTACCCATACGAACCTCTGCTGGTTTTTGTGAGATTGGTTTATCTGGGAAAATACGAATCCAAATACGTCCACCACGTTTAATGTGACGAGTCATAGCACGACGAGCCGCCTCGATTTGACGAGCAGTAAGGCGACCACGACCAGTTGCTTTAAGACCAAAATCACCGAAGTTTACGTTTGTGCCGCGTGTAGCAAGGCCAGTGTTACGGCCTTTTTGCTCTTTACGATATTTTCTACGAGCTGGTGATAACATTTATTATTCTCCTTTAGCTTCTGCTTGAGGCTCAGCTTTTTTAGCTGCAGCTTGAGAGCCTTCACCTTGAGCTTGTGCTTGTGAGTTTTCTGCTTGGGCACCAGACGCTTTACGAGCTCGACCACGACCGCTAGGGCGACGTTGATCTTGACGCTCACCGCGAGGACGACGTGTACGTCTTTCTTCATCGCGAGAAACTGTCTCTACAGGAGCTTCACCGTTAGGTAGAAGATCACCTTTGTAGACCCAAACTTTAATACCAAGTAAACCATAAGTAGTTAATGCTTCAGAAGTAGCATAATCTACCATCGCACGTAGAGTATGTAGAGGCACACGACCTTCACGATACCATTCAGTACGTGCAATTTCGATACCATTTAAACGGCCAGAAGCTGCAACTTTGATACCTTGTGCACCCGCACGCATAGCATTTTGAATAGCGCGTTTCATAGCTCTACGGAACATGATACGTTTTTCAAGTTGCTGAGCGATTGAGTCAGCGATTAATTGAGCATCAACCTCAGGTTTACGAATCTCTTCAATATTGATATGAACAGGAACGCCCATAATTCTTTGTAAATCAGATTTGAGTGCATCGATATCATCTCCGCCTTTTCCGATAATTACACCTGGACGAGCTGTAAATACAGTGATGCGTGCGTTTTTCTCTGGACGCTCAATAAGAACACGACCTACTGAAGCTTGCTTAAGTTTACGTTTAAGATATTCGCGAACACGAAGATCTTGTGCAAGCATAGTGCCGAAGTCTTTATCTTCTGCGTACCAACGAGAGTTCCAATTACGAGTAACCGCAAGGCGGAAACCGGTTGGGTGTACTTTTTGACCCATTATTGCTCCTTACTGCCAACTTTAACCACGATATGGCAAGTTTGCTTTTCAATGCGGTTGCCGCGACCTTTAGCGCGTGCGGAGAAACGCTTCATCGATTGTGCTTTATCGACGTAAATCGTAGTAACACGAAGTTCGTCAATATCTGCACCATTATTGTGCTCGGCATTTGCGATAGCAGATTCAAGTGCTTTCTTAACGATGCCAGCTGCTTTTTTCTGAGTGAAGTTTAAGATATGCAAAGCTTGATCAACTTTTTTGCCGCGGATTAAATCTGCAACAAGTCTAGTTTTTTGAGCTGATATGTGTACTCCACGTACTATTGCTGTAACTTCCATGGCTTACCTCTTAGCTTTTTTATCTGCTGCGTGACCTTTAAAGGTACGAGTGTGCGAGAATTCACCAAGTTTATGACCAACCATGTTCTCGTTAATATAAACAGGAACATGCTGACGACCATTGTGAACTGCAATCGTTAGACCGATAAAGTCTGGCAATATAGTTGAACGACGAGACCAAGTTTTAATTGGCTTTTTATCTTTAGTTTCGATAGCTACTTCAACCTTCTTAATAAGGTGAGCATCTACGAAAGGTCCTTTTTTAGTTGAACGTGACATTTAATACTCCCTTATTACTTACGCTTACGACGCGAAACAATCATGTTATCGGTACGCTTATTACTACGAGTTTTGTAGCCTTTAGCTGGTGTACCCCATGGGCTCACTGGTTCACGAGCTTCACCTGTACGACCTTCACCACCACCATGTGGGTGATCAACAGGGTTCATCGCAACACCGCGAACTGTAGGGCGTATACCGCGCCAACGCATAGCACCCGCTTTACCGATTTGACGAAGGCTGTGCTCACCATTACCGATTTCGCCGATAGTTGCACGACAATCGATATGAATCAAACGAACTTCACCAGAGCGAAGACGTAATTGAGCATAAACACCTTCACGTGCCATAAGAACCGCTTGTGCACCTGCTGAGCGAGCAATCTGTGCTCCTTTACCTGGTTGAAGTTCAATAGCATGAACAGTTGTACCAACAGGTATATTGCGAATCAACATAGTGTTTCCGACACGGATTGGAGTCTCTTTACCTGACTCGATTTTATCGCCCACTTTAAGGCCATTAGGAGCTAGGATATAGCGACGTTCACCGTCTGCATAACAAACTAAAGCGATATGAGCCGTACGATTTGGATCGTATTCGATACGTTCAACTTTAGCTGGAATGCCATCTTTATTTCTACGGAAGTCGATTACACGATAGTGAGCTTTATGACCACCACCTCTATGACGTACCGTGATATGCCCGTTATTATTACGACCTGAGCTGCGTTTTTTAGGCTCAAGAAGAGGAGCATAAGGAGCACCTTTATGTAAGTCAGGAGACACGACTTTAATCATGCCACGGCGACCAGCCGATGTAGGTTTAATCTTAACTAGTGCCATCTTAGTTTACCTCCGCGAAGTCAAATTCTTGACCTTTTTTGAGTGATACATAGGCAATGCGGTTATCGCGACGACGACCCATAAAACGACCAGTGCGTTTAAGTTTACCTTTGCGATTTAGTACAGATACTGAATCAACTTCAACTTTAAACAATAACTCAACCGCATCTTTAATCTCAGATTTAGTAGCATCAGAAGCTACGCGAAGAGCGATTTGAGGTTTAGCTCCAGATTCAGCAATAAAAGTAGCCTTCTCTGTAATTACAGGAGCAAGAATTACTTGCATTAGACGTTGCTGATAAGCTTGTGGTTTTGTATTTGTAGTACTCATGCAAACATCTCCTCTAACTGAGCAATTGCAGCTTTAGTAATCAATACTTTTTTGTAGTGAACTAAAGATAGAGGATCTGCATAACGAGGCTCTACAACAGCAACATGCGGAAGGTTACGAGTAGCAAGATATGTATTCTCGTCTAGGGAATCTGTAATAACTAGTACTGAATCAAGTCCCATATCTTTCAATCTAGTAGCAGCTTGCTTAGTTTTAGGAGAATCAAATGTAAATGAATCTACTACAGCAATGCGATCTTCGCGAGCTAATTGAGAGAATATAGAACGAATACCTACACGGTACATTTTCTTGTTAATTTTTTGAGAAAAATTCTCTTCAGGAGAATTTGGGAATGTGCGACCACCTCCACGCCACAAAGGAGAAGAAGTCATACCAGCACGAGCACGGCCAGTACCTTTTTGGCGCCATGGCTTTTTAGTAGTGTGCTTAACTTCTGAACGATCCTTTTGTGCACGATTTCCGCCGCGTGCATTAGCTTGATATGCAACGACGATTTGGTGGATTAGTGCTTCATTAAATTCGCGACCGAAAATAGCATCAGAAGCGGAAATAGTTTCGCTTGACTGGCCTTGATCATTGATTAGCTTAAGATCCATTATTTAGCTCCTTTTGCTACCATTTTGATTGCAGGCATAACTACGATATCGGAATTTTTATGGCCAGGAACAGCGCCTTTAACTAGTAAAAGGCCACGCTCCGCATCCACGCGAACGATATCTAAATTCTGAACAGTGCGAGTCACATCACCCATATGGCCAGACATGCGTTTACCTGGGAAGATACGACCAGGGTCTTGAGCTTGGCCAATAGAACCAGGCACTCTGTGAGAACGAGAGTTACCGTGTGATGCGCGCTGAGCACCAAAATTATGGCGCTTGATAGTACCAGCAAAACCTTTACCGATTGTGGTACCTTGAACATCCACCTTTTGTCCAACAGCAAAAACGCTATCGACGGCCACAACAGAGCCAGCAGTAAATTCTGCAGCTTTTGCGGGATCAAGACGGAATTCTTTTAGGATTGAGCCAGCCTCAACGCCAGCTTTTGCATAGTGGCCAGTCTGTGCTTTATTTACGCGTGAAGCACGACGAGTCCCATATGCTACTTGAACTGCGGCATATCCATCAGTCTCAACATTTTTAACTTGAGTCACGCGGTTGTTCGATACATCAAGCACAGTTACAGGGATAGATTCACCCTCATCTGTGAAGATACGCATCATGCCAACCTTACGACCCAATAAGCCAAGACGATGAGCAGCCTTAGTCGCTACATCTTTCGACACATTGTTAGTCATTTTTTTCTCCAAAGCCCCTAACTACGATTGGTTAAGGGATATATATAAGTACCCAATTTTTTGGGTAATTCATTATTTTACACACTTTTAAAGATTTTTCAATCCTAAAGTTATGATTTTGTTGTTAATTTTGAATTTTCGTGGTCAGATCCGAGCGAAATTTCTAGTCTGCGAATTTCTGGGCCCGTATCAATAGTCTTTAATTGTGGCAATGCCTTCGCATTCTTCGTTGATAGGTTCTTAAATTTCTCAACCTTATTGTAGAGACCCTGTTGGCCGATAAGACTCGTAACACCGTTGTTATAGCCTGTGATGGCGGACGAGAGGGCATTGCCAACTTTATGGAAATGTTCACAAAACACCGCAAGCTGATTGTATATATCAAAAGCTTTTTTAACAATTTCCTGAGCCTGCTCATCGCTTTGAACAAGCTTCCATATATTTGCAACCGTCTTCAAAGTTGGCAATAAAGTCGACTGCGACACCAGTACAACACCCTTGTTATAAGCCTCTACAAATAACTTAGGATTTTGTTGCAGAACAA
This sequence comes from Taylorella asinigenitalis MCE3, assembly GCF_000226625.1. Taxonomy (NCBI): domain Bacteria; kingdom Pseudomonadati; phylum Pseudomonadota; class Betaproteobacteria; order Burkholderiales; family Alcaligenaceae; genus Taylorella; species Taylorella asinigenitalis. The sequence continues at coordinate 1,589,719 of NC_016043.1, forward strand.
GTGTGTATGCAGCTTCTATAGGCATAAACATAAACACAAATCCGATAGAGTTGCCCTTAATATTCAGATTTGCGTAATCCTTTTGCGAAAGAGATTTTATATGCTCAGAGACGGCCCGCACATGGGCATCGATATGCGATTGCGTCTGCTGCGGATCTTCGCTTGTAACTGCCTCTTGATAAGAGTTAAGCGACACCTTGCTATCTATAACGATGTAACGCTCATCAGGAAGATGCACTAGAAAATCAGGTATCGCTTTAGAACCTTCATCGTTAGTCGCTCTCTGCTGCGTCTCATACTGCAAGCCACGCTCAAGACCTGCATTTTGCAAAAGTGTCTCAAGCTGAATTTCACCCCAGTTGCCTAATAGTTTTTTATTCCCTTTTAAAGCCGCCGCTAAATTGCTCGCTTCCGTACTCATCTGAATACCAAGACTTTTGACTGTCTCAATTTGTGTTTTTAGGCTAGCAAATTCAGCCGTATTTTGAGTTTGCACATCGTTTACGCGCTTTTGAAACGCTTCAATCTGCTCTCTAAATGGTGTCAATAACGACCCTATTGATTTCTCGCTTTTCTCAGAAAAACTTTTCGATTTTTCATCTAGATAGCGATTTGATAAATTTTCAAATTCTGTTGCAAGCTGTTTACGCGACTCCGTAAACTGCTCCTTTAAGGACTGCAAATGCTCATTCGCCTGTGCCTTCTCTTTTGCTAGATTCTCTTTTAAATTTTGGGACTCAAGTTTCGATGCAAGCACTTGCTTCTCTAGATCATTTGCACGTGTGAGTTGCTCTTCGTGAGCTTGTTGAATGTGATCTCTCTGAGCTTTGAAATCAGTAGCTTGAGCCTCAAGCATCTCGTATTTAGATTTCACCCCAGCCAGAGCTTCTGCCAACTCATCTCGTTGAATATTCAGATCATCGACCTGGGTTTTAAAATTCTGCAAATCTTGTGCACTCTCTTCAGCCTTATGCTCAAGAACAGCCATCCGTGTGGCTTTCGATGCATTACGCACCATAAAGAACACAAAAAGAATAAAAAACAAAACTGCCCCAATCGCTAGGTATAAAGCGAATGGAGCAAGATTTGATGATATATTTTGTAGTGTTAATGAATCCATTGCACCTTAGAACGCAGGGACAACAGCTCCTTTATATTTGTCGTTAATGAACTTCTTAACGTCTTCTGTTTGAAGAGCCTTAACTAGAGCCGTAACTTCAGGTTTATCTTTATTATCTGGACGCGCAGCAACTATATTTGCATATGGCGATTCAGAACCTTCCAAGTATACCGCATCTTCTACTGGATTAAGACCAGCTTCCAAAGCATAATTTGCATTGATTACAGCTAAATCAACATCCGCTAGCACACGTGGCAATGTTGCCGCTTCTATCTCCTTAAACTTAAGTCCACCATCATTCTTAACAATATCACGTGTTGTTGAAAGAATGTTTTTCGGATCCTTCAGTTCAATCAAGCCATTTGCTTGAAGAAGAAGTAATGCACGTGCACCGTTAGTCGGATCGTTTGGAATTGCAACTAAAGCACCTTTCTTAAGTGTTTCCCCTTTTTTAATTTTCTTAGAGAAAGCACCGAGAGGTTCTACGTGAACATTGCCAACTGGAACAAGGTCAGATTTATGCTCTTTATTAAAGGAATCTAGATATGGCTTGTGCTGGAAAAAGTTCACATCAATTGCCTTATCGATTACTTGCTGATTTGGTTGCACATAGTCAGTGAACACTTTAATTTCTAAATCCACGCCTTCCTTAGCTAAGGCAGGTTTAACAAATTCAAGCAACTCTGCATGAGGAACAGCAGTCGCAGCTACAGAAAGTTTCTCCGCATTAGCCGCACCAATAGAGGCGATCGCGAATACACTAGCAGTTAAAAATTTCTTAATTGATTTCATATAAATCTCCATTATTTTCTACTTAATTTTTGTACAAAGTGATCGCCCAACATTTGAACACCTTGAACTAATAACACTAAAATCACTACAGTTACTATCATCACATCCATTTGGTATCGCTGATACCCAAAGCGTATGGCAATGTCCCCGAGTCCGCCCCCACCAATCACTCCAGACATGGCAGAATATCCAATCAATGAAATTGCTGTTACTGTAATCGCCGCAAGAATCCCTGTCCATGACTCGGGTAAGAGCGACATTCGTACGGTCTGCATTGTGGTTGCACCCATCGATTTCGCAGCTTCACTAATGCCAGGGTCAAGCTCACGAAGTGCATTCTCCACTAGTCTCGCAAAAAACGGCACCGCACACACTACAAGCGGAACTACTGCCCCCGCTACTCCCAAAGCACTGCCTACAATTAGACGCGTAAACGGAATAAGCACGACAAGCAAAATAATAAACGGCACAGACCTAAATATATTTACAATCAAGGAAAGCACTTGATATACAGGTTTATTTTCAAGAAGCTGTTTTTCAGAGCTTAGGAACAAATACACCCCTAGCGGCAATCCGAAGATTATTGTAAATAAAAGCGACCAGCCCGTCATAAGCAATGTGTCGATGGTTGCTTCAAGAATCATGTCCCAATCTATTTCTGACCAATTCATTGTTTTAAGACCTCCACATCAACATTGCGTTGTTCGAAAAATTGTTTTAGTTGTGTAATTGAGTTTTGCGATAGGCCGTGAGAGACCTCATTTAACGCAGCTTGCGACTCACCTTCGTTATTTTGCGGGTTTTGGGGTGTTTGGGGTGTTTGAGGCCTAGCTTGCCCTTCAGACACAGTAATCACCATCTGACCGAACGGTGTATCTTTAATAAAACCTACAGACCCTTGTAAGATACTGAACTCTAGATTTAGTTGCGACACTAGATGGCTCAACAACGGCTCTACCGCAGTCTTTCCATGATATGTTAAGCGAATAACTGTATCATGTATATCAGAATCAAACTGCTGCCAGCTTTCATTATCCACACCACTCTCAGAAAGCAACGCCTTTGTAGTCTCATGTTGCGGGTGCAAAAATACATTTACTACATCACCCTGCTCCACAATCAAGCCCTTATCGATAACTGCGACTTCATCGCACAAATTTCGCACCACATCCATGCTATGCGTAATAAGAACAATCGTAATGTCAAGCTCTTTATTAATTTTGTTAAGCAAAGCAAGAATCGATTTCGTTGTTTCAGGATCTAGTGCACTTGTCGCCTCATCGCAGAGCAAAATTTCTGGTTGCGTAGCCAATGCTCTCGCAATCCCTACGCGCTGCTTCTGCCCGCCCGACAACTGTGATGGATACTTGTGCACATGCTCTTCAAGCCCTACTAGCTTAAGCAAGTGGTTCGCCCTTTCTATAGCCTGTGATTTCGGGGTGTTCGCTATTTTGAGCGGATAAAGCACATTATTTAGTACGGTCTGCGATGACAGCAGATTAAAGTGCTGAAACACCATACCAATGTTTTGACGAAGTTTTCTGAGTTCGCTATCTGAAGCTTCTGTATAGTCCTTACCTTGGATCAATACACGACCCTCGGTCGGCTTCTCGAGCAGATTAATCATGCGTATAAGAGTACTTTTTCCCGCACCCGAGCGCCCAATAATTCCGAAAACCTGTCCACGATTGATAATAAGATCAATCCCCTGCAAAGCATGGAGCACTTTCTCTTTCGTGTGAAATGATTTTTTTATTCCTTTTAGTTCAATCACTTTTCGATGACCTTTATTTTTATGTATGCGCTTATATTAATGGATTGTACTTAATAAAAAACCTTATGATTATAACTATTTGTTATAAAAACAAAACGAGTGCTTTGTGGGCACTCGTTTTGTTTTAATTTGAGGGTGGCAATATTATCGTGACTATCATTTAGCTCACATACCGCCAATTAATACAGCTTCTTATTGAAGTGCAATCTCCACATTAACGCCTGCAGGAAGATCTAGACGCATCAATGCATCAACTGTTTTATCTGTCGGATCAACAATATCCATAAGTCTTTGGTGTGTGCGGATTTCGAACTGGTCACGCGAAGTTTTGTTTACGTGAGGTGAACGAAGCACGTCATAACGTTTGATGCGAGTTGGAAGTGGTACAGGACCGTGAACTACTGCACCTGTGCGTTTCGCTGTATCAACAATTTCAGCTGCAGATTGGTCGATAAGTTTATAGTCAAAAGCTTTTAAGCGAATGCGTATTTTTTGATTTTTCATTTATTGTTTTTACCTTTAAAGAACGTTAAAAAAGAACTAAATTAAAAAAGAACATAAAGCCAATTATTTTATTTCAATTTCTTATGTATGTAAAGAAAAATATGTTTTATTTTTAAAGATTTATAGGGAGCGAGGGGCATTGCCACCATAACATTATGTATCAATGTGTACACAAAAATTTTTATTAGAAATACAATTATGGAAATTGTAGGAGTGTGCATGAAAAAAATTTTCCAATGGTTCGAGAGCCTCATAAATCCATATCCTCCCGAGGAGCCTATTCTTCCTAAGAACGGCTTATTAGCCTTTATCTGGTCAAATACTAGAGGCATGCGATGGGCTCTACTCATTCTTTTGATTTTTTCTGTGATTATAAGTGTGCTCGAGGCTATGATGTTTCAGTTTACGGGTCTGATTGTCGATTGGATGAGCCATATTCCAGTTGGTCAATTGTGGGAGCAAAAATCAACTGAAATTATATGGATGCTGGTTGCCATGCTTATTTTTGGAGTGGTCACTGTAAGTGCTGAATTGCTCGAGGATCAGACATTTGCGGGAGCATTTCCAATGCGGCTGCGTTGGAATTTTCATAGAATCATGCTAGGTAAAAGCTACTCTTTTTATCAAAATGAATTTGCGGGTCGCATATCAGCAAAGGTTTTACAAACTGCCCTAGCAGTGCGAGAAACTGTGCTCGAATCGATAAACATTATTGTCTATGCTTTGGTTTTAGGTGTTTCCGCAATAGTACTGTTATCGCAATTTAATGCACTACTTATATTGCCATTTATTGTGTGGTTTGCACTATATTTTTTGGCAGGCTATTACTTTATTCCGAAGCTAGCGAAATACTCTCGGTTGCAAGCTGATGCTCGAAGCATGATGACTGGACGTATAACAGATGCATACGCAAATATACAGACGGTGAAATTATTTTCTCATACATCTCATGAAGCGGGGTATGCTCAGGAAGCAATGGATGAATTTTTAGTGACTGTGCATAATCAGATGCGGGTTATTACTTTAATGCGCATGTGCATTAACTGGCTGTTTATAGCACTTCTGATTTCTACTTTTAGCTTAAGTTTTTGGTTATGGTCTGAGGCGGCATTAACAATAGGTGGGCTGGCAGCGGCTTCAGCTTTTGTTTTTCGCTTATACGGTTTGTCTCACTGGATTATGTTTTCATTTGCACGATTCTTAGAGAATGTGGGCACTGCACATGATGGAATGAGAACATTAAGCACACCTGTAACTGTGCAAGATCGTGCGGGGGCTGGTGATTTAGTGGCGAATCGCGGAGAGATTGAGTTTGTAAATGTGGATTTCTCGTTTGACCAAGATAAGCCATTGTTTGAAGATTTTGATCTTCATATTCGGTCGGGCGAAAAAGTAGGGCTCGTGGGGAGAAGCGGTGCTGGAAAATCAACTTTGACGAATTTGCTATTGCGATTTTTCGATATACAAGATGGATCGATTTTGATTGACGGGCAAGATATCCGCGATGTTACGCAACATAGTCTTAGGTCGCAAATCGGATTGGTTACGCAAGACACATCGCTGTTGCATCGCTCTGTTCGCGAAAATGTTATGTATGGACGCGATACGGCTGGTGAGGAAGAGGTTTTGGCGGCAATCGAAAAAGCGTCGGCGAGCGAGTTCATTGCCAACTTGCGTGATATGAAGGGGCGCGAGGGGCTGGAGGCATTCGTCGGAGAGCGAGGCGTGAAGCTGTCGGGCGGGCAGAGGCAGCGCATTGCCATCGCGCGGGTGCTGTTGAAGGACGCACCGATTCTGATTCTAGATGAGGCGACTAGCGCTCTTGACTCTGAGGTGGAGGCGGCGATTCAGGAGAATCTGACACGCCTGATGGAGGGCAAAACTGTGATTGCAATTGCACACAGGCTATCGACGATTGCGGCGATGGATCGGCTGATTGTGATGGATGCTGGTCGGATTGTGGAGGAAGGGACGCATCAGGAGCTGCTGGAGCGAGGCGGAATTTACGCGAATTTGTGGAATCGCCAGAGGGGCGGATTTTTGGATTTGGATTAGCGTTGGGGTTTGTGGCTCGGGTGATTCAGGGTCAAGAATTTCTAAAAAAATTATTGTTCTGAATTATGAGGGTTGTGGCTCGGGTGGGCAAGCAATTAATTTCTAATGGCACAACTCTTGTCCTCACAACTTAATTTGCAAATAATTTAAAAGCCTGCGGTACAGTTAATCCATAAATAACAAAATAAAAAAGGGCCTCAAACGAGACCCTAATTTAGTAATGAGCAGTTGCGAGTACCTCTCGGCACCCGAATCAGAAATTACTTAGTGATTTTAGCTACAACGCCAGCACCAACTGTACGACCACCTTCACGGATAGCAAAGCGAAGACCTTCTTCCATCGCAATCGGGCTGATTAGCTCAACGTCCATCGATACATTATCGCCTGGTAGTACCATCTCTTTATCCGCTGGCAATGTTATCGCCCCTGTCACATCCGTTGTACGGAAGTAAAACTGCGGACGATATCCTTGGAAGAATGGTGTATGACGGCCACCCTCTTCTTTAGATAGAATATACACCTCTGCTGAGAAGTTAGTGTGTGGCTTGATTGTGCCTGGTTTTGCTAACACTTGACCACGCTCTACGTCTTCACGTTTTGTACCACGAAGTAGTAAGCCCACGTTATCCCCTGCTTGACCTTCATCAAGTAGTTTGCGGAACATCTCTACACCTGTACATGTAGTCTTAGCTGTCTCACGAATACCTACAATCTCAATCTCTTCGCCTACTTTAATCACACCACGCTCAATACGGCCTGTAACCACTGTACCACGACCTGAAATTGAGAACACGTCCTCTACTGGCATCAAGAATGTTCCATCTACCGCACGCTCTGGTGTTGGAATATATGTATCCAAAGCTTCTGCTAATTTTAAAATCGCTTCTTTTCCTAGTGGACCTTCGTCTCCCTCTAGAGCTAACTTAGCTGATCCTTTAATAATCGGTGTGTCATCACCTGGGAAATCATATTTAGATAAAAGCTCACGAACTTCCATCTCTACTAACTCTAATAGCTCCTCATCATCTACCATGTCCGCTTTATTTAAGAACACGATAATATAAGGTACGCCTACCTGACGTGATAAAAGAATGTGCTCACGTGTTTGTGGCATAGGACCGTCTGCTGCTGAGCATACCAATATCGCTCCGTCCATCTGTGCAGCACCTGTAATCATATTTTTTACATAGTCAGCGTGCCCTGGGCAGTCTACGTGTGCATAGTGACGTGTTGCTGTCTCATACTCTACGTGTGCTGTATTAATAGTAATACCACGTGCTCTCTCCTCTGGAGCAGCATCAATCGCTGAATAGTCTTTCGCTTCACCACCGTACATCTTAGACAATACAGTCGTAATAGCTGCTGTCAATGTTGTTTTTCCGTGGTCTACGTGACCGATTGTACCTACGTTTACGTGTGGTTTGGTACGTTCAAACTTCTCTTTAGCCATAATTAATTATTTCCAAACTAAAATTAAAAAATTTAAAAAAACTGAATTTTAAAAATAAATCTTTACAAAATTACGAATAATCTAAGGATTATTTCGCGCGTGAACTAATAACTTCTTCAGCTACATTTTTAGGAGCCTCAGCATAATGCTTAAATTCCATAGTGTATGTAGCACGACCTTGTGTTAATGAACGAAGGTTAGTTGCATAACCGAACATCTCAGCTAGAGGAACCTCTGCCTTAATCGATTTGCCGCCACCAGCCATATCGTCCATACCTTGCACCATACCGCGACGTGAAGAAAGATCACCCATAACTGTACCTGCATAATCTTCAGGAGTTTCTACTTCAACTGCCATCATAGGTTCTAGAAGAACTGGAGATGCACGACGCATACCTTCTTTAAAGGCCATAGATGCAGCCATACGGAATGCATTTTCGTTTGAGTCCACGTCATGGTAAGAACCGAATGTCAAAGTAACTTTTACGTCTACTACTGGATAACCAGCAACCACACCAGAAGATAGAGTTTCTTGAATACCTTTATCTACCGCAGGGATATATTCACGAGGAACTACACCACCTTTAATTTCATCAACGAATTCGTAACCTTCACCGCCTGGTTCCATAGGTTCTAGTTTTAGAACAACGTGACCATATTGACCACGACCACCAGATTGTTTAACGAATTTACCTTCAACGTCAGTAACTGTTTTGCGGATAGTTTCACGATAAGCAACTTGAGGTTTACCTACGTTTGCTTCTACGTTAAATTCACGTTTCATACGATCAACAAGAATCTCTAAGTGAAGCTCACCCATACCAGAGATAATTGTTTGACCAGATTCCTCATCTGAACGAACACGGAATGAAGGGTCCTCCTGAGCTAAACGTGATAGAGCTAAACCCATTTTTTCTTGGTCAGCTTTAGATTTTGGTTCTACCGCTTGAGAGATAACTGGTTCAGGGAATTCCATGCGTTCTAGAACGATAGGAGCAGAAACGTCACATAGAGTTTCACCAGTAGTAACTTCCTTAAGACCTACAACAGCTGCAATGTCACCCGCAAGGACCTCTTTAATTTCTTCGCGGTTATTTGCGTGCATCTGAAGAATACGACCAATACGTTCTTTTTTGTTTTTAACTGAGTTAAGAACAGTATCTCCTGAATTTAAAATACCAGAATATACACGGATAAATGTAAGTTGACCTACGAATGGGTCGGTCATAAGTTTAAATGCAAGAGCAGAGAATTTCTCTTTGTCGTCTGCTTTACGTTCAGCTTTATTACCGTCTTCATCCTCACCTTGAACTGGAGGGATATCAACTGGAGATGGCAAGAAATCAAGTACTGCATCAAGCATACGTTGAACGCCTTTATTTTTGAAGGCAGTTCCACAAAGCATAGGTTGAATTTCGCAAGCAATGGTACGTGTACGAAGAGCCTTGATAATATCTTCTTCAGAAAGATAACCTTCTTCAAGATATTTATCCATAAGTTCTTCACTGCTCTCTGCAGCAGACTCAACCATTTTTTCGCGCCATTCTTTAGCTGAAGCTTCTAATTCAGAAGGAATATCAACGTAATCAAATTTAGTACCTTGGCTTGCTTCATCCCAAATGATTGCTTTCATCTTGATAAGGTCAACAACACCTGAGAATGTATCTTCTGCACCAATAGGTATAACGATAGGTACTGGGTTTGCATTTAAACGTGCTTTAAGTTGATCGTAAACTTTAAAGAAATTTGCACCAGTACGGTCCATCTTATTTACGAATGCTAAACGTGGCACATTATATTTATTAGCTTGACGCCATACAGTTTCAGATTGTGGTTGAACACCACCCACTGCACAATAAACCATGCAAGCACCATCAAGAACACGCATTGAACGCTCAACCTCAATTGTGAAGTCAACGTGTCCCGGAGTATCAATAATATTGATACGGTGTTCAGGATAGTTTCCGCCCATACCACGCCAGAAAGCAGTAGTAGCCGCTGAAGTAATAGTAATACCACGCTCTTGCTCTTGTTCCATCCAGTCCATGGTAGCTGCACCATCATGAACTTCACCGATTTTGTGATTTACACCAGTGTAGAACAAGATACGTTCTGTAGTTGTAGTTTTACCAGCATCGATATGAGCTGAAATACCGATATTACGGTAACGATTAATTGGGGTTTTACGAGCCATTTGAAATAGGTCCTATGATTACCAGCGGAAATGTGAGAATGCTTTATTAGCTTCTGCCATACGGTGTGTGTCTTCGCGTTTTTTCATAGCGGCACCACGACCCTCAGAAGCATCAATTAGTTCACCTGCCAAACGAAGGTCCATAGATTTCTCACCGCGTTTCTTAGCGGCTTCACGCACCCAACGCATTGCAAGAGCTAGGCGACGAACCGGACGAACTTCTACAGGTACTTGATAGTTAGCGCCACCTACACGACGGCTTTTAACTTCAACGATTGGTTTTACATTATTAATTGCAGTATTAAAAACTTCTAGTGGCTCTTTACCTGTTTTTGATTGAATTTGATCAAGAGCACCATATACGATACGCTCTGCAACGGCTTTTTTACCGGAAAGCATAACAACGTTCATAAATTTAGCTAGTTCTACGCTACCGAATTTTGGATCAGGTAGAATTTCGCGTTTTGGGACTTCGCGACGACGAGGCATAATTAAAATTCCTTTTTTGTGTCAATTTCAGTTGAACCACTTTCGTGGCCATGGTTGCCTAATAACAAGGACAACCCCTTACATACCGCAGAAAATTTCACGCAGCTGCGGCTGCACTATAAAATGCACTATGATACAGAGCAATTATGAACTTATTAAGTAAGTGATTACTTCTTAGGTTTTTTAGCACCGTATTTAGAGCGAGCTTGTTTGCGGTCTTTAACGCCTTGAAGGTCAAGAGCACCACGAACAATGTGATAACGTACACCTGGCAAGTCTTTTACACGACCACCACGGATTAGAACAACACTGTGCTCTTGAAGGTTGTGACCTTCACCGCCGATGTATGAAATTACTTCATAGCCATTAGTAAGACGAACTTTAGCTACCTTACGCATAGCTGAGTTAGGTTTTCTTGGAGTAGTGGTATACACACGAGTACATACACCGCGACGTTGTGGGCAGTTTTCAAGAGCTGGGCTCTTACTTTTCATAACGGCAGTTTCACGTGGTTTACGCACTAACTGACTGATAGTAGGCATGCTTATCCTTTAAATATTGTTATTAATCTTTAAATAAAGACGGCCCTTTAAAATTTAAGGACCTACTCATACATGAGTAAATAGGTATAAAAAAACATACTAGTAAAATTTACTAGTAAGCCCACTAAATTAACACGTATTTGGCAATGAGTCAATAATTAAAGGGCAGATTTTGTACTAAAAACAAACAGTTAAGGATTTATTAGCTCTTCTAGACCTAAATTATGAAATGCCTTATATGTTGTGGCAATGAATAAGTAATCCATCCAGTTTTTAATAACACCCTCTATTAGTAATTTGCAATTGGAAGAATTTGGATCACACACATATTCTCTAGTTTCTGATATTGAATCTAGAATTCGATGCATCTTTGCATCTAAGATAGAAAAATTATCTCTTTCATTAATGGAAAGTGCCTTTAGATTTAGTTCTATAAGACTTGTTTCATAAGACAATTTATCCCTTAATGAATTTAATCTTTTGAGATAACCTGGGTTTTGTGAATGACTTTTGTCAGAAAACTCATCCAAAATAATTTTTGAATGATATGACATTAGGTAATGACATGTCGCACCCAATGTATCCTTTTGGTTATGCCCATTATAAATTTCGGCTAACAAAAGGCAGATCTCATTGCCAAATAAATTATTTTTTTCGATTATTGTTTCTACGACTTTTTGCTCATCTTTATTATGAGTGGCAATAAATTCAGTTAAGTTTTTATCTAAGACTTCTTTAATTTTCGAATTACTATCTTCTACGCAATTTTGAAAGTCCACTGCACCAGAATTTGCCTTGCAATTACTCTCATCCAAAAATATGAGAGCATTCTCGTAAGGCGAGCCAATAATATCTGGAACTTGAAACTCAACGAAAACCGAAGAAATGTAATGATCCAAAATAATATCAACATAAGATTCCAACATGGTCAGATATGAATCTAAACATTCGCCTGTTTTTTCGTTATGTGCACAGATAGTATTTTCAAGCTCATTGAAACTAGAAAGCACCTCATCAAATTGTTTTTCTTTGCTTTCAGATTGTGAATAATGGGCAACAAAATTTAGATACTTCTTCAAAATGGCAATTTTTATTTGTAACTTTTGTGAATAAACAAGTTCTTTTGATAATTGATTTTGAGATTTCTTTAAGTGGGTTAGATTTTCTAAGAATCTATAATTTAGTTCGTACAAGCAAGTAATAAAATTCAGATCAAATTCTAAGTCTTTTGTTTCGATCTCATCCAAATATGGCACTGCGAGTTCGCACCCCCTCTTACTAAACCCTCTCCAATATTTTTTTATATTGCCTTTCGTGGTCTCTGTTAACTTAGTGGACTGGATTTTTTGGTCTCTAATTTTCTCAATACTCTTTAAATTAGTGGCAAAGCAATCGTCTACTTCACCTTTCCAATAGAATTTAGTACACACATTTTCAACTTCATTGATATTGAGTATTTCGTGAGCTGCGATGCCTTTCAGTGAAATTGTGAGTAAACAAAATATGGTGGCAATGATTTTTCTCAGTGTCATGGCGATTGTGTTAAGAGACCTAGTTTTGGCAATAGCATTCTCTCAGTCATACTTAAAAAATATAGTTTTTGCTTGCTCATATTCAATTGCATAATTGTATTCATTTTTTGTGTTTAAGTACTCATCAAACTTCTTTGTGCTAAAGCCCTCTATTTAAGCAGAAGTATAAGAAAATTTCACGGTTTTGTTCTCTTCTTTTATTTCAGAAATGCTATCAATAAATTCGTTTCTAAATCACGAGCTGGCGAATAGCTATTAACTAATGAACTTTTGATATTTTCTATCGTTTTAGTTTTTATTTGGACTGCACTATTAACTGCATCTTCATAACATTGAACTATGTCTCCAGTTATCTCAAAGTTATCACTTTTAATATCCTGTAAAACTATAGCTGAGACTGAATTATTGAAAATAAAAAGAAAGAAAAAATAGAATTCTTAACATTTAAGTTTATTAGGGCTAAAGGTGAATTCAAAATAATTTTATACCCCAAATCAGAGACCCAATATCCTCTTAGCCCTCTCAATTACTGGTTTATCTACCATCTGCCCGTTTAGACTAAAGGCTGACTCGCCGTGTACTGCCACAGCATCCATCACAGACTGGGCCCATGCGAGCAATTCAGGGTCTACGGCAAACACATCCTTCACAACTTCAACCTGCTTAGGATGAATGCACAAGCCTCCAACAAATCCCATGCCTTTAGTAAATTTCAAACGAGACGCATAACCGTCTACATTTTTGTAATCGGCGTATACAGAAGATAATGGACCTTGAATACCCGCACAGCTACTTGCTATTGCAAGGTCGGCGTAAATCTTCTTCATCAAAAACTCAAGCCCCGCATCTATCTCCACGTCAGAGCCGGCAACAGGCAACCCCATCGAAATTCCGAGATCGAGCTCGCCGATGGACATAGCCAACGTGCCAGAACTACTAGCAATTTCACGCAAAGCCACCAGCCCACGAGCAGTTTCTATCAACGCAATAACCCGCAATCCTGTTCGCTCATAAATTGCACTCACCTGATCGGCGGTCTCTACTTTAGGTAACATCACACAAAATAGTTTAGACTTAAACTTTTCGCATAACGCCAAATCGTCCTCATGCCATTGAGTGTCATCGCTATTCAAACGAACGCATAGGTTCTGTTCCGAAGCAGTCTCTAGATAATCCGCCAAAGCATCACGTGCCGCAGCCTTTTCCAAAGGACCGACGGCATCTTCCAAATCGACTATCACAATATCCGCACCCGTCGCAACAGCCTTTGAAATTCTATCTGTACGGGTCGCAGGTACAAACAGTCCGCTTCTTATAATCGCACCCATCAGATAACACCCTTAGATTTCATTTCGCTAATACGATCGCTTGCAAATCCAAGCTCCTCCAAAATCGCTTCCGAATGTTGACCTAAGCCAGGTACAGGATCCATTCGGTATTCGAACTTATCATTAACTCCTGGTGGCAATGGTGCCGCCACCTCACCCACAGGTGAATTCACCATTCTCCATCGATTGCGAGCTTTGAGTTGCTCGTGTTCCCAAACGTCATGCATATCGTTCACAGAGGCATTTGCGATTCCACATTTATCAAGGCGTTCTATAAGCTCATCCTTGCTCATAGCAATCAATTTGCCCTTTATCCTTATATCAAGGTCTTCGCGATTTTTTTGTCGTAGATTATTTGAGGCATATCTCTCATCGTAAGCCATATCAGGCTCCTCGATAACTTCCTCGCAAAACTTCACCCACTCACGTTGGTTCTGCAGACCGAGCATCACAGTTTCTTCATCTGCAACTTGAAATGGACCATATGGATATATAGTCGCATGATGAGCACCAGCACGTGCGGGCGGCTCAGCTCCATCAAAAGCATAATACAAAGGAAAGCCCATCATCTCAACCATAGTCTCAAGCATGGACATATCGATATGAGAGCCCTCACCAGTACGCTCACGTAACATCAATGCCGCCAGAATATTTGAATAAGCAAAGAAACCTGTGCTTGAATCAGCAATCGATATTCCTGCTTTAGTCATTTCTTCAAGCGTTCCAGTAACCGATAAAAATCCACTCTCACTTTGTACAAGCAAATCGTAAGCCTTTTTCTGCTCATATGGACCACCTTTCCCATACCCAGTAATATCACAGCAAATCAATCGAGGGTATCGATCACGCAACTGATCATACGATAGACCAAGTCGCCCTATTGCTCCTGGTGCTAAATTTTGTACCAACACATCTACCTTTGGGAGCAAGGATTCAAGCACCTCTTGAGCCGCATCTGATTTTAAATCCAATGTCAAACTTTCTTTTGAGCGATTAATCCACGTAAAGTGAGAGGACATACCCCGAACGCGATCGTCATAGCCACGTGCAAAGTCACCCACCCCTGGACGCTCCACCTTAATAACTCGGGCCCCCATATCTGCAAGCAATCGCGTACAAAATGGTGCTGCAACCGCATGTTCAAAACTAAGAACCAATACCCCATCCAAGGGGCGAATATTACCTTGATTCATAAGTAATCATGCCCTCATGTGCAAGAACCCCGTCCTGTTCTGCCCAACACACTGACGTAACTGAACCCCCTTCTGTAGGCAATTCAAAATCTCCACCCACCCTATATGGAATATTGCAAATTATTGGACGCACACCTCTGTACTTATACCTAGATACACGCACTTCAGGGTGTGTCTGCTCAAAGCCCTGAACAACAAAAGTTGCTGTTAACGGTCCATGTACAACTAAATCAGGGTATCCTTCCTCCTTAGTTGCATATGGCACATCATAATGAATGCGATGACTGTTCGCAGTGACAGCTGAATATCTAAATAACATAGTCGGAGTTGGCAATATTTCCGTACTCCATGCCCCCTTGCCCGTATGCTCCTTTCCGTGCAGTTTAGGAGGAGTTGGCTCACGATAAACAATATTTTGCAGCTCTCTCACAGCCACTTCACCTTCTTGCAAAATCTCATGTTCAACGCTAACAAAAGTCAGCTTCCCCGTAGTACCTTCTTTAATCTTAATATCAGATACACGCGATTTACGAGTCGCCTCTTTTCCGACAATCAAAGGCTTCAGAAATTCAACATCTCCTCCCGCCCACATGCGATTCGTACCCTCAAGCGGTGGCAAAAAGCCTCCAGTAATTTCATGTCCATCTTTTCTGGTGTGCTCATACGGAGCCATTTGATTAAAAAAACACCAATGCCATAAATGTGGCAATGCCTCCCCCTCCATCGGTGCGTCCACATCCAAAGCCCTTGCGATTTTATGAGCATGCACTGAATCTAAAATTTGAGTAGTTTCAGAAGTATTCCCTACCCATGATGAAAAATCTTTAGACATTCTCGATTTCCATAATTCAAAACAACCTTTAGAATATGTAACATAATGTATTCTGTCAATTAGTAAAGGAACGTATTTTGGACTCATCTTCACAAAGTAATAACTATATGGACATTCGCGAAGGCATTCGCGATTTAATGTTAAATTTCCCTGCTGAATATTTCAGACGCATTGACGAAGAGCGTGGTTATCCTGAAGAATTCGTAAATACATTGACAGAAGCTGGTTGGCTTGCTGCCTTAATTCCAGAGGAATTTGGCGGTTCTGGGCTGACATTAACTGAAGCAACTGTAATTATGGAAGAAATAAATCGTTGCGGAGGAAACTCAGGTGCTGTTCACGGTCAAATGTACAATATGGGCACATTGCTCCGACATGGTTCTAACGAGCAAAAGCAAAAATATTTACCTAAAATTGCCACTGGCGAATTGCGCCTTCAATCTATGGGCGTTACCGAGCCAACATCTGGTACAGACACTACAAAAATTAAAACAACTGCTGTAAAAAAAGGCGATCGATACGTAGTGAACGGCCAAAAGGTCTGGATTTCCCGCGTGCAACATAGCGATCTAATGATATTGCTTGCACGCACAACGCCCCTAGATCAAGTAGAAAAAAAATCACGAGGCATGTCTATTTTTTTAGTAGATATTAAGGAGGCTATGTCCTCGGGTATGTCCGTTCAACCTATTCCCAACATGGTTAATCACGAAACAAACGAATTGTTTTTTGATAATCTTGAGATACCTGCAGAAAACTTGATTGGCGAAGAAGGCATGGGTTTTAAATACATTCTCGATGGACTTAATGCAGAACGAACATTGATTGCAGCCGAATGCATTGGTGACGGATATTGGTTTATTGATAAAGTTTCTTCCTATGTTAAGGAGCGCGAAGTTTTCGGTCGTCCAATAGGACAAAATCAGGGAGTGCAGTTTCCCATTGCCAAAGCATATATTAATATCGAAGCTGCAAGCTTAATGCGTTATGAGGCCAGCCACCTATTCGATGCGCATAAACCGATGGGAGCTCAAGCGAATATGGCCAAACTTCTTGCTGCGGATGCATCTTGGGAGGCCGCTAATTGCTGTTTACAATTTCATGGTGGATTTGGCTTTGCAAATGAGTATGATGTGGAACGTAAATTCCGCGAAACTCGTCTCTATCAAGTAGCTCCAATATCTACTAATTTAATTTATTCTTATATCGCTGAACACGTACTTGGATTGCCTCGCAGCTTTTAGTAATATGTAATTTTGGATTAAAGCATTATGAGGATAGTGTGAAACATCGACACTTAAATCATGAAAATTTTACCCTAGCAGCTATTGATGACATCATTAGCCGAGGAGATAGGTATGATTGGCGTGACTTGTTGTACGAGATGTCACAAAATCACGAAGCAATAATTCCTAAGATTTTAAAGGTCTGCGAACCTAAAATCGTGGACCCTTACGCACAAAGATATATTCTGTGGTACACATATGCAAAAGCTAAAAGAGAAGAATTTTCTACCTGATTGGGTTTTAGGAATGTAGTCATAAAATACCTTAAAATTATCAAATAACTTAGTACTATATTTATATGAAATTAATTAGTCTATTTTCTGGTGCAGGTGGCTTAGATTTAGGGTTCGAACAAGCAGGGTATCAAATTATCACAGCAAACGAACATGATAAATCAATTTGGAAAACCTATGAACAAAACCACGATGTTCCTTTATTGAAAGGAGACATATCAACAATACCGAGTTCTGAATTTCCTAATTGTGATGGAATTATTGGAGGTCCACCTTGTCAATCATGGAGCGAGGCAGGCTCTTTGAAGGGTATTGACGACCCTAGAGGATTGTTATTTTATGAATACATTAGGATACTTAAAGATAAGCAGCCTATGTTTTTTTTGGCTGAAAATGTTAAAGGCATGATGGCAAAGCGACATGACTCAGCTGTACAAGCAATCATAACCCAATTTGAGCAGGCTGGTTACAACGTTTTCATTAATCTTTTAAATGCTAGTGACTATGGTGTACCTCAGGATAGAAAAAGAGTATTTTATATTGGATTTAGAAAAGATTTAAATATATATGACTTTAAGTTTCCAAAACCGCTAAGTAAGAAATGTACCCTAAAAGACTCCATTTTTGATTTAGCTGAATTGGCAATTCCAGCTCTAGAAAAAAACAGAACTAATGGTTCAAATTGCTTAGTTCCAAATCATGAGTATTTTATTGGTGAATTCTCCCCCATTTTTATGAGCAGAAATAGGGTCAGGAGTTGGGATGAACCTGCTTTTACTGTACAGGCATCTGGTCGTCAATGCCAACTACATCCTCAAGCACCTAAAATGCTCAAAGTTGACGTTAACAAAAATATTTTTGTACCTGAAAGCAAACATCTTTATAGAAGACTTTCAGTAAGAGAATGTGCAAGAATACAGGGATTTCCCGATAATTTCATATTCCATTATGATAGAGTCGATGACGGTTATAAGATGATTGGCAATGCCGTTCCCGTAGAACTTGCTCGAATCATAGCCAAATCAATTTCAGAAAAACTGAAAAAGTTAGTAAGAACACCTAAGTTAAAATACGGCACTTAGTTCAAAAAGAGGGAATTTTATGAGTCATAAAAAAGACAGCAATAAATCAGGAAGAGCTTTCGAATATACTCTAATGCATGTTCTTTATGATTCAATACGTAGGTACAGAAATGTTGAGATTGTAAAAGATAAAGCATATTCAACTATTTATAATGCATGGACCTCTTTAGATCATGAGAACCATTCCTTACTAAATCTTGGTGCTCTTGCTTTTATTGATACCATATTTGAATTCGAACCTATTCTAAAAGAAAATTCAAATGATACTGTTTATCTCTCTTCGCAAAGTGACAAAAAAGGGAAAGTAGGTGATGTGCGAGATATAGTTATTTCTATCCCTAAAGTGGAATGGCAAATCGGGATAAGTGCCAAAAGAAATCACAGTGCACTGAAACACAGTCGTTTATCAAAAAGCCTTGATTTTGGAAATGCTTGGTATAAAGAACCCTGCTCTCAGGAATACTGGAATGAAATTGATCCGATTTTCAAAGAACTTGATTCGTTAAAACAAATAAAGGAGGAATGGAAAAATATCCCTAACAAAATATCAAACTTTTATATCCCCCTCCTTAATGCTTTTAAAAGAGAAATAGTTAAAGTTAATGATAAAGATGAAAATTTTGTACAAAAATTGTTTTCTTATTTGATTGGTTTTGAAGACTACTATAAAGTTTTATCTATGGACAAAAAAGAAAAAACCTATATACAAGTCTTTAACTTCAACAATACCCTTGGCATAGGCACAGATAATATCCCTACACCAACTAAATTAGTGGGTATAGAATTTAAAGATAATAACAATACGACTTTATTGATGAAACTCAACAATAATTGGGGGTTTAGTTTTAGAATTCATAACGGTAGTGGAAAAGTAGAACCAAGTCTTAAATTTGATATTAATCTAATTGAGACCCCTAAAAATTTTATTGAGATTATTTCCAATTGGGATTTGAGCAAAAAAGATGAATTCCTTTACGGTTTTGAAGAAAATAGTCGCTTAGCAAGCAACAGAGAGGATAGAGTTCTTTAATCAACTAAGTATCTTGACCACTTAGTTACTCCTTCAAATAAATCACGCATACTAAATAGGCTCTTCTGAAGATACTTTGTCACATATAAAGGATAAAAGTGTAAATCTAGTAATTACATCACCCCCTTACAATATGAATTTATGAATTAGAAATGGAAATTATTGTTCGCGACAAATTCAAAACAGTTCGGTTTGGTGGGCATTGCCACTTTGATTTAAAGATTGTTGATCGGCATCGGCCGCCTTTTTTGACGCAAAATGATCACGTATTGCACGAAGTTTACGCCCTCTGCAAAGCGTGATCACCTTTCTCTTTTGCGAATTAGAGAATGTGTTCCAGTTGAATCGCTCATCGCGTGACCTGTAGCACCCCTGACAAAACCCACGACTATTAGCCTGGCATACGTTGATGCAAGGGCTTGGAATATCAAAGAGTTCCTCTTGTTCCATGTCAGTAAAGGATAGTGCCTATGTCAGTCCCTATTTTACTTGAATGTTGAAGTATGACTTCGGAGACGCCCGATTCAATGGCAGAGAAGGCATTGTCGAGCTTGGGGATCATGCCTTCAAAAATAATGCCCTTAGCTTTAAGCTCTTCGTATTCTGCTTGCGACATGCGTTTGATTAAGCTTTTATCATCGGATATATCCCTCAAAACGCCTAGCTTATCGAATACATAAATCAATCTTGTTTTCGTACCCGTGCTCGCCTCCATTTCTGTGGCAATGCCCCTGGCTATAGTGTCTGCGTTTGTATTCAAAAGTTGTCCATATCCATCATGAGTGATTGCGGATAAAACAGGAACGAATCCAGAATCAATCAAACTCTTTAGTGAATCTGTGTTAATAGACCCTTCGATAAGATCCCCAACAAAACCGTAGTCGTTTGGAGTACTTGATCGCTTCGTGCAGCGAATAATTCCGCCATCTGCTCCACACAAACCAATCGCATTGATTCCGAAAGACTGCAATTTAGCTACTATTGTTTTATTAATCCACCCTGCATAGACCATGACAGCCACACGCAGCATCTCTTCTGAAGTAATGCGACGGCCGCCAATGAATTTCGTTTCAATATTTAGTTGATTGGCTAATTCAGTAGCTAGAACCCCACCGCCGTGAACGATTATTTTAGGACCCTTGAGAGAAGAAAGAGATTTAAGAAATCCATCCAATTCGGAGGGGTTATTAATAACATTGCCACCGATTTTAATTATAGATAGTTTAAGCATAAACTAATTCTCAATGCATTTGCGAAGTGCTGAAATAAGCATATCGCACTCATCCTGCGTAACACATAGAGGTGGCAATAATCTCACGATATTCTGCTTAGCATTTCCCGTAAATATATGATGCTGCTCAAGCATGGCTTTGCGAAATGGAGCCACATCGTACTCAAACTCAAGCCCTAGCATCAAGCCTCGACCTCGCAATTCAATCGACTCAATGTCCCGTAAACCTGCAAGCAATCGATCTCCCATACGAGCCGCATTCTGCACCAAACTCTCATCAGCTATTACATCGAGAACTGCGATTGCTGCGGCACAAGCAAGATGATTGCCGCCGAAAGTAGTACCCAGCAATCCTTTCGAAGCTTTAAATTTAGGAGCTACTAGAACGCCACCTATTGGAAAACCATTGCCCATACCCTTAGCGACAGTCACAAGATCCGCCCGCACACCAGATTTAGAATGTGCAAAAAATTCACCGCTTCGTCCATATCCGCTTTGAATCTCATCGAGAATTAAAACAACTCCATGCTTATCACAAAGAGTTCGGGCTGCCTTTAGATACTCGATTGTGGGCTCATATATACCAGCCACACCTTGAATACCCTCGATAATTAAAGCCGCTGCATCACCCTTATTTAAAGCTTCTTCCAATGCAGCTATGTCATTTAAAGCTACAAAATCGACGTCATGGCAACTATTAAAAGGTGATACGATTTTAGGATTGTCCGTAATCGCAACGGCCCCCGAAGTACGTCCATGAAAAGCACCTTTCATCGCAATCACTTTAGAGCGACCAGTATGAAAAGAAGCGAGCTTTAAAGCATTTTCATTTGCTTCTGCTCCACTATTGCAAAGAAACAAGGAATAATCAGGATAGCCGCTCGCCTCGCCCAATTTCATGGCAAGCTCTTCCTGCAGTGGATTCTGCACAGAGTTCGAATAAAACCCAAGCTTCAAAACTTGCTCAGAAATCGCCTCCACATACCGCGGATGCGAATGTCCAATAGAGATTACCGCATGACCTCCGTAAAAATCCAAATATTTGAGACCTTCAGAATCCCAAACGCTTGCACCCGAAGCTCGCACAGGACAAACAGACATCAAAGAATAAACATCAAATAGCTTCATAATCTAAAAAGCCGTACCCTTAAGCTGTAATCCAAGCGTCTCATCCAATCCGCACATCACATTCATATTCTGCACAGCCTGACCCGATGCCCCTTTGAGCAAATTATCGATAACAGAAGTCACATGCACATATCCATTATGAAATTCCACATGCAACAAACATTTATTAGTATTTACGACCTCTTTAAGACTCACTTGCTTTTCAGAAACATGTACAAACGCACTGCTCTCATAAAAGTCGCAAAAGTGCTTGATTAGGGCCTCTTCAGACATAGTGCCATTCCATTTTGTATATACGCTTGCAATAATACCGCGTGTAAATGGTCCTCTCATAGGCACCCATTGCAAAGGTGGCAATGCCCCCGCTTTCTCTCCATCTGCCCTTTCCTCTACAGCCACTGCATTCAAGGCACCCATAATCTCTTCAATATGCTGATGCTCGAAATTCTTATATATAGTCACATTTGCTTCGCGATAACTATAGTGCGTCCAATCATTAGGTATGCGACCAGCTCCAGTAGAACCAGTCACCGTATGAGCATGCATATCATCAACGATAAGCCCAAGAGCCGCCAATGGAGCCATTGCAAGAATAATCGATGTAGCTAAACACCCTGGATTAGCAACACTATGTGATTTACGAATTCTTGCTCGATTCAACTCCGTAATACCATAGATAAATTCGCGATCATCAAAACGTGGTTTGTTTCGAAAATCATTGCCAAGGTCGACCAATCTACAATCCTGCGATATGGAATGCGTATACAAAAATTCTTGAGATAGCCCGTGACCCAAGCACAAAAATAAAACGTCCGCATCACCCACTTCACGCGTGAATTTCAGATCTGTCTCTCCCAGCAAATCGCGATGCACGGTGTCAATACGCTCGCCCGCACTCGAAGTCGACGACACAGACTTAATTTCTACTTGCGGATGTCTCACCAATAAACGCAAAAGTTCTCCAGCTGTATATCCCGATCCTCCAGCAATTGAAACTTGAATCATGATCTATCCTTCTTAAGCATGCCTTTAGCGATAGGCACAAATTTCTTTGTATAAGAGCCAACAGTTTTCACTACTCCTTTCGGTTTTGTAGCAGGGTCAAATAGCAGCCCCG
This sequence comes from Taylorella asinigenitalis MCE3, assembly GCF_000226625.1. Taxonomy (NCBI): domain Bacteria; kingdom Pseudomonadati; phylum Pseudomonadota; class Betaproteobacteria; order Burkholderiales; family Alcaligenaceae; genus Taylorella; species Taylorella asinigenitalis. The sequence continues at coordinate 1,612,632 of NC_016043.1, forward strand.
TACATAGGCACATCTTATTATTATTGCGCTGCAAAATGTCGTAGTTTCTACAGCCCGCACAGCCCCTCCAAAATTCTTCGTCCGCAGGCAATTCAGAGAAGGTCACTGGCTTAAAACCAAGCTCCGTATTCATCTTCATCACAGCCAAACCCGTGGTTATGCTTATAATTTTCGCTTGCGGATATAGTTTACGTGCATGCTCAAATATGCGTTTTTTTATGCGACGTGCGATGCCTTGATTTCTATAATCGGGGTGCACAACAAGCCCAGAATTAGTAACAAACTTATTATTACTAAAAGTCTCGATATATGAAAAGCCAACCAGATGCTTACCATCTAAAGCAATAATGGCCTTTCCGCTATCAATTTTATCCGTAATATACTCGGGCGTTCTTTTGGCAATGCCCGTGCCTCTAGCCAGTGCTGATGTATAAATCAACTGGCAAATATCTTGCGCATATTTTGCATGTTCTTTTTGGGCAATTTGAATTTCGACGGCCATATAACTATTTTGAGAAGTACTTAAGTCTCACATAGTCATATGTTAAATTATAAAAATACGTATACAATAGGTAAAACACTATATAGCCCGCATCAAACACTAGGGCTTCTACTAAACTCATATCCATATACCAACATATTATCGGTATCGTAAATAGAAGCAATGTCCCTTCAAATCCCACCATATGCAGAATTCGGACGCCCTGAGTTTTGCTCAGTCCGCGTTTAATCAGAAACATATCGAAAAGAGAATTATATGTATAGTTTAGAATTAAAGCGATTACCGCAATCACAACCGTGATTACACCAACATCAAAAAGAGGCTGTCCATAAAGCCAGCTTATAAGCGGAGCAGAAAGAACAATTCCCAAAAATTCAAAGAGGGTCGCATAGAAGACCCTCTCGGCAGGACTCTTATCGTAAACTCTCTTTAAATCTATGTCCTGCCCATCAATATCTTGGGCTTGGGTGGCAATATCCTCGTGCACTATCGAACTAATGTATTTTTACCAAACAAACTCTCCACAAGTTCGCAAGCTATATTAGCTGTAAGGTTTTGTACATCAAGTGCAGGATTTAGTTCAACAATATCAAGAGATGCTACAAGACCCGTGTCCGCAATCATCTCCATGCAAAGCTGTGCTTCGCGATAATCAGGGCCTCCACGAACTGTTGTACCAACTCCAGGAGCAATCTCTGGATCTAGAAAATCCACATCAAAACTCACGTGTAAATGATATTCATCAGTAAGCCCCTCTAGAGCATATTCCATAGCTTCACGCATACCTATCTCATCGAGCTTGCGCATATCGAAAACAGGATAGCCCGCTTCATGCACCATCACCTTCTCGATTGTGTCTACGCTTCGTATGCCGATTTGAAAAATTTGATCGGATGTGAGGGCGGGAACAACTCCACTTAATTCGATCATTTCACGAGGGCCACGGCCAAACAAGCAAGCCACAGGCATGCCATGCATATTTCCGCTTGGTGTAGACTCAAATGTATTAAAGTCCGTATGAGCATCAAGCCATATCACACGAAGCTTCTTTCCAGCTTCACGACAATATCGAGAAACCGCACTAATTGAACCCGCAGCAAGACAATGATCGCCTCCGAGCATGATTGGGAGATTGCCTTGTTTTAGCTCATCATACATGGCATCGTGCGTTAAGCGATTCCAAGTAACTACTTCCTCGAAATTGCGATACCCACCTTCAGGCGGACGCACTGGATTAACGGGTCCATGAAGATTACCACGATCTAAAACTTCAAATCCCATCGCAAGTAATCTATCACTTATTCCTGCTACGCGAAGAGCTTCAGGGCCCATTGATGAGCCCCTATGCCCAGCACCAACATCTGTAGGTACACCAACTAATGCGATTTTTTTATTCATATTAATAAATAACTCGGGTTTTGATTGTTCCGTCGATAGCTTTTAATTTTTCAAGAACTTCTTTAGGGTCAGTCACGTCTACATCCACTACGACATAGCCCACTTCTGCATTTGTTTGAAGATATTGGCCCAAAATGTTAAGGCCGCTTTCGATAAACACCTTATTGACCTCTGCAAGCACACCAGGCTTGTTTGTATGGATATGCATAAAACGACTCGCACCTTTGTTAGGAGTGAGGCTCACTTCAGGGAAATTTACAGATGTAATAGTAGAGCCAACATCAGAGTAAGCCACTAATTTGCTCGCTACTTCAGAGCCGATATTAAACTGTGCCTCAACTGTAGAACCCCCGATATGCGGCGTAAGAATTACATTTTCAAATGCACGCAAAGGCGATACGAATTCTTCTTGATTAGATTTCGGTTCTTTAGGGAATACGTCGATTGCAGCACCTGAAAGATCGCCCTTCTCAAGAGCCGCTGCCAATGCATCGATATCTACAACAGTACCGCGAGCTGCATTGATTAAAATACCGCCTTTTTTCATTTTGGCAATGCGCTCGGCACTCATCAAGTTTTTGGTGGTTTCATCTTCTGGCACATGCAAGGTAACGATATCGGACTGAGCTAGTAGGTCGTCAAGATTGGTGATCTCGTGAGCATTGCCAATTGGGAGCTTGGCTTCGATATCATTGAAAAACACTTCCATACCCAAGGCTTCAGCCAACACGGAAATCTGTGTACCAATATTTCCATAACCGATAATGCCTAATTTTTTACCGCGAACTTCATGGCAGCCCTCAGCGGATTTCTTCCATTCACCTCGATGAACCTGCATATTAGAGGCAGGAATTTTACGCATCAAAAGAATCATCTCAGCAAGCACAAGCTCCGCAACAGACCTTGTGTTTGAGAAAGGTGCATTAAACACTGCGATACCACGTTTAGTGGCAGCCTGAAGATTAACTTGATTCGTACCGATACAAAAGCAACCAATAGCGATTAATTTCGGAGCTTTAGAAATCACTTCTTCTGTAAGCTGAGTTCTGGAGCGGATGCCAATAATATGCGCATCTGCGATAGCGTTTAAAAGATCATCGCCTTCGAGAGCTTTTTTGTGATAATCGATATTTGTATAGCCGTTACGCCCAAGCACTTCAAGAGCATTTGGATGCACGCCTTCTAACAAGACGATTTTAATTTTGTCTTTATCAAGAGAGAACTTTTCCATGAGAACACCTTATAAAAATATGTGGTAATTATAATCCTAAAAAACAAAGCCCCCAGACTTCGTAAAGATAGGGGGCTGTGTGATTTACTGCTTCAAACTACTGATTTTGTGGATCAGGAGTATCGTTATTATTGCTTGTAGTTGGCAATGTAAAGAAAGACGACATCGCACCACCTAAATCATCAGCTGCATTATCCTTCGCTTGACTTGCAGCTCCAGCCACCTCTTCGAATGGATTTTCAACAACACTCGATGAGCTTGACGACATATCCGACGAACCCATGGAGCTTGGTGCATTTGATGCTGCTTTTCTAGCTAGGTGATATGCAAGTCCAGTACCTGCTGGAATTAAACGACCAACGATAACGTTCTCTTTAAGTCCGTTAAGTTTATCGCGTTTACCGATAATCGCAGCTTCTGTTAGAACGCGAGTTGTCTCTTGGAACGATGCCGCAGAGATAAATGAGTCAGTAGACAAGGAAGCCTTAGTAATACCTAAAAGGACATTTTCGTAAGTGGCTTCACGTTTACCTTCTTCACGCATGCGATCATTTTCATTTAAAAGCACCGCACGCTCAACTTGCTCTCCAGGGATGAAATCAGTATCGCCTGCATCAACAATATTTACGCGACGAAGCATTTGACGAACAATCACTTCGATATGCTTATCATTGATTTTCACACCTTGTAGACGGTAGACATCTTGCACTTCGTTCACAATATATTGAGCAAGTGCTTCGATACCTTTAAGTCTCAAGATATCGTGAGGGTCAGGAGGACCGTCAACGATAAGTTCACCTTGGTTTACAACTTGACCATCGTGAACAAGAACTTGTTTCTCCTTAGGAATCAGGATTTCGTGCTCTTCACCATCTACTTTAGTAATGATTAGACGTTGCTTACCCTTAGTTTCCTTGCCGAAGGAAACATTGCCAGTGACATCAGCAAGCACACCAGCATTTTTCGGAGAACGAGCCTCGAAAAGTTCAACAACGCGAGGTAGACCACCTGTAATATCGCGTGTTTTCTGAGATTCTTGAGGGATACGAGCTAAAATCTCACCCACGTCTACATCTTGGCCATCACGCACAGTAATCAAGGCACCCACTGGGAATGTAATATTTACTGGATGTTCAGAACCAACGATTTTTACCTCTTCGCCGATATCATTTAGAAGCTTAATCTGCGGACGAAGAACGCTTTTACCTGTGCGAGTTTTTGGAGTAATCACAACTAGAGTTGATAGCCCCGTAATCTCATCCACTTGTTTGGCAACGGTTACGCCTTCTTCGATATTCTCGAATTTCACGCGACCTTTATACTCAGACACGATAGGACGTGTTAACGGATCCCATGATGCAAGCTGTGCACCAGCATTTACTTGATCGCCGTCACCAACTAAAACCGTAGCACCGTAAGGAACTTTGTGGCGCTCTCTTTCGCGATTTTGATCATCATAAACAACAATCTCTCCTGAACGTGAAATCGCAACTCGCTCTTTCTTCGCATTCGTTACATAACGCATAGAGCCAGCAAAGCCGATGCGACCAGCTGATTTAGTTTCAACAGCGGAAGCTAGTGAGGCACGAGATGCGGCACCACCAATGTGGAAGGTACGCATGGTAAGCTGAGTACCAGGCTCACCGATTGATTGGGCTGCAATAACTCCGACAGCTTCACCGCGATTTACTAAATAGCCACGACCTAAGTCGCGTCCATAGCAATGTGCACAAAGACCATGACGTGTTTCGCAAGTAAGCGGAGTGCGAATCTTAACTTCGTCAATACCAAGTTTATCGATAAGTTCTACTTTATCTTCATCTAGCAATGTGCCTGCAGGGATGGCAACTTGTTGCGTTTCAGGGTCAAGAATATCCAACGCAGCAACACGTCCTAATACACGATCGCGAAGAGGCTCAATAACATCACCACCTTCAACAAGTGCTTTCATCACATAACCATTGCTTGTACCGCAATCTTGTTCAGTGATTACTAAATCTTGAGTAACGTCCACTAAACGGCGAGTTAAGTAACCTGAGTTCGCTGTTTTAAGAGCAGTATCGGCAAGACCTTTACGAGCACCGTGAGTTGAGATGAAGTACTGTAATACGTTTAGACCTTCGCGGAAGTTAGCGGTAATTGGTGTCTCAATAATGGAACCATCTGGTTTAGCCATCAGACCACGCATACCAGCAAGCTGACGAATTTGAGCCACAGAACCACGAGCACCCGAGTCCGCCATCATATAAATAGAGTTAAATGACTCTTGAGTAAGTTCATCACCGAATCTATCGATAACAGGTTCAGTTGACAATGTCTCCATCATTTTCTTACCAACTTTATCGCCTGCTTTACCCCAAATGTCGACCACATTGTTATAACGCTCTTGAGCCGTTACAAGACCTGAAGAGTATTGATTGTCGATCTCTTTAACTTCGGCTGCAGCTTTTGCAAGAATTTCTTCTTTCTCTTTTGGTATGACCATATCGACCATAGCAATCGAAATACCTGCTTTAGTTGCAAGACTGAAACCAGATTGCAGCAGTTTGTCCGCAAAAATAACAGTATCACGAAGACCGCAACGACGGAACGACTGATTAATTAAACGAGAAATCTCTTTTTTCTTAAGTGCTTTATTAAGAACACTAAATGGCAAGCCTTTTGGCAATATTTCCGACAACAACGCACGACCCACTGTAGTTTGGAAACGTTTAAGTTGCGGTACGTAATTTCCATTCTCGTCTTTTGAGTATTCATTTAGTCGTACAGTTATGCGAGATTGAAGTCCAACATCTCCATTATTATATGCACGTAACATCTCTTGAATATCAGAGAAGAACATGCCCTCGCCCTTACCGTTAATACGTTCACGAGTAGCATAATATAATCCCAAGACCGTATCTTGAGAAGGTACGATTGAAGGTTCACCACTTGCTGGGAACAACACATTATTAGAGGCAAGCAATAGAGTGCGAACTTCCATTTGAGCTTCAAGTGAAAGCGGTACGTGAACAGCCATTTGGTCACCGTCGAAGTCGGCGTTAAATGCCGCACAAACCAACGGATGAAGTTGAATAGCTTTGCCCTCAATTAATTGCGGCTCAAACGCTTGAATACCAAGTCTATGTAGAGTTGGTGCACGGTTTAACATTACAGGGTGTTCACGAATAACTTCAGCCAAGATATCCCATACCTGTGGATCTTGACTCTCAACCATACGTTTAGCTTCATTGAAGTTTTTCGCAATACCAAGCTTATATAAACGGTTGTGAATAAAAGGTTTAAACAACTCAAGAGCCATCAATTTCGGCAGACCGCATTGATGAAGTTTAAGTTGAGGACCAACAGTAATTACCGAACGGCCTGAGTAGTCAACACGTTTACCAAGAAGGTTTTGACGGAAACGACCGTTTTTACCCTTGATATTATCTGCCAATGACTTAAGTTGACGTTTGTTTGCACCAGTCATCGCTTTACCGCGACGACCATTATCTAGCAAGGAATCAACTGCCTCTTGAAGCATACGTTTTTCGTTACGTATGATAATTTCTGGAGCAGTTTTAAGCTCGAATAAACGTTTAAGTCGATTATTACGGTTAATAACGTTTATATAAAGCTTATTAAGATCTGATACTGCAAATCTTCCGCCATCAAGTGGTACCAATGGTCTTAAGTTAGGTGGCAATACTGGCAATACTTCCAATATCATCCACTCAGGTTTAATTCCTGATTTTTGGAAACCTTCAATTACTTTTAGACGCTTAGAGATTTTCTTAACTTTTGCATCAGACTTAGTTACTTCTAATGCTTCGCGTAATGTCTCTACTTCTTTATCTATATCGATGGTTTGGAGAAGCTCACGAATAGCCTCTGCACCCATAGAAGCTTCAAATTCATCACCATATTCTTCTGTGCGGCGATCATACTCTTCGGAAGTCATGATTTGCCCACGTTTTAATGGGGTCATACCAGGGTCTGTAACGCACCATGCTTCAAAATACAACACGCGTTCAATATCACGCAATGTCATATCAAGCACCATACCTAGACGAGAAGGCAAGCTTTTTAAGAACCAAATATGTGCAACTGGACTTGCAAGTTCGATATGACCCATGCGTTCACGACGAACCTTAGACTCAGTTACTTCAACACCGCATTTTTCGCAGATTACGCCACGATGTTTTTTACGTTTGTACTTACCACATGAACATTCGTAATCTTTGATAGGACCAAAGATTTTTCCGCAGAATAAGCCATCGCGCTCAGGTTTAGATGTGCGATAGTTAATTGTTTCTGACTTACGAACTTCACCGTAAGACCAAGAACGGATTTTATCTGGTGAGGCAATACCAATTCGAATTGAATCGAACTGATCTTTGCTGTTGGATACTTGTCCGTAAAGGTTAAGAATACCTTTCATTACTGTTTACCCTCCAACTCCATATCAAGACCAAGTGACCTGATCTCTTTAACAATTACATTGAATGATTCTGGCATACCTGCATCGATAACGTGATCGCCTTGGATAATGTTGCGATTAACGTTGTTACGACCTTCCATATCATCTGATTTTTCTGTGAGCATTTCTTGAAGTGTAAATGCTGCACCATAAGCCTCAAGTGCCCACACCTCCATCTCACCGAAGCGCTGACCACCAAACTGAGCTTTACCGCCCAATGGCTGTTGAGTAACAAGTGAGTACGAACCTGTAGAACGAGCATGCATCTTATCGTCTACCAAATGGTGTAGTTTCAAGTAGTGCATATAACCGATGGTTACTGGTCTTTCAAAAGGTTCACCAGTGCGTCCATCTATCAAATAAGCTTGAGTACGAGAATCTGTAAGCTTCAATTTCTCTTTAATATCATCTGGATAAGCAAGCTCTAGCATGCCATTAATCTCTTCTTCAGTAGCACCGTCAAACACAGGAGTTGCAAACGGTATACCATCTTTAAGATTATGTGCCATTTCGATGATTTGCTCATCAGTCAATTCTTTGAGAGATTCCGATTTACCAGTGCTGTTATACACTTTTTCTAAATATTTACGAATCTCAGAAGCTTGATTTTTACGCTCTTCAGCCAGCATGTCAGCAATACGTTGTCCAATACCTTTTGCTGCCCATCCTAGATGAACTTCAAGTACCTGACCCACGTTCATACGCGAAGGCACGCCTAAAGGGTTTAGAACGATATCTGCTGGTGTTCCATCTGCCATATGAGGCATATCCTCTACTGGCAATATTCTCGATACCACCCCTTTATTACCGTGGCGGCCTGCCATTTTATCTCCAGGCTGTAAACGACGTTTAACAGCAAGGAAAACTTTAACCATCTTGCGAACGCCTGGTGGTAATTCATCACCTTGAGTAAGTTTTTTCTGTTTTTCTTCAAAACGTACATCAAATTCTTGACGTTTTTTCTCGATTGAATCTTTTGCTTGCTCGAGAATAACAGCTACGTCTTCATCTACAGGACGAATATCAAACCAGTCCCATGTTGGAAGATTTTCTAAATAATCTTCCGTAACTTTCGCACCTTTTGCTAATGAATTTGGACCACCATTTGCTTTAGTACCTATAAGCACTTTACGTAAACGGTTGAACATATCTTTCTCAACAATTCGAAGTTGAGAATCTAGATCTTGACGATAACGACGTAATTCTTCTTCAATAATTGATTGTGCACGTTTATCTCTTTCTACACGTTTACCTGTAAGAACTTGAACATCGATAACAGTACCAACCATACCCGATGGCACGCGTAAAGAAGTATCTTTAACGTCTAAAGCTTTATCTTGGAATATTTCACGAAGCAACTTAGTTTCAGGGCTTTGTTGAGTCTCACCCTTAGGTGTTACTTTTCCTACTAATACATCGCGTGCACGAACTTCAGCACCGATATGTACAATACCAGATTCATCCAATCTATTGATTTGTTCAGCAGCTAAGTTAGGAATATCTCGAGTAATCTCTTCATCACCTAATTGAGTTTCACGAGCAACAACTGAAAGTTCCTCAATATGAACTGATGTGTATCTGTCGTTTGCGATAACTTTTTCGGAAATAAGAATCGAGTCCTCAAAGTTATAACCATTCCATGGCATAAATGCGATAAGCATGTTTTGACCAAGTGCAAGCTCTCCCAGGTCAGTTGACGCACCATCTGCAATAACATCACCGCGTTCAACAATATCACCTTTCTTAACGATAGGACGTTGATTGATATTTGTATTTTGGTTTGAACGAGTGTATTTAGTTAAATTATAAATATCTACACCCACACTACCTGATTTGCTTTCATCATCGTTAACGCGAATTACGATACGCTCTGAATCTACAAAGTCAACTTGACCACCACGAGTAGCTTGAACAGTAGTACCTGAGTCAACCGCTACTGTTCGCTCAATACCTGTACCTACCAATGGTTTTTGAGGTCTTAAGCAAGGAACAGCTTGACGTTGCATGTTTGCGCCCATAAGTGCACGGTTTGCGTCATCATGTTCAAGGAACGGAATCAATGAAGCCGCAACTGAGACGATTTGTGAAGGTGCAACGTCAATATATTCAACCTTATCTGGTGACATAAGCATAGTCTCACCAGCTTGACGACACGCAATCAAATCGTCTATGAATTTACCTTTAGCATCAAGATTTGCATTCGCCTGAGCAATAACATATTTGCTCTCTTCAATAGCCGATAAATAATCAATCTGATCTACTACACGACCATTTTCTACTTTACGATATGGAGTTTCTAAGAAACCATATTCATTTTGGCGAGCATATAGAGCCATAGAGTTAATCAAACCAATGTTTGGACCCTCTGGAGTTTCGATTGGGCATACACGTCCATAGTGAGTTGGATGCACGTCACGAACCTCAAACCCAGCACGCTCACGTGTTAGACCACCTTGACCCAAAGCAGATACACGACGTTTGTGCGTAATTTCTGACAATGGATTTGTTTGATCCATAAATTGTGATAATTGGTTAGAGCTAAAGAACTCTTTGATTGCAGAAGAAATCGGTTTTGAATTAATCAAATCATTTGGCAATAAATTCTCAGACTCTGCATGTCCAAGATGCTCTTTAACAGCTCTTTCTACACGGACTAAGCCAGAACGAAATTGGTTTTCAGCCAACTCACCTACACAACGAACACGACGATTTCCTAAATGGTCAATATCATCAATTTCTCCGCGACCATTACGTAAATCAACAAGAGTTTTGATGGTATCTAAAATATCTTCGTTAGTTAAAGTAGTAGGGCCTTTAACAGTGTCACGACCTAATCTTCTATTAACTTTCATACGTCCAACAGCAGATAAATCGTAAGTATCTGCGTTATAGAACATACGGTTAAATAAAGACTCTACAGCATCGTCTGCAGGCAATTCGCCTGGACGCATCATTTTATAAATAGCTTTACGAGCCGCAGTTTGATCTAGTGTCTCATCAATAGCCAATGTAGAAGAAATATAAGCTCCATGATCTAGCTCATTGGTAAATAGAGTTTCGAACTCTTTAATTGAAGCTTTGCGTAACTGAGCAAGAACTGATTCAGTTATTTCTGTATTAGACTGAACAAGAATTTCACCTGTTTCTTCATCAATAATTGTTTTGGCAATGATTTGTCCTACCAAATAGTCATCTGGTACAGGTAATTTAGTTAATTTAGCAGCTGCAATATCACGCAAATGTTTTGAATTGATACGTTTGTCTTTAGGAACGATAACATTACCTTTTTTATCGACAATATCAAAGCGTGCTACTTCACCTTTTAGGCGTTCAGGCAAGAAATTTAGAACCGCACCATCATCTTTAAGTTCATATTTTGAGAACTCAAAGAATGTGCTCAAAATATCATCGCTTGTCATGCCAATCGCTTTAAGCAATATAGTAACAGGCATCTTGCGACGACGGTCTATACGAAAATATAGATAATCTTTATGGTCAAACTCAAAATCAAGCCATGAGCCACGATAAGGAATAACACGAGCAGAAAATAGCAATTTGTTAGAGCTGTGGTTTTTACCTTTATCATGCTCGAAAAACACACCAGGCGATCTATGCAATTGAGATACGATAACGCGCTCAGTACCATTAATGATAAATGAACCGTTATCTGTCATCAAAGGCAAATCGCCCATATAAACTTCTTCTTCTTTTACCTCTTTAACAGTAGGCTTGCTAGCTTCTCTATCTAATATTTCAAGACGAACTTTTGCATAAAGTCCAGAGTAATATGTAAGTCCGCGTAATTGGCATTCTTTAACGTCAAACGGCGGCTCTTTAAGAACATAACTTACAAATTCTAACCTAGCCGATCCATTATTACTTTCAATTGGAAAAATCGACTTAAATGCCGCTTGCAGGCCAATTTCCGCCCTTTTTGATGGCGTTAAATCTTTCTGCAAAAAACTACGATAAGATTGAATTTGTGTTTCTAAAAGGTATGGTACGTCCTGAACGACTTGGCGCTTAGCAAAACTTTTGCGGATACGTTTCTTTTCAGTAAACGAGTAAGACATGCTCTCTCCGACCCCGAAGGTTCAAAAATTAATAGATATGGGTAGACCCCCATAAGGCACAGCCAAATAAATATACGGCTTTTAAAAAAGACACTTAAGAACTAAGCTTGCTGCGGAATCACAGCTAAAAATGCGTTTTTCAAAAGGCACAAAAACCCGAAGAGGCACAAAGTCCCTTCGGGTACCCATAAATTGGATTATTTAAGTTCGACTTTAGCGCCAGCTTCTTCAAGTTTTTTCTTAGCAGCTTCAGCGTCAGCTTTAGCAAGACCTTCTTTAAGAGGTTTTGGTGCACCATCAACAAGATCTTTAGCTTCTTTAAGGCCAAGACCAGTGATTTCACGAACTGCTTTAATAACATTAACTTTAGAAGAACCAACTTCAGCAAGTACTACTGTGAACTCAGTTTGTTCAGCAGCACCAGCACCGCCTGCATCACCGCCACCTGCAGCAGGTGCAGCAACAGCAACTGCAGCCGCAGCAGCAGATACGCCAAATTTTTCTTCCATTTCTTTGATTAATTCAGATAATTCAAGCACAGACATCGCTGCGATTGCATCTAGGATTTCAGCTTTAGTAGCCATAATATAAGAACTCCAAAATAAAAATTAAAAATAAATACCCAGGTAATAATTGCCTATCACTTCCAACTAAGCTGCTTCTTTTTGATCTCGAACAGCAGCAAGTCCGCGAACGAACTTAGTAGGAACTTCATTAAGCGTACGCACAAATTTCGCGATAGGAGCTTGCATAGTACCCATAAGCTTAGATAACAACTCTTCTCGTGACGGCATAGTAGCAAGTTGCTTAATGCCATTACTATCAAGAACTGAACCTGGTAATGCACCTGCTTTAAGAACAATTTTGTCGTTCTCTTTAGCAAAGCTTGAAAGTACCTTAGCTGCGGCAACAGGATCTTTACTAATTGCATAAATTAGAGGACCAACTAACTTGTCTTCTAATTGTTGGAAATTAGTATCCTTAATTGCACGTGTAACTAAAGTATTTTTCAGGACACGTAAATAAACGCCTGATTCGCGTGCTTTTTTGCGCAATACAGTGACAGAGGCAACGTCAATACCACGATATTCGGCAACAACAATCGATTGTGCTTCTGACAATTGAGCAGAAATTTCATCGATTACTACTTGTTTTTCATTCCGATTTAAACTCACGGTTTGAACACTCCATCTAAAAAACACTCGGGGTTTCCCCTTCATGCTACCTATAATGCGGCGTACTTCCTGGTAGAGCTCATAAATGAATTCTTCCATGGGACGAACGCCATCTACGCGGGATCTAGATTACTAGTTTTAAGATTTTGAACTGCAAGCAGTCTAAATCTCCTGCGGTCTTTGACGGCAACACTCAGAGCACTTACTGAGTGCAGCCCAAAGTTCTTTAATTGTTTGAAGCTGATAAAGAACCAACCTCAACCTTAGCTCCGCCACCCATAGTTGATGACACAGCTAATTTACGTAAATAAATACCTTTTGCAGCAGCAGGACGAGCTTTATTAAGTGCGTCAACTAATGCAAATAAGTTTTCTTGTAATTTCTCAACATCAAATGATGCACGACCGATAGTCGCATGGATAATACCTGCTTTGTCGGTACGATATTGCACTTGACCTGCTTTAGCATTCTTAACTGCTGTAGCAACATCAGGAGTTACAGTACCAACTTTAGGGTTAGGCATAAGCCCACGTGGACCTAAAATTTGACCTAATGTACCTACAACACGCATAGTGTCAGGTGAGGCAATGACTACGTCAAAATTAATATTTCCGGCTTTAATGTCTGCCGCTAAATCATCTAGTCCTACGATATCCGCACCAGCTGCTTTAGCTTGTTCAGCTTTTTCGCCTTGAGCAAACACAGCTACGCGTACAGTTTTTCCTGTCCCAGCAGGCATAACTACAGAACCACGAACTAACTGATCAGATTTCTTAGGGTCTATACCAAGTTGAACTGCAACGTCAATAGACTCATCAAATTTTGCAGTTGCTGTTTCTTTAATTAAAGCTAAAGCTTCAGAAACAGGATAAAGTTTATTGCGATCGATTTTTGAAGCAATCGCTGCAGTACGTTTTCCTACTTTAGCCATTATTGTTCTCCCTCAACAGTGATACCCATACTACGTGCACTTCCTGCAATAGTTCTAACTGCAGCATCAAGATCAGCAGCTGTTAAATCAGGTTCTTTTGTTTTGGCGATTTCTTCAGCTTGAGCACGAGTTAATTTACCCACTTTATCTAAGTGAGGGCGAGATGACCCCTTTTGAACACCAGCAGCTTTCTTAATAAGAATAGTAGCTGGCGGAGTTTTCATAATAAACGTAAATGATTTATCTGCATATGCAGTAATCACTACTGGAATTGGAAGTCCTGGCTCCATGCCTTGAGTTTTAGCATTAAAAGCTTTGCAGAATTCCATAATATTAAGACCACGTTGACCTAATGCAGGGCCAATCGGTGGTGATGGATTTGCTTTACCAGCTGGCACTTGCAGCTTGATATAGCCTACGATTTTCTTAGCCATAAAATATCTCCTTGCGGGTAAATCGCTCTAAGAGCTCCCCGGGGTTACATAAAACAAGTCTAAAAGACTAAATACCTTCTTTTTCGACTTGACTGAAATCAAGTTCAACAGGGGTACTACGACCGAAAATCATCACAATTACTGTGACACGATTCTTCTCGTAGTTCACCTGATCAACTACACCATTGAAATCGGCAAATGGTCCGTCTTTAATGCGGAGCGTTTCACCAACTTCAAAAAGCACTTTAGGACGTGGTTTTCCGCCACCTTCCTCTAAATTAGAAAGAAGTGAATCAACTTCTTTTTGAGGGATTGGAGATGGTTTAGAATTTGATCCACCACCTAAAAACCCTGTGACACGATTGGTACTTTTTACAAGATGCCATGTGTCGTTATTAAATTCCATTTCAACCAGAATGTAGCCAGGAAAAATCTTTCTTTGACTAACACTTCTTTTTGAACCACGAGTTTCAACAATTTCTTCAGTAGGAACCAATATGCGGCCAAAATACTCTTGCATTCCAGCTTGTTCAATTCTCTCTTGAAGAGCCGCATGAACTTTCTTCTCCATACCTGAAAATACATGCACTACATACCAACGTAAACTCATGATTAATTCCACCCTAAAGTGAGACCATAAATAATCCACACTAAAAGCTTATCTATAATCCAAAGCAAAATAGCCATCACAGCTGAGAAAGCAAATACAACCCCAGTCATCTGAAATGTCTCTTTTCTAGATGGCCAAGTAACTCTTTTTAATTCGTTATATGATTCTCTAGCAAAAGCAATTGTGCTTTTACCTTTAAAACTACTAAGAAATAGAACTAATGCAATAATTGCACCGCCCACAAACATACCTATCCTTGCAATAAGAGGATATTCTGTGAAGTATGAATAAGCGAAAATGCCAGCTATTAAGCATAAGACAGCGATGGCAAGTTTAGCTTTATCTCCTGGTTGTGCAACAGTTTCTATTTGGTTGTTATTAGTTGACATATAATGAACTTTGTCTACTTAGTGAGTGGCAGGGGCAGTAGGAATCGAACCTACAACCTTCGGTTTTGGAGACCGACGCTCTGCCAATTGAGCTATACCCCTATTTTTATAAAAACTAACAGTGGCTATGTGAAAACACATGCCACTGCTAAGCAATCAGTATAAATCTAATGCTTACTTAGTGATTTTAGCTACAACGCCAGCACCAACTGTACGACCACCTTCACGGATAGCAAAGCGAAGACCTTCTTCCATCGCAATCGGGCTGATTAGCTCAACGTCCATCGATACATTATCGCCTGGTAGTACCATCTCTTTATCCGCTGGCAATGTTATCGCCCCTGTCACATCCGTTGTACGGAAGTAAAACTGCGGACGATATCCTTGGAAGAATGGTGTATGACGGCCACCCTCTTCTTTAGATAGAATATACACCTCTGCTGAGAAGTTAGTGTGTGGCTTGATTGTGCCTGGTTTTGCTAACACTTGACCACGCTCTACGTCTTCACGTTTTGTACCACGAAGTAGTAAGCCCACGTTATCCCCTGCTTGACCTTCATCAAGTAGTTTGCGGAACATCTCTACACCTGTACATGTAGTCTTAGCTGTCTCACGAATACCTACAATCTCAATCTCTTCGCCTACTTTAATCACACCACGCTCAATACGGCCTGTAACCACTGTACCACGACCTGAAATTGAGAACACGTCCTCTACTGGCATCAAGAATGTTCCATCTACCGCACGCTCTGGTGTTGGAATATATGTATCCAAAGCTTCTGCTAATTTTAAAATCGCTTCTTTTCCTAGTGGACCTTCGTCTCCTTCTAGAGCTAACTTAGCTGATCCTTTAATTATCGGTGTGTCATCACCTGGGAAATCATATTTAGATAAAAGCTCACGAACTTCCATCTCTACTAACTCTAATAGCTCCTCATCATCTACCATGTCCGCTTTATTTAAGAACACGATAATATAAGGTACGCCTACCTGACGTGATAAAAGAATGTGCTCACGTGTTTGTGGCATAGGACCGTCTGCTGCTGAGCATACCAATATCGCTCCGTCCATCTGTGCAGCACCTGTAATCATATTTTTTACATAGTCAGCGTGCCCTGGGCAGTCTACGTGTGCATAGTGACGTGTTGCTGTCTCATACTCTACGTGTGCTGTATTAATAGTAATACCACGTGCTCTCTCCTCTGGAGCAGCATCAATCGCTGAATAGTCTTTCGCTTCACCACCGTACATCTTAGACAATACAGTCGTAATAGCTGCTGTCAATGTTGTTTTTCCGTGGTCTACGTGACCGATTGTACCTACGTTTACGTGTGGTTTGGTACGTTCAAACTTCTCTTTAGCCATGCTTCCTACTCCTAAGGATTAGAGGATAATATTGTTATAATATAAAAGGGAAAACCCTATTTTTAACATAAATCAATATGCCGTGTAAAGCAAAATTTTAAAAATATCAAGTACTTTTAAAATTTAAATTGGAAATTGTTGGATTTCGGGGACATTGCCACCTAAAAGGGTAAATGTAAAAGCCAAACAATCTTTACATGTAACATGCAATTAACAATAAAGACCTATAGTTAATGAACATTTAATAAACCACGAGTCCAATGAAATTACCTAAGATAGCCCTTGCGTTTGCAGTCTTAATAGTTGCTGGCTGTGAAACTGTGACACCAAGTAATCCTAGAGGAACTGTATATCAAAGCTCAGGTCCCACCGAGAACGATATTATCAATCTTGAAAATAAATGCTATTCAGGCGAAACCTACTATTGCAATGCTCTAGCAAATTATTACTATGTTGGAGCTGCCACTCCACAAAATAAATCTAGAGCTATAGATCTTTGGAGAAAAGCTTGCAATATAAATGTTGCTGAAGCTTGTTTTAACTTAGGTAAAGCCTATCTTAACCGAGAAGAAGGTTTAAGAGGAAATAAAACGGCTATAAAACTACTTACCAAAGCCTGCGACAAACGCGAAAGACGTGCTTGCACTCAACTCGGAGAATTGCACGAAAAGGGTAAAATCGTATCAAGAAACAGAAATAAAGCCTACGCTTACTATTCAACCGCATGCGATATGGTCGATGAGAAAGCATGCCACAGACTCGGTTTAATGCAGGAATCACGATCTAGCGATCGCTCAGGCATTTTGAAAGCTGTTGTTTCTTACGAAAAAGCATGTAGATTTGATATAGCTGAAAGTTGCTTGCGTGCTGGAAATATATATAGCACAGGCAAAATAGTATCGAAAATTCCTAAAGTAGCTTCAAAATTCTACGATAAAGGCTGTAATCTAGGCAATAAGGAATCTTGCAAGAAACTGGGTCGACTTCGTTAATCTAGTATATTGCACAATTTAGGTACTACAGCTAGTTCTAAGGATTTTGGGAATTTGATAAGAGCTGCTTAAACACTAGCTTTCAGGCGAATTCATGGTGCTCCTGGCGGGAATCGGACCCGCGACCTCTCCCTTACCAAGGGAGTGCTCTACCACTGAGCCACAAGAGCGATTCTGAATGGTGCTGGGACCTAGTATTGGAGCGGGTGATGGGAATCGAACCCACGTCATCAGCTTGGAAGGCTGTTGCACTACCATTGTGCTACACCCGCATTTGATGGTGGTAGAGGTTGGATTCGAACCAACGTAGGCGCTAGCCAACAGATTTACAGTCTGCCCCCTTTAGCCACTCGGGCACTCTACCTACACAATTTAGTGTAATTTTTAAGTATATTATAAGGGTAAAAAGCTGTCAATAATTCTGTGGTACTAATCCAATAGTTCCAGTACACCTTGTTTATCGAGGATTTCGTTAAGTTGGTCCCAACTGTGAAAGTTCATAATTAGTTGACCCTTTTCTTTAGAACTCATCTTAAGATTTACAGTAGTATTGAAGTGGTCAGATAATTGGCTTTCAAGTCTAAGAATATCATTTGATTTTTTCTTGTTTTTCGGTTTGCTTGTCTTAATATCTTCCGATTGCTTAGAAACAAGTCTTTCAGTCTCTCTTACAGATAATCCTTTAGCTACAACCTGATTAGCCAGGATAATTTGTTGAGCACTATCTAAAGCTAGAAGAGCTCTAGCATGTCCCATATCCAATTTTCCATCGTCCAATAATTCTTGAACAATTGGTGCTAAGTTAAATAGTCTTAATAAATTAGTAGTAAAAGATCTTGATCTGCCTACAGCTTTTGCGGCTTGTTCGTGGGTGAATTTGAATTCATCTATTAGTTGTCGTATTCCTCTAGCTTCCTCTAGAGGTTTTAAGTCCTCTCTTTGCATATTCTCTACAAGAGCCATGATAGAGGCTTGTTCATCATTAGCTTCCTTGATTAAAGCGGGAATTTCGCTTAATCCAGCTTTTGTAGCAGCTCGGAATCTACGTTCACCAGCTATGATTTCATATTTATCATTTGATATAGGTCTAACTAGTATGGGAATCATAACCCCTTGATTTTTAATTGAATTTGTCAAATCATCAAGATTCTCGGAGTCCATATGCTTGCGAGGTTGGTATTTACCAGGTTGAAGTTTTGATAAGGGTAATTCGACAACACTAGCTGGGTCAGGTGTTTTTATTACTTCTAGAACATCAATGTCTTCTCGTAATAAATTTGACAAGCCGAGTCCCCCTAACCCCCTCTTATTCTTAGATCCAACAGATGAGGTCTTTGTAGGTTTTTTAGAAATTGTTTTTTTATTAGAACGAGTAGCCATCTACTAACCTCCGAATTTCTTCAAAAATTCTTTTGCAAAATCTTTATACGCAACAGCACCCCTAGAATTTTTATCGAATAATACTCCAGGAATTCCATAACTAGGTGCTTCAGCTAGACGTACATTTCTAGGAATGATTGTTTTAAATACATTGTCTTTAAAATGTTCTATAAGTTGCTCAGAAACCTGCTGCTGTAAAGTGATTCGATTATCATACATAACTCTTAATAGAGAAATGCTCTTTAAGTTTCGATTCATATTTCTATTAACCAATTTAATCGTATGGGATAAATCGCTTAATCCCTCTAGTGCAAAGTATTCGCATTGCATAGGAATTAAAACGCCATCAGCTGAATTAAGCCCGTTTAAAGTTAATAGAGATAAAGTAGGAGGACAATCAATCAAGACAAAATCATATTTATCAGATATAGATGACAGTGCTTCAGAAAGCTGTTTTTCTCTTCCTCGCACATCCACTAAATCCATATCCGCACCAGCTAATTCTCTATTTCCAGGTAAAACATCATAACCACCAGACTCTGATTTTATTATTGCATCCTGAATAGCACATTTACCGATAAGAACTTCATAAACAGAGTTGCTTAAGGATAACTTATCAATACCACTTCCCATGGTAGCGTTTCCCTGAGGATCTAAATCCACCAATAACACTCTTTTTTTTAATGCAGCTAGACTTGCTGCTAAATTAATTGCAGTTGTTGTTTTACCTACTCCGCCCTTCTGGTTGGCAATGCAAAAGACTTTAGCCACAAATTTACCCTTTATTAAAAATTAGCAAACACCTGTCAGCTTCAAGACCAGGTACACTTATATTTATACTATTTATCAAGTTCCAATTAAGTTTTACTGCATTAAGCTCTTCTAATTCATCTGAAGGATATTTTCCCTTCATAGCTGATACAATCGATTTATCTGTACTTAATGGATCAACTAAACTTATAAAATCGCTAAGAGAAGCAAAAGCTCTACTTATAAAAATATCAATATCAAAATCAGTTTTGAGATTTTCAATTCGTGTATGAATTGAAGTCAAATTAGTTAATTTCAAAGATGAGGCAACTGTCTTAACAAAAGTCGTCTTTTTCTCTACAGAATCTACACTATATACATTTAGAAAATCTAAAACAATAGCAAGTACAACTGCTGGCAAACCCCCTCCTGATCCAACATCTACAAGACTTATAACATCTTTATTAGAAAAATATTTCTTCTTCACATCTGCAATAGGTTTAATGATAGCCAGGCAATCTAAAATATGTAGATTAAGTGCATCTGAAGAATTTTTAATTGATGTTAGATTATAAGTCTTATTCCATTTAAGAAGTAGATTAAGATATTCAACTAGTTTATGTTTTTTATCATCTGATATTTCTAAATCTAAGTCTTTAAGCCCTTTTTCAAGGATATCTAACAATTGATCTTGCATGATATTTTTATCAACCCATTCTTTTTAAATGAATAAGCAATAAAGATATAGCAGCTGGCGTAACGCCTGAAATTCTGCTAGCTTGACCGATGGTCTCAGGTTGATGTTCTTTTAATTTTTGTCTAACTTCAAAAGACAAATGGATTAAATCATCATAATTTATAGACGGCGGAATTTTTAAATTTTCATAATTCAAGGCTCTATCGACCTCTTCTTTTTGCCTAGAAATATAGCCTTGGTATTTCGTTTGTATCTCAATTTGTTCAATTTCTTTTTCATTTAATGAAATTTCTGGATTAGTTTTAATATCACCCTCTAGATTTAAATCCATTAAATCTTTGTAGGAGACATTTGGTCTTTTTAATAGGTCTTCTAAGGTGTAATCTTTTTCAAAAACCTTTCCAAATTTAGAAATCATTTCATCTTGAGATATGGATTTTGAAGTTAATCTAAAGTCTCTAAGCCTTTGAATTTCTCGCTCAACATTTTCTCTTTTTCTCTCAAAAGCTTCCCACCTAGCATCATCAACTAACCCTAACTCTCTACCAATTTCAGTTAGGCGGTAATCTGCATTATCTTCCCTCAAACTAAGTCTATATTCTGCCCGAGAAGTAAACATTCTATATGGTTCGGAAACACCTTTAGTAATTAAATCATCAATTAATACACCCATATAAGCTTGATCTCTTCTCGGATACCAGGGTTCAAGTTCTTTTACGTATCTTGATGCATTTAATCCAGCAATTAAACCTTGTGCAGCTGCTTCCTCATAACCTGTGGTCCCATTTATTTGACCTGCAAAGAAAAGACCTTTAATAGATTTTGTCTCTAAACTGGCTTTTATTTCCCTAGGATCGAAATAATCATACTCAATAGCATATCCTGGTCTTAATATATAGGCGTTTTCTAATCCATTAATTGATTGAAAAAATCTTAATTGAATATCAAATGGCAAGCTTGTAGACATACCATTTGGGTAAATTTCATTGGTAAGGAGTCCTTCAGGTTCAAGAAATATTTGATGCGAATCCCTATGAGAAAACCTATGAATCTTGTCTTCTATCGAAGGACAGTATCTTGGACCAACTCCACCAATTACCCCAGTGTATAGTGGAGATCTATCAAGACCTTCCATAATAATTTCATGAGTTCTTTTATTTGTATGAGTAATCCAGCAAGAGATTTGTCTTGGATGCATTTCTTCAGTACCCATAAAAGAAAATACAGGTACTGGATTCCTATCACCTTTTTGTTCTATTAATTTAGAAAAATCAATAGTTCTAGCATCAATCCTCGGAGGCGTACCTGTTTTTAATCTTCCTTGAGGTAAATTTAATTCTTTTAGCCTATCAGCAAGAGTAACTGCAGGAGGATCACCAGCTCGTCCACCTTTATAATGAGTTAAACCTATATGTATTAGACCATTCAAAAAGGTCCCAGTGGTCAATACAACTGCTTTTGACTTAAATTTAAATCCTATTTGAGTAACTGCACCAACTACTGAATCACCTTCTACCAATAAATCTTCAACTGCTTGTTGAAATACAAAAAGATTTTTTTGATTTTCAATTCGTCCACGAATTGCTTGTTTATATAAAAGCCTATCAGCTTGAATACGAGTTGCTCTAACAGCAGGTCCTTTAGACGAATTCAATATTCTAAATTGAATACCTGCTTCGTCAGCAGCTAGAGCCATAGCACCGCCTAATGCATCTATCTCTTTTACCAAGTGCCCTTTGCCTATACCACCTATAGAGGGATTACAAGACATTTGACCTATAGTTTCAATATTATGAGTTAGTAAAAGAGTTTTGGCACCAGTGCGTGCAGAAGCTAAAGCTGCTTCTGTTCCTGCATGACCGCCACCAACTACAATTACATCAAATTCTTCAGGGTAATACATAAAAAGCGTTCCACGTGGAACAATCAAAAAAACTGAGCAGTAATTATAAAATTTTTTATTTAATGTTTCACGTGGAACATTTTGGATATATCTGTGGATAAATTTTTAATAATGATAAATATTAATTACTTGTGTTTTTTAATTAATTTTTTAACTGATTCAAAATAATTTAAATACAAACTTAATTATTAATATGTATATTTATTAATAAATTTATATTGTGTATTGAATTATGTGAATAACTTGAATTTGGTTTTAATTTTCATATATTTAAAATAGATTTAATAGTTAGTACTTTGATGAAAACAATTTTATAGATGTTGATAACTTAGAACATTTTATAAAGAATTTCATTTTTCCAATTGTTCTACAATGCTTATAAACAAACTTATTAAAAGGATGAGATATGAATAAAAATTTTGGTCATGATTTTGACGAGCAAAATGTATTTTCTAAAATAATAAGAAATGAAATACCGTCTTTTAAAATATATGAAGATGATCAAACTCTTGCAATCATGGATATTATGCCTCAATCCAAGGGTCATGTTTTAGTCATTACCAAGGAGAAATCTGCTACCTTTTTTGATTTATCATTAGAAGCAGCACATGCATGCATGAATACTGCAAAAAAAATTGCACCAGCTCTTATGAAATTAACTAAAGCTGATGGAATGATATTAAAACAATTCAATCATGAAGTGGCAGGGCAAACAGTTTTCCAAGTTCACTTTCATTTAATACCTGTTTATTCAGATCAAGAATTAGCAGCTCATTCTAAAACTCAAGTTGATATGGATGAACTAAAAAAATTTGCTGATGAACTTAGAGCGATGATATAAAAAAAGTCCCATTTAGGGACTTTTTTTATTTATGAGTTAATATTTTCTCATTAGTTGTTTGTGTAAATCTTCTAGTGTTATACCATTGCTGAAGCATAGATAATAAGCTATTTACAGTCCAATAAAGAACTAAGCCAGCAGGGAAGAAGAACATCATAGCTCCAAATACAAGCGGCATAATCATCATAATCTTAGCTTGAGTTGGATCAGGAGGTGTTGGGTTCATCCTCATTTGAAGAAACATAGTAAGTATCATCAAAATAGGCAATATATAGTATGGATCTTGAACTGAAAGGTCAGTAATCCAACCAATCCATGGTGCTCCTCTTAATTCCACACTAGATAGAATTACTCGGTATAAGGTCAAGAAAATAGGAATCTGTAAAAGGATAGGTAAGCAACCACCTAATGGATTAATTTTCTCTGTGCGATATAGCTGCATCATAGCGGCATTAAGTTTTTGCTTATCATCTCCGTACTGTTCTTTAAGTAATTTCATGCGAGGTGCTACATTTTTCATTCTAGCCATAGAACGATAGCTTGTAGCTGAAAGAGGGTAGAGCAAGAGCTTAATAATTATTGTTAAAACTACAATTGTCCAACCCCAGTTATCAATTACAGAATTAATCCATGACATTAGTGCAAACATTGGTTTGGCAATAAATGTTAACCATCCATAATTCACTACAGTGTTTAACTCTGGATGGACTTTAACAAGTGCTTTTTGATCCTGAGGGCCAACCCATAAATGAGAAGATGTTGTGGTAGTTTGTTGTGGAGCTAAAGTTCCTAGAACCTGACTAGCACTAGCTGCATAAAGATTTTGACCAGCTTTTCTAAATTCTATATGATGCTCTTTTCCACTTTCAAATACCCATGCAGTAACAAAATAATGTTGTATAAAACTAATCCATCCATTGGTAGTTTTAGAAATATAGTTTGCAGACTTATCATCTATATCACTAAAGGGGATTTTCTCGAATTTTTCTTCATCACTATAAACAGCATAACCCCAATAAGTATTACTCATAGAGACAGTATCTTTAGGTTTTTCTCCATCTCTAGTAATTTGCAAATAATGGATAGCTGATACAGGTTCTGTACCAATATTAATTATTTCGTCGTTAACTTTAATATCATATGAATCTTTGGTTAATGTATAAGTTCTTTTAACCTTAACACCATCAGACTCTGCTTCAAATACAATTTTTGCACTTTCAGAATTTTTAAATTCTTCTTTTGATACTAATTTAAATACAGAGGCTTGATTCGGAAAAGTCTTGTTTGCTGTTTGAGATAGAACACCACTCTGGATTGTATATAGACCATCTTTATAATTTAAGAGGGTAGTAGGAAGTTCAGAATTCTCGGAATCGTGATGCTTTAGAAGTTTCGCTTCAATAATCTGTGCACCTAATGTATCAAATGTTAGTTCAAGCACGTCAGATTTAAATGTAAGCTTTTCTGAGTTTGGATTTATTTGAGAAGCACTTTCTTTAGTTGCATTGGGTGTAACACTAGTAGTTCCAGCAGAAGGAACATTTGGAGTGGCAGGATTCTGTACTTGTTCAGAATTAGTATTAATAGGGGCAGGATTATTATAAGTTTTCCAATTTGACCATAAAGTAAATAGTGAAAAAACTAATATCATCCAAAGAATGGTGCGTCTAAATTCCATGGTGTGTCTTATAGATTAAAAATTCATTAAGTTTAACTGACAAAATTACTAAATTAAAATTTTTCTTTTTGAGGTACGGGGTCAATCCCCCCTTTAAATAATGGGTTACATCTACAAATTCGCTTAAATCCAAGATAAGATCCCTGTATTGCTCCATATTTATCAAGGGCTTCTTGCATATACGTAGAACAAGTCGGCGTGAATCGACATGAATTGCCCATCCAAGGACTTAAAACTAACTTGTAAAATTTAGCCAGTCCTTTTATAAGATTTACGAAAAATTTATTTATCATTTCGCTCAATCCTATTAAATAAATCTAAAACATCAGTTTTTGTAATTCGTTTAAGCTCTGTAAGTGTCATAGGTGGCAATGCTTTGTGAGCTCTAAATACGTAGTCATTGCTTGATAATTGCAGTTTACGTACTCTAAACTCTTCTCGCAAAATCCTTTTAATAGCATTTCTTTGAACTGCTTTTTTAAAAAATTTTTTGGCTATAACCAGTCCTAATCTGGGATAATCAAAGTCATTTTTTGAATAGTGCAATGTAAGAAAAACCCCTCTTTTAATCATCCTTTTTTTAAAGACTTGATCAAATTCAGAGGGGTTAAGTAATCTAACTCTTTTAGAAAAACTTGATTCTTCGTTAGATAACATGCTAATTTTGAATTAGCCTATAAGAACTTATACAGCTAGTCTTTTGCGACCTTTTGCACGACGAGCATTAATAACTGCACGACCACCGCGAGTTTTCATGCGAACCAAAAAGCCGTGCGTACGCTTACGACGAGTAACTGATGGTTGGAAAGTACGTTTCATAATAAAACCCCAAAAATTCAATAAGCTATGGATTTCCAATAAAGAATCCAAATGAAGCTATTGATATAAATTTTAAGAAAACGTATATTTTCTAAAAAATATTAAATAAAGTCAATAATTTACTGAAAAATTTGTCTTTTAATCTGCTTATGTTGTAGTATAAAAAGCATATATGTGGATAACTACGTAGTTATTCAAAGAAAAATTTTTTTGTTAAAATCTTTGTTTTAAGGGGTGGGCTTTGAAGGATTTCTGGCAGAAATGTCTTACTAAACTAACTGAAGTGTTAGGACCGGAAGTA